>CAVORV010000001.1:0-31515 GCA_963698685.1 uncultured Alphaproteobacteria bacterium
GCCGCGGCGCGGCGGGCTATCGTGGAACACACGAGTGTGTGAGACGCCTGCCGACGCAGCTCCGTGCGAGCGGTCGGCGGGAACTGCGAAATCGAAACAGCCTCAGGCCCGCACAGAGAATCTAGCTGCCACCAGACCGGCAAGGGTCATGGCTTCGGCATCCTGCGGCTCGGCCTCAAGGCCGCCGAGCGCAAGTGCGGCGCGGTAGGTCCGCGCGAGGCCGGCATCGCCGATCAGCGCGACCTCGCGGCCGAGCCAGTAGGGGCGTGATCCGGCAAGTTCCAGACCGATCAGCAGGCCCGAGAGCCGGGCGCGGGCGCGTTCGGGGCGCAGGTTCTCCAGCAGCGAGGCGGCCCGCAGACCGAACAGGCGCGATGCGAATTTCTCCGGGCGGGCCAAGGCGTCCTCGACGGCTTCCGCGAAATCGGCCTCGGACCATTCGTCGGTGCCGACGCTGTGGCGCAGCACGCTCGATCCGGCCAGAAGCGCGAAGATCTCGCCGGTCATGAAGGTGGCGAAGCTGACGATCTCGCCGGCGCTGACATGGACCCATTTCGTGTGGGTGCCGGGCAGGCAGAGCACGCCGTCGAAACGCGGCCGGCCGGCGAGAAAGCCCGCGATCTGGGTCTCCTCGCCGCGCATGACGTCGGGCGGCGCGGCCTGCGACACGCCCGGAATGATATGGACCGCCAGACGCGGATCGGCGGCGGGCGCGCGGACCATCGCCTCGGCATGGAGCGGCGCGCAAGGCGTCGCGACATAGGGCGCCTCGATCCAGCCTTGCCGCGCGCCGACCATGCCGCAAGCGACGATGGTCGTGGCGCCGTCCGGTCGCAGCCACGGTCCGACGAGGTCGAGCAAAGCCGGCTCGAACCCGTCGCGGGCGAGCGTGTTCATCCCCGCCCCGGACGACGCCTCGGCCCGCGGCGCGCCGTCCGCGCCCATCGCCCATGCCCGCAGGTTGGACGTGCCCCAATCCACGGCGATCCAGTCAGCGGCGTCGGTCATTCGCGGTCTCCCCGGGGCACGGCTCCGCCCTGCCTAGCGCGGGCACGGAGCGCTGTCACCGGGGGAGCCATCCGGTGCGGAGCGCGACGGCCCAATCGTCCATCCCGTTCGCGGCGGCACGGTCGGCGGCGGCGCCGTTGTCGTAGGGCACGCAGCGGAACGTGACGGACCATGCGCCGCCGGAGCGCTCGGCCCAGGCGTAGCTCGCGAAGGGATGCCCGGTCTCGATCCGGTGCGGCGACCCGGCGGCGCCGAAACCGGGGCGTCCGACGCTGCCGGGATTGAGGATCAGCCGGCCGTCTTCGAGCCGGACCAGACGCGGGACGTGGCTGTGCCCGCAGAGCATCAGCGACGCGTCGATCCCGTCCGCCTCGCGGGCGATGTCCGAGCGGGGGCGCGGGCGCACGATCCCGTCGGGACCGGCCTCTTCGAGCCAATAGGTCGAGTCCGAGATCGGCGTGCCGTGACAGAGGAAAACGTCGCCGCCGATCCGCGCGGTCTCCGGCAACGCGCCGAGTTCGGGCGATATCGTCCGCCGCAAGGGTGTCTGCCGCGAAGGCGTCGGTGCGGTCCATCCCGGCGCGCGGCGTCCGCGCAATGGCGCGGTCGTGGTTTCCGCGCACCCGCACGGCCTCGAATCCTCGCAGGAGCGCCATCGTCTCGGCGGGCCACAGCGGGCCGCTGACCACGTCGCCGAGATCCGCGACGGCGTCGGGCGCGAAGCGCGCCATGTCGTCCAGAACCGCCCGGAGCGCGGGCGCGTTGCCGTGAATGTCGGCGAGGATGGCCAGCCTCATCGGTTCGAGGCGGCCCATGCGTCGAGGATCACGCGGCCGGTCATCAGATCGAGATGCGCGCCGCCGCCGTTCTTGAAGAGCGTGATCTCCTCGGGACCGCGCCGCCCGACCAGGCCCGGCACGATGTCATGGAGATCGCCCAGCACATCCTCACGCCGGATGATGCCGCGCGCCAGCGGGTCTTTCAGCTCGCCGATATGGTCGAGCGTGGTCTCGAGGCTGTCGACGAAGATCCGCGACCGGGTGAGCGCCACGTCGTCGGCCTCGCGCATGTCGGCTTTGAACGCGCCGATCAGGTCGACGTGCTGGCCGGGCCGGAGCCAGTCGCCGCGGAGGACGGGTTCGCGGGACATGGTGGCGCAGGAGATCATGTCGGCCTCCGCCACCGCCGTCGCCAGATCGTCTGCGACTTTCGCGTCCTGAGTTTCGGCCAGCGCGCGGGCCTTGTCCGTCGTGCGATTCCAGAGCGTGACCTCGATGCCGGGAAAGACCGCGCGATACGCCTCGATCAGCGAGGCGGCCACTGTGCCGGCGCCGAGGATCAGGAGGCGTCGGGACCCGGGCCGCGCGAGCAGCCGGGCGCCGAGGATGGAATCGCCGGCGGTCTTCCATTTCGTCACCAGCGCGCTGTCGATCACCGCGACCGGCAGGCCGGTGGAATCCTCGAACAGCACCATCGCGCCGTTGACCGAGGCGAGGCCCCGCGCCGGGTTGCCGGGCAGCACCGTCACGGACTTGACCGCGACGCCCATCCCGTCGATCCAGGCCGCGCGGGACAGCAGCGTATCGTCACCGCGCGTGAGGAACGTGTCGCCGATCGCGGGGCGTGGGGCGCGGTGGCCTTCGGCCAGCGCGTCCGCCAACCTTGTCCAGTCGAGCAGATGCTCGACATCCCCGGCCGTAATGTAGGGGAGCGCGCCCATTACCCGGCGGTTGCCACCATCGCGCGGGCGATCCGGTCGAGCCCCTCGCGCGGCAGGCCGGCGATGTTCACGCGACTGTCGCCGACCATGTAGATGCCGTGATCCGCACGCAGGGCGGCCACCTGGTCCGGCCCGAGGCCGAGCCGCGAGAACATGCCGCGATGGTTCGCGATGAAATCGAAGCGGTCGGAATTGGTCTCGCGCCGCAAGGCATCCGCCAGCCCGGTGCGCAGCGTCAGCATGTCCTGGCGCATGTCCTCGAGCTCGGCCATCCAGTCGGCGCGCAATTCGGCGTCGTTCAGGATGATCGAGACGACCTTGGCGCCGTGATCGGGCGGGAAGGAAAAGTTGAGCCGGTTCAGCGTCGCGAGATTGGCCTTGGTCACGCCGCTGGCTTCGGGCGTCGCCGAGAGGGCGAGCCCCACGCCGACGCGGTCGCGGTAGAGGCCGAAGTTCTTGGAGCAGCTCGCCGCGATCATCATCTCGGGCACGCGGCTCGCCATGTGGCGCACTCCGGCCGCGTCGTCGTCGAGCCCGTCGCCGAAGCCCTGGTAGGCCATGTCGATCATCGGCACGAGGCGGTGTTCCACGATCAGATCGGTCAGCGCGGCCCATTGGTCGGGGCTCAGGTTCGCCCCGGTCGGATTGTGGCAGCAGCCGTGCAGCAGGATCACGTCGCCCGGCTTCGCCCCCGCCAGATCGGCCTTCATGCCGTCGAAATCGACGCCGAGCGTCTCGCCGTCGAAATAACGGTAGGTCTCCGCCGGAATGCCGAGATGCGCGAGCATCGCCGGGTGGTTGGGCCAGGTCGGATCGGACATCCAGACCGTGGCTTCGGGGTTCGCGCGGCGGATCAGCTCGAAGAGCTGGCGCAGGGCGCCTGTGCCTCCGGGGGCCTGGGCGCCCGCCAGGCGCGCGCGGTCGGCGGCGTCACCGAGCAGAAGATCGGCCATTGCGTCGACGAAAGTGAGATCGCCAAGCAGGCCGACATAGGATTTCGTGGCCTGCTCGGCAAGCAGCCGCGCCTCGGCGGCCTTGACCGCGCGCATGATCGGCGTGCGGCCCCGCGCGTCCTTGTAGACGCCGACGCCGAGATCGATCTTGTCGGTCCGGGGATCCTCCGCGAAGAGACTCATCAGCGCGAGGATCTTGTCGGGCGGCGGGGGCTTCAGGGTCTCGAACATCGGTGTTCCTCCGGGTTTCAGTCGCCGATCAGGTCTCGGTCGCGGGTCAGCACGCGGCTTCGGGTCTCTCGGCGCACGGGTTCGAAGCCGGCCTTCTGATAGAGCGGCAGGGCGCGCGGGTGGTCGAGGGAATTGGTGTTGACGCTCACGCGCGTCACGCCGGGGCGGTCCCAGGCCGCGTGGACGGCGGTCTCGATCAGGAACGTGCCGAGACCCCGGCCCAGCGCCTCGGGCACCAGACCGAAATAGGTCAGATCGCAGAGGCCCGCCTGGCGCGCGTCGAGGATGAAAAACCCGTGCGGCCAGCCGGCGCGCATCAGGGTGTAGAGCACGACGGACGGGTTTTCGAGAAATGCCGTCAGATCGGCGCGCTCGTGCTCGTGCTGGTCCGTCCATTCATACTCGGCGCCGACGGCGTCATAGAGGCTGAGGAAATACCAGACCGGCGGCTTCTCGGCCGCGACGAGCGCCGAGACCGGGCCCGAAGGCAGGTGCGGGCGCGGATAATGCGGACGGTCCGTCATTTCGAGATGAGTGACGGTGTACTCGACGGTCTCTCCGGCGGAACGTCTCATCCGGTTTCGACCTTCAGGTCGGGATAGGCGCCCCATTCGGACCAGGAGCCGTCATAAAGCGCCACGCGGCGGTTGCCGAGGCGTTCGAGCGCGAGGCTGAGGATCGCGGCGGTCACGCCGGAGCCGCATGTGGTGATCGCGGGACGGGCGACGTCGACGCCCGCGGCCTCGAAGGCGGCGCGCAGGTCCTCGACGGGTCTCATCGTGCCGTCCGGGTTCAGGAGGCTGGCGTAATGGACGTTCCTCGAGCCCGGGATGTGGCCCGCGCGCAGGCCGGGACGCGGCTCGGCCTCCTCGCCACGAAACCGGGCGGGCGAGCGGGCGTCTATGATCTGCGCGTCGCCGAGCTTCGCCGTCGCGGCGACCTGCGTCACGTCGCGCACGAGACCGGAATTCCGCCGCGCGGTGAAGTGGCGGTCGCGGTGCATCGGCGCGGAGGTGTCGACCGGGCGGCCTTCGGACGTCCATTTCGGCAGGCCGCCATCGAGCACGGCCACGTCCTCGACCCCGAAGAGCCGGAACATCCACCAGACCCGCGCGGCGCTGAAAAGACCATGCGCGTCATAGACGACGATCCGGTGGCCGTCTCCGATCCCGAGCGCGCGGACGCGGCTGATGAATTTCTCGGTCGGCGGGACCATGTGCGGCAGCTCGGAGCGGCTGTCGGAGATGTCGTCGATGTCGAAGAACCGCGCGCCGGGGATGTGGCCCTCGGCGTACTCCGCCCGACCGTCACGGCCGGTGGCGGGCATGTGCCACGAAGCGTCGAGGATGCGCAGGTCCGGAGCGTCGAGATGGTCGGCCAGCCAGGCTGTCGAGACCAGAAGCTTCGGATCGCTGGCGGGCATCGGCATCTCCGGGACATATTGTTGCGCGGACCCGTTTCGAATAGCCGGGATGCGCGCGCGGGGCAAGGCGGGGACGCTTCGCGACGCGGACCGGCCTGTTGGCCGGAAGGTCTGTTTCTCCCCGCCTGTTGGCGGGGCCCCGGACTGCCCGATAGGCTCCATGCCCATATGAAATCCTCGGGTCGCGCCCGGCTTCAGTCGGAATCGGACAGGGCCTCGAGAAACGCCGGGCCGAAGCGTTCGGCCTTGGCCGGGCCGAGGATGCGCGCGAGCGCTTCGAGATCTCGCGGACGGATCTCCGCGATCCGGGCCAGCGTCGAGGCGGTGCAGGACAGCGGCTTGTCATGGCCGTCCGGACCCTTCGCCAACGCGCGTTGCGCCGCCTCGAGCCGGTCGTAAAGCGGCGCGCCGGCTCCACCCGCGAGCCTGCGCCGCGCGGGATGCGGGATGTCCGCGTTGGCCCCCGCGACCACCTTGAGGAAATCCGGGCCGAACCGGTCGAGCTTGACCGCGCCCACACCGGAGATGCCGCGCATCTCGTCGAGTGTGCCTGGGCGGCGTCCGGCCATCTCTATCAGCGTCCGGTCGGGGAAAATGACGTAGGCGGGCACGCCGCCGGCCTCGGCCAGCTCGCGCCTCCGGGCCTTGAGCGCGGAGAGCAGCCCCTCGTCCTCCTCGGCGACCTGGGCCGCGGCGGGCGCGCGGGACGGTCCGCGCGCGGCCCGGCTGAACGTGTCCTCGCGCAGTTCCAGCGGCTGTTCGCCGCGCAGCACGGGCCGCGCGGCTTCGGTCAGACGCAGCGCGCCGTGGCGCGACGGGTCGGGCCGGATGAGGTCGAGACCCATCATCTGCCGGAAGATCGCCTGCCACTGGCCCTTGGCGAATTCCTTGCCGACGCCGAAGGTCGGAAGCTGGTCGTGGCCGCGCCGCAGGATCTTCTCCGACCGGTCGCCGCGCAGGATGCCGATCAGATGCTCGGCGCCGAAGCTCTCGCCGGTGCGCAGGATCGCGGAGAAGGCCTTGCGCGCCGCCTCGGTCGCGTCGAACAGCTTCGGGCGGTCGGCGCACAGATCGCAGTTGCCGCAGGGTTCCGCCATCGTCTCGCCGAAATAGGCGAGCAGGGTCTGGCGCCGGCAGCGATGCGCCTCGGCGAGGCCGAGCAGCGCGTTCAGCCGCGCGTGGTCGGCGTCCTTGCGCTCCATCGGAGCCGCGCCCTCGTCGATCTGCGCGCGGCGCAGGCGGATGTCCTCGGCGCCATAGAGCGTCAATGTATCCGCCGGGGCGCCGTCGCGGCCGGCGCGCCCGATCTCCTGGTAATACGATTCGATGGATTTCGAGAGGTCGGTATGCGCCACATATCTTATGTCGGGCTTGTCGACGCCCATGCCGAAGGCGATCGTCGCGCAGACCACCAGGCCGTCCTCGACCTGGAAGCGCGTCTCGGCGATGCGGCGTTCCTCGGATTCAAGGCCGGCATGGTAGGCGAGCGCGGTGTGGCCGGCCTGGCGCAGCGCCTGGGCCAGCGTCTCGGTCTTGTTGCGGCTGGCGCAGTAGATGATGCCGGAGAGACCTTTGCGCGCCGCGACGAAATCGAGGATCTGTTCGCGCGGACGGTCTTTGGGCGCGAAGGCGAGGCTGATGTTCGGCCGGTCGAAACCGCGCAGGAAGATCTCGGGCGGGGTGTCGGGGAACAATCGGCGGACGATTTCCGCGCGGGTCTCGGCGTCGGCGGTCGCGGTCAGGGCGATGGTCTGCACGCCGTTCAGGGCGCGGCGCAGTTCCCCGATGCGCAGATAATCAGGGCGGAAATCGTGACCCCACTGGCTGACGCAATGCGCCTCGTCGACCGCGAGCAGCCGCACTTCGATGCGCCGGAGCAGCGCCGAGGCGCCGCCGGAGGCGAGGCGTTCGGGGGCCATGTAGAGGAGTTTGAGCGCGCCGGCGTCGATGGCCTCGAACACCTCCTCGGTCTCCTCCGGCGTGCTCTGGGACGTCAGCGCCCCGGCGTTCACGCCCGCCGCGCGCAGCGCGCGGACCTGGTCGCGCATGAGTGCTATGAGCGGCGAAATCACCACCGTGACACCCGGCCGGGTGAGTGCCGGAAGCTGAAACAGCAGCGACTTGCCGCCACCGGTCGGCATGATCGCGAGCACGTCGCGGCCGGCCTCGACGGCGTCCACGACCTCCTCCTGGCCGGGACGGAAGTCGGGGAATCCGAAGACCTCCGACAGCAGGCGGCGGGCTTCGGTCACGTGTCGGCGGTGAGGATGGAGATCATGGTGTCCCCATAGCGGCGGGCGTCGCGCGCGGTCAAGCCGGCGGGCGGGACGATCGGCGCGCTTTCCTCCCAGACGATCAGCGCGGCGGGGGCGATCCAGCCGCCGTCCCGCGCCGCCTTGATCGCGCGTTCGCCGAGCGCCTTGCCGTAGGGCGGATCGAGAAAGATCAGATCGAACGGCGCGCCCGCGTTGGGCCCAAGCCGCGTCGCGTCGAGCCGCAGGATCACGGTCTGCGCCTCCGCGCGCAGGCGCGCCACGTTCATCCTCAGGATGCCCAGCGCCTTCGGCCCGTTATCGACGAAGGTCACGCTCGCGGCCCCGCGGGACAACGCCTCGAGACCCAGCGCGCCGGTTCCGGCGAATAGATCCAGCACGCGGGCGCCCTCGGGCGCGGGCGGATCGGCGTAGCCGCCATGGGCGATGAGGTTGAACAGGCTCTCGCGCACCCGGTCGGAGGTGGGCCGCAGCCGCGCGTCCGGATCGCCGCCGCCGACGGCCGCGAGCGCCGTGCCGCGATGCGTGCCGCCGATGATCCGCATCAGGCCGGGTCCTTCACGGGATCAGGTCCTTGAGATCGGCGGCCGGATCGGCGACCCTGTCGGGGTCGGGTGACAACCCCGCCTCGATCCAGCGCTTGGCGGTCATGTAGGCCCGCGGATCGTTCATCGCGTCGATGGAGATCAGACGCGACCCTCGGAAATACCAGACCGACAGGCCGCCAGGACGCGCGCCGGGACGCGTGACGACGCGGTCGTAGCCCGCGTTGAGGCCGGCGATCTGTAGCTTCACGTCGTACTGGTCCGACCAGAACCACGGCCGCGCGACGTATGGCGCCGGATCGCCGAGCATCGCGGCGGCGGTCGCCTCTGCGTGCTCGATGGCGTTCGGGACGCTCTCCAACCGGATGCGCCCCTCGGGACCGGGGAAGCTGGCGCAATCCCCCGCCGCGAAGATCGCCGGATCCGACGTGCGCCCGGTCGCGTCGACGGCGATGCCGTTCTCGATGTCGAGGCCGGCGGCGCGGGCGAGCTCGTCGGCGGGGGTCACGCCGATCCCGACAAGGACCAGCTCCGCCAGGATCGTCGATCCGTCGGCCATCTCCCCTCCTGTCACGCGCCCCTGGCGACCGGTCAGCCGCTCCAGCGTCACGCCCTCGCGGATCGAGACGTCATGGGCCCGGTGCAGATCGCGGAAATACCCCGCCGTCTCGGGCGCGGCGACCCGCGCGAGAATGCGCGGCTCGCGCTCGATCACCGTGACGGTCAGCCGCGCGTCGGCCAGGACGGCGGCGGCCTCCAGCCCGATATATCCGCCGCCGACGATCAACGCGCGCGTCCCGGGTTTCACGAACTCCGCCAGCGCGTCGGCGTCCGGCAGGCCGCGCATCGTCAGCACGCCGCCGAGATCGCCCCCCGTCGCGGCCGGAAGGTGGCGCGGCGCCGACCCGGTCGTCAGCGCGAGCATATCGTAGGCAAGCGTCCGCCCGTCCGACAGCGTCACAATCCGCGCGGCCCTGTCGATGGCCACCCCCATGACGCCGGTCTCCAGCGCGATTTCCTGATCCGCATAGAACGATGCCGGCCGAAGGAACAGCCGCTCGCGCTCCATCTCGCCCTTCAGATAGGCCTTGGACAATGGCGGGCGCTGATAGGGCGGCGCCGTCTCGCCACCGACCAGCGTCAGCGGCCCGGAATGGCCCAGCGCGCGCAGACGCGCCGCGAGCGAAGCCCCGGCCTGGCCCGCGCCGATGACGACGATCCTCGCTGATTTCTCTGACATGCTCTTCGCTTACTCCGACGCGTGGTCTATATGAGCGGTGAGGGATGCCGCAACTTTGAAAAGGAGATACGCATGGCAATCGCGATCGGAGACCGTCTGCCCGATGCTTCACTTGTCGCGATGGGTGAGGACGGGCCCGAAACGGTCGATCTCGCGGCGCGGCTGGCCGGCAGGAAAGTCGTGATCTTCGCGCTGCCCGGCGCCTTCACCGGCCCCTGCACCACAGCGCACGTTCCAAGCTTCATCCGCACGGCCGACGCGTTCCGCGGCAAGGGCGTGGACGAGATCATCTGCATCGCGGTGAACGATCCCTTCACGCTCGCGGCTTGGAGCGAGAGCACCGGCGCGGGGGCGGCCGGCATCACCATGCTCGGCGACGCGGACGGCGCGCTGACCCACGCGCTCGGTATGGAGTTCACCGCGCCCCAGCTCGGGCTCATCG
Source organism: uncultured Alphaproteobacteria bacterium (assembly GCA_963698685.1). Classification (GTDB taxonomy): domain Bacteria; phylum Pseudomonadota; class Alphaproteobacteria; order Rhodobacterales; family Rhodobacteraceae; genus Amaricoccus. Next base: position 9,836 of record CAVORV010000001.1, read on the forward strand.
GCCGGTCGAACCGCTACGCGGTGCTGCTGGAGGACGGCGTGATCACGCAGGCGAACGTCGACGAGCCGGGAGTATGCGAAATCTCGACCGGCGAAGCGCTGCTCGCCAAGGTCTGACGCCAGTGACAGGGGATTCGCAGATGATCGCAGTCGGCGACCGCGTGCCGGATGCCGATCTGTTGCTTATGGGAGCGGGCGGCCCCGAGATGGTGAATCTCGGGAAGCGTCTTCGCGGTCGCAAGGTGGTGATCTTCGCCCTGCCCGGAGCGTTCACGCCGACCTGCAACTCCGCGCATCTCCCCAGCTTCATCCGCACCAAGCCTCGTTTCGACGCGAAGGGCATCGACGAGATCATCTGCGTCTCGGTCAACGACGCGCACGTGATGCGGTATTGGGGCGAGATGTCCGGTGCGGCCGAGGCGGGCATCACCCTCTTGGCCGACGCGGACAGCGGCTTCACCAGAGCCGTCGGCATGGAGTTCAGCAACCCGGCCGTCGGTTTCCACGAGCGGTCTCGGCGCTACGCGATGCTCGTCGAGGATGGCGTCGTCACGGTGCTCAATGTCGAGGAAAAGACCGGGCAATGCCAGATCAGTGCGGGCGAGACGCTGCTGGCGGCCCTCTGACGGCACCGGCAATTTGCTTCGCACCCGGTTTTCCGGTTTGAATGCAGGACAGTCGGGAGCGGAACATGCCACGAACATTCTACGAGTTCTTCGCGGGCGGCGGCATGGTCCGGGCCGGTCTCGGCTCCGGCTGGACCTGTCTTCTGGCGAACGATTTCGACCGCAAAAAGGCCGGAACCTATCGCCTGAACTGGGGCGATGACGCGCTGATCGTCGGCGACATCCGCAACATCGCCCCCGACGAGATGCCGGGCCGGCCCGATCTGGTCTGGGGCTCGTTCCCCTGCCAGGACCTGTCGCTCGCCGGCGGCGGCGCGGGCCTCCGCGGCGACCGCTCGGGAACCTTCTGGCCGTTCATCGACCACATCCGCGCGCTGCGCGACGAGGGCCGCGCGCCCGCGATCGTGGCGCTGGAGAACGTGCTCGGGACGCTTTCCTCGCATGGCGGCCAGGATTTCACCGCGATCTGCGGGGCGCTGAGCGGCCTCGGCTACCGCTTCGGCGCCATCGTGGTCGACGCCGCGCATTTCGTCCCGCAATCGCGTCCACGTCTTTTCGTGATCGCGCTCCGGGGCGACCTGGTCTGCGATCCATCCACATCCGGCGGCGGTCCGGTGGCGCCGTGGCACACGAACGCCGTGAAAACCGCCTTCGCCGGTCTGCCCGACCCGCTGAAACAGGACTGGATCTGGTGGCGGATGCCGATGCCGGCTCCGCGCGTCGCGAAATTCGCGGACCTCGTCGAAGAGATGCCCGTCTCGACACGCTGGCACGGACCTGAGGAGACGACGGCGCTCCTTTCGAAGATGTCGGACGTCAATCTCGCGAAAGTCGAAACCGCCAGAGCGTCCGGCGTCCGGAGGGTCGGCACGCTCTACAGGCGCACGCGGCTCGAGCACGGCATCAAGGTCCAGCGGGCCGAGATCCGCTTCGACGACATCGCCGGCTGCCTGCGCACGCCCGCCGGAGGTTCGTCGCGCCAGTCGATCATGGTCGTCGAGGGCGACCGCATCCGCTCCCGCCTGATCTCCGCGCGCGAGACGGCGCGGCTGATGGGCCTGCCCGACACCTACCGGCTGCCGGCCGCCTGCAATGAGGCGTATCACCTGACCGGCGACGGCGTCGTGGTGCCGGTGGTCCGGCATATCGCAGAACACCTGTTCGAACCGCTCCTTGCGCACATGCGCCACGACCCAGCCCCGTCGCAGGCCGGAACGTCGGAAACGGAGGTCACCGCCTGATGGACCATGATTTCTGGCACGAGCGCTGGAACCTGAACCAGATCGGGTTTCACGAGTCCGAGGCGAACGCCCTGATGGTCGCCCATCTCGACGCGCTCGACCTCGCCCCGGGCGCCCGGGTGTTCCTGCCGCTCTGCGGCAAGACGCGTGACATCGCGTGGCTGCTGGACCGGGGATACCGGGTCGTCGGCGCCGAACTGAGCGAAAAGGCGGTCCGCGCGCTTTTCGCCGAAATGGACTTCGCGCCCGAGGTCTCGGAGCAGGGCCGGCTCCGCCGCTTTTCCGGTCCCGACATCGACATCCTCGCGGGCGACGTCTTCGACGTGACGGCGGAGGCTCTCGGCCCGGTCGACGCCGTCTACGACCGCGCCGCGCTGGTGGCGCTGCCACCCGAGACGCGCCCCCGCTACGCCGCGCATGTCCATGCCATCACCGGCGGCGCGCGCCAGTTGCTGATCTGTTTCGAATACGACCAGAACGTGATGCCCGGGCCGCCCTTCTCGGTCGATGCGGCGGAGGTCGGGCGCGTCCACGCCCCGCGCTACGGCCTGACGCGCCTGGCGACCCAGCCCGTCGATGGCGGGCTCAAGGGCAAATGCCCCGCGACGGAAACCGTCTGGCTTCTGACCTGACGGGCCGGATCACCCGCCCGCGTGGTGCAGCTTGCACAGACACTCCACCGGCTCCGAATGGTCCGTCTGCACCTCGACGCCCTCGCCCGCCAGCGCGTCCATTTTCCGCGCCAGATCGATGTCCAGCGCGCTCAGCCCGTCGCAGGAATGCGTCGTCAGCGTCACGTCCACCACGTTGTAGACGTTCGACCATTCCGGGTGGTGGTTCATCTTCTCCGCGACGAGCGCCGCGCGCGACATGAAGCCCCAGGCCTCGACGAAGCTGCGGAACTTCCAGATCTTGCGGATCGAATCGCGCGCGGGGTCGGCGCCCCATCCGCTCGCGCCCAGCGCGGGCAGGTCGCGGTCGCGGTCTGCTTCGGTCAAACGGTCGGTCATCGGGTTCTCCTCGGGCTGGCGTTCGGTTCTCGCCGTTAACCTAGATGCCGGAAGGGCCGCGCTCCAGGCCTTTGGTCCATGTTCACGCCGCCTTGAGCGGACTAGACAGGATCATGCGCACGGAGACCCCGCAGGGAACGCGACCCGGATTCGCGCGGCGGCTGGCCGACGCGCCGCTCGTCGCGCGCTTCGTCCTGGCCGGCGGCGCCGTGATGCTCGCGGCGACGCTGGCCACCGGGTCCTGGGTCACGGCGCGGATCGAGCAGTCGCTGGTGGACGGATCCGCCTCGACCGCCGCGCTCCTCGTCGAAAGCCTCGTCTCGCCGCTGAGCCAGGAGCTCGCCGACGGCGACACGCTTTCGGAGCAGGCGGTCCGCGCGCTCGACGAGATCTTCGCCAACACCGCGATCGGGGACCGGATCGTCTCGTTCAAGATCTGGAAGGACGGCGGCCTCGTCGTCTACGCGTCGGACCGCGACATCGTCGGGTCGCGCTTCGAGGAATCCGCGGCTCTCGAACGCGCCTGGTCCGGAACCGTCTCCGGCGCGCTCGAGGGTCTCGACGACGCCGAGAGCGCCGCGGAGGCGGAGCTCGGCCTGCCCCTTCTGGAAGTCTATTCGCCCGTGCGCGAGGCCTGGTCCGGCGAGGTCATCGCCGTCGCCGAGTTCTACGAGGTCGCGACCGACCTGCGCGAGGACCTGGCCGACGCCCGGCTGGGAAGCTGGGTGCTCGTCTCGGGCGCGTTCCTGACCAGCGGACTGCTGCTCTCGGGCATCGTGCGGTCGGGCGGCCGGACCATCGAGCGGCAGAAAAGCCAGCTCCGCGCGCAGGTCGCCGAGAGCCGGGATTTCGCACGGCAGAACGCCGAACTGCGTCTGCGCGCGATCGGCGCCGCGGCCCGCGCCACCGCCCAGGCCGAGAAGGATCTGCGGCGGGTGAGCGCCGACCTGCACGACGGCCCGGCGCAGTACGTCGCCCTGGCCGCGATGCGGCTCGACGCCATCGTCCCGGACACGCAGGCCGCGCGGGACGAGGCGGCCGCCGTTGGCAGGGCGCTGCAGTCCGCGCTGTCCGAGATCCGGGCGATATCGCGCGGACTCTCGCTGCCCGATCTCGACAGCCTCGGCCTCGCAGAGGTCGTCCGGCGCGCGGTCGACGCGCATGTCGGACCCGACGGTCCGGACATCACCATCGAACGATCCGCCGACGCTTCCCTCGCCGTCGCCAATTCCGCCAAGATCTGCGTCTACCGCTTCCTGCAGGAGGCGCTGTCGAACACCGCCCGCCACGCCGAAGGCGCCGCCGTGCGCGTGCGGATCGAGGCCGCCGACGGGACACTTCGGGCGTCGGTGTCCGATGACGGCCCGGGTTTCGATCCGGCCGCCCGGCGCGGCATCGGTCCCGACGGGGGCCAGGGTCTCGACGGGCTGCGCGACCGGGCCGAGAGCCTCGGCGGCAGGTTCGACATCGAGACCGCCCAGGGCGCGGGAACTACCCTGACGCTCACCTTGCCGATCACCACGGGAGAGACCCCATGACGCTTCGCATCGTCGTCGCGGACGACCATCCCATCTTCCGCTCCGGCCTCGTCCGCTCTCTCGAGGAAGGCGGTTTCGAGGTCGTCGGCGAAGGCGGCGACGCGGACGAGGCCGTGGAGCTCGCGCGCGCCCACGCCCCCGATCTCGCGCTTCTCGACATCTCCATGCCGGGCGACGGTATCGAGGCGGCGCGGCGCATCCGCGCCGAGGCGCCGTCGGTGCGCGTCGCGATGCTGACAGTCTCCGAGGACGAGGCGAACGTCGCCCGCGCGCTGGAGGCCGGGGCCATCGGCTACGTTCTGAAGGGGGTGTCGGCCGCGGAGCTGAGGGCGGTCCTCGCCGGGATCGCCCGCGGCGAGGCCCACGTCTCGCCGGGGCTCGCGGCGCGCGTCCTGATGACGATGCGCCGGCCGAGGCCGCGCGACCGGCGGCCCATCGACGACCTGACGCGGCGCGAGGAGGACATCCTGCGCCGCGTGGCGACCGGGCTGAGCAACCGCGAGGTGGCGGACGGTCTCGGCATCACCGAGAAGACGGTCAAGCACCACATGACCGCGATCCTCGAGAAGCTTCAGGCCCGCAACCGGGTGGAGGCCGCGCTGATCGCGCGGGACGCCTGGGACGCCGGCGACGCGCCGGACGTCCCGGGCGGGACCGGCCCGGTCAGCGGCCGGCGAGACCCATGAGCCGGTCGAGATCCGCGCCGGTGGCGCGGCGCTCCACCACGGTCCGGTTCGACGGGTCCTTCAGCTCGTAGCGGCCCGCCTCCACCTCTTCCCGCCATCCGGAGGCGTAGCTGACCTCGATGGCGTTCCGGCCGGCGATCTCGATGCGGCTCGGCCGCGAGCCGGCCGGCAGCCGCGCGGCTGCGGCGGAGCCGGAGGATCCGGCGGAGCGGGACGCCGACGTCACGGTCGCGCCGGACCGGCGCGCGTTGCCCTGCATCCGTTCGACGTCCGCCTGGGTCGCCCGCCGTTCTAGGACCGTCCGCCCGGCGGCGTTCTTCATCTCGTAGCGGCCGTTCTCGATCTCCTCCCGGACGCCGTTGGAATAGGACACTTCGAGGCCCGAGGACGAGCGCTCGATCTTGACAACGCTGAGGCCGGCCTCGGATCCGCCCGCGCGGGCCGTCGCGGAGCGGCCGCCGCTCCGCCCGTCGTCGCCGGAGCGCCCCCGGCGGCCGTCGTCGCGCGCGGTCGTCATCGCGATCGTCATCGCGATCGTCGTCTGACCCGCGGCCCCGGCTTTCCGACCGGTCCTCCGCCTCGTCCCGGGCGCTTCGCGACCGGTCCGCGGAATCGTCGCGCGAACTGCGGTCCCGGTCCGCCGAATCGTCCCTCGAGCTCCGCCCGCTGTCGGACCGGTCGTCGTCCGATCCGCGGCCGCCGCCTCCGCGGTCGTCGTCCCGGTCGTCAGAGTCGCGGCCGCCGCTTCCGCTCCGGCCGCCGCGATCGTCGTCCCGGTCGTCGCTCCTGTCCCTGTCGCCATCCTTGGCGAACGCCTTGGCGGCCTGGAAAAGCGGCCCGTCGCCGGACGGAGCCTGGAAGCCGAGCGGCGAGGTCGCCAGAAGCGACGCGAGAAGCGTGAGCCTGACGCCCGTCCGGGCGCGGTCTGCGATGGACATCGTCTTTCCTCCTGAACACGTGCCGGAACGTTCCGGCACGTTGATACTGCCTCCGCCGTGCGGCCGCCGCATCGGACCAACGTCCGGCGGATTTCCGGACTTTCGACGCGCCCGTGCTGGCCCCGGTCCGACGTGTCGTGTAATGCCGATCCATGACCCAGATCCGCGCGCCGGCCCCCGGCATTCCCATGCCGGCCTTCCCGGTCTTCGTCGCGATGATGGCGAGCCTGATGGCGCTGACCGCCCTCTCGATCGACATCATGCTGCCGGCCTTCCCGCAGATCGGCGGCGATTTCGCGCTGACCGACGCCAACGCGGCGCAGCTGGTCGTCACGCTCTATTTCATCGGATTCGCGGCGGGCCAGCTTTTCGTCGGGCCGCTGTCGGACCGGTTCGGCCGCAAGGCCGTGCTCCTGACCGGCCTCGGCATCTACGCGGCGGCCTCGATCGTCTGCCTCCTCGCGGGCAGCTTCGAAATCCTGCTCGCGGCCCGCTTCGTCCAGGGCGCCGCCAACGCCGCGCCGCGCGTGGTCTCGGTGGCGGTGGTGCGCGACATCTACGGCGGACGGCGCATGGCCGAGGTCATGTCCTTCGTGATGATGATCTTCATCATCGTGCCGGTGATCGCCCCCCTGATCGGCGCGGGCATCCTGCTCGCGGGCGACTGGCACCTGATCTTCCTGTTCCTGCTCGCGGTCGGGGTCGCGATCTTCGCCTGGATGGCGCTGCTCCTGCCCGAGACGCGCCCGCCCGAGACGCGCGAGCCGCTCTCCGCGTCCTGGATCATCGCCGCCTTCGGCGAGACCGTCCGCACCCGCCAGACGCTCGGCTACACGCTCGCCACCGGCGCGATCTTCGGGGGCATGATGGGCTACATCAACTCTTCGCAGCAGATCTTCACCGACGTCTACGGCGAGGGCCCGCTCTTCCCGGTGTTCTTCGGCCTCACGGCGGTGTCGCTGGCCTTCGCGGCGCTGCTCAACAGCCAGATGGTCGGCCGCTTCGGCATGCGCCGGATCTCGCACGCCGCGCTGATCGGTTTCACCGCGCTCGGCATTTTGCATGCCGGCATCGCGGGGATATGGGGTCCGCCACCGCTGCCGCTCTTCATCGGACTGATCTCGCTGACGCTGTTCTGCTTCGGCCTGATGATGCCCAACTTCAACTCCATCGCCATGGAGCCGATGGGCCGCATCGCCGGCACCGCCTCGTCCTTCGTCGGCGCCGTCACGACCGCCGTCGCGGTGGTTCTCGGCCTTCTCGTCGGGCAGTCGTTCAACGGCACCGTCATGCCGCTTCTTCTCGGCTACGCGTGCTTCGGGCTGATCGCGCTCGCCGTCGTCCTGACGGTCGAGCGCGGCCGATTGTTCGGAACCGGCGCCGCCTGAGCGCTCAGCGCAGGTAGCCCACCCGGCGAAGTTCCGCCTCGACATCCTTGGGCGTCAGGCCCAGATCGTCGAGGCGGTGGCCGTCGAGCTTCGACAGCGCGTGCGCCTGACGGTGACGCTCGTTCATCCTGATCAGGTGCTGGACGATCCCGGCGGGCGTCATCCACGGGCGGGTCGCGGCGGCTTTGTCCAGGGTCTCGGAAACTGCGGTGGTCATCTCGGTTCTCCTTGGCTGGGGTTCATCTCATCCGATGACCCGAAACTAGAACCGGCGCGCCCGGACGGGCGTGACCATGATCACGCCTCATGCGCGGGCCTCAGTCGACGCGGATCACCACCTTGCCCGTCGCCGCGCGCGTCCGCAGCAGGTCGAGCCCGGCATTCGCCTCCTCCAGCGGCAGCACATGGCTCACATGCGGCTTGAGCCGCCCCTGCCCGTACCAGGCGAACAAGGCCGCGAAACTGTCGGTCAGCACCTTCGGCCGCAGATTCGCATACGCGCCCCAATAGAGCCCGTGAACCGTCAGGTTCTTCACCAGCAGGATGTTCGCCGGGATCCGCGGCACGGTCCCGCTCGCGAACCCGATCGGCAGGATGCGCGCCTCCGGATTGCAGGCGCGCAGGGCCGCGTCGAACGCCGCCCCGCCGACCGGATCATAGAGCACGTCCACCCCGCCCAGCGCCTTCATCTCCGCCCGCAGGTCATCCTCGTCCGACAGCACGTGATCGGCGCCGGCGGCCTTGGCGATGGCGCGCTTCTCCCCGGTCCGCGCCACCGCGATGACCTTCGCGCCCATCAGGGCGCCCAGTTCCACCGCCGTCAGCCCTACCCCGCCCGAGGCCCCGAGCACGGCGAGCGTCTCCCCCGGCCGGAGCCGCGCGCGGTACGCCAGCGCGACATGGCTGGTGCCATAGGCCACGAGAAATCCGGCGACCTCGACGTCCGGCATCCCGTCCGGGACGACGACGCAGCGGTCGGCGGCGACCGCCAGATACTCCGCCAGCCCGCCGCCCGCGCCATAACACGCGACCCGCGTTCCCGGCGCGGGCGCGGCCACGCCCGCCCCGACCGCCTCGACCACGCCGCAGACCTCCAGGCCCGGCGTGGCGGGCAGAGGCGGCTTCTCCTGATACTCCCCCCGGACCATCAGCGTGTCCGCGAAATTCAGCCCGCAGGCCCGCACGCGCAGCAGGACCTCGCCCGGTCCAGGCTCGGGTCGCGCGACCTCACGCGGTTCGAGCGGCTCTCCAAGCGTTACGATCTGCATGGCGCGCATGCGCTTCTCCTCCGGAAGTCGGGCGCCCCCTACTCCACCGGATGCCCGAGCCGCGCAAGCATCGCGCGCATCTGGGCGATCTCGGCCTCCTGCGTCGCGATCACCGCCTCGCCCAACGCCTTGACCTCCGCATCCTTCACCTCCGCCAGCAACGCGACGCTCATGTCCACCGCCGACTGGTGATGCGGAATCATCATCAGGAGGAAGTCGACATCGGCGTCGCCCGCGGACTCCATGCCCTCCATCGCAACCATCATGTCGTCCATCGCCGTCATGTACGCCGCCATCGCGCCGGGGGCGGCGGCTCCATGGCCCATCGCGGAATGGTCCATCCCCTCCATCGACGCCGGAGCGTCCTGCGCCGTCGCGGCGCCCGCCGCGAGCGCCAGAACACCGCCGGCGAGCAGAGTCGTGAAAAGCCTCATGTCGGTCATCCTCATGCTGATCGGACACGCGTCCGGGAATGGAAAAGACGTCGGGCCCGATCCGGCCGGGCCCTCCGCGTCACAACGGCATCGGGACGGCGCCGAACGCGGCCAGCAGCATCCAGAGCCCCATGCCGATCATGGCGAGGTTCTCGGTCAGCGACACGAACCCCAGCGGCACGTTGGAATTGCCGCCGACGCAGGCGCATTTCAGCTCGCGCCTGTCGACATAGACCGCCTTGAAGACCGACACCGCGCCGATCGTGCCGATCAGCAGCGCGAGCGGGATGGACAGCCACATCAGCACGCCCGCCACCATCAGAACGCCCACCAGCGCCTCCAGCCAAGGATAGGCATAGGCGTAGCGGACATGGCGGCGCGCCAGAAGATCGTATCCGAGAAACCCGTTGGTGAAGGCTCTCCACGTCTCGCAGCTTCTGCAGGGCGAGCAGCGCCGTCGTGATCCCGAGAAACCACCACAGCACGAGCCCCGGCGCGACCGCTCCGCGCGCCGCCCAGGACAGGGCGACCGCGAGCGCGAAAGCCACGCCGAAGATCGCCAGAACAGGACGGTAGGTCGTCGCGTCGGGATCGGCCAGCGGCACGCCCAGATGCGCGCGCGTCGCGTCGTATCCGCCGATCCGCTCGCCGCCGATCCAGACCTGCGGAGTCGATTTGACGCCGTGCTCCTCCTTGAACGCGTCGGTCTCGGCGCGCGTCGCGAGCGGATGGTCCTCCACCTCGAATCCGTGGCGGCGCAGGATGTCGCGCGCCTTCAGCCCGGACGGGCAGAGATGGTCCGGCATTGCCATCCGGTAAAGGACCGCGCGCTTCCCCTCCGCCGACGCCGCCCCTGACCCGGAGCGCGATGACATCGCGATCGTGTTCATGGCTATCTCCTTCTCACTTGCGCGAGCGGTCGAAGAGATCGACCAGCTCGTCGAGTTTCGCCTGCGTGGCGGCCGCGTCGCCGGCCTCGATCGCCTGATGGACGCAGGTCCGCGCGTGATCGCGCAGGATCTCCGCCTCGGCCTTGGCCAGCGCCGCCTTCACCGCCTGGATCTGATGGAGCACGTCCATGCAGTAGCGGTCCTCGGCCACCATCCGGGCCACCCCCGACACCTGCCCCGCGATGCGGTTCAGGCGGGCGATCTTCGCGTCGCGGCGGTCCGGATCATTCATGACGCGCTCCTCGATATACCCCTTACCCGTATAGGGTATTGCGAGCGATGTCAAAGCCGCCTCAGTTTTTCACTCAAACGCGGGGCGCTACGGCTCCGCTCCGCATCGGATCTGTCGCGCGGCGACGCCGCCACCGGATCCGATAGCCGCTCGCCATAGGCGAGACCTGTGATATGATCGAGCTTGAAGTGAACCGTCCCCAAGGGAGCGACGACATGGAAGAAGCTGCTGTCGAAGGTACGAACGTCCTCGTATCGATCATCATCTGGATCATCGTCGGCGGCATCGCCGGCTGGTTGGCAAGCACGATCGTCAAGGGCGGCGGCATGGGTCTCGTCGGCAACGTGGTGCTCGGGATCGTCGGCGCCATCGTCGCCGGTTTCCTCCTGCCCGCGATCGGAATCGGTCTGAGCGGCATCTTCGGCGCGATCATCGCCGCCGCGATCGGCGCCATTATCGTCCTGCTGATAATCGGTCTGATCAAACGCGCCTGACGCGGATCGGCCGCGTCTGACAGGCGCGGCCGGGCCGGGCTTCGGCCCCGGCGTATCCGCACCGGCCCGCGGGCCAGTGGACGCGCCCCGTGAGCCCGCGGGTCAGTGAGACGCACCCCAAGAAAACACGGATCGGCGTTAACAGGGAACCCGCGACCGGCGGCGGCGTTCCATCGGCATGCTGATCGAGGAATTTGCCCGTACCTCCGCCATGCCGCTGCCGATCCTCGCGCTGAGGCTGGCGGGCGCGGCGCTTCTCTGCGCCATCATCGGGTTCGAGCGCGAGGCGACGGACCACACTGCGGGCCTGCGCACGCACATGCTCGTCGGCGTCGCGGCGGCGGTTTTCGCGCTCATCACGCTCCACATGATCGACGGATACGGCGATCCGTCCGACGCGATCCGTCTCGATCCGATCCGTCTGGTCGAGGCCGTCACGCAGGGCGTCGCCTTCCTCGTGGCCGGCATGATCTTCATGAGCGGAGGAAAGGTGCACAACCTCACGACCGGCGCCGGCCTCTGGCTCGCCGGCGGCATCGGTCTGGCCGCGGGTCTGGGTTTCTGGACCATCGCCGCGCTCGCAACCGCGCTCGGCCTCCTCATCGTCGGTCTGCTGCGACAGTTCTACGACACCTGAGGCGCGTGACACAGGTTTCCAAGCGATTAACGCGTTTCTGATTTCCCTTCCGATTCAATTATTTGGCCAGAGCGACACGCGTGACACTTTTCGCGGCCCACAGCCGTTTCCGGGCCGCATCACCTCTCAGACCTGGCGTTGCGTTTCTTCGCGCTTGCGGTTATGGGCGGCGCGACGGGCGTTTGGCCCTTTGAGGACCCCCCGAATGGAACTGAGAAACATCGCCATCATCGCCCATGTCGACCATGGCAAGACCACTTTGGTCGACGAGCTGCTCAAACAGTCAGGAACCTACCGCGAGAACCAGTCCACGGTCGAGCGGGCGATGGATTCCAACGATCTCGAACGCGAGCGCGGCATCACCATCCTCGCCAAGGCCACCTCGGTGGAATGGGAGGGTGTCCGGATCAACATCGTCGACACCCCCGGCCACGCCGATTTCGGCGGCGAGGTCGAGCGCATCCTCTCGATGGTCGACAGCGTCGTTCTTCTCGTGGACGCCGCCGAAGGCCCGATGCCCCAGACGAAATTCGTCACGGCCAAGGCGCTGCGCCTCGGCCTGCGCCCCATCGTGGTGCTCAACAAGGTCGACAAGCCCGACGCCGAGCCCGACCGCGCGCTCAACGAGGTGTTCGACCTCTTCGTGACCCTCGACGCCAACGAGGAGCAGCTCGACTTCCCGATCCTCTACGCCTCGGGCCGCAACGGCTGGGCCGATACCGAGCTGGACGGCCCGCGCAAGGATCTCTCGGCCCTCTACAAACTGATCGTCGACTACGTGACCGAACCGAAACAGGTCACCCGCCGTGACGAGCCCTTCTCCATGCTGGCGACGACCCTCGCCGCCGATCCCTTCATCGGCCGCCTTCTGACCGGCCGGATCGAAAGCGGCCGGGTCAAGACCGGCCAGATGGTCAAGGCCCTGTCGCGCGACGGCAAGGAGATCGAACGGTTCCGCGTCTCCAAGGTCCTCGCTTTCCGCGGTCTCTCCCGCCAGGCCATCGACGAGGCGGAGGCCGGCGACATCGTCAGCCTCGCCGGCATGGCCAAGGCGACCGTCGCCGACACCGTCTGCGACATGTCCGTCATCGAGGCGATCCCCGCGCAGCCCATCGATCCGCCGACGATCTCCGTCACCTTCGGCATCAACGATTCGCCGCTGGCCGGCCGCGACGGCGACAAGGTCCAGAGCCGCGTCATCCGCGACCGCCTGATGCGCGAGGCCGAGACCAACGTCGCGATCAAGGTCGGCGACACGCCCGGCGGCGACGCCTTCGAGGTGTCCGGGCGCGGCGAGCTTCAGATGGGCGTTCTCATCGAGAACATGCGCCGCGAGGGATTCGAGTTGAGCGTCTCGCGTCCGCAGGTCCTTTTCCGCGAAGAGGGCGGCCAGCGCTTGGAGCCCATCGAGGAAGTCACCATCGACGTCGACGAGGAGCATTCCGGCGTGGTCGTCGACAAGCTGAGCCAGCGCAAAGGAGACCTCGTCGAGATGCGCACCGGCGCCGGCGGCAAGACCCGCATCGTCGCCCACGTCCCTTCGCGCGGCCTGATCGGCTACCACGGCGAGTTTCTGACCGACACCCGCGGCACCGGCGTCATGAACCGCGTGTTTCACGACTGGGCGCCCTATCGCGGCCCGATCCCCGGACGTCGCACCGGCGTCCTGATCTCGATGGAGGACGGCGTCTCCGTCGCCTATGCGATCTTCAACCTCGAGGACCGGGGCAAGTTTTTCATCGGATCTGGCGAGCAGGTCTATACCGGCATGATCCTCGGCGAGCACAGCCGCGACAACGATCTGGAGGTGAACCCGCTCAAGGGCAAGAAGCTCACGAACGTCCGCGCGTCGGGCACAGACGAGGCCGTGAGGCTCACGACACCCGTCCGCATGACCCTGGAGCAGGCGATCGCCTATATCGAGGACGACGAGCTGGTGGAAGTGACGCCGCGAAACATCAGGCTTCGCAAACGTTTTCTCGATCCGCACGAGCGCAAGCGGAACGCGCGACAGGTCGCCTCCTGACCCGCCGGGGCGGTTTGCAATTTGCGAAAAGCGTTGCAAATCACTTAACGTGCGTCTTGTCGGTTTTGCAACGCCGCTCCGATTCGCCCCTTGGTTGTGTGATCTGGCTCACACCAAGGGGCGAAAAAACCTCTGATTGAGTTCCGGAAACGTATGACACCCTATGCTGGATGAGTTGGCACGGAAATTGCTTCGTAGGTTTCAGGAAGCATTTGGTAGCAAGCGGAGCAACGAGTATGAAACATCCTGTAGACGTGCATGTCGGCAAACGGGTTCGTCACCGCAGGTGGATGGTGGGCATGACCCAGCAGCAGCTTGGTGACATCGTAGGAATCAAGTTCCAGCAGATCCAGAAGTACGAAACCGGCATGAACCGGATCTCGGCCTCCCGTCTCTGGGACATCGCTCAGGCACTCGACGTCAGCATAAGCTTTTTCTTCGAAGGCTTCGAGAGCGAAGAGGGCGTGACGGAAACCACCGCCATGGAGCACGACGTCCAGCGCGGCGATCTGCTGGCAGACAAGGAAGCGCTCGAACTCGTGCGCTCCTATTATTCGATCCCGGAGGCGCAACGCCGCCGGCTGTTCGATCTGGCGCGGGTTCTGAGCGACGTCGCCTGAGCCAACTTGACCTCTCCGCGTCCGTCCCGGACAACTGCGTTCGGCGCATGGTGACGGGACGGGAGCGGAAATGGATATCGGACCGGAGCTTCGGCGAGAGCTTCTGAGCGTCGCCGAAGCTTTGGCCGACGAGGCGGCCGGACGGACGCTTCCCCTTTTCCGAAGCGATGGCCTCGGTGCGGAAAACAAGTCCGCGACCGGGTTCGACCCGGTGACGACAGCCGACAGGGATTCCGAATCCGCGATGCGGGGGCTTCTTGGCGAACTGCGTCCCGACGACGGCGTCCTTGGCGAGGAATACGGCCCGAAACCGGGAACGTCCGGGCTGACTTGGGTTCTCGATCCGATCGACGGGACCCGCGCTTTCATGAGCGGTGCGCCGACATGGGGAACGCTGATCGCCGTGAACGCCGGCGACGCACCCGTTCTCGGGATGATCGACCAGCCTTTTACCGGTGAACGCTTTGTCGGCGCATTCGGAGCCGCGCGCGTCACGCGCGGCGGCCAGCAGCGCGATCTGCGGGTCCGACGCTGCGCGACGCTCGGTGATGCGATCCTCTACACCACGCACCCCGAAATCGGCACCCCCGCAGAGCGTGCCGGGTTTGATGCGGTCCGGTCGCGCGCCCTGCTCACACGCTACGGGTTCGACTGCTACGCCTACGCCCTCGTCGCCCTTGGTCAGGTGGATCTCGTGATCGAGGCGGGACTTCAGGCCTATGACATCCAGGGGCCGCAGGGCGTGATCGAGGCGGCTGGCGGCATCGTGACCGACTGGCGCGGCGGATCGCCCCATGCCGGCGGGCGGGTTATCGCCGCCGGCGACGCGCGCGTTCATGCCGAGGCGCTCGATATCCTCGCACGGGTCAGCGACTGACGGAGACCGGCTCGGCTCGCGGCTCCGCGAGCGCGTCGATGAAGGAAAACACCCGCGCCCAGACCGCCTCCTGGATCTCGGGGCGCTCCATCAGGATCTCGTGGCGGGCGTTCTGGCAGATCATCAGCTCGCCCCGTTCCATCCGCGCGATCTGCGCGCGGATCACCGTCGCGGACACCACGGTCTCGTGGGTTCCCAGCAGGGCCAGAACGGGAATGCGCGGCAGCGGCGCCACGTAGAGGCGGGCCATCTCCTCCAGCGCGGCGCGCGTCCACTGCATGCTCGGTCCGCCGATCGTGAGGTCGGAATGGGCGAGGATCTGCCGCGTGAACCAGGCGTAGTGCTCGGGGTCGGAGGTGAGCGCGTTGCCCTCGAACGCCACGGCGAGCGCCGTGGGCCCGGGATTGGAACCAGGCGTCAAACGGCCGCCAAGGCCGATCAGATTGGCGATCTGGGTGACCTTCGTCGTGATCTCGCGGGTGGCGGCGCGCATCTGAAGATGCCACATCGGGGCCGAGAACACCGCGCCGCAGAAATCGATCCGCTCCAGCAGCGTGCGCAGGCCGATGCAGCCGCCCATGGAATGCCCGAGCATCACCCAAGGCTTCGGCAGAGCCTGCACGGCCGGATCGGCGAAGACGGCGGCGACGTCCCGCTGGTAGTCGCGAAAGTCGTCGACATGCCCCAGCTTGGGATTGGCCGGATACCGGTGCGAGAGGCCCTGCCCGCGCCAGTCGATCACGAGAACCGAAAGCCCTTCCGCCACGAGACGCGATACCACCCGGCCGTATTTCTCGGCGAATTCGGTCCGGCCCGGAAAAATCACCACCGTCCCGCGCGGACCGCCGTTCCAAAGCACGGCGCGGATCCGCATCCGGTCGGAGGCATGGACCCAGAACGCGCGCCCGCCCGCGGGCGCGTCCGAGACGGCCTCGTGGAAGGGCGCGTCTTCCATCACGCCAGGACGTTGCCGAGCTTCATCGCGAGACCCATGTCGCCGTCGACCTTGAGCTGCCCGCTCATGAAGGCCGCTGTCGGGCTGACCTCGCCGTCCAGAATGCCCTGGAAGGTCTCGGCGCTGGCGGTCATGGTGCAATCGGCCTCGGCGTCGCTCTCGGTCGCGCCGTTCTCGTCGATGCGCACGCTGCCCTCGTCCTCGATCACGAAGCGAACGGAACCGTCGAGACCCTCGCCGTCGAGACGGGCATTCAGGGCCTTGACGGCGGATGCTACGATGTCGCTCATTCAAATTCTCCTTGCCGGGGCGTTTCGGCCCTCGATTTCTTTCAGATGATGGCTAATTTAAGGTTCATGACCCGGATAAGAAACCACCTCGCCGCATGTGTCGTCGCGTCATCGCTTGCTTGGGGGCTGTGCGCTCCCGCGCAGGCGCAGTCAACCGGCGAGGACGAGGACAAGCTCGACACGCTCTTTGCCGAGCTTGCCGAGCCGGGTCGCGAGGACTGGAATCGCGTCGAAAACGAGATCACCCGCATCCTGTCTCGGTCCGGCTCGCCCGCCATGGACATGCTTCTGCGGCGCGGCAGCGACGCGATGGAGGCGGAGGATTATCGCGCCGCGATTGAGCATCTGACCGCTCTGACCGATCACGCCCCTGATTTCGCCGAGGGCTGGAACGCGCGGGCCACGGCGTTCTATGTATCGGGCGAATACGCGCTGGCGATCGCCGACATCGAACGGGTCTTGGCGCTGGAGCCGCGCCATTTCGGAGCGATTTCCGGGCTTGCCTTCATGCTGGAGGAGATGGGAGAAACTGCGCTTGCCCTACGTGCGATGCGCATGGTCCAGGAGATCAATCCCAACCGCCCCAATGTCACCGAGGCGATCTCGCGCCTCGAACGCGCGACGGGCTCCGACACGCTCTGACGGGGCGCGCGGCCGGACGGAAGAACGCCGATGGCTCTGAGCATGGACGCGCCGGTCACGGCGGTGTTGGGACCGACCAACACCGGCAAGACGCATTACGCCATCGAACGGATGCTCGGACACCGGACCGGAGTGATCGGCCTGCCGCTGCGGCTGCTGGCGCGCGAGGTCTATGACCGGATCGTGTCGCTGCGCGGCCCGTCGGTCGTCGCGCTGATAACAGGTGAGGAGCGGATCGTGCCGCCGCGCGCGACCTATTGGGTCTGCACGGTCGAAGCGATGCCGGTGGGGCTCGGCGCGGACTTTCTCGCCGTCGACGAGATCCAGCTTTGCGGCGATCCCGACCGGGGCCACATCTTCACCAATCGCCTGCTGAACGCGCGGGGCCTGAACGAGACGCTGTTTCTGGGATCGGACACCATGCGGTCGCGGATCGCGGAACTGGTCCCCGGGGCGCGCTTCATGCGCCGCGACCGGTTCTCGCGTCTGACATGGACCGGCCCGCGCAAGATCAGCCGTATGCCGGCGCGCAGCGCCATCGTCGGCTTCTCGGTGGACGACGTCTACGCCATCGCCGAACTGCTCCGACGTCAGAAGGGCGGCGCCGCCGTGGTGATGGGCGCGCTCAGCCCGCGCACGCGCAACGCCCAGGTCGCGCTTTACCAGAACGGCGACGTGGATCATCTCGTGGCGACCGACGCCATCGGCATGGGCCTCAACCTCGATATCAGCCATGTCGCGTTTTCCGGTCTGACCAAGTTCGACGGCCGCCGTCACCGGCATCTCGCGCCCAATGAACTCGCGCAGATCGCAGGTCGTGCGGGGCGCTATACCGAGGACGGCACGTTCGGGGTGACCGGCGAGGCCTCGCCGCTCGACCCTGAAATCGTCGAGGCGATCGAGGAGCATCGATTCGCGCCGCTCAAGAAGCTGCAATGGCGCAACGACCGTCTGCAATTCGGAACTCCCGAGGCACTCATCCGCAGCCTGGAGGCCCCGGCGGAGCATGAGAACCTGATCCGGGCGCGGGAGGCCGACGACCTCGAGACGCTGCGCGCGCTTTCGGCCATGCCGGAGATGCGCGACCGGATCGCGGGCGCGCCCGACGTGCGCCTGCTTTGGGACGTGTGTCAGGTTCCGGATTTCCGCAAAGTCTCGCCGGCCGAGCACGCCGCGCTGTGTCTGCGCCTCTTCGGGTTCCTGCATGGCGGTTCTGGCGTGCCGACGGACTGGATCGCGTCGCAGATCCGTCGCATCGACCGGAACGACGGCGACATCGACGCGTTGTCGAAGCGTCTGGCATATATCCGTACGTTCACGTATCTCGCCCAGCGCAAGGGCTGGATCGACGACGCGGACCATTGGCGCGACGAGACCCGTGCGGTAGAAGACCGGTTGTCGGACGCTCTGCACGAGCGTCTGACGCAACGATTTGTCGACCGGCGCACCTCCGTTCTGATGCGCCGGTTGAAGCAGAAGGAGAGCCTTGTGGCAGTGGTGACCGACAAGGGGGACGTGAGCGTCGAGGACCAGTTCATCGGCAGGATCGAGGGCTTTCGATTCATTCTGGATCCGTCCGCCGACGCCGAGCAGACCAAGACCCTGCGCGCCGCCGGGATCGCGGCGCTGGCCCCCGCGCTGTCGCTGCGCTCGGACCAGTTCTACAACGCGCCCGACACCGAGATCGACGTGACGGAACAGGGCGGACTGATGTGGGGCGAGTACGCCGTCGGCAAGCTCGTCGCCGGCGCCGATGCGCTCAGCCCGTCGGTCGAGGCCTTCGTGGACGAGGACGCGGCCCCCGAGATCGGCGAGAAGATCCGCCGTCGGCTGGGCCACTGGATCGACCGGCGCATCGCGGCGCAGTTCGCGCCGCTGATCGCGCTTCGCGACGACGAGACCCTCACGGGAATGGCGCGCGGCATCGGCTTCCGGCTTGTCGAGGCGCTCGGAATACTGCCGCGTGGTGACATCGCCAAAGACGTGAAAGAGCTGGACCAGGATCAACGGGCCGGTCTGCGCAAGCACGGCGTCCGGTTCGGGCAATACACGGTGTTTCAACCGCTGATGCTCAAGCCCGCGCCGACGCGGCTTCGGATGGTGCTCTGGTCGCTCAAGGAGGGGTTTGACGAATTCCCCGAATCGCCGCCGCCGGGTCTGGTGACCGTGCCCGCCGTCCAAGGCGCGCCGCACGGATACTATGCCCGCGCGGGCTATCGTCTGGCGGGCGAACGGGCGATCCGCATCGACATGCTGGAGCGGCTTGCGGACATGATCCGCGGCCTCGACGCGCGCGAGGGCTTTGAGGCGAGCGCGGACATGCTATCGATCACCGGCCTCACGCTCGACCAGTTCGCGAAGCTGATGAGGGGTCTCGGGTACGAGGCGGCCGAGGGAACCCGCCTCAAGCGCCGCCCCGAACCCCGGAAGACCGAGGAGACCGCTGCCGCGGCCGTGACCGACCCGGACGGCCCCGGAACCCCGACCGAGATCCCGGCGGAGACCCCGGCCGAAACGCCACCGACCTCGCCGGTCGAGACGCCGCAGCAGACCCCGCCCGAGGCGCCGCAGGAGGCCCCGACCGAAACCCCCGATGCCCCTCCCGCGGAAGTGCCGCAGGACAGCCCGACGCCGGACGAGGCTCACGTCGAACTCGCTCCCGCGAAGGCCGCGGAAGAGATGGAGACTTTTTTCACCTTCCGACGCGCTCCGCGCCAAAGACCGGAAAGGGGAACGCGTCGGCCTCAGACCGACGGCGCGAAGCCCCGCGAGGACGGCCGTCCGCCGTTAAAGGGCAAACCACGCCGCGGCGCCGGGCCGAAAGGAAAAGGCTCCGCAAAGCCCGAGGGTGCGAAAGTGACGGCCGCCCGGCCTCCGCGCGTCGAGAAACCCGTCGATCCGGACAATCCCTTCGCGGCCCTGATGGCTCTCAAGACGCGGCGCTGACACGGGGTGATGTCCGAGAAACAGCCGGCCCTGCGCCTCGACAAGTGGCTCTGGCATGCGCGGTTTTTCAAGACGCGGGCGCTCTCGGCGGAAATGGTCGTTTCGGGAAAAGTACGGGTCAACACCGTGCGCGTAAGAAAGCCCGCGACGCCGGTCCGCATCGGTGACGGTTTGACCATCGTCCAAGACCGCGACATCCGAACAGTACGCGTCACGGGACTGGGCGAGCGTCGAGGGCCTGCGACCGAAGCGCGCATGCTCTATGACGATCTGGCTCCGCGCGATAATGGCGGCGACCGCGACGACGGTTCCGCTTGAACCCCCGCGACAGACTGGTACTTTCCGCCACCGCGGAGTGTGACAGGCTTTGCTTGACCAGTTTTGGATTCTGGAGGGCCCTGCGCCGATGACATACGTCGTGACCGAGAACTGCATCGCCTGCAAATACACCGACTGCGTCGAAGTCTGCCCGGTGGATTGCTTCTACGAGGGCGAGAACATGCTGGTGATCCATCCGGACGAATGCATCGATTGCGGCGTGTGCGAGCCGGAATGTCCGGCCGACGCGATCCGTCCGGATACCGAGCCCGACATGGAGAAATGGGTCGAGTTCAATCGAAAGTACTCCGAGGCCTGGCCTGTGATCGTCACGAAATCCGATCCCATGCCGGACGCCGAGGCCCGCGACGGCGAAGCCGGGAAGATGAAGCTGTTTTCCGAAGCGCCGGGCAAAGGCGGCTGAGCCCACGCACCGAAAGCTTTGGCCAACCGGTCCCGCCATGAAACGTTTCAAAACGACGGTCCGGGAACGATCTAGCGGGTATGACTTCTCAAAACCGGTATGATGTGTTATATACAAAGTCCAACAACATGATCGGGACGAGGGCCAAGAGCAATTGGCCTGCGATTCGCCAAGACTGATCGGGAGTTCCGTTCGACGGGGGTCGAACGAAATACCGGTTTTATCGGCGCTTTTTTGAACCCGTTCGCAGCCAGTCAAGGATCAGACGCCAGCATGAGCAAAGTCAGGAAACCGACGGACTTCCGTCCGAATGATTTCGTCGTCTATCCGGCCCACGGGGTCGGACGGATCGTGTCCATTGACGAGCAGGAGGTCGCGGGCCTGTCGCTCGAGATGTTCGTGATCTCGTTCGAGAAGGACAAGATGACCCTCCGCGTTCCGACGGCGAAGGCCGGTTCGGTCGGCATGCGTCCGCTCAGCTCGGTCGATATCGTCGGAAAAGCGATGGAAACGCTGAAAGGCCGCGCTCGCGTCAAGCGCGCGATGTGGTCCCGCCGCGCCCAGGAATACGAACAGAAGATCAATTCCGGCGATCTGATCTCGATCGCGGAGGTCGTGCGCGACCTGCACCGCAACGACGATCAGCGCGAGCAGTCCTATTCGGAGCGTCAGCTCTACGAGGCCGCGCTCGAACGTCTCACGCGCGAGGTCGCCGCGGTCAACGGCGTCGAGGAAGGCAAGGCGCAGGCGAGCGTCGATGAGGTCCTCGGAGGCCGCGTCGCCGCCTGACGCCAGGCGATCCGATCCGCGAATTATAAGCCCCGGGCCCTTGTGCCTACGGTTTCCCTTCTATGGGGGATAGGGCATTAGCCTGCCGGCCGAGAGGTCGGCAGGCTTTTTGTCTTGGGCTGCCACTGGGATCATATTCCTACCCGTGTATGACGCGCGTCTTTTGCCAGGTTCCAAGATGTCAAATCCCGTTCGAAGCCAATTAGAGACCGCCGTATATGCGGTTGGAGGTGCTCTCGTCGCCGAAGGCCGTTCCGCCGGAGTGCTGCGAAGGATTGATTTTGACCTTGTATACGACAGAGACACGCCGATCGAAAAGTGTCGCTTCAAAGTCGAACAAGTGTTGGTTGAC
>CAVORV010000002.1:0-91805 GCA_963698685.1 uncultured Alphaproteobacteria bacterium
TGCCGGCCTTCCCGGTCTTCGTCGCGATGATGGCGTCCCTGATGGCGCTGACCGCGCTGTCGATCGACATCATGCTGCCGGCCTTCCCGCAGATCGGCGGGGATTTCGCGTCACCGACGCCAACCCGGCGCAGCTGGTCGTCACGCTCTACTTCATCGGATTCGCGGCGGGCCAGCTTTTCGTCGGACCGCTGTCGGACCGGTTCGGCCGCAAGGCCGTGCTCCTGACCGGCCTCGGCGATCTACGCGGCGGCCTCGTCGTCTGCCTTCGCGGGCAGCTTCGAAATCCTGCTCGCGGCCCGCTTCGTCCAGGGCGTCGCCAACGCCGCGCCGCGCGTGGTCTCGGTGGCGGTGGTCCGCGACATCTACGGCGGTCGGCGCATGGCCGAGGTCATGTCCTTCGTGATGATGATCTTCATCATCGTGCCGGTGATCGCCCCCCTGATCGGCGCTGGCATCCTGCTCGCGGGCGACTGGCACCTGATCTTCCTGTTCCTGCTCGCGGTCTCGATCGCGATCTTCGCCTGGATCGCGCTGCTCCTGCCCGAGACGCGCCCGCCCGAGACGCGCGAGCCGCTCTCCGCGTCCTGGATCATCGCCGCCTTCGGCGAGACCGTCCGCACCCGCCAGACGCTCGGCTACACGCTCGCCACCGGCGCGATCTTCGGGGGCATGATGGGCTACATCAACTCTTCGCAGCAGATCTTCACCGACGTCTACGGCGAGGGTACGCTCTTCCCGGTGTTCTTCGGCCTCACGGCGGTGTCGCTGGCCTTCGCGGCGCTGCTCAACAGCCAGATGGTCGGCCGCTTCGGCATGCGCCGGATCTCGCACGCCGCGCTGATCGGTTTCACCGCGCTCGGCATTTTGCATGCCGGCATCGCTGGGATCTGGGGTCCGCCACCGCTGCCGCTCTTCATCGGACTGATCTCGCTGACGCTGTTCTGCTTCGGGCTGATGATGCCCAACTTCAACTCCATCGCCATGGAGCCGATGGGCCGCATCGCCGGCACCGCCTCGTCCTTCGTCGGCGCCGTCACCACCGCCGTCGCGGTGGTCCTCGGCCTTCTCGTCGGGCAGTCGTTCAACGGCACCGTCATGCCGCTTCTTCTCGGCTACGCGTGCTTCGGGCTGATCGCGCTCGCCATCGTCCTGACGGTCGAGCGCGGCCGATTGTTCGGAACCGGCGCCGCCTGACCGCTCAGCGCAGGTAGCCCACCCGGCGAAGTTCCGCCTCGACATCCTTGGGCGTCAGGCCCAGATCGTCGAGGCGGTGGCCGTCGAGCTTCGACAGCGCGTGCGCCTGACGGTGACGCTCGTTCATCCTGATCAGGTGCTGGACGATCCCGGCGGGCGTCATCCACGGGCGGGTCGCGGCGGCGGTCTCGAGGGTCTCGGAAACTGCGGTGGTCATCTCGGTTCTCCTTGGCTGGGGTTCATCTCATCCGATGACCCGAAACTAGAACCGGCGCGCCCGGACGGGCGTGACCATGATCACGCCTCATGCGCGCACCCCGATCAGTCCACGCGGATCACCACCTTGCCCGTCGCCGCGCGCGTCCGCAGGAGGTCGAGCCCGGCATTCGCCTCCTCGAGCGGCAGCACATGGCTCACATGCGGCTTGAGCCGCCCCTGCCCGTACCAGGCGAACAAAGCCGCGAAACTGTCGGTCAGCACCTTGGGCCGCAGATTCGCATACGCGCCCCAATAGAGCCCGTGAACCGTCAGGTTCTTCACCAGCAGGATGTTCGCCGGGATCCGCGGCACGGTCCCGCTCGCGAACCCGATCGGCAGGATCCGCGCCTCAGGATTGCAGGCGCGCAGGGCCGCGTCGAACGCTTCCCCGCCGACCGGATCATAAAGCACGTCCACCCCGCCCAGCGCCTTCATCTCCGCCCGCAGGTCATCCTCGTCCGACAGCACGTGATCGGCGCCGGCGGCCTTGGCGATGCCGCGCTTCTCCCCGGTCCGCGCCACCGCGATGACCTTCGCGCCCATCAGGGCGCCCAGTTCCACCGCCGTCAGGCCCACCCCGCCCGAGGCACCGAGCACGGCGAGCGTCTCCCCCGGCCGGAGCCGCGCGCGGTACGCCAGCGCGACATGGCTGGTGCCGTAGGCCACGAGAAATCCGGCGACCTCGACATCCGGCATCCCGTCCGGGACGACGACGCAGCGGTCGGCGGCGACCGCCAGATACTCCGCCAGCCCGCCGCCCGCGCCAAAACACGCGACCCGCGTTCCCGGCGCGGGCGCGGCCACGCCCGCCCCGACCGCCTCGACCACGCCGCAGACCTCCAGGCCCGGCGTGGCGGGCAGAGGCGGCTTCTCCTGATACTCCCCCCGGACCATCAGCGTGTCCGCGAAATTCAGCCCGCAGGCCCGCACGCGCAGCAGGACCTCGCCCGGTCCAGGCTCGGGTCGCGCGACCTCACGCGGTTCGAGCGGCTCTCCAAGCGTTACGATCTGCATGGCGCGCATGCGCTTCTCCTCCGGAAGTCGGGCGCCCGCTACTCCACCGGATGCCCGAGCCGCGCAAGCATCGCGCGCATCTGGGCGATCTCGGCCTCCTGCGTCGCGATCACCGCCTCGCCCAACGCCTTGACCTCCGGATCCTTCACCTCCGCCAGCAACGCGACGCTCATGTCCACCGCCGACTGGTGATGCGGAATCATCATCAGGAGGAAGTCGACATCGGCGTCGCCCGAGGCCTCCATGCCCTCCATCGCAACCATCATGTCGTCCATCGCCGTCATGTACGCCGCCATCGCGCCGGTGGCGGCGGCTCCATGGCCCATCGCGGAATGGTCCATCCCCTCCATCGACGCCGGAGCGTCCTGCGCCGTCGCGGCGCCCGCCGCGAGCGCGAGAACACCTCCGGCGAGCAGAGTCGTGAAAAGCCTCATGTCGGTCATCCTCATGCTGATCGGACGCGCGTCCGGGAATGGAAAAGACGTCGGGCCCGATCCTGCCGGGCCCTCCGCGTCACAACGGCATCGGGACGGCGCCGAACGCGGCCAGCAGCATCCAGAGCCCCATGCCGATCATGGCGAGGTTCTCGGTCAGCGACACGAACCCCAGCGGCACGTTGGAATTGCCGCCGACGCAGGCGCATTTCAGCTCGCGCCTGTCGACATAGACCGCCTTGAAGACCGACACCGCGCCGATCGTGCCGATCAGCAGCGCGAGCGGGATGGACAGCCACATCAGCACGCCCGCCACCATCAGAACGCCCACCAGCGCCTCCAGCCAAGGATAGGCATAGGCGTAGCGGACATGGCGGCGCGCCAGAAGGTCGTATCCGAGAAACCCGTTGGTGAAGCTCTCCACGTCTCGCAGCTTCTGCAGGGCGAGCAACGCCGTCGTGATCCCGAGAAACCACCACAGCACGAGCCCCGGCGCTACCGCTCCGCGCGCCGCCCAGGACAGGGCGACCGCGAGCGCGAAAGCCACGCCGAAGATCGCCAGAACAGGACGGTAGGTCGTCGCGTCGGGATCGGCCAGCGGCACGCCCAGATGCGCGCGCGTCGCGTCGTATCCGCCGATCCGCTCGCCGCCGATCCAGACCTGCGGAGTCGATTTGACGCCGTGCTCCTCCTTGAACGCGTCGGTCTCGGCGCGCGTCGCGAGCGGATGGTCCTCCACCTCGAATCCGTGGCGGCGCAGGATGTCGCGCGCCTTCAGCCCGGACGGGCAGAGATGGTCCGGCATGGCCATCCGGTACAGGACCGCGCGCTTCCCCTCCGCCGACGCCGCCCCCGACCCGGAGCGCGATGACATCGCGATCGTGTTCATGGCTATCTCCTTCTCACTTGCGCGAGCGGTCGAAGAGATCGACCAGCTCGTCGAGTTTCGCCTGCGTGGCGGCCGCGTCGCCGGCCTCGATCGCCTGATGGACGCAGGTCCGCGCGTGATCGCGCAGGATCTCCGCCTCGGCCTTGGCCAGCGCCGCCTTCACCGCCTGGATCTGATGGAGCACGTCCATGCAGTAGCGGTCCTCGGCCACCATCCGGGCCACCCCCGACACCTGCCCCGCGATGCGGTTCAGGCGGGCGATCTTCGCGTCGCGGCGGTCCGGATCATTCATGACGCGCTCCTCGATATACCCCTTACCCGTATAGGGTATTGGGAGCGATGTCAAAGCCGCCTCAGTTTTTCACTCAAACGCGGGGCGCTACGGCTCCGTTCCGCATCGGATCTGTCG
This sequence comes from uncultured Alphaproteobacteria bacterium, assembly GCA_963698685.1. Taxonomy (GTDB): domain Bacteria; phylum Pseudomonadota; class Alphaproteobacteria; order Rhodobacterales; family Rhodobacteraceae; genus Amaricoccus. The sequence goes on from CAVORV010000002.1 coordinate 4,201, forward strand.
CGCGGCGACGCCGCCACCGGATCCGATAGCCGCTCGCAATAGGCGAGACCTGTGATATGATCGAGCTTGAAGTGAACCGTCCCCAAGGGAGCGACGACATGGAAGAAGCTGCTGTCGAAGGTACGAACGTCCTCGTATCGATCATCATCTGGATCATCGTCGGCGGCATCGCCGGCTGGTTGGCAAGCACGATCGTCAAGGGCGGCGGCATGGGTCTCGTCGGCAACGTGGTGCTCGGGATCGTCGGCGCCATCGTCGCCGGTTTCCTCCTGCCCGCGATCGGAATCGGTCTGAGCGGCATCTTCGGCGCGATCATCGCCGCCGCGATCGGCGCCATTATCGTCCTGCTGATAATCGGTCTGATCAAACGCGCCTGACGCGGATCGGCCGCGTCTGACAGGCGCGGCCGGGCCGGGCTTCGGCCCCGGCGTATCCGCACCGGCCCGCGGGCCAGTGGACGCGCCCCGTGAGCCCGCGGGTCAGTGAGACGCACCCCAAGAAAACACGGATCGGCGATAACAGGGAACCCGCGACCGGCGGCGGCGTTCCGTCGGCATGCTGATCGAGGAATTTGCCCGTACCTCCGCCATGCCGCTGCCAATCCTCGCGCTGAGGCCGGCGGGCGCGGCGCTTCTCTGCGCCATCATCGGGTTCGAGCGCGAGGCGACGGACCACACTGCGGGCCTGCGCACGCACATGCTCTTGGGCGTCGCGGCGGCGGTTTTCGCGCTCATCAAGCTCCACATGATCGACGGATACGGCGATCCGTCCGACGCGATCCGGCTTGATCCGATCCGTCTGGTCGAAGCCGTCACGCAGGGCGTCGCCTTCCTCGTGGCCGGCATGATCTTCATGAGCGGAGGAAAGGTGCACAACCTCACGAGCGGCGCCCGCCTCTGGCTCGCCGGCGGCATCGGTCTGGCCGCGGGTCTGGGTTTCTGGACCATCGCCGCGCTCGCCACCGCGCTCGGCCTCCTCATCGTCGGTCTGCTGCGACAGTTCTACGACACCTGAGGCGCGTGACACAGGTTTCCAAGCGGTTAACGCGTTTCTGATTTCCCTTCCGATTCAATTATTTGGCCAGAGCGACACGCGTGACACTTTTCGCGGCCCACAGCCGTTTCCGGGCCGCATCACCTCTCAGACCTGGCGTTGCGTTTCTTCGCGCTTGCGGTTATGGGCGGCGCGACGGGCGTTTGGCCCTTTGAGGACCCCCCGAATGGAACTGAGAAACATCGCCATCATCGCCCATGTCGACCATGGCAAGACCACTCTGGTCGACGAGCTGCTCAAACAGTCAGGAACCTACCGCGAGAACCAGTCCACGGTCGAGCGGGCGATGGATTCCAACGATCTCGAACGCGAGCGCGGCATCACCATCCTCGCCAAGGCCACCTCGGTGGAATGGGAGGGTGTCCGGATCAACATCGTCGACACCCCCGGCCACGCCGATTTCGGCGGCGAGGTCGAGCGCATCCTCTCGATGGTGGACAGCGTCGTCCTTCTCGTGGACGCCGCCGAAGGCCCGATGCCCCAGACGAAATTCGTCACGGCCAAGGCGCTGCGCCTCGGCCTGCGCCCCATCGTGGTGCTCAACAAGGTCGACAAGCCCGACGCCGAGCCCGACCGCGCGCTCAACGAGGTGTTCGACCTCTTCGTGACCCTCGACGCCAACGAGGAGCAGCTCGACTTCCCGATCCTCTACGCCTCGGGCCGCAACGGCTGGGCCGATACCGAGCTGGACGGCCCGCGCAAGGATCTCTCGGCCCTCTACAAACTGATCGTCGACTACGTGACCGAACCGAAACAGGTCACCCGCCGTGACGAGCCCTTCTCCATGCTGGCGACGACCCTCGCCGCCGATCCCTTCATCGGCCGCCTTCTGACCGGCCGGATCGAAAGCGGACGGGTCAAGACCGGCCAGATGGTCAAGGCCCTGTCACGCGACGGCAAGGAGATCGAACGGTTCCGCGTCTCCAAAGTCCTCGCTTTCCGCGGCCTCGCCCGCCAGGCCATCGACGAGGCGGAGGCCGGCGACATCGTCAGCCTCGCCGGCATGGCCAAGGCGACCGTCGCCGACACCGTCTGCGACATGTCCGTCACCGAGGCGATCCCCGCGCAGCCCATCGATCCGCCGACGATCTCCGTCACCTTCGGCATCAACGATTCGCCGCTGGCCGGCCGCGACGGCGACAAGGTCCAGAGCCGCGTCATCCGCGACCGCCTGATGCGCGAGGCCGAGACCAACGTCGCGATCAAGGTCGGCGACACGCCCGGCGGCGACGCCTTCGAGGTGTCCGGGCGCGGCGAGCTTCAGATGGGCGTTCTCATCGAGAACATGCGCCGCGAGGGATTCGAGTTGAGCGTCTCGCGTCCGCAGGTCCTTTTCCGCGAAGAGGGCGGCCAGCGCTTGGAGCCCATCGAGGAAGTCACCATCGACGTCGACGAGGAGCATTCCGGCGTGGTCGTCGACAAGCTGAGCCAGCGCAAAGGCGACCTCGTCGAGATGCGCACCGGCGCCGGCGGCAAGACCCGCATCGTCGCCCACGTCCCTTCGCGCGGCCTGATCGGCTACCACGGCGAGTTTCTGACCGACACCCGCGGCACCGGCGTCATGAACCGCGTGTTTCATGACTGGGCGCCCTATCGCGGCCCGATCCCCGGACGTCGCACCGGCGTCCTGATCTCGATGGAGGACGGCGTCTCCGTCGCCTATGCGATCTTCAACCTCGAAGACCGGGGCAAGTTTTTCATCGGATCTGGCGAGCAGGTCTATACCGGCATGATCCTCGGCGAGCACAGCCGCGACAACGATCTGGAGGTGAACCCGCTCAAGGGCAAGAAGCTCACGAACGTCCGCGCGTCGGGCACAGACGAGGCCGTGAGGCTCACGACACCCGTCCGCATGACCCTGGAGCAGGCAATCGCCTATATCGAGGACGACGAGCTGGTGGAAGTGACGCCGCGAAACATCAGGCTTCGCAAACGTTTTCTCGATCCGCACGAGCGCAAGCGGAACGCGCGACAGGTCGCCTCCTGACCCGCCGGGCCGGTTTGCAATTTGCGAAAAGCGTTGCAAATCACTTAACGTGCGTCTTGTCGGTTTTGCAACGCCGCTCCGATTCGCTCCTTGGTTGTGTGATCTGGCTCACACCAAGGGGCGAAAAAACCTCTGATTGAGTTCCGGAAACGTATGACACCCTATGCTGGATGAGTTGGCACGAAAATTGCTTCGTAGGTTTCAGGAAGCATTTGTTAGCAAGCGGAGCAACGAGTATGAAACATCCTGTAGACGTGCATGTCGGCAAACGGGTTCGTCACCGCAGGTGGATGGTGGGCATGACCCAGCAGCAGCTTGGTGACATCGTAGGAATCAAGTTCCAGCAGATCCAGAAGTACGAAACCGGCATGAACCGGATCTCGGCCTCCCGCCTCTGGGACATCGCTCAGGCACTCGACGTCAGCATAAGCTTTTTCTTCGAAGGCTTCGAGAGCGAAGAGGGCGTGACGGAAACCACCGCCATGGAGCACGACGTCCAGCGCGGCGATCTGCTGGCAGACAAGGAAGCGCTCGAACTCGTGCGCTCCTATTATTCGATCCCGGAGGCGCAACGCCGCCGGCTGTTCGATCTGGCGCGGGTTCTGAGCGACGTCGCCTGAGCCAACTTGACCTCTCCGCGTCCGTCCCGGACAACTGCGTTCGGCGCATGGTGACGGGACGGGAGCGGAAATGGATATCGGACCGGAGCTTCGGCGAGAGCTTCTGAGCGTCGCCGAAGCTTTGGCCGACGAGGCGGCCGGACGGACGCTTCCCCTTTTCCGAAGCGATGGCCTCGGTGCGGAAAACAAGTCCGCGACCGGGTTCGACCCGGTGACGACCGCCGACAGGGATTCCGAATCCGCGATGCGGGGGCTTCTTGGCGAACTGCGTCCCGACGACGGCGTCCTTGGCGAGGAATACGGCCCGAAACCGGGAACGTCCGGGCTGACTTGGGTTCTTGATCCGATCGACGGGACCCGCGCTTTCATGAGCGGTGCGCCGACATGGGGAACGCTGATCGCCGTGAACGCCGGCGACGCACCCGTTCTCGGGATGATCGACCAGCCCTTTACCGGTGAACGCTTCATCGGCGCATTCGGAGCCGCGCGCGTCACGCGCGGCGGCCAGCAGCGCGATCTGCGCGTCCGACGCTGCGCGACGCTCGGTGATGCGATCCTCTACACCACGCACCCCGAAATCGGCACCCCCGCAGAGCGTGCCGGGTTTGATGCGGTCCGGTCGCGCGCCCTGCTCACACGCTACGGGTTCGACTGCTACGCCTACGCCCTCGTCGCCCTTGGTCAGGTGGATCTCGTGATCGAGGCGGGACTTCAGGCCTATGACATCCAGGGGCCGCAGGGCGTGATCGAGGCGGCTGGCGGCATCGTGACCGACTGGCGCGGCGGATCGCCCCATGCCGGCGGGCGGGTTATCGCCGCCGGCGACGCGCGCGTTCATGCCGAGGCGCTCGATATCCTCGCGCGGGTCAGCGACTGACGGAGACCGGCTCGACTCGCGGCTCCGCGAGCGCGTCGATGAAGGAAAACACCCGCGCCCAGACCGCCTCCTGGATCTCGGGGCGCTCCATCAGGATCTCGTGGCGGGCGTTCTGGCAGATCATCAGCTCGCCCCGTTCCATCCGCGCGATCTGCGCGCGGATCACCGTCGCGGACACCACGGTCTCGTGGGTTCCCAGCAGGGCCAGAACGGGAATGCGCGGCAGCGGCGCCACGTAGAGGCGGGCCATCTCCTCCAGCGCGGCGCGCGTCCACTGCATGCTCGGTCCGCCGATCGTAAGGTCGGAATGGGCACGGATCTGCCGCGTGAACCAGGCGTAGTGCTCGGGGTCGGAGGTGAGCGCGTTGCCTTCAAACGCCACGGCGAGCGCCGTGGGCCCTGGATTGGAACCAGGCGTCAAACGGCCGCCAAGGCCGATCAGATTGGCGATCTGGGTGAATTTCGTCGTGATCTCGCGGGTGGCGGCGCGCATCTGAAGATGCCACATCGGGGCCGAGAACACCGCGCCGCAGAAATCGATCCGCTCCAGCAGCGTGCGCAGGCCGATGCAGCCGCCCATGGAATGCCCGAGCATCACCCAAGGCTTCGGCAGAGCCTGCACGGCCGGATCGGCGAAGACGGCGGCGACGTCCCGCTGGTAGTCGCGAAAGTCGTCGACATGCCCCAGCTTGGGATTGGCCGGATACCGGTGCGAGAGGCCCTGCCCGCGCCAGTCGATCACGAGAACCGAAAGCCCTTCCGCCACGAGACGCGATACCACCCGGCCGTATTTCTCGGCGAATTCGGTCCGGCCCGGAAAAATCACCACCGTCCCGCGCGGACCGCCGTTCCAAAGCACGGCGCGGATCCGCATCCGGTCGGAGGCATGGACCCAGAACGCGCGCCCGCCCGCGGGCGCGTCCGAGACGGCCTCGTGGAAGGGCGCGTCTTCCATCACGCCAGGACGTTGCCGAGCTTCATCGCGAGACCCATGTCGCCGTCGACCTTGAGCTGCCCGCTCATGAAGGCCGCTGTCGGGCTGACCTCGCCGTCCAGAATGCCCTGGAAGGTCTCGGCGCTGGCGGTCATGGTGCAATCGGCCTCGGCGTCGCTCTCCGTCGCGCCGTTCTCGTCGATGCGCACGCTGCCCTCGTCCTCGATCACGAAGCGCACGGAACCGTCGAGACCCTCGCCGTCGAGACGGGCGTTCAGGGCCTTGACGGCGGATGCTAAGATGTCGCTCATTCAAATTCTCCTTGCCGGGCGTTTCGGCCCTCGATTTCTTTCAGATGATGGCTAATTTAAGGTTCATGATCCGGATAAGAAACCACCTCGCCGCATGTGTCGTCGCGTCATCGCTTGCTTGGGGGCTGTGCGCTCCCGCGCAGGCGCAGTCAACCGGCGAGGACGAGGACAAGCTCGACACGCTCTTTGCCGAGCTTGCCGAGCCGGGTCGCGAGGACTGGAACCGCGTCGAAAACGAGATCACCCGCATCCTGTCTCGGTCCGGCTCGCCCGCCATGGACATGCTTCTGCGGCGCGGCAGCGACGCGATGGAGGCGGAGGATTATCGCGCCGCGATCGAGCATCTGACCGCTCTGACCGATCACGCCCCTGATTTCGCCGAGGGCTGGAACGCGCGGGCCACGGCGTTCTACGTATCGGGCGAATACGCGCTGGCGATCGCCGACATCGAACGGGTATTGGCGCTGGAGCCGCGCCATTTCGGAGCGATTTCCGGGCTTGCCTTCATGCTGGAGGAGATGGGAGAAACTGCGCTTGCCCTACGTGCGATGCGCATGGTCCAGGAGATCAATCCCAACCGCCCCAATGTCACCGAGGCGATCTCGCGCCTCGAACGCGCGACGGGCTCCGACACGCTCTGACGGGGCGCGCGGCCGGACGGAAGAACGCCGATGGCTCTGAGCATGGACGCGCCGGTCACGGCGGTGTTGGGACCGACCAACACCGGCAAGACGCATTACGCCATCGAACGGATGCTCGGACACCGGACCGGAGTGATCGGCTTGCCGCTGCGGCTGCTGGCGCGCGAGGTCTATGACCGGATCGTGTCGCTGCGCGGCCCGTCGGTCGTCGCGCTGATAACAGGTGAGGAGCGGATCGTGCCGCCGCGCGCGACCTATTGGGTCTGCACGGTCGAAGCGATGCCGGTGGGGCTCGGCGCGGACTTTCTCGCCGTCGACGAGATCCAGCTTTGCGGCGATCCCGACCGGGGCCACATCTTCACCAATCGCCTGCTGAACGCGCGGGGCCTGAACGAGACGCTGTTTCTGGGATCGGACACCATGCGGTCGCGGATCGCGGAACTGGTCCCCGGGGCGCGCTTCATGCGCCGCGACCGGTTCTCGCGTCTGACATGGACCGGCCCGCGCAAGATCAGCCGTATGCCGGCGCGCAGCGCCATCGTCGGCTTCTCGGTGGACGACGTCTACGCCATCGCCGAACTGCTCCGACGTCAGAAGGGCGGCGCCGCCGTGGTGATGGGCGCGCTCAGCCCGCGCACGCGCAACGCGCAGGTCGCGCTTTACCAGAACGGCGACGTGGATCACCTCGTGGCGACCGACGCCATCGGCATGGGCCTCAACCTCGATATCAGCCATGTCGCGTTTTCCGGTCTGACCAAGTTCGACGGCCGCCGTCACCGGCATCTCGCGCCCAATGAACTCGCGCAGATCGCAGGTCGTGCGGGGCGCTATACCGAGGACGGCACGTTCGGGGTGACCGGCGAGGCCTCGCCGCTCGACCCTGAAGTCGTCGAGGCGATCGAGGAGCATCGATTCGCGCCGCTCAAGAAGCTGCAATGGCGCAACGACCGTCTGCAATTCGGAACTCCCGAGGCACTCATCCGCAGCCTGGAGGCCCCGGCGGAGCATGAGAACCTGATCCGGGCGCGGGAGGCCGACGACCTCGAGACGCTGCGCGCGCTTTCGGCCATGCCGGAGATGCGCGACCGGATCGCGGGCGCGCCCGACGTGCGCCTGCTTTGGGACGTGTGTCAGGTTCCGGATTTCCGCAAAGTCTCGCCGGCCGAGCACGCCGCGCTGTGTCTGCGCCTCTTCGGGTTCCTGCATGGCGGTTCTGGCGTGCCGACGGACTGGATCGCGTCGCAGATCCGTCGCATCGACCGGAACGACGGCGACATCGACGCGTTGTCGAAGCGTCTGGCATATATCCGCACGTTCACGTATCTCGCCCAGCGCAAGGGCTGGATCGACGACGCGGACCATTGGCGCGACGAGACCCGTGCGGTAGAAGACCGGTTGTCGGACGCTCTGCACGAGCGTCTGACGCAACGATTTGTCGACCGGCGCACCTCCGTTCTGATGCGCCGGTTGAAGCAGAAGGAGAGCCTTGTGGCAGTGGTGACCGACAAGGGGGACGTGAGCGTCGAGGACCAGTTCATCGGCAGGATCGAGGGCTTTCGATTCATTCTGGATCCGTCCGCCGACGCCGAGCAGACCAAGACCCTGCGCGCCGCCGGGATCGCGGCGCTGGCCCCCGCGCTTTCGCTGCGCTCGGACCAGTTCTACAACGCGCCCGACACCGAGATCGACGTGACGGAACAGGGCGGCCTGATGTGGGGCGAGTACGCCGTCGGCAAGCTCGTCGCCGGCGCCGATGCGCTCAGCCCGTCGGTCGAGGCCTTCGTGGACGAGGACGCGGCTCCCGAGATCGGCGAGAAGATCCGCCGTCGGCTGGGCCACTGGATCGACCGGCGCATCGCGGCGCAGTTCGCGCCGCTGATCGCGCTTCGCGACGACGAGACCCTCACGGGAATGGCGCGCGGCATCGGCTTCCGGCTTGTCGAGGCGCTCGGAATACTGCCGCGTGGTGACATCGCCAAAGACGTGAAAGAGCTGGACCAGGATCAACGGGCCGGTCTGCGCAAGCACGGCGTCCGGTTCGGGCAATACACGGTGTTTCAACCGCTGATGCTCAAGCCCGCGCCGACGCGGCTTCGGATGGTGCTCTGGTCGCTCAAGGAGGGGTTTGACGAATTCCCCGAATCGCCGCCGCCGGGTCTGGTGACCGTGCCCGCCGTCCAAGGCGCGCCGCACGGATACTATGCCCGCGCGGGCTATCGTCTGGCGGGCGAACGGGCGATCCGCATCGACATGCTGGAGCGGCTTGCGGACATGATCCGCGGCCTCGACGCGCGCGAGGGCTTTGAGGCGAGCGCGGACATGCTATCGATCACCGGCCTCACGCTCGACCAGTTCGCGAAGCTGATGAGGGGTCTCGGGTACGAGGCGGCCGAGGGAACCCGCCTCAAGCGCCGCCCCGAACCCCGGAAGACCGAGGAGACCGCTGCCGCGGCCGTGACCGACCCGGACGGCCCCGGAACCCCGACCGAGATCCCGGCGGAGACCCCGGCCGAAACGCCACCGACCTCGCCGGTCGAGACGCCGCAGCAGACCCCGCCCGAGGCGCCGCAGGAGGCCCCGACCGAAACCCCCGATGCCCCTCCCGCGGAAGTGCCGCAGGACAGCCCGACGCCGGACGAGGCTCACGTCGAACTCGCTCCCGCGAAGGCCGCGGAAGAGATGGAGACTTTTTTCACCTTCCGACGCGCTCCGCGCCAAAGACCGGAAAGGGGAACGCGTCGGCCTCAGACCGACGGCGCGAAGCCCCGCGAGGACGGCCGTCCGCCGTTAAAGGGCAAACCACGCCGCGGCGCCGGGCCGAAAGGAAAAGGCTCCGCAAAGCCCGAGGGTGCGAAAGTGACGGCCGCCCGGCCTCCGCGCGTCGAGAAACCCGTCGATCCGGACAATCCCTTCGCGGCCCTGATGGCTCTCAAGACGCGGCGCTGACACGGGGTGATGTCCGAGAAACAGCCGGCCCTGCGCCTCGACAAGTGGCTCTGGCATGCGCGGTTTTTCAAGACGCGGGCGCTCTCGGCGGAAATGGTCGTTTCGGGAAAAGTACGGGTCAACACCGTGCGCGTAAGAAAGCCCGCGACGCCGGTCCGCATCGGTGACGGTTTGACCATCGTCCAAGACCGCGACATCCGAACAGTACGCGTCACGGGACTGGGCGAGCGTCGAGGGCCTGCGACCGAAGCGCGCATGCTCTATGACGATCTGGCTCCGCGCGATACCGGCGGCGACCGCGACGACGGTTCCGCTTGAACCCCCGCGACAGACTGGTACTTTCCGCCACCGCGGAGTGTGACAGGCTTTGCTTGACCAGTTTTGGATTCTGGAGGGCCCTGCGCCGATGACATACGTCGTGACCGAGAACTGCATCGCCTGCAAATACACCGACTGCGTCGAAGTCTGCCCGGTGGATTGCTTCTACGAGGGCGAGAACATGCTGGTGATCCATCCGGACGAATGCATCGATTGCGGTGTGTGCGAGCCGGAATGTCCGGCCGACGCGATCCGTCCGGATACCGAGCCCGACATGGAGAAATGGGTCGAGTTCAATCGAAAGTACTCCGAGGCCTGGCCTGTGATCGTCACGAAATCCGATCCCATGCCGGACGCCGAGGCCCGCGACGGCGAAGCCGGGAAGATGAAGCTGTTTTCCGAAGCGCCGGGCAAAGGCGGCTGAGCCCACGCACCGAAAGCTTTGGCCAACCGGTCCCGCCATGAAACGTTTCAAAACGACGGTCCGGGAACGATCAAGCGGGTATGACTTCTCAAAACCGGTATGATGTGTTATATACAAAGTCCAACAACATGATCGGGACGAGGGCCAAGAGCAATTGGCCTGCGATTCGCCAAGACTGATCGGGAATTCCGTTCGACGGGGGTCGAACGAAATACCGGTTTTATCGGCGCTTTTTTGAACCCGTTCGCAGCCAGTCAAGGATCAGACGCCAGCATGAGCAAAGTCAGGAAACCGACGGACTTCCGTCCGAATGATTTCGTCGTCTATCCGGCCCACGGGGTCGGACGGATCGTGTCCATTGACGAGCAGGAGGTCGCGGGCCTGTCGCTCGAGATGTTCGTGATCTCGTTCGAGAAGGACAAGATGACTCTCCGCGTTCCGACGGCGAAGGCCGGTTCGGTCGGCATGCGTCCGCTCAGCTCGGTCGATATCGTCGGAAAAGCGATGGAAACGCTGAAAGGCCGCGCTCGCGTCAAGCGCGCGATGTGGTCCCGCCGCGCCCAGGAATACGAACAGAAGATCAATTCCGGCGATCTGATCTCGATCGCGGAGGTCGTGCGCGACCTGCACCGCAACGACGATCAGCGCGAGCAGTCCTATTCGGAGCGTCAGCTCTACGAGGCCGCGCTCGAACGTCTCACGCGCGAGGTCGCCGCGGTCAACGGCGTCGAGGAAGGCAAGGCGCAGGCGAGCGTCGATGAGGTCCTCGGAGGCCGCGTCGCCGCCTGACGCCAGGCGATCCGATCCGCGAATCATCAGCCCCGGGCCCTTGTGCCCGGGGTTTTTTCTTGCGTCCGCACCATGAGGCGTCGCGGCATACGGGACCGCTTGCAACCGGGCACGCTTGCGGGCAATGGTCGCCCTGATGACCCCCGGAGCCCGCCTTTCCGCCGCGATCACATTGCTTGATGCGATATTCGAGGGCGACGCCCCGGAACGGGTCCTGACGCGATGGGCCCGCGCCAGCCGATTCGCGGGCTCCAAGGACCGCGCCGCCGTCCGCGACATCGTCTTCGACGGATTGCGTCAGCGACGCTCGCTCGGCTGGATCGGCGGCGGATCTGACGGTCGCGCCGTCACGCTCGGCCAGGTTCTGCGCGACGGAGGCGACCCGGACGCACTGTTCGATGGCGAAGGCCACGCTCCCGCGCCTCTCGACGCCGCCGAACGCGCCCGGATCGGCCGTTCCCCGGCCGACGCGCCCGCCCCGGTACGCCTAGACTTCCCGGACTTCCTCGAGACTCCGCTTCGCGAGGGTCTCGGCGACGACTTCGAATCCGTGGTCGCGGCGCTGCGCGAACGGGCGCCGGTCGATCTGCGGGTGAACACGCTCAAATCGAACGCCTCCGCCGTCACGGTGGTCCTGAACCGCGACGGCGTCCACGTCGCGCCGGTGCCGCTCGCCCGCAACGCGCTGCGGGTGCAGGACAATCCGCGTCTCGTCGCCGGAAGCCGAGCCTATACGCAAGGCATGGTCGAGCTTCAGGACGCGTCGAGTCAGCACGTCGCCGAGAACGCGGGCGCGCGGCCCGGCATGATCGTTCTCGATTACTGCGCCGGCGGCGGCGGCAAGACCTTGGCGATCGCCGCTGAAATGGCGGGTCAGGGCAGACTCATGGCCTGGGATTTCAACGCGCGCCGAATGAACGATCTTCCCGAGCGCGCGCGCCGGGCGAACGCACGGATCGAAATCCTGAGCGACGCGGAGCGGGAGGCTCTGGGCCCGGCCTGCGACCTCGTCATGGTGGACGCGCCCTGTTCCGGCTCCGGAGCCTGGCGTCGCAAGCCGGGCGGAAAATGGCATCTGACCCTGAGGGAACTCGACAATTATCCCCCGCTCCAGGACGAAATCCTCGACGCGGCGGCCGCGCACGTTCGTCCCGGCGGCCTGCTGGTCTATGCGACCTGTTCGCTTTTCCGCTCCGAGAACGAAGACCGCGCCGACGCGTTCGTGGCGCGGCAACCGGGCTGGCGGCCGCTGGACCGACGACGCCTCACTCCCCTCGACGGTGGCGACGGGTTCTTCATGGCGCGATTCCGCGCGCCAGAAAAGGCCGCAAGACGCAACTGATCCGTGTGTTCAGCAGGCTTTAACCAACCCTATGGTTGAACGGCCCGACTTGGTCTAGGATCGACCTGACTCGGCGGGAAAACGCATGCTGCACGACAAGGCGCATATCGAACCGGATTCTCCGACGGCGGGTCTGCGCATGGCGGCCGGCGTGACGGCGGTCGGAGCGCTGCTGCTCGGGGCATCGGCGACGGATCTCTGGTTCGGCTCGGGCGTGGTGGCGACATCGCTCGCCGCCGCGATGCTTGTGTTCGGGGGGTACCAGCTGGTCTTTCGCGGCCTGCTCGACCGGCGTGGCCGACGTCATGCCGCACTGGCGGCTTTCGAAGGCCATTCTGAACCCGTCTATCTGACCCGCCTCGACGGGACGATCCTCGGCGGCAACCCTGCCGCCGACGGCGCCGCTCCCCTCGTGTCCCTGACTGTTGATGGCCAGGCTTCGCTCTATCGCCTGACCCGCGAGGCGAACGACACCGGCGTCGCGTCCGAAGCCGCCGCCGACGGGGGTCGCATCGTCGTCACGCGTCACGGTCGGCGAAACCTGCTCTGGCGTCTGGAGCATGGCGGCGGAGCGATGGAGCGGTCGGACGGGATTTCCCGCGCCGCGGCGCCTTGGTTGCGTCTCGATCCGGGCGACCGGGTGCTCGAACTGAACGAACGGCTTTCCGCCCTCTCACCCGACCGGCCCGAGACCCTCGCCGACGTCGTGATCGATCCGCCGCTCCGCCCCGACGGCGTGCATGTGCTTGCGTCCTCCGGTCAGGCCGTGCGGGCGGTCGTTCTCTCGGACGTCGACGGCACGCGCGACGTGCTCCTCAATCCGCTGGGCGGCGCGGAGATCTCCGGGTTGGTCCCCGATCATTTCCTCGAGGACCTGCCCGTCGCCCTCGCGCGTCTCGAACCCGGTGGCGCCCTCACCTACGCGAACAAGGCCGCCCGCCAGCTTCTGGGAGAACGCGCGGTTCCCGGCGCGGCGATCGGCGATCTCATCGAGGGGCTCGCCCGCCCGATCGCGGAACGCTTGCAGGACACCGCCAAAGGCCGCGCGCTCGGCCGCTCCGAGGTCGCGCGCGGCAAGGCCGAAGGCCAGGAGGTTTTTCTCCAGGTGGCCTTCACCCGCACGGTCCTCGACGGAACCCCCTCGGTTCTGGCGGTTCTCGCCGACGCGACCGAGCTCAAGACGCTCGAGGCGCAATTCGTCCAGTCCCAGAAAATGCAGGCCGTCGGCCAGCTCGCCGGCGGCGTGGCGCATGACTTCAACAACCTGCTGACGGCGATCAACGGCCATTGCGACCTTCTGCTGATGCGGCACGACGTGGCGGACGTGGAACACGGCGACCTGATGCAGATCCGCCAGAACGCCAACCGGGCGGCGGCGCTCGTGCGACAGCTTCTGGCCTTCTCGCGCAAACAGACGCTGCGACCCACGGTCATCAACCTCCAGGACACGCTGAGCGAGCTGACACATCTGCTGAACCGTCTCCTGACCGACAAGGTGACGCTCCGGATCGAACACGGGGCCGATCTCGCGCCCGTCCGTGTGGATGAACGCCAGTTCGAGCAGGTCATCATGAACCTCGTCGTGAACGCCCGCGACGCGATGCCCCGCGGCGGCGAAGTCCGGATCAGCACGAGGAACGTCCATCTCGACAAGGATCTGCACCGCGACCGCGCCGTCATTCTGCAGGGCGACTACGTCCTGATCGAGGTCGCCGACAGCGGCACCGGGATCGCCGAAGGCAAGCTACACAAGATCTTCGAGCCGTTCTTCACCACCAAACAGGTCGGGGAAGGCACCGGACTCGGTCTTTCGACCGCCTACGGCATCATCAAACAGACCGGCGGGTTCATCTTCGCCGACTCTCCGCCGGGCCAAGGCGCGACCTTCACGATCTACCTGCCCTCCTACGACCGGATCGAGGCGACGCCGGCGCCCGAGCCCGAGGTGCGACGCTCACGCGATCTGACGGGGCGCGGCCTGGTGCTTCTCGTCGAGGACGAGGACCCTGTGCGGTCCTTCGCCGCGCGCGCGTTGCAATTGCGGGGTTACACCGTCGTCGAAGCCTCATCCGGCGAGGAGGCGCTGGAGATCCTCAAGGATCCCGATCTCGCCGTCGATCTCATGCTGTCGGACGTCATCATGCCAGGTCTCGACGGCCCGGCATGGGTCCGCGAGGCGCAGAAAACGCGCCCCGACGCCAAGGTCATCTTCATGTCCGGCTATACGGAGGATGCCTTCGTCGGCGGAGAATCCGGGGTGCCGAATTCGGCCTTCATGCCCAAACCCTTCACCCTCAACGAGCTGACGCAGCGGGTCAAAGACCACATTGAGGCCTGAGACGCGCCCAAATCCGTTTTCATTAACCTTTCCGACAATTCCCGTTGCATTGTTCGCGTTTTGTGCCCATGTTGCGAAACAGAACACAATAAGAACACCGGCGCGATTGCCGGCCCCCCGCAACTGTGGAATAAGAGGCGAAACATGGCGACCCCGATCCTCGACCTGAACGAAAGACGCGGCATGGACAAACAGAAGGCGCTCGAATCCGCGCTCGCGCAGATCGAACGCAGCTTCGGCAAGGGCTCGATCATGAAGCTCGGCTCCACGCCGACGCTCGATATCGCCGCCATCTCGACCGGATCGATCGGTCTCGACATCGCGCTCGGCATCGGCGGCCTTCCGAAGGGTCGCATCGTCGAGATCTATGGTCCCGAAAGCTCAGGCAAGACGACGCTGGCCCTGCACGTGCTGGCCGAGGAGCAGAAGAACGGCGGCGTCGTCGCCTTCGTCGATGCCGAGCACGCGCTCGATCCGGTCTACGCGAAGAAACTCGGCGTGAACATCGACGAGTTGCTGATCTCCCAGCCCGATACCGGCGAGCAGGCGCTCGAAATCACCGAAACGCTCGTGCGCTCCGGCGCGGTCTCGGTGGTGGTCGTCGATTCCGTGGCGGCTCTTACGCCGAAGTCGGAACTTGAAGGGGACATGGGCGACGCCCAGGTCGGCGCCCAGGCCCGGCTGATGAGCCAGGCCATGCGCAAGCTCACCTCCGCCATCTCGCGATCGCAGTGCATGGTGATCTTCATCAACCAGATCCGCATGAAGATCGGCGTGATGTTCGGCTCGCCGGAGACCACCTCCGGGGGCAACGCGCTCAAATTCTACGCCTCCGTGCGCCTCGACATCCGCCGCATCGGCGCGATCAAGGACCGCGACGAGGTCGTCGGCAACACCACCCGCGTCAAGGTCGTCAAGAACAAGGTCGCCCCGCCGTTCAAGCAGGTCGAGTTCGACATCATGTACGGCGAGGGCATCTCGAAACGCGGCGAACTGATCGACCTCGGCGTGAAGGCCGGCGTCGTGGAGAAGTCCGGTTCATGGTATTCCTTCGCCGACGAGCGCATCGGCCAGGGCCGCGAGAACGCAAAGACTTATCTCAAGGAGAATCCGGACATCGCTTGGGCCATCGAGGACAAGCTGCGCGCCGCGCACGGCCTCGAATTCGACATCGCCGGAGAAGACGACCCGGCGGAGCTTCTCGACGACTGAGCCGCTCGCGGCCCCGGGCGCGGCTTCGCTCCCGGGCCCTCGACCGCCAACGCGTGTTGACCCTGGACGGGCCCGCCACGGGTCCCGTTAGTTCTTTTATTTCATGTAATCAAGTATTTGCGAAAGCGCCAACATTGGACGCCGGCCGGGAAGCCCCGATCGGATCCTGCCTGGCCGATGCGGACATGGCCGGCCCCCCTGGACAGCGTCACGGTCCGACGCTAACACCGTTGACTGGATTGCCGCGCGCCCGCAAGCGACCGGCGATCGCGGCCTTTTCACGGAACGGAAGATCATGGCGAGCCTGAACGACATTCGCTCCACGTTTCTGGACTACTTCGAGAAGAACGATCACAAGATCGTACCGAGTTCGCCGCTCGTGCCGCGCAACGATCCGACGCTCATGTTCGTCAATTCCGGCATGGTCCAGTTCAAGAACCTTTTCACCGGAGTCGAACACCGGGACTACACCCGCGCGACCACCAGCCAGAAATGTGTCCGTGCCGGCGGCAAGCACAACGATCTCGACAATGTCGGCTACACCGCGCGCCACCACACGTTCTTTGAGATGCTCGGCAACTTCTCGTTCGGCGATTATTTCAAAGAGGAGGCGATCCCGCTCGCGTGGAACCTCCTCACCCGTGACTTCGGCCTGCCCGCCGACAAGCTCCTCGTCACGGTCTACCACGACGACGATGCGGCGGCCGAACTTTGGAAGAAAGTCGCAGGCCTGCCGGACGAACGCATCATCCGCATCGCCACATCAGACAACTTCTGGATGATGGGTCCGACCGGCCCCTGCGGCCCCTGCTCCGAGATCTTCTATGATCACGGGCCCGACATCCCCGGCGGCCCTCCAGGCAGCCCGGACGAGGACGGTGACCGCTTCATCGAGATCTGGAACCTCGTCTTCATGCAATACGAGCAGCATGTCGACGAGACGCGCGACCCGCTTCCGCGCCCGTCCATCGACACCGGCATGGGCCTCGAGCGCATCGGCGCGGTCCTTCAAGGCAAACACGACAACTACGACACGGACCTGATGCGGAGCCTGATCGAGGCCTCCGCGCACGTGACCGGCTCGGAGCCCGACGGCCCCGGCCGAACGCATCACCGCGTGATCGCCGACCACCTGCGATCGATCTCGTTCCTGATCGCCGACGGCGTGATGCCGTCGAACGAGGGGCGCGGTTACGTGCTGCGCCGGATCATGCGCCGCGCCATGCGCCATGCCCATCTTCTGGGCGCGCACGATCCCGTCATGTGGCGCCTCGTACCCGCGCTGGTCACGCAGATGGGCCGGGCCTTTCCCGAACTCCCGCGCGCCCAACTCCTGATTGAAGAGACGCTGCGGCTGGAGGAGACGCGCTTCAAAACCACGCTCGACCGGGGTCTGCACCTGCTCGACGAGGAACTGGAACGTCTGCCCGGCGGCGCCACGCTTCCCGGCGAAACGGCGTTCCGTCTTTACGATACCTACGGATTCCCGCTCGACCTCACGCAGGACGCGCTTCGAGAGAAGGGACGGTCGGTCGATGTCGCGGGCTTCGAAGCGGCGATGGCCGAGCAGAAGCGGAAGGCCCGGGCGGCTTGGGCCGGATCGGGAGAAGCCGTGGATGAGAATGTATGGTTCGAAATCGCGGAGCGCGACGGCGTCACCGAGTTTCTCGGGTACGATACCGAAAGCGCGGAAGGGCAGATCACCGCTCTTCTCCGCGACGGAGCCGAGACCGAAACGGCCACCTCGGACGATGACGTCCAGATCGTATTGAATCAGACGCCCTTCTATGCCGAATCCGGTGGGCAGGTGGGTGACCAGGGGACGCTCGTCACTGACGGTGCCCGCGTCACGATCACCGATGTCCGCAAAAAGGCCGGTGTCTTCGTACACTTCGGCAGAGTGGATGAGGGTCGGCTCAAAGCGGGCGTGGCAGCGAGACTCGTGGTCGACTCCGGGCGCCGCGCGGCGATCCGCGCGAACCACTCAGCGACCCATCTCCTCCACGAGGCGCTGCGACGCGCGCTCGGAGATCACGTGGCGCAACGCGGCAGCCTCGTGGCGCCGGATCGTCTCCGGTTCGATTTCGCGCACTCAAAGGCGATGAGCCCCCCTGAGATCGCACGCGTGGAGGCCGAGGTGAATGCGTATGTCCGACAGAATACGCGCGTCGAGACCCGCATCATGACGCCCGACGACGCCCAAGGCCTGGGGGCCCGCGCGCTTTTCGGCGAAAAATACGGCGACGAGGTGCGCGTGGTGTCGATGGGCGGATTGCCCGACAGCGGGCTGGGCGCGAACGGGGATACCTATTCCCTGGAACTTTGCGGCGGAACGCATGTCCGACGCACCGGCGACATCGGAGCTTTCAAGATGATCTCCGAGGGAGCGTCGGCCAGTGGCGTGCGTCGCGTCGAAGCGTTGACCGGCGCGGCAGCACTCGACCATGTCGCGCGCGAAGAGGCGGCACTCACGGAGGCTTCAGCGTTGCTTCGTGCCCGCCCGGAGGAGTTGGGTGACCGTATCCGGGCGCTGGTCGACGAGAGAAAGATCCTGACGCAGGAAGTGGCGGATCTGCGGCGGAAACTCGCCATGGCAGGTGAAGGCGATCACGGCTCGGCAGCTCCGGAGACGGTCTCGGGAATGGCGTTCCTCGCGCAATCACTCTCCGGCGTGTCAGGCAAGGACCTCCGGGGCCTCATCGACGAGCACAAGGCCCGGATCGGCTCCGGCGTCATTCTGCTCGTGGCCGATACCGGAGGGCGCGCGGCTGTCGCTGCCGGCGTCACGGACGACCTGACCGCACGGATCTCGGCGGTCGATCTCGTCCGGGTGGCGGCCGAGGCTTTGGGCGGCACCGGCGGCGGCGGCCGGCCGGACATGGCCCAGGCCGGCGGGCCGGATCCGTCGAACGCGCCCGCGGCAATCGCCGCGGCCCGCGCCCTGCTTGAAGCCTGAGTGGATTCCGAGGAGTAGCAGCCTATGCCCGCATATTGGATCGCCCACGTGACCGTGGCGGACGAGGAGGCCTATGGCGAATACGCCAAGCGGGCGGGCCCGGCCATCAAGACGCATGGTGGCAGGTTTCTGGCGCGAGGCGGACGGTGCGTCCGCCTGGAAGGGAACACCCGTCCGCGCAACGTCGTGGTTGAGTTTCCAAGCGTGGAGGCGGCCGAGGCGTGTTATCGCTCCGCCGCCTACCAGGAAGCTCTGGAATTCGCGCTTGGCGCCTCTGAGCGGGACCTGATGATTGTCGACGGGGTGGCGCCCTGACGAGATCGGCGGCGGGACCTCAGCCGCTCAATACCGTCGTCGCGAGCGCCCCTGCGTCCACGTCGGAGAATCGCGGCCGGCCGATCTGGCCGATTGTACGGACAAGTTCCGTCTCGAGGATCTCATACGCTTTGGCGACGCCGGCGTCTCCCGCCGCCGCCGCGCCGTAGGCGAAGGCGCGACCCGACAGGACGAAATCGGCCCCCAACGCCTTCGCGCGAACGATGTCCGCACCCCTCCGCACGCCGCTGTCGAGCAGGATCGGGACCCGGCCCGCCACGGCCCGGACGACGGAAGACAGGGCCGCCATGGAGGCGGGCGCGTAGTCCGCCTGGCGTCCGCCATGATTCGAAACGCTGACGGCATCACATCCCGCCTCGATCACGTGGTCCGCATCCTCGGGGTGGAGTATGCCTTTAACGATCATCGGACCGGGCCAGGCGTCGCGCAGGCGGCGAAGATCATCCCATGTGAAGTCGTTCGAGATCATCCTCGCCTGGGTCTCCACGATCGACATCTTCCCGTCGGCCTTGAAGCGGCGCGGATCGAAGTTGCCGAAACTCGGAGCCCCCGCCATAAGGGTTTCAATCGCCCAGGCCGGATGAGACATCAGGTCGAGCACGATGGACGGCGTGAACACGAACGGCATCGCCATGCCGTTGCGCGTGTCGCGGTCCCGTTTGCCCGCCGCCGGCACGTCGACCGTGACAATCAGAACCTCGCAGCCCGCGATCTTGGCCCGGTCGAGCAGGTCGGCGCGCAATTCGAGATCCCGCGACGCGTAGAGCTGAAACCACGCCATGCCGTCGGCGGTCTCGGCGACCTTCTCAAGCGGCGTCGAGCAGGCCGTACTGATCGCATGCGGGATCCGTTTCCGGGCGGCGAGGCGCGCCCACATCAGATCGGCGCCGGGGCGGGTCATGTTGAGGAAGCCGATGGGCGTCAGACCGAATGGCGCCGAATAGGTCTTTCCGAAGAGCGTCGTTTCCATCGATGGCGCAGAGACGTCGATGAGGTACCTGGGAACAAGCTCGATCGCGTCGAAAGCCGCGCGGTTTCGGGCGATGTTGATCTCGTCCTCCGCGCCGCCCTCCATCCAGTCAAAGGCGAATGCCGGCATCCGGCGCTTGGCCATGGCTCGAAGATCCGAGATGGACGCGACGCGATCGAGGCGGGCCATTTAGAGGATCCTTTCTTGCACTCATCGCCGTTCCCGCCGCCCATCGCGGCGAATGATGCCGCGACGGTACCGCTGGGCTCTAAAGCGAACGCCCCGTCCGGTCGGGCGGGACGTTCGCGTTGTTCAAGACCGTCGGACCGGACAGGCCGGCCCGATGTCAGGAGCTCAGGCGGCAAAGGCCTGAAGCTTCTCGAGGATCCCGTCTACAACCGGCTTGAGAACCGAAGACAGGCCGCTTTCCGCGAGAATGCGATCCGCCTGCTCGGTGATGGTCGGCAGGGCGGCGGCGACCGCGGCCTGGATCGCGGTGCGGCTTTCCGCGGACATGCTCTCAGCAGCACCCTCGGCCGTGGCAAGCGCGGCGTTGACCTCTTCGAGCGTCGGCAAGGCCGACTCCGCCGAAGCCGCATCGGTCACGCCGGTGAGCGTACCCGCAAGACGGGTGAGAGCGTCCCCGATCGTCCCGACGTAATCCACGTCCGCGGCCGTCTCGACGGCGGCCGGCGCTTCGACAACGGGCGTCTCGACGACAGGCACCTCGACCACTTCGGGCTCGCCGCCGAAGAAGCGGGGCAGAAGCCATGCCAGAAGCGCGAGCGCGAGGGCGACCCAGACCCAGCGCATCCAGCCCGACTTGTTGGCGGGCGGCGGCGTAGGCGTAACGCGAGAGGCGGCGGCCGCCGCAGCCGGCTTCGTCGCGGCAGGCGCGGCGGCGCCGAGTCCGTCGAGAAGACCGGTCCCTTCGAGCATTTTCGCGAAATCCGCCGGAAGCGCGGCCGCGATATCGCCTTTCTGATTCTCAAGCATCCGCAGAGCGCCGGCGGCATCGAGGTTCTGCTCCTGTGCGGCCTTGCCGATCCCGCCCATCGCCAACGATCCTGCGAGACCGAGCAGCGAGGAGGCCTTGTCCTCGTCGACGCCGCCGTAACCCGCGAGCTTTGAGGCCATCGTCCCGATCGTGCCGCCCCCCAGAATGCCGGAAAGCAGATCACTGCCCGTGCTGGCCGCACGTGCCGGATCGCTATCGAGAGTCTCACCGAGTGCTTCCAGCGGGTTGGATCCGAGCTTTCCAAAAGCCGTTCCGAAAGCTTCCGCACCGGCCGGCTTTTTCGAGGCGCCGAGGATCGCCGACATGACCATCGGAACGGCCGCCGCGATGAGCTTCTGCGCCACGCCGGAACTCACGCCAAGCATTCCAGCCACCTTGGCGGCCATAGCCGGTGTCGCGAATTTCATTAACACGCTCATCAAATTCATGTCGTCCCCCGATTTCAGGTCCTGGGACGGGTACGTCGCCAAGATGCGCCCGAGACGTTAACCATGCGATGCGGCGAATACAATCATCACGCACCCGTCAGACCATGCCGACCGGACCCTCGACAGGGTCCGGCCAGGACGATGACTTGAAGATGCCGATTGGTGTCAGATGACGACGACCTTGGCCCCGCGGGGAACCCTTTCGTAGAGATCGATCACATCCTGATTGATCATGCGGAAACAGCCCGAAGACGCCGCGTATCCGATGCTGCGCGGCTGGTTCGTTCCGTGGATGCGGTATCCAGAGTCGCTGCCGCCGAAGTAGATGTAAAGAGCGCGGGCGCCGAGCGGATTGGTCTCTCCGCCGGGCATCCCGTCCTTCCATTTCGAAAGCTGCGGCTCGCGCTCGATCATCTCGGGCGGCGGCGTCCAGGTCGGCCATTTCGCATTGCGGGCTATCGTCCCGGTGCCTTTCCAGCCAAAGCCTTCGCGGCCGATCGCGATACCGTATCGCAAAGCTCGGCCCTCACCTTGCACGAGATAGAGAAAGGGGCCTTTCGTGTCGATCACGATGGTGCCGGGCACCTCGGTTGTCTCGTAGGCGACCTCGTTCTTGAGAAGTTCGGGATGGAAGTCGGCGACGTCGATCGCCGATATCATGCGATTGCCGTCGGACCGTGCGGCGTAGTGGGACGGGTCGGCGGGCACCTTGTCCATCGCAAGTTCAGGCATCGGTTGCTCAACCGCCGTGAAGTTCTCAGGCGAGCACGCGCCGAGCATCAGCATTCCGGCCACCCCAAGGCCCAGCGCTCTCAAACGACAGGTCATTCTCTTGCCCTCCTGCACCCCGCCCGTTCCGACGGGCGTCGCACCGCTTTAGCGTGCAAACCTTGCCTTCACCTGAATCCGCACGGACCACCCCTTGATGTCACGATATACGAACGGGTGGCGGCCTGCCAAGTTCTTGAGCTTGCCGCGCCGCGGGGAGCTTCCGGTCGACGGCCGGCTGTGCGACAGTCGCAGCACGAACCGGACGAGAGGCTTGCGATGCGGCGCATGGGAATGATGATCGGGATCAGGCCGGAGCACCTGCCGGAATACAGGCGGCTTCACGCCGATGTCTGGCCGGAAATTCTCGCGCGACTGAGCGCAAGCAACATACGCAACTACTCGATTTTCCTGCGCGAGCCGGAGAACGTGATGTTCGCGTACTGGGAGTATCACGGAGCGGATTTCGAGGCCGATTCCGCCGCTATCGACGCGGACCCCAAGACGCGCGAGTGGTGGGCGATCTGCGGGCCCATGCAGGTTCCGCTGGAAACCCGTGCCAAAGGCGAATGGTGGGCCTCGATGGAGGAGGTCTTCCATCTCGATTGAACGGGCTCGATCCGCATTTCCGCGAACGGACGGATGATCCGCTTGCCCGTGATCTACTCCACGCACCCACTACACCCCCGCGCGATGGATTTGCTGCGCGGCGCCGGTACGTTTCGGGTCGCCACGGCTCATGACGCGGAGACGCTCGCGCGCGAAGGCCGGGAGGCCGACGTGGTGATCGTCCGCGTTCCTGTGCCCGAGGCGATGTTCGTGGACGCGCCGCGTCTGCGGGCCGCGATCCGCCACGGCGCCGGCATGGACATGGTGCCGATTGAGGCCGCGACCCGCGCCGGCGTGCTCGTGGCCAACACGCCGGGCGTGAACGCGCGGACCGTCGCGGAGCATGTGATGCTGATGGCGCTGTCGCTCTGCCGACGGTCGCGGCAGATCGACATCGCATTGCGGTCGGAAGGGTGGCATGCGGGGCGGGCCCAGACCGACCTCGCCGGCGATCTGGAAGGCAGGACGATCGGCATCATCGGGATGGGCGATATCGGACGGGAGGTCTCGAGGATCGCGCGGGCGGGCTTCGGGTTGCAGATCGTCACGGCGACACGACGGCCCGAGACCGCGCCCGAGCGCGTGAAGACCGTGACTCTCGCGGAACTCGCCGCCTGCGCGGACATCGTCGCAATCTGTTGCCCGTTGACGCCCGAAACGCGCGACATGGTAGGGGCGGATTTCATCTCCCGGATGCGGCCGGGCGGTTTTCTCATCAACATCGCACGGGGCGCGGTGATCGATGATGCGGCGCTTATCGCGGCGCTCGCATCAGGGCGGATCGGCGGGGCCGCGCTCGACGTTTTCGTCGAGCAGCCGCTCCGGCCGGATCATCCCTATCTGGGATTTGAGAACGTCATCGTCACGCCGCATGCGGCCGGGGTCACCGATGACAGCCTGATGCGGATGGCGACCGGCGCCGCGGCCGAGGCGCTGCGCGTTCTGCGCGGGGATCTGCCGGTCAATCTGCGCAACCCGGACGCCGTGGCGCGGTTCAGGCGGCGGTTCCCGGCGTAGACCGGCACGGTCGGTCCGGTTGATTCAGATCAAACCAAGTCACGGATCATGCCGTTATATTCATCATGATGCATTGAATGGCGGATGCGTTTCAATATGCGCTTTTTCGCCTGTCCGAAAAAATGGTGAGGAAATCTGAAAATGCGGCTCCTGTCCGATCTTCAACCATCGCGTCGCGGGTTTCTCGGAATGGCGGGGTGCGCAGTCGCCGCCGCGGCGTTGTCCGCTCCGGAGGCCCGTGCGGCCCGCGTGAAAACCGGTGCCCGGGTCGTCATCATCGGCGCGGGGGCTGCCGGGACCGCGCTGGCCAACAGGCTGGTCGAGCGGCTCGACGGTGCAACGATCATCGTGATGGACGCGCGCAGGCAGCATCTCTATCAGCCCGGCCTCTCGCTGGTCGCCGCCGGTCTCAAGCCTGCGGAATACGTGGTTTCCGAAACGAAGAGCTGGCTCCCCTCAGGTGTCACCTTGGTCGAAGAGACCGCGGCCGAGATTGATCCTGAAGCCAAGATCGTGACCACCGCGGGCGGCACGAGGACGCCCTACGATTACCTGATCGTCGCTCCGGGCATCAAGCTCGACTGGGCCGCGATCGAGGGGTTTTCCCTCGATATGGTCGGACGGGACGGCATAGGCGCGCTCTATGCCGGGCCGGACGAGGCCGCCAAAACCTGGCAGGCCGCCTCGGCCTTCATCGAGAACGGGGGCACGGCGATCATATCGCGTCCGGCGACCGAAATGAAATGCGCCGGCGCGCCGCTGAAGCACACGTTTCTGCTGGAGGACCTTGCGACGCGCGCGGGGACCCGCGGCAACGCGGAGTTCATCTATGCCGCGAATGTCGACAATCTCTTCGGCGTGCCGATCGTCTCGGAGAAGGTGCGGATGCTTTTCGGCGACCGCGATATCCGACCCGCCTACTCGCATGTGCTCAAGGCCATCGAGCCCGGACAGAAACGCGCGACATTCGCGACGCCCGAGGGCGACGTGGAATTGGCCTACGATTACATCCAGATCATCCCGCCACAACGCGCACCGGACGTCGTGCGCGACTCGCCGCTTCCTTGGGCGGACAAATGGACGGATCAGGGCTGGGTCGAAGTGGATCCGCAGACCCTGCGCCACAACCGCTATCCCGAGGTGTTCGCGATCGGTGACGTGGCGGGCGTGGCGAAGGGGAAGACGGCAGCCTCGGTGAAATGGCAGGTTCCCGTCGTCGAGGATCACCTCGTCGCGGACATCGAAGGCAAGGAAGGGACTGCCGCCTATGACGGCTACACCTCCTGCCCGCTGATCACGCGCGTCGGTCGGGCGATGCTCGTGGAATTCGACTACAGGAACAACCTCGTCCCGAGTTTTCCGGGCGTCATCGCGCCGCTGGAGGAGCTCTGGATCAGCTGGTTGATGAAAGAGGTCGCTCTCAAGGCGACCTACAACGCCATGCTGCGCGGCAAGGCCTGAGGAGGGCGGACGATGAAAGAGCTGACATTCGGAACCCTGATCGCCGTGTTCGAGGAGATCTTCGGGCGCGGTCTCTTCTGGACGATGGTGCTTGTCGCGACAATCGTCACGATTGGCTATCTCTACGTGTTGGTCCGCGACCGATCGCTGTCGATGCGAAAATTCCTGCTCGCACAGCTCTCGATGCCGATCGGCGCAATCGCCGCCGTACTTTTCGTCCAAGCGGTGACGAATTCCGGCTTTGGGGACATCGGCGGGCCCATCGACGTGATCGTTCTTCTTGCAGTGGCCGCGATGGGTGCGGTCGGCATCGCGATTCTCGTCTACACCATGCAATCATTGCTGAGACGTGAAACCGTGGAGACGTGATGGCCGGCATGCATACGATCGAGGGCTCACAGGAGGTGCAGCGTCTCGAGCATTTTCCGGTGACGTTCTTTTCCCTCGGGATGGGAATGATGGGCCTGACTTTGGCCCTTCACGCGGCGGAAACGGCCTATGGCTGGGGCGGGACGGTCTCGCGCGCGGTACTCGCGCTTTCGGTGGCGATGCTGGCTGTTGTCGGGGCTTTCTACGCGGTGAAAGCCGTGCGCCATCCGGCGGCGGTCAGGGCGGAGTGGGAGCATCCCGTCAAGATCGCGTTCTTTCCGGCGATCTCGATCTCGCTGCTGCTTCTTTCGGCCGCGCTCCTTGGCGAATGGCCGGACGTGGCGCGTGTCGTCTGGATGACGGGGACGGCACTGCAGGGCGTTCTGGCACTCGCGGTCATCGGCTCGTGGATCGGGCATCGCGCGTTTCTGACCGGGCATCTGACGCCGGCCTGGTTCATTCCGGCGGTCGGGAACGTGATCGTGCCGATCGCCGGGGCGCGGCTGGGCTGGACCGAGACGTCCTGGCTGTTTTTCTCTGGCGGACTGATTTTCTGGGTCGTTCTTCTCACGCTCGTCGTGAACCGGCTGATGTTTCATGATCCGATGCCGGGGAAGATGACGCCGACGCTGATGATCCTCGTGGCCCCTCCGGCGGTGGGTTTCGTGGCGTGGTTGCGGCTCAATGGCGGGGTGATCGATCCTCTGGCGCACTTTCTGCTGAGCGTCGGGTACGTGTTCGCGGCACTGGTGGTGACGCAGGCCGGACGGCTTCGGGGCTTGCCGTTCGCGCTCTCGTGGTGGGCGCTGTCGTTTCCGGTCGCGGCGCTGACGATCGCGTCTTTCACCTATGCGGGCGTGACGGGGTCCGAGGCGCATCTGGTGATCGGCACGGGGCTTCTGGCGGTGCTGGTGCTGGTGATCCTCATGCTGATCGCGCGGACCGCGATGGCGATCCGGAACGGGGAAATCTGCGTTCCGGAATGAAACTTTGAATCTGTAACCTATGGAGAATGCTATGAAAACGCTCGCTCTTGGAACACTCGCGCTTTCGGCCGTCCTGGCGATCGGGTCGGCCGTTCGGGCGGACGAGCCGAACCGTCTGATCACGATCCTGACGGCGCCGGAACCGCAGACGCAGTTGATGGCGATGGTTCTGACCATGAACGCGATGGCTGCGGGCGCTGAGGCGGAAATGCTGCTGTGCGGGCCGGCGGGAGACATCGCGCTGAAGGACGCGCCGGTATCCGCGACGGCGGGGCAGCCGCCGAAAGATGCCAGTCCTCAGGGGCTTATGAGAATGATGATGGAACAGAACGGCCTGTCCGTGAAGGTCTGCGCGATCTATTTGCCCGGCATGGGGGCCGACGCGTCGGTGCTGGTCGATGGCGTGACGGCGGCGGCTCCGGACGCGATGGGGGCGGCGATCGTCGCGGACGATACGACGGTGATGAGCTTCTGACGCGCAGCCTGGGCCCATTGGGGCATCAAGCTCTGAAATAAAACGGTTTTTCCGGGCTGGAAGTCGGCTGGAAAGTGGCTGGAATCAGGCTTGCCATTTTGGCTTGCCTCGGCCCTCGAGCGGCTCCGACGGCCAGCCGGAATGGTAGGGGTGGTCGGGGTCGAGCGGGAGCGTGACGGGAGCGCCCGACCGGGCGGAGGCGTAGATCGCGGTGACGAGTTCGACGGAACGGCGACCGTCCTGGATCGTGACCTCGCGGCCGGGCGCGCCGTCGAGGGCGTCGGCGATGGCGGCGAACATGCCGTCGTAGCCGGTCGGGGTCGTGCCGATCGTGGCGAGGACGGCGTCGATCTCGGATTGCAGGCGTGGCGCGCGTGCGGTGAAGGTCCAAGGCTTTGCGGCGAGGCTGTAGGGGGCGTGGTCGCTCTCGACGGTGACGCTCTCGAAGCAGAGGCGCATCCGGCTGCTGTCATCGGCGGCGCCGAGAGTGATTGAGCTGGTCACCAGCGCGCCGGTCTCCATTCGGAGCGAGAGCGCCGCGCAATCCTCCGTCTCGATCTCGTTGACGCGGGTAGCCAGCATGGCGGAAACCTGCGCCACGGGGCCGAGAACGCTGGTGAGCAGATCGTGGATGTGGATGGCGTGGCCCAGAACGGCGCCGCCGCGCTCGCCCGCCCAGGTTCCGCGCCAGGGGATGGCATAGTAGCCCGGCCCCCGGTTCCAATGGGTCTCGAGCGTGCCGACGAGCGGACGGCCGGCGAGGCCCGACTCCTGGATCGCGCGGAGCTGAGCCATGCCGATGCCATAACGGTATTGGAAAACCGGCGAGAGGAAGCCACCGGTCTCGCGGACTTTGGCGATGAGGGCGTCGGTCTCGCTCAGGCTGGGGGTGAGCGGCTTCTCGCAGATCACCGCCTTACCGGCGTCGAGCGCGCGCATGCAGGCGTCGAAATGCAGATGCGGCGGCAGGCAGATGTCGATGATGTCGACGGACGGATCGGAGAGGATGGCGTCGAAATCCGTGGTCGCCGTCACGCCGGGATGCCTGGCGGCGACCGTCGCGCCGCGTTCGGAATCCAGATCGCAGAGAGAGTGGACGGCGTAGCGCTCGGGAAGGCGGAGACAGGCGGCCAGATGCTCCGCGCCGATGCCAGCGCCGATGATGGCGATCGAGCGTCTCACGCGCGGCCTTCGGCGAGATTCTGGGCGGTGATGGCGAGGCGCGTGACGCGGAAGGTGTGCTCCTGTCCCACGGCGGTCTCGGTCCGGTCGCGGATGTCGTTCACGAGGTTCGGGAAGTAGGGCAGGCCCGCGTCGCGGCAGTCAATGCGCTCGTTTTTCTCGCCGTTCACGAGGTAGAGCGTGTCGGTGACGTGTTCGCGGCCGATCTCGGTGTATTTGCGCAGCTCGATCTGGCCCTCGGTGCCGAGAAGAAAGAGCCGCCCGTCGCCCCAGGTCGGCAGGCCGTTCGGCGTGAACCAATCGAGGCGCACGTAGCCGTGGCAGCCGTCGGACTTCAGGACCATCTCGCCGAAATCCTGGAAACCCGGACGATCGGGCATGGTGGAGTTCTCGACGAGGGCATGGGCGATCGTCGCGTCTTCGGCGCCGGTGAAATGCAGGAACTGGTCGATCTGGTGCGAGCCGATGTCGCAGAGGATGCCGCCGAAGCGCTCGCGTTCGAAGTACCACTCGGGGCGGGTCTTGAGGTTCTGCTTGTGCGGGCCGAGGCCGACGGTCTGGATGACGCGGCCGATGGCGCCGGCGGCGACGAGTTCCGAGGCGCGCGTGACGGCGGGCACCTCGAAACGCTCCGAGAAATCGACGGTCCAGATGCGGCCGGTGCGACGCGCGCATTCCTCGACGGCGGCGAGCTGCTCGAGCGTCGTGCAGCCGGGTTTGTCGACCATGACGTCCTTGCCGGCCTCCATCGCCTCGATGGCGAGGGCGGCGCGCTCGGATGGCACGGCGGCGATCAGGACCATGTCGATGTCGGGATCTTCGAGGATGCGGCGGCGGTCGTCGACGCGTTCGAGGTCGGGGAAAACCTCGCGGAATTTGGTCTCGGTGACGGCTTGCCCATCGGTCCACCATTTTGCGCAGGTGCAGCCGGCGGCTTTCATGTGGCCGAGCATTCCGAAGATGTGGCCGTGGTCGATGCCGAGCACGCCGAGTTCGGGTCCGTCTTTGGTCATGGGTGTTCCTTCAGAGAGCGGCGCGCGCGCCGGTGCGGCCGGAGGTCTCAAGCGCGGCGATCAGGCGGTGGACGTTCAGCGCCTCGCGGCCGGTCACCAGCGGCGGGCGGCCGTCGCGGAGCGCGTCGGCGAAGTCTACAATGATGTCACGGTGCCAGTCGGAGGTGAACGCCATCGGGTCGGCGCCGGAGCCCGAGGCCGCGACCGCGCCGATGGTCTCGGACCGGCCGTCGAGCCAGTCGACGGTGAGCGCCGACGCCGCCAGATGCGCCGTGGCGTTCCCGAAATTGAGCGTCAGCGTCTCGGTCCGGCCCGGCGCGTTCGCGGTGGTGGCGAAGAGCGCGCCGACCGCGCCATTCTCGAAACGGAGACCGCCCGCGACGAAATCCTCGGATTCCATTTGGTGCATGCCGGTGGTGGCGGTCAGCGCGATGACGTCGGCGGCGGGACCGGTGAAGCTCAGCATCAGGTCGAGGGCATGGATCGCCTGGGTGATGAGCACGCCGCCGCCGTCGCGGGCGTAGGTGCCGCGTCCGGGCTCGTCGTAATAGGATTGCGGGCGCCACCACGGGACGTTGAGTTCGACGGCGTGCAGCGTGCCAAGGCCGCCTTCGGCGATGACGCGGCGGAGGTCGCGCGACGCGGGACGGCAGCGGAACTGGAAGGTGATGCCGAGCGGCACGCCGGCGCCCTCGCAGATGGCGACGACCTCCTCGGCTTCGGGAAGCGAGCGGGCCACGGGTTTTTCCATGAGGATCGGCTTGCCGGCGGCGGCCAGCGTGCGGACGCCGTCGACCCTCGCGTCGGGCGGCGTGGCGAGGATGGCGAAGTCGATCGACGGGTCGGCGGCGATTTCCGCCACCGAGGCGTGGACGCGGGCGTCGAGGCCGTGCCTCGCGCGGAACGCCTCGGCGCTTTCGGGACGGCGGGCGCAGAGGCCGGCGAAGGCGATGCGATCCGAGAGGTCGGCGAGCGCCCGGACATAGGTGTCGGCGACCATGCCGACACCTATGAGGGCGACTTTCATGTGGTCCGGCATCAGGTCCTCTCCGTAATCGTCAGGGCGCGTTCGTCGTCGCCGCCGAACAGGTGGAAATCGGCGGCGTTGAAGGTGACGCCGATCTCCTGGCCGCGTTGCAGCGGGATCTGGCGCGAAAGCTGGACTGTGAGGGTCTCGCCGTTGGGGAAAGCGCAATAGATGTAGGTGATGGCGCCGAGCTGTTCGTAGTTGCGGACAGCGACGCGCAGGTCGCCCGCGCCGTCGAGATCTACGTCGATGGATTCGGGGCGGATGCCGAGGGTGACTGGGCCCTTGTGGCCTTCGGCGCTCATCGGTCGGGTGAAGCCACAATCGAGGGTGAGCATGCCGTCCGAGAGGGTGCCGGCGAGGAAGTTCATCTGCGGCGCTCCGATGAAGCCCGCGACGAAGCGGTTGGCCGGGGTGTTGTAGATGTCGAGCGGCCGGCCGACCTGCTCGATGCGGCCGCCGCGCAGGACAACGATACGGTCGGCCATGGTCATAGCCTCGACCTGGTCGTGGGTGACGTAGATCATCGTGTTGCCGAGCTGGGCGTGGAGGTTGGAGATCTCGACGCGCATCTGCAGGCGGAGTTCCGCGTCAAGGTTTGAGAGCGGCTCGTCGAAGAGGAATATCACCGGCTCGCGCACGATGGCCCGCCCGATGGCGACGCGCTGGCGCTGGCCGCCCGAGAGCTGGCCGGGGCGGCGGTCGAGCAGCATGCCGATCTGCAGCAGTTCGGCGGCGGCGTCGACGCGCGCGGTGATGTCGGCGCGCGGCATCCGCATGTTCTCGAGGCCGAAGGAAAGGTTCTGGCGGACACTCATGTGCGGGTAGAGCGCGTAGGACTGGAAGACCATCGCGAGGCCGCGCTCGGATTCCGAGACGCCGTTGACGCGGCGGCCCTGGATCAGGATGTCGCCGGAAGTCGGGTCGTCGAGGCCTGCGATCAGGCGCAGCAGGGTGGATTTGCCGCAACCCGAGGGACCGACGAAGACGACGAACTCGCCATCGGCGATCTCCAGGTCGATGCCGTGGATCACGGCCATCTCGCCGAAGGACTTGCGGATGCCGGTGAGTTGGAGGGCCGGTGCGGTCATTTGAGCCCCGTGGTGGCGATGCCGGTGGTGATGAAACGCTGGAGCCAGACGAAGACGAGCGTGACCGGCAGGAGCGAGACGACCGTCATGGCGAGGATGTAGTTGAAATCGCTGTCGAACTCTCCGGAAAAGGTGGTGAGGCCGATCTGGAGCGTGTGCTTGGCCGGGTCGGAGATGAGCACGATCAGCGGCCAGAGGAAATCGTTCCAGCGCCAGATCACCGAGAGGATCGCCGAGCACCGAGAGCGCGGGCAGCGAGAGCGGCAGGACGATGCGCCAGAAGATCCGCCATTCGGAGGCGGCGTCCATGCGGGCGGCCTCGAGCAGTTCGTCGGGGATGGTCAGCATGTACTGGCGCAGCAGGAAGACGCCGGTGGGGGTGGCGGCGGCGGGGATGATGACGCCCCAGAGCGAGCCGAAGATGCCGAAGGACCAGACGACGAAAAAGAGCGAGACGAGGATGATCGAGGACGGGATCAGCAGGGTGGCGACGATCAGGATGGTGAAGGTGAGCCGGCCCCGGAAGCGGTATTTCGAGAGGGCGAAGGCGGCCATCGCGTTGATCAGGAGCGTGATGAGCGTGGCCATCACGGTGACGAAGACCGAGTTGAAGAGGTAGGTCGGGAAGTTGAACGTGTCCTGGCCGTTCCGTTTGAGGAGCGGATCGAGGTAGTTCTCGGTCGCGATGCGGATCTCCTCGGCGGGGCGGAGATCGGCGCGGGGAACCTCGAAGGTGGCGGAGGGGTCGTCGACGGGGGCGACTTCGGTCATCGCGCGGGTGGGGCCGGTCTTGAAGACCTCGACGTTCTCGCCGGCACCGTCGCGGGTCCGGTAGATAGGACGGACGCCTTCGCCAGGGATCTCGCGTTCGATCTGCGAAAGCGGCAACAGGCGCGTGTCGAAATTGTCGATCTGGCGCGCGGGTTTGACCGAGGTGGCGAAGGTCCAGAGGATCGGCACGAGGATGATGAGCATGCCGAGGAGCAGATAGCCGTAGGCGAGGACGTCGGTCACGCCGACGGGTTTGCCGTGGGTCGAGCCCTTGGTGCGGGCGAGGAAGGGGATCAGGCGCGGCATCAGAGGTCCGACTGCCTTCGGGTGATCCAGAGCTGGACGAAGGTGAAGACGGCGATGACCACGGCCATGAGGACCGAGGCGGCGGCGGCTTCGCCATAGGCGGGCGTGTTGCCGCGAAAGGCGGTCTCGTAGATGTGCTGGACGATCATGTAGGTCTCGCGACCCGGACCGCCGCCGGTCAGGAGCCAGACCTCGTCGAAGATCTGGAACGAGCGGATCAGCGACAGGACGAGCACCACGATCAGGGTCGGCATCACCAGCGGCAGCGTGATGCGCCGGAAGATCCGTGCGGGCTTGGCGCCGTCCATGCGCGCGGCCTCGTAGAGATCGGACGGTATGGCTTGGAGACCGGCCAGAAGGATAAGCATGTAGAAGCCCATGTGGGACCAGCAGAACACGAAGACCAGCCAGAACATCGGCCAGCCGGTGTTTGGCGTCACGAGCCAGTTCACCGGACGGAAGCCGCTGAAGTCGAAGACGGAATCGAACTGGATCAGCAGCAGGAGACCGATGGAGACGACCGCCAGCGCGGTGATCGCGGCACGGGCGAGCGGGTGCGCGGATCCCACGAGCCAAAGGGCGGCCGCGGCGATCGCGAGGCCGGTCCAGAAGCTCAGGCCGGCCAGCGTCTCGCCAAGCATGGCGACGGGATCGGCCCACGCGAACACCGCGACGAAGAGCGCGCAGAAAACCGCGGCCCAGGCGAAGGACGGATCGCCCTTGCCTCGTACGACGCGTTCGCTTGCGATCATAAGCAGCACGGCGAAGACCAGGGTCGCGACCATGTTGAAGCCCGTCAGGCCGGCCAAGGCGGTGACGTTATCGGCGGCACCGTCGAGACCGGCGTTCAGGATGCCTTTGCGGTTCAGGACCCAATGCCAGATGTTGGCGATGACGACCGGCGAGAGCATCACCGGATAGAAGAACATGGCGCGCCAGAACCCGCGACCCGCCAGCGACTTGTTGACCACGAGCGCGGTCGCGAGCGAGACGGCGCAGATGACGGGGACCTGGATCGCGGTGAACAGAAGAGTGTTGTACATCCCGCTCCAGAAACTCGTGCCCTCGTTTGAGCAGGTGCGCGGATCGAGGATGGTCTCGCAATCGAAGATGCGGGCGTAGTTCTCAGTCCCGACCATGGGGCGGTCGAACAGCGAGATCGAAGAGCCGCCGGTGAACGAGACGTAGAAATTCAGGATCATCGGCAGGAAGGTGAAGAAGCCGAAGATCAGCATGTTGGGCAGAAGCAGCGCGTAGGGGACGCCCCCCCTGCCCCAGACGCTCTGGGCCAGTTCGACCGGAAAGCCGAGCAGGTCCATCGCGAATTGCGGGATCTGGGAGAGGCGATAGCTGCGGTGCGACAGCAGCCAGACCGCGCCGCCGACACCCCATGCGAGCGCGATGCCGAGCAGCAGGAGAGCCCCGGCGCTCATGGCCGATGATCATCCGGCGGCCTGTGACGGCCGCCGGGGATTGTTCGGGTCGCGATCACTCGCCCGCTCAGTTGGCGTTCTTGTCGATCTCTTCCTGCATCTTGACGACCGCCTCGTCGAGCGTGATCGATCCGTTCATCGCCTCGGCGAGATATTGCACCGTCGCGTTGAAGACGGCGGTGTTCGTCGGGCTGCCCTGGGCGCGGAACGCCTGCGGCGTCTGCTCGGCGGCGGCGGCGACCATCTCGGCGAAGAGGTTCAAGCCTTCGGAGACCGCCTCCGGCGCGCCGGCGGAGGCGTAGTCCAGCCCTTCGGCCTGGAGCGTGGCATGGGCCGGAATGGACGAGGTGCGGGTGTACCATTCACGCGCGTTCTCAAGCTCGCCCATCCAGGCCACGAATTTCGCGGCCTCCTCGGCGTTCTCGCCATGATTGAACGCGACGAGACCCGCGCCGCCGGGCATGACGCCGCAGCCGGCCGGGCCGCAGGGGACCGGGACGACCGCCCATTCGAACGTGTCGCCGACATTGGTGTTGACGTTGCCGGTGTTCCATGAGCCGGACATGTAGAACGGCACGTCCTCGCCGAAGAACATCTCGTTGCCGGTGGCGTATTTCGAGCCCGAGACGGCGGGCCAGATGTCGGGCGGCATCAGGCCGCTGGCGTGCCAGTCGATCATCCGCCGGGCGAAGTCCTTGAAGCCGTCGTCGATGATCCATTTGCCGTCCGCGTCGAAATACGCGGCGCCGTAGGACATCGCGGGACCGGCCATGCGGTGGCCGGAGCGGTCCATGACCATGCCGGCATACGAGCCGGTCGCGTCCATCACGGCCTGGGTCGCGACGGCCCAATCGTCCCAGGTCGCGCCGGCGGGCGGGATCTCGACGCCGGCCTCGTCGAACATGGTGACGTTCACGAACGGGCCGGTCACCGTCATCTCGGTGTGAAATCCATAGATGCCATCGGGTTTGCCCGCGCGGTACCACGGCAGGACGGAGCCGTACGCCGCTTCCCATTCGGCGGCGTCGACGTAGGGCGAAAGCTCGACGTAGAACGGGTTGAGGCCGCCGAGGTTGGTCACGAGCGCGATGTCGGGCCCCTCGCCGGCCTGCAGCTGGGTTTGCAACTGGTCGCGGATCACGTCGTAGCCCACGAGGTTCAGCTCGATGTTCACGTCGGGCGCGACCTCCTTGTAGCGCTCGATGAAATCGGCCAGCACCGCCGCCTGGTTGTCGTTGGAGTTCGTCATGAGAGTGAGATCGACGGCCAGCGCCGAAGCGGCGGTGAGCGCGAGTGCAGAGACCGTGCCGAGCGCACGGACGGACAGCGTCGTGAGATGCGTCATTGTTTCTCCCCTGAGCGATGATTGGTTTTTCTTTTGCGACAGATAATGCGCGGCGTCCGGCAACGCGTCAACCAAGCGTTGGCGGGCCCTCCGACAGGCGCCGGTCGAGGAATTCGAGGACGCGGGCGCGCATTGCCGGGGTTTCGGTATGGCCGATCTCCCGTCCGATGTGGAATTCGGCCGCGTCCGGCGCGCCGGCTGCGGCATAGGCGGCTTCGAGATCGCGCCGCGCGATGGCGAAGCCGGATTCGGGCGTGCTCCAGTCGGCGAGGCCGACGCAGTGGAGTTGCGGGCGCGGCGCGCCGAGGCCCGCGACCTCGCCGGTGGCTGCGTGGGTGAGAAGGCCGGGGACGGTCATGTAGTTCCCGTGGCCGTCGTGGGCTCCGGTGTCGATCAGACAGCCCATATCGGCGAAGCAGCAGAGGCTGACCGCCGCGCGGATGCGGGGGTCGATCGCGGCCATCCACCAGGCAAGGGTGCCGCCCATGGAGATGCCGAGCGTGGCGATGCGGGTGGCGTCGACGTCAGGGCGAACCGAGAGCCAGTCGAGCGCGGCGACCTGCTCCGCGAGCATCCGGCCGAAGAGCG
Organism: uncultured Alphaproteobacteria bacterium; assembly: GCA_963698685.1. Classification (GTDB taxonomy): domain Bacteria; phylum Pseudomonadota; class Alphaproteobacteria; order Rhodobacterales; family Rhodobacteraceae; genus Amaricoccus. Next base: position 40,142 of record CAVORV010000002.1, read on the forward strand.
TGGTGCCACGCCAGAGGCGGGCCTTGGATTCGGCCGATTCGCACATGTGTGCCCGGGCGCCGAAGCAGGGCATCTCGACGCAAAGGACCGCGTATCCGCGCGCGAGGAGGTCCGGCGCGTAGGGGGCGGTCAGAGCGGGTCGGCCGGCGATCAGTTCGTCGCGGCCGATGTCGTAGCGGTTTCCGTGGGCGTGGCAGTAGAGGATCGCGGGGGACGGACCGATGTCGGGCGGGAGGAGGAGGAAGGCCGGGGCCTCGGAGCCGTCCGAAATGCGCAGGATGAGGGTTTCGAGCGTACCGTTTTCGAGCGGGCGGTTGGCGTCGGTTTTGGCTTCGGCGACTTGTAGCGTGCCGACCTCTCCGCCGAGAAGCTTCAGAACGTGATCCCTGTCCGCCATCGTAGCCTCCGTCGCTTTGGCAAAGAACATTGCACCGCCGGGCGCGTTTGCGGAACACTGGCGTTCGATTGGCCGGGGAGGTTGCGATGACGGACGGGATCTGGCGGAAGGTGGGGCGGGGAAGCGGGATCAACGTCTGGGCGATGACTGAGCCGGAGGTGGTTTTGTGGCCGGGCGTCGCGCGGCCGATGCCCGACCGTGTGGATTACCGGTTCACCAACGGATCGGTCGACACGGGTGTGTTTCCTTGCCGCGAGGCCTTGATGGTGGCGGTGGCGGCGGGGCGCGAGGTCCGGATGCCGGAGGGACCGTTCACGCGGGCGACGCCGGGGGGCGAGTCGCCGGACGTGGATTTCTCACGGTTCTGCCATGCGCCGACGCTGATCCGGCGGGGGTTCCGATGCGCGGTCAGGGCGGCTGAGGCAGGCGTGGCGGAATTCGAGGTGGCGACCTGCGGGAGCGTCACGGTCTGGGCCGACGGGCGCGAGGCGCTGCGGTTCGAGCCGTTCACGCGGAACGTGGCGGGGCGGACGGTTATGGCGCTGGCGGTCGGGCCGGAGCCGGTGGAGATCACCGTGGCGCTGGAGGATCTGCACGAGCGGGACACGACGTGTTTCTTCGCGATGATCCCGCGTTCCGGGCCGGCTCTGGAGACGCGGGCGCCGGGGTTGGATGGCGGGCGGATCGAGGAGGCGGCGCGGGCGCTCGCGTCGCTGCGGACGGACCGGGTTTTCTACGAGAGCGGCGACATCTCGGTGGTCTGCGACGAGCCGCCGGGATTCGATGTGCCTTTCCGGCTGGTGGCGCACGGGCAGTTCATGCGCGGGGGGATCGCCGGGCCGCATCGGGTGCGCGAGACGGTCGGGTTCAGGGTCGGGCCGGGCAAGGCGGACGCGGTGCTGATGCCCGTCGCGGCGTCGGAGCAGGGATGCGTGGAGCTGGTGTTCGAGGCGGAGGTGGACGGGGTCCGGCTGGAGCGGGGGATCGGGACGAGTGTGGTTCCGCCCGCCACGCCGCTCGCCGGAGCGGATGTCGCGGCGCGCAAGGTGGCGGCGGCGGACAGGATGGCCGCGCGCGGGTCGTTCGAACCTTCAACGGCGCTGCTGCTGATGTCGCGGGGGGAGAAGCCGGCGCTGGCGGCGGAAATCGTCGACCGGGCGCTGGATGACATCGAGCGGCGGTTCGATTGCGCGGATTTCTCGATCCTGCCGCTGCTGCGGATCTGGCGGGACAATCGCGAGGGGTTGGAGCCCGCGCGGCGGGCGCGACTGCGCGCGGCGCTGCTGGGGTTCCGGTACTGGCTCGACGAACCGGGTAACGACGTGATGTGGTTCTGGTCGGAGAACCACGTGCTGTGTTTCCATGTGGCACAGCTCGCGGCCGGGACGTTTTTCGCGGACGAGGTGTTTTCGAACAGCGGCAAGACGGGCGCGGTTCTGGCGGCGGAGGCGACGGAGCGGATCGGGCGGTGGTTCGACTCCATCGAGGCGCACGGGCTCGCGGAGTGGAATTCGGCGGCGTATTATCCGATCGACATGTTGGCGCTGTTCTCGCTGCATGATCTGGCCGAGGATGCGCGATTGGTCGAGAGGTCGGCGGCGCTTCTCGACATGATCTTCGTGATGACGGGGCTGCACACGACGGGGGGCGTGCCGGCCGGATCGCAGGGGCGGGCCTATGAGAAGGAGCTGCTGGCGGGGCCGGCGACGGAGCTGGGCTCGGTCGCGGCGATCGCGTTCGGCGGGCGCTGGCCGGAAGGATATGACCGGGCGGCGGCGCTGTTCTGCCTGTCGGACTACATGCCGCCCGACTCGGCGGCGCGGTTCGCGAAGCTGCGACCCGGCGAGGTTCTGGAGGCGCGGTACACCCAAGGTCTCGAACATGCGGGGCGTCTGACGCTTTGGAAAACGCCTGATGTGCAGATCTCGACGGTTTCGGACCATCACGCGGGCGAGCGGGGCAAGCAGCAGCATGTCATCGACGTGCAATTCGCGGGGCATCCGATGGCGCGGGCCTGGATCAACCATCCGGGCGAGCTGAAGGTCTGGGGTGAGCGGCGGCCGTCGCTGTTGGCGGGGAACGCCATTTTGCCGCGCGTGGCGCAGGACGCCGATACCGCGTTCATCATCCATGACCTGACGTCGGACCTGTCCACCATCGGCTTTACGCAGCTGTTCGCGCCGCGTGACGCTTTCGATCTGGTCGAAGCGGACGGAAACTGGCTGTTCTTGCGGTCGGGGAACGGCTGTGCCGGCATCTGGTGCTCGGACCGGCTCGCGCCGATGACGGGCGGGCTTTACCGCGACGCGATCTGGCGGGGAACGGAGCGCGTCACGGGCTGGGTCGTCGTGGGCGGCTCGGTGTCGGCGGAGGCCGATTTCGCGGCGTTCCGCGCCGGCCTCGCGGCATCGGAGGTCGGGTTCGACGCCGATGCGCTGGTTTTAAGCGCGCGTCTTCCTTCGGGCGCGTATGCCCTGAGGCATGATGGTCCGTTAAGCCGGGACGGATCGGAGTTGGTGTTCGGACCGCTGAACTCGACGCCGCACGCCTCCATCAACGGCGGGCCCATGCGGCCATGGACCGATCGGGCCTGAATCCCAAGCCTCACGCGAAGGCCGGTGCGCCCTTCCAGTCTTCGCCGCGGGAGTCGGCGAGCGGACCCTGCCAGCGGATGAGGATTTCGGTGTGGAACGCGACCACGCCATCCGGGGCGATCTCCTCGGGAATGGTCCAGAGCGTCCCGACGGCGGGACGGGCGGACCAGGCGATGACGAGGGGCGCCGCGAGCATCGGACCCGCGACCGGAAGCAGCCAGAGCGCGAGAGTGGGCGATACGGATGCCGCCGCGAGCAGTCCGAGCGCGCCGCCGATGACGATCCAGCCGCTGTCCGCCCAGGCCTCGGCGAGGCTTCCCTCGCGGGATCCGGGGCGCGACGGCCAGCCACCGTCGCGACCGGCGAGGACTTCGATCACCGAGCGCGCCTGCCATGCCATGAGGATCGGCGCGACGAGCGTCGAAAGCGCGATCTCGGCGAGCGCGGATCGGGTCGCGGACACTCGCCCGCCGAAGCCGCGCATCGGACCACGCACGAGGGCGCGGGCGAGGATCAGCATTTTGGGCAGGAACAGCAGGCAGAGCACCCCGGCGGCGAGCCAAAGGGCCTCGGTCCGGCCGCTTTCGCAGACGAGGCCGCAGCCGAGATCGGGCGATATCAGCGGCGCGGTGATCCCGGCCAGGAGAAATCCGAGCCAGAGCAACGGCGCCACATAGGACAGGATGCCTTGGACGAAGACGAAACGGCTCCAGCCCCCGAGGCCCGCCGTCCCGATCAGTTTGACGTGCTGCAGATTGCCCTGGCACCAGCGTCGGTCGCGGCGGGCATGGGCGACGAGGGTCTGGGGACCCTCCTCGAAGGTGCCGCCGAGATCGGGGTCGAGCCGCACGATCCAGCCGGCGCGGGACAGGAGCGCCGCTTCGGCGAAATCGTGGCTGAGCACCTCGCCGCCGAAGGGCGCGCGGCCGGGCAGCACCGGGAGGCCGGAGGATTCCGCGAAGGCGCGGATGCGGAATACGGCGTTGTGGCCCCAGAACGGCCCGGTCGGACCTTGGGCCGCATCAAGGCCGCGGGCGAAGACCGGCGCGTGCAGGGCGCTTGCGAACTGCGTCGCGCGGCCGAACCGGCTGCGGCCGCGTATGACGCGGGGGTTGGTCTGGAGCAGACCGAGACGCGGCTCGGCCTGCATCCGGCGGACCATCTCGACGATGGTGGCGCCTTCCATGAGGCTGTCGGAGTCGAGCACCACGGCATAGTCGTAGCGCCCCCCGCTCGTGCGGATGAATTCGGCGATGTTGCCGGCCTTGCGGCCGGTCCGATCATCCCGCCTGCGATAGTAGAGCCCGGCATCGCCCGTGCGCTCCGCGATCAGGCGGGCGTGCCAATGGCGCTCGGCGGAGGCGATCGCGTCGTCGCGGGTGTCCGAGAGGATGGCGATGTCGAAGCGGGCGCCCTGCGGGTCGCGCGCCAGCGACGCTTCCATCGCGGCGATGCGGGACCAGGTCTCGGCGGGTTCCTCGCCGCAGACCGGCATCAGGATCACCGTGGCGCCAAGCGCCGCGTCGGTCGACGCGGAAGCGCGCGGGCGCATCCGTCCGGCGAAGACGCCGATCAGCGCTTGGGCGGCGCCGAAGGCCAGCCACCAGGTCGACGCGCCGATGAGCAGGACGCGCAGGACGTCCATCCAGCCGATGCCGACCGCGGAGGCCGCCCCGGCGAAGGCGGCGCCGGCCGCGAAAGCCGCCAGGGTGGCGAAGACGATGGCGGCCGTCCGGGTGGCGATCGCGCCGAGGGGCGCGGGCGGAAGCGCCGCGTCGGGCTCCGGCGCACGGCTCAGATCCTGCGCCTCCATCCGGAGCGGGGCCGAAGGCGGTCGCCACGGATCACGGACCGGCGCGAAGTCGTCGGATTCATGGGCAAGAGCGGGATGAGCCATCAGGCATTGATCCATTGATAGAGCCAGATCTCGCTCAGTTTCCGGCCGAACCCGGCCAGGTGCGCGACGAGTTCGACGACGTCGCCCTCCTCCGCCGACACGTCGATCACGAGACGCCATGCGTCGCCGGTCTCCAGCCGCTCGAGGGTTTTCGAGACCAGTTCGCCGGTCGAGATCGAGACCTCGGCCGAGATCTCCGCGTCGGCGGGAAGCTCCGCGAGCGGACCGCCGGCGAAATCCACGACGAACTTGCGGGTGCCGTCGGGGCTTGGAACGCCCGACGGGCCGCCCGCGCCGGCGCGGGTGCCGATGATCACGGCGCGGTCGCCGTCCGTTTCCGGCGGGAGATCGCCCCAGCGCAGGCGGTATTCGTATTCAAGAGCGTCGCCCGCGCGGACCGGTTCCTCGCGGACCCAATAGGCCACGATGTTGTCGTTCGCCTCCAGATCGGTGGGGATCTCGACGAGACGCACGGCACCCGGCCCCCAGTCGCCCAGCGGTTCGACTTCGATGGAGGGGCGGCGTTCGTAATGCGCCTCGGCGTCGTGATAGGCGTCGGGGTCCCGCTCGCGCTGGTGCAGGCCGAAGGCTCTCGGGGAGGTTTCGAAGAGATACGCGCCGCCAAGTTCGGCCGGATTGTTGAGCGGACGCCAGAGCACGTCGCCGTCCGCGCGCACGACGCGCAGCGCCTCGCTGTCGCGCACGGCGGCGCGGTAATCGTCGAAATCCGAGCGGTTCGCATCGCCGAAGAGCATCATCGAGGTCAGCGGCGCCATGCCGAGCTCGGCCACGTCCTCGCGCATGAAAAGCCGGGCGGTGACATCCATGACGGTCTCGGCGCCGGGCCGGATGACGAAGCGGTAGGCGCCGGTGACGCTCGGGCCGTCGAGGGCGGCGTAGACGGTGATCGTGTCGCCGCCGCCTTTCGGGCGTTCGAGCCAGAAGCGGGTGAAGTGCGGGAATTCCTCGGGCCGGGCGGTCGCGGTGTCGACGGCGATACCGCGCGCGCTTGCGCCGTAGACGCTGCCGCGACCGAGCGCGCGGAAATAGCTCGCGCCGAGGAAGGCCGCGAGTTCGTCGTATTTGTCCGGGCGATTGATCGGGGTGTTGAGGCGGAAGCCGGCGACGCCGGGGAGTTCGGCATCGGCGGGAACGCGGTCGGCGAGTTCGTTGAGGTATTCGAAATCGGCGGTCGAGAAAATCATCTCGCGCGCCATGCCGTCCTCGACTTCGAAGAGTTGGACCGGCGCGCCGAAGAGCCACCCGGTATGAAAGGCGTGGAGATGGAACGGGCCGTCGGTCTCGCTCCAGCGCGCCTTCGCGTCGTTGAAGCGGATCAGGCGGTAATCGTCGTATTCGAGATCGCCGAGAAAGCCCTCGAGCCGGACCGGCTCGCGCCAGTTCTCGCCGGCGAGGGCCCGCATCTCTTCGGTGAGGGCGTCGAAGCTGAACGGCGTAGGCTCGGGCGTGAGGGCTCGGGCCGGCACGAAAGGCGACAGTCCCAGCGCGAGCGCGGCCATTCCGGTCTTGAGCGTCCGCCTGCGGTCGGTATCGATCGCGTCGCCGGACGGTCTGAAGCTAGTAAAATTTAGGGACAATCATTGTTCTCCGGAAAAAACCGTCGGTCGTGGATGCATATCGGTCGATCCGATCGGGTTGCAACGGACCGGAGCCGCGGAGGTTCCCGCCTGAGCGAAAAAATGCTGCGCCTGCACAGAAAATGTGCCAGATGTGCCGGATGGAACCGACGCGCGCCGACAAAGACATCCGGGACGGCGTCAACGCAAGCCCGACGCCGTCAAATCCGCGAGATTTCGCCTGCGTGACGTGGAACGTGCATCGCGGGCGCGGGCGCGACGGCCGCGTCGATCCGGAGCGCATCGCGCGGGTTCTGATCGGGGACGTGCTGGCGGAACCCGTGGACGTTCTGGCGCTGCAGGAGGCGGATGCCGAATGCCCGCCGCATGCGGGTATTCTCGACATCGGGGCGATCGAGGCGGCGACGGGCCTGCGCCACGCGCATCCGGAGCGGGCGCTGCGATGGGGCGACGAGAGCCACGGGTTTCTCGGGTCGATCGTATTCGTCGCGCCACATGTCAAAGTCGAAGCGGCCGCGGTCATCGATCTGCCGGGACATTGTCATCGTGGCGCGGTGGTTCTCGAACTCGCGGCGGGACAGGCGCGGCTGAGGGTGATCGGGACGCACCTGTCGCTCGGCCAGCCGCTCCGCGCGGTCCAGATGCGGGTGATCGGCCAGCATCTGAGCCGCGGGCCGGCCTTGCCGACCGTGATCCTCGGGGATCTGAACGAATGGAGGCCGTGGGGCGGGGTGGCGTTTTCGAAGGCCATGCTCGGGCGCGCATTCAGCGGACCCGCGCGGTCGACGTTTCCGGCGACGCGGCCGGTTTTGCCGCTCGACCGCATCCTGTGCGACCGGAAGGGAGCGGTCCGTGACGTGGCGGTGCTCGACTCTCCCGGTATCCGCGAGGCGTCAGACCATCGGCCGCTTCGTGCCCGGATCCGGCTCGAAGCGCCGGCCTAGCGGCCGGCGGCGGGCCACATGCGGGCGAAGATGCCGTCCGCGCGGGAGAAGAGATGCTGCAGCGCCGCACCGACATGCAGAAGGATCAGCGCGATCAGAGCGAAACGCACGTAGAAGTGAACGGCCTTCGCTGTTTCCGCGAGCGCGTCGGATCGGGGCACGAGCGGCGGGACGCCCAGCGCGTCGAGCGTCTCGATCGGAAAACCGCCGGCCGCGACCCGCACGTATCCCGACACGCCCATGACGAGCAGCAGCAGGTATAGGAGCCCGTGCGTCAGGCCCGCCACCTTGCGCTGCCAATCCGGGACCGAGGCCGGCAGCGGTGGCGGTGCGTGCGCGGCGCGGTAGATCAGGCGCAGGAGGACGAGAAGGATCAGGATGACACCCACGTTCTTGTGGAAGATGAAGAGGCCGTTCTGGAGCGCCCTCGGGAGGCCGTCCTCGACCATCACCGCGCCCACCGGGATCGTCGCGATGACAAGGATCGCCGTCAGCCAGTGCAGCGCTCGCGCCAAGGGTCGATAGACGTCCGGTCGCTCGGTCAAAACGGGTCTCCATTTCATCTGGCGTCGTCCGGTATGAAACCGTAAGTCACGCCGGTCGGTTTGCAACAAATTCTTGAAGGTCTCGCGAAAAGGCTATCTGACGTGTCCATGGCTCATCAAAGCGTCGTGCCTGCTTTCCAGGCGCCGTCATCTGCTCGACGGCCGGTGATGCTTCGGTATGCCGCCCTCGCCGCCGCGAATCTCGTGCTGGTGGGTTGCGTGGCGGCGCTCCTCGGGCCCGCGGGGGCGATCTCGCCGCCGCTTGTCGCGATGACGGTGTTCGCCGTGGCGGCGACCTGGGCCGGGGCGGCGATGGCCGGAACCTATCCACATTCCGCGCTGGGCCTTGCGAACGTGGTGACCTTGGGGCGTCTCGCGCTGGCGGCTTCGCTGGTGGCGACCCTCGCGCATCCTGACGGACTCACGGGATCCGACACGAGGGCCTGGGCGGTCATGGGGATCGCGGCGCTGGCGCTCTGCCTCGACGGGGTCGACGGAAGGCTCGCGCGGCGCCAAAGGCTCGCGTCGGATTTCGGCGCGCGTTTCGACATGGAGGTCGACGCGGTTTTCGCGGCGTTGCTCGCGATCATTCTCGTGCTGTCCGGCAAGGTGGGCCTGTGGGCTTTGCCGCTGGGGTTCATCCGGTACGGGTTCGTCGCCGCGGCGGCGGTCCTGCCATGGCTGCGCGCGCCCCTGCCCGACCGGTTCCGGCGCAAGGCCGTCTGCGTGCTTCAGATCGGCACGCTGGTCGTTCTTCTGGCGCCGGTGATCGGGCCGGGGATCGCGTGGGCGCCGGCGGCGTTGGCCACCGGCGCGCTGGTCTGGTCGTTCGGGGTCGACATCGTCTGGCTTTGGCGCAACCGCGCATGAACTGGACCGCCGCGCGTCTCGCAGGTCTGGCGCTCGCGGCGGTGGCGCTGCATCTGGCATTGGTTCAGCCCAATCATCCCGACGCCATGACCCTCGGAGCGTTGGCGGTGTTTCCGCTGGAGCTTCCCGTCATACTGCTCGGGCTGATCGCGCTGCGGCCGGGGACCGTCTGGGCCGCCGCCGCGCGGATCGCGATCGTGTTCTTCCTTGTGACGCTGATCGTTCTCAAGGTCGCGGATTTCGCGATGTTCACCGCGTTCAATCGGGGATTCAATCCGCTTTTCGACGCGCATCTCGTTGACGCGGCGTGGAATCTGTCGACAGGGGCCGTCGGCGTTCCGCTCGTTCTGGTGGCCGGATTGTCCGCGCTGGCCGTACTGGGCCTCGTGACGGTCGCGCTGTGGATCGCGACGGGGGCCTGGGTGCGGATCGCGCCGCGGCCGGCGTGGCGCCGCGTGGCGGCGGCGGGCGCCGGGTTGGCGGCGCTGGTCGCGGTGGCGCAGATCGGCGAGGCGACCCGCGTCTGGACCCTGCCGTGGAGCCCGCCAGGATCCGCGTTCACCGCCAGGATGGCCGTGGAGCGGGTCGGGACATGGCGCGAGTTGGTTGCGGAGCTCGCCGATTTCCACGCCGCCGCCGCGACGGATCCGTTCGCGGGCGAAGTCGGACTGTTCGACCGGCTCGAAGGCCGCGACGTCATGGTGGTGTTCGTGGAGAGCTACGGGCGGGCCAGTTTCGACAACCCGCTCTACCGGCCGACGCATCTGCCGACGCTCCGGGACGCGGAGGGCAAGCTTGAAGCGGCGGGGCTCACGGCACGGTCCGGCTGGCTCGCCTCGCCGACGTCCGGCGGCCAGAGCTGGCTCGCGCACGGAACGCTCGCATCCGGGATGACGACGGCGGGTCAGACGACCTACGGCGCGATGCTCGCCAGCCCGCGCCGGACGCTGTGGCATCTCGCCGCGGATGCGGGGTATCGGACGGCGGCGGTCATGCCGGCGATCACGATGGACTGGCCGGAAGGGGAGATGCTCGGCTTCGGGACGATCCTCGCGGCCGGCGATCTGGGGTATCGCGGCCAGCCGTTCAACTGGGTGACGATGCCGGACCAGTACACGCTCGCGGCCTTTCCGGAACGGCTGGGCGCGTCGGACGCGCCGCTTTTCACGCAGGTGGCGCTGGTGTCGTCGCACGCGCCCTGGGTGCCGGTGCCCGAGCTGATCGCGTGGGACGCGGTCGGCGACGGCGCGGTGTTCGACCGCTGGGCCCTGTCCGGCGACAGCCCGGAGGTCGTCTGGCGCGACCGTGACCGGGTCCGGGACCAATACCGGATGGCGATCGACTATTCGCTGGAGACCGTCATGGACTGGGCGGCGCGGCAGGGTCCGGACGGGCCGCTGATCGTGATCCTCGGCGACCATCAGCCGGCGGGGTTCGTCTCGGGCTCCGACAGCGTCGACGTGCCGGTGCATGTCATCGGCGACGCGGATCTGGTGGAGATGGTCGAGGGGTGGGGGTGGACGCCGGGCCTGGTTCCCGATCCGGCCCTGCCCGCGCCGCCGATGGCGTGGTTCCGCGACGCGTTCGTGCGCGCCTTCACCGCCGCGCCGGAACCGGAGGGCGCGAGTTGAACCATGGTCTGAGCGTTTCGGTTCGACAGGAGACGCGGCGGGCGCTGTCAGTCGCGCTGCGCGTTCTCGTGCCGGTCGGTCTCGTCGCGCTGATCTGGCACTTTCTCGGCGCGTCGGCCGGGTGGGAGCGTCTTGCGACCGCCTCGCCGCTTTGGCTGGCGGCCGCGGTTCTCGCGGCGCAGGCGCAGATCGTACTGTCGGCGTTCCGCTGGCGGCTGACGGCGGGACGGCTCGGTCTGCAGATCGGGCGGGGCCGCGCCGTCGGGGAGTATTTCCTGGCGCAGATCGTCAACATGACCCTGCCGGGCGGGGTCGTCGGCGACGCGGCGCGCGCCGGACGGATGCGGCATGCGGCGGGGCTCGCGGTCTCGGGCGAGGCGGTGGTGATCGAGCGCATGGCGGGTCAGATGGCCTTGGCGGCGGTGGCGGTTCCGGGGATCGTGTTGGCATTGATGCTCGGCGCGCCGCTCGGGGGCGCAGGCACGGCGCTGGTGGCGGTTGCGGTCGGCGTGGCGATCCTCTGGCGGTTCCGGCAGGCGCTCGGCGCCCGCCTCGCGCGACTGCCGATGCTCGCGCGCTTCGGCGCCTCGACGCGCGCGGCGCTGTTCGCTCCGGCGGTGCGGGGTCGGCAGATCGTGTTGGGGCTCGCGATCGTGGCATGCAATCTCGCCGCGTTCGCGTTCTGCGCGCGGGCGACCGGCACCTCGCTCGGGCCGCTCGCCACGGTCGCGATCGTGCCGCTCATCCTCACGGCGATGCTGCTGCCGTTGTCCGTGGGAGGCTGGGGATGGCGGGAGGGCGCGGCGGCCGCGCTGTTTCCGGTCGCGGGCTTCGGTGCGGGGGCCGGGCTGGCCGCAAGCGTCGCGTTCGGCATCGTGATTCTCATCGCCGCGGCGCCCGGCGCGCTTTGGCCGATGATGGGAACGAAGGGACCGGATCGGAGTTGTTCCGGTTCGCCTTCGTCCTAGTGTACAGATGGGGTCTTACGACATGGGGAACAGGATGTCATTCAACCGTATCAGCAGGCGAAACCTGCTTCTCGCAGGCGGCGGCGCGGCTTTCATGGCCGGGATCGGACCACTTCGAGCACAGGGCGCCAAGCCAGCGGGCATGCAGCTGTCGTGGCTGCATTCCGTGCAGTTCGCCGGGAGCTACATCGCGCAGTCCAAGGGATACTGGAGCGATCTGGGCCTCGACGTCACGCTGAGCCCGGGCGGCCCGAACGCGCCGGTCGATCCTCAGGTGGTCTCGGGCCGGGCGCTGGTCGGGATATCGGCGGCGGATTACGCCTCGGCCTCGGTCGAAGAAGGCGCGCCGTTCAAGATCATCGCCGTGGCGATGCAGAAAAACCCGTTCGTCATCGCCTCGCTGCCGGCGAACCCGGTGAACGCGCCTGGCGATCTGGAGGGAAAGCGCATCGGCATGGCGCTCGCCAACACGCCGGTTCTGGAGGCGCTCTGCACCATCAACGGCGTCGACATCGACGCGATCGAGATCGTGCCGACGCAGTATGATCCCGCGCCGCTTCTGGCCGGCCAGGTCGATTGTCTGCTTTGCTGGGAAACGGATCTGCCGGTCGCCATGACGATCCAGGGTGTGGACAACGTCACGATGCTGATGGCCGACCACGGATATTCGGTGCATTCGCAGACCTATATCGCCACCGAGGACAGCCTCGCCAACCGGCGGGATGATCTGCTCGCGCTTATGCGCGGCGAGATCATGGGTTGGAACGATTACCGCGCCGATACGGACGCGGCGGCCGCGCTGACCATGGAGATGTTCCCGGATTCCGGTCTCGACCTGCCGACGCAGCGGCTTCAGGCGGCCAAGCAGGTGCCGCTGATGTTCTCGGACCTCACGGATGCCAACGTGTTCGGATGGTTCACCGACGAGACCGTGGCGGCGAATGTCGAGACGCTGGGGCTGCTGGGCCGGTCGGTCACGGCGGACCTCTGGGATCGGTCGCTGCTCGAGGAAATCCATGGGGCCTGACGCCCGATCCGGGACACCGCCGCCGGTCCGCTGCCGCGGGCTGGCCAAGACTTTCGGCTCTGGCGCCGAGGCGGTCGAGGCGGTCGAGCCGCTCGACCTCGACTTGGCGGCGGGCGAGACGACGGCGCTGGTCGGCCCGTCCGGCTGCGGCAAATCCACGGTTCTGCGGCTGATCGCCGGGCTTGAGGAGCCGAGTTCGGGAGACGTGCGGATCGGCTCCGAGACGCCGCTGGAGGTGCGACGCCGGGCGGGCCTCGCGATGGCGTTTCAGGATGCGGCTTTGCTGCCTTGGCGGACGGTGCGGGGAAACATAGCTCTGGCGCTCAAGTTGGCGCGCCAGCCGGCGGATCCCGTCTCGGTGGATCGGCTGATCGCGCTGGTCGGGCTGGAGGGTTTCGAGGACCGCCGTCCCGCCGAGCTTTCAGGCGGGATGCGCCAGCGGGTCGCGATCGCGCGGTGTCTGGTGGCCGAGCCGGAGCTCCTGCTGCTCGACGAACCGTTCGGCGCGGTGGACGAGCTGACGCGGATGCGGCTCAACCTCGAACTGCCGGCACTCTGGGAGAAACGCGGCACGACGACCGTGCTCGTCACCCATTCGGTCAACGAGGCGATCCTCCTGTCCGAGCGGGTCATCGTTTTCAGCCCCCGGCCCGCGCGGATCGTCGCGGACATTCCGGTCACTCTGCCCCGCCCCCGCTCCCGCGCGCTGATGGCCTTGCCGGAATTCCGCGAACTGGCGGACCAGGTCACGTCCGCGCTCTGGCTCGGCGCGCGGCAGGAGGCGTCGGACCCGCTCGCCGCCGAATGAGCGCCGCGACGGCCGATGGCGCGTTCGACGCCTTCCCGACCCGGGCGATCACCGGCGCGCTGGTCATCGCGGCGCTTCTGATCGGCTGGGAGACCGCCGCGCGGCTGACCGCCGGCGCGTTCATCATCGCGGGCCCGCTTGAGATCGCCCTGCACCTCTGGACGCATGCGGGGCTGATCGCGCGCGCGCTCGCCTCGACGGTCGAGGCTGCGGCGTGGGGTTTCCTGATCGGCAATCTGGCCGCGATCGCGCTGGCCTGCCTCGCGCTGTTCCTGCCACGGCTGGAGCCTGTGATCGCCGGTCTGGCGCTGATCTTTTTCTGCCTTCCGCTGGTCGCGACCGGGCCGATCCTGCGCGTGATGCTTGGGACCGGGAGACGGCCCTCAGGTCGCGCTCGCGGCGCTGGCCGTCTATTTCACGACGTTCCTGCCGTTGATGGTCGGGCTGCGCGCGGCGCCGGCGAGCTGGTTCGATCTGGTTCGCAGCTACGGCGGCGGCCGGGCGACCGAACTCGTGCAGATCCGCGCGGCGGCATCGGTGCCGTATCTCGTCGCCGGTCTCCAGATCGCCGCTCCGGCGGCGTTCCTCGGCGCGATGGTCGGAGAATTCACCGGCGCGGAGCGGGGCATGGGCGTGCTGACGATCCAGGCGATGCGCGCCCTCGACGTGCCGGCGACCTGGGCGCTGGCGGTCGTGGCCTCGGCGACGGCGATGGCGGCCTACGCTCTGTTCGGCTGGGCCGGACGCCGGCTGAGCAGCGCGCCGCCCTCCATCCTGCTGGCGACGCCGCCGCCGCGCGGGCGAAGCCGCATCGGCGGTCTCGCGCTCGGGTTTCTGACCTTCGGCCTCGCGCTCGCGATCTGGCAGGTCGGCATGGACGCGGCCGGCCTCAGCCCGTTCTTCGCCAAGCGCCCGGTCGACGTCTGGGCGTTCCTCGTGACCGCGCCGGACGCGGCCGCCGACCGCGCCACGCTTTTCGCGGCCTATCTCGATACCATGGCGCATGCGGTGCCGGGCTATCTCGCCGGTCTGGTGGCGGGCGCGGGCCTTGCCGCCGCGATCATCCTGTACCCCCGACTTTCCACGACCGTGCTTCCGGTGGCCGTGGCGCTCCGCTCCATTCCGATCGTCACGACCGCGCCGCTCATCGTTCTGGCGCTGGGACGTGGAGCCGCAGGCACCGTCACCATCGTCGCGGTGATGATCTTCTTTCCCACGCTCGTCGCCTGCCTCCAAGGTCTGCGCCAGACGCCGGCGCAGGTGCTCGACATGTTCGACAGCTACGATGCCGGACGCTGGAGCCGCCTGCGCCATGCGCAGATCCCCGCGATGATGCCGGCGTTTTTCGCCGCCGCGCGCATGGCGGTCCCGGCGGCGATCCTGGCAGCGACCACTGCGGAATGGCTCGCGACGGGGACCGGCATGGGCGGGCTGATCGCGCTGACCGCCTCGACCTCGGGATACGGGATGCTCTGGAGCGCTACGGTCTTGATGGCCGCGACCGCCGTGATCACGTATCTGGGCGTGCAGGCGCTCGAGCGCGTCGTGCTCGGCGTCTTCGCAAGCGAACAGCTGGCCCGATGAGTTCGCAGCGCGCGGCGTTCGCGATCCCGGGCGATATCGATACGCGGACCGGCGGGTTCATCTACGAGCGCAGCCTTCTCAACGCCCTGCGCTCGGCAGGCCGGGAGGTCGAGCACATAGGTCTCGCCGCGAGCTATCCGGATCCATCGCGGGACGATGATCGCGCGACCCGCTCGGCGCTGGCGGCGGTCGCACCGGATGTGCCTGTCATCGTCGACGGACTGGTCTTCGGCGCGATGGACACGGGCGTCTTCGACGCGATCCGCGCGCCGGTCATCGCCATGATCCACCATCCGCTCGGGCTTGAGACGGGATTGTCGCCCGCGCGGGCCGACGCGCTTCTGCGGCTGGAGGCGGCGAATCTCGCTCGGTCCGATCATGTGGTGGTCCCGAGCCCGCACACCGCGCGCATCCTTCACGACCGGTTCGGGGTGCCGGAAGATCGCATCTCGATCGCGCCCCCCGGCTTTCCGGCGGCGGATCCGGTGCGCGCCGAGGTGACGCCGCCGCTGATCCTCTCGGTTGGCCTTCTGGCGCCGCGAAAGGGGCATGACACGCTGCTGAGCGCGCTCGCCACGCTGACGGATCTCGACTGGACCGCGGAGATCGTCGGGCGGGCGCATGATCCCGCCACGGCCCGGGCACTCCTCGATCAGTGCGCGGCGCTCGGGCTCGACGGACGGGTGCGGTTCGTCGGAGAGATCGGCGAGGAGGAGCTGCGCGACCGGTTCCGCGCCGCGTCGATCTTCGCGCTCGCCACGCATTACGAGGGCTACGGCATGGTCTTCAGCGAGGCGATGCTGCACGGCCTGCCGATCGTCGGCTGCGCGGTCGGCGCGGTGCCCGACACGGTGCCGCCTGAGACCGGCATCCTGGTGCCGCCCGCCGATCCGGAGGCGTTCGGGGGCGCGTTGCGGCGGCTGCTGAGCGAGCCGGACCTGCGGCGCGGGATGGCGGCGGCCTCGGCCGAGGCCGGACGCGCGCTGCCCGCCTGGGCCGACACCGCGCGGATCATGGGCGGGGTCATTGACCGGCTGGCGGGCGAAGCCGGGCGCTGACCCGGATGCGGCCGTCCGATCTGCTCGTTCCGCGTCCGGAGGGGCTGTATTGCCCGCCGGGCGATTTCTTCATCGATCCGGTGCGTCCGGTGCCGCGAGCCTTGATCACGCATGCCCATGCGGACCATGCCCGCCCCGGCCACGGCGCGGTTCTCGCGACGCGAGAGACGATCGACATCATGGCGATCCGGATGGGCGAGGGACTGCCGGCCGACCGTCAGTCCGCCAGCATCGGCGAGCCGATCGAGCTGGGGGGCGTCACGGTGCGGTTCCATCCGGCCGGCCACGTGCTCGGGTCGGCGCAGATCGCGGTCGAGCGGCGCGGTCTGCGGATCGTCGCCGCCGGTGATTACACCCGCACGCGGAACGCGACCTGCGCGCCGTTCGAGCCGGTGCCCTGTGACGTGTTCATCACCGAGGCGACGTTCGGTCTGCCGGTCTTCCGGCATCCGGACCCGCGGGCGGAGATCGCGCGCCTGATGACCTCGCTCGCGCAGTTTCCCGAGCGGACGCATCTGATCGGAGTCTATGCGCTCGGCAAGGCGCAGCGGGTCATCAGTCTGATCCGCGAGGCGGGATTCGACGGGCCCGTGTACCTGCACGGGGCCCTGCGGCGGTTGTGCGACTATTACGTCGAACAGGGGATCGACCTCGGACCGCTGGAGAACGCCACGCTCGAACGCGGCAGGGCGTCGGATTTCGCCGGGGCCATCGTGCTCGGGCCGCCTTCGGCCTTCGCGGCGAAGTGGGTGCGGCGGTTCTCCGATCCGCTGATCGCGTTCGCCAGCGGCTGGATGCAGGTCCGCGCCCGGCAGCGCCAGCGCGGCGTCGAGCTGCCGCTGATCCTGTCGGACCATTGCGACTGGCCGGCGCTGACCTCGACCATCGCCGAGATCGCCCCGGCCGAGGTCTGGGTCACGCATGGCCGCGAGGAGGCGCTGGTCCGCTGGTGCGCGCTGAACGGCGTTCCGGCCAGACCGCTGCATCTGGTCGGCTTCGAGGACGAGCCGGACTGATGCGCGGCTTCGCCCGCCTTCTCGATCGGCTGACGCTGACGCCTTCGCGCAACGGCAAGCTGCGGCTGATCCGCGATCATCTGGCGGAGACGCCCGATCCGGACCGGGGGTGGGCGCTGGCCGCGATAACGCGGGATCTCGACATCGCCTCGATCAAACCGGCGATGCTGCGCGCGCTGGTGGCGGAGCGGGTCGACGCGGAGCTGTTCGCGCTCTCTTACGATTTCGTCGGGGACATGGCGGAGACCATCGCGCTGATCTGGCCGGAGCCGGCGGCGCCCGAGGAGAGCCCGCCGCTCGGCGAGGTCGTGGACCGGCTGCATTCCGTGTCGCGCCGCGAGGCGCCGCGTCTGGTGGAGAGCATGCTCGACACGCTGGATGCGCAGGAGCGGTTCGCGCTGCTCAAGCTTGTGACCGGGGGACTCCGTGTCGGCGTCTCGGCGCGGCTCGCGAAACAGGCGGTTGCCGATCTCGGCGGGCGGGACGTGGCGGAGATAGAGGAGATCTGGCACGGGCTGACGCCGCCTTACGCGGCGCTGTTCGCGTGGCTGGATGGTGGGGAGAGGCCGTATTTCGACGCGACCTCGGCGTTCCGTCCGGTGATGCTGGCCACGCCGCTGACCGAGGCGGACCTCGCGGCGCTCGACCCGGCCGAGTTCATCGCGGAATGGAAATGGGACGGCATCCGCGTCCAGGCGAGCGGCGGGCCGGAGACGCGCGTTCTGTATTCGCGAACGGGCGATGACATCTCGGGGGCGTTTCCTGATCTGATCGAGGCGCTCGACTTTCACGGCACGCTTGATGGCGAGCTTCTCGTGGCGTCGCCCGGCGGTCTGACCGAGGGTGTCGGCAGTTTCTCGGACCTGCAGCAGCGGCTCAACCGGAAGTCCGTGACCGCGAAACTCCGCGCCGCGCATCCGGCCGTTCTGCGCGCCTACGACCTGCTGCATGACGGGACGCGCGACCTTCGGGGGAGCCCGTTCGCGGAACGGCGCGCGGCGCTGGAAGAATTCGTCGCGGGCCTGGATCCGGCGCGGTTCGATCTTTCACCGCGCATCGCGTTCGGGACGTGGGACGATCTGGCCGCCGCGCGGGCCGATCCGCCGCATCCGGTGATCGAGGGGGTGATGCTCAAGCGGGCCGACAGCGTCTACGTCGCGGGCCGACCGAAGGGGCCGTGGTTCAAATGGAAGCGCGATCCGATGATCGTCGACGCGGTGCTGATGTACGCCCAGCGCGGCCACGGCAAGCGGTCGGGGTACTATTCCGACTACACGTTCGGGGTCTGGGACGGCGACGCGCTCGTCCCCGTCGGCAAGGCCTATTTCGGCTTCACCGACGCGGAGCTGACCGAGATCGACCGTTTCGTGCGCGAGAACACCACCGACCGGTTCGGGCCGGTCCGGGCGGTGCGGGC
This sequence comes from uncultured Alphaproteobacteria bacterium, assembly GCA_963698685.1. Lineage (GTDB taxonomy): Bacteria > Pseudomonadota > Alphaproteobacteria > Rhodobacterales > Rhodobacteraceae > Amaricoccus. Next base: position 58,496 of record CAVORV010000002.1, read on the forward strand.
GGAGCCGGATCACGGGATGGTCTTCGAGATCGCCTTCGAGGGTCTCAACCGCTCGACCCGGCACAAGTCCGGGGTGGCGATGCGGTTTCCCCGGATCAGTCGCATCCGGCGGGACAAGCCGCCGGCCGAGGCGGACCGGATCGAGACGCTTCGGGCGCTTCTGGCTGAGATGGAGGTGTGACTCACGCGCGTTCGCGACACACGTGTCGTTTTGGTCAAGACATTGATTCAAATAGACGATTCAAATCACGTTAACCGAGTGGAAAGGTGTGTCACACGCGCGATCAGCGTCAGTCCGTTTTGCCCGCCCATTGTCGCAGCGCCCCTCCGGCGAAGCCTCCGCCGGTGAAGGCGAGGAGCGTCAGAAGCGGGCCGCTGTCGCTCTCCCAGCCGAACAGGGTCCGGACGATCAGCCAGATCACACCCATGACGGCTCCGATCAGGGCGTATTTCACAGGCAGACCGAACTGGTTCAGGTCGGGCATGGTCGTCCGCCTCCTCGGGTTGGGGGTTTCATCGGGTGCGGCGGCTTTTCTGGCCAATTCGGCGGAGGCCGTCAACGCGACGGCGGCGATCGGCTAGTCCGCCACTTCGACAAGCACCTCGTTGCGGCGGAGAAACCACGGGGTGAAGGGGTCGTTGTAGTAGGCGAATTCGACGGGGCCGGTCGGGGTCAGGCCCTGCGCGTCGATCCAGGCCATGAGGTCAGAGGCATGCGCCTCGAAATTCGCGTCGGTCCAGCGGCCGGAGAAGCGCAGCGCGGCGATGCGGCGTTCGGGCACGTCGCGCAGGGTGACGTCGCCCGAGGGGTCGGGCAGGTCGGCGAGGGTCCGGCCGGCCGGCATGATGAAGCTGATCGTCCAGACGTCGTTCTCGCCGGGCTCTTGGACGACGGGCGCGGTCATCGCGATCTTTTCGGGTTCTTGGACGACCGGTGCGGTCATGGCGATTTTGTCGCCACCTCGGCTTTTGGCGAAGATGTAATCAGCCAAGGGGCGGAAGGCGCCGCCGACGGCGCGACTCCGGTCGCCCTCTCGGCGGACGCTGGCGAGGACCATCGCCGGATAGCGACGCAGCTCGGCCGCGCCATCGGCGCGTTCGACGGCGTAGTCCGGCGTCTCGACGGAGGCGGTCGCGCGGACCCAGGCGAAGACGCCGACGCCGAGCAGCACCGCCAGAGCGGAGAGGATCCAGATCATGCGCATGCGGCCTTCCTCCGGGGTCTTCGCAAGGATGAAAGCGCGATCCGGGCGGAGGCAAGGGTGGCGGGCGCACGGGCGCGCGCGGGATCACGGGCCCCAGAGCGCGGGCCGCATCCAGGGTCCGGTAGGGAGAACGGGCCCTCGGGTACGGACACGTCGGAGACAAGCGGTGCGGATTGCCAGGCGTCCGACCACGCGTCGGGAAGGGGAAAGGGCGGCTTCGCCCGGCGCTCCGGCGCGAAGCCGAAGCGGCCGTACCACGCCGGGTCGCCGAGGACGAAGACATGCTCGACGCCCCGGCTCTTTGAGCCGCTCGAGACCCGCGCGAACAAGCGCGGCTCCCCAGCCCCAACCGCTGAAATCGCGGCGCGACGCGATGGGGCCGAGGAGCGCGCCTTTGCGATCCTGCTCCGGCGCTCCGAAGAGCGTGAAAAGCGACGTGTCCGGCCGGGGCGTCGCCGTCGAACGCGCCGAGCGAGAGCACGTCGCGGTCGCCGGTCATCAGGTCGTGGACCAGCGGGGCGAGGTCCTCGTCGGGGAACGCCTCGGAGTAGAGCCCGAGAATCTCCGGCAGATCCCAGTGCCGGGTCTCACGCAGCGTCGGATCGTCGATCACGCCCGGGGTGCCGTGGTCAGATTTCGACCTCGATTGCCACGCCCTTGTCGCGGGCGAGGTCGACGAGGCGGGCCGAGACGGCGAGGTCCTGGAGGCCGACGCCGGTGCCGTCGAACAGGGTGATCTCGTCGTCGGAGGTGCGGCCGGGATGGTCACCGTTGATCACGGCGCCGATCTGGTTGATGGCGCTTTCCTGGATCAGACCGGAGGCGATGGCGTGCTGGGCCTCGCCGATGCTGATGGACTGGGCGGGCTCGTCGGTGAAGACGGTCGCCGCGGCCAAGATGGCGGCGTCGACCTCCTGTTTGCCCTTGGTGTCCGTGCCCATGCAGGCCAGATGCGTGCCGGGGCGGATCTGCGTCTTGGAGAGGATCGGATCGAAGCTCGACGTGATGGTGATGATCACGTCCGAGGCCGCGCCGAGCTCGTCGAGGCTGACCGCCTCGAAGGGCAGGCCGAGCTCGGCGGCGGTGTCTTCGAGGCGCGAGAGCATCTCGGGGTGGAAATTCCAGCCGATGATCTTGTCGAAATCGCGCTGGGCCACGGCGGCGCGCATCTGGAAGGCGGATTGGTGGCCGGCGCCGACCATGCCGAGGATTTTGGAATCCTTGCGCGACAGGTGGTTGATCGAAACGGCGCTGGCCGCGGCGGTGCGGATGGCGGTCAGGTAATTGCCGCCGACCATGGCGCTGACGCGTCCGGTATCGGGGTCGAAGAGGAAGACGGTGGATTGGTGGTTGCCGACGCCCTCGTGTTTTTCGAGGTTGTGGGGCCAGTAGCCGCCGGCCTTGACGCCGAGGGTGTGCCCGGCGCGGTCGAAGCCGCCCTTGAAGCCGTAGAGCGCGTCCTCGTGGCCGAGCGCCTCGCGCACGACGGGGAAGTTGACCGCGTCGCCGCGCGCCATGGCGGCGAAGACGGCCTCGACGGCGGTGTAGGCCTGCTCGGCGGAAATGAGGCCTGCGACCTCGCGTTCAGGAACGATGAGCATCGCCTGTCTCCCCTTCTCGTTTCTTATGGGTGGTGCGGGAACCGACCGGCGGCCGGTTCCCGGATTGGATCAATAGGCCTTGCCGCGGGCGCTGACCGGCCAGACCGTCTCGACCTTGCCGTTCCGGACGCCGACATACCAGTCGTGGACGTTGCAGGTCGGATCGCAATGGCCGGGGACGAGCTTGAGCTTCTCGTTGACCTTGAGCACGCCGTCGGGATCGGCGATCACGCCGTGCTCGTCCGAGCATTTGACGTATTTCACGTCGTCGCGGCCGTAGATGAAGGGCAGGCCGCTGTCGACCGACTGCGCCTTGAGGCCGGCGTCGCAGATCGCCTTGTCGGGCTTGGCGTGGGACATCACCGAGGTCAGGATGAACAGCGCGTTCTCCCACTCGCCCTTGTCGATGCGGTTGCCGTCCTTGTCGTGGATGCGGCCGTAATCGGCGTCCATGAAGGCGTAGGAGCCGCATTGCAGCTCGTTGAAGACGCCGGAATTGGATTCGAAGTAATAGCTGCCGGTGCCGCCGCCGCCGACGATGTCGCACTCGAGCCCCTCGGCCTTGAGCGCGTCGACGGCGTCACGCACCATCGCGATGGCGATGTCGGTCTTGCCCTTGCGCTCCTCGAAGCTGTCGATGTGCTGCATCGCGCCCTGATAGGCTTGGATGCCGGCGAATTTCAGGCCCGGGGCGGCGTCGATCGCCTTCGCGAGTTCGACGACCTGGGGCGTGGTCGTCACGCCGCAGCGGCCGGCGCCGCAATCGATCTCGACCAGGCACTCGATCTGCGTGCCGTGTTTCACGGCCGCGGCCGACAGGTTCGGAATGTTGTCCATGTCGTCGACGCAGCAGATGGTGCGCGCGCCGAGCTTGGGCATGCGGGCGAGGCGGTCGATCTTTTCCGGCTGCGTCACCTGGTTGGAGACCAGAACGTCCTTGATGCCGCCACGGGCGAAGACCTCGGCCTCGCTGACCTTCTGGCAGCAGACGCCGACGAGCCGCCGAGCTTTTCCTGGAGCAGGGCCACGTCGACCGATTTGTGCATCTTGCCGTGGACGCGGTGGCGCATGCCGTGCGACTTGGCATAGTCGCCCATCTTCTTGATGTTGCGCTCGAGCGCGTCGAGATCGAGCACCAGACAGGGGGTCTGGATGTCCTTCTCGTCCATGCCCACCGATGCCGGAATGTCGAAGCCGACCTCATGCTCGTCGATGCTTGAATGTACGTTCATCGCAGTCTCCTCCCTCAGCCCTTGATCCAGGGCAATGTGTCCATGTCGACGTTGCCGCCGGTGATGATGACGCCCACGCGTTTGCCGGCGAAGCGGTCCTTGTTCTTGAGGATCGTCGCGAGCGGCACGGCGCAGCTCGGTTCGATGACGATCTTCATGCGTTGCCACGTCAGTTTCATCGCGTCGATGATCTCCTGCTCGCTGGCGGTCAGGATGTCGGTGACATGATGGCTCACGAAATGCCACGTGAGGTCCTTGAGCGGAACTTTCAAGCCGTCGGCGACCGTGTTCGGCGCGTCGTCGGCGATGATGTGGCCGGCCTTGAAGCTGCGATAGGCGTCGTCGGCCTGTTCGGGCTCGGCCGCGAAGATCTCGACGTCCAGGCGCGATGTTGGACATCGTGAGACAGGTGCCCGAGATCATGCCGCCGCCGCCGATGGGCGCGATGACCGCCTCGAGCCCGTCGACCTGTTCGCTGAGTTCGCGCGAGCACGTCGCCTGGCCCGCGATGACGCGCGGGTCGTTGTAGGGATGGACGAAATCGGCGCCGGTCTCGGCCTGGACCTCGGCGAAGACCGCCTCGCGGCTGGTGGTCGAGGGCTCGCATTCGGTGATGATGCCGCCGTAGCCGCGCACCGCGTCCTTCTTGGCCTGGGGCGCCGTGCGCGGCATGACGACGTGACAGGGGATGCCGCGCCGGCCGGCGGCGTAGCTGAGCGAGAGGGCGTGGTTGCCGGAGGAATGGGTGGCGACGCCCTTCTCCAGCATGTCGTCGGAGAGGCCGAAGACGGCGTTGGAGGCGCCGCGCACCTTGAAGGCGCCGGCCTTCTGGAAGTTCTCGCATTTGAAATGCAGGTCGGCGCCGGTCAGCTCGTTGAAATAGGACGAGGTCAGGATCGGCGTGCGGTGGATGTAGGGCTTGATCCGCTCGTGCGCGGCCAGCGCGTCGTCGATGGTCGGAATATACATATGCGTCTTCCTCAGGCCGTTTTCGCGAGCGGGAGCTCGGCGGCGGCGTTGGCCGTGTTGCGATAGTAGTCCTGCGCGGCGGCGACGCCAGTGCCGAGCGTGATCGGATAGCCCAGATCGGCCATGACCATCTCGGCCGTCGCGAGGCCCGAGAGCATCATGACGTCGGTGAGACTGCCCAGATGGCCGATGCGGAACACCTTGCCGGCGACCTCGCCCAGACCGACGCCGAACGCGACGCCGTATTTCTCGGCGGCGAGCGTGACGAATTCGGTGCTGTCGAAGCCCTCGGGGACGAGTATGGCGCTGACGGTGTCGGAGTAGAGGTCGGGCGACTGGGCGCAGAGCTTGAGGCCCCAGGCGGCGACGGCGCGGCGGACGCCTTCGGCGAGGCGGTGGTGCCGGTCGATGACGCCGTCGAGGCCCTCCTCGTCGATCATGCGCAGGGATTCGGCCAGACCGTAGAACAGGTTGATCGGCGGGGTGTAGGGGAAGCCTCCCTTGGCGTTCGTGGTCAGCATGTCGCGGAAATCGAGGAAGCATCGCGGCAGCTTCGCGGTCTCCATCGCTTTGACCGCCTTGGGGCTGACGCCGACGATGGCGAGGCCGGCCGGGAGCATGAAGCCCTTCTGGCTGCCCGTGACGGCGACGTCGACGCCCCACTCGTCCATGCGGAAGTCCATCGAGCCGATGGAGCTGACCCCGTCGACGAGCAGCAGGGCCGGATGACCGGCCGCGTCCATCGCGCGGCGGATCGCGGCGACGTCGGATTTGACGCCGGTCGCGGTCTCGTTGTGGGTGACGAGAACGGCCTTGATCGCGTGACCTTTGTCGGCCTTGAGCGCGGCTTCGAAATCGGCGGCCGGCGCGCCGGCGCCCCATGCGGCGTTCAACTGCTGGACGTCGAGGCCGAGACGCTGGCACATGTCGATCCAGCGATGCGAAAACATGCCGTGGCGGCAGGCGAGAACCTTGTCACCTGGCGAAAGGGTGTTGGTCAGCGCGGCTTCCCAGCCGGCGGTGCCGGTCGCGGGGAAGAAGATCACCTCGCCTTTTTCGGTCCGAAGCACCTTTTTGACGCCGGCGAAGAGCGGCTTGAACATCGCGCCGAAGCCCGCCGAGCGATGGTCGATGGTGGGGACGTCGCAGGCGTGGCGCAGACGGTCGGGGATGTTGGTCGGGCCGGGGATGAAGACGGGGTTCTGGGTGGACACGGGCTTTCCTCCTGATTGTTGACTGCTTCATAGCAGATCATCAGGAGGTTGCCAATTTTTTTGAAATAGTTTTTCAATTTCGCTTAGAGACACGAAAAAGTCTGGAAACATTGGGTTTTTATTTTTTCATCAGGCGGTGAAGTTTTTTATTTCTGGATTTTCCAATCCCGATGCCGCATGTTGCAGACCTTCGAGGACTCGGAGGGCGGCATGGACGGCACCCAGAAGCGCACCCGCGGCAGGCCGCGCGGCTTCAACACGAACGCCGAGGCGACGACGATCCAGTCGCTCGACCGCGCGCTGCACATTCTCAAGGTGCTGGCCGGCAGCGAGGGCATGTCGCTCACCGAGCTGGCGGAATCGTCGGGTCAATCGCCCGCGACCGTTTATCGCGTGCTTTCGACCTTCGCGACGCACGGGATGGTGGAATTCCAGGCCGATCAACAGCTGTGGTTCGTCGGACGCGAGGCGTTCCGGATCGGGAGCGCGTTTCTCGGGCGGTCGAACCTGGTCGAGCAGGCGCGCGCCGAGATGCGCTCGCTGATGGCCGAGACCGGCGAGACGGCGAATCTGGCCATCGCCGAGGGCGGTCAGGTGATGTTCCTGAGCCAGGTAGAGACGCACGAGCCGATCCGGGCGTTTTTCCGGCCCGGCACGCGCGGCCCGATCCACGCGTCGGGGATCGGCAAGGCGCTGCTGGCCTGGTATCCGGCGGACCGGATCGATCGGATCGTGCGGGAGGAAGGTCTGGCCGCATTCACCCCGCGCACGATCACGGACCGCGACCGGCTGGTCGAGGAGCTTGCCGAGATCCGGGCGCGCGGGTGGGCGCTGGACGACGAGGAGCGGACCGAAGGCATGCGCTGCGTCGCCGCGCCGATCTTCAACGAGTTCCGCGAGGCGGTGGCCGGAGTGTCGATTTCCGGCCCGGTGGTGCGCATGACCGGCGGGCGCGGAGTTGATTACGGGGCGCGGGTCCGGAGTGCGGCGGAGCGGATCACGCGCGCCATCGGCGGCACGGCCCCCTGAAAATCGGCAGATTTGGGCGGTTTTCCGCCTATCTGACCGCTTTAAGAAGCAGCTATACACGCTATGGTTGTGCAACTCACGGATTCAACGCAACCTGAGGGGACAAGACCACGTTAACCGAATCTTCAGTGCTTCCGAGCGACTTTGCCTGCCAAAGGAGACCGAAGGAATGAGCACGAACATCGTCGTCCTGCTGATGCTGTCGGCCCTGATTTCCGGCACGGCGGCGGTTTTCGCCTGGATGGGCGGATGGGGCCTGATCGGCGCTTTCCTCGTCTATTCGCTCGGCGGGTCGATGACGCTGCTTCTGCTCGCGGGTCTGGCGACGTGGCTGGGCGGGTACGACGATTCCGATCTCGCTGACGCGCCTGTCGCCAATCAGAGCACGTAACGGCTCATATCCGCCGAACGGCTCAACTCGCCGAGGTGTTTCTCCACGAATTCCGCGTTCACTTCGACCGCGTCGCCTGAGCGATCCGGCGCGGTGAAGCTCAGATCCTCGAAGACGCGTTCCAGTACCGTGTAGAGCCGCCGGGCGCCGATGTTCTCGACGCTGCGGTTCACCTCCGCCGCTATGCGCGCGAGCGCCGCGATGCCGTCCTCGGTGAAAGTGACGGCCACCTTCTCGGTGTCCATCAGCGCGGTGTATTGCAGCGTCAGCGCGTTGTCGGTCTCGGTGAGGATGCGCACGAAATCCTCCTCGGTCAGGGCACGAAGCTCCACCCGGATCGGCAGACGGCCCTGAAGCTCGGGCAGCAGGTCCGAAGGCTTGGCGATGTGGAACGCGCCGGAGGCGATGAACAGCACGTGGTCGGTCTGGACCGGGCCGTGCTTGGTCGAGACGGTTGTGCCCTCGATCAGCGGCAGGAGGTCGCGCTGGACGCCCTCGCGGCTGACGTCGGCGCCGCGGGTCTCGGCGCGGGCGCAGACCTTGTCGATCTCGTCGAGGAAGACGATGCCGTTCTGTTCGACGAGGTCGATCGCCTCGCGATTGACGGTCTCCTGGTCGAGCATCTTGTCGGCTTCCTCGGTGATCAGAAGCTCGTAGGAGGCGGCGACGGACAGCCGGCGGCGTGTCTTGCGGCCACCGAAGGCCTTTCCGAAGATGTCGCCGAGGTTCATCGCGCCCATCTGGCCGGGCTGTCCGGGGATGTCCATCATCGGGAACGGGCTCGACGTGTCGGCGACCTCGAGTTCGATCTCCTTGTCGTCGAGCAGGCCGTCGCGGAGTTTCTTGCGGAACATCTCGCGGGTCTGCTCGCGGGCGCCCTCGCCGGCCAGCGCGTCGATCACGCGCTCCTCGGCGGCCGAATGGGCGGTGGCCTTGACCCGCTCGCGCATGTCCTCGCGGACCATGACGATGGCGGCGTCGACGAGATCGCGGATGATCTGCTCCACGTCGCGGCCGACATAGCCGACTTCGGTGAACTTGGTGGCTTCGACCTTGAGGAACGGCGCCTTGGCGAGTTTCGCGAGGCGGCGGCTGATCTCCGTCTTGCCGACGCCGGTGGGGCCGATCATCAGGATGTTCTTGGGGTAGACCTCCTCGCGCAGGCCTTCGGGCAGCTGCTTGCGCCGCCAGCGGTTGCGCAGCGCCACCGCGACGGCGCGCTTGGCGTCGCCCTGTCCGATGATGAAGCGGTCAAGTTCGGAGACGATCTCGCGGGGGGTCAGGTCGGTCAAGAAACGGTCCTTTCAGTCCGGGCGGTCCCGGGTCGGGAACGACGTAGGCACGACGGCCGGAATGACAAGCGGCGCGATCCGGCGGCACACGGAGGTATGCTCTGAGGGCCGGTTTTGCAAACGGCATTCGCGCGGCTTGCGCGGGGGGCGATCCGGGTTCTAGTTTCGCGTTCGTGGAGGGCCGGAATGGAAATCGCGTTCGAGCCGATGTCGCGCGGTTTCGCGCAGGATCCGTATCCGGTCTATGCGGCGCTGCGCGCGCGGGACGAGCCGTTTTTCTTCGAGGGGTTCGGCGGATGGCTGCTGTCGCGGCATGCGGATGTCGAGGCGGCGGCGGTCAACCCGGCGATGGTGCGGTCTCTGGAGGCGTTCCTGCCGCCCGAAACCGTCGAAGCCGAGCGGCGGCGCATGGGCTGGCACGAGATGCCGAGCCATGAGCGGTTCGTGCAGTTCAGCCTGCTTGACAGTGACGGCGAGACGCATCGCCGCCTGCGGATGCTCGTCATGCGCGAATTCACCGGCAGTTTCGTCGAGCGCCACCGGGCGATGATCCAGGCGCATGTCGATGCGCTGTTGGAGCCGCTTCTGGACGCGCGGGAGTTCGATTTCATCGCCGATTTCGCGGCGCATGTGCCGGGACATGTGATCGGCGGCGTGCTGGGCGTGCCGGAGGAGGATCGGCCGCGCCTGCGCGCCTGGTCGGAGGACGTGGTCCAGTTCTTCGATGTCGAGCGGACGCCGGCGCACAAGGCGCTCGCGGAGCGCGCGACGGAGGAATTCCATCAGTATCTCAACGGCCTGATCGCGGAACGGACGCGGCGCCCGCGGGACGACATCGTGTCCAGCCTGATCGCCGCCCGGGCGGCCGGGCGGATGGACGGGACGGAGCTGATCTCGACCTGCATGCTGATCCTGATGGCCGGGCACGGGTCGACCATCGACGTGCTGGGGAGCGGGATGAACGCGCTGCTGTCGCATCCGGATCAGATGACGCGGCTGCGCGCCGATCCGGGGCTGATCGGGACGGCGGTGCAGGAGATGTTCCGGTTCGAATCGCCCCTGCCCTTTTTCCACCGCCACGCGGCAGCGGAGGTCGAGGTGATGGGGCGACGCTGGCCCGAGGGCACGAAGTTCGGGCTGCTCTACGGCTCGGCCAACCGCGACGCGGCGGCGTTTCCGGCACCGGACGACTTCGACGCGGGCCGCGCGCCGAACCGGCACGTCGCGTTCGGGCGGGGCGCGCATCTCTGTCTCGGCAACCATCTTGCGCGGCTCGAGATGGAGGTGATCTTCCTGGCCCTGCTTGAGCGTACGCGCGGGATCGCCCGCACGGGAGGGCCGGTGGAGTTCAAGCGGGGCCTGTCGGTGCGGGGTCCGGTCGCGTTGCCGGTGGAGATCGCGCCCGCCTGAGCGCGACCCGGGCGGGGTCCCGCGCGTCTCAGCCCGCCGGCACGTATCCGATCGGCGAGGTGTAGGCGCGCTCCTGAGTCGTCATCGGCACCTCCTGGGACGTCTCGACCCCGAAGCGCTTCGCCTCGTAGGCAGTCCAGCGCGGCGTCGGATTCTCGATCACGCGGGCGTAGTAGAAGGCCGGCTGCGCCGGATCGAAGTCGGGGTCGGTCCAGGTGGTCATCAGCTCGGACGCGCCAATGGTGTTGGTCCAGGTCGCATTGGCGACATCGACGGTGTTGCCGACGGGCGGCAGCTTGCCGTCGGCGCCGGGCTCGCGCCCGCCCGACCAGACGACGTCAGACACTCGCACCCGCGTCTCTCCCCCGGCATCCAGCCAGCCCTTGACGATCTGGATGCGGTCAAGGTTGCCGGAAATCGGATCCTCCAGCGCAAAAAAACGAGAAAGCTGGGCGCGCGCCGTCCGGTGCGGCGCCCGGCGTGCCGCCCATCGGCACGCCGCGAGCATAGCCGGCATCGGCGGGCACGCGGCTCGTGGCATCCTCCTCGATGAATTCGTAACCACCCAAGAAGCGCACCATCATCCGCGAGCCCGTGGTGGCGTAGGTCTCCCTGCGCATCATCGCGTCGAGGATCGCGGCGCGGGTGTTCTCCTCAGCCCATACGGCCGCCAGACCGCCGGCCGCCTGCTTCCAGCCGTAAATGGTCAGGTCCGGATCGGGGGCCTCGATGACGACATGCTCCCATCGGCCCGGCTCGGGTTCGACGCCGGAATGCTTGGCGAAGAAGTTGTCCTCCTGCGCCGTGGCCATGCCGGTACTCGGCGAGATGGGCCCACAGGTCCTCGGGGTTCTTGCTGTCGTACTGAGAGAAGGGGAGGGTCTGGTTCGCCCGGATCGAACCGTCGCGGAATAGGACGTTGCGTTGCAGGTTGTTGGCACCCTCGGTGGTGTATTCGCAGCCGATGATCGCCGAGAAAACGCCGGGCGCATTGGAGCGGTCGGCGAGCGCCGTGTACGCGTCCCAAGCGTGCTTGATCGCGTTGAGGTTGTCGATCGGCGGTTCTTGGTCCGAAAGCGAGCCGACGATCTCCATTGCCGTGTCGAAGGCTCGTTGCGGGTTGCCGGCGGTCAGCGCCTCGTACCAGGCGCGGCCCTGATCGGTCGCCGGAACCTGCGCGTCGCCGGACAGCAGCTGTGGCATCAGCCCGTACATCTCGGCGTGGTCGGAGACGACCAGCCAGTCCAGCAGCCGCGACAGCTTGGCGCGCAGGCCGTGGGTGGTCGTCACTTCCTCGCCTCGGGCGAAGCGGAAGGCGTCCTCCTGGGAGAGCCGGGTCATGCTTCCGGCGTCCACCGAGACCATCGTCTGCAGGCGGGAATCTCCCCACAGCGGCCGCTGCGGGAAGTTGCGTCCGGCGTAGGGCGAGAAGGCCTCCGGCGCGAGAACGGCCTCTGTGTCTTCTCAAGTCGTCGAGAATTCTTGTGCGACGACTGTTCCGCTCAGCAACATCGCGATGGCAGTGCCCGACATGAGGTTACGCATCAGCGTGATCTCCCCTTGAGCCTTCATCTGTCTGCGAAGCCTCAGGTCACTCGATTATTCGGGCGCGTACCAGATCGGCGAGGTGTAGGCGCGCTCCTGGATCGAGACGGGCGCGTCCTCGGGGAGATCCACGCCGAAGACCACGGCGTCGTACGTGGTCCAGCGGGGCGTCGGGATCTCGAGGACTCGGACGTAGTAGAAGGCCCGCTGCGCGGGATCGAAGTCGGGGTCCTCCCAGAAGCCCGCGAGGATCGCCGCGCCGATATCGTTCGTCCATCTCGCCGTCTCGACGGCCACGGTGTCGCCGACCGGACCGTCGCAGCCCGTCTCCAGGAGCGCGCGCCCTCCGCAGGCGACGTCGTAGACGCGCTCGTCGGTGGAGCCATCGGCGTTCAGCCACCCCTTCACGATCTGGACCCTGTCGAGGTTCGCGCCGTCCGGGTCGCGCAGGGCCCGGACGACCAGGCGCGGCGCGCGGCCTTCACGATCGGACGCGAGATCGGCGCCCATCGGAACGCCGACGTCATAGCCATGCGCGGCGAAGTCCGACCGCGGAAGATCGGCCTCCTCGAAGTCGTAGCCGGCGAACACCCGCACGCGAATTCGGGTGCCCGTGGTCGCAAAGACCTCCTTGCGGGCCAGCGCGTCCCAGATGCCTTCGCGGGTGTTCTCGCGCGCCCAGACGCCGGCGAGGCCCGAGGCGGACGTCTGCCACGCGTATTGCGCGACGCTCGCGTCGCCGCCGATCCCGCCCACGGTTTCGCGGAACCGGATCGGATCGGCCGTCGGCTCCACGGCGGAGACCTTGCCGAAGAAGTTGTCCTCGGTGGTCGTCGAGAGCGAGGTGTGCGAGTCGGTCGAGCCGATCAATCCGAACTTGAACGGGTTCACCCCGGTGTCTGCCTCATAGGCGAGCCCGCGCCGCAGCGCCATTCGGCCGTATTCGCGCGGCAGCATTTCGGGCGTCTTGGGCTCGGGGCCGAGTTGACCCTTGTCCCAGGTCTCGAAGTCGGCGAAGGCGTCGTCGGGCGAGAGCAGCGGGTGCGTCTCGCCGTCGCCCTTCATCTGCGTCACCTCGTAGAGCGGCTCCCAGCGGGCGCGGGCCGCGAAGTAGTCGGTGTCGAAGGGTTCTCCCGAAAGCCGGACCTCGTCGAACATCAGACCGTTGGACAGATTGCCGTTGTGCGGGATGGCAAGGATGCGCTGGCCGGTGATCTCTTCGGCCCGCTCCATCCACGCCCAGAGATCCTCGGGGTCGAAGCTGTCGAAATTCGAGAACGGGATGATCCTGTCCGCGCCCTCCTTGTCGCCGCGGAAGATCACGTTGCGATGCAGGTTGTTGCGGCCCGGGTTCGATGTCCATTCGAAGCCGATCAGCGCGGTGAAGAGCCGCGGCGCGTTGTGCGCCTCGGCCGCCGCAGTGATCTCGGCCCAGGCGTTCATGTAGATCTCGGGATGATCGGCGAGCGGGTCGACGCCCCCAGCCTTGGATCCGCTCCAGATCGACCAGGCTCCGGCAGGATCGCCGGCCTCGAGCGCCGCATCGAGCTGCCGCCCGAACTTGGTCGACAGAAGCACCTCGTCCTTCGCCGCCAGCAGCGGCGCGAGTCCCAGGTTCTCGGCGTGATCGGCCACGACGAGGAAATCGAGCGGCCGGGCCAGCCGGGCCTCGACGCCGGTGCTCGACGTCACGATCTCGCCCTTGGCGAAGCGATAGGCCGCGTCGGGACCGAGCACGTTGCCCACCATCCCGGCGTCCGCCGAATAGGACGTGTGCAGATGCGTGTCGCCGAAGAACGCCTGGTTCGGAAAGTCCTGACCCGGATAGGGAGAATAGCGCCCCTCCACGGGCTGGGTGCCGGGAATGTCCTCCTGCGCGGACGCGCACGTCGCGAGAACGGCCAGAACGGCCGCAAGCGGGAAACGGCGCACGGATCGGCCTCCTTCGTCTAGGGCGCGTACCAGATCGGCGAGGTGTAGGCGCGTTCCTGCCCTGTCGTCTCGGCACCCTCGGGGATCTCAACCCCGAAGCGGAAGGCGTCGTAGACCACCCAGCGCGGCGTCGGGATCTCGAGCACGCGGGCGTAGTAGAACGCGGACTTGGCCGGGTCGAAGTCCGGATCGGTCCAGACCGCGCCGAGTTCGGAGGCGCCGATGGTGTTGGTCCAGTTGGCGGCTTCCACGTCGACCGTGTTTCCGACCGGCGGCAGCGCGCCGTCGGCTCCGGGCTCGCGGCCGTCCGACCAGGCGACGTCGTAGACCCGCTCCTCGGTCGTGCCGTTGGCGTTCAGCCAGCCCTTTATGATCTGGACACGGTCGAGGTTGGCGCCGATGGCGTCGCGTAGCGCGTAGACCATGAATGTCGGCGCGCCGTCGCCGGGATCCGCGGGCAGGTCCGCGCCCATCGGAACGCCCTTGTCGTAGCCCCGGAACGCCGGCGCGCGGCTGTTGATGTCGTCCTCGGTGAAGTCCCAGCCGCCGAAGAACCGCACCAGCATGCGCGGCCCCGTCGTCGCATAGACCTCCTTGCGCGCCAGTGCGTCCCAGATCGCCGCGCGGGTATTCTCCGTCGCCCAGACCCCGGTATAGCCCGACGAGACGAGCTGATAGCCCTCGAACACACCAATGTCGGTCTGCGTGAACGGATGCGCCATCCGCTCGGGCTTCGGCTCGGCATTGGTCGCCTTCCCGAAGAAGTTGTCCTCCTCCGCCGTCGAGAGCGCGGTGTGGCTGTCGGTCGAACCGACCATGCCGAACTTGTACGGGTTGGTCCCCAGCCGCTCCTCGAGCAGCAGGCCGTTCTTCAGCGCCTGGCGGCTGTATTCGTATTGCAGCATATCGGAAGTCTTGGCCTGGGTCAGATCGAGGTTTCCGGCGTCCCAGGTCTCGTAATCCGCAAAGGCGTCGTCGGGGGAAAGGAATGGATGCGCCTCGCCGTCGCCCTTTATCTGCGTGGTCTCGTAGAGCGGCTCCCACTTCGCCCGCGACTCGACGTAGGCGGCGTCGATCGCGCGCCCGGTGTACTGGGCGTCCACCGGGAACATGAGTCCGTTCGACAGGTTGCCGTTATGCGCGATGGCGAGCGCCGAGCCCCCCGTAGTCGCCTCGTAGTTCTCGAGCCAGGCGTAGAGATCGAGTGGGTCGGTCGAGCCGACCGGCGCCTGGGTGGTGAAGGGCACGACCTGTCCCGCCTTCTCCGGACCCTCACGGAACAGCACGTTTCGGTGCAGGTTGTTACCGGCGACCAGCGACGTCCATTCGAAGCCGATGATGGTGGAGAAGCTGCCCGGATCGTTGAAGCGCTCGGCGGCATCGACCACATGCTCCCACACGCTTTCATAGGTCTTTCCGCCCGGCGAATACGCCGCCATCATCTCGGGATCGATCTCGCCCTGCGCGAAGGTGGTGATGAGGTTGAGCGCCGCCTCGGCCGCTGCCGCGCCTCCGGCCTGAAGGCCTTCGTACCACGGCCGCGCCTGCTCGAATTTCAGCAGGGCGGGATTTCCCGCGGCGAGATCGGTGAACAGCCCCAGCCCGTCGGAATGATCGGCGATCACCAGCCAGTCGAGCGGCCGGCCGAGCTTCGCCGGCTGCCCCGACGACGCCGTGACCTGCTCGCCGCGCGCGAAGCGGTAGGCGTCCTCGAGCCCGAGCCGGGCACCGAACAGGCCCGCATCCATCGACAGCTCGGTGTGCAGGTGGGTGTCGCCCCAGAACACTTGGTCGGGGAAGCTGCGTTCGGCGTAGGGCGAATAGGCCTTGCCGGGATACATTCCGGAGAGGGATTGCTCGGACGGGATGAACTGCGCCATCGCGGGCCCGGCGGAGACGACGAGGGCGGCGGCTGCGAGGTGGCGGATCATGGGACCTCCTGTGCCGAACGGCTTGCGGACCACGGGAACGTTACCGGATCCGCCTCCGATTTTCAATCGGAGGGCTTTGGCGGCCCGGAGGTCACGTCACTTGCCGATCTTCTCCACGGTCAGGTTGCCGTTGGTATAGACGCAGATCTCGGCGGCGATGGCCAATGCGCGGCGCGCGATGGTCTCGGCGTCGGCGTCGGTGTCGTAGAGCGCGCGACCCGCCGCGAGCGCGTAATTGCCGCCCGACCCGATGGCGGCCACGTCATGCTCGGGCTCCAGAACGTCGCCCGCGCCGGTGATGATCAGCAGATCCGCGCCATCGGTGACGATCAGCATCGCCTCGAGATTGCGCAGGTACTTGTCGGTGCGCCAGTCCTTGGCGAGTTCGACGCAGGCGCGCATCAGCTGGCCCGGCGCCGCTTCGAGTTTGGTCTCAAGCCGCTCGAGCAGGGTGAAGGCGTCGGCTGTCGACCCCGCGAAACCACAGACCACGGGCCTGCCGCCGGGCTCGATCCGCCGCACCTTGCGGGCCGTGCCCTTGATGACCGTCTGTCCGAGGCTGACCTGGCCGTCGCCCGCGACCACGACCTCGCCGCCCTTGCGGACGCCGATGATGGTGGTGCCGTGCCAGCCGGGGAATTTGTCGCTGTCGCTCATGCAAGCTCCTGTTTCTGCCGCCCGATATAGGCGCCCGGGCCTGCGGACGCCAGACACCTCGGCGGCGGCGCGCTCGGGGGACGGGCCGCAAGGGCTGGATTTGAGCGGGCGGCGTGACCAAGTGGATATGCGGAATGCGGAACCGGCCGCCGGGCGGATGCCGTCCGGGCGATCCGCCGCGCAGAGAGGACAAGCCAATGGATTTCATCTTCGGAGCGATCAGCTTCACGCTCGCGATGTGGGCGGTCTACAACGTGGTGATCAGCGGGGTCCCGACGCTGACGAAGGTCGGCTGGGTGGTCGGGATCGTGATTCTGCCGTTGGTCGGCTTCATCGCGTGGTGCTTCCTCGGGCCGAACGGACCGTTCGTCCGCAAAACCTGAAGCGGAGACTCGAAAGCCGCGCGGAAAAAGTGGATGCGGCGCCCGGCCAGGGCGCCGCGTTCCCGGATCAGGCGAGCGTGCGCTCGACGCTTTCGGTCTCGAAGATCTCGATGACGTCTTTTTCGCGGATGTCCTCGTAGTTCTCGAAGGCCATGCCGCATTCCTGACCGCCCTGGACCTCTTTGACCTCGTCCTTGAAGCGCTTGAGCGTCTTGAGCTTGCCCTCGTGGATCACGACGTTGTCGCGCAGCAGACGCACCCCGGCGGACCGCCGCGCGACACCCTCGGTGACGCGGCAGCCGGCGACCTTGCCGACGCCCGTGACCTTGAAGACCTGGAGGATCTCGGCGTAGCCGATGAACTTCTCCTTGATCTCGGGCGAGAGAAGACCGGAGGCGGCCGCTTTCACGTCGTCGACCAGATCGTAGATGATCGAGTAGTAGCGGATCTCCACGCCCTTCTGGTTGGCGCTTTCGCGGGCCGGCGCGTTGGCGCGGACGTTGAAGCCGATGATCGGCGCGCCGGAGGCCTCGGCCAGCGTCACGTCCGATTCGGTGATCGCGCCGACGCCGGAATGGAGGACGCGCACGCGCACCTCGTCGTTTCCGACCTTTTCCATCGCCTGGACGATGGCCTCGGCCGAACCCTGCACGTCGGATTTGACGAGGATCGGCAGTTCGCTGACGTCCTTGTCGGCCTTGGCCTTGGCCAGAAGCTGGTCGAGCGTCGTGGCGGACCCGACGGCGGCACGCTTGTCGCGCGTCTGACGGCCGCGATAATCGGCGATCTCGCGGGCGCGGGCCTCGTCGTCGACGACGTTGAGAACGTCGCCGGCCTCGGGGGTGCCGTTCAGGCCGAGCACCTCGACCGGGACGGACGGGCCGGCCTCGTCGACGCGCTCGCCCTGGTCGTTGATGAGCGCGCGGACCTTGCCCCATTGCTCGCCGACGACGAAGATGTCGCCGCGTCTCAGGGTGCCCTTTTGCACGAGCACGGTCGCGACGGGGCCCCGGCCCACGTCGAGCTTGGCCTCGATGACCGCGCCTTCGGCGTTCCGCTCGGGATTGGCCTTGAGATCGAGGATCTCGGCCTGGAGCGCGATGTTCTCGAGCAGGGTGTCAAGACCCTTTCCGGAGATCGCGGAGACCTCGACGTCGAGCACCTCGCCGCCCATGCCTTCGACCACGACCTCGTGCTGGAGGAGCTGGGTGCGAACCTTGTTGGCGTCGGCGCCGGGTTTGTCGATTTTGTTGATCGCGACGATCATCGGCACGTTCGCGGCACGGGCGTGGTTTATCGCCTCGATGGTCTGCGGCATGACGCTGTCGTCGGCGGCGACGACCAGGACGACGATGTCGGTGACCTGTGCGCCGCGGGCGCGCATCGACGTGAAGGCCGCATGGCCCGGCGTGTCGAGGAAGCTGATCAGCTGGCCACCTTCCGTGCGGACCTGGTAGGCGCCGATATGCTGGGTGATGCCGCCGGCCTCGCCCGAGACGACGTTGGTCTTGCGGATGGCGTCGAGCAGCGAGGTCTTGCCGTGGTCGACATGACCCATGATGGTCACGACGGGCGCGCGCGGCACCAGTTTGCCGACGTCGTCGCTGTCGGCGCGGACGATGACGTCCTCGACGTCCGATTCCGAGACGCGCACGACCTTGTGGCCGAACTCCTCGACGATCAGCGTGGCGGTCTCGGCATCGATGGTCTCGTTCTGCGTCGCCATGATGCCGTTGGTCATCAGTGCTTTGACCACGGCGGCCACGCGCTCGGCCATGCGGTTGGCAAGCTCCGTGACGGTGATGGCGTCGGGGATCTGCACGTCGCGCACGACTTTGTCGCGCTCGCCGGAATGGCTCATCATCTTGCGCTTCTCGCGCTCCTGACGGCGCTTCATCGCGGCGATGGAGCGATGGCGGCCGCCCTCGTCCGTGGCGTTGGCGATGGTCAGCCGGCCCGAGCGGCGGCGGTCGTCATCGCCCTTGCCGCGGGTCTTCTTCTCTTCGACGGCGGGTTTGGCGGGCGCCTTGCCCTTGGTGGTGATCGTGCGGCCGGCCTCGACGCGGGAGGCCTGAGCCTGGGCCGCGGCGGTGTCGATCTCGATCTCGTCGGTCTTGGCGGTCTTGGCCTTGGCGGTCTTGCCGGCGGCGGCGGCGGCCTCCTCCTCGGCCTGGGCGGCGACGCGCTGGGCGTGGATCTCCTTCTCGCGCTCGGCGCGCTCGACGGCGTCCTTCTCGGCGCGCAGGCGGCCGAGCTCGGCCTCGCGGGCGGCGGCGGCCTCGGCCTCCTTGGCGGCGCGGTCGGATTCCTGGGCCTTGGCGGCCTCGACGGCCTTGAGCCTGCGGTCGAACTCGGCGTCGCTGAGGTTCTGGGCGGCGGCGCCGCGCGGGTTGGCCGCGGTCGCGGAGGCGGCGCCGGCTTTGGGGACGACGACGCGTTTGCGCTTGTGCTCCACGGTAACGGATTTCGTCCGTCCGTGGCTGAAGCTCTGACGCACGTGGCTCGTCGCGGTTCCCGTGCCGGCCCCGCGCAGTCCCAGTGGCTTGCTCTTGCCGTCGTTGTCTTTGGTATCGCTCATTCCGTTCAGCCTTTCCCGCGGGGGCCTTCCCCCGCCAATCCGTTCGCCGCGTCGTCCCGTGACGTCCGCCGGTCCATTCCTGCCCGGACTCCCGCGAGTCTCAGGGCGTCATCGCGTATTCTTTCGCCGAGGCCACCCGCCAGCACGGCGGCATGTATCACATTATCCCGGCCGAATGCCAAACCCAATTCGCGGGCCGAAAGGCACTCCACAAGGGTATTCCCGCCCTCGGGCGGTCTGAGCGCCGCCCTGCCCCGTTCCGATCCGTCCGACGCCTGCACAAGCAGCGCGGCCCTGCCGGAAACCAGCGCGGCCTTGGTCTTTTCCAGCCCCGCCACCGCCTCGCCGGCCTTTCGGGCCATCGAGATGCGGTCGATGAGCCGCGTCGCCAGCATCGCCTCGACCAAGTCCGCCAGATCGGGCGGCACCCGGACGGACCGTTTCGCGGCGCGGGCGAACAGACCCTTGCCGGCGGCCTTCTCCAGAGCGGCGCGATCGGCGCCGACCCAGATGCCCGGACCCGGCAGACGCTCGGCCAGGTCCGGCACGATGGCGTCATCGGGACCGACCACGAAGCGAATCAGCCCGCCTTTGGGGCCGCTCTCGCGCGTGACGATGCAGCGGCGTTCCGGCGCGTCCCGCGTCCTGGTGGCGCCACCGCGCGTCATGCCGGCCTCAGGCTTTGTCCCCGGTCGCCTCAACGTCTCCGGTGACTTCCTCCCCGGGCTCGCCGTCTTCTTCCTCGACCGCTTCGGCCTCAAGATCGGCGGCATCCACCATGCCGATCTGGACGCGGGCGCGCATGATCAGCGTCTGCGCCTCCTCGAGGCTCATGTCGAATTTCTCCAGCAGACCGGTGTCCTTGACCCGCTTGCCGTCAACAGTGGTGAAGCCGCCGGCCAATTCCCAGTCCGCGCAGGTCGCGAAATCGTCGAGCGATTTCACGCCGTCCTCGGCCAAGGCCTCGATCATCTGGGGCGTCAGGCCCTCGAAATCAAACAGGCTCTGCTCGACGCCAAGCTCCTTGGCGCGTTCGATCGCCTTGGCGTTCAATTCGTCCAGGCTCTCGCGGGCGCGGGCCTGAAGCTCCTCCGCGGTGTTCTGGTCGAAGCCGTCGATGCTCAGAAGCTCGTCGGTGTCGACGTAGGCGACTTCTTCCAGCGTGGCGAAGCCTTCGGAGACCAGAAGCTGCGCGACCATCTCGTCGACGTTCATGGTGTCCATGAAGAGCTGAGTGCGCTCGGCGAACTCGGCCTGGCGGCGCTCGCTCTCCTGCGCCTCCGTCATGATGTCGATGTCGAAGCCGGTGAGCTGCGACGCCAGCCGCACGTTCTGACCGCGCCGGCCGATGGCCAGCGACAGCTGCTCGTCGGGGACGACGACCTCGATCCGGTCGCTCTCGTCGTCGAAGACGACCTTTGCGACCTCGGCGGGCTGGAGCGCGTTGACGAGGAACGTGGCGGGATCCTCGTTCCAGGGGATGATGTCGATCTTCTCGCCCTGGAGCTCGGCCACGACGGCCTGGACGCGGGAGCCGCGCATGCCGACGCAGGCTCCGACCGGGTCGATGGAGCTGTCGTAACTGATCACGCCCATCTTCGCGCGCGAGCCGGGATCGCGGGCGACGGCCTTGATCTCGATGATGCCGTCGTAGATCTCGGGCACTTCCATCTTGAAGAGCTCCGCCAGGAATTCCGGCGCGGTGCGCGAAAGGAAGATCTGAGGCCCGCGGGTTTCGAGGCGCACGTCGCGGATGAGCGCCCGGACGCGGTCGCCGTTGCGGAACGCCTCGCGTTGGATCAGCTGGTCGCGGCGCAGGATCGCCTCGCCCCGGCCGACATCGACGATGACGTTGCCGTATTCGGTACGCTTTACGACGCCGTTGATGATCTCGCCGACGCGGTCCTTGAATTCCTCGAACTGGCGCTCGCGCTCGGCCTCGCGGACCTTCTGCATGATCACCTGTTTCGCCGACTGCGCGGCGATGCGGCCGAAATCGACGGGTGGCAGCGGATCGGTGATGAACTGGCCGATCTCGGCGTCGGGTTTGATCTCGCGGGCCTCGGCGAGGTTCAGCTCGGTGAAGAAGTTCTCCACCTCCTCGACGACCTCGCGGTAGCGGGTGAGTTCGAGCTCGCCGGATTTGCGATCAATCACCGCACGGATGTCGTATTCGGCACCGTAGCGCGAGCGCGCGGCCTTGCCGAGCGAATCCTCCATCGCCTCGATCACCAGAGCGGGTTCGATCATCTTCTCCCGCGCGACCGCGTCCGCGATCTGGAGAAGCTCAAGCCGGTTTGCCGAGGTCACGCTCATGCTTTTTCCTCATCTGTCCCGGAGGCCGCGTCGGCCTCCTCGTTTTCGGTTTCGGTATCGTCTTCGATCTCGTCGAATTCGCTCTCGTCGAAGCCCTGTTCCTTGCGGGCCGCCAGGCTCTCGGCGATCAGCGCGTCGGTCAGGATCAGTTTCGCGTCGGTCAGCCAGTCGAAATCGAGCCCGACCGTGCCCTCGGGGATCTCGATCAGGACCTCGCCGTCCTGGACTCCGCGCAGCACGCCCTTGAAGCGACGGCGGCCGTCGATGAGCTCGGACGTCTCGATCCGCGCCTCGTAATCCTCATAGCGCTCGAAATCCTTGAGGCGCGTGAGCGGCCGGTCGATGCCCGGCGACGACACCTCGAGCGCGTACTCGCCGCTGACGGGATCCTCGACGTCGAGCACCGCGCCGATCGCGCGGCTGATGCGCGCGCAGTCCGCGACCTCGATGCCGCCCTCGGGGCGTTCGGCCATGATCTGGAGCGTAGCCTTCTTGCCGCTCATCAGCCGCACGCGCACCAGCTCGAACCCCATTCCCTCGATGGTGGGGTTCACGATGCCGGCGATCCGCCGGTCGATGGCTGCTTTGGCGACGAGGTCGGCCAAGGTCGCTCCTGTCGAAGTCTCGGGTTCAGGCACAAAAAAACGGGCTCGCGGCCCGTTGAACTTTCCGGTGGAAGCCTGATCGGTCGATCAACCTGCCGCTGATGAGCGCGATATAGGGACGGCCGCCGGGGGATGCAAGCGGATTCGCCCCGGCCGGGATCGCGCCGGCGGAGGCCTCAGTTTCTCGCCACCGCCGCGAGCTCCAGAACCACCGGACCGATATGCTCGACGATGGCGCTGACGCCCTCGGCGTTCGGGTGGATTCCGTCGGATTGGAAGAGGCCCATCACCTCGAGCATGTTGCGGCCGTCGCCGAGGCCTCCGAGGAACGACTTGTAATAGATCGCGCCATGCTTCTCAGCGAGTTCCGGGAAGATCGCCTTGAAGGCGGTCTGATACTCCTTGCCATAGTTCGACGGAGCGGGAAGGCCCGCCAGGATGGCCGGCAGGCCGTGGTCGTCGATCTCGGTCAGGATGCCGTCGAGATTGGCGCGGATCTGGTCGGGCTGGAGTCCGCGCAGCACGTCGTTGCCGCCCAGCGCCACGATGACCCCGTCGACGCTGTCGTCGAGCGACCAGGCGATGCGCGAAAGACCGCCAGCCGTGGTGTCGCCCGACACCCCGCCGTTGATAACCGTCACGTCCGAGCCGCCGTTCGTGTTGAGCCACCGCTGGAGCTGCGGAACGAACCCCTGATCCTCGGGCAGTCCGTAGCCTTGCGTCAGCGAATCGCCGAAGGCGAGGATGGTGACTTCCGCCGCCGCCTGGCCCGCCGCGACGACGCCGAGCGCGCGCCGCGAGAGCGAAGTTGCGCAATCGGGCCACCGCCCCATATGTCCGTCTCAACCGCTTCGCACCCAAGGTATTTCCGCTCATGTCCGATTCCGTCATCGCCCTCAAGGATGTAACGCTCACGCTGGAGGGCAATGCCGGACCGGTCAACATTCTGCGTGGCGTCAGCATGCATGTCGGCCGGGGCGAGACGCTGGGTCTCGTGGGGCCGTCCGGATCGGGAAAATCCTCGCTTCTGATGCTGATGGGCGGGCTTGAGACCGCCACGGGCGGGTCGGTGATGGTGCTGGGCCAGGATCTGACCGCGATGAACGAGGACGGTCTCGCGCGGTTTCGGCGCGATCACATGGGCGTGGTGTTCCAGTCCTTCCATCTGATCCCGACGATGACGGCGATCGAGAACGTCGCCACGCCGCTCGAACTGGCCGGCGATCCGGACGCGTTCGGCAAGGCGTCCGCGGAGTTGGCCGCCGTTGGTCTCGGCAGCCGCGAGGACCATTATCCCGCGCAGCTTTCGGGCGGCGAGCAGCAGCGTGTGGCGCTGGCGCGGGCGGCCGTGACGAGACCCGAGATCCTGCTTGCGGATGAGCCGACGGGCAATCTCGACGGCTCCACGGGAGACGCGATCATCGACCTGCTGTTCGGGCTGCGCGACCGGCACGGCGCGACGCTGGTGATGGTGACGCATGCGCCGGAGCTGGCGGCGCGCTGCGACCGGGTGATCGGGTTGCGCGACGGGGCGCTCGAATCGCTGGCCGAGGCCGCGGAATGACGATGCCGGTTCCGGTCCGGCTCGCGCTTCGGGAGCTGCGCGGCGGGCTTGCGGGGTTCGGCGTGTTTCTCGCGTGTCTCGCGCTCGGGGTCGCGGCGATCGCGGCGGTGGGATCGGTGCGACAGGCGATCGAACAGGGGCTGTCGAACGAGGCGGCGGCGCTTCTGGGCGGCGACGCGGAGATGGAATTCACCTATCGGCTCGCGAGCGCCGATGAGCTTGCCTGGATGGACGCGAACGCCGATCGGGTCGCAGAGACGGTCGATTTCCGCTCGATGGTGGCGTTCACGCCCGAGGGCGGCGAGACCGAACGCGCGCTGGTGCAGGTCAAGGCGGTGGACGGGTTCTGGCCGCTCTACGGCGAGGCCGTGCTGGGTGACGGCGACATCGGGACGGCGCTCCTTGAGACCGGCGGGCTTCCCGGTCTGGTGGCGCAGCGCATCCTGATCGACCGGCTGGATCTGGAGATCGGCGACGTGCTGCGGCTCGGGGAGCAGGATTTCCGGCTGACCGACGAGCTGGTGGTCGAGCCGGACGGGGCCGCGAGCGGGTTCGGGCTTGGGCCGCGGGTGATCGTCCTGCGGACCGCGCTGGCCGAAAGCGGGCTGCTGAGCGAAGGATCGCTCTACGAATCGGAGTACAAGCTGGCCTTTGCGCCGGAATCGGATCTTGAGGCGCTCAAGATCGATGCCGAGGCGCGGTTCTCCGAGACCGGGTTGCGCTGGCGCGACACGCGCGACGGCGCGCCGGGCGTGAGCCGGTTCGTCGACCGGCTCGGGTCGTTCCTCGTGCTGATCGGCCTCGCCGGTCTGGCGGTCGGCGGCGTCGGGGTGTCGGCGGCGGTGCGCGCCTATCTCGAAGGCAAGACCGAGACCATCGCCACGCTCAAGACGCTCGGCGCGACCGGGGGCACCGTGTTCGCGACGTACCTGGTGCAGATCGGGCTGCTGTCGCTGGTCGGAGTCGGGATCGGGCTGACCTTGGGCGCGATCGCTCCGCTGATCGCGGCGCCGTTCATCGTCGACCGGCTGCCGGTGCCGGTGGAATTCGGCGTATATGCCGGGCCGCTGATCGAGGCCGGGATCTACGGGCTGCTGACCGCGCTTATCTTCACGGTCTGGCCGCTGGCGCGGGCGCGCGACATCCGGGCGGCGGAGCTGTTCCGCGATCTGACGGCGGGGCGGCGCAGCCTGCCCCGGCCGGTCTACATCGCCGCGACGCTGGGACTGGTGGCTTTGCTGATCGGCGTGGCGACGTGGCTTTCGGGGGCTACGATGCTGGCGCTGAGCACGGCTGCCGGCATCATCATCGCGCTCGGCATCCTTCTGGTGGCGGCGCGCGGCCTTCGCGCGGCGGCGCGGCGACTGGCGCGCGGGCCGTTGACGCGGGGCCGGCCGGCCCTGCGCTGGGCGCTGGCGGCGCTTGGCGGGCCGTCGGGCGAAACGGCGTCGGTGGTTCTGTCGCTGGGGCTCGGGCTGACGGTGCTGGCGACGGTCGGGCAGATCGACAGCAACCTGCGCAATCTTATCACCAGCGACCTGCCCGAGCGGGCGCCGGCGTATTTTTTCCTCGACATACAGAACGACCAGCTTCCCGGCTTCATGGAACGCGCAGAGGCGGTGCCGGGCGTCGAGGATATCGAGACCGCGCCGATGCTGCGCGGCATCGTGACGCGCATCAATGACGCGCCCGCGACCGAGGTGGCGGGCGAACACTGGGTCGTGCGGGGCGATCGGGGCATCACGTATTCCCAGGATGTTCCGGAGGGCGTGCGCCTGACCGCAGGCGAGTGGTGGGCGCCGGACTACGAAGGGCCGCCACTGATGAGTTTCGCCGAGGAGGAAGCGGTCGAGATCGGCCTTCAACTTGGCGACACGGTGACGGTGAACATCCTCGGTCGCGACATCACCGCCACCATCGCGAGCTTCCGCGAGGTCGAGTTCCAGAACATGGGCATCAATTTCGTGATGCTGATGAACCCGGCCGCGCTGCAGGGCGCGCCGCATACGCATATCGCGACAGTCTACGCGGAGCCGGACGCCGAGGCGCCGCTGCTGCGCGAAATCGCCGAGGCCTATCCGAACATCACCGCCGTGCGCGTGCGCGAGGCCATCGAACGCGTTGCGGAATCGCTCGAAGGGCTGAGCGCCGCGACGCGCTGGGGCGCGGCGGCGACGCTCCTGACCGGGCTCGTGGTGCTGATCGGCGCGGCGGCGGCGGGCGAGCGGCGGCGGGTCTTCGAGGCGGCGGTGCTCAAGACGCTGGGCGCCAGCCGCGCGCGGATACTGTCGAGCTTCGCGCTTCGATCGGCACTGATCGGCGCGGCGGCGGGCGCGGTGGCGATCCTCGGCGGCGCGATCGCGGGATGGTGGGTGACGGAGGTGGTGATGGACGGCACGTATCGGTTCGAGCCGTTTTCGGCCTTCGCCATCGTGACCGGCGGGGCGCTGGCGAGCCTGCTGGCGGGTCTCGCCTTCGCGCTGCGACCCTTGGCCGCAAAGCCGGCGGGGATCCTGCGCGCACGGGAGTGATTCACCAAAGTTTCGGCGTTGAACTGGACAAGACCAACAAAAACACTCATATTATATCTCATCTGGCCGATCGTGGTTCTTGAAACGGGGTTGGCCCGCCACAATATCGCGTCTGATGCCGGGGAAACCGTCTCCGGCTTAGGGTTCCAACGGAGGAGATCAATGGCCCAATTCGAGACTGTTCGCCGGACCGGTGTCGGCGCTGGCGTCCGCACCGCGGAGATCGACGAAGGTCTGCGCGCGCACATGACCAAGGTCTACGGCACGATGTCCGTAGGCATGGTGATTACCGCGCTCGCCGCATGGGCCATTTCCGGCCTTGCGGTGTCGGAGGTTCCGACCGCCTACCAGTTCGCCGAAGGCAAGTATCTGACCGGCCTCGGCGCCGCCATCTACGCGTCGCCGCTCAAATGGGTGGTGATGTTCGCGCCGCTGATCTTCGTCTTCGGACTGAGCGCGGGCATCAACAAAATGTCGGAAGCGACCGCCCAGGTCGCGTTCTACGCTTTCGCCGCCGTGATGGGCATCTCGATCAGTTCGATTTTCCTCGTGTTCACGGGCATGTCGATCGTGCAGGTCTTCCTCATTACGGCCATCGCCTTCGCGAGCCTGTCGCTCTGGGGATACACCACGAAAAAGGACATCTCCGGCTGGGGATCGTTTCTGATCATGGGTGTGGTCGGTCTGATCGTCGCCTCGATCGTCAACATCTGGCTGGCCTCGCCGGCGATCATGTTCGCGGTCTCGGCCATCGGCGTTCTGATCTTCGCGGGTCTGACCGCCTACGACACGCAGCGTATCAAGACAACCTATCTGGAGATGGCCGGCGCCGGAAACCAGGAATGGCTCGGCAAGGCCGCGATCATGGGTGCGCTGTCGCTCTATCTCGACTTCATCAACATGTTCATGATGCTGTTGAGCCTGTTCGGCAACCGCGAGTGATCTGAACACCGATCCACGACGATGGGATGGCCGGCCTCTGCGCCGGCCATTTTCGTTTGTGCGATCCCCTTTTGATGTCGGGGCGTCCGACCGGCGACCCGCGACCGTTTCAGATGTCTCCCGCGGCCGTGGCGAACAGCCATGAGGACGTCTCAGTGGCGGCGACCGCTATCGCCGCCGCGTCGCAGGTTTCCCGTACGGCCTGGATGACGGGTTCCGTCGGATCGATGCCCTTGGTCCTGTGAAGGACGCTCATGTTTTTCACCTGCGCGACACAGCGCGAGATCGCCGCGTCCAGTGAACTGCGCACCGCGTCCAGGCTGACGGCACGATCAGCTTCCAGCAGACGGCCGAGCTGGAACCCGCCAACCACGGCGGCGTAGCCGTCGACGCTGCCGCCGAAGGAGGACCTGGAACGGAAGGCGCCCAGTTCGGCCTTGGCGAGAAGCACGTAGAGTTCATCCAGAGACCCGTAGACCTGGTTGGCGTTACTCATCCTGAATTGCGGGTTCTGGGTGCAGGCCGAGAGGGCGACCAGCACCGCCCCGGCTACGAGGTTTCGTGTCGGCATCAGCGCGCGCATCGGGTTCCCCGCCTCGAATTCGGCCCGCATCGACCGATGAACGGAGTGAAGCTACCGGAACAGAATCTCGGCCGCAATGGAACCCGACCCTCATCCGGGCCGTTGCCAGGCGGAGCCGCCAAGGGGCTCGCGTACGAGGAGGAATGAGCGATGACCAAGGATTACAGACCCTCGATCAAGGACGACGACACTTACGAGGCACTGCGTGACGAAGGAATGAACAAGGAGAAGGCGGCGCGCATCGCCAACGCGAAAGCCGCCGGGGACGAGCCGTCGAAGAGGGGCGGTGAAGCGGCCCCGTACGAGGATTGGAGCAAGGACGACCTCTACGAGCGAGCGCGGGAGATCGGGATCGACGGGCGCTCGGACATGGACAAGGCCGCGCTGATCGAGGCGCTGCGCAAGCACTGAGGCTTGCGCGCGCCGCGTCCAGAGGCCAGCATGGGGCCCCGAGAAACGGAGCCCGTCATGACCGCCCCCCTGGCCCGCAAACCGCTCTTCGCCGGAGGCCCGGAAGTCTCGCGCCTCTGCCTCGGGACGATGATGTTCGGCGACCAGAGCGACGAGGCGGAATCCGGGCGCATTCTGGACGGGTTTCTCTCGGCGGGCGGTGATTTCATAGATACGGCCGACACCTATGCGGGGGGAGAGTCGGAGCGCATTCTCGGACGCCTGCTGGAAGGTCGGCGGAGCGATGTGCTTCTGGCGACCAAGCTGGGCAACGCGATCAAGGGCGTGAGCGGGTCGGGAGGCATCTCGGCGGACTGGATGGCGCGCGCGGCCGAGGATTCGCTTGACCGGCTCCGGACGGATTTCATCGACCTCTACTATCTGCATCGCGACGATGACGTGACTTCGCTCGAGGAATGCATCGGCGCGATGGGCGCGCTGATCGCCGCCGGGAAGGTGCGGCATTGGGGCTTCTCGAATTTCAGGCCGTGGAAAATCGCGGAGATGGTCCGGGTCGCGGACGCGCTCGGCGTGCCGCGGCCCGTGGTGGCGCAGCCCTATTACCATATGCTCAACCGCGTGGCGGAGACTGATCTGCTGCCGGCCTGCGCGCATTTCGGCATCGGCGTCGTTCCGTATTCGCCGCTCGCGCGCGGGGTGCTGACCGGCAAGTACCGGGACGGCGCGCCCGAAGGTTCGCGCGCCGCGCGCGGCGACGCCCGGATGATGGAGACCGAGTTCCGCCCCGAGACCGTCGCGGCCGCCAATCGGGCGACGGACCATGCGCATGCGACCGGGCGCGACCCGGCCGCGCTCGCGGTGCAATGGGTGCTCGCGAACAAGACGGTTTCCAGCGTGTTGATCGGGCCGAAATCCGTCGAACAGCTTCAGGGCTATCTGGACGTGATGGGCGCCAGCTACGACGCGGAGGACGAACGCGCGCTGAGCGCGATCTGCGCGTCGGGCCATACGCCCGCGCCCGGGTACTCCGACCCGCGCTATCCCCTGCGCGGCCGGGTGACCGCCTTCGGGGATTGACCCGTCAGCCGAGCCATTTCGGATAGTCCGACACCAGCAGATGCAGCGGCGGCACGTCTTCTTCGATGTCGGAGAAGCGGCCGATCGGCTCGTCGAAGATGTTGTCGGTCAGGTCGTTGTTGACGGTCGAGACCTCGCCGATCAGCACGTCGCCGCCTTCGCCCCAGAAGGCGTGCCAGTTGCCCGGCATCAGCGTCACGCTCTCGCCCGGCGCGAGGCGCAGGATGTCGCCGGCCTTCTGCCGCCGGATCACGCCGTCGGTGGCGACCTCTACATCCGTCTCGTGACAGACGTTGCCGTCCGCGTCGGAATTGTGGAGTTTGAGGGCGAGGGTCGCGCCGCCGCGGTTGATGATGTCCTCGGCCTTCACGATGTGGCGGTGCATCGGCGAGATCTGATCCCGCCGCGAGATCATGATCTTCTCGGCGTAGCACATGCCGCCGCCGCGCCGGAGATCCTCCTCCGACCCGTTGCGGACCGTGAACAGGAACAGCCCCTTGCCGGCGAAATCGCCCTGGCCGTAATCGGTGATGTCCCAGCCGAGACGCGCGTCGACGATGCCGGGGGTGTGGCGCGCCTTCATCTCATCAGGCGTCCAATAGGCGAAGGGCGGAAGGATGAAGCCGAACGAACGGATGAAATCGTCCGCCGCGCGCATGATGTCGTTGACCTCGGATCGTTTCATCGCGTTCTCCTCATTTCCCGTAAACCTGTTCCGGCAGCCAGAGCGCGATCTCCGGAAAGATCATCACGAGCGCCAGCGCCACGATCATCACGCCGACGAAGGGCACGATGGAGCGATAGATGTCCCAGATGCTGATCTCGGGCGGAGCCATCGCGCGCATCAGGAAAAGATTGTAGCCGAAGGGCGGCGTCATGTACGCGATCTGACAGGTGATCGTGTAGAGGATGCCGTACCAGATAAGGTCGAAGCCGAGCGCGCCGACGAGCGGAACGTAGAGCGGCGCCACGATCACCAGCATCGCCGTGTCGTCGAGAAACGTCCCCATGAGGATGAAGCTGAGCTGCATCAGGATCAGGATGACCCACGGATCGAGATGGAGCTGGCCCACGAACAGGTTTTCGATGCCGCGCACCGCGCCGAGCCCGTCGAAAACCGCGCCGAAGGCGAGCGCCGCCAGGATGATCCACATGAACATGCAGGTGATCGCCAGCGTCTGACGCACCGAGGTCTCAAACACCGCGCGCGTCATCCGGCCCTTTACCACGGCCACCAGGAACGCCGTCATGGCACCGATGGCCGAGCTTTCGACCAGGCTGGTCCAACCGTTGATGAACGGCACCATCATGGCGAAAAAGATGCCAAGTGGCAGGAGCCCCGCCCCGAGCAGGCGGATTTTTTCCGCCGTCGGCACGTTGCGCTCCTCCATCGGCAGGGCCGGGCCGAGTGACGGGTTCAGGCGGCAGCGGATGACGATGTAGAGGATGAAAAGCGCCGCCATCATCAGCCCCGGGAACACGCCCGCGAGCCAGAGCTGGCCGACCGGCTGACGCGCGATCATCGCGTAGAGCACGAGAACGACCGAGGGCGGCACGAGGATGCCGAGCGACGATCCCGCCTGGATCACGCCCGTCACCATCCGCTTGTCGTAGCCGCGCTTGAGAAGTTCGGGGAGCGCGATGGTCGCGCCGATCGCCATGCCCGCCACCGACAGGCCGTTCATGGCCGAGATCAAAACCATCAGCCCGATCGTGCCGATCGCGAGTCCGCCGTTGAGCGGGCCCATCCAGACGTGGAACATCCGGTAGAGATCGTCGGCGATCCCGCTCTCGCTCAGGACGTAGCCCATGAAGATGAACATTGGCAGCGTCAGGAGCGGATACCACTTCATCAGCTTCATCGCCGCCGAGAACGGGATGTCCGACCCGCCGGTGCCCCAGAGGAAGAAGGCGGAGACCGCCGCGACGACGCCGATGGCCGCGAAGACCCGCTGGCCGGTGATGAGCAGGAGCATCATCGAAGCGAACATGAGAAGCGCGATGTGCTCGTAGGCCATCAGGCGTCACCACGCACGCCGAGGCCGTAGGGATCGTCCGACCCGGTCCGGTAGCGGCCGATGTCCTTGAAGAGTTCCGCGATGGCCTGAAGCAGCATCAGAAGTATCCCCAGAACCGTCACCGCCTTGATCGGCCACATGTAGGGTCGCCAGGCCGAGGGCGAGCGGTCGCCGAATTCGACCGAATAGGTCAGGCTGTTGATTCCGCCATAGAGCAGGAAGCCGAGATAGACGATCAGAAAGAACACCGTGAACGTGTCGGTGAGCGCCTTGGCCCGCAGGCTCAGCGCGCCATAGGCGAGGTCCATACGCACGTTCGAGTCAAGCTGGATCGAATACGGACCGCCGAGCACGAAATACGCGACCATCAGAAACTGCGCCATCTCGAGCGTCCAGAGCGACGGCCGCATGAACGGTGCGGTCTTGGTGAACGAAGACCAGAGCAGGACCGCGATCATCACGAAGATCAGATACATCGCGAATCGTCCGACACGGTAGTTCAGCCGTTCGATATGGCGGACATAGGCCGCCATGAATGCCGTCATCGTCGCGCCTCCTGTCCGCACCCACCGCGTCGGGCCGACCCCGGTCGAGGGGTCGGCCGCATCGCGTCGTTTTCAGGATCGTTCAGGAGCGGCTGTAGGGATAGCCGGCCGAATTGATGACCTGGCGGTACTGCCGGAAGATGTCGACCAGCTTGGCCTCGGTCTCACCCTGCTCGGCGACCTCGTCCCAGAAAACGGCGGCGGCGTCCTCGACCTGGCTCCATTCCTCTTGGGGGATCGAGCGGAGCTGAAGCTTGTCGCCCTCGGCGCGCAGCCGCGCCTCGCCGCCCCAATACCATTGGTTGCGGTAGAAGGCGCCCGCCTCGACCGCCGACATCACGATGGTCTTGAGGTGGTCGGGCAGATCCGCCCAGCGCTGCTCGTTGACGAAGATCGAGCCGATCCACGCCCCCGAGATGTTGTTGGTGAGGAAGTAATCGGTCACGTCCGCCCAGCCGACGGTGTAGTCCTCGGTGATGCCCGACCAGGCCATGCCGTCGAGCTCGCCGGTCTGCACCGCGACCTCCGCGTCCTCATAGGGTATGTTGACCGGAACGACGCCGAACTGACTGAGAAAGACGCCCGCAGTCGGGAACGTGTAAAGCCTGAGCCCGTCCATGTCGGCCAGCGTGTTGATCTCTTTCGTGGTGTTGAAATTGCAGGGATCCTGGCCCGCGGCAGACAGCCATTTCACGCCGACATCGGCATAGGCCTGGTCCCAGATCTCGGCGAGACCGTATTGCTTGAACAGCACCGGCACGTCGAGCGCGTGGCGGGTCGCCATGGGGAAGTACCCGCCGAACTGCCGGACCGGCGTTGGCGAGGCCATGCTGTCATCGTCGGAATGCACCGCGTCGATCGTCCCGCGCTGCAGAGCCTGGAAAAGCTCGCCGGTCGGCACGATCTGATCGGCGTAGAACAGCTCGATCTCGAGCTCGCCCTGGGCCGCCGCGTTGATCGCGTCGATGATCGGCTTCGTCACATGCTCGCCAAGCGCCGCGCCGGCATAGGTCTGGAACCGCCAGCGGATCGGCTCCTGCGCTATGGCCCGCGGCGCGGCCAGCGTGGCGGCCCCGGCAGTCGCGCCGAGCGCGCCCGCGCGGGTGATGAACTGTCTTCTGTCGCTTCGGGTCATGTCCCGTACTCCTTTTTCCTGTTGGACCTAGATTCGGCGGATCATCCTCCGCTCTTGTGGTCGACTGTCAGATTTCGGGAGCCGTCGTACGCGTACGTCAGACGCCAACCCCGACCCCCTGAGACTGTCACCTCGAACCGTAGGGTCTTTCCACCAACCGGTAAACGCTTCTTTGCGCCGGCCCGGATTTCATGTTGGCATGAATTCCTATCGG
>CAVORV010000003.1:0-112053 GCA_963698685.1 uncultured Alphaproteobacteria bacterium
GGACGCAGGCGGTCCTGCCCGACCTTGACGTGCCGGCTCCGGACTTCGCAATCCTCGAAACGCCCGCCGAGGTGGAGGCGATCGCCGCAGCGAACGCACTGTCTCCGCGAACGCTCTCGGACGCCGAGATCGCCGACGTCATCGCGTTTCTCGACGCGCTGACCGACCCGGCCGCCGAGACCGGCCGGCTGGGCATCCCCGCGGCTGTCCCGAGCGGCCTTGCGGTGCCCATGCCCTGACAAGCCGTTTCCGGAGCCGCGGCGCTCGACCCGTCCGGAACGGTGGTCCGTCTCGACCCCGCTCAGAACTCCACGGCCCGAAGCCCCGCCCCCGTCCGTTCCAGCATCCACGCGCGGTCGGCCGCCAGATCCGTCCAGCCGCTCGTCGCGCCGTCCGGCCAATGGACACGGACGCGTGCCGTGTCCGCCGAACCGAGACCCAAATGCTCGGGCCCCGCGACGCCGCCCGCATGGCCGCCGCCGACGGTCAGCTCGCGCCAGATCCGGCGTCCGTCCAGCGCGAGCTCGATCCATGCGCCCACGGCGAACCGGTTGGGCGCGTGCTGCATCGGGAGCAACGCCACCCAGTGGCCGTCCACTTCGGTTTCGTTGCGATAGAGTTCAAACGGCGCGCTCCGGTTGACCACCACCAGATCGAGACGCCCGTCGCCGTCCAGATCGGCGAGCGCCGCGCCCCGCGACTTGGCCCCGTTGGCGATCCCCGCAGCCAGACCGACTTCGGAGAAGCGTCCGTCAGGCCCTTGCATCAGCAGATTGTTGGGATCGTACATGGCGTTGGAAGGCATCTGCTCGACGTTGCCCTTGGCGATGAACAGGTCGTCCAGCCCGTCCAGATCCACGTCTCCGAAGGCCGCGTGCCAGCCCGTGGACGGTCGGCCGTCATCGCCGGCATAGGGCACCTGCGCGGTGATTCCCCGATCGTAGGGCGCGTCCACGAACAGCGGTCCCGGACCGGACAGCGACTGGAGCTTCTGGTCGGCCATGGAGGTCAGGAACACCTCCGGCAGCCCGTCGCCGTCGAGGTCCCGACTGGCGATCCCCATGCCCCAGATCCGGTACGTGCGCCAGCCGTCGCCGGGTCCGTACAGCCGCGGGCGGGCCTCCATCGCCCAGAGCTGCTCTTCGCCCCTCGACACGTAGTAGTGCCGGTCGTTCGACAGCCGCAGATCCCGCCGTCCATGCCGACCCCAGTCCGAGAAGAGCGCGGAAAGCGCGCAGGCGCCGGGAGCAAGCGCCAGCGGAGGGCGGTATCGCGCCCCGTCGGGGCGGTAGAGCCGTGGCGCGTCGCAGGCTTCGAACGGCCCTTCCGGATCGGACCGGTCCACGTAGGTGCCGAAGACCATCGTGGGCAGAACGTTCGTCCCCTCCCACGTGGCGGAGAAGGCCGTGCTCCACCAGTCGCCACTCTCGAAACCCAGGTCTTCGAACGGCGCGAAGCCGCATCCGCCCCGTCCGCGCAGGAGCAGATCCGGACCGACGCGCAGCACCGCCAGATCGAGGATGCCGTCGTCGTCGATGTCGAGGGGATACGCTCCCGTGACGTCCTGAAGCTCCAGCGCCTCGGGCGTCTCCTCGGTCATCCGGATCGGTCCGCCCCGGTCTGACCGGTTCCGCAGAAGCGCCGAAGGGGATTCGCCGCCCGCCATGAAGATTTCCGGCAGATGGTCGCCGTCGCAATCGAATACCGCCACCCCGCCACCGACGAAATGCTCCCAGCCGCCGGTATAGGCGTGGCGGCTCCCGGTATCGACCGCCTCGAACCGGGGCGCGGAGACCGCCTGGGCGGCCAGAGCGAGCAGCAACAGGGTCAAGCGGCCAACCCGCACCAGCGCGGTCTCCCGCGACACGTCCGGGGAATCGGCCCCGGTCCTTCCGTCCCGGCGGGCCAAGGCGCTCACGCCGTCAGACGCTCCTGTCGATCCGCAAATCACTGCCCACACTCCGCCCGATGGCGTCCCGACTAAAGGGCCGACCGCGCGTCATGTCCAGCGGCACCGTCCGACAAGGCCGTCCGACGAGGCCGGCGGGAGCGCGGTTCGAGATGGACGGCAAGGCCGAACCGCTTCGCCGGCGCCGGCGTGTCGGTACCGATAATTGTTTGACATTCATATCAAAGAAAAAGAAGGTGAGCACGAAACTTCCGCCTTCCGGACTCGTCCGTTCAAGAATTGGCGGGCAATTGGCTTGATCATGCCGAAACATGGAGGAAGACACGTGAAATCCTTAAAACTGATGGCGGCCGCCGTTCTCGTCTCGGGAATTGCCGGTCCGGCGCTGGCGCAGGACCTGACGGTTGGCGTGAGCTGGTCGAACTTCCAGGAGGAGCGCTGGAAAACCGACGAGGCGGCGATCAAGGCCGCCCTCGAAGCCGCGGGCGCGAATTACGTCTCGGCCGACGCGCAGTCGTCCTCCTCGAAACAGCTGGCCGATGTCGAGAGCCTGATCGCCAGCGGAGCGGACGCGCTGATCATCCTCGCCCAGGACGCGGCCGCGGCGGGTCCTGCGGTTGACGCCGCCGTCAACGAAGGCATTCCGGTCATCGCCTACGACCGGCTCATCGAGGATCCTCGCACCTTCTACCTCACGTTCGACAACGTCGAGGTCGGGCGGATGCAGGCCCGCGAGGTGCTCGCGCAGCAGCCCACGGGCAACTACGTCATGATCAAAGGATCCTCCTCGGACGCGAACGCCGATTTCCTGCGTGGCGGCCAGCAGGAGGTCCTGCAGTCCGCGCTGGACGCCGGCGACATCACGATCGTCGGCGAAGCCTATACCGACGGCTGGCTTCCCGCCAACGCGCAGCGCAACATGGAGCAGATCCTGACGGCCAACGACAACAATGTCGACGCGGTCGTCGCGTCGAACGACGGAACGGCCGGCGGCGTCGTCGCGGCGCTCACGGCGCAGGGAATGGAGGGCATTCCGGTCTCCGGCCAGGACGGCGACAAGGCGGCGCTGAACCGGATCGCGCTCGGAACCCAGACGGTCTCGGTCTGGAAGGACGCCCGCGAACTTGGCAAGGCGGCCGGCGAGATCGCCGCGGCCCTGGCGGGCGGAACGCCGCTCGACGGCATCGAGGGCGCCGGCAAGTTCATGACCCCCGGCGGCAACGAGATGAACGCGATCCTGCTCACGCCGGTTCCGATCACCCGCGACAACCTCGATGTCGTGGTGGATGCCGGCTGGATCAGCAAGGACGAGCTTTGCGCCAGTGTGCCGGCGGGATCGGTCGCCGCCTGCGACTGACGCGCCCGGGCGGGGCGGGGGCCGGATCCTCCGCCCGCCCCTTTTCCGCCGGAACCGAGCGCGACGGCGGCGAATCCTTGAGGCTTTTCACTTGAGGCGTTTCATATGAGCGCGATCGGCAAACTGCTGAAATCCCTCGAGATCGACGTCCGCCTTCTTGGCATGATCGGCGCGCTGATCGTCATCTGGCTGGTCTTCGACCTCACGACGGGCGGCAGGTTTCTGACCCCCCGCAATCTCTTCAACCTCTCGGTCCAGGCCTCGTCGGTCGCGGTGATGGCGACCGGGATGGTCTTCGTGATCGTGACCCGCAACATCGACCTCAGCGTCGGCTCGATGCTCGGTTTCATCGGCATGATCATGGGCACGCTCCAGCTCAACGTCCTGCCGGACCTCTTCGGTCAGGGCAGCGGGCTGATCTGGATCGCGGCCGTCATCGCCGGCGTGATCGTCGGTCTGATCATCGGCGGCTTCCAGGGCTGGCTGATCGGCTATATGGGCATCCCGGCCTTCATCGTGACGCTCGGCGGGCTTCTGGTCTGGCGCGGCGCCGCCTGGTGGGTGACCGGAGGACAGACCGTCGCGCCGCTCGACCCGACGTTCTCGCTTCTGGGCGGAGGCGCCGAGGGCACGCTCGGCGCGCGCCTGAGCTGGCTGCTGGGAATCGCGTCGACCATCGTCGGCATCGGGCTCCTGTTCATGTCCCGGCGTCGCAAGGCGCTGCACGGATTCCCGGTCAAGCCGCTCTGGGCCGAGATGACGGTCGCGGGAGTGATCGCTTTCTGCGTCCTGGGGTTCACGGCGGTGATGAACGCCTATCCCATTCCCGCCCGCGCCGCGGAGCGCATGCTCGCCGCAAAGGGGCTTCCGGTACCGGAGGGTGGCGCCGATCTCGCGCATGGCATCGCGATCCCGGTGGTGATCCTTCTCATGGTTTCCGTGGTCATGACGGTCGTGTCGCTGCGGACGCGGTTCGGACGGTACGTCTTCGCCACGGGCGGAAATCCCGACGCCGCCGAGTTGTCGGGCATCAACACGCGGTTTCTGACCGTCAAGATCTTCGCGCTGATGGGAGCCTTGACCGCCATCGCCTCGGTCATCGCGAGCGCGCGTCTCGGCGCGGTCGGAAACGATCTGGGAACGCTGGACGAACTGCGCGTCATCGCCGCCGCCGTCATCGGCGGCACGGCGCTGTCGGGCGGGATCGGGACCATCTATGGCGCGGTGATCGGAGCGCTGATCATGCAGAGTCTCCAGTCGGGCATGGCCATGGTCGGCGTCGACGCGCCGCTTCAGGCGATCGTCGTGGGCGTCGTTCTGGTGCTGGCCGTTCTGATCGACATGTTCTACCGCAGGAGGGCCGGAGCATGAGTGCAGGCGCGCCCCTCGTCGACATGAAAGACATCTCTCTGAGTTTCGGTGGCATCCGGGCTGTCGATCACGTGAGCATCGACCTCCACCCCGGCGAGGTCGTCGGCGTGCTGGGCCACAATGGCGCTGGCAAGTCCTGCCTGATGAAGATCCTCTCCGGCGCCTACAAACGCGATGGCGGCGAGATCCTGATCGACGGAAAGCCGGCGACGATCAACAATCCGCGCGACGCGCGGCGCTACAACATCGAGACGATCTACCAGACGCTCGCGCTGGCGGACAACCTCGACGCCGCATCCAACCTCTTTCTGGGCCGGGAACTTGTCACGAAACTCGGATTCGTCGACGACGACCAGATGGAGGCCGAGACGCGCACGATCATGAAGCGGCTCAATCCGAACTTCCAGAAGTTCCATGCTCCGGTGAAGGCGCTTTCAGGTGGACAGAGGCAGTCTGTCGCCATCGCGCGGGCGGTCTACTTCAACGCCAGGATCCTGATCATGGACGAGCCGACTGCCGCGCTCGGGCCGCAGGAGACCCGGATGGTCGCGGAGCTGATCGAGGAGCTGAAACGTCAGGGCCTCGGGATCTTCCTGATCGACCACGACGTGCGGCAGGTGAAGAATCTGTGCGACCGGGCCAGCGTAATGAAGAACGGCGCACTCGTGGGCACGGTCAATGTCGATGATGTCAGCGAGGACGACATTCTCGCCATGATCATCCTGGGAAAACAACCCGATGCGGCATAAGCGCCTATAGCCGCTGCAAATAATACTTATTAAATACCACGTCCAAAGTAAAAATAGACAGCAATGTTTTGACGTGAGTAAAACTGACGTTCAGCGCATCGCGCAATGAATTGCAGGTCTTGATTTTCGAGTCGCCGGTTCACCTGTTTCCTATTTGTTGGACCTCTTCGCGAATCCCTCAAGCTGGCGTCAACGCCGAAGGATAATCCGGCCACGTGCCGGCGCAAAAGTCTACCAAGTGCGGAGTTTTGGGGTGGCGTTTGGAATGCGCTCCGCGCCCCAAGCGGCCGGATCGAAATCGCGGCCTTCGCTCACGCAGCGAAATGGCGCCCTATCGGACCGGTGAGCTGGACACCAATGTCGGACTGGCCCCGCTTCGAAACACGCCCGAGGCGCTCCTTGCCTCCTGAAGAGCGTTGCCGCGGGACGAGGCCCGAGCCAGGCCGCGAAATCGCGGCCACATTTGAAATTGGCCATGTCGGGCGCGAACGCTTCAATCGCCAGTGCGGTCAGCGGGCCAACGCCCGGCATGGTCTGCAGTCGCCGCGCTTCATCGTTCTGCTTCGCCATTTCCCTGAGCCGTGCCGTCCTGGTTTCGATCCGGGACGACTTGTCCGGGACCTGATCGATCAGGTCCCGGCATTCATCGCGGACCAGTTCAGGCAGATCGCCGTTCGGTTCCACAATGAACTCTTCGATGCGCGTGAGATGTCGGATACCTTGCGGGACGACGAGGCCGAATTCGTAGAGAACGGCACGCGGCGCGTTCACCAGATCGGTGCGTTGATGAACGAGGCGTTCGCGGGCCCGGAACAGCACTGCCTTGGCCTGCTGTTCTTCCGATTTCGGCTCTACGAAACGCATCTCCGGACGCTGTGCCGCAACCACGATCGCCTCGGCGTCGGCCGCGTCGTTCTTTTGTCTCTTTACGAAGGGCTTTACGTACCGGGGCGCGATCAGCCTCACCTCATGGCCGAACCTGATCATCTCCCGTGCCCGGTGACGGGCGCCGCCGCAGGCTTCCATCACCACCACTGCCGATGGCTGCTCCGCCATGAACTGGCGAAACCGCGGGCGCGACAGTTTCTTGCGAAACTTCACATGTCCGGTCATCGATGCCCCATGGAGCACGAACACGTTCTTTGCCAGATCCACGCCAATCATCGTATCGTTCATTTCGCCGTCCTCTCCTTTTCGTGGCGTTGAACGCCACGACCTTGGCACATTGCGATGCCGTCTGGGGAGGGCGGCAACCACCCCATCTCGCATCAACGCCCAGTTTTCGCGGGGCGTCCGGCTGACTGGCGTCGCCGTGCCCGGCGCGGCGGCCTACCCGGCCGCCTCGGCGTGATGGCCGGGCGGTTTGGCGGGCGGTTCGGGCGATCCGGCCGGAGTCATCCCGTCGCCGCCCGCCGCCCGGGACGATGACATGGACGTGCGGGTGATGGGTCATGGCCGAGCCCCACGTGTGCAGGACCGATGTCATGCCGATCCGCGCGCCGAGATGCTTCGGATCGGCTGCGATGGTCAGAAGGGTCTCTGCGGATGCTTTGAACAGCAGACCATAGACCGCCGCCTTGTTCTGCAAGGCGATGTCGGCGATCTGGGCCGGCAGGGTGAAGACCACGTGGAAATACTCGGGCGGCAGCAGGTCCTCGATGCGCGCCGGCATCCAGTTCCGTGACGCCGCCCCCTGACACTTCGGGCAATGGCGATTGCGGCACGAGTTGTAGGCGATGTGCTCATGGCCACACTTGCCGCAGGCCGCGACATGCCCACCGAGCGCGGCGGTGCGGCAAGTCTCGATCGCGGACATCACCCTAAGTTGCGGCAGGTTCAGATGCCCCGCGTGCTCATGGCGCTAGGTAGGCCCGTGGGCGCGGAAGATATCCGCGACCTCCAGTTCGGGTCGGTGCATGGGACCGGGATCAGCCGGAACCAGCTTCCCGTCGCACCAGCAGATCGAGCGGGCTGGTCACGTCCCGGATCCGCTGGCCCGGCAGGGTATTGCGCAGCAATATCCCGAGAGGGGTCTTGGTCGCCACCTTGGTATAGATCGTCGTGGTTTCCAGCTTGGCATGGCCCAGCGGAACCTGGATCACCCAGATGTCTGTTCCGCCCTCCAGAAGATGGGTGACGAAGCTGTGCCGCAACGTGTGTGGCGAGATCTTCTTCCTGATCTCGGCAAAGTCGCAGCCATGCCCGTCGAAGGACGCGCCACGGCCGGACGTCCCGCGACACGATCGCGGAGAAGAACTCATATTTCTCAGCGATCTGACGACGCCGACGCCCGAGAAGTGGCGGGCCATTGGCCTTTCGGCGATGCGGGCATCGCCTGCCGGCTTGCAGGAGGCCGACCTCGTGATCTGCAAACGATCCCGCCCGGTGCTGGTGCTGCATGAGCGCAAGACCCGGATCACGCTGATGACGCGCCTGCCCGGCAAGACCGCCGCCGAGACCATCGCCGCGATGACGGCCGCCTTCCGGCGGCTCGACCCGAGGATGCGCGGTTCGGTCACGTTCGACAATGACACCTGCTTCGCCGGCCACATGCTGCTGCGCGGCATGCTCTCGGCCACGACGTATTTCTGCGACGCCTACGCCAGCTGGCAGAAGGGCGGGGTCGAGAACGCCAACGGCCGCATCCGGCGATGCTGCCCCCAAGGCACCGACCTCGACGAGATCAGCGAAGCCGACATGGCCGCCCCGAAGGCCCGGTTGAGCTGCCGTATCGAGATCGGATCGATCCGGCTGCGCCCGGGAACAGCCAGCCCGCAGGCCGGGCTTCGCGGTTATAGTCGCGCAGGAGCCGAAGCAGGCTCGGCGACAGCATCCCGTGCCGGTCCCTGCGGCCCTTGCCCTGATCGACGCGGATCAGCATCCCGCTGCCCGGCAGGGCATTGCGCAGCAATGTCCCGAGAGGGGGTCGCTGTCGATATCGGGCACGCGCGGATGGGTCACTTCGCTGGCCCGCAGCCCGCCGCCATAGGCGACGCTGAACGCGGCCCTGTACTTCAGGCCGGGGCCCGGGGCGACGTCGAGAATGCGCGTGACCTCCTCGGCGCTGAGCACCACCGGGATCTTCTTCGCCAGACGCTGATAGCGCATGTGCCGCTTCATCTCCTCGCGGGCGCAGGTCACCGGGAAGAAGAAGCCCAGGACGCTCAGCCGGTTGTTGAACGTCGCGGAGCCGGTGCCCTTCTCGGACATGTCCAGCTGGAACGCGCGCAGATCCTCAGGCGTCGCGGTATCGGGCGAGCGACCCGGGAACCGGGTGAAGTCGCGCATCGCCCGCAGGTACATGGTCTGCGTCTTCGGCTGCAGACCCTTGATGCGCATGTCTTCGAGAAACCGCCGGCGCAGAGCGGGGACATGTTGATCGGACATGGAAGCCTCCTGTCATCGGATCGGGAAGGTCCCAATCGTCCGACAGGCAGGCTCATCCACCAAATCCCGGCGCCCCGATCAGCGCGCGACACTCGCCTCAAGCGCCCCTACCGCGAGAGCGGTTTCGTCCTGGTCCGCGATACGCCGCGACAGGATCGAGAAGATCAGGCGTCTGATCGATACGGAGCCACGGCCGGATCGGACGACCGGTGAGGAGAGGCGCTTCGATCCCGACGAGCGGGACCCGCGCCAGACATGCCCCGAATGCGGAGGGGCGATGCGCGTCATCGAAACCTTCACCCGCGGCCAGATCCCGAAATCCCGCGCGCCGCCATGGGAGGACGCCGCATGATCCATCCGTCACACCCGGCCCCGCAATCCAGAGACGTCGGCCCTGTCAGCGCGGCCATTCGCCCGAAATCTGCGCCACGACAGGTCCATGACGGCCAAAACATGCATCGATCCGCGTCATCGGTGCGTGAAGATGGACGGGCCTGCGATGCTCAAACTCATGCGGCCCGCAGTTCAGGGCATCGACCGCCCGAGATCTGAGCCACAATCCCCATGGAACCGAAATCCGCCCGCGCTTTCCTCCTTGTCAGGTTTATCGCCGCTGGATGGCGAGCATCCAGCAGCCACAAACCTTATAGCCGGATTTGAAAGTTTCTGGGCGATATCATCTGGTTGTGATTCACCGTCTTTGTCGAGAAGATGGAGGGTCGGATGCCTTGGGACGATACCGCTCGCAAGCAGCATAGTCGCGATGGATTGCGGTATCCAAGCGATTTGACAGACCGTGAATGGTGCTTGATCGAACCGCTCCTTCCTCCAGCGAGGCGCGGCGGCCGCCCGAGAACCACCGACCTGCGCGCCGTCACCGAAGCGGTGCTCTACATCGCGTCCAGCGGCTGCCAGTCGTTGCCCGGCAGGGCATTTGAAAAATGCCCGAGAGGGGGCGAATGCTGCCGAAGGACTTCCCGCCGGTTTCGACCGTCCGGGGCTATTTCTACGCTTGGCGCGATGCCGGCCTGTGGCAGACGATCAACCATCTGCTGGTCATGAGCACGCGGGAACTGGAGGGGCGCGAGGCCAGCCCCACGGCGGGCGTGATCGACTCGCAGTCGGTGAAAACCACCG
Source organism: uncultured Alphaproteobacteria bacterium (assembly GCA_963698685.1). GTDB lineage: Bacteria > Pseudomonadota > Alphaproteobacteria > Rhodobacterales > Rhodobacteraceae > Amaricoccus. Next base: position 9,911 of record CAVORV010000003.1, read on the forward strand.
AGAGTGGCGGCGTTTGCGGTTACGACGCGGGCAAGAAGGTCAAGGGACGCAAGCGCCACATGATCACCGATACACTCGGCCTGATGCTGTTCACGGTGATCCATGCGGCCGATATCCAGGACCGTGACGGCGCGCCGGAAGTGCTGAAGGCGATCCGCCACCGCTTTCCCTGGCTCCGCCATGTCTTCGCCGACGGCGGTTACGCCGGGCCAAAGCTGCGAGCCGCACTCAAGGGCAAGGGCGACTGGGCCATCGAGATCGTCAAGCGCTCGGACATCGCCAAAGGCTTCGAGGTCCTCCCGCGACGCTGGGTTGTAGAGCGGACCTTCGCTTGGCTCGGTCGATGCCGCCGACTGGCAAAGGACTGGGAAGCATCCTGCGAAACCTCAACCGCATGGACCTTCATCGCCAGCATCAAGATGATGACCCGCAGGCTTGCAACATACTGTCATGTCGAATGAACTTTCGAATCAGGCTCTAAGACAGAGCGGACCCGTGCAGGTGCAGCAAGATAGGTGCCGCTCACCGCGCCCGAGCTTCAGAATTCCAGCCACAGTCAAGCCGCTATGCTGCACACTTTCCCGATAGCGGACATGTCCGGCCGACTGGACCGGCTCCAACCAATCCGGTATTCGCCGGTCTCGCATAGGAGGTCGGAGTTGCGGACTTCGCTGGCATTGCAGACTTTGCAGACTCTAAGTTTTGCGACACGGCGGATGATCTCGGGGCTGGTTTTAGAATGGAAGAAGGGGCTGCTCCCGGCCATTCGTTGACGCTCAGAAAGCCACCTGCCTGCCTTAAGACACATTCTTCTGACAATACCCTCCGGATTCATTTGACGGCTTGCCGAATTGTCGCGCCTGTTATGAGGGCCGCCAGTGGTCTGGTGTTCGAAGGTGCCGCGCTGGCGTCTCGCTCAACGGAGCCAATTCTGCATGCGCTCCGATTTGAGTTTAGTGCGGCGCGTGGGTGACGCCGCGAGCCTCTTGCCCGGATCGGGTGCCCGCGCCATAGTGGGTGTTGAACCGGGGGGACGCACGTGACTGAGAGTCCGCTGCTTCATCTGATCGACATCCGCAAAAGCTTCGGCGCGATCGACGCGCTCGACGGGGTCACTTTTTCGGTCAGATGCGGCGAGGTCGTGGCGCTGCTCGGCGACAACGGGGCCGGCAAGTCAACCTTGGTCAAGATCATCTCCGGCGAACAGCGGGCGACGGCGGGTCGAATGGTGTTCGACGGCGTCGAACGGGATTTCGCGTCGCCGGCGGAGGCGAAAGCGGCCGGGATCGAGACGGTCTACCAGGATCTGTCGCTCTGCACCAATCTCGACGTGGTCGCGAATTTTTTCATGGGGCGCGAGCTGACGCGCCGGGTGCTCGGCGTGAAAGTGCTTCGCGACCGGGAAATGGAAGCCGAGACTCGGGCGGCGCTGGAGGCGGGCGGCACGAACATCCCGTCCGTGCGCGGTCTGGTCGAGAACCTGTCGGGCGGACAGCGCCAGGCGATCGAGTTGAACCGGTTCGTGCACTGGGGCGGCCGCCTGGTGCTGCTTGACGAACCCTTCGCGGCGCTCGGGGTCGAGCAGACGCGGCGCGGGTTGGAGACGATCGCGCGGGTGCGGGACCGGGGCATCGGCATCATGCTCATCACCCACAACATGGCGCAGGCCTTCGCGGTCGCGGACAGGATCGTCGTGATGCGTCACGGCAAGGTCGCGGGCGATCTCGCGGCGCGGGACACGAGCCCGGAAGAGGTCGTGCGTCTGATCACCGGCGGATTGGACGGCATGGCGGGCCCATCGAAGAACGTCGGGTTGCAACCAACAGGAGCGATGACATGAGACGCATGTGGAAATTCGCCGCCGGCGCGGCGCTCGCGACGGCTGTCAGCCTCGCCGGCATCGGCGCGGCGATCGCCCAGAGCAAGGGCACGATGTACTACCTGGTGCCGACTCTGCTCGACGAATTCCAGACCGGATCGATTGACGCGATCGAGAAGTTCATGGGCGATGTCGGGTACGATGTCGTGTCACTCGACGCTCAGAACCGCAGCGATCTGCAGCTCAACCAGGTCGACGACGTGCTCAATCTGGATCCCAGCGCGGTGATCCTCGCGGCGGTGGATTTCGACGCGATCAAGCCCGGCATCGAGAAGCTGCGGGCCGCCGGGATTCCGGTGATGATTTTCGACCGCCAGATCACCTCGACGCCGAGCGACCTCACGTCGGTCGCGGGAACGGTCGAAATCGGCCATACAGCGGCCGCCGAAGCCGTCCGGCTTCTCACCGAACGCAACGGCGCGCCGGAGGGCAAGATCCTGCAGATCCTCGGCGATCCGGGCGATCCCTACACGCTCGACATCCAGAAAGGGTTCGAGGAGCGGCTGGCCGAGTATCCGGACATCGAGATCATCACCCATGCGGCGATGCAGTGGGAGGCGACGAACGCCGGGAACATCGCGCAGGACCAGTTACTGGTGAACCCGGACATCGACCTCATTTTCAACCACGCCGCGCATCTGTCGGTGGCGGTCGCGGCGGTTCTCGAGGCGCAGGGCAAGAAGCCGGGCGACATCCTGATGATGTCCTCGAACGGCGCGCCGGTCGGCCTCGACCTCATCCGCGACGGTTGGCTTCAGGTCGAGGTTGAACAGCCGATGTACGCCCAGGCCGCCGCGCTGGCGGCCTTCGCGGACAAGGTCGTGGCCGGCGAGACGCTGGAGCCAGGCGTTTATGACATCACCGGTCTGGAATCGACGCTGACGATCGAGGAGTGGGGGCCGAACATTCAGATCCCCGGCGCCGCGATAACGCTGGAGAACGTGGACGACCCCAAATTCTGGGGCAACCTCCAGCCGCCGACCGAGCCGGTCACGCCGATCGAATGAACGCGGGCGGATCGACGCGTTGACGGCCGGGGCCGTCAAAGTCCCGCCGACACGGGGAGCGGGCAGGGGGCGGGGCAGACCCGCCCTCGCCTTCGTGCTCGACAACCTCGTCTGGATCATTCTGATCGCCGCCTTGGCGGCGTTCAGCGTCTTGATCCCCAAGTTTTTCCAGATCGGCATCCTGCTCAACATTCTGGAGCAGTCCACCTTCGTCGGCATTATCGCGGTGGGCCTGTCGCTGACGCTGATCTCTGGTCACATGGACCTGTCCATCGAATCGGTGATGGCGCTTTCCGCGATGCTGGTCGCGCTCACCTTCGGCACCGGCGGGGCGGGCGGCGGCTTGGCCCTGGAGCCGTCCTGGCTCGCGTTTCCGATATCGCTCGCGATGGCTTTGGGGGTCGGAGCTCTGGTCGGTCTGCTCAACGGCGTGCTCGTCGTGCGGTTCGAGATCAACGCTTTCATCGTGACCCTCGCCTCCTACATCTGGGGCAGGGGGCTGGTCGTGGCGATGTCGGGGGGCCGGTCGGTTTACGGTCTGCCGGACGAGCTTCGGGCCGTCGCGATCCAGCGGATCTTCGGCATTCCGATGCTGGCTTGGGTTCTGGTCGCGACCTGCGCGGTTTTCGCGTTCGTTCTCAACCGAACGCCATTCGGCCGCCACCTTTACATGATCGGCGGCAACGCGACCGCCAGCCGGCGGGCCGGCATCCCGGTTGGTCGGATGGTGACCTCGGCTTTCGTGCTGTCGGGTCTGCTTGCGGGCCTCGCGGGATGGCTGCTCGCGTCTCGAACGGCGGGGGCGACCGCCAACCTCGGCATCGGCATGCTGTTCCAGGCCTTCGCGGCGGTGGTCATCGGTGGCGTCAGCCTCAAGGGAGGATACGGCCGCATCTCGGGCGTGTTCGCCGGGGTGCTGCTTCTGTCCTCGATCCAGACGGCCATCAACGTGATGGGGATGCCACCGCATTACACGATGGTGATACAAGGCACGCTCGTGCTGGCGGCCGTGCTTTTGGATACGGCGAAGAACGGCATACGAAGACGGTATCTCTGAGAGGCGGGGCATGGACGGCAGACTGGCAGGGAGAACCGCGCTAGTGTTCGGCGCGGCACGCGGAATCGGGGCCGCGATCGCCGCGCGGTTCATCGAGGAGGGCGCGTCCGTCACAATCAGCGACACGCTCCGCTCGGAAGGTGAAGCGACGGCGGCCGATATAGGCGCGCGCTTCGTGTCCGCTGACGTCAGCGATCCGGCCGAGGTCCAGGCGGCCGTGGCCGCGTCACTGGACATTGCGGGGGGTCTCGACATCCTGGTTCAGAATGCGGGGGTCTACCCTTGGACGCTCATCGAGAACACCACGCCCGAGGAATGGGACCGGGTGCTCGCGGTCAATCTGCGCGGGACGTTTCTCGCGACGAAAGCCGCGCTGGGTCCGATGAAGGCGCAAGGATCGGGGCGGATGATCTTCACCTCCTCGATCACCGGTCCGAGGGTCACCAGTCCAGGCCACGGGCATTATTCGGCGACCAAGGCTGGAATAAACGGGTTCATCCGCTCCGCCGCACTCGAGTTCGCAGAGTACGGCGTCACGGTGAACGGGGTTGAGCCGGGCAACATCCTGACCGAGGGGGTGCAACGCGACCGGAGTGCCGCCTTCATCGACGGGATGCGGCGTTCGATTCCACTTGGACGTCTTGGCGACGTGCGCGATGTGGCGAACGCCTTTCTGTTTCTCGCCTCGGACGAGGCGTCGTACATCACCGGCACGACCATCCTCGTGGACGGCGGCCAGACGTTGCCCGAGGGCGCGGATTTCAGAATCATTCCGGACTGAGCCGTAGTTCGAAATCATGCTCCGGGAGACGTCATCCATCCGTCTTCAGAGCTCGCGTCTGCTTCGTCGGCCGACATGGAGAGGCGCAGGTTTCTCGGCGGAACAGTTTGTCCGCACGGCGCGCACATGATCTCAACGCAGCAGAGGCGTGGTGCCAAAACATGGCCCGATTCAAGTTTCAATTGCGAAACCGAAGATTGCGGCTAATGCTTCGGTCGGGGTGCGGTGGCTTCAGGGATATCACCATCTGCATTCAACGCCCCGATCACGAGGTGCGCGAAGAGGTGCTCGATTGCCACTACGTCCGTCTTCGCGAGGGCGGAAAAGGCGAGGCCCGCATGCTGGTGGTGGAGCATGACGGCACCGAGAGGGCGTTGTCGGACCTGATCGGCGAAGGGGGCATCATCATAAACGGCACTCTGCAGGAACCGGATCATCCTTTCGACTATGTGACCGAATCCGAACGAGCATGTCTGAAACCCGGAAGCCTGATCATCGACGTCAGCTGCGACGAAGGCATGGGTTTCTATTTCGCCAAGCCCACGACCTTCCAGAAGCCGATGTTCAAGATCGGCGGGACGGATTATTACGCCGTCGATCATACCCCGAGCTATCTCTGGGAAAGCGCGTCCCGCTCGATCTCGGCCGCGCTCATCGTGCATCTGCCGACGGTGGTCGAAGGGCGCGCCGCCTGGCGGAAGAGCGAGACCATTCGCCGGGCGGTGAACATCGATGGCGGCGTCATCGTGAAGCCGGCGATCCTGTCGTTTCAGAATCGTCAGTCGGGCTACCCCCACGCGCCGCTAGCCCGCGTCGCGTGACGGCGGCCCGCCGCGCGGAGACGGACCGCGACGCGCTGCGCCTCTCGGGGCCTCCCTTCTCATTTCAGAAGCGGTCCGGTCTGATCAAGATACGCGGGATCGAACTCCGCAAGCTCGACCAGTCGGCCATAGTCATCGAACGTCACGTGGCCGTCCCGGAATGTGGCCAGACCGTCCTCGCGCAGCTGTCGCAGGACGCGATTGACGTGCACCGCGCTCAGACCCAGGGCGTCGGCGAGGTGGCTCTGCGTCAGAGGGCAGGCATACCCCGCCTTGCTCCCCATGCCGACGAGAGCGAGCCTGGCCCCGAGTTCGAGCAGGAAATGCGCCATGCGTTCCGCCGCGCTGCGCCGTCCGATTCCGACCAGATGCTCGACGACCATCGCCTCGTCCCGGGATGCCGCCCACAGAATGGCTGTCGCCAGCCGCGGGGTCCGCGCGAAGGCGGCCAGAAGATCGCCGGCCAGAACCTCGGCGGCCTCGATGTCCACGATCGGTTCGATGCTGTGGTCCGACGTGTGGAGCAGGACGCTGCGCAGCCCGAGAAAATCACCCGGTATCTGGAAATCGACGATCTGGCGCGAGCCGTCCGGCTGGATCTTGCAGGAGCAGACCCATCCGGACGCGAGAATGTAGGCCGCCTGGTCGGACTGGCCCTGGTGCACGAGATCCCGCCCGGCGGCGAAGGATCTGCGGCGACCGAGCAGACTCTCGAGCACCGCGAGCTCCGCCTCGGACAATGCCACGAAGGCGGCGAGCTTTCGGGCGAGCGGGCTGTTCTCGGTGGCGTTCAAAGGGCTCTTCCGGTTGCGCGCGACGATGACGATGACGAGGACGTCGACGCGGGGACTGCTTTCGATCAGTGCAGCCTACCGCCGTTTCCGCGAGGATGGCGAAGTGAATCGGGGTCGCAGTCGATCCTGATCTCCTTTCCGAAGGAAGGACGGCCCGCGATGCCAGACCAGACGGACTATTCAGGAATGGCCGCCCTCTCGATCTGCGAGGCGCTCCTGCTTGCGATGAACGATCACGGACTGCTTCCCGAGCGGGAGATCATGGGAATCCTCCAGGACGCCGCGGCGACCCACGAGAACGCGGTCGGTCCGGACGTCGACAAGGACATGCACGAAGGCGTCGCCGACGTTATCAACCGTATCATCGCCGGCGGAAACTCGGTCCGGCGGCCGTGACGCGGATGGAAAAGCGGCGGCAGTCTCGCCTGAGCGAACCGCACTCGCGCGCGCCCGCATCAAAGGGCGATATGGAAGGGCATCGATCATGACCGACGAAGACGAACTCTGGTCCCTCGAGGAACGTTTCTGGACGGAAGGCGCTGATAGCGCCCGGCATATGACGGCGAAAGATGCGGTATTCGTCTTCCCGTACCCTGCGGGAATTCTACAGGGCGATTCCCTGTGGCGGGACGGTGACGTCGCGCAGCGATGGCGGTCCGTCGCAATGACGGAGCGTTACCTCAAGCAGCAAAAGGACGTGGCCGTTCTGGCCTACCACGTTTCCGCGGAGCGGGGCGACATGCCGATCTACCAGGCCGTCTGCACATCGTCCTATCTGCACGATGACGGAAAATGGCTGCGGTTGGCGCACCAGCAAACCCCGGTGACGTGAAAAGGCGACGTCCGCTTCAGCGGATCTTTAGTTCAATTGGCACGCATTTGTGCTGTGCGGCAGATGGCAGCTTCCCGCCCTTCATGTCGAACGCTGTGCTTGTCCCCGGCGGGCTCGAGAGTGAGGACGGCGCGGGCCTCCCGCGTGACCATGACGCTGAACTTTCCGAGATCAGCCCGCACCGCTTGGGCACCAGACCAAGGCACGGGGAGGGGTCTTGGTCACCCCAACCAAATCGGCGGACGTCCACGTGCCAGTTAGCCTTTGAGATGGACCAGATCGGAAAAGGGAGGCAAACGTTGCCAAGCAGAAGACACGGAAGATAGTCAGAATTCGATATTTAGAAGCTTCACGCATTGAGCCAAGGGAGCGTTGAGGCGCTGTCTGCGCAGTTGAAGTGCATTTCGGGCGCGGCCGCGCTTCGGTCCAAAGTTTCCAGAGTGAGTTGCAGTGATTTTGCGGGACAATCACGCCGACTCCAGCTCAAGGAATTGTTCACCGAAATTTCTGGGGCTGTATGGACCGAGCCGAGACAGACCCCCGCAATCATACTATCAGGTAGAAAGTTCACTAAACTCTTGATTTTGTTGGAGGCGACGGCCGGAATCGAACCGGCGTGCACGGATTTGCAATCCGCTGCGTAACCACTCCGCCACGTCGCCTGCGCGATGTCTGATTAGGCGCCGGTCCGCCCCGCGTCAAGGCGTCCCGGCTTTCGACGGACGGGGGGGCGATCAGAACCTGATCCGCAGACCGCCGAACACGGCCTTGCCGTCCCGGAACTCCGTCGTCTCCTCGTCGTAGGAGAAGTCGCGATAGGTCAGCCACAGCTCCGACCGCCAATAATCGATCTCCTGCACCGCGGCCAGCGACCAGGATTCGCTCGCGGATCCGAGGTCCCGGATGTCGTCGCCGGTGTAATAGTCGACCGAAAACGCGGTGCCTCCGAAGTCGAAAAACGACGTGGCCCATCCGAGCTTCGAATAGACATAGGCGCCATCCGGCCCGTCGGAATCCTGGCCGCCCGCGGCGAAGGTCAGGCTGAGGCCGGTCGGCTCATGCAGGCCCGAGACGGACCCGCTCAGGATGTCCGCATCGCTTCCGCCGTTCCGCGCGTATCCGGCGGCCCCGGCCACCAGCACGTCGCCGAACCCGCCGTCATAGGTCACCGCGACGTCGTAAAGATCGGCGTCATCGTCGTCCAGCAGGTTCCGGCCGTACGAGGCCTTCAGCCGGAAGCCGTTGAAATCGGGCGTGTCATAGCGCACCCGCACCTTTCGGCCGAGCCCGTCATAATTGGTGTAGGCGCTTCCGACCGTCACGTCCGACAGCCCCCCGTCGGCCAGGCCGAACAGGCTGCCGGCCGCCGTGTCGGCCACGCTCGAATATGCGATCACGCCGGTGCCGGAGAAATCGACCTCCGCGATCCCGTCCGACGCCATCGAGCCCTGGCCGATCCAGAACCGCCCGTAGGGCTCGCTGAACAGCGCCGCCTCGATCTTGCGGATGTTGTCGTTGTCGAACCCGTAATCCGCGAAGTTCGGGTCGAGCTGGTTCACGTTGCCGGAGGAATGCGGCGCGTATTGGATCTCGATATTGCTGAAAAGCTCCAAATCGCCGCTCAGCATGGTCCGCGATATCACGCCGGCGCGCGTGCTCGAATTGGCGTTGTCGGTGAGGCCGTAACTCGTCGTCTCCTCGCCGTCGTCGAAGCTCAGGACGCCCTTGTCGATCTGCCCGTAGGCGAGGATCGTCGTCGCGACGGGAGCGTTCCATTCCAACGCCGGGATCGCGGTCGGCGGGCCTGTCTCGTCCGCGTCGGCCGCGGATGCGGCCAGCGCGCATGCCGCGAAGGATGCGGCGGATGCCATCGGTGACTTCACTGAACCCATTTTTTCCTCCAGTCCGCGTGAAACCCCGCTTCGGCGGCTCCGTTCATACGGGCATCGAAAACGGAATCGTTTGCACGGTGACGCTAACAGAAACGCTCCGCGACGCCGAGGTCGGGTTCGCGTCCCGCGTGTGCCGTGACGATCCTGCCATGCCTATTGTCGGGCCTCGACAACGGAAGTGACGGATCGCGCCGGCGCCGTCGGCGCGGCATCCGCCCAGCATCGCCCGGTGCGTTGCGGAAGACTGAACCGGACGTCGCGCGCGAACCGGTTGAACAGCACCGCAAGCCGTCCGCCGGAGCCCGCGATCACCATCGCGAAAACCCCGGCCTCCGGGTCCTCCCAATCCGCCGCCGCCATCGGTGCGCCGTCCGGCCGCAGCCATTCCACGTCGGGCGGCCCGGCGGCGTCGGTCTCGCCCGTCAGGAACCGCGGATCGCCGACCTCCGGCCACGCGCGACGCAGCACTGAGAGCGCCGCGCAATGCGTCTCGAGCCCCGCGTCCCGCCCGGCCCAGTCGAGCCAGGTCGTCGTGTTGTCCTGGGCATAGGCGTTGTTGTTCCCGCCCTGGCTCCGACCGAACTCGTCGCCGGCGGTCAGCATGATCGTTCCCCGCGCCGCGAACAGCGTGCCGAGCAGGGCACGCCGATCCCGGTCGCGGGCCGCGCGGACGCTCCGAATCGTCGGTCGGTCCCTCGGCGCCGCAGTTCCACGACACGTCGTGGTCGTGTCCGTCGCGGTTCTCCTCGCCGTTGGCGAGGTTGTGCTTGCGTTCAAAGGCGGTGAGGTCGGCGAGCGTCATCCCGTCATGCGCCGCGATGAACGTGACCCCGCGCGTCTCGGGCGGCGCGAACACGTCGTCCGACCCCGCGAGCGCGGTCGCGAAATCGCCGAGCGCGCCCGGATCGCCGCGCCAGAATCGCTTGATCCGGTCGCGCGCGCGGTCGTTCCATTCCAGAAACGGCGGCCGGAACCCCCCGAGGCGGTATCCGTCCCGCCCGACGTCCCAAGGCTCCGCGATCAGCACCCTGTCCGCCAGAAGCGGGTCGGTCGTGATGTCGCGCAGAAGCGGCGCGTCCCGATCGAACCCCTCGGCGTCGCGCCCCAGCACCGGCGCCAGATCGAACCGGAACCCGTCCACGCCGGCATGGGCCACGAAATGCCGCAACGAGTCGAGCACCAGCCGCCGCGTCGCCGGATGCGCGCAGTCAAGCGTGTTGCCGCAACCCGTGTCGTTGATCAGCGCGCCGTCCGGCCCGCGCCGGTAATACGCCGCATCCAGCCCGCGAAGCGACAGGGTCGGCCCCTCGGCGTCGCTTTCGCCGGTATGGTTGAACACCAGATCGAGGATCGTCCCGATCCCCGCGTCGCGCAGCGCCGCGACGGTCGCGCGCAACTCGTCCACGCCGCCGGGGCACAGCCTCGGATCGACCGCCATCAGCGCCACCGGGTTGTACCCCCAGGCGTTGCGCAGCCCGAGCGGCGCCAGATGCCGCTCGTCGATCCACGCGGTCACAGGCATCAACTCGACCGCGTCGACCCCGAGCCGGACCAGATGCTCGATCACCGCCGGATGCGCCAGCGCCGCGACCGTGCCGCGGAGCGGCTCCGGCACGTCCGGATGCAGCATCGTGAAGGCCCGGACCGGAACCTCGTAGATCAGACCGCCCGGACGGAAAAGCGGCGGCGCCGCGACCGCCGGGACAGGATCCGTCACGACCGCCTTGGGAACCAGATCGGCGGTGTCGACCGCTCCGTCACGCGGCAGAGCCAGCCGGGGATCCCAAACGAACGGCCGGTCGAGTTCGAGCGCGTGCGGATCCACCAGCAGCTTCGCCGGATCGAACAGCGCACCATCGCGCAGCGCCCACGGCCCGTCCGCGCGCAGCCCGTACCGCGCGCCGGGCCGCAGGCCGGGCACGTGCGCCGACCACGCGCCATCCCCGAGCGCCTCCAGCGACACGCGGTCCGTCTCGACCCGCCCCTGGGCGTCAAACAGGCAGAGATCGATCCGCTCCGCCGCGCCCGACCAGATCGTGAACCGCACGCCGTCCGGGTCCGGGCGCGCGCCGAACGCCAATCCGTCCGGAAACCTCATCACCAAGTCAGGTGATCACATCCGGCGCGTCGCGCCCGGTCCGCTCCCGGATGCCCGCCAACGCCTCGGCGGCGGCGATCACGTCCGCCAGCGCTTCGGCGGTCTCCATCCCGTGCCGCGCCGGATCGGCCTCGTAACGCTCCAGATAGACCCGCAGCGTCGCGCCCGATGTGCCGGTCCCCGACAGACGGAACACCGCCCGCGCGCCGCCCTCGAACATAACCCGGATCCCCTGATGCGCGCTGTCCGACCCGTCGACCGGGTCGTGATAGGCGAAGTCGTCCGCTTCCGCGACCGTCAGTTCCGCGAAACGTCGGCCGGACAGGTCGCCCAGCTTCCCGCGAAGTTCGTCCATCAGCGCCGCCGCGGGATCCGACGCGACACCCTCGTAGTCGTGCCGGGCATAGTAATCCCGGCCGTATTGCGCCCAATGGCCGCGCGCGATGTCGATCGCCGTCTCGCCGCGCGCCGCCAGAATGTTGAGCCAGAGCAGGACCGCCCAGAGCCCGTCCTTCTCGCGCACGTGATCCGAGCCGGTTCCGGCGCTCTCCTCGCCGCAGATCGTCACCAGCCCGGCGTCGAGCAGATTGCCGAAAAACTTCCACCCGGTCGGCGTCTCGTAAAGCTCCACGCCCAGCCTCGCCGCCACCCGGTCGGCCGCGCGGCTCGTCGGCATCGACCGCGCGATGCCCTTCAGGCCCTCGGCATAGGCCGGCGCCAGATGCGCGTTCGCCGCCAGCATCGCGAGCGAATCCGACGGCGTGATGAATATCCCGCGCCCGATGATCAGGTTGCGGTCGCCGTCGCCGTCCGACGCCGCGCCGAAATCGGGCGCGTCCGGAGCCATCATCGTCTCGTACAGCGCGCGCGCGTGAACGAGGTTCGGATCCGGATGTCCGCCGCCGAAATCGGGCAGGGGGACCGCGTTGCGCACCGTTCCCACCTCCGCGCCCAGCCGCGCCTCCAGAATCTCGCGCGCATACGGTCCGGTGACCGCGTGCATCGCGTCGAACGCCATGCGGAACCCGCCCGCGAACATCGCCCGGATCGCCCCGAAATCGAACAGGCTCTCCATCAGCGCGGCGTAATCCTCGACGGGATCGATCACCTCGACCCGCATTCCGCCGATCTCGCTCGTCCCGATCACGTCGAGATCGATCTCTCCTCCCTCGACGATGCGATACTTTTTGATCTCCTTGGTCCGCGCATGGATCGCTTCCGTCACCTTCTCCGGCGCCGGTCCGCCGTTCGCGCCGTTGTATTTGATCCCGAAATCGCCGTTCGGTCCGCCCGGATTGTGGCTCGCCGACAGGATGATGCCGCCGACCGCCTCGTTCTTGCGGATCAGGTGGCTCGCCGCCGGCGTCGACAGGATGCCGTTCCGACCGACCAGAACCCGTCCGAACCCGTTCGCCGCCGCCATGCGGATCGCCACGTCGATGACCTCGCGGTTGTGGAACCGCCCGTCGCCACCGATCACCAGCGTTCCGCCCTCGAATCCGCTGAGCGCGTCGAAAATCGATTGGATGAAATTCTCCGCGTAATGCTCCTGTCGGAAATGCGGCACCTGTTTGCGCAGGCCCGAGGTTCCGGGTTTCTGGTCATCATAAGGCTTCGTCTTGACCGTGCGGATCATGCGCGGCTCCCTTCGATCAGATCTGCGTACAGGGCGGCGTAGAGCGCCGCGCTGTTTTCCCACGAGACGTCCGCGCGCATGCCCATGCGCTGCATCCCCGCCCAGGCCGCGCGGTCCCCATGAAGCGCGACCGTCCGGCGCACCGCGTCGCGCAGCGCGTCCGCGCGCATCGGCTCGAACAGAACTCCCGTCGCCACCTTGGCCCCGAGTGCCGCCGCATTGGCGTCGATCACCGTGTCCGCCAATCCGCCCGTCCGCGCCACGACAGGCACGCAGCCGTAGCGCAGCCCGTAGAGCTGCGTCAGCCCGCAGGGCTCGAACCGCGACGGAACCAGGATCGCGTCCGCGCCACCCTGCATCAGATGCGCCAGCGGCTCGTCATAGCCAAGCGTGAACCCGATCCGCCCGCGATTGCGCGAAGCCGCCGCGTGGAACGCGCCCTCCAGCGCCGCGTCCCCGGTTCCGAGCACCGCGAGACGTCCGCCGGCGGAAACCAGATCCTCCGCCGTCTCGACCAGCAGGTCCATGCCCTTCTGCCACGTCAGCCTGCTCACGACGATGAACAGCGGCCCGCCGGGCTCAAGCCCGAACACCTTGTCGAGCTCCCGCCGGTTCGCCTTGCGGCCCTTGATCGATTTCGCCGAGAACGTCCCCGCCAGATGCGCGTCCGTCTCCGGATTCCACACGTCCGTGTCGATCCCGTTCACGATCCCGAACAGCGTGTCCGCCCGCCGCGTCATCAGCCCGTCGAGCCCCATGCCGAAATCCGGCCGCATGATCTCGCGCGCGTAGGTCGGGCTCACGGTCGTCACCGCCCAGGCGCATTCCAGACCCGCCTTGAGAAACCCGACGCCGCCGTAATACTCCACCCCGTCCATCGCGAAGGCCTCGGCGGGCAGGTCGAGCCCGCCGAAAACCTCCGCAGGAAAATGCCCTTGGAACGCCAGATTGTGTACCGTCACGATCGACGGAACAGCGACGCCCGAGAACTTCATATAGGCCGCCGTCATCGCCGCCTGCCAGTCATGCGCCTGCACGATGTCGGGCGTGAACTCCGCCAGCAGCCCCCCCGCCACGTCCGCGCCCGCCCGGGACAGCGCCGCGAAACGCAGCCAGTTGTCCGAATGATCCTTGCCGGTCTCATCGGAATACGGACCGCCCGGCCGATCGAAAAGCGACGGCGCGTCCAGCACGATCAGGTCGAGGCCCTCGACCTTCCCCGCCAGCAGCCGCGCCGGCACGCCGAGAAGCCGCTCGTACCGGTGCAGCACCTTCGGCCGCTTCGCCAGGCGCGCCATCACGCTCCGGTATCCCGGCAGCAGCGTCCGCATCTCGACGCCATGCGTCGCGAGCGCCGGGGGCAGGGCGCCCGTCACGTCCGCGAGGCCGCCAGTCTTGACCAGCGGATAGACCTCCGACGCGACCGAAAGAACCCGCATCCTCACGCTTTCAGAAGGTCGATCATCGGCTGGGTGATCAGGCACACGCCGTTGTCGGTCCGCCGGAACCGCCGCGCGTCCTCCACCGGATCCTCGCCCACCACCAGACCCTCCGGCAGAATCACGCCGCGGTCGAGCACGACCTTGCGCAGCCGGACGTTCCGCGCGATCTGGCACTCAGGCAGAATTACCGCCTCCTCCAGATGCGAATAGGAATTCACCCGCACCCCGGTGAAAAGAAGGCTCCGGCGCAGGCTCGCGCCCGAGATGATGCAGTCGCCCGAGATCAGCGAGCTCACCGCATATCCCCGACGACCCTCCACGTCATGCACGAATTTGGCCGGCGGATTGATCTCGGCATAGGTCCAGATCGGCCAGTCCGTCTCGTAGAGATCCAGCTCCGGGATCACGTCCGTGAGGTCGATGTTCGCCTCCCAATACGCGTCGATCGTGCCGACGTCGCGCCAGTATGACTGCGTCTCGCCCTCGCTGCGCACGCACGACTTGCTGAACCGGTGCGCGACCGCCTTCCCGTGCTTGACGATATGCGGAATGATGTCGCCACCGAAGTCGCGTTTCGAGTTCGGATCGGCCGCGTCCCGCCGCAGCTCGTCCATCAGAAACGCCGTGTTGAAGACGTAGATCCCCATCGAGGCCAGCGCCATCTCGGGCTGTCCGGGAATGCCTGGCGGATCTGCGGGCTTCTCCACGAAAGCGGTGATCATGTCGTGGTCGTCGACATGCATCACCCCGAAGCCCGTCGCCTCCATGCGCGGAACCTCCAGGCATCCCACCGTGACGTCGGCGCCGGAATCGACGTGCTGCTGGAGCATCACCTCGTAATCCATCTTGTAGATGTGGTCGCCGGCCAGGATCACCATGTAGGTCGGCGCGTAGCCTTCGATGATGTCGATGTTCTGGTAGACCGCGTCTGCGGTGCCGGCGTACCACTGCGTCTCGCTGACCCGCTGGCTCGCGGGCAGGATGTCGAAGCTCTCGTTGCGCTCCGGCCGCAGGAAGTTCCAGCCGCGCTGCAGATGCCGGATCAGGCTGTGCGCCTTGTACTGCGTCGCCACGCCCATCCGCCGGATGCCGGAATTGAGCGCGTTCGACAGCGCGAAGTCGATGATCCGGCTCTTTCCGCCGAAATAGACCGCCGGTTTCGCCCGGCGGTCGGTCAGCTCTTTCAGGCGGCTGCCCCGTCCTCCGGCCAGCACGTAGGCCATCGCGTCTCGCGCCAGCGGCTGCGGTCCTCGTTCCATCCTCTACCCCCCTCTTTTTTTCCGAGCGCCCGTCTCCGGCGCGTGTTCCAGCCAGATCGTCCCGAGCGGCGGCAACGCCAGATCGACGCCGTTGTCCGCGCCTTCCGCCACGACCTCTCCGTCCGATCCAACGCCCCCGCCGCCAAAACGTTCGGAATCGGTGTTCAGGATCACCCGCCACGTCCCGGCATGGGGCAGGGGCACCCGGTACCCCTCGCGCCCGTTGGGCGTGAAATTCGAGATCGACACGACCGGGTTCTCGCCCGGCGCCTTGCGCGCCCATGCGAAAACGGAATTCTCGGCGTCATCCGCGATCATCCACTCGAAGCCTTCGCCCTCGCAGTCGCGCGCGTGCAGCGCCGGCGTCGCGCGATAAAGGCGGTTCAGCTCGCGGACCATGTCGTGCAGGCCCTTGTGGTCCGGCTCGCCCAGATGCCCCCAGTCGAGGCTCCGCTCCTCCGACCATTCGCGCACCTGTCCGAACTCCTGTCCCATGAACAGCAGCTTCTTGCCCGGATACGCCCACATGAACGCGTAATAGGCCCGCAGATTCGCGAACTTCCTCCACCGGTCGCCGGACATCTTGGTCAGCAGGCTGCCCTTGCCGTGCACCACCTCGTCGTGGCTGAGCGGCAGGACGAAATTCTCGGAGAAAGCGTAGAGCAGCCCGAACGTCAGGTCGTTCTGATGGTGTTTCCGATGCACCGGGTCGAGCGCCATGTACTTCAGCGTGTCGTGCATGAATCCCATGTTCCACTTGAACCCGAAGCCCAGACCGCCGTCATGCACCGGCGCGCTCACCTTCGGCCAGGACGTCAATTCCTCGGCGATCGTCATCGTGCCGGGCTGTCCGCCATAGACCGCCGTGTTTACGTCGCGCAGGAACTCGACCGCCTCCAGGTTCTCGCGGCCACCCTCCTTGTTGGGGATCCACTCGCCGGCCTCGCGCGAATAGTCGAGGTAAAGCATGGAGGCGACCGCATCGACGCGCAGCCCGTCCACATGAAATTTTTCAGACCAGTAGAGCGCGTTGTTCACCAGAAAGCTGACCACTTCGCGCCGTCCGAAATTGTAGATCGCGGTATTCCAGTCCGGGTGGAACCCCTGCCGCGGATCGGCATGCTCATAGAGCGCCGTGCCGTCGAACCGCGCCAACCCGTGCGCATCGGTCGGAAAGTGCGCCGGCACCCAGTCGAGGATCACCCCGATCCCCGCCCGGTGCGCGCCGTCCACGAACCGCGCGAAGGCTTCGGGCGGACCGAACCGCGCGGTGGGCGCGTAAAGCCCCGTCGTCTGGTACCCCCATGAGGGATCGTAGGGGAACTCGCTGATCGGCATGAACTCGATATGGGTGAAGCCCATGTCGACGACATAAGGGATCAGCCGCTCGGCAAGCTGGTCCCAGCTCAGGAACTCGCCGCGATCGGGCTTGAGCCATGATCCCGCATGCACCTCGTAGATCGAGATCGGCTGGCGCCGCGCGTCGGCGCTTTCCCAGAACGCCCGGTGCGCCGCGTCACCCCACTCGTGGTCAAGCTCCGCCGCCACCACCGACGCCGTCGCGGGCCGGAGCTCGGAGGCGCGCGCGTACGGATCGGCCTTCAGCGGCAGACGCACGCCGTCGGGCCCGATGATCTCGTATTTGTAGACGAGCCCCGGCCGCGCGTCCGGAACGAAGATTTCCCAGATGCCCGTGTCCTGACGCAGGCGCATCGAGTGGCGCCGCCCGTCCCAGCCGTTGAAATCCCCGACCACGCTCACGCGCCGCGCGTTGGGCGCCCAGACGGCGAAATGCACGCCCTGCGCGCCCTCGTGACGCATCGGATGCGCGCCCATCTTGTCGAAAAGCCGAAGGTGGCTGCCCTCGGCGATGTAGTAGTCGTCCATCGGCCCCAGCACGGGACCGAAGGAATAGGCGTCCGTCACGCCCCATCTTCCGCCACCGTTGCGCGCGGCGTACCGGATCGGCTGCCGGGCCTTTATCGAAAGCGGCCCCTCGAAAAACCCTCTCGGATCGCGCATGTCCAGCGCCCCGGCGGGCTCTCCCGCCAGAGTGAAGACGTCAACCTCGTCGGCGCCGTCGATGAAGGCGCGGGCCACGAATCCCTCTGGCGTCTCGTGAACGCCCAGGACCGAGAACGGGTCGCCATGCGACCCGTCCAGAATAGCCTCGACGGTTTCGGAATCGATAGTTTCCGCTCGGCTCGTCACTCAAGGCCCCCCGCATTGTGCGTTCGGACAGGCTACAGCGGGACGTTCCAGATGTCTTGCGCGTATTCGCGGATCGTCCGATCAGACGAGAACCATCCCATGCGCGCGGTGTTCAGGATCGCGCGCCGGCGCCATTCCGCCGGGTCCGCCCAGACCGCGTCGACCTCGCGCTGCGCGTCCGCGTAGGCGTCGAAATCCGCCGCCACCATGAACCAGTCGCCGTTCTCGAGCCCGCCGACCAGGTCGCGGTAGCGTCCCGGATCGTCCGGCGAGAACACGCCCGACCCGATCGCCGACAGCGCCTGGCCAAGCTCGGGCGAGGCCGCGATCGTCTCGCGCGGATCGTATCCGCCAGCGCGTTTCTCCGCGACGCCGGCCGCGCTCAGGCCGAAGATGAACATGTTCTCGCGACCGACATGCTCGCTGATCTCGACGTTCGCGCCGTCCATCGTGCCGATGGTCAGCGCGCCGTTGAGCGCGAATTTCATGTTGCCGGTGCCGCTCGCCTCCATGCCCGCCGTCGAGATCTGCTCGCTCAGATCCGCCGCCGGAACAAGCGTTTCGGCCAGGCTGACGTTGTAGTTCGGAAGGAACGCCACCTTGAGCACGTCCCGCGTCGACGGGTTCGAATTGAGCACCCGCGCCACGTCGTTGGCCAGCCGGATGATGAGCTTCGCCGTGTGATAGGTCGGCGCCGCCTTGCCCGCGAAGAACTTGACGCGCGGCGTCCAGTCCCGCTCGGGATGCGACCGGATCTGATCATAGAGCGCCACCGCCTCGACGATGTTCATCAGCTGGCGCTTGTATTCGTGGATGCGCTTGATCTGGATGTCGAACATCGCGTCGGGATCGATCCGCACGCCCGTCCGCTCGCGCGTGAGATCCGCCAGACGTTCCTTGTTCGCGCGTTTGATCCCCGCGAAGGCCTCCTGGAACCCGGCGTCCTCGGCATGCGACTCGAGCCCCCGCAGCGCGTCGATGTCGTCCAGGACCGCGTCGCCGATCGTCTCGCGGATCAGCCCGAACAGCCCCGGATTGCACTGCATCAGCCAGCGGCGCGGCGTGATCCCGTTGGTCTTGGCGTTGATCCTGAGCGGATGCAGGGCGTGCAGCCCCTTGAACACGGTCTTCTTCATCAGGTCGGTGTGCAGCCCCGAAACCCCGTTGATCGAATGCGCGCCCGCGAAGGCCAGATTGCCCATCCGCACCCGCCGCTCGCCGCCCTCGTCGATCAGGCTGATGTCGCGGATCACCCCGTCATCCATCCCGTTCGCCCGCGCCGAACGCAGCATCAGCGCGTTGATCTCATAGATGATCTGCATGTGCCGCGGCAGCAGCCGCTCGAACAGCGGCACCGGCCAGCTCTCCAGCGCCTCCGGCAGCAACGTGTGGTTCGTATAGCTCACCGTCGCCTTGGTGATGTCCCAGGCCGCCTTGAAATCGAATCCGTGCTCGTCCATCAGCAATCGCATCAACTCGGGCACCGCCACCGCCGGATGCGTGTCGTTGAGCTGGATCGCCACCTTGTCGGCGAGGTTGCCGAGATCGTCATTGGTCTGGAGATGCCGCCGAAGGATGTCCTGGATCGACGCCGACGAGAAGAAATACTCCTGCCGCAGCCGCAATTCCTGCCCCGAGGCCGAGGAATCCGCCGGATAAAGCACTCGCGTCAGGGCGTCCGCCCGGTTGCTCTCGCTCATCGAGCCCACATGATCGCCCGCGTTGAACCTGTCGAGCCGGATCGGATCGAGCGGATAGCTCTCCCAGAGCCGCAGCGTGTTCACCCGCGTCGCGCGCCAGCCGACCACCGGCGTGTCGAAGGCCGTGGCGATCACCCGCTCCGCCGGCGTCCAGGTGAAGCTCTCCGGCCCGCCATTCGCGTCCTCGAACGCCACCGACCCGCCGAACCCGATGTCATAGGCGGACTCGCTCCGGTCGAACTCCCACGCGTTGCCGTGCTCCAGCCAGGTCTCGGGCAGCTCCGCCTGCTCGCCGTCGACGATCTCCTGGCGGAACAGCCCGTGGCGATATCGGATGCCGTAGCCGAAGGCCGGCACGCCCACCGTCGCCATGCTCTCCATGAAGCACGCCGCCAGCCGCCCCAGGCCGCCATTGCCCAGCGCCGCGTCCGCCTCCATCCCGGCGATCAAGTCGAAATCGATCCCCAGCGACCCGAGCGCCTCGCGCATCGGCTCCAGAAGCCCAAGATTCGACACCGCGTCGCGCAGAAGCCGCCCGATCAGGAACTCGAGGCTGAGGTAATACACCCGCTTGACGTCACGGTCGTACATGTCCCGCGTCGAGGCCATCCAATGGTCCACCGCGCGGTCGCGGGTCACCAGGATCGCCGCCTCCATCCAGTCATGCGCGGTCGCGACTTTCGGATCCTTGCCGACCCGATAGGTCAGACGGTCAACCAGCTCTTTCGCCAGGATCTCCGGGCTCGCCGGTCGCGGCACGGGAAGGGAGATGTCGTTCATGGTTCGCTTCTTCCTGTCTGCGCGCGGATCAATCCGCGACGCGGTCCATGCCACCATGCGCCGCCGACCAGTCGAGCGGCGCGCCCAGAAAATTCTCCACCTCGTCGAGGGTGCCCGCGTCGAAATGCGCCCCCGCCCGCGCCTCGGCCAGCACGTCGGCCCACGTCGCCAGATGATGCAGCGCGAGCCCGTGTCGACCCAGCACGTCGCGGGTTCCCGGGAACACGCTGTAGAAAAACACCACGAATGTATGCTCGACGCTGGCGCCCGCCTCGCGGATCGCCTCGGCGAATTTGATCTTCGACCCGCCATCGGTCGTCAGATCCTCGACCAGCAGCACGCGCGACCCCTCGCGGATGTCGCCCTCGATGCGCGCGTCGCGCCCGAAGCCCTTGGGCTTCTTGCGCACGTAGAGCATCGGCAGACCCATCCGCTCGGCGATCCAGGCCGCGAACGGGATGCCCGCCGTCTCGCCGCCCGCCACCGCGTCGAACGCCTCGTAGCCCGCGTCGCGCAGGATCTTCGCCACCGCGAAATCCATCAGCGCCGAACGCACCCGCGGATACGAGATGATCTTGCGACAGTCGATATAGACCGGCGAGGCCAGCCCCGAGGTCAGCCGGTACGGCTCCTCGCGCCGGAAATGCACCGCCTTGATCTCGAGCAGCATCCGCGCCGTCAGGCGCGCCATCTCGTCGTCGGTCGGACAGGTGTTGGAAAACATCGGCTTCCTCTCAGGCGACCACGCGCCAATGGACCGGATGGCCCGGATCGAACAGCGTCACGGGGCCGGCCGGCGTCTCGATCCGCGCCGGAAACGCCGCCGGCGCCTCGGATTTCTCCAGCGTCACCGTCCCGGAATTGACCGGCAGACCGTACCATTCCGGCCCGAAGCGCGACGCGAACCCCTCGAGGCGATCCAACGAACCCTCCTCCTCGAACACGTGCGCGAGGCAGGGCAGGGCGTTCGTCGCCGTGAACACCCCGGCGCACCCGCAGGCGCTCTCCTTGGTCGACGTCTCGTGCGGCGCGCTGTCCGTCCCCAGAAAATACCGCGGATCGCCGGATGTCGCGGCGGCCCGCAACGCCGCCTGATGCCGGGCGCGTTTCAGGATCGGCAGGCAATAATAATGCGGCCGGATGCCTCCCACGAGCATCGCGTTCCGGTTCAGCATCAGGTGATGTACCGTGATCGTGCCCGCCAGGTTCCGATCCGCCGCCCCGATATACTCGATGCCGTCCGCCGTCGTCACATGCTCCATGATCACGCGCAACTCCGGCAGACGCTCCCGCAGCGGCGCCAGAACCCGTTCGATGAACACCGCCTCGCGGTCGAAGATGTCGATCTCCGCGTCCGTCACCTCGCCATGCACGCAGAGCGGCAGACCGATCTCCGCCATCCGCTCCAGCACCGGCATCACCGCGCCCATGTCCCGCACGCCGCTCGCCGAATTGGTCGTGGCCCCGGCGGGATAGAGCTTTACGGCGGTCACCAGCCCCTCGGCCTTCGCCCGCGCGACGTCGTCCGCATCCGTCGTCTCGGTCAGATAGAGCGTCATCAGCGGCGTGAAGTCCTGCCCCTCGGGCAACGCCGCAAGGATCCTGTCGCGATACGCCCGCGCGTCATCGCCCGTCACCACCGGCGGCACCAGGTTCGGCATCACGATCGCCCGCGCGAAATCCCGGCTCTCGGGCAGCACGCCCGCCATCATCCCGCCATCGCGCAGATGCAGGTGCCAGTCGTCCGGCCGGATCATCGTGAATGTGTCGCTCATGCGCCTCGCTCCGATCGCGCCACCGCATAGACGCGCCCCGCATCCGAGGCAAGCACGCGGTTGGTTTCAGCGACGCCAGAGGGTTGGGCGGAACTCCGCCCGGAAGGGCCTCCCAAAACCAATTCGTAATGGTTTGCGTGCCGATCTGGCCGATATATGACACTGACATGACGCTTGATCATAAAATGCGAATGTCTATATACACGCCCGTATCGGTGCCGTCGAAAGGATCAGCATGACCACACTCGCAAGCCTCGGCGACCTCGGATTGCGCTTCGCGATCAACTGCGCCGCCTTGGCGATCCTGATCTTCGGCCTTTACTACCGGCGTCACGGCGACAGGATCCTCGCCAGCACTGCCGCGATGTTCAACATCTTCGCCTTCGCCGTCCTCGGCAAACTGTCGAGCGTCGAGTTCGGCCTCGCCGCGGGCTTCGGCCTTTTCGCGATCCTCGCGCTCTTCAACCTGCGCTCCGAACAGATCGGCCGGATCGAGATCGCGTATTTCTTCGGAGCGATCGCGCTCGCCGTGATCTGCTCGATCGAAGGCTCGCCGACGATCAACGTCATCGCCATCGCGTCCCTCACGCTGGCCGGCGTCTATGTCGTCGATCATCCCGCCCTGATGAGCGGTTCGCGCGCCATCACCGTCACGCTGGACCGCATCGATCCGCATCTGCTGTCCGATCCCGTCGCCATGCGGGACGTGCTGAGCGGACGGCTCGGCGTCACCGTCACCGGCTTCGAGATCGTCAGCCTCAACTACGTGAACGAACTCGCGATCATCAACCTGACCTACACCAAGACAGCCGAGGAGGCCGAATCATTCTCGAACGACATTTCGCCCCGATCACACTCGCCGAGCTGAACAGCAAGGCGGAGATGCTGACCCGCCTCGACAACAAATACGTCGTTTCGATGGACGCGCTCGACGCGCTGGCGCCCGCGTTCGCCGCCCGTTTCGACATTCTCGAGATCGGCGAGAAACGCAGCTTCGGCTACCGGACGCAGTATTTCGACACGCCCGACATGACCAGTTTCCGCCACCACGTCCAGGGACGCCGCAACCGCTCCAAGGTTCGGACGCGGCACTATCTCGACGCGGACATCTGCTTCGTCGAGGTGAAGCTCAAATCCCTTCGGAAGGTCACGGTCAAGAAACGTCTGGCGCACGACCCGTCCTCGCTCGGCCATCTGACCGACACCGGTGTGCAATTCGTCGAGGACAGTCACCAGGAGCGCTATCGGCGTGGCGCGCACGCGCCCTACCTGCCCGTGATGCGGATGCAGTACGACCGGATGACCCTCGTCGCCCGGACGGGTGGCGAGCGTCTGACGATCGACCGGAACCTGCGTTTCTGGAACGACACCGCCTCCGAGGGCATCGACCCGGACATGATGGTCATCGAGACCAAATCCGCCTTCGGTCGCGGCATCGCCGACGGCATCCTGCGCGGCGCGGGCTTCCATCCGGTCGGCTCATGCTCGAAATACTGCATCGGCCTCGCCGCCCTCGGCGCCGTGCCGCGCTACAACAAGTTCTTGCCGGCCTTCCGGCGGCTCCTGCCGCACCTCGATACGGCGGCCTCCCCCACCACCACGCCGGCCCGGGTCACTGCGCCGTCGGTGCTGTGACCCGCATAAGCGCGAACACGCTTCGGTCGTCCCGGCCGATCTTGTCGTCGCTGACCACCAGGAAGAGATCCTCTCCCACGCGCGTCAGACCTTCAAAATCCGCGTCACTGATGCCCGGTACCACGACCTGCTGGACCTCGGTCTCGCACAGGCCGTCCGTCGGACAGGTCGCGGGATCGAGAAGGCGCAGGAACGTGATCAGACTGTCGTCCTCCGCCACGTCGCGCTCCAGGATCATCAGGCGCCCGTCGGGCATAGTCTCGATCGCCTTGATGCTGGTCGTGCCGATATCGCTCGTGTCGAAGGCGAGCGTGCGCCCGTCCTCCCCGTAAATCGTGTGGATCGCGCGCGGCTGCGCTTCGAGCGGTTCCTCCGGCGCCGTCAACTGGCCCAGAACCGGATGAAATGTCAGCGATTCGAGACCATCGTTCTCGCTGCGTTGAGCCGCCGGATCGACCAGCGCCTCGGGAACCGTCCGATCCCCGGTCCATACTCCCAACTGCGAAAAGGTCGAGATCCTGGGGCCGACCTCGCTGACGATCGCCAGAACGTCGCCTTCCAGAATGGTGATGTCTTCCCCGTCGAAACCGAGATCGCGCATCTCCGCGCCTTCGGCGTCCACGAGGTCGCGACCCGACACCGGCTCCAGAATCGTCAGCCGGTCATCGGTCAGGTCGAGGTCGAACGCGAAAAGCCGGCTCCGGTCGGAGATCGCGAAAAGCTTGCCGGACCTCTCGTCGAACGCGAGCCCGGAAAGCTCCGCGACCTTCAGGTCGTCGACGCGCGGTTCGATCAGGATCAACGTGTCCAGAACGTCCACGCTGAACACAGCCTGCTCGGCCGCCGCCATGATCGGAACCGAAAAAAGCATCGCGCCGGCGACGCTTTTCAGAAGATGTCTCTTTCCGGCCATTCCGGCTTTGCTCCCGGGTTGACGATCCGCCGGCCGTCCGATTTTTGCCGACCATCGATGAGATGGGACCTCCGCTCCTTGAAACAAGTGTCCTCTCGCGTTGGCGAAGCGCGAGGATCCCGATCGGCGAAACCGTGCGCGGGCTGCGGCCGACGCGCCGCCTCGTTCCTCGCCGATCGGGAGGCCCTATGCCGTCGCGGGCGGGTGTGACACACCTTTCCACCGGGTTAACGTGATCCAGGAACCGTAATGATTCCATATGACTTAGTCAAAGTGACACGCGTGACACTTTTCGCCCGATCACACCCGTCTTGCCATTCCCGCGCCATATTCTAAAACGGCGAGGCATCAGGAGGACTCACATGCTGGGACGGTTTTTCGGCGCGGCCAAGCGGAGTTTCGACAGCCTCTCCGAGCAGGAGGTCCTGGCCCTCGCCATCTCCTCCGAGGAGGAGGACGCCCGGATCTACCGCGCCTATGCCGAGGGTCTGCGCGACGAGTTCCCCGCCTCGGCGACCGTCTTCGAGGAGATGGCGGTCGAGGAGGACGGCCACCGCCGCCGCCTGATCGACCTCCACACCGAGCGTTTCGGCGACACCATCCCCCTGATCCGCCGCGAGCATGTCCGAGGCTACTACGACCGAACCCCCGACTGGCTCGTGCGCCCGCTCGGCATTGAAAAGACCCGCGTCATGGCCGAGAAGATGGAGCAGGACGCGGCCCGCTTCTACGAATCCGCCGCCTCGCGCACCTCCGACGCCGGCACCCGCAAGCTGCTGGGCGACCTCGCCGCCGCCGAGAAGGGCCATGTCAGCCTCGCCCGCCGCCTTGGCCTCGCCCACACGCCCGACGAGGTCCGGGTCGAGGAGATCTCCGCCGAGCGCAAGCAGTTCATCCTGACCTACGTCCAGCCCGGCCTCGCGGGCCTCATGGACGGATCGGTCTCGACCCTCGCGCCGATCTTCGCGGTCGCCTTCGCCACCCAGGACACCTGGACCACGTTCCTGGTGGGCCTTTCCGCCTCGATCGGCGCCGGCATCTCGATGGGCTTCACCGAGGCCGCCCATGACGACGGCAAACTCTCGGGGCGCGGCTCGCCGCTCAAACGCGGCCTCGCCTCGGGCATCATGACCACCATCGGCGGCCTCGGTCACGCGCTCCCGTATCTCATTCCTGATTTCTGGGTCGCAACCACCATCGCCATCGCCGTGGTCTTCGTCGAACTCTGGGCGATCACCTGGATCCAGCACCGGTACATGGAGACCCCGTGGATGCGCGCGATGCTACAGGTGCTGCTCGGCGGTTCGCTGGTCCTCGCCGCCGGCATCCTCATCGGCAACGCGTGATCAGGAGACGGGGCGCTTGCCGAACAGGATCGCGTGGGATTTCTTCTCGTCGGCGACGTTCGACCGTCGGCCGTCCTCGACGGCCCGCCCCGCCTTGACAGCCGGGCGCTCGCCGACGCGATCGAGCCAAGCCTTCATGTGCGGGAAGTTCGCGATGTCCTGCTGCTGCCCCTCCCACAGGCTCGCCCACGGCCAGATCGCCATGTCCGCGATAGAATACGGCCCCGCGACGTAGTCGCGATCCGCCAGCCGCCGGTCGAGCACGCCGTAGAGCCGCTCCACCTCATTGCGGTACCGGTCCTTGGCGTAGGGCAGGTCGTTCGGCGGCTCCATCGCCGGCGCGTATTTGAGGAAATGATGCGCCTGGCCCGCCATCGGCCCCACGCCGCCCATCTGCCACATGAGCCATTGCTCGATCTCGACCCGTTCACGCTCGTCGGATCCGTAGAACAGCCCGGTCTTGCGTCCGAGATACAGGAGGATGGCGCCGGATTCGAAGACCGAGATCGGTTTCCCGTCCGGGCCATCCGGATCCACGATCGCCGGCATCCGGTTGTTCGGCGCGATCGCGAGGAACTCCGGTTCGAACTGATCGCCCGCCGAGATGTCCACCAGATGCAGCCGGTACTCGAGCCCCATCTCGTGCAGCGCGATGGTGATCTTCCAGCCGTTTGGCGTCGGCCAGTAATGCAGATCGATCGGATTGGTCATCGCTTCGGCTCCTTCGTCCCGTCCGGCACATGGAGCCTCGCCGAGCGGGATCAAGCCCGGTTGAGATCCGTGAGATCGTCCGGACCGGGCGGCGCCTTCCCGGTGACGTCCACCCGCCCGCTCCGAAAGCCGCTCCACCGCGGTTCCTGCCGGACGAAACACGGCGCCGCCCGCAGCGATGCGATGTCCCAGCCGGGCCTGCGCCGCAGGATGGCCTGGTAGAGATCGAACGCCCCCGCCCGCGTGTAAAAGCTCCAATGACAGAAGCGCACCTCCGAAGGCCTGAGACGCACGCCCTGCGCGTTGATCCAGGCGGTCACGTCCTGACGGTCGATCTGGATGTCCAGCCAATGGGGCAGGTCGCGGACGGGGCCGAGTCCCACGGCGCGGTCGCTCCAGCGCCGTCTCGGGGCGAAGGTCTCGAACATCAGGTCGTAAAAATCATTGGCGCGGGCGGTGATGTTGTAGATCTGCGGCGTTCCGGCTCCCGCGCGCGCCTGGACGTGCTCGCGCGCCCGCGCGTCGAATTCCGCCGCTCCGAGCAGGATCATCCGCTCCGGCACGGTCTCGAGATGCCGCAACGCGCAGAGCGCGACCCGCGCGCCTAGAGAATGGGCGATCACGTCGATGCTCCGTCCGTGCGCGAGCCGCTGCACCATGCGGACCAGTTCCGCCAGCCTGAAACCGTAAAACGCGGCTCGGTCGTAGACCGCCGCGAACCCGGTACACCGCCGTTTCAGCAGGCTCGGCAGATGCTTCTCCCGCGCCGGCCAGGCGAACCCGATCGCGAGCCCGCTTCGTCCGTCATGCTCGTCGAAGCCAAGTCCTCCGGGCCAGCTCCTGATCTTCCAGCCGGTCCGGTCCGGCCGGTGCGAGAACAGCAGCCTGTGCGGATCAACCTGCGCGATCCCCGGATGAAAGCGGTAGCCGTGGATCATGATCACGATCGGGGCGTCCGCGGGCACGTCACCCAGAGCCCTGACCAGCCGCGAGACGACGTCCGGCCCGTCTCCGACGGCGCTGAGGCCGTCATCCGAAGCGGTGATCCCGAGATAGGCCATCGGCAGGTCCCGTGCCGTTCATGTTGATCCGACCATATCCGAGCCGCGTTAAGGACTTGTGGCGCGCGCCCCGGACATGCGTACGCGCATCGCCATTGACCCGCGCCGTCACCTTCACTACGCGGATCGCGCGTTCCGCATGGCGCGCCCGGAGGGAAATGAAATGAGCACGGACTGGAGCCCGAGAACGCAGCTCGTGCATGCGGGAAGCCGCCGCAGTCAGTACGGCGAGACGTCCGAGGCGATCTTCCTGACCCAGGGCTTCGTCTATCCCACCGCCGAGGCCGCCGAGGCGCGCTTCATCGAGGCGAAGGATGACGAGTTCATCTACGCCCGATACGGCAACCCCACCGTCCGCATGTTCGAGGAGCGCATCGCCGTCCTCGAAGGGGCGGAGGACGCGTTCGCCACCGCCTCGGGCATGGCGGCGGTCCACGGCGCGCTTTTCTCTCAGCTCAAATCCGGCGATCACATCGTCTCGGCCCGCGCGCTGTTCGGAAGCTGCCTGTATATCGTCGAGACGCTGCTGCCCCGGTTCGGCGTCGAGGTGACGCTGGTGGACGGCGCGGACCTGGACCAATGGCGCGCCGCGGTGCGTCCGGACACGCGTCTCGTCTTTCTTGAGACGATTTCAAACCCGACCCTTGAAGTCATCGACATCGAAGCGGTGGCCGGGATCGCACATGAGAGCGGGGCTCTCGTCGTCGTTGACAACGTCTTCGCGACGCCGATCTTCCAGCGCAGCCTGTCGCTTGGCGCCGACGTCGTCATCTATTCCGCGACCAAGCACATCGACGGGCAGGGAAGATGCCTGGGAGGTGTCGTTCTGGGACGCCGCGACTTCATTCGCGGTACGCTCGAGCCGTTCCTCAAACACACCGGCGGCGCCCTGAGCCCGTTCAACGCGTGGGTGATGCTCAAGGGTCTGGAAACCCTCGATCTGCGATGCCGCGCACAGGCGGCCGCGGCACAGGCCCTGGCGCAAGCGCTGGTCGGGCATCCGGCGCTTGCGAAGGTCATCTATCCCGGCCTCGCAGACCATCCGCAACATGAACTGACGCGCCGCCAGATGGAGACTGGCGGCACGATGCTCGCCATCGAGGTGGCGGGTGGCAAAGCGGCCGCGTTCCGGTTCCTGAACGCGCTCGAGATCTTCATCATCTCGAACAACCTCGGTGACGCGAAGAGCCTGATGACCCATCCCGCGACGACCACCCATCAGCGTCTCACCGCGGAACAAAGGGCGCGGCTCGAAATCGGGGACGGACTCGTGCGGATCTCGGTCGGGCTCGAAGATCCCGAGGACCTGATTCGCGATATTCTGCGGGCGTTGGAGGCCGTCTGATCGGCCCGAGTCTCAACACTCCATTAATGCGATCAAATTTGTGTCGTTCTTCTCTCTAAGGTTGTGTAATGTGCAATAGGATTGCTCGTTTTGGCGGCGGGTCCTTTCCATGGGCGCGAGAAGAGCCATATCCGGGTCCGAGAGCCGAGCCGGCAAAGGAACTGAAGCGCGATGAACATGCACACCACGAGTATCGAGATTGACGCCGATCCGGAACAGGCGCCCACGCGCGCCGATGCGGAGGCCGCAGTCCTGCTGCTTCGACGCTGGCGCGACAAGAACCCCGACCAGGAGTTGCAATCAGACGGCCTGCACCGGTCGTATCCGTCGGATTTCAAGTCGGACCCCGCCTACATAGCAACGTTGCCGGATCTGCAGAACGGTCCGGCGGGCCTGATCAAGGGCTCGAAATCCGAGATACAGCACGTCGGCATCTCGAATTTCCGGCTGCCGATCCGTTTCCATACTCGGACTGGCGACATCATCCAGCTGGAGACGTCGGTCACCGGCTCCGTGTCGCTCGAAGCGAACAAGCGCGGGATCAACATGAGCCGCATCATGCGATCCTTCTACAAACACGCCGAGGAATCCTTCTCGTTCGAGGTGATCGGCGGGGTGCTGGAATCATACCTCGGCGATCTCGAAAGCTATGACGCCCGCATTCAGATGCGGCTGAGCTATCCGATGCTGCGCAAATCGCTTCGGAGCGGCCTTGAGGGCTATCAATATTACAACGTCGCGCTTGAGATGCTTCAGACGGCCGACACGAAGCGTCGCATCCTTCATATGGATTACGTCTATTCGTCGACCTGTCCCTGTTCCCTGGAGCTGTCCGAGCATGCGAGACTGACGCGGAGCCAGATCGCGACGCCGCATTCCCAGCGGTCGGTCGCACGCGTCTCGGTCGAGCTGGTGGGCGACGACACGCTCTGGTTCGAGGACGTGGTCGACCTCTGCAACGCCGCGATTCCGACCGAGACCCAGGTCATGGTCAAACGCGAGGACGAGCAGGCCTTCGCGGAACTGAATGGCTCCAACCCGATTTTCGTCGAGGACGCCGTGCGTCTGCTCTGTCGCGAACTCGAATCGGACGGCCGGATCGGCGACTTCCGCGTTGTGGCAAGCCATCAGGAATCGCTGCATTCACATGATGCGGTCTCGATCCTGACCATGGGTGACACTTTCCGCCAGGAGACCTACGACCCAAGGCTCTTCGACAGTCTTTATCACGTCGGCTAGAGGCCACGAGGCGAAGCGGCCGGATGGGAGATGATCGCCGGTCGTATGGAAAGGGGTCACGTCCATCAACTGTGACGTGAGATCTGGCTGTTAATCCTAGTCTTGCTTGCCTTGTGTTGCGAAATCTGTGTAATTGAACCCGGGTGTGGGGATCTGGCGTTCAGGTCCGATTTGCGGGTGGCGTGCGGATGACGGCCTTGCGTATGAGATCGAAGCCGTCCGATCAGGCGTATCGCGTCCGGTCCGTTGGGGGCGGAGCGGCGGTTGCAGCCGGATCCTTCAGTTCATTCGATCCCGCCTTGTCGACAGAAATCAGGCTTTCGATAATTTTCACGACGCCTCGGTGCGTTCCATGAGTATCGAGACGCTGGAGCCGGGTCGCGCCGCCGAACAGAACCGGTCGCCGGCGAACCGCGAACCGTGGGCGGAGCCCGGACGTTTCGCGTCCGAGGATGAGCCTCTCAACATCCGCGAGCTTCTCCTGCCGTTCTGGCGGCGGAAATGGCTGATCATCCTGACCGCGCTGATCGCGACCGCCTTCGGCGTGCTCATCGCCGTCAATTCCGAGCCGAAATATACCGCCAACGCGAGGGTCATTTTCGATCCGGAGCGCCTCAAGATCATCGATCTGGACAACGTCACGATCACGCCCGACACCACGACGACCGGCCTTCAGAACCAGATCGAGATCCTGCGCTCCGCCGTTCTGATGGAGCGGGTGGTGGACATCCTGCGATTGCAGGACACCCCGGAGTTCAACGACGACATCCGGCCCGGCCCTCCGCCAATTATGGAGCGGGCGGTCGATTTTGCCACAAGAGCGGCGGATCGGCTCAACTTGCCGCTCTCCGTACGGGACATGCTCGCGGCGCTGGGGATAATTAACCGCCCTCGGGCGGAGCTGGGACCATTGGAGGAGGCCGAGCAGCTCCGCCAGCAAATCGTCAAACGCCTGATCGACGGGATCCAGCTCCGGCCGATACCGAATTCGCGGGTCATCGACATCGGGTTCTCTTCGACGAATGCCGGCCTTGCCTCATCGATCGTCAATGCCGCCGCGGAGCAGTACATTCTCGTCCAGATCGAGAAGAAACGCGACGACGTGGCCGCCGCGACCGAGCTTCTGAGCGTCCGCGTGCAGGATCTCGAAAACCGTCTTAACTCCTCCGAAGAGGCATTGGAGATCGCCCGCCTCGAACTCGCCCGTTCAGTCGGCCACAGCGCGCAGATGACGGGTCAACGGCTGGAGCAACTCAATATCGATCTCCAGGCGGCGCGCGATGCGACACGCGAAGCCGAAACGCGTCTCACGCGTGCGACCGAAGGGTTGGCGGATACGGCGCAATTGCCCATCGTTCCTGAATTCCGGGAGTCGCAGATCATCGGAGCGTACCGCGTCCAGGAACGGGAAATCATCGACGAACTCGCCGCGCAGAGCGCGATTTTCGGACCGGGCAGCCCGGTCGTGACACGTCTGGAAGCGCGCCTGGCGACCACGCAGGACAACATCCGATCTGAGGCGGAATTGATCACCGCCGCGCTGAGGCAGGAATTGGAGGCCGCAACAGCCCGTCAGGCCTCCGTCGAGGAGACGCTTCGCGATCTTGAGGCCCGGGCGCTCGAGCAGTCGCAAGCCGAGATGCGATTGCAAAGGCTGGAGCGCGAGGCGCTCGCCAGCCGCTCGATTTACGACAGCTTCGTGAGCCGCCTGAAAGAGACTTCCGAACAGGCCGGTCTCCAGACGCCCGACGCTCGCTTCCTCACACGCGCGCTCGTCCCCCAGACATCTGACATCCTGCGACGTCTGATCACGATCGCCATGTCCGGATTCGCGGGACTGGCCATCGGCGCGGGCATCGTCTTCCTTCTCGAACAGCTCAACAATTCTTTCCGGAAATCGAACGAGGTCGAGGAGCGGACCGGGCTTTCGCTGCTCGCGAGCATTCCGAGTGCGGGCAAGCGTCGGAAGCCTTCGGATCTGGTCGCCGATTTCTCGAAAGACGCCGATACCCCTCTCTCGGAGGCGATGCGCAACCTCAGGACCAGCATCACCTATTCCAACATCGACCAGCCGCCCAAGGTCGTGATGATCACCTCTTCCGCTCCGAGCGAAGGCAAAACGACGACGGCCGCGCTCTTCGGGATCACGAGCGCGAGGATGGGACGCTCCACGATCATAGTGGACTGCGACTTTCGACGTCGGAGCTTCGGGTCGATCTATCCGGCCAACCCGGGGTCGCCCGGGCTTCTCGCGGTTCTCGAGGGCTCCGTCGCCGTTGCGGACGCGGTGATCTCGGACCCCGAAACCGGGATCCATATCCTCAAGAGCGAGGCCGCAGGCCAGATGCGGGGCAACCCGGCCGACATCCTGGCGTCGAAGCGTTTCCGAAAATTGATTGAGGAACTCAGGATCCGGTACGATACAGTCATCCTCGACACGCCGCCCGTTCTCGCGGTGACGGATGCGCGCATTCTCGCTCCGTTGGCCGATGCGGTCGTATACATGGTCAAATGGAACGCGACCAGCCAAGACGCCGTGCTGGAGGGTCTGCGCGTTCTCCGGTCCGTCAACGCGAAAGTCGCGGGGGTGGCGTTTTCTTTCGTCAATCCGAAACAGGCGGCGCACTATGTCTCCTCCGATTATTACTATTCAAAGGATTACCGCAAAGCCGTCCCGGCGTAAGTTGCGGGTCCATTGCGGGTCGGACTTTTTCGGGCCATCAGGATAAAGGCCAAGGGAATTTGAAATGAGAGTTTTTCAGAAAACGTATGTCGCCGCTTTTCTTCTGACGATTTTTCTGGCCGGCTGCGACAGCCCGGAGGAGCGCGCCGAGGAGCACTATCAGCGTGCCATGGCGCTTTTGGCTGAAGGGGACGCCACTTCGGCGCAGATCGAGTTCCGCAACGCGTTGCAGCAGAACCAGGGCCTCGCGAAGGCCCGGCTCGAATTCGCGCGAAGCCTCGCGTCGGAGGGCAACCCGCGCGAGGCCGCAGGGCATTATCTGCGCCTGGTCGAACAGAATCCGGACGACGGTACGGCGCATCTCGAACTGGCGCGCCTCGCCATCGGTCTGGGCGACTTCCAGATGGCCTCGACCCATGTTCGCCGGGCGTTCGAACTGTTTCCCGAGGACCCCGGCGCGAAAGAACTCATGGCGACGGTCGTCTTTCGCGAAGGCGACGCCGAGCGCGGGGTGGCCATGGCCAACGAGGTGCTGGCCGAAAACCCGTCGAGCATCGCGGCTCGGCTCGTGCTCATAGCCGAGCGGATGTCGTCGGAAGATTTCGAGGCCGCGTTGGATCTCACCGATGCCGCACTCGTCGACGCGCCCGACGACCCCGATCTCAACGTCGCCCGGCTGGCGCTGCTCGAACGTCTGGGAAACACCCAGGGTGTCGGCGATCAGCTCAAACGGATGGTGGATGCCGACCCCGAAAACGACCAGACCGCACAGGCGCTCCTGCGTTGGCATCTGTCTCAAGGGGACAACGCCTCCGCCTTGGCGCTGCTGCGTGACATCGCGGCGCGGTCGCCGGAGGATCCGACGGGTCGCCTCAACGTCGCCCAGTTCATGCTGGAGACCGAAGGCCCCGACGCCGCGCGGGCCGAGCTGCAGCGCCTCGTCGAGTCGGAATCCGACAACGCGCCCTTCCTCCAGGCTCTGGCGCAGCTCGATTTCGCGCTCGGCCGTCGGGATGAGGCGATCGAGGGGCTGCGGACGCTCACTTCGGTCGATCAGGACACGCCGGAACTTCGCGATCTTCGGATCGCTCTGGCTCAGATGCTTCTCGCGACGGCGGAACGGGACGAAGCCGCCGCTCTCGTGGACCAGGTCCTCACGGCCGATCCGCAGCATGTCGACGCGCTCAAGATGCGCGCGCGCCGTCACATCGATGCCGACAGCCCCGAACAGGCGCTCCTCGATCTCAACTCCGCCTTGGCCAATGCCGCGAACGATCCCGAGATCCTGACGCTCATGGCGGAGGCTCACGAGCGGGAAGGGGCGCATGATCTCGCCGGACAGCGTCTTGCGCGGGCCGTCGAGGCGGCCGATTTCCGCGCCGCCGAAGCTCTGCGGTACGCGGGGTATCTGGTCGCCGACGGACGCCTGGCTCCGGCCGAGGATACCGTGCTGGACGCCCTACGGCGTGCGCCTCAGAATCTCGAGCTGCTGTCGCTTCTCGGTCGGATCCACCTTGAACGGGAGGATTACGGACGCGTCCGGCAACTCGCCGGCACGATCCGGGACACGGGCGTGCAGGGATCGGCCGAGCTCGCGAACGGGCTCGAACTCGCGGCGCTGCAGGCCGAAGGTCGAACGGACGAGATGATCGGAACCCTCTCGGAACTCGCGACCGACGGTTCGGAAGACATCCGGCCCAAGCTCGCGCTGATCCAGACCCATCTCGCGTCCGGGGACACGGATGCCGCCTCCGCCGTGGTCGATCAGCTGCTCGCGGAAGACCCGGAGAACCTCGCCGCCAGATACGCGCAGGCGGCGGTTCACGTCATGCGCGGCGAGACGGAGGCCGCCGAGGCGGGCTATCGCGACCTGATCGCGGGAACCCCGCGCCTCGCGGTGGCGCACCAGGCCCTGGTCGCGCTGCTGGCGCGTACGGGACGCGGCGAGGAGGCCGAAGCGGCACTTGCGGAGGGCATCGCCGCGACCGACCGCGATCCGTCACTTCTCGTTCTGGAGTCGCAGCGTCTGATGGCCGCCGAAGATTTCGAGGGCGCCATCGCGATCTTCGACGAGCTATATGCCCTCGACACGTCGAATGTCGTCGTCGCGAACAACCTCGCCAGCCTCCTGAGCACGCACCGCACCGATCAGGAAAGCCTCGACCGTGCGTTCCAGGTCGCGCGGCGTCTTCGGGGATCCGAAAACCCCTATTTCCAGGACACCTACGGTTGGCTTTTGACCGGACGCGGGGATTATCAGCAGGCACTGACATATCTCGAACCCGCCGCCGCCGCGCTGACCTCGGACGCCCTGACGCAGTTCCATCTGGCTAAAACCTATGACGCGCTGGAGCGGTGGGACGAGGCGCGTGCTGCCTTTGAGCGTGCCGTCGAGGTCGCCGGGCCCGAGAGCGACCTGCCTCAAATCGCCGAGGCGCGGACGAGGATCACGGAGATCGAAGCCATGCCGGTCGTCGAGGCGCCACCCTCAGGTCAATAGCGGCATCTCGAATGGGCAGACGTCAGCGAAGCTGTCCGCTCGCCCAGACCAGTCGCGCCGCGCCAGTGTAGAAGCAAAGTGCGGCGAACACCAAAGCGAGAGGCCCGAACGCGCCCGGCCATACGCAGATCGCGATGAAAAAACCGATCGTCTCCGCGCCCTCAAGCAGACCGGGAGAGTAGTAAAGGCTTTTGCGCCCTTGGGCCGCCGTTGACAGGCCGCGCTTTTCAGCCTGTATCGCGAAGCCGAGAAAACTCGCGCCGTTGAAATAGAAGGCCAGCAGGAGAACCGCTGCGGGCAGAGCGTTCGAGGCCGGATCCGACACCGCGAAGCCGAGCGGCACCGCGCCGTAGAACAGGAAATCCGCAGTGATGTCGAAATAACCGCCGAAATCCGTGGGGGAGGTCGCACGCGCAACGGCTCCGTCAAGACCGTCCGCGACCCGCGAGACGATCAACAGCGCGAGCGCGATCCCGAACTCTCCGAATGCGACGGCGATCGCCGAACCAAGACCCAGCCCCAGCCCGCACGCAGTGACGGCGTTCGCCGTGACGCCGAGGCGCGCGATCCGCGCCCCGATGCGGTTCAGCGGAGGGTCGATACGTCGTCGGATCGCGGCGTCGAACATGTCTGCGTCTCCGAAAGCTGTTCAGCCCGCCATCCAGTGCGGAAACCAGAGGACCAGCGCGGGGAACGCGATCAGGATGCCCACGCGGACAACCTCGGCTCCGAAGAATGGCATGACTCCGAGGAACGTCTCCCGCATCGGCACGTCGCGGGCGATGCCCGAGATGACGAAGACGTTCATCCCGACCGGCGGGGTGATGAGCCCCAATTCCACGACGACAAGCGCGAGAATGCCGAACCAGATCTTGAGATCATCGGTCGTCATTCCGAAGCCGGCGTCGGAGGCGATGACCGCATCCCCGCCGTTGAGCGCCACGAGCACCGGCCAGAAAAACGGGATCGCGAGCAGGATCATCGAAAGCGAATCCATCAGGCAGCCGAGCACGATGAGCGCCCCGAGCAGGAGGACGAGCACCAAAATCGGCGACAGCTCCGAGCCCAGCATGGCATCCGCCACCGCCTGTGGCACGCCGCCCCGGCTCATGAAGACCTTGAGCATCTCGGCGCCGAGCAGGATCAGATAGATCATGCCGCTTATCGAGGCGGTCTCGAGCAGCGCCGCGCGGATCTGCCGCCACCGCAACGCGCCCGTGATCGCGCCGTGGAGCCAGACCAGCGCCGCTCCGACGGCGGCGGCTGGGGTGGGGTTGTAGAGACCGAGATAGATCCCGCCGATCACGACACCGAAGATCGCCGCGACCGGTGCCATCGCCACGGTGTCGGCCACGAGCTGTCGACTTCCGACCGCATCTCCCGCTGGCCCCGCCTCGGGATTGACCCGCACGTAGATCGCGATCGTCACGAGAAAGAACGCGACTGCGAGAAATCCCGGAATGAACGCCGCCATGAACATCGTCACGATGTTCGCCTCGACGATCACCGCATAGAGCACCAGCACGACCGAGGGCGGGATCAGGATGCCGAGCACGCCACCCGCCGCGAGCGTGCCGGTCGCGAGCGCCCCGGAGCAGCCCGCGCGGCGCAGTTCCGGCAACGCCACCTTGCCCATCGTCGAGGCGGTGGCGAGCGACGATCCGCAGACCGCGCCGAAACCCGCGCAGGCCGCGATCGCCGCCATCGCCGTCCCGCCCCGGAACCGGCCGAACCAGGCGTTCGCCCCCCGGAACAGGCTCGCGCTCAGACCCGACGCGCTCGCCAGCGCGCCCATCAGCACGAACATCGGCACGACGGACAGGTCGTAGATCGAGAACTGTCCGTAGGCGAGCGTCTTGAGCTGGCTCAGAAGCACGCCCGGCCCGTCCAGAAGGCTCACACCGATGCCGCCCGTCAGGATCATCGCATAGGCGATCGGCATCCTCAGCGCGATCAGCGTGACCAGTGCCGCGAGACCGACAAGCCCGATCGCGAACGGATCGGTCATCGCGCTCCGGCGGAGACCATGTCCCGCGCGTCGCGGACCAGCGTCATCGTCGAAGCCGCCGCCAGAAGACCGAGCGAGGCCAGGATGGACGCGAAGGCGATCCAATGCGGAAACTGCAGGATCGCCGTGGTGTAGCCATACAGCTTCTGATCCAGAAGCCCGAACCACATGCGCCAGACCAGCAGCGCGCTGAACGCCAGAGCGGTCGCCGACGCCGCGAGCCCCAGGACGGCCCGCAGCCTCGGTCCCGCGCGGCTGGTGAACACGTCGGCCGTGACGTTCGCGTCACTCATCTGGCAATAGGGCAGGAACGCGAAAACGGCGACCGCGATCCCGATCTCGGTGATCTCGAAATCCCCCGGAAACGGACGCCCCAAAACTGCCCCGCCGATAACCGAAAGCACGTTGACCACGATCACCGCGACGAGCAACCCACCGCCGGCAAGCGCCCAAGCCGTGACCGCGGCGCGCAGGAACCCGCCTGAACCGTCGCTTCGCGGCGTTTCCGTCACGAGCCGTCCGGGCCGTGCGCGGCGATGCGCTCGCGCGCCTTGGCCACCAGCGGCGCTCCGTCCACGCCGCTGGCGGTGACGTCGTCGACCCAGCGCGCGATGACCGGCTCCAGCGCCGCCTTGAACGCGTCGACCTGGTCCGGGGTCAACTCGACATGCGTGTTTCCGGCCTCGACAAGCGCGATGGTCGCGGCATCGTCCGTCCCGCGCCAGATCTCGCCCAGACGCTCGAGCCATTCGGGCCCGGACGCTTCCCGGAAGGCCTGCTGAATGTCGTCGGGAAGCGCCTCCCAGCGGGCCTGGTTCATCGAGAGCTGAAACACCGTCGTGCCGAACCGGTACCGGTCGGCGCCCTCGATATGGAATCTGGTCTGATCCTGCAGCTTGAGCGGCAGGGTGATCTCGAACGGGATCAACGCGCCGTCGACCACGCCTTTCGAGAGCGCCTGCGGCAGATCCGGCACCGGCATCGCGACCGGCGCCGCGCCGAGCGCCTCGATCACCCAGGCCCCCGTGCGCGACGGGATCCTCAGTTTCGCGCCCGCGAGATCGGCCGGCGCCCGGACGTCGCGGTCGACCATGTGGATCCCGTTGCCCGCATGGACATGCAGGAACATCACCTCGAGCCCGACATATTCGGGCGCAAGATCCTCGGTGAACATCTCGGCCATCGCCAGGTTCGTGGCCCCCGGATCGTTGGTGAAGACGTTGGGAAGTTCGAACACCTCCGTGCGGGGAAAAAGGCCCGGCGTGTATCCGTTCACGGTCCAGACCATGTCGACGACCCCGTCGCGCGCCTGCTGCACCAGTTCGGCCGGCTTCCCGCCGAGCGACATCGACGGGTAGATCTCGATCGCGATCCGTCCGCCCGAAGCCGCCTCGACCGCCCGCGCCCACGGTTCGATCGTCTCGGTCTGCGTCGGCGTCGTCGGTCCCAGAAAGTGGTGGAGCTTGAACGTGTACTCCTGGGCGGATGCGGAGACCGCGACCAACAGGCCCGCGATCATCGGAAGTACCATGCCTGCACGCATCGCCGATCCCTTTCTTGCGGAGGCTCCGAAAGATGCCCCCAAGGTCACATCTAGCCTTTGGGCCCCGGCGCCGCAATCCAATCCCGAGGCTGGACAAACCCGCGGCTCCGCGAAAAACTGCCGCATCGGCGAGGTGTGCGGCATGAGTGACATCGCATCGGGCGTGGCGGCGCGGGAAGACGACCTGGTCGCGCTGACCCGGGACCTGATCCGCATTCCCACGGTGAATCCTCCCGGCGACAACTACCTCCCGATCTGCGAGATGCTCGCCGCGCGGCTGGAACGCTCAGGCTTTCACTGCACGCTGCTCCGCGCCGAAGGCACGCCCGGCGACAGCGACCGCCACCCGCGCTGGAACCTCGTCGCGCGCCGCGAAGGCTCCACGTCCGGCCCCTGCGTCCACTTCAACGGCCACACGGACGTGGTCGAGATCGGACGCGGCTGGACTGTCGACCCCTTCGGCGGCGAGCTGCGTGACGGCCGCGTCTACGGACGCGGCTCCTGCGACATGAAGGGCGGGATCGCCGCCGCGATCATCGCGGTGGAGGCTTTTCTGGAACGCCATCCCGACCATCCCGGCGCCATCGAATTCTCGGCCACGGCGGACGAGGAGACCGGCGGCTACGGCGGAGTGGCGTGGCTGGCGGAGCGAGGTCATTTCAGCCCCGACCGGGTCGACCACGTGATCATCCCCGAACCGCTGAACAAGGACCGCGTCTGTCTCGGCCACCGGGGCGTCTGGTGGGCGGAGGTCGAGACTTATGGTCGCATCGCGCACGGATCGATGCCGTTCCTCGGCGATTGCGCGATCCGCCACATGGGCGCCGTGATCGCCGAGATGGAGGAGACGCTCTACCCCGCGCTCGCCGCGCGCCGCACCGCGATGCCGGTCGTGCCGGAAGGGGCGCGGGCCTCGACGCTCAACATCAACTCCATCCACGGCGGCCAGGCCGAACCGGAACCGGACTTCACCGGCTGGCCGTCACCAATGGTTCCCGACAGTTGCCGGATGGTCGTCGACCGTCGCTTCCTGATGGAGGAGGACATCGGAGAGGTGAAGGCGGAATTCGGCCGTATGCTCGACCGCGCCGCCGCGCGCCGTGATTTCCGGTACGAGGTCCGGGATCTGCACGAGGTGATCCCGACCATGACCGACGAGGCGGCGCCTGTCGCGCAGGCCCTGGCGAAGGCGGTGCGGGCGGTGCTGGGACGCGACGCGGAATTCGTCGTCTCGCCCGGCACCTACGACCAGAAACACGTGGACCGGATCGGCCGGCTCAAGAATTGCGTGGCCTACGGGCCCGGAGTGCTGGACCTGGCGCATCAACCCGACGAATATGTCGGCGTGGCGGACATGCTCGACGCGGCCACGGTGATGGGTCTGGCTC
This sequence comes from uncultured Alphaproteobacteria bacterium, assembly GCA_963698685.1. Lineage (GTDB taxonomy): Bacteria > Pseudomonadota > Alphaproteobacteria > Rhodobacterales > Rhodobacteraceae > Amaricoccus. The sequence goes on from CAVORV010000003.1 coordinate 50,247, forward strand.
TGGCCGACCTGCTCGGCGTCGGGCGCGAAAAACAAGGCGGCTGAGCCGCCATCCGACTTGGAGGTCGAGATGAGGAAATCCCTGACGGCGCTGGCGTTGATCCTGTCGGTGACCGGCGGCGCGGTGTCCGCCGCCGACATCACGGTCGGCATGCAGCTCGAGCCGCCCAACCTGGACCCGACGGCCGGGGCGGCCGCGGCGATCGACGAGGTGGTCTACGCCAACGTCTTCGAAGGCCTCACGCGGTTCGGACCGGACGGGTCCGTGCTGCCGGGCCTCGCCGAAAGCTGGGAGATCGCGCCCGACGGGCTGAGCTGGGTCTTCACGCTGCGCGAGGGGGTGACGTTCCACGACGGGCTTCCGATGACGGCCGAGGACGTGGCGTTCTCGTTCGAGCGGGCGATGGCCGAGGACTCGACCAACGCGCAGAAGCAGCTCTTCGAGGGGATCAACTCGGTCAACGTGATCGATGACCTCACCGTCGAGATCGGACTGGACACGCCCAAGGGCGCGCTGCTGTGGAACCTCGCCTGGGGCGACGCGGTGATCGTGTCGCCGGCGAGCGCCGAGACCAACGCGACCGACCCGGTGGGGACGGGGCCGTTCCGCTTCGAGCGCTGGGTGCAGGGCGACCAGGTCGAGCTGGTCCGCAACGACGACTACTGGGGCGAGCCGGCGACGCTCGACGGGGTGACGTTCAAGTTCATCTCCGACCCGACGGCGGCGTTCGCGGCGATGATGGCCGGGGACATCGACGCGTTTCCGAACTTCCCGGCGCCGGAGAACCTGGCGCAGTTCCAGGCCGATCCGCGCTTCTCGGTGATCGTGGGCACGACCGAGGGCGAGACGATCCTCGCGATGAACAACGCGCGGGCGCCCTTCGACGACGTCCGGGTGCGGCGGGCGGTGGCGCATGCGATCGACCGGAGCGCGATCATCGACGGGGCGATGTTCGGCTACGGCACGCCGATCGGCAGCCATTTCGCGCCGCATCACCCGGCCTACGAGGATCTGACGGGGATGTCCGCGTTCGATCCGGAGATGGCCAGGGCGCTGCTGGCGGAGGCGGGCTTGGCGGACGGGTTCGAGACGACGCTGACCCTGCCGCCGCCGTCCTACGCGCGGCGGGGCGGGGAGATCATCGCGAGCCAGCTGCGCGACGTCGGGATCGAGGCGGAGATCATCAACGTCGAATGGGCGCAGTGGCTGGAGCAGGTGTTCAAGGGCAAGGATTTCGGCCTGACCATCGTGAGCCATACCGAGCCGCTCGATATCGGCATCTACGCCCGCGACGATTATTATTTCGGGGCGCATGATCCGGTGATGCAGGCGCTGATGACCGGGCTGGAGCCGATGACGGGGGCCGAGGATCGCAACGCGGTTCTGAGGGCGATGCAGGAGCGGGTCGCGGAGCGCCAGACCAACGCGTTCCTGTTCCAGCTGGCCCGGACCGGCGTGGCCGACGCGCGGATCAGGGGGCTGTGGGAGAACGCGCCGACCCAGGCGAACGACATGAGCGCGGTCTACTGGGAGGAGTGATCGGAAGCGGGGCGGGTGCCAATGTTTGCCCATCCGCCCGCCCCCAAACCGCCAAGGCGACGGAAAACGACACGCGTGTCGTTTTGATCAAGTATCTGATAATGCGGGATAATCCAGTTCGCGTTAACCTCGTGGAAAGGCGTGTCACACCCTGCGCCACGATCGCGCTTCGCAAAGAAAACGGCGGGAACCAGAGGTTCCCGCCGCGAGCCGATCATCTGGATAATCCGGAACGACGTGTCGTCTCAGGCCTCCGCTGCAGCCTTCCGACGCCGCGACGTGAAGCCAAGCGCGCCAAGTGCTCCGAACAGCAGCAGACCGGCGGCAGGAAGCGGAACGACGGTCGCCGTCACCAAGTTCTGCGACTTCCGGACTCGTGCGCACGTTCTGAAGAAAGTGGAGATTGAAACGTGTTCCACCCGCATAGCCGCCCAACATGCGGCACTCAGAGTAGATATTGCGCTGAGCAGTGATAGCCAGTGTACTCACGTCGTTGGTCGCGTACTGAAAGTTTCCTGCAGCCGCATCGAAAGATCAACGTCGGTCTCATAGCACGATTCCCAAAGGCGACTTCGAAATGCGCTGCCTAAAGGCCATCTGGTATGCAGTCGGACTCCGAATCGTAAGGTCAGTCATAGTCGGCGTCAAACAATGCTTTGAATGTTGTCGTCTTCTGATCATTTCGCGTAAGATTTACACCGGCTTCATTATCAAATGGATTGTATTGTTGATACGTATATCGTTGCCGTCTGGCAATGCGTTGTGACAAGGTCAAGGCAGAATGCCACGAAAGCAGGTCCAAGTCCGAGGGTGGCGCTGGAGACGGCGGGAGTCCCATATTAACTTCCGTCGCCTCGAAGGCGCCAGCTCTTGTTGAACCAGATTTGGTCGGAGTCGATACGGAATTGTAGTTTAAATCTGTTGTTCAAGTGTTGACTTGGCTGAAATTCAAAACGGCGGCCGACGCACGCACTCGCGACACAACATATCGCCGTCGCAGCGACTGTGATCTTCAACAAACTCATACCCTATTTCCCTCTGATTGGCCGGCCCCCAACGGCGGATACTTCTATCATATTTATCACCCCCTCGTGATCCGGACAAGCGGATTTCCGCCTGATCGCAAGGCGATCAAGTCCGTCCTTGACACGGCCCGCACGCACCGACGCGGCTTTCCGGTCCCGCGCGCCGTCTGGAAACCGCCGCCGCGCCGGGCTAGGGTCCGCCCCGTCGCCTCCACCCGATCGGACTCCCCTTGCTGCGTTACGCCCTGACCCGTCTCGTCTCGCTCGGAGCAAGCCTGGTCGTGGCGAGCATGGTGATCTTTTTCGCCATCGAGATCGTGCCGGGCGATCCGGCGGCGTACATGCTGGGGATGAACGCGACGCCCGAGACGGTGGCGGCGCTCCGGACCGAACTGGGCCTCGATGCGGGGCCGGCGGCGCGGTATCTCGGCTGGGTCGGCGGGATGATTCGCGGTGATTTCGGAACGTCTTACACCTATCGCACGCCGGTGGCGGAGATGGTCCGGGACCGGATCTGGATCTCCCTGCCGCTGGCGCTCTACGCGCTGGCGCTGTCGACGCTGATCGCGTTTCCGGCGGGGGTTCTGGCGGCGTCGCGGCGCGGGACGGCGGCGGATGCCGGGGTGATGGGGGCGACGCAGCTCGGCGTCGCGGTGCCGAATTTCTGGTTCGCGATGCTGCTGGTGCTGGTCTTCGCGGTGAACCTGCGCTGGTTCTCGGCGGGCGGGTTTCCGGGCTGGGACGAAGGCTTCTGGGCCGCGATGAAGGCGCTGACGCTGCCGGCGATCGCGCTCGCGCTGCCGCAGGCGAGCATCCTCGCGCGGGTGCTGCGCTCGGCGCTGCTCGACACGCTGGGCGAGGATTTCATCCGCACGGCGCGGGCCAAGGGGCTGACGCGCGCCCAGGCGCTCTGGCGGCACGCGCTCCGCAACGCGATGATCCCGGTGCTGACGATCATCGGGCTGCAGTTCTCGTTCCTGCTGGCCGGGGCGATCATCATCGAGAACGTGTTCTTCCTGCCCGGTCTGGGGCGGCTGGTCTTCCAGGCGATCAGCCAGCGCGATCTGATCGTGGTGGAATCGGTGGTGATGCTGCTGGTCTTCGCGGTGATCGTCGTGACCTTCGCCGTCGATCTCGCCTACGCCTGGGTCGATCCGCGTCTGCGGCGGCGGCACTGATGCGCGCGCTCTGGATCGGCGGCGCCCTCTCGGGGCTGATGGTGGCGCTGGCGCTGCTCTCGTTCGTCTGGACGCCGTTCGACGTGGAGGCGCTCGACATCCCCGCCAAGCTCCAGCCGCCCTCGGGCGCGCATTGGTTCGGGACCGACCATTTCGGGCGCGACGTGTTCTCGATGATCATGGTCGGCGCGCGGGTCTCGCTCGCGGTCGCCCTGGTCGCGGTCGGGATCGGCATGGGGCTCGGCGTGCCGCTCGGCCTCGCCGCCGCCGCCTGGCGGGGATCGTGGCTCGACGAGATCATCATGCGGGGCAACGACCTGGTCTTCGCGTTTCCGGCGCTGCTGATCGCCATCCTGATCACGGCGGTGTTCGGGCCCTCGGCGGTGAACGCGATCATCGCCATCGGCATCTTCAACGTGCCGGTTTTCGCGCGGCTGACGCGGGGCGCGGCGCTCGGGCTCTGGACGCGGGATTTCATTCTGGCGGCGCGGGTGGCGGGCAAGGGCAGGGCGCGGATCTCGGTCGAGCACATCCTGCCCAACGTCGCGAACCTGCTGATCGTGCAGGGCACGATCCAGTTCTCGCTCGGCATCCTGGCCGAGGCGGGGCTGTCGTATGTCGGCCTTGGCGCGCAGCCGCCGACGCCGTCCTGGGGGCGGATGCTGGCCGAGAGCCAGACGATGATCTCCTTCGCGCCGTGGCTCGCGATCTTTCCGGGCATGGCGATCGTGCTGACGGTGCTGGGGCTGAACCTGATGGGCGACGGGCTGCGCGATCTGCTCGACCCGAAGCTGCGGCGGGTGCGGGCGTGAGCCTGCTCGACGTCTCGGGGCTGGATCTCGCGATCCGCGGCGCGCCGATCCTGCGCGGCGTCGCGATGGCGCTCGGGCCCGGCGAGGTGCTCGGCGTGATCGGCGAGAGCGGGTCGGGCAAGTCGTTGACCGCGCTGGCCGTGATGGGTCTGCTGCCGCACGGGGCGGAGGCGCGCGGGTCGATCCGGCTCGACGGCGCGGAGCTGCTGGAGCGGAGCGAGGCCGAGATGTGCGGGCTGCGCGGCCATGACATGGGCATGATCTTCCAGGAGCCGATGACCGCGCTCAATCCGCTGCGCACCATCGGCGACCAGGTGGCCGAGACGGTGCTGGTCCATGCCCGCGCGACGCGGCGCGAGGCGCGGGCCATCGCGCGTGACACGCTGGAGCGGGTGGGGCTGCCGGAGGTGCGGTTTCCGCTGTCGCGCTATCCGCACGAGCTGTCGGGCGGCCAGCGGCAGCGGGTGGTGATCGCGATGGCCGTGGCGCTGCGCCCGAAGCTGCTGATCGCGGACGAGCCGACGACGGCGCTCGACGTCACCACCCAGGCGCGGATCCTCGATCTGCTGCGCCGGCTGGTCGACGAGGACGGCATGGGGCTGATGCTCATCACGCATGATCTGGCGGTGGTGACCGGCATCGCCGACCGCCTCGCGATCATGCGCTCCGGCGAGGTGGTCGAGGCCGGTCCCGCGCGCGAGGTGCTGCGCGAGAAGCGGCATCCCTATACGCGGGCGCTTTTCGAGGCCTCGACGCATCGGCCGGACCGCGAGGGCGCGCCGGGCGAGACGCCGCTGCTGGAGGTGCGCGATCTGGTGCGCGACTATCCGGCGGGGCGGCGCGGGTTCTTCGGCCCGCGCGAGACGTTCCGGGCGGTCAAGGGCGTGAGCTTCACGCTGCGGCGCGGTGAAAGCCTCGGTTTGGTCGGTGAGAGCGGCTGCGGGAAATCCACGCTGACCCGCGCGATCCTCGGTCTCGACGCGCTCCAGGGCGGCGAGGTGCGGATCGACGGCGAGGCGGTGCATGCCGGCGAGACCGTGCCGCGCCATCTGCGCGCGCGGATGCAGGTGGTGTTCCAGGACCCGTACGGCAGCTTCAACCCGCGCCACCGGGTCGCGCGGCTGGTGACCGAGCCGTTCCATCTGCTCGACGATCCGCCGAAAGGCGCCGCGCGGGAGGCCGCGATCGCGACCGCGCTGACGGATGTGGGCCTGGCGGCGGAAGACGCGACCCGCTACATCCACGAGTTCTCCGGCGGTCAGCGACAGCGCATCGCCATCGCCCGCGCGCTGATCATCCGGCCCGAGCTGATCATCCTCGACGAGGCGGTCTCGGCGCTCGACGTGCGGGTGCGGGCGCAGATCCTCGACCTGCTGGCCGGACTGTCGGACCGCTACGGGCTGAGCTATCTCTTCATCAGCCACGATCTGAGCGTGGTGCGGACGATCACCGACCGGATCATGGTCATGAAGGCCGGCGAGATCGTCGAGCGTGGCGAGACCGAGGCCGTGTTCGCCGCTCCGAAGCATCCCTACACGCGTGAACTGCTGGCCGCCGCGCCGGTTCTGGAGGACATGGCATGAACGGATTTCCCCGCACGGACTGCTTCATCGGTGGCGAGTGGCGTGCGACGGCGGAGGCTCTGCCGGTCGCCGATCCTTCGACGGGTGAGGACTTCGGTTCCATCGCGCGCGGCGGTCCGGCCGAGATCGACGCGGCGGTGGCGGCGGCGCGGATCGGCGGCGGATGGCGATTGGGGGAGGACGCCGGCGGCCGAGCGCGGGCGCATCCTCGCGCGGATCGGCCGTCTGGTGGAGGAGCGCGTCGAGGACCTCGCCCTGCTCGAGGCGCGCGACGTCGGCAAGCCGCTGACCCAGGCCCGCGCCGACGCCAGAGCCCTCGCGCGCTACATGGAATTCTACGGCGGCGCGGCGGACAAGCTGACCGGCGAGACGATCCCCTACCTCGAAGGCTACACCGTCTATACCCTGCGCGAGCCGCACGGTGTCACCGGCCACATCATCCCGTGGAACTATCCGATGCAGATCATCGGCCGCTCGGTCGGCGCGTCGCTCGCCGCCGGAAACGCCTGCGTGCTGAAACCGGCCGAGGAGGCGAGCCTGACCGCGCTCGCCTTCACCGAGCTGGCGGCCGAGGCCGGCCTCCCGCCGGGCGCGCTGAACACCGTTCCGGGCCTCGGCGCCGAGGCCGGGGCGGCGCTCGCCGCGCATCCGGGCGTGGATCACATGTCCTTCACCGGATCGGTGGCGACGGGCCGGTCGATCCAGGCGGCCGCCGCCGCGAACGTCATCCCGGTCACGCTGGAGCTCGGCGGCAAATCGCCCGAACTGGTTTTCGACGACGCGGACCTGGACGCGGCGTTGCCGTTCCTCGTAGGCCCCGGCCTCCAGAACGCCGGCCAGACCTGTTCGGCGGCCTCCCGGATCCTCGTTCAACGCGGCGTCTACGACGCGGTCGTGGAGCGTATGACCGCGCGTTACGCGGAGATGCGCGCGGGACCCGCGCTCGGCGATCACGATCTCGGCCCGCTGATCTCGGCCCGGCAGAAGGCGCTGGTCCAGGCCCATCTCGACCGCGCCCACGACCTCCACGTCGCCGCGCGGGGCAGGGTGGTCGACGACGCCCCCGCCGGCGGTCATTACATGGCCCCTGTCCTCTATACGGACGTCCCGCCGGATCACCCGTTGGCGCGGGAGGAGATCTTCGGCCCGGTCCAGGTCGTCATACCCTTCGACACCGAGGAGGACGCGGTCCGCATCGCCAACGGCACCGGCTACGGCCTGGTCGCCGCGGTCTGGACCCGCGACGGCGCCCGCCAGATGCGCCTCGCGAAACGGCTGCGCGCGGGGCAGGTGTTCCTCAACAATTACGGCGCCGGCGGCGGCGTCGAGCTGCCCTTCGGCGGCGTCGGCCTCTCCGGCCACGGCCGCGAGAAGGGCTTCGAGGCGCTCCACGGCTTTACCCGCCTCAAGACGGTCGCCGCCCGCCACGGCTGATCGCCGGAAGGGACCGGCCAAGTCCGGGCTTCACGGATTTAGAATCGGTGATATAAAGAGATGGGAGGACTGTTTCATGGACAAGAAGAACTTCGACGACGCAAAATCGGGCCATCTCATCGAGCCGGGCTTCGACGCCACTGGCGGAATCGTCTCGGGTCGGCGCGGATTTCTGCAGGGCGCCGGCCTGGCGACGGTCGGAGCGGCGATCGGCATGACGATCCCGTTCCACGCGAACATGCCGAGAGGCCTGATCCCGGCGGCTTTCGCGCAGGGCGACCTTCTCGCCGGCAAGGACGGCCTGACTCTGCTCAGCGACCGCCCGCTGAATGCCGAGACGCCCGCCGAACTTCTCGACGATCCCATCACCCCGACGGACCGGCACTTCATCCGCAACAACGGCGCGCCGCCTGAAGGCGTCGACCCGGAAGCCTGGACGCTGACCGTCGACGGCTTCGTGGACGAGCCGATGGATCTCTCCATCGCCGATCTGCGCGACCGTTTCGAGGTGGTCACGATGGCGCTCGTCTTGGAATGCGGCGGCAACGGTCGCGCGTACTTCGATCCGCCCGCGAGCGGCAACCAGTGGACCGTCGGCGCGGTGGGATGCTCCGAGTGGACCGGCGTGCGGCTCAAGGACGTTCTGGAGGCCGCCGGCGTCCAGTCGAATGTGGTCTATACCGCGCATCACGGCGCCGACACGCATCTGTCCGGCGATCCTGACAAGGCGCCGATCTCGCGCGGCCTGCCGATCGAAAAGGCCATGACGGACGACGTTCTGATCGCTTTCGCGATGAACGGCGCCGATCTTCATCCGATGAACGGCGCGCCGCTGCGCCTCGTCGTTCCTGGCTGGCCGGGATCGTGCTCGCAGAAATGGCTGACGCGGATCGAGCTGCGCGACCAGGTGCATGACGGCGAGAAAATGACCGGGACCTCGTACCGCGTGCCGGCCTATCCCGTGCCGCCCGGCGCGGACGTGCCGGAAGAGGACTTCGTCATCATCGAGCGCATGCCCGTCAAATCCCTCGTCACCTTCCCCGCCAACGGCGCGGAATCGGGACTGCAGACCGAGGTCCGCGGCCACGCCTGGTCCGGCGATCGCACCATCACCGACGTCGAGGTCTCTATCGATTTCGGCGCCACCTGGACGCCGGTCGATCTCGACGATCCGGTCAATGACGGCGCCTGGCAGAACTGGCGGACGCAGATCGCGTTTCCCCAGGCCGGCTATTACGAGGTCTGGGCGCGGGCGACCGACAGCGAGGGCGTCATGCAGCCTTTCGCGATCGACTGGAACCCCAAGGGCTACCTGAACAACACCATGCACCGCGTGGGTCTGTTCGTTGCCTGAACGGCTGGCCCATCTGATCGTCACGGCGGGGCTCGCATCGGGCCTCGCCGCGACCTCTGCCGTCGCGCAGTCGCGCGGCGAGGGCGAATACGGTCTGATGGTCGATGCGCCCGGCGTCGAGGAGACGTATTACGGCTGCACCGCCTGCCATTCCGAGATGATCATCGTCCAGCAGGGCAAGACCCGTCAGCACTGGGACGATCTTCTCGTTTGGATGGTGGACGAGCAGGGAATGACGCCGTTCGATGACGCCGAACGCGACGTCATCCTCGACTACCTCGCCGAGAACTACAACGAGGACCGGCCGAACTTTCCCGCGCGCTGACCCGCTCAGCCCGGTTCGAGCTTCAAGACGAACGTCACGCCGGACGGGCTCTGCGGGGCCAGCTCCAGTGTCGCGCCCATCACCCGCGCGCTTCCTCGCGCGATCGACAGGCCGAGGCCGCTGCCGTTGGTGTTGCGCGACGTCGACGGATCGCCCCGGTCGAACGCGGTGAAGATGCTCTGGCGATAGGTCTCCTCGACGCCCGGACCGGTATCCTCGACGCGGTAGACGAGCCTGCCGCTCTCGACCCCGGCGGCGAGGGCAACCGAACCGGTTGCGGTGGATCTGATCGCGTTGCCCGCCAGGTTGATCAGCATCCGTCCGACGCGCGCCTCGTCGCCGGTCCAGGTTTCGGGCAGGTCGGACGCGATCTCGGCCCGAAGCTCGAGGCCGTTTTCCGCGGCCCCGCCCGCGACCGCGCGCATCGCGAAATCGACCGGGTCGTGCGGGACGAACGGCGCCTTGCGCACGGTCTCGCGGCCCGTCGTGTCGCGCGCGAAATCGACCAGATCGTCGACGAAGCGCGTCAGCGCCCCGGCGGAATCGCGGATCATGCCGCCATAGGTCTCGCGCTGTTCCGGCGCCTGGCTGATCTCCAGCAGGGAGATGCCGCCCAAGAGATGGTTGAGCGGCGTCCGGATCTCGTGGCTCAGGCTGGTGAAAAACCGCGTGTGTTCTCCCAGTTCGCGCTCCATGTCCCGCTCGGCGAGCGGACCGGATAGCCGAGATAGCCCTGGATGCCGAGTTCGAGGATCAGCCGCTTGTCGCGCAGAAGCGGATGCGTGCCCGCGTCCACGACCGGAAGCGGCGCGCCGCCAACGACCACGAACTGGCAGGCGGTGTCGCTCAGCTGCGAGCTTCCGGTCCCGGCGTCCGGCCCGCTCATCCCGTGGTTGCTCTTGAAGTAAAGGCGGTCCCGGTTCGCGATCGAGAACGGCGAGACGGGCACGTCGAGCATCGCCGAGACGAGTTTGGTCACCCGATCGAAGGCCGGCTCGGGCGGCGTCTCATGCGGCTGCGCGGGTTCGGAATGCGGCTCCTGAAACTGTGTCGGCTGTGTGGCGGGCATCCGTGGGGCTCCCATTCGCTTCGAAACGTTCCCGCGGTCGCTGCCGTACCTTTCGCGCGTGAACCAGGACCCAACGGCGAAACGGTCCGATCCGGCGAATTGTCCGCTTGTCCCTTGCGCCGGACCGGTCGCCTGGTGAAACTGACGGCCGGATCAAAGCGGAGACACCGATGCGCCTCGACGGAAGAACCGCGCTCGTGACCGGAGGCGCCTCGGGCTTCGGGGCCGGCATCGCGCGACGTTTCCTGGATGATGGCGCGCGCGTGATGATCGCCGACCTGAACGCCGAGGCGGCGGAGGCGATGGCGGACGTGCTCGGCTGCGCCTGGTTCGCCGGCGATGTCGGCGTCGACGCGGACGTGGCCGAGATCGCCAAGGCCGCGCTCGCCGAATTCGGAAACCTCGACATCCTCGTCAACAACGCGGGCATCACGCATCTGCCCCAGCCGCTGGAGGAGGTGCCGGAGGATGAATTCGACCGCGTGCTCCGCGTCAACGCGAAATCCGTCTACCTGACCGCGCGCCATCTCGTGCCCGCGATGAAGGCGCGCGGGGCGGGCGCCATCCTCAACATCGCCTCCACCGCCGGTCTCAGCCCGCGCCCGAAGCTCAACTGGTACAACGCTTCCAAAGGCTGGATGATCACGGCGACCAAGGCGATGGCGGTCGAACTGGCGCCCTTCGGCGTGCGGGTGAACGCGCTCTGCCCGGTGGCAGGCGAGACGCCGCTCCTGAAGTCCTTCATGGGCGAGGACACGCCCGAGATGCGCGCCAAATTCCTCGCCACCATCCCGCTCGGCCGCTTCTCGACGCCGCAGGACATGGGCGGGGCGGCCGCGTTCCTGTGCTCCGACGACGCCGCGATGATCACCGGCGTCGCGCTGGAGGTCGACGGCGGCCGCTGCATATGAACGACAAGGTGAACCCCGCGGCGAAGCTCGCCTGCTTCGACGCGCATAGGTCGCCCCGGATCGTCGCCGATTGCAACGGGAAAGACGTGATGGTGGTCAAGGCGTCCGGCGACTTCGTCTGGCACGCGCATCCCGGGACCGACGACTTCTTTCTGGTCCTCGAGGCGAGATCGACATCGAGATGCGCGGCCGCACCGTGACGCTGGGGCCGGGCGAGTTGTTCGTGGCGCCCGCCGGGGTCGAGCATCGTCCGGTCGCGCGTGGCGAGGCGCATCTTCTGGTGATCGAGCCGCGCGGCACGCCGAACACCGGCGATCCGGCGACCGCCGTCGCGAAGCCGCGCGCGTGATCCGTCCCGGCCCGCGCAACCTGATCACCGACGTGCCGGGCCTGCGCGTCGGCAACGCGTCCGATCCGCGGCTGAAATCCGGCACGACCGTGCTGACCGCCGACGCGCCCTTCGTCGCGGCCGTGGACATCCGCGGCGGCGCGCCCGGCACCCGCGAGACCGATCTGCTGGCCCCGGGCCGGCTGGTGAGCGACGTCGATGCGCTGGTCCTGTCCGGCGGCTCCGCCTTCGGCCTCGACGCGGCCTCCGGCGTCGCGGACGCGCTCCGGGTTCGGGGCAGGGGCTACCGCGCCGGGTCCGTCCGCGTGCCCATCGTGCCGGCGGCGATCCTGTTCGATCTGGAAAACGGCGGCGACAAGGAATGGGCGCGAAAATCCGTACCGCGCCTTGGGCCTCGCGGCGTTCGAGGCCGCATCCGAGGATTTCGCCATCGGCACGGCGGGCGCGGGAACCGGCGCCGCGACCGCGACATGGAAAGGCGGCCTCGGCTCCGCGTCCTATGTTCTCGATGGCGGCGCCACAATCGGCGCGCTTGTCGCCGTCAATCCGCTGGGCGGCGTCACCCCGCCGGGATCGCGGCATTTCCTTGCCGCTCCCTACGAGGCCGGCGCCGAATTCGGCGGCCTCGGGCCGCCGCCCGCACCGCTTGCGCCATTCGCGCCGGGCATGCTGAAGGGGTTCGAGCCCGCGGCCGGAACCAACACCACCATCGCGATCGTCGCGACGGATGTCGCGCTCGACAAGTCGGAGGCCCGGCGTCTGGCCGAAATGGCGCATGACGGCATGGCCCGCGCGATCTATCCGTCGCACACGCCCTACGACGGTGATCTGGTCTTCGCCGTCTCGACCGGCGCGCGCCTGCGCGGTGCGGACGCGCCGCTGCTCGGCCATTTCGCGTCGCTCTGTCTCGCCCGCGCCATCGCGCGGGCCGTCTTCGCGGCCGAGGCGGCGCCGGGCGATCTTCGACCCGTCTGGTCTCAGGCGGCCGGATGATCCGTCGGTGGCTGTGAGACCGCGCGCGTTCCGGTGGCGCGCCGGATATGCGCGCTCACTCTTTCGTCGGGCTCCGACGTCAGCTTGACCACCTTCGCGTCGCGATACGCGCCCAATCGCGCCGTCGCGAGCGTCGCCGTCCGGCCTTTCGGCTGACGCAACGTCAGCTCGATCCGGTCCGTCGCGTCGGCCGGCAACGGGATCACCTGGCCGACCGCGAGGTTCTGAAGCGTCTCGAGGCTCATCTTCTGGCGATGCATCACCGCGTCGACCGGAACCTTCGCGGCGCCCGCCGCCTTGCGCATCAGATTGCGCCAGAGATCGTCCGGGCGCTCGCGTGGCGCCGCCACCGGCATCGCGTCGCCGGCCGCGCGGATCACGTCGAGCGCCGAGAGCGGCAGGATCAGAAGAAGCTGCCCCTTGCGCCCCCCGTCGCCCAGCGTCAGCGACAACGCGAAAACCAGCACGTCGATGTAATCCGGCGCGAGCCGCAGCTGCGCGATGTTCTGGCGCTGCTCGCGGATGCGCAGCGCCTTGCCGGTCGGACGGCCGAGGCTGGCCGCGAGCGCTTCCGAGAACGCCGTCACGATCACGTCCAGATGCAGCCGGCAGACCGCCATGTCGACGGCCGTCAAGGGCCGCGTGCCCGGTTCGGGCGCCGCGGACGGATCGCCGCCGAGCGTCAGATCGACGAAATGATTGGCCAGCCCCGCCTCCGCGGCGATCAGGCCGGGCGTCTCGGCATCCTCGATCTCCAGGACCGCGAGCATCGAGGGATTCGCCACCGACGCCGTCGCGTCCCCCAGCCGCGAGACCATCGCCGCGCCGACCGAGGCCTCGACCTGCGCCTTGAGCAGGGGCTTCAGCCGGTCCTCGACGCCGCGCGCGAAGGTCTCGCCGATCAGCTCGCCGTCCGCCAGGGGCGAGCGCGCGACGCCGCCCCGCTTCAGTTTCTTCGACAATACGTTGGTGTCGGACGCCATGGGGTGCCGGTCCTCGCGAGGGGTTTCGCGACGGACCCTGGCCCTCAATGGTTGCCAAAGCCTGAACGGGACCGCGACAATTCCCGCCAAATCGCCCGCGCTTTTCCGGCCATGACCACCCGCTCCGGTAACCTCGGCTTCAGGGTTGGCGGGGTAGACCCTCCTGTGCCTGGGGGGCGAGTGACATGGACAAGAACAGCCAGCGACCGATCATCGTGATCAAGCGCAAGAAGGTGGTCGCCGGCGGCCATCACGGCGGCGCGTGGAAAGTGGCCTACGCCGACTTCGTCACGGCGATGATGGCGTTTTTCCTTCTGATGTGGCTGCTCAGCGTCACCGACGAGGAGACGCGTCTCGGTCTGGCGGATTACTTCAGCCCGACCATTCCCATCCATTCGACGCGCGGCGGCGGCGACGGTCCGTTCGACGGCTCGTCCATGTTCGTCCAGGACGTGCTGACCCGCGACGAGACCGGCCAGACCGGCGATCCGGAGACGCTCGACGAGATCGGAACGCCCGACCAGAGCCTGTGGGAGATCCAGGCCGAGCTTCTGAGCGGCGCGGGCAGCGGCGACGCGGTCGAGGCCGATCCGCTTCTCAAACACATCCGCACCCGCGTCACGGACGAGGGCCTGATCATCGAGGTCTTCGACATCGAGGGCTCGCCGCTCTTCGTCGAGGACACCGCCGTGGCCAACGCGATCCTCGACCAGCTTCTGGGCATGATCGGCCGCGTGCTCTCGCGCACGGCCAATCCCGTGGCGGTCACCGGCCATCTCGCGCCTGTCGATGTCGGACCGGACCGTCCCGACCCCTGGACGCTCTCCGGCGACCGCGCGCAGCTCTCCCGCGCGCTGGTCGTGGCCGGCGGCGTGCTCGACAACCGCATCTCGCGCGTCACCGGCAAGGCCGACCGGCATCCCGTCGGCGACGGGATCGAGGACGACCGCAACCGCCGCATCGAGATCACCCTGCTCCGACGGTTCAATTCCTGAGATTTCGGTCGAATTGTCCCGTTAGCGGGTTTTTAAGCCCCGTCGCCGAAAGGTGCGCCGGACAACCGACCGACCCCTCACGGACGAAGGACTGAAGAATGGGCATTTCCTCTTCGATGAACGCTGGCGTCTCGGGCCTGAACGCGAACGCGAACAAGCTCGCCACGATCTCGGACAACATCGCCAACTCGCAGACCTTCGGGTACAAACGCTCGGACGTCGATTTCGCCTCGATGACGGTCAACGACACCCGCACCGTCGTGGCGCCGGGCGGCGGTCGCGGCTTCTCCGCGGGCGGCGTGACCACGAGCGCGATCTGGGACATCGAGGCCAAGGGCGCGCTGGTCAGCACCAACAACCCGACCGATCTCTCGCTGACCGGGCGCGGCATGCTGCCCGTGACCGCGATCTCGTCCGTGAACGCGCCGGGAGCGGAGCTGCCCTTCATGCTGACCTCCACCGGCTCGTTTCTGCCAGACGCGGAGGGCTATCTGCGCACGCCGAGCGGTCTCGTGCTCATGGGCTGGCCCGCCAACCTCAACGGCGACATCCCGCCCCAGCCGCGCGACAGCACCGTCGGGCTCGAGCCGGTCCGGCTGAACCGCGCGTCCTTCGCCGCGCTGCCGACATCCGAGGTCACGCTCGACGTGAACCTGCCCGCGACCGAGACCCAGGCCGGCTCCGTCGGCACGCCGCTGCCGGTCACCGTCGAGTATTTCGACAACCTGGGCGCGTCGCAGTCGCTCGCCATCTCGTTCACGCCGACCGTTCCGGCATTGGGCGCGCCGCAATCGAACACCTGGACCCTCGAGATCACCGACCAGGCCTCCGGCCTGTCGGCGGGCACGTTCGAGCTGGTCTTCGACGACGTGCCCCCGCGCGCCGGCGCGCTCGCAACCGTCACTCCGCTGGCGGCGGCCGTCCCGCCCCTGACCACCGCCTACGACGCGGCGACGGGTGAGATCGCGCTGGGCCTCGGCACGCAGACGATCGCGGTCAAGATCGGCTCGACACTTCCCGACGGCCCCCAGCATCTGAGCCAGCTCTCCTCGGTCTTCTCGCCCGTCGGCGTCACCAAGGACGGCAGCCCCGCCGGCGCCTTCACCGGCGTGTCCATCGACGACAACGGCCTGATCAGCGCGAGCTACTCCACCGGCTTCAGCCGCGTGATCTTCCAGGTTCCCGTCGTCGACGTGCCGAACCCGAACGGCCTGCGCGTGCTCGACAACCAGGCCTTCGCGCTCAGCCAGGACAGCGGCTCGATGTTCCTCTGGGACGCGGGCTCGGGCCCGACGGGCGGCATCCAGGGCTTCGCGCGCGAGCAGTCGACCACCGACATCGCCAACGAGCTGACGCAGCTGATCCAGACCCAGCGCGCCTATTCGTCCAACGCCAAGATCATCCAGACCGTCGACGAGATGCTCCAGGAAACCGCGAACCTGAAACGCTGATCGCGACGTGACTGAGGAAAGGTCCACCCGATGAACCTGAACAACGCGCTCGGAAACGCGACCTCCGGCCTCACGGCCGCGTCGCGTCTGGCCGACACGATCTCCAACAACGTCTCGAACGCCATGACGCCGGGCTTCGCCAAACGCACGACCGAACTCTCGTCGCTGTCGCTCGGCGGCTTCGGCTCGGGCGTGCGCGTCGCGGGTTCGGGTCGCACGGAGAACCCGTTCCTCACATCCGAACGCCGCCTGATGGACGCCCAACTCGGCGCCACCGGCACCCGCTCCGAGGCCTACGAGCGCATGCTCGCCGCGATGGGCGAGCCCGGGAGCCCCAATTCGCTCGCGAGCCGGGCCACGGCGCTCGAGACCACGCTGATGTCCGCCGTCTCCTCGCCGCAATCCATGGCGAAACTCTCGGAGGCCGTCTCGGCCGCCAAGGGGCTCGCAGGATCGCTCAACGCGATCTCCGCCGAGAACACCCGCCTGCGCACCGAGGCCGACGGCGAGATCGCCCGTCAGGTCGGCGTCGTGAACGAGGCCCTGCGCGGCATCGACGACATCAACAAGAAGATCGTCACGCTCAACCTCCAGGGCGTCGACGTCTCCGGCCTCCAGGACGAGCGCGCGCGTCTGATCGACGACATCGCGCCGATCATCCCGGTCCGCACGGTCAACCGCGAGAACGGCCAGGTCGCGGTCTACGCCCAGAGCGGCGGCGTTCTTCTCGACGGCCGCGTCTTCGAGCTGAAATTCGACAAGGCGCCCAGCGTCGTCACGCCCGCCCAGACCCTCGCCGGCGGCGGCGTCAACCCGCTGATGCAGGATCAGGGCGCCGTCGGCGGCCCGGTCGTGATCACCACCGGCACGGGTCCGGGCCTGATGGACGGCGGCTCGCTCGGCGCGCTCTTCGAGACGCGCGACACGATCGTGCCCGGCTTCGACGCCGAGATCGACCGCTACGCCGCCGATCTCGCCGACCGCTTCCGCACGCTCGTGCCCGCCGGTTCCCTTGACGGCGCGGGAGAGGGTCTTTTCGTCGCCGCCGATCCCGGCCTGCCGGGTCTCGCGAGCCGGATCCAGGTCAACGCCGCCGTCGATCCGGCGGCCGGCGGCGCCGCCTGGCGTCTGCGCGACGGCCTCTCGGCCGCGGCCCCCGGCGCGGAAGGTTTCGGCGCCTATCTCCAGGGCCTCTCGGACGCGATGTCCGAGGCCCGCCCGCCCGCGGGTTTCATCTCGCAGAACGCCGCGGCCGGAGCCGCCACCATCGCCTCCGAGATCGGCTCGTTCTTCGGCGGCATCGCCGCGCGTTCCGATGACGACCGCGCCTATCTCGCCGCCCGCCAGTCGGTCCTGTCCGAACGCGAAAGCAGCGCCACCGGCGTGAACACCGACGCCGAGCTTCAGGCGCTGATGCTGGTCGAACAGACCTACGCCGCCAACGCCCGGGTCCTGTCGGTGATCGACGAACTCATGAAACTCCTGCTGAGGTAATGACGCCATGAACGTATCCGGAGCCTCCGATCTCGCCCGCCTGACCATGCTTCAGACCCGCGCGATCAATGTCCGCGACGCGCTCGACCGCGCCGCGACCGAACTGACGACCGGCGTCAAGAACAGCAAATACGAGGCGACGGGCGGCAATCTCACGCGGCTCTTCGCGCTCGAACGCTCGCTCGACCGCAACAAGGTCTTCTCCGAGACCGTCTCGCTGACGGAATTGCGTCTCGACATCATGCAGGAAGGCCTCGGCCAGATCCTCAAGCCCGCGGAATCGCTGGCCATCGACATCGTGACGGCGACGGGTCTGGGGGACGTCGCGGCCTCCAGGATTCACGCAGCGTCTTCGCGGGCGGCGTTTTCGGACGCGGTCGGCGTGCTGAACGGAACCGTCGCGGGACAGTCTCTCTATGCCGGAACGACGACCGATCGGCCGGCGCTCGCGCCCGCCGCGGACATCCTCGCGCAGCTTGACGCGATCGCCGCCGGGGCTCCGGATGCGGCTACCGCCATCGCCGCGATCAACGACTACTTCGACGTGGCCTCCGGCTCGGTCCCCAACTTCTTCGGAGACGGCTATGTCGGCTCCCCGGATGATCTCAACGCGGTCGAGATCGGCGAAGGACGACGCCTCGACTATGCCGTTCGCGCCGATCAGGCCGAGCTTGTCGCGACCCTGCGCGGCCACGCGATGGCCGCCGTCGTCGCAGGCGGGGCCTTCGCGGGCGACATCGGCAACCAGATGGCGCTCATGGCCGAGGCGGGCTCCAGCCTCCTCGCCGCCAAGGAAGGCATGCTCGACCTGCGCGCCCGCGTCGGCGGCTCGCAATTCGCCGTCGAGCAGGCCCGCGCCGAGCGGATCTCCGAACGCGACACCCTCGGCCTCGCCCGCGCGAAGATCGTCGCCGTCGATCCGCTCGAGGCCGCCTCCGCCTACCAGCAGCTCCAGGTCCAGCTCGAATCCGTTTTCACCGTCACCTCGCGCCTCGCGAACCTGCGCTTCTCGAACTTCATGTGATCGGATAGCCATTGTCCAAGCCCCTCGGACTCGCTCTCGCCCTTCTGCTGATCTGCCTCGCCGGGCTCCCCACGCCCGGCGCCGCGTCTCCGGCCCGGATCAAGGATCTGGTCGAGGTCGACGGCGTCCGCGGCAACGATCTGCTCGGTTACGGTCTCGTGGTCGGCCTCGCCGGTTCGGGCGATTCCCTGCGCAACTCGCCCTTCACCGAGGACGCCATCGTCAACCTGCTCGAGCGGCTCGGCGTCAACGTCACCGGCGAGCAGATCCGCGCGCGCAACGTCGCGGCCGTTCTCGTCACCGGCTCACTCCAGCCGTTCTCGCGCGCGGGCAGCCAGATCGACGTGACCGTCTCCGCCATCGGCGACGCTTCCAGCCTCATGGGCGGCACGCTGATCATGACCCCGCTCAACGCCGCCGACGGCCAGATCTACGCGGTGGCCCAAGGCTCGATCATCGCCGGCGGCATCGTCGCCGAAGGCGAGGCGGCCTCCGTCACCCAGGGCGTGCCCACGGCCGGCATCATTCCCGCCGGCGCGCGCGTCGAGCGCGAGGTCGATTTCGACTTCACCGCCGTGCGCGACATGCGCCTCGCGTTGCGCAACCCGGACTTCACCACCGCCGCGCGCATCGAGAACGCGATCAACCAGAACCTCGGGGTCCGCATCGCCCGGATGCTCGATTCCGGCACGGTCGAGCTCGACCTGCGCGCCGCCGGCATCGACGCGCCCGCGCGCCTGATCGCGACCATCGAGAACATCGAGGTCCAGACCTCGTCCAAGGCCCGCGTGGTTGTCGATCAGCGCTCGGGCACCATCATCCTCGGCTCCGACGTCCGCATCAGCCGCGTCGCGGTGACCCAGGGCGGCCTCACGCTCAGCGTCAGCGAAGAGCCCCTCGTGGTCCAGCCCAACCCCTTCGCGAACGGCGAGACGGTCGTGATCCCGCGCACCAACGCCGAGATCGACGAGGATCCGGGCAACGGTCTGGCCATCGTCGACAACTCCGTCTCGCTGCCGGAAGTGGTCGCGGGCCTCAACGCGCTCGGCGTCTCGGCCAACGACATGATCGACATCCTCAAATCGATCAAAGCCGCCGGCGCGCTGCACGCGGAGTTCATCGTCCAGTAGGCGGCTCCCGCATCTGACAGGGGCAAGCTCGTCCATGACGCGCGGTGTCCGGGCGAAATACCCGGACCGGAATGGTCATATCGCTGAGGTTGATTTCACACTAACGCGATCTGAAGATATTATATTGATCAGATGCTTACCGAAAGTGCCACGCGTGGCGCTTCACGCCGCCAGACGCGCCAGCCGCTCGATCGCGAACCGGTAGCCCTGCGTCCCGCATCCCGCGATCACCGCCGCGGCCACCGGCGACACGTAGGAATGATGCCGGAACGCCTCGCGCGCGTGCACGTTCGACAGATGCACTTCGATGATCGGACATTCGCAGGCCCGAAGCGCGTCGTGGATCGCGATGGACGTATGCGTGAACGCCGCCGGATTTATCGCGATGCCGGCCGCCGCCGTCCGCGCCTCATGCAGCCAATCGATGATCTGATGCTCGGCGTTGCTCTGCCGGAACACCAGATCGAACCCGAGCGACTCCGCCAGGTCCCGGCATTCCGCCTCGACATCGGCCAGCGTCTCGTGCCCGTAGATCTCCGGCTCGCGCAGGCCGAGAAGATTGAGATTGGGTCCGTTCAGGACATGGATCGCAGGCTGCGGCATCGGATTTCCTTCGCGCGGGGTCGGCGTTTTGGACACGATTTTCCGCACCGACACAAGCGGTCAGGGGGCGAGCCGGATCCGCCCCTTCCGGACGATCATCTCCCAGGACGTCTCCGGCGCCGCCCGCGCCCGCAGCCGCGACAGCCGCCACCGGGCCACCCCGTCGCGCGCGAGCCCCGGCGCCGCCTCCAGATGCCAGCGCGTCTCGACCCCCGCCGCCCCGCCGCGTCCCGGCGTCAGGATCAGGGGCAGGGGTGCGGTCCCGCGTCCCGCGCCCTCCTCGGCCGCCAGATGCAGCCGGCGCACCGGCGTCAGCCCCGGCGGCTCCGCCAGCTCGATCACCACCAGCGGCATCAGCCCCGTGCGCAGCGCCTCCTCCGCGGCCCAGAGGATCTCGTTCGCCGTCCGCGCCGCGCCGAACACGATCCGGCCGGGGTCGAGAAACGCCCGCGCGCCGTCTCCGAAAATGACGTCCCGGCTCCATGTCGGACGCAGCCACAGAACCGGACCCTCCGTCACCCCGCCGACCAGCAGCGCGAAAAGATGCCGCGAAGGCCCCGACGCCTCATGCGCGCGGGCGCGCACCAGATCGACATCCGGCGCGAGCGAAAGAACCCCGGCGCGGGGCGTGTGGCGGGTCTGGATCATGATCGGCACCGGCGAATGTTCCGGCAATGTTCTCATGCCCACGGCCGCTTGGCAAGCGGCAGGGACTACTCGGCCGCGATCTCCAGATCGAACGCGGCCGCCATCAGGGTGCGGGTGTACTCGGTCTTGGGCGCCTCGAAGATCTCGGCGCTGGATCCCGATTCGACCACGTCGCCGTTTTTCATCACCACCACCTCGTGGGCGAGCGCCCGCACGACGCGCAGGTCGTGGCTGATGAAGATGTAGGCCAGCCCGTGCCGCGCCTGAAGATCGCGCAGCAGATCCACGATCTGCACCTGGACCGTCATGTCGAGCGCCGAGGTCGGCTCGTCAAGCACCACCAGCTTCGGCTGGAGGATCATGGCGCGCGCGATGGCGATGCGCTGGCGCTGGCCCCCGGAGAACTCGTGCGGATAGCGGTCGGCCATGTCCGGATCCAGCCCGACCTCGCGCAGGATGTCCGCGACCAAGGTGTCCGCGTCGCCCTCGCGGCCGTGCACGCTCAGGCCTTCGGCCACGATCTGGCCGATCGACATGCGCGGGGAGAGCGAGCCGAACGGGTCCTGGAACACCATCTGCATGTCGTGGCGCAGCCCGCGAAGCTGGCGGTTCTTCCACCCCTGGATGTCCTGGCCCAGAAACACGATCGGCCCCTCGGACGAGATCAGCCGCATGATCGCGAGCGCGAGCGTCGTCTTGCCCGATCCGCTCTCGCCCACGACGCCCAGCGTCTCGCCGGCGCGGATGGAAACCGTCGCGGCGTTGACCGCCTTGATGTGGCCGACGGTCTTGCGCAGGAAACCGCGCTTTATGGGGAACCAGACGCGCAGGGCGTCCGTCTCGACGATGGTGCCGCTGTCGGCCGGTACGGGGTCCGGGCGTCCGGTCGGCTCGGCCGCGAGCAGCATCCGCGTATAGGGATGCCGGGGGTTCGCGAAGATCTCCGCCGTCGGCCCGGTCTCGACGATCTCGCCGTCCTTCATCACCGCGACCCGGTCGGCGATCCGGCGCACGATGCCGAGATTGTGGGTGATGAACAGCATCCCCATGCCCTGCTCCTTCTGGATGTCCGCCAGAAGCGTCAGGATCTGCGCCTGGATCGTGACGTCGAGCGCGGTGGTCGGCTCGTCGGCGATCAGGATGTCGGGCCCGTTGGCGAGCGCCATGGCGATCATCACCCGCTGGCGCTGGCCACCCGAAAGCTGGTGCGGATAGGCCGCCAGACGCTCTTCCGGATCGCGGATGCCGACCTGATTCATCAGCTCGAGAATGCGCGCGCGCGCGGCGGCGCCGGTCAGACCCTGATGGAGCGCCAGGCTCTCGCCGAGCTGCCGCTCGATCGGATGCAGCGGGTTCAGCGAGGTCATCGGCTCCTGGAAGATGAAGCTGATGTCGTCGCCGCGCACGTCGCGCAGCGTCGCCTCGTCCGCCGCGATCATGTCGCGGCCGCGATACTCGACCGAACCGGTGATCTCGGCATTGTCCGGCAACAGACGGACGGTCGACAGCGCCGTGACCGACTTCCCCGACCCGCTCTCGCCGACGATCGCGAGCGTCTCGCCCGCATGCAGCTCGAAACTGACGCCCCGCACCGCGTTCGTCACCTTGCCGCCCTGATGGAAGGCGACCTTCAGGTCGCGAACGGACAGGATCGGCCCCGCGCCGCTCATCGGAACGTCTTTCGCGGGTCGAACGCGTCGCGCACGCCCTCGAAGATGAAGACCAGCAGCGACAGCATGATCGCGAAGGTGAAAAACGCCGTGAACCCGAGCCAAGGCGCGTTCAGCCGGTTCTTGCCCTGAAGCGCGAGCTCACCGAGCGACGGATACGACGGCGGCAACCCCAACCCGAGAAAATCGAGCGCGGCGAGCCCGCCGATGGCCCCGGTGATGATGAACGGCATCAGCGTAAGCGTCGCCACCATCGCGTTCGGCAGCAGATGCCGGAACATGATCGTCGCGTCGCCCACGCCCAGCGCCCGCGCCGCCCGGACATACTCGAAGTTGCGCGCGCGCAGGAACTCCGCCCGCACGACGCCCACCAGCGAGGTCCACGAGAAGAACGCGATCAGCAGCGTCAGCAGCCAGAAATTCATCGTGAAGATCGCGCTCAGGATGATGATGATGTAGAGGCTCGGCATGTTCTGCCAGATCTCGACGATGCGCTGGAAGAACAGGTCGATCCAGCCGCCGAAATAGCCCTGCACCGCGCCCGCCACGATGCCGATCACGCTGGAGATGATCGCCACGACCAGCGCGAAGAGCACCGAGATCCGGAACCCGTAGATCACCCGCGCCAGCACGTCGCGCGTCTGGTCGTCGGTGCCCAGCCAGTGGTTCGCGTCCGGCGCGGACGGGGCCGTCAGCACCCCGTAATTGATCGTGTTGAAGCTGTAGGGGATCGGCGGCCAGAGCATCCAGCCGGGGTTCTCCAAAGGGTTCCCCTGCACCGACCCGGTCAGCGCCTGCTCGTAGATCCCGTCCGGATCATCGAGACAGGCCTCAAGCCCGTTCGTCTTGATCAGACAGCGGACCTCGGGCGAATGGTACTCCGCCTGGGTCTGGAACTCGCCGCCGAAATCGGCCTCCGAATAGAAACTCAGCACCGGGAACCGCAATTCGCCGTCGTATTTCACGATCAGCGGCCTGTCGTTGGCGACGAACTCCGCGAAAAGCGTGATGACGAAGATCACGAGGAAAATCCAAAGCGACCAGAACGCCCTGCGGTTGGCGCGGAAATTGGCGAGACGCCGCTTCTGGAGAGCGTTGAGCGCCATCAGGTCTCGCGGCTCTCGAAGTCGATGCGCGGATCGGTCCAGACATACATCAGATCCGACAGGAGCCCGACCACGAGCCCCATCAGTCCGAAGACGTAGAGCGTGCCGAACACGACCGGATAATCCCGCTGGATCGCGCTCTCGTAGGCGAGCCGCCCCAGACCGTCGAGCGAGAAGATCGTCTCGATGATCAGGCTGCCGCCGAAAAACACCGAGATGAAGATCGCCGGGAAACCGGCGATGATGATCAGCATCGCGTTGCGGAACACGTGGCCGTAGAGGACCCGGCTTTCCGAGAGACCCTTCGCACGGGCCGTCACGACATACTGCTTCTTGATCTCGTCCAGAAACGAGTTCTTGGTCAGCAGCGTCATGGTCGCGAACGCGCCGATCGTCGAGGCCGTGACCGGCAGCACGATGTGCCAGAGATAGTCGAGGATCTGACGGTACCAGACCAGATCGGCGAAATTGTCCGACGTGAGGCCCCGCAGCGGGAAGATCCGCCAGTACGACCCGCCCGCGAACAGCACCAGCAGCATGATCGCGAACAGGAACGACGGGATCGCGTAGGCCACGATGATCACGCCGCTCGTCCAGGTGTCGAACGAGCTGCCGTCTTTGATCGCCTTGCGGATGCCGAGCGGGATCGAGATGGCGTAGGCCAGAACCGTCGACCAGAGCCCGAGCGTGATGGAGACCGGCATCTTCTCCAGCACCAGATCGACCACCGAGATCGACCGGAAATAGCTCTCGCCGAAATCGAAGCGCAGGTAGTTCCAGACCATCTGGAGGAACCGCTCCAGCGGCGGCTTGTCGAAGCCGAACTGTTTTTCAAGATCGGCGATGAAATCCGGCGGCAGACCTTGGGCGCCGCGATACTCGCTCGAGCCTCCGCCGCCCGCGCCGAGCGTCTCGCCGCCGCCCCCGCCGGTGATGCGGTCGGTGGCCGAGGTCTGGTTCTCGAGCTGCGCGATGATCTGCTCGATCGGACCGCCGGGCAGAAACTGCGTGAGCACGAAGTTGATCAGCAGGATCCCGAACAGCGTCGGAACCATCAGCAGAACGCGGCGGAGGATGTAGGCGCCCATCAGCCGCGCGCCGTTCGTGTGGAAACAAATGCCGGCGGCGACGGACGGGCAGGGGTCTTGGAGCGCATGGCCTGCATCTTCCGGGTCAGCGCAGCGCGCCGGCCTCCCGGAGCGCGGCCGCCTTGTCCTCGTCGTACCACCAGTACGCGTCTCCGCGCGAATAGGGCGGCTGAACGTCCGGCCGGCCGAACAGGTCCCAATACGCGATCAGGAACTGGCCGCTGTACCAATTGGGCACCCAGACGTGTTTCTGCCGCAGCACGCGGTCCAGGGCCCGGACGCGCGCGTTGAGCGTCTCGCGATCCTCGGCGGCGATGATCTTCTCGATCAGGGCGTCGACGACCGGATCGTCGATGCCGGCGTAGTTGGGCGAACCGGGCGTATCGGCCGCGTCGGATCCGAACAGCTGGCGCAGCTCGAGCGCCGGGACTCAGGCTCATGGTGAACCGGCCCGCGACGAGGTCGAAATCGAAGTCCTCCTGGCGTTGCTGCATCTGGGCCGCGTCGATGGAATTGTAGCTCGCGTCGATGCCGATGCGGCGCAGGTTCGCGACGAACGGATTGACCACGCGCTCGAAGGACGGATTGTCGTCGGCATATTCGACGGTCAGCCTCTCGCCGGCCGCGTTGTAGCGCATCCCGCCCGCGCCGACCGTCCAGCCGGCCTCGTCGAGCAGGGCCGAGGCGCGGCGGATCGCGCTCCGGTCGAGCTGCTGCGTGCCGCTGACAGGCGGCGTGTACGCCGGTTCCGTGAAGATCTCCGGCGGCAGCTGGTCGCGGAACTCCTCCAGAACGGCCAGTTCCTCACCTTCCGGCAGACCCTCGGCCTGCATCGGAGAGTTCTCCCAGAAGCTGTCGGTGCGGCTGTAGAGCCCGTAGAACAGCGTCTCGTTCGTCCATTCGAAGTTGAACATCAGGCCGATGGCCTCGCGCACGCGCGGGTCCTGGAACTTGTCGCGGCGCATGTTGAACCAGAACCCCTGCGTGCCCGACGGACTCCCGTCCGGCAGCGCCTCTTTGATCACCCATCCCCTGTCGATCGCCGGAAAATCATAGGCGGTGGCCCAGAGGCTCGACGAGAATTCCTGGTGCAGCAGGTATTCGCCGACCTTGAACGCCTCGAACGCGGCGATGCTGTCGCCGAAATACTCGTAGACGTAACAATCGAAATTCAGCGTCCCGACATTCACCGGCAGATCGGCGCCCCAGTAGTCGGGGTTCTTGCAGTACCGGATCGACCGCCCGGGCTGGACGTCCTCGACGACGAATTGCCCCGATCCGACCGGCGGATCGAGCGTCGACTCGCCGAACGGTACTTCGGCGTAATAATGCTCCGGCAGGATCGAGAGCGATCCCGCGAGAGCGGGCAGATCCTTGGTGGCGGCGCCCTCGTTGAAGGTGAATTTCACCCGGTGTTCGTCGAGCGCCTCCACATCCGCGATGTCGCGCAGCGAGATGCGGTACGAGGGCTCGCCCTCTTCCAGAAGCGTGCGCCAGGTGAAGACCACGTCCGACGCCGTGATCGGCTCGCCGTCCGAGAACGTCGCCTCGGGGCGCATGTTGAAGATCACCCAAGACCGGTCCTCGGGATATTCGAGGCTCTCCGCGATCAGACCGTAAGCCGAGTCCGGCTCGTCCGCCGACCCGGTCAGCAGACTGTCGTAGAGAAGCGTGAGGCCCTGCGCCGGTTCGCCTTTGAGGATGAACGCGTTGAGGCTGTCGAAGGTCTGGCTCGCGCCCGTGCCCCGGAAGCTCATCGTGCCGCCTTGCGGCGCGTCGGGGTTCACATAGTCGAAATGCGGGAAGTCGGCGGGATATTTCAGATCGCCAAAAGTCGAGATGCCGTGGCTGATGGTGGTCTCCGCGTCCACCGCCCGCGCGGGCTGGGCCACGAGAAGGAGCGCGCCGATCGCCGCGAGACCGCCCCATGCGACCGCGCGCCGCAATTCCGTCGGGGTGTCGCCGGGGCGTGCGATGGCGCGGCTCGGAAGTGTCATGCGGCGGTCCTCGCGTCGATGGGTCACGTTTCGCGCACTCTAAAGCGCGCGGGACGGGCGTAAAGCGGGAAACCCTCCGGTCCGGACCAGGTCTTCGTGAGCGGCGCGTGAACGTTTCGCGATCAGTTCGAATAGGTCTCGAGATACGCGATCACGTCGGCGCGGTCCTCGGACTTGCTCAGGCCCGCGAAGGCCATCGAGGTCCCGGGCGCGTAGCCCTTCGGATTCTCGAGGAACGCGTAGAGGTTCTCGGGCGTCCAGGCCCCGCCGACCGCGGCGAGCGCGCCCGAATAGTTGAAATCCGGGACGGCGCTCTTCTCGCGGCCCACGACCCCGTCGAGATGCGGTCCGACCGCGTTCGACCCGTCGAGCTTGTGGCAGGCGGCGCATTTGCGGAACTGGCCCTCGCCCGCGGACACGTCCGCGGCGGCGACCAGCGCCGCGACGTCGACCGTCTCTTCGACCGGCGCGTCCTCTCCGACGTCAGGATCGTCGGTCTCGATGATGAAGGCGGCGAACTCCTCGCGCGTGTCGAATATCGAAGCGGAGGCCGTCGCGATCAGCAGGAAAACCAGCAGGCTTCCGCAGATCGCCCCGACGAATTTCGTGATTTCCATCGTGTTCATGGGTCTCTCGCACCTTCGAATTGCGCTGGGAAAGCCGCCGGGCCGTCCGCGTGTCGTCGTTTCGCGACGTTCTATCCGGATGTTTCGACCGAACGCAAGGCAAACCGATTGCGGCGAAAACGCCCGCCCGACGGCCGATCTTTCCATCCCCGCCGGCTTCTGCGAATGTCCGCCGGTTTCGCGACAGGGGAGGCTCCGCATGGGCGCGCCGACGAAGACGATCTCGTTCCAGGGGGCGCCCGGCGCCTATTCCCACCAGGCCTGCCTGGAGGCGTTTCCGGACATGGACCCGATGCCCTGCGACAGTTTCGAGCAGGCCATCGCCGCCGTGAAGGAGGGCCGCGCCGACCTCGCGATGCTGCCCGTCGAGAACTCCACCTACGGGCGCGTGGCCGACATCCACCGCCTCCTGCCCGAGAGCGGCCTGCACATCGTCGGCGAAGCCTTCGTGCCCGTGCGGATCAGCCTGATGGCCACGCACGGCACCGCGCTCGACGAGGTGCGCCGCGTCCGGGCGCATCTGGTGCTGCTGCCGCAATGCGGCGCGTTCCTCCGGCGGCACGGCATCGTCGGCGAGGCCTATGTCGACAGCGCCGGCGCCGCCGCCGAACTCGCCGCGCATCCCGAGCCGGGTCTCGGCGTGCTCGCCTCCGATCTCGCGGCGGGGATCTACGGGCTGGAGGTCCTGGCCCGCGACATCGAGGATCACGGCCACAACACCACGCGCTTTCTCGTCATGTCGCCCGAGCCCCGGCCGGCCCCGCCCGGCGACGTGCTGACGACCTTCGTCTTCAACGTGCGCAACATCCCGGCCGCGCTCTACAAGGCCATGGGCGGCTTCGCGACCAACGGCGTGAACATGACCAAGCTCGAAAGCTACATGGTGGGCGGGCATTTCACCGCCACGCAGTTCTATGCCGACATCGAAGGCCACCCCGACGACCCGGCGGTGGCGCGCGCGATGGAGGAGCTCGACTACTTCACCGACAGCGTCCAGATCCTCGGCGTCTATCCGGCGCATCCCTTCCGGCGGACCCAGGGGACGGCGACGGTCTTTGACGCGGACCTTTGACGCCGGCCCGCGTGCGGGTGATCCCGCGCCCACCGGAGCGACCTTCCAAACCGAAAATTTGGATGCTAATATTGGTATTCACGCGGATGAATCTGCTGAAATCTCGCAAAGGGGAAGCGAAATGAAAACCATCACCGGCCAGTTCGATACGCTGGGTCAGGCGAAAAACGCGCATGAGGACCTGATCGATACGGGC
The DNA here is from genome assembly GCA_963698685.1 of uncultured Alphaproteobacteria bacterium. Classification (GTDB taxonomy): domain Bacteria; phylum Pseudomonadota; class Alphaproteobacteria; order Rhodobacterales; family Rhodobacteraceae; genus Amaricoccus. Next base: position 78,902 of record CAVORV010000003.1, read on the forward strand.
ATTCCGGCCGAGAAGGTGTATCTCGACCGGGACGCTTTCTCGGTGAAGGTCATGATGCCGGACGCGACCGCGAGCGAGGTGAAGGAGATTCTCGGCCGCCACCAGCCAAAGGCAATCGAAGCGCACGACAGCTGATCAGCCCGGAGGCCTGCGGCGGAGAGCATCGGGGATGCTCCATCCCTCGGCGCCCCGCGACGAGCGGGGCGCGTTGACGCCGACGGATGCTGGATTATTTCGTCTTGGCAGAAAAAGGAGGCGCATCAGGCGCCGTCGCCTTACGGGGAGATCCACGAACATGCTTATCCAAAACGCGGCCGCATTCCTGATCGCCGGAGCACTCGCGCTGCCGGCGCTGGCGCTCGACCGCACCCCCGCGCCCGAAGGCGCGCAAGCCTATATCGTCTCGCCCGCCGAAGGGTCCACGATCTCCAACCCGGTGACGGTCGTATTCGGGCTCGAAGGCATGGGCGTAGCACCCGCCGGCGTGGACGCCGAGAACACCGGCCACCACCACCTGCTCGTCAACACCGATCCCGCCACGATCGACTATGCCGGTCCTCTGCCCGCGACCGACCAGATCATCCATTTCGGCGGCGGTCAGACACAGGTCACGCTGGAACTTCCCGCCGGCACGCACGAGTTGCGCCTGCTTCTGGGCGACCAGAACCACATCCCGCACGAGCCGCCGATCCTTTCCGAGCCGGTCACGGTGACCGTGGAGTAGGCCGCGCCGCAACCCGTCGCCGCGCCGGGTCCAGCGCCCGGCGCGGCGTGCCGCTCAGCCCTCGCGCAGCCGCGCCGCCTGGACATGCATCCAGTCGAAATTCCGCGCACGGCCGAGGCTGACCCAGCCCTCCGACTCCCAGATCCGCCACCAGTCCTCGTATTCGGTCCGCGCGAGCCTCGCCCGGTCCCGGTTCCATTTCAGCCGGTTGTTCGACGGATCGAAGTCGATGGCGATGCCCCATGAATGCGTGGACATCGTCGAGCCGCCACGCTTGAGCCGGGCGTTGTAGTCGCCGCCGAAAAGATCGAGCCCCAGCTTCCCGATCTCGGCCTCGCCGTAATGGGCGTGCACCTTCTCGAGGATCTCGCCCAGGCTGTCGGCGACCTTCTCGTGCACCTTGAACGTTTTGCGCGTGTGACGGAGGTCCCAGGCGATCTTGAGCGGCCAGGGCGACGGCACGTTCTTCAGCGGCGGCGGCGGCGAGGGCGCGTTGTTGACGCGCCCCGGCGGTCCGTAGAAGGCCTCGAGATCCTTCTCCTTCGGCCAGCCGCGCGGGTTGCCCGGCACCGAGATCTCGTCGCGCCAAGGCTCCGGCTCGCGGCCGGTCTCGATCGTCTCCATCAGCGCGTCTACGGCGAAATCCGTCTGCGGCCCCCATAGCCCGTCGACATCGCCAGAATTGATGCCGCTCTCCTTGCACCAGAGCTGAAGATACGCGATCAGCCTGCGCTTGGAAGACCAGGCTTGATATCCGTCCGGAAGCTCGCCGACCCGCTCCGCGAGCGCCGCCTTCACCGCCTCGCTCAGCGCGGCGCCGCGATTGCCGTCGGGACGACTCCTGTAACCGCCCTGTCGCTGCAGCCTGATCTGAACCGCCGTGATCGTTCCCTTGTAGAGCATGTCTTCCCCCCGTCTGATGCGAAAGCGCCGATGGTGTTCGGACGGGTTTACAAGGGAAAACGTCGGAACCGAGAACGAGAACCCGTCTGCAATGATCCCCCGATGCAATGCGGCGATCCTAGCGCAGATCGTCCGCCAATCACAAAGAAAACCGTTTCAACCCGAACCCGGTCAGTCGGCGAACTGGCGCAGCGAGTCGCGAAACGCCAGATATCGGGCATTGTAAGCCTGAAGGTCCGCGATCGACCTGTACCTTATTCCGATCGTCCGTTCCGTAGGCCCGCGCGCGTCCGAAACGGTCCGGTACGACCGGCTGTAGCTGCCGTCCTTGGCCGCGATGGTGAACCAGCGGCGCGTGATCGGGCCGTCCGTGACGACCTTCTCGTCGCTGAGCGTTTCGGTCGCCGGGTCGATCGCGATGTCGGTCGGCTCTCCGCCCCATTGCGGGGAATGGACGTAGAATTGCACTGAACCGTCCGGCGCGCTGAAGAACGCGCTGTCGAAGCCCTCGGCGCTGTCGCTCGGAAGCGACGGCCGCACGGTGAAATCGGCCGGCGCGTCGATTTCGAACCAGGCGCCGCTGAAGGTGGTCACTCCGGCGGCCTGGGCTGCGACGGCGAAAACGAGGAACGCGAGCGCGGCCGCGACCTGAATGATCCGATTGCGCATCCTTCGCGCCTCCTTCCGGCACCACGCTATCCCATGCGACGGCGCCTGTCAGCCCAGGGCGTCCGCGAGCCAGCGCTCCAGCAGGAATCGCGCGATGGACCCCTTGCGCGCCGGGCGCATCTCAGGATCCTGCCCGAGCAGCCCGGCCAGAACGCCCTCGCGCGTCACCCAGCGCGCGTCCTCCAACTCGACCGGATCACGCACGATCTCCCGGCCGAGCGCCAACCCGTGACACCCGATCATGAGGCTCGACGGAAACGGCCAGGGCTGGCTCGACAGGTATTCGACCCGTCCCACCGACACGCCCGCCTCCTCGAAGACCTCGCGCCGCACCGCCGCCTCGATGCTCTCGCCCGGCTCCATGAACCCCGCGAGCAGCGAGAACATGCCCTCGGGCCAGATCGGCGCGCGCCCGAGCAGCACAGAATTGCCGTGCGTGATCAACATGATCACCACCGGATCGGTGCGCGGAAAATGCTGCCCGCCGCAGGCCGGGCAGACCCGCTTCCAGCCCGCATCCGCGACCTCCGAAGCGGCGCCACACCGCGCGCAGAACCCGTGCGTCTCGTGCCAGGCGAGAATGCCCTTGGCGGCGGCGGCGTCGCCCGCATCGTTGCCCGACAGCTCGGCCATCAACGCGCGCAGTTCGCCGAACCGCAGATGCCCGGGCATCGCCGGATGCTTCGGGCGCGTCTCGTCGACGAAGGGGCGGGGGCCGTCGGGCGCCGCCGGCTCCTCCCAGTCGGCGATGACGAAGGCGAAGCGCGGCGCGCCGTCCTCCATGCCGAGAAAGATCGGCTCGCCAAGCGTCCGCGCGAACAGCGCCGAGCCGAGCGGCTGCCAGCCCAGACGCGGGTTCGCGGAAAAATCCATCAGCGGCTTGCCCTGCCAGAGGGCCAGACCGCGCGCGCGCGGATCGGCCCGCAGCCGCGCCTGCATCTGCGGATCACCGCGCAGGGTGGCGGCACGGTCTATGGCGCCACCCGCGAAGGTGACGGCTTCGGCGTCTCTCATCTGATCGTCCCTCGTTTCGCGCGACCATGCCCCAACCCGGTGGCGGGGGCAACGCGGCGGAGCGGGTCTTGATGCCGCCGCGCGGGGCGGCTATATCTTCCTGTGAGAGGTTGGCGCGGGCAGGCGCCTCGCCAACCCGGTCAGGTCCGGAAGGAAGCAGCCGTAACGAGCCCCGCTTGGGTCGTTGTCCAGCCTCTCACTTGAATGCCTGAGACGAAGGAGGGATTTCATGGCCGCCGCATCATCCCTCCGGGCGCACGGCTGACGCCGCAAGGCGGCGTTCCCGCGATCCCCGCCCGGACCCGCGAAGCCCCGCCCGCGCAGAGCGCGACGAGGGCCTTTGGTGAGCGTCTCAATACCGAGACCATCCGGGCAGCGAAATGACCGAACACGAAAACACTCTGCGCGCTCTGGGCTGGGGCCCGGAGTTTCAGGCGCAGCTCTCCATCGAGGATCTGAACGTCTGCGATCCGGTCCGGGTCGCGGCGGTGCATCGCAACGGGGCGGACGTGCTTGGCGCGGCCGGGGCGTGGCGGATCGAGACCGGTCCGGATCTGTCCTCGGCGGAGGTGGCGATCGGCGACTGGGCCCTGGTGGAGCGGAGCACCGGCGGATTGTCGCGGCTTCTGGAGCGCAAGACGCTGCTTCAGCGACGCGCGGCGGGCACCGGGCGGGCGGCGCAGCTCATCGCGGCCAACGTCGACACGCTGCTGATCGTCACGTCCTGCAATGCGGATTTCAACATCGCGCGGCTGGAGCGGTATCTGGCGATGGCGCGCCAGGCCGGCGTGACGCCCGTGATCGTGCTGACCAAATCAGAATTCCTGCGATGATCCCGAGGACTACGCGCGTCGGGCTGCGGCGCTGGCGCCGATGCTGGCCGTGGAGACGTTGGACGCGCGCGACGAGGGCCAGGTCGCGCGGCTGCTTGACTGGTGCGGGCCCGGGCAGACGCTTGCGCTGCTGGGCTCGTCGGGTGTGGGTAAGTCGACGCTGGTCAACCGGTTGACGGGGGCGGGGCAGGAGACGCGGGACGTTCGCGAAGATGACGCGAAAGGCCGGCACACGACGACCGCGCGCTCGCTGCACGCGCTGCCGTCCGGAGGCTGGCTGATCGATACGCCGGGAATGCGCGAGCTGCAGCTCCATGATGCGGCGGAGGGCATCGCGGAGGTCTTCGAGGACATCACGGAACTGGCGCACGGCTGCCGTTTCGCCGACTGCGCGCATGACGTGGAGCCGGGCTGCGCGATCCGGGCCGCGATCGAGGCGGGCGATCTTGACGAGGCCCGGGTCGCCCGCTGGCGCAAGCTGGAGCGAGAGGAGACGCGCAACACGGCCGGCATCGCGGAGCGTCGGGCTCACGGCCGCGCCCTGAGCCGTCTCTACCGATCGGGGCAGGAGTCTGGAAAGCGAAAGCGCGGCGACTGAGCAGCCGCCCGTCTATGACCTTGCCCCGTGCGGGCGTCCGGGCCTTGCCCCGTTCGGGCGCGCCGCATAGGTTGCCAAGGTAAGCACCCCGCATCGGAACGCCGTTGACCGAGTCCGCTCCCGACAAAGCCGCCTACCGCGTCCTCGCGCGCAAGTACCGGCCCGCGACCTTCGCCGATCTGATCGGCCAGGAGGCGATGGTCCGCACCTTGCGCAACGCCTTCGAGGCCGACCGGATCGCGCATGCATTCGTTCTGACCGGCGTCCGCGGCGTCGGCAAGACCACCACCGCCCGGATCATCGCCAAGGGCCTGAACTGCGTCGGCCCGGACGGGACGGGCGGCGCCACGATCGAACCCTGCGGCCTCTGCGAGCCCTGCGTCGCCATCGCCGAAGGCCGCCATGTCGACGTGATGGAGATGGACGCGGCCTCGCGCACCGGCGTCGGCGACATCCGCGAGATCATCGATTCCGTCGCCTACCGGGCGGCCTCGGCGCGCTACAAGGTCTACATCATCGACGAGGTGCACATGCTCAGCACCTCGGCCTTCAACGCGCTCCTCAAGACGCTCGAGGAGCCCCCCGCCCACGTCAAATTCATCTTCGCGACCACCGAGATCCGCAAGGTCCCCGTCACGGTGCTCTCGCGCTGCCAGCGTTTCGATCTGCGCCGCATCGAGACCGAGGTGATGCTGACCCATCTCTCCGGCATCGCCGCCACCGAAGGCGCCTCGGTCGCCCCCGACGCCCTGACGCTCATCGCCCGCGCGGCAGAAGGTTCCGTGCGCGACGCGCTGTCGCTGCTCGACCAGGCCATCGCCCACGGCGCGGGCGAGACCACCGCGGTCGAGGTCCGCGCGATGCTGGGTCTCGCGGACCGGGGCCGCGTCCTCGACCTCTTCGACGCCATCATGCGCGGCGACCCGAAGGCGGCGCTGGCCGAACTCTCGTCGCAGTACGCCGAAGGCGCCGACCCTCTGGCGGTGATGCGCGATCTGGCCGAGGTGACCCACTGGGTTTCTATGGTCCGCCTGTCGCCCGAAGCCGCCGACGATCCGACCGTCGGGCCGGATGAACGCGCCCGGGGTCTCGACTTCGCGCAGCGTCTGAAAATGCCCGCCCTGACCCGGATGTGGCAGATGCTTCTCAAGGTGCTCGACGAGGTGGCGACCGCGCCGAACGCCATGATGGCCGCCGAGATGGCGGTGATACGCCTGACCCACGTCGCCGAGATGCCGAGCCCCGAAGAACTGGTCCGACGCCTCGGCGACGGCGCCGCGCCGGCGCCGGCCGGCGGGCCGTCGCGCCCGGCGGGAACGGGTGGTGGAGGCGGTGCGACCGCGCGCGCCGCGGCGGCTCCGGCTCCGGTGCCCGCGCGCGCGCCCGATCCCGACACCGTTGCCCTCGCCCGTTATGCGACCTTCGAGGATGTCGTGGCGCTCGTCCGGTCGCGGCGGGACATGGCGATGCTCGTCGAGATCGAGGAGGGCGTGCGCCTCGCGCGCTACACGCCGGGACGCATCGAATTCGAACCCGCCGCCGGCGCTTCGCCCGAGCTCGCCTCGCGCATCGCGCAGCGGCTCCAGACCTGGACCGGCGCGCGCTGGGGCGTCTCGGTCGTCGGATCTGGCGGCGCGCCGACCATCGCGGAGCTGCGCGCCGAGGCCAAGGGCGATCTGCGCTCGGAGGCCGCGGCGCATCCGCTGGTCATGGCGGTGCTGGAGGCGTTTCCCGGCGCGCGGATCAAGGACGTGCGCGCGCCCGAGGTGGTGGAGGAGGTTCCGCCGCCGCCCGTCGAGGACGCGGCGCTGGATGACGACTGGGATCCGTTCGATCCGTTTTCAGAGGAGGATTAAGGGATGATCAAAGGTCTGGGACAGATCGGCGACATGGCCAAGCTGATGAAGCAGGCGCAGGAGATGCAGGAGAAGATGGCCGACGCGCAGGCCCGGCTCGACGAGGTCGAAGTGACCGGCGAGGCGGGCGCGGGCATGGTCAAAGCGACGGTCAACGCCAAGGGCAAGGTCCGGGCGCTGAGCATCGATCCGTCGCTCTTCACGCCGGATGACCGCGAGGTGGTCGAGGACCTGATCGTGGCCGCGATCCAGGACGCCCAGGCCCGCGCGGGCGATGCGGCGCAGGCCGAGATGGCGAAGATCACCGAGGGCCTCAACCTGCCCGCGGGAATGAAGCTGCCGTTCTGAGGCGGCCGGCTTGAGCGCGGAGCACGGCGGCGAGGCGGTCCAGAAGCTGATCGCCCTGATGGCGCGCCTGCCTGGCCTCGGGCCGCGCTCGGCCCGGCGCGCCGTGCTCGCGATGATCCGGCGCCGCGAGACGCTGCTCGATCCGCTGACGGAGGCCTTGGCGGTGGTGGCGGCATCGGTGCGCGAATGCGACCGCTGCGGCAACATCGCGACGGCTCCGCTCTGCGGGATCTGCGCCGATCCGCGGCGCGAGACGGGCGAGCTCTGCGTCGTGGAATCGGTCGCGGATCTCTGGGCGATGGAGCGGGGCGGGGCCTTCAAGGGGCGGTATCACGTGCTGGGCGGGGTCCTGTCGGCGCTCGACGGCGTCGGGCCGGAGACGCTGCGGATCCCGGAGCTGGTCTCGCGGGCGGGATCGGAGAACGTGCGGGAGGTGATCCTCGGGCTCAACGCCACGATCGACGGGCGCACGACGGCCCATTACATCGCCGATCAGCTCGCGCCGCTGGGCCTCCCGGTCACGTCGCTGGCACAGGGCGTGCCGATGGGTGGCGAGCTGGATTATCTCGACGACGGCACGATCGGGGCGGCGCTGATGGCGCGACGGGCGCTCTGAGGGGTGTGACCCGCGAAAAGCGTCACGCGTGTCGCTTTTGCTAAGTATTATGAAATAAAACGATTATCCGGATCGCGTTAACCGCGTGGCAACCTTTGCCACGCGGCCCCGCGATCAGCTTGACGGACGGCCTGTCACGCTCGCGGAGATGCGGTCGGCCAGCGCGTCGATCGCCAGCGCATGGGCGGCGAGGAGCGCGTCATAGCCCTCACCCTGTGGCGGAACCGTGATCGCGAAGCGGTTGGACGCGGTGATCCGCCCGGAGCCGGGCGCCGTGATGATGTACTGACCCGCGAAGTCGAGCGGACCGGCGGGGGCGCCGATCATGCGGTCGACGACGACCTCGACGCGGAGCGCGGGGCCGTCGAAGCCGGGCCAGGGCTCGGCGCCGATCTGGCCGCGCAGGCGCTGTTGCAGGGCGCCGACGAGATGGCGGGTCAGGGCGCGGCGCGGGGTGTCGGCCCAGAGGGCCTGTTCCTCGAGGGTGACCGCGCCGGTCTCGGTCAGGACGGCGATCTCGAGCGCCTCCGCATAGGCGGGCAGGCTGATGTCGGCGACGGCGAGGCTGGTGGCGCCACCCGTCTGGGCCGCGGGGGCCGGGGCGGGAAGCAGATGATATTCGGGCGAGGCGCAGGCGCCGAGCGCGAGGGCCGCGGCCAGACACAGGGAACGGAGCATCTTCATCTCCCGAAAAGGACCGAATTGGGCCGCCGCTCGAGCGCGGAGACGAGCGAATTGACCGAGCGCGCCGCGTCGCGGACCTCGCGCAGCAGGAGAAGCGTGTCGCGGTTGATCTCGGAGCCCGGTCCGAAGGAGCTGAGCGTCGTGTCGGCGCGGGCGGCCACCGAGGACAGGCGGTCGAGCAGGGCGGGCAGGTCCTCGGCCGCCGCGCTGACCGCCGCGGCGGCGGCGTCGGCGGAGGCGAGCGTGGTGTTGAGGTTCTCGACGGCGCCGCCCTCGCGCAGCTCGGCGAGGATCAGACTCAGTTCGCGCAGCGACGCGCTGAGCTGCGGCGGCACGTCGGCCATGCCCTCGCTGGCCATGAAAGTGTCGGCGGTGCCGAGCAGCCGCGTGCTCGCGACGGTCAGCTCGTCGAGCGGCAGCGCGGCGGCGGTCTCCGAAAGCCGCGAGAGGTTGTCGACGAGGGCGGGAAGCTCGGTGGTCGAGCTCGACACGTTGGCGGCGGCGGTCTCGGCGGCGGCGAGCGTCGTGCGCAGGCTCTCGGTCAGGCGCGCGGCGGCCAGCTCGTCGGTGACGGCCCGGATCGAGGCGAGCGTGGCGTTGACGTTCTCGACCGCGCCGCCGTCGCGGATGTCGACCAGCAGTCCGCGCAGATCGCCGATGGCCGCGTCGATCGCGACGGGCAGGGCGGCGATCGCCTCGCTCCGGATCAGGGTCTGAAGCTCCTCGACGACGCCGGCGCCGGAGGCCACCAGATCGTCCAGCGGAAGCTCGCGGGCCTGGGCCGTCAGGGCCGTGACCTCGGCGAGAAGCGCAGGGACGCCCTCTGCGGCGGATTGGAGGCTTTCGACCGCGCCGGTGGTGGCGTCGAGGGCGGCGGTCAGGCTGTCGACGATCTCGTCCTCGGCGATGCCGTCGATGACGGTCCGGGTCGAGGCGAGGATCGCGGTGATCTCGGCGGGGATCTCCTCGAGCCCGCTGTCGGCGACGAGCGCGCGCAGATCGGCGAGCAGCAGGCCGAGATTTTCGGGCGCGGTGCGGATCGCCTCGTCGGTGATCAGCAGGTTGGCGTTGGAGATGAGCGTGGTGATCGCGCCCATCATCTCCTCGACCGGCAGGTTCTCGATGCGGGTGAGCACGCCTTCGGCGGTCTGCGCGAGGCCGGAGCCGGACGCGGCCACGGTGGGCACCTCCGGATAGGGAATCGCCGCCATGTCGACGGTGGCGGGCTCGGCGTCCGGGACCTCGGCCAGTTCGACGAAGAGGCTGCCGGTCAGGATGTTGCCGGAGGCGAGGCGCGCGCGCACGCCGCGCTCGACCGCGGCCTCGATCAGTTCCATCGCGCGGTCGTTGGCGTCCTCGCCGAGAGACAGGCCGAACCGCGACGGGTTGAGGCCGAGGGTGGCGCGCACGGTGACGACCGGGCTGTCGTCGACGCGGATGACCTCGGCCTGGAGCTCGGTGACCTCGCCGACCTGGATGCCGCGGTATTCGACGGGCGCCCCGATCGCGAGGCCGCGCACCGAACCGCTGAAGGTGGCCATGATGTTGACGCGCGCGGCGGGATCGTCGTTGAGCACGACGACGCGGGCCTCGTTCTCGGAATTGAACAGGCGGAATTCGGTGTCCGGCCCGACCGGCTCGCCGCCGGTCGTCACGGTGTCGAAGGCGATGCCGCCCTGGACCAGCGAGGCGAGGCTCTCGACGTTGAGCGCGGCGCCGGCTGCCGAAAGCTCGACACGGAATCCGGAGGTGTTCCAGAAGCGGGTGGCGCTGGTCACGCGGGAATCGGCCGGCGCGTCGATGAAGGCGGTGATCAGCACGTCGCCGCGCTCGGTGAGGCTGACGTCCTCGACCTGGCCCACGGCGATCTTCTTGAAGAGAACCGGCGCGCCCACCGCGACCGATCCGCCCTCGGGCGCGCGGATCGAGACGCGCAGTCCGTCCTGGCCGAGCGCGGTGAGCGGCGGCTTGGCCAGCGCCTCGAAGGTGGTCCGCGGCGCGCCCGGCTCCGCGTCGAAATCGGCCGCGATGTAGGCGCCCGACAGGACGGTGTCGAGGCCGCTGATGCCCTGCGGACCGACCTGCGCGCTGACCAGCCAGAACTCGGTGCTGTCGCCGACATGCCGCGCCGAGTCCTTGTCGATGCGGACGGAGGCGACGACGCTGCGCAGATCCTCGGCGAGCGCCACGCCCTCGACGAGGCCGATGTTCAGGTCGCGGAACTTGACCGGGGTCTTGCCGGCCTCGAGACCCGCGCCGGTCTCGAAGACGATCTCGATCAGCGGGCCGCGATCGCTGTAGCTGCGCCAGGCGACGCCGAGCGAGATGGCGAGCGCGATCAGCGGCACGAGCCAGGCGACGGAGAAACGCGGCCGGCGTCTTCGGGCCTTCGACCATGGGGTCGGCGGGGGTCTCGTCGGTCATTCGGGGTCGGTGCCTTCCGCCATGTCCCACAGGAGCCGGGGATCGAGGGATAGGGCGGAAACCATCGTGCATGCAACCGAAAGCGCGAAGAAGAACGCCGCCGCCCCCGGATTGAAGCTCATCACGATCCCGAGATTGACCAGGGCGGCGAGGATCGCCACGACGAAGACGTCGATCATCGACCAGCGGCCGATGAACTCCACCGCCTCGTAGAGCTGGGTGCGGCGGTGGCGCGAGAGGGCCACGCGGTTCTGGATCGACCAGGCGAGGTAGCCGAGCACGAAGAACTTCGCCACCGGGATCATCACGCTGGCGATGAAGACGACGGCCGCCACGAAAAACGCGCCGTGATGGGCGAGATCGACGACGCCGCCGACGATCGTCGAGCTGGTCGTCGTGCCGAGAAACCGCGTCTCCAGCATGGGATAGAGGTTCGCGGGGATGTAGCACACGAGGCCGGCGAAGAGCCAGGCCCAGACCTTCTGGAGGCTCGCGGGCCGGCGGCTGTGGAGCTCGAAGCCGCAGCGCGGACACGGCGTCGTGCCGGGCGCCGAGACGCGGCCGCAATGCCGGCAGCCGACCAGGCCCGCCTCGGCGGCGGTCAGGACCGGGATGTCTGATCGATGGTGCGCCACAGGGTCTTCTCGCAGAAGCTGGAGGATTCGAGAACGACGATCAGGACGACGAGCGTCAGTTCCCAGAAGGCGGGGCCGAAGGTGACGGTCGCCATGCCGCCGACCTTCACGAGCGCCACGGCGACGCCGACGATGAAGATCTCGGCCATGGACCAGGGCCGGAGCTCGCAGGCGAGCCGGAACGCCTTGCGCGCGCCGCGGACGGGTTTTCTTCCCAGACGGATCGGCAGGAGCGCGTAGAAGAGCGCGACCGCCCGGACGACGGGCACGACCACGATCACCAGGATCAGCGCCACGGCGAGCGGGGCGGTCAGCCCCTCGGCGAAGGCCCGCGCGGTGTCGGTGAGCCTGGCGGAACTGCTGAAGCCCGAGGCCTGGATGCGCAGGAACGGGAAGAACACCGCCGAGATCACGAGGATCGCCATGGCCGCCGCGCTGGCCAGGATCGCGTCGAGCGCCTTGGGGTCGGCGCGCAGCAGCACGGCGCCGCATTGGACGCATCGCAGACGCCCGCCGGCCGGCATCTCGACGACGTTGTGGAGCGCGTCGCAGACCGTGCAGGCGATCAATTCGTCCGAACCGTCGACGCCCGCCGTCAGGATTTCATGTTTCATGGCGCGTGGCGGTTCAGCCCGGGCTCATGCCGCGCAGGCGTTCCGACCGGCGCCGCAGAAGCTCGAGCACGGTCAGAAGCGCGATGGAGATCGCCACCAGGATCGTGGCCACCGCGAGGATGGTCGGCGAGATCTGCTCGCGCAGGCCGGTGAACATCTGCCAGGGCAGGGTCTTCTGGCCGGCGGAACCGACGAAGAGCACCACGACGACCTCGTCGAAGGACGTGATGAAGGCGAAGAGGCCGCCCGAGATCACGCCCGGAAGGATCAGCGGCATCTGGACCTTGAAGAACGTCCGGACGGGACCTGCGCCCATGTTGGCGGAGGCCCGTGTCAGGCTCCGGTCGAAGCCGGCCAGCGTCGCGGTCACGGTGATGATGACGAAGGGGATGCCGAGGGCGGCATGGGCCAGAACGACGCCCCAATAGGTGCCCTGGAGGCCGATGCGGGAGTAGAAAAAATACATGCCGGCGGCCGAGATGATCAGCGGCACGATCATCGGCGAGATCAGGATCGCCATGATGGTGCCCCGGAACGGGACGTGCGGCTGGGTGAGGCCGATGGCCGCGAGCGTTCCGAGCGTCACTGAGATCAACGTGGCGACCGGCGCGATCCTCACAGAGTTGCTGAGCGCCTGCTGCCAGTCGGGATTGGAGAAGAAATCCTGGTAGTGCTTGAGCGAATAGGCCTCCGGGTCGAGCCGCAGCATTCCCGGCGTGAAGGTGAAGAAATCCTGCGCGTTGAAGCTGAGCGGGATGATCACGAGGATCGGCATGATCAGGAAGAACAGGATCGCCACGCAGATGCCGCGGAACGTCCAGTGCCAGACCTTCTGGCCGGTCGAGGCGTAGGGAGGAAGTGCCATGTGCCGTTACCCCAGCTTGACGTTGTCGATGCCGACGATGCGGTCGTAGAGCCAGTAGAGCGTCATCACCAGGACGAGCAGCATGGTGGCGAGCGCGGCGGCCAGCCCCCAGTTGAGCGACGAGGAGATGTGGTAGGCGATGCGGTTGGAGATGAAGATGCCGCTGGTGCCGCCGACAAGTTCCGGCGTGATGTAATAACCGATGGAAAGGATGAAGACGAGAATCGCGCCGGCGCCGACGCCGGGAAGGGTCTGCGGGAAATAGACCCGCCAGAACGCGGTCCAGTCGTTGGCGCCCATCGATTTCGCGGCGCGCAGATAGCTCGGCGGGATCGTCTTCATCACCGAATAGAGTGGAAGGATCATGAAAGGCAGCAGGATGTGCGTCATGGCGATGACGGTGCCGGTGGCGTTGTTGATCATCACGAGTCGGTTCGCGTCGGAGATGAGACCGGACCAGACGAGCAGGTCGTTGATGACGCCCTGCTGTTGGAGCAGGATTTTCCAGGACGCGGTGCGCACTAGAAGCGAGGTCCAGAACGGCAGCAGAACGAGGATCAGGATCAGGTTCGACGAGCGCAGGGATATGTTGCCGAGCAGCCAGGCGATCGGGTAGCCGAGAATCAGGCAAGTCGTCGTGATCGCGATCGACAGGATCAAAGTCCGCACGAATAGCTTGAGATAAATCCGCTGGTTTTCGGGCTTCATCTCCGGACCGTCCGCGGTGACCTGCATGTCGACCGCCGAGAGGAAATATCCGGCTGTATACGGACCGGAATAGTTCTTGATCGTCCGCCAGACGTCGATGTCCCCCCAGTCGTCGTCGATGTCGAGAAACTGCTCCCTGTAGGGCAGGGAGGGATCCATGTCCTCGACCTGGCGGCCGCTCTTGCGGAACAGCGAGGAGATGCCGGAATTCTCATAGTTGAGGCGAGAGCCGAGGCGCGTATGGCTCTTGGCCTCGACGGCAGCCAACATGTCTTCGTGGAAGGACGCGAAAACCTCCTCTCCGGGTGCCTCGCCCGTGGCGGGGTCCCAATCCCTGAGCGCCAGCACGGTTTCCGGGATCGTCTCGCCGACGATCTGGTTCTCGACGGACCGGAACAGCATGTCCCCGATCGGAAGAATGAAGGAGACGAGGATAAAGACAAGGAGCGGGGCCACCAGCAGGAGCGCGCGCAGTTTCTGAGCGCGCAACGCGCGACCTAGGCTCTTCTTGAGCGGCTGGCCCTCGAGGTCAAGAAGTGGGCCGGTCGCGTTGCTTGTCCCGTGATTCGTTTCTGCCATGACCGTCTCCTCGGTTATTCCGTGCCGCGGCGGGATTGAAGTCCCGCCGCAGCGTTGATCGGAATCTACTGCGTCAGCCAAGCTTGGAAGCGGGCTTCCACGTCGTCCTGGTTGTCAGCCCACCACTCGATGTTGTTGACCAGATAGTTCTTCTGGTTGTCGGGATTGGTGGGCATATGCTGAGCCATTTCGATGCCGAGTTCGGCGTGTTGCCCGACGAGCGGCTGCGATGACGCGCGGGCCGGACCGTAGGATATGTACTTCGCCTGGTCCGCGAGCCGCTGAGTGTCGGTGGCGAAATTCAGGAAGTGCAGCACGCGGTCCGCCCGGTCGGCGGGGAGGTCGGCGGGAACGACCCAGCCGTCGAAGTCGAACACCTGCCAATCCCAGAGCATCTTAACCGGCTGGTCCTGCTCCTCGATCACCGAGAAGAGGCGTCCGTTGTAGGTCGAGCCCATCACGACTTCGCCGTCGGCGAGAAGCTGGGGCGTCTCGGCGCCGGCCGACCACCAGACCACCTGATCCTTGATCGTGTCGAGCTTGGCCAGCGCGCGCTCCACGCCGTCCTCGTCGAGAACGTCATAGAGATCTTCTTTGGCGACGCCGTCGCAGAGTAGCGCCCATTCGAGATTCTTTTTGGGGCGCTTCTCGAGAGCGCGCTTGCCCGGGAAGTTCTCGGTGTCGAAAATCGCGCAGACGCTATCGGGCTCGTTGCCGTTCCATTCGGGCACGTCGGTGCGGAAGCCGAACGTGGTCGAGAAGACGATCTGCGGGATGAAGCAGTCGTTGATGAGGAAGTCGCCGAAATCCTCGGAAGGCGTCGAGCCGTCGTCACCCGGCGCGAGCGCCGTGTCGAAGTCGATCTCGATGGCGAGGCCCTCGTCGCAAAGGCGCTGACTGTCCGGACCCTCGGCGTCGACCAGGTCCCAAGTGACGTTGCCCGCCTCTGACTGTGCGCGAAGCTTCGCGACTGCCTCGTTTGAGCTCTCGTCCCAGATGAAGGTGACGCCGGTAAGTTCCGAATACGGATCGGCATAGGCCTTTATCTGAGAGTTTTGGTAGGCGCCGCCCCACGAGACCACCGTCAGCTGTCCGCGCAGTTCTCGCACGGGGGAAGGTCCTGCGCGAAAGCCGCGCCGACCGGAAGGGCCACGAGCGCCGTGGCGCCCAGAATATGTCGAAGTTTCATTCGTTACTCCCAAAGTTGAGCCCGGATACTGTTGTTCAGGCGGATGCCGGCACGGGCGGGGGCGGCACCCGAAGGGGTCAAGCCGCGTCGTGCGTGTCGAGCGCGCGGCAATCGTCGGTGACCCAACCCACGGTGGTCTCTTCTCCCACCCTGAGCGCCGCTTTGGCATGGCTGTTGGGGATCTTGACCACGAAGTCCTCGTGGCCCGACACCGCCATGCGGCAGCGGATGTGGTCGCCGAGATAGATGAGCTCGAGCACCTTGGCGTCGAGCGCGTTCTGTTCGCGGGCCGCGCCGATGATGACGCGTTCCGGACGGATCGAGAGCAGCGTCACCTCGCCCGCGCCGCCGCAGGCGACGGCCTTGGCGGTGACGGTCACGCCGCCGTCGAGAAGCACCGTGGCCACGTCGCCGTCGACCGATTTCACCGTGCCCTGAAGGCGGTTGTTCTCGCCGATGAACTGCGCGACGAAGGCGTTGTCGGGCCGCTCGTAGAGGTCCGCGGGCGGCGCAAGCTGCTGGATGCGGCCGTCGTTGAAGACGGCGATCCGGTCGGACATCGTCAGCGCCTCGGACTGGTCATGGGTGACGTAGACCACGGTCACGCCGAGCCGGTCGTGGATGTGCTTGATCTCGTACTGCATGTGCTCGCGCAGCTGCTTGTCGAGCGCGCCGAGCGGCTCGTCCATCAGCACCAGTTCCGGCTCGAACACGAGCGCGCGGGCGAGCGCCACGCGCTGCTGCTGTCCGCCCGAGAGCTGCGCGGGACGGCGGCCGGCGAAGTCGACCATCTGCACCATGTCGAGCGCCTTGGTGACGCTCGCGGCTATCTCGGACTTGCCCATTTTCCGCACCTCGAGCGGGAAGGCGAGGTTCTCGCCGACCGTCATGTGCGGGAAGAGCGCGTAGTTCTGGAACACCATGCCGATCCCGCGCTTGTGCGGCGGGATGTTGTTGATGGGACGCCCGTCGAGGCGGATGTCGCCGTGGGTCGCGGTCTCGAAACCCGCCAGCATCATCAGGCAGGTCGTCTTGCCCGATCCGGACGGTCCGAGCATCGTGAGAAACTCGCCGCGGCCGATATGGAGGTTGAGGTCTTTGACGACGAGCGTCTCGCCATCGTAGCTTTTCTGGACCTGATCGAACGCGACGAACGCGTCGTTTGAGCCGTGTTCGGCCGCCATGCAGACTTCCCTGATCGCATTCTGTTTCTGCGGTCTCTCGACCTTGATTGAGCAAACTAGAACACATCGCGATCCAAGACGCAAATCCCGCTTTCGCGATGCCCGAAACGGTTCGGGCCGGCGGTGCCCCCCGGATGCGGGGCGCGGTGGCGGGATCGGGCGCCGCGGGCGGCCGGTGGGGTCTTGCGTTTCATGCGCAGCGCCGGTCTACTTGGCAAAAGGCAGACCGGGGGCAATGTGAGCGCTTTCTTCAACGAGATGTACGAGGGCGAGGCGGTGCGGCCGGCCTACGCCTCCCTCACGGAATGGGTCGACCGGACCCCGGCCGAGACGCTTGAGCGCAAGAAACTGGAGGCCGAGGCGCTTTTCCGGCGAATCGGCATCACTTTCGCGGTCTATGGCGAGGGCGGCGACACCGAGCGTCTGATCCCGTTCGACATGATGCCGCGGGTTTTCACCGAGGCCGAGTGGCGCAAGCTGGAGCGCGGCGTGAAACAGCGCGCCCGCGCGCTCAACGCGTTCCTCTTCGACGTCTATCATCGCGCCGAGATCATCAAGGCCGGGATCGTTCCCGCCGATCTGGTCTACCGCAACGAGGCGTTCGAGCCGGCGGTGGTGGGCATCAGCCCGCCCGGCGGGGTCTACAGCCACATCGTCGGCATCGACCTGGTGCGCACGGGGCCGGACGAGTTTTTCGTCCTCGAGGACAATTGCCGCACGCCCTCGGGCGTCAGCTACATGCTCGAGAACCGCGAGATCATGATGCGGATGTTCCCCGAACTGTTCCGCTCGGCGCGAATCGCGCCGGTCGACAACTACCCGGAACTTCTGCGCCGGACGCTCGAATCCGTGGCCCCCGCCGACACCGACGCGCCGATTTCCGTGCTGCTGTCGCCCGGATCGTTCAACAGCGCCTATTACGAGCATTCGTTTCTCGCCGACCAGATGGGGATCGAACTCGTCGAGGGGCAGGATCTGTTCGTGCAGGGCGATTTCGTCTACATGCGCACCACCGAAGGGCCGCGCCGCGTCCATGTGATCTACCGCAGGATCGACGACGCGTTTCTCGATCCGCTGTGTTTCCGGCCCGATTCGATGCTGGGGGTGCCGGGCCTGATGAACGTCTACCGCTCGGGCGGCGTGACGATCGCCTCGGCTCCGGGCGCGGGCGTCGCCGACGACAAGGCGGTCTACACCTTCGTGCCCGAGATGATCCGGTTCTATCTCGGCGAGCAACCGATCCTGAAGAACGTCCAGACGTGGAAATGCGCCGATCCGTCGGACCGCAGGCACGTTCTGGAAAACCTCAAGGACCTGGTCGTCAAGGAGGTTCACGGCTCGGGCGGCTACGGGATGCTGGTGGGGCCGAAATCCACCAAGGAGGAGGTCGCGACCTATGCCGAGCGCATCAAGGCCGCGCCGCACGACTTCATCGCGCAGCCGACGCTGGCGCTGTCGACCTGTCCGACCTTCGTCGAGTCCGGGCTCGCGCCGCGCCATGTGGACCTCAGGCCCTACTGTCTCGTGGGCAAGGAGGTGCATCTGTGTCCTGGCGGCCTCACTCGCGTCGCGATGACCGAAGGATCGCTCGTGGTGAACTCGTCGCAGGGCGGCGGGGTCAAGGACACTTGGGTTCTGGCGGACTGAGGGGGAAGTAAAAATGCTCAGCCGTACCGCCGAAAGCCTCTATTGGCTGGCCCGCTACATGGAGCGTGCCGAAACGATGGCCCGCCTGCTCGAGGTCGGCTATCGCATGGCGCTCATGCCGTCCGCCGGCGAGGGGAACCGCTCGGACTGGGCCTCGCTCGTGGTCGCGGCCGGATCCTCGGAGGGGTTCAAGGCGAAATTCGGCGAGGAGTTCCATCAGCGCGACGTCGAAAGCTGGATGTTCTTCGATCGCGAGAACGGATCGAGCGTCACCGCCTGCATCGAGGCCGCGCGGCAGAACGGCCGGGCCGTGCGCACGGCGCTGACCACCGAGATGTGGGACGCGCTCAACTGCGCCTATCTGGAGCTGCGCGAGATCGAACGCCGCCCGCGTTCCGAGGCGCTTCTGCCGGAGCTCTGCGACTGGACCAAACGCCAGAGCGCGCTGTTCCGGGGCGCGACCGACGGCACGCATCTTCAGAACGACGGCTACGATTTCCTCAACGTGGGAGCGTTCATCGAGCGGGGCGACAACACCGCGCGCCTGCTCGACGTGAAATACTACGTGCTTCTGCCCAGGACCGACGCGATCGGCGGCAGCATCGACAGCTATCAGTGGACGACGCTCCTGCGCGCGCTCTCGGCGTTCCGCTCGTTCCACTGGAGCTACGGCAGTGAATACACGCCGCGCAAGATCGCGCATTTCCTGATCCTCAACCGGGCCGCGCCCCGGTCGCTGCTGCATTGTCAGGCGGAGGTGAATTTCCATCTCGACCGTCTGGCGCGCTCCTACGGCAATCCGACCATCGCCCATGACCGGGCGCGCAGGATGCTCGCCGAGCTGGCCGAGGCCGAGGTCGAGGACATCATCGACGAGGGTCTGCACCAGTTCATCGGCCGCTTCGTGCGCGAGAACGCGGCACTCGGCCACGACGTCGCCGATTCCTATCTGTTCGGAGCACCCTGACCCATGCGTCTGAGCATCCGCCACGCCACCGCCTATGCCTTCGACACTCCGAAGCGCTTCGTGACCCAGAGCCATCGCCTGACGCCGTTCTCGTGCGAGCAGCAGCAGGTGATCGAATGGAAAGTCTCGTCCGAAGGGGCCGTTTTCGGAGCGACTTTCGTCGACGGGGCGGGTGAGACCATCACGACCATGACGCTTCAGGGCCCGGTCGAGCGTGTTGAGATCCTCGTCGAAGGCGTGGTGGAGACGGCGGACACCGCCGGGGTGCTGCGCGGACATCGCGAAACGATCTCGCCACGGGCCTATCTCAATCCGACCCATGCGGTGAAGCTGAACGCGGCGCTCATGGATCTCGCCGCCGACGCGATGCGCGGGGCGAAGGATCCCGATGATCTCGCGGCGGCTCACCGGCTTTCGGCCGCCGTGACCAAAGCCATCGCATACGTCCCGGGTGCTACCGGCGCGCACACGACGGCGGCCGAGGCGCTCGAACAGGGGCGGGGGGTCTGCCAGGACCAGGCGCATGCGCTGATAGCGCTTGCGCAGTCGCGCGACATGCCCGCGCGCTACGTGTCGGGCTACCTTCTCTCGGGTGACCAGGGCCGCGCGGACGACGCGACCCACGCCTGGGCCGAGATCCACGTGCCTACGCTCGGATGGGTCGGCTTCGACCCCGCGAACGAATGCTGCCCCGACGCGCGCTACATCCGGCTCGGATCGGGCCGCGACGCCCTTGCGGCGGCGCCCATCCGCGGCGTATCGAGGGGCGCGGGCGCGGAGACCATGGATGTCACGGTCTCCGTCGCGGCGCAGCAGCAACGGCAGCAATAGGTCGCTTTTCCCCGAACCTGCCACGCCGCGCGGGAATCGCGAGCCGGGTCCGCGTGAAGTGTTGCGCCGTGGCATGGATCCGATGTAACGGATCCGGCGCGGACCGCGCCATGCGGCCGCCCCGGAGGAATGAGATGACCTACTGCGTGGGGCTGCTGCTCGACGCGGGGCTTGTGATGCTGTCCGACACCCGCACCAATGCGGGTCTCGACAACATCGCCGTGTACCGCAAGATGTTCGTGTTCGAGAAGCCCGGCGACCGGGCGATGGTCATGATGACCGCCGGATCGCTGTCGATCACCCAGACCGTGATGGCGAAGCTCCAGCAGGAGATCGACGACCCGGGCGCCACGCCCGCCACGTCGATAATGCTGGCCGAGACCATGCTCGACATCGCCGAGATCGTCGGCCGCACCCTGCTCGAGGTCAGCGTCGCCATCGGCGACAAGATGTCCAAGTCGAGCCGGGCGCCGAGCGCCACGATCCTGCTCGGCGGACAGCGCAAGGACGGCGAAATGCGGCTGTTCCTGATCTACCCCGAGGGCAACTTCATCGAGGCGACCGAGGACACGCCGTATCTTCAGATCGGCGAGCACAAGTACGGCAAACCGATCCTCGACCGGGTCGTGACGCGCGAGACCTCGCTCGAAGAGGGGCGCAAGGTCGTGCTCCTGTCGATGGATTCGACGATCCGCTCGAACCTCTCGGTCGGAATGCCGCTCGATCTGTGCATGGTGCCGATGGACGAGTGCAAGGTCACGTCGCGCGAGCGCATCGAGGTCGGCGATCCCGAATTCACCGCCATGTCAGAGGCCTGGAGCAAAGTCCTGCGTGAGGGCTTCGCCAACCTGCGGGCGGATTGACGCCACGTTATTTAGCAACTGCAACAATTTGTGAGCGACTGCACAATAATTCCTGGTGTCTTCGCGCTATATGCACGTCATGGTTCCCCGTGAAAGGACCCGGATCGTGCCCTACGGACTGCCCAACATCAGCTGTGTCGGCTGGCCGATCGCGTTTCCCCGTCCGGGGCATGCGGGCCTCGGCTGTCGCGAGGCGCGCGCCTCCGACGCGGACGGCGTGCTCGCGCATTTCCGCCGCATGCCGCCCGTCGATCTGCGGCTGCGGTTCTGCGGCACGGTGGCGGACGCGTCGCTCCGCGCCCATGTCTCACGCATCTGGGAGCGACCCGGCCTCGTGCTCTCGGCCCATGACGGCCCGCTCTGGGACGGCCCGTTCCACGGCGCGGGACCCGTGCGCGGTCTGGCGGAGCTTTGCCTCGCGGGCGCCGTCGCCGAACTCGGGATCAGCGTCGACGCCTCGCTGCGCCGTCAAGGGGTGGGCACATGGCTCGTCCGGACCGCCGCCGGTCTGCTCGCGCCGCGCGGCGTGAAAACCATCGTCGCCTACACCATGGCCGAGAACATGGGCATGATCGGCCTCGGCCGCGCCTCCGGCGCCCGGATCGAGAACATCCAGGGCGACGTCGAGATCGTCTTCGCCGTCGAACGCCTCCGCCGCGCCCATGTCACGCGCCCCGCCAACGCGCCCGCCCTCGCCGCCGCACGCAGCGCCTGACCGGCGGCGCGCTCCGCTGCCGGCCGCGCGAGCGGCGCCGGCTTCTCTTCGGCCGAAGGGCGCCTGTCAGAAGATCGTGCGGCAATCCTCGGGCCTCGGACGGGTCCAAGGTCCGGAAAGCCGATAGGCCGTGAACCGGCCGGAAGTCTCGGACAGCGCGTAATCGGCGAAAAGGGTTCTGAACTCCCGGCTCTCCTCGAAGAACGACAGGATGTCGAATCCGCGCGCGAGCCCCCGCTGGAAGCTGTCGACCAGTATGATCCGCGGCGGGTTGCAGGAGATGTCCTGAACCGTCTGGGCGCGGACCTCGTCGGCGAGCGCGCCCAGCCTGCCCGAAAGAGGCGCGCCGTCGGCCCGCGCCGCGTGAAAAGCGTTCGCCATCCAGAAGGCGAAATGACGCGATGGCCATGTGAGGCCGAGATCCTCGACCATCGGCCACATGCTCGACGGATTGGCCGTCAGCATCAGAACCGCGTCGTCCGGCCTGAGATCCGCCAGCAGGAGCTCCACCGATGGCGCGCGACGGTTCGAGTACGGCCCGAGCAGAAGGCTGTGGACGACGATCAGCATGGCAGCTCCGGCCACGGCCGCACCGCGAAGAAGACCCCCGCGCCCGCCCGGAAGCCCCGTCGACAGGACCGACAGCGCGAAGAACAGCAGCGCCGAGACGGGTGCGCCGTGGTATCGCCAGCCCTTCTGCTGAAGGAAATACGAGACGCAGAAGGCACCCGCCGCGATGAGCGAAGCCGCCGACAGGGCGTCCAGCGACCGCCGGCCCGTCCAGAGCGTCAAGGCCGCGATCACCCAGAGAAAGACCCAGAGCCTGGTGATCTGAAACGGGAGCGTGTTCTCGTAGCCGCCATAGGCGTCCCGTACCATCGGCACGATCACGTCGAAGAAGCCGGGCGCGAACGCGAAAACCGCACCGGCATAGAGACCGGCCGCGAGACCGAGGGCGACCGTCTCGGGCCGGACGGGCGTCCACGCGGAACGCCTGCCGGAGATGAGCCAGACTTCGAGAAGCGCCGGCACGAGGATGAAATAGTGCTTCAGAGCGAAGGCCGGCGCGGCGAAAGTCCCCACGGCGAGGGCGAGCGGCCATGAGACGTGGATGCCTCCGCTCCGCTTCGAGACGAGCGCCAGATAGGGAAGGGCGCCGATCAGAGCCAGATGTTCACGTTGGGCGAAATCGGGCAGGGGCACGATCACGAGGGCCACGAGGGCGGCCGCGAGAACCGCGAATCTGCGCATATCCGTCATGTCCGGGATCAGTCGCGACAGGAGCGCTATCGCGAAACCGATCTGCAGAAAAACGGCCGCGATCAGCACATGGACGGACGGCACGCCCAGAAATCCGGCGATCCGCTCGACCGGCACCGCCAGCCAGAACCACAGGGGCGGGTTGATCTCGAGTATGTCCACGTAGAGCGTGGCGCCGTGCGACAGCTGTCTTGCGATCCACATCTGCCAGACGACGTCGTGCGACACGGGCAGGTCGAACATGAGCGCGTAGAAGAGGATCCAGAGGGCGCAGACGGCCGGTCCGGGCCAGCGCGCCGCGCGTGAGGCGTGCGGACCATGCGGCGACCTCGCGGATTGCCCGCCTGTGCCGGATGCGAACACGAGGCGGGACGCCAGCAGGTAGAGCGTGCCGGAATAGACGACCATCCCCGCCAGATGGACGAGCGGGTTCTCCACGAGACCGAGCTGGCCGGCTCCGGCGATCACCAACAGGTTGGCCGCGTAGGCGATCAGAAAGGCGAGGCCGTATCGACCGATCGCGGCCGGTTCAAATCCGGACCGCTCGAAGGTCCAACGCGTATTCAGAGCGAAACCGACCGTCAGACCGACGGCGTACCCCGCGAGGTTGGCGGAGATGTCACCCGCTCCCGACCGGAGCATGATCACGATGACGGAATATCCCAGGACGCTGTTGAGCAGACCGACGAGACCGAAACGGACGACCCGGAGCGCTTCAGGAGGGTTTGAGGGCGCGGACATAATACTGTCCTCCGATCGGCACTCCGCCGAGAAAGCGCTCCAAAGGCCGAAGAGCCGCGAGGCGGCCGGGAAAGAAGACCCTGTAGACGCGCTTCAGCTCCACGAACCCGGCTTCCGCGATGCGCCCGGCCATGTCGGCGGCGTCGATCAGGACGGCGTTCTCATCGAAGGGGCACGAGCGGACGGCATGCCGCGTCAGCGGGTTGCGCGGATTGTGCTCGAAGACGAAAAAGCTGCCGCCGGGTCGCAGCACCCGCAGGATCTCCCGCAACAGCGCTCCATGCGCGGCGGCCGGGATGTGGTGAAACACGCAGGCGGTGAAAATCAGATCGAACCGGTCGTCCCCGTACGGGATGGTCAAGGCCATCGAATTCGCGGAAAACGGCAGCGCCGGGGAACCTGCTTTCGGCCACGGACAGCGACTGCGCCGACGGATCGAGCAGGACGATCCCGGCGCCGGGGAACGCCGCCGCGAGATGGGGGAGCGCGTTTCCGGTGCCTCCGCCGAAATCCAGAATGCGGGACGTCTCGCGTGACGTGCGCCCCATCTCCCGGGCGACGTCGTCGATCTTGTACCGCGCGAAGTATTCCGGCGTTTCTCCGCTGAAGCGGATGCTTGCGGCGTGCTGGTCCTCGTACGCGTTCGCGACCGCGTCGAATTCAGCCTCACGCACCGATCGCTCCGCGCAATCGTGACGGACGCGCCCGGTCTTCCGGATCCCGCTCGGGTTCGTCCGGCCGGTTCGCGGCGATCTCGTTGACGATGAACAGCGGCCGCCGCTTGCCTTCCATGTACATGCGGCCGAGGTATTCGCCGAAGATGCCGAGCACCATCAGCTGGACGCTTCCCATGATCAGCGTGATCGCCGCGAGGCTCGTCCAGCCGGGCAGGGCCTTTCCCGCCGCCCAGGCGAACAGCGTATATCCCAGCGCGAAAAGGCCCAGAACCCCGAACGCAATGCCCAGATGCGACGCGAACCGCAGCGGCGCGACCGAGAAACTGGTCATCGCGTCGACGGCCAGCAGGACCATCCTGCGAAAGGGATAATTCGTCGTGCCGGCGGTCCTGGGCTGCCTGTCGTAGACCAGCGCGGACTGCCGCAGGCCGATCCAGCTGACCATTCCGCGCACGAATCGATACCGTTCGGGCATCGCGTTGAGGTGATCCACCGCTCTGCGGTTCATCAACCTGAAATCGCCGCTGTCCAGCGCGATGTCGATGTCGACGGCGGATCGGAGCATGCGATAGAACGCGGCGGCGCTTGCGCGCTTGAACCAGGTCTCGCCCGCCCGGCTTCGCCGCTGGCCGTAGACCACGTCGAAACCCTCGTCCATCCTGAGCATGAAGCGCCCGAGCAGTTCGGGCGGATCCTGAAGATCGGCGTCGAGAATGAGAACCCGGCGTCCGCCGCAAAGCTCCAGACCGGCGCTCAGCGCGATCTGATGACCGTAATTGCGGGCCAGATCTACCGCCACGACATGAGTGTCCTTCGCCGAAAGCGCGAAGATCATGTCGCGGGTGCGATCGGTGGAGCCGTCGTTGACCAGAACGATCTCGTAGGACGACCCGACCGTCTCGCGACAGGCGGCTGACACGCGGCCGTGCAGAGCGGCGATGTTGGCTTCCTCGTTGAAGCACGGGATCACCACGGAAAGCGCCTGCCGTTCCGTCTCGCGGGGCGTCGGGGATGAGGTGTCGGCGATGATCGTACTCCCTCGGTCGAAGCGGGAGCCAGGGTCGTCGGCTTCGGTTAAAATTCGATAAAGGCTGATCGGGACGATCCTTGCCGGGGGCGGAGGGTCCCGAAGCGCTCCGACCGGACGCGCGAGAACCGCTTGACCGGCGGCGCGTTCCGGCGCATCACTCCGCCCATGGAACAGATCCGGACCGCCGCCACCTGCATTTGCCGCTGAGGAAACCCTCGCGGCGCGCTCCCCTGTTCCCAATTCCGGACCGAGATGATAGCCCGCCGCGACACACGCGAGGACCGGGCCATGACACCCATCACGCTCTACAACACCCGCACCCGACAGAAGGACGTGCTGGACCCGCTCGACCCTGAAAACGTGCGGATGTACGTCTGCGGGCCGACGGTCTACGACCGCGCCCATATCGGCAACGCGCGCCCCGTGGTGGTGTTCGACGTGCTCTTCCGCCTGCTCCGCCACACCTATGGCGCGGACCACGTCACCTACGTCCGCAACCTCACCGACGTCGACGACAAGATCAACGCGCGGGCGGCGGCGACGAAGGCCGAGGGCGAGACCGACCTCGAGGCCGTCCGCCGCATCACCGACGAGACCATCGGCTGGTACCATGCCGACATGGACGCGCTGGGCGCCCTGCGCCCCACCCACGAGCCCCGCGCGACCGAGTTCATCGCCCCGATGGTGGCGATGATCGAAACGCTGATCGCCAAGGGCAACGCCTACGCGGCGGAGGGCCACGTGCTCTTCGAGGTCGCGACCGACCCCGGATTACGGCACGCTCGCCCGCCGCGATCTCGATGACATGCGCGCCGGCGCCCGCGTCGAGGTGGCGCCCTACAAGCGCGATCCGATGGATTTCGTGCTCTGGAAGCCGTCCGACGCGACCCAGCCCGGCTGGGACAGCCCCTGGGGCCGCGGCCGCCCCGGCTGGCACATCGAATGCTCGGCGATGGCGCACGACCTGCTCGGCCCGAGCTTCGACATCCACGGCGGCGGCATCGACCTCGTCTTCCCGCACCACGAGAACGAGGCCGCCCAGTCCCGCTGCGCCCACCCGGAAGGCTCCTTCGCCAACATCTGGATGCACAACGGCTTCGTGAACGTCGAAGGCGAGAAGATGTCGAAATCCCTCGGCAATTTCTTCACCGTGCGCGATCTGCTGGACAAGGGCGTGCCGGGCGAGGTGATCCGCTTCGTGCTCCTCTCGACGCATTACCGCTCGCCGATGGATTTCACGGACGCGAAGGTGCAGGAGGCCACTGAGACGCTGACTAAGTGGTATAAAATCGTCGGTCAGATTGAACCAAATAATTTTTGGGACACCGCCAATGCAAAGCGCTGGGGAATAATAGGCGCTCTCGAGAACGACCTGAATACACCGCTGGCGCTTAAGCGGATCCATTCACTTGCGGGGTTCGCAGAACGTGGAAGTGAGCCTCACCAGCGCTGGCTAAAGGAGTCAGCCATGGTGCTCGGATTGCTGGAAGGCACCAATGAGAGCTTTACAGAATCTGTTCGTCGCGAAGTGGATGAAATTCTGATCCAAGAAATCAAGAATTTTGTAAGGCAGAGAAGCGAAGCCCGTGCACTCCGGAATTTTAGTCGGGCCGACGAGATACGAGATGCCCTAACTGCGGCAGGTGTCGAACTTAAGGACGTAGGTGAAGAAACCACGTTTGAGGTCACGAGACACTTCGATCGAGATCGCTTTGGAGCCGTCCGATGACCCGCGAACGCCTCCACCTCTACGACACCACCCTGCGCGACGGGCAGCAGACCCAGGGCGTCGACTTCTCGACCGAGGACAAGATCCGCATCGCGGCGGCGCTGGACGCGCTCGGGATCGACCATGTCGAGGGCGGCTGGCCCGGCGCCAATCCGACCGACAGCGGGTTCTTCGACGCGGCGCCGGCGATGACGCGCGCCACGCTGACCGCGTTCGGCATGACCAAGCGGGCGGGGCGGTCGGCCGAGAACGACGACGTTCTGGCCGCCGTGCTCGACGCGGGCACGCCGGCCGTGTGCATCGTCGGGAAAACCCATGATTTCCATGTGAAAACCGCGCTCGGCATCACCAACGACGAGAACCTCGAGAACATCCGCGCCTCGATCGCGCATCTGGTGGCCAAAGGCCGAGAAGCGCTGTTCGACGCCGAGCATTTCTTCGACGGCTACAAGGCGAACCCGGACTACGCGCTCGACTGTCTGCGCGCGGCGCAGGACGCCGGCGCGCGGTGGATGGTGCTCTGCGACACCAACGGCGGCACGCTTCCGGCGGAAATCAACGAGATCACCCGCGCGGTGATCGCGTCGGGCATCCCCGGCGACCAGGCTCGGCATCCACACCCATGACGATGCCGGAACGGCCGTCGCGGGCAGCCTCGCGGCGGTGGACGCCGGCGCGCGCCAGATCCAGGGCACGCTGAACGGGCTGGGCGAGCGCTGCGGAAACGCCAATCTCGTCAGTCTGATCCCGACGCTTCTTCTCAAGGAACCTTACGCCAGCCGCTACGAGATCGGCGTGGACGAGGCGGGGCTGAAATCGCTGACCCGCGTCAGCCGGATGCTCGACGACATCCTCAACCGCGTGCCGGACGCCAGCGCGCCCTATGTCGGCGCCTCGGCCTTCACCCACAAGGCGGGGCTGCACGCGAGCGGCATCCTCAAGGACCCGAGCACCTACGAGCATGTCGAGCCGGGCGTCGTCGGCAACGCGCGGTTCATCCCGATGTCGAACCAGGCCGGCCAGTCCAACCTCCGCGACCGTCTCGCCAAGGCCGGCATCGAGGTCGAGCCCGGCGATCCCGCGCTCGCCGCGATCCTCACCGAGGTCAAGGAGCGCGAGGATCGCGGCTACGCCTACGACACCGCCGCCGCGAGTTTCGAGCTTCTGGCCAGGCGCGTTCTGGGGCGGATGCCGCGGTTTTTCGACGTCGAGCGCTACCGCGTCACCGTCGAGCGCCGCAACAACGCGCGCGGCGAGGACGTCACCGTCTCCGAGGCCGTCGTCGTGGCGCGCTTCGGCGGCGAACGGGTGATGAGCGTCTCCGAAAGCCAGGATCCGGTCAGCCATTCCGACCAGGGCCCGGTCAACGCGCTCAGCCGGGCGCTCGCCAAGGATCTCGGGCCGTATCAGGCCTGCATCGACGACATGAAGCTGGTCGATTTCCGCGTGCGGATCACCTCCGGCGGCACCGAGGCCGTCACCCGCGTGCTGATCGACAGCGAGGACGGCGAGGGCCGCCGCTGGTCGACCGTCGGCGTCTCGGCCAACATCGTCGACGCGAGCTTCCAGGCGTTGCAGGACGCGATCACCTGGAAACTGCTGCGCGACGGCGCGCCCGTGGCGGCGTGACGGCCCAAGCCTGCGCCGATCTGGTCGAGCGCGGCGATCCCGACCGCTGGCGGACGGTCATGGCCGCGCCGCCCGACCGGCGCGCGGGGCTTCTGGCTCTGTACGCGTTCAATCTCGAGATCGCCCGCGCGCCGTATGTCGCATCGGAATCGATGCTCGCCGAGATCCGGCTGCGCTGGTGGACCGACGCCGTGGCCGAGATCTTCGCGGGCGCGCCTCCGCGCCGGCACGAGGTGGTGGCGCCGCTGGCCGAAGCCGTCGCGGGCGGTGAGCTGCCGCAGGAGCTCTTCGACGGCATGATCGCCGCGCGTCTGTTCGACGCCGGTGACGCGCCGTTCGAGGATCTGGACGGGCTGCGCGGCTATGTCGACGCGACCTCCGGCAATCTCATGGAACTCGCCGCCCGCCATCTCGGCGCCTCGGGCGCGGCGATTCCCGTCGTGCGCCGCTTCGCGCGCGGGGCAGGGATCGCGGCTCTGCTCCGGGCTCTGCCGGATCTGGAGGCCCTGGGGCGCGCGCCTCTTCCGCCCGACGCCGACGTGGCGGAGATCGCGCGCGAGGGTCTGGCGGAGATCGACGCCGCGCGCGCCGAGCGCGCCGCCGTGCCGCGCGCCGCCGCGGCCGCGCTGCTGCCCGGCTGGCTCGCCGACATCCGCCTGCGCCGCGCCGTCGCCGATCCCGGCTGCGTCCTCAAGGGCGGCCTCGAGGTCTCGGAATTCCGCTCCCGCGCCGTCCTGCTGCGCCGCGTCGCCACCGGCCGCTGGTAGCCAGGTCTGGCACCAACACTTTTCGTGTTTGCAATCAGAAAGTTACGCCGCGTCCAACCTTGGACGCCCGCGCTCAGGCCGGCCGTTGCCGCGTGATCGAAAGCCAGATCAGCGCCCCGCCGGCCAGCGCCAGCATCGGAAGCATCGCGAGGTTCACCGCCTGCCAGCCGTCCACCGCGTCGCCGCCCGAACAGTTCATCAGTCCGCCGGAGGTCAGCGAGGCGAGCGCCACCATGCCGAACACCGCGAAATCGTTCATGCCCTGCACCCGCCCGCGCTCCTCCGGCCGATGCGCGGTCGTCAGCAGGCTCGTCGCGCCGATATAGCCGAAATTCCACCCGATCCCGAGCAGGATCAGCGCGACGTAGAAATTGCCCAGCTCGACTCCGGAAAGCCCCGCGAGCCCCGCGGCGCCCAGGATCACCAGCCCGATGGCGATGATCGTCCGCTCGCCGTAGCGCGCGATCAGATGCCCGGTGAAGAACGACGGCACGAACATCGCCAGCACATGCGCGCTCACCACGTCCGCCGCCTGCGCCGTCGCGAACCCGCAGCCCACCACCGCCAGCGGCGTCGAGGTCATCACCAGGTTCATCAGCGAATACGACACCATCCCGCAGATCATCGCCACCGCGATCACCGGCGTGCGCGCGAGATCGAGATAGCTCCGCGCCTTCGGCCCGTCCGGCGCCGGCGGCTTCGGTCGCGGCGAATCGAGAAACGCGAACAGGAACACGCCGACGAGATTCAGCGCCACGACCGCCACATAGGCCCCCGCGAACGGCACCGGCGCCAGCGCGCCTTCCGTCAGCTTCACCAGCTGCGGCCCGATGATCGCGGCGCCCAGGCCCGCCGCCATCACCCGGCTGATCGCCTTGGGCCGGAACGCGCCGCTCGTCCCGTCGGTCGCCGCGAACCGGTAGAACCCCTGCGCCGACATGTAGAGCCCGGTCAGCAGCGACCCCGCGCAGAACAGCGCGAACGACCCGTACCAGAGCCCCGCCGCGCACAAAGCCGCCCCGGTCGCGCCGCTCATCGTGCCCATCACGAACCCCGCCGCGCGCCCGAAGCGCTGCATCACGTTCGAGATCACCGGCGCCGACAGCATCGATCCGAACACGATGAGCGTGATCGGCAGCGTCGAGAGGCATTTGTCCGGGCTCAGCACCTGTCCCGCCAGCCCGCCGAGGATGAAGTTCACCGGCATCTGCGAGCCCAGGATCATCTGCGCCGCCATCAGCACGCGCAGGTTCCGCCGCGCCTTGGCGTCGTCGAAATCCTCCAGCGGGGCGGCCATCGTCGTCATGGCCTTTCTCTAGGCCCGCGCGGCGCCCTTTCCAAGCCCGTTCCGCCTCTGCTACGCCCGCGCCCGGAGGGCGCGAATGTACGGACCTCCCCGGAGGCCGCCCATGACCGGACGCATCATCGAGACCGACGCCGACGTGGCCGAGGGCGCCGCCTGGCTCGCCGCGCGCGAACCGCGCTTCGCCATGGCGCTCGGCCGCACCGGCCCGCCGCCGCTGCGCCGCCGCCCCGACGGCTTCGCGCAGCTCTTCTCCGCCATCGTCAGCCAGCAGGTCTCCGTCGCCGCCGCCCGCGCCATCTGGGGCCGGGTCGAGGCGCTCGGCGCGACCGACCCCGAGGCGCTGATGGCCTGCTCCGACGAGGACCTGCGCGCCTGCGGCCTCTCGCGCCAGAAGGTCGCCTATGGCCGCGCCATCGCGACAAGCGGCGTCGATTTCGACGCGCTGCGCACCCGCCCGGACGCCGAGATCGTCGCGGAACTCGTCCGCATCAAGGGCGTCGGGATCTGGACCGCCGAGATCTACGCCATGTTCAGCCTCGGCCGCGCCGACGTCTTCGCGCCCGGCGATCTGGCGCTGCGCGAGGCCGCGCGGACCCTGTTCGAGCTGGACGCCCGCCCGACCGAGGGCGACGCTGCGCGCGATGAGCCTCGCCTGGTCGCCCTGGCGGTCCGTCGCCGCGCGCCTGCTCTGGGCCTGGTACCGCGTGGAACTCGACCGGGAAGGCGTCGCCCCCTGACCCCAACCAGCCCCGCCGCGACCACATCAGGACATCGCACGTCCGCGGGCGGGCGAGAATCGCACGCCCTGGGGGGCGGACGTGCGATGTCCGGGCCAAGAGGCCCGAACCGGACAACTCCAACCGACCCGCCTTAATCTTTGCGTAACGCTTCCGGATGTGGTAACTCTTCCTCAATTGGATTTGACACTTTCACGGCCCGGGGTGGGCCAGACACGTGCCGGGGGGCGCAAAATGCGGGGACATCGGCCAAAAGCTGCGAGGATCGGGGCGTTGCCCCTCCTGCTGCTGTGCGCCGTCACCCTCGTCCTCTCGCTCGCCACCCGCGCCGACGCCGCGATGGTCCTCAAGGACGCCGCCGCTCCAATCAAATCAGTCTGTTCCGCCACCGGCCCGCTCGTCGACGGCGGCTGCATCCTCGATGCGACACCCGCGCCGACCAAGACCTTCGCGCTCACCGATCTCGACCTGATCGGACGCGGCGGCGACCTTCTGGCCGGCACGGCGTCCTCGGCGCTCCGCGCGGCCGAATTGATCACGCCCGTGCCGCTGCCCGCCGCCGCCTGGCTGCTGGCCATGGGCCTCGGCGGTCTCGGCCTGATGGGCCGGCGGCGGCGCGAGGCGCTGCCCTCCTTGCGCGACGCGGACGGCGTCGAGCCGCTCGCCGCGACCTTGAGGAATTCCGCCCGGACGGAGGCCGCCGATCATCGGCGCGCCCCGGTCCGGCTGGATGGCTTCCGGCGTCTCATCGACGCGTTCCGCGATTCCTGCCTCAATGCGACGCGCCCCCACGCGTTCGCGCCGGGACAGTCGAGTCCGCGCCGCCCCAATGGCGGCGCCGGAATGCTCTGGGCCGCCACGGCCGAACGGGGACCGCCCGAAGGCGACGCGACCACGCGCGTCGGCGGCGTCATTCCCGCGCCGGCCGACGCGCCCGCGTTTTCCGGCTATTCTCATTTCAACGCGCCCGCAAGGCTGGATCTCCGGCCTTCCCGCGCGTTTTTTTCGTGCGCTCGACGCGGCGCTGCCCGGACCGGCCCTCGTGCCGGTGCGGGTCTCGGCGCGTCCGGCATCCGACAACACCAAGAACGGGTCGAACCCGCATTTCACCCCGCGTCCATCGCTGCTTGTGAGGGAAACAGGCTTCGGGCGCGGATCTGGACTTAACGGACTAAGAGGGAGTAATCCTGATATGTTTGATCGAGACGAATAGCATCCATGGCGGCAGTGGCTTTGCGTGTCATCGACAATCGGTGCCGCTGCGGCGCCAGTTTGGAAAATAACCGGAGGCGCGCAACAAACTCTGGCGTCTGCAGGGAACAAGTTTGTTCA
Organism: uncultured Alphaproteobacteria bacterium; assembly: GCA_963698685.1. Lineage (GTDB taxonomy): Bacteria > Pseudomonadota > Alphaproteobacteria > Rhodobacterales > Rhodobacteraceae > Amaricoccus. The sequence continues at coordinate 111,576 of CAVORV010000003.1, forward strand.
ACCCGGCAGCGGCAGGCAACATACCAAGTGATATCGTCGTCGGGACCACGCAGGTCTGGGTTGGCGGAAACGCTTGACCTCTTGGCAGACGCCACCAACTTGATCTACACTTACTTAGGAAAAGAGGCCGGAGCGACGAATGCTGGCTTTGAGATTGGTGGGCAACTGTTCAACAACTCTGGAACTGCGACAATAACTGTCGATTCCGGCCCAGTTGTGGCGGCTACTCCGTTGGACTTCAAGTTTACTACTAGCGTCGGCGGTGGTACTGGTGGAGAAGTGAAGAACGGTTCGGCAGGAACGGGGACCTCTAGTGTAAAGCCTGCGATAGCTTTCTTCCTCCCGACGTTGGATTCGAGAACCGTGTACGCGTTCCTTGATGACGGCGGCGGCACCAAGCTGGCCTCATGCCCTTCCGGAGACTGTGACTGGGATGACATGTATGTGTCTATAACCTACGTTCTGCTTCCGGCTCCCT
>CAVORV010000004.1:0-56363 GCA_963698685.1 uncultured Alphaproteobacteria bacterium
GCGAGGAGAGAAATGGAACGCGTCGACGTTCTCGTCATCGGCGCCGGCGTGGTCGGGCTCGCCGTCGCGCGGCGTCTGGCGCGCGCCGGGCGCGAGGTGATCGTGGCGGAGGCCGCGGAGGCGATCGGCACGGGGACCAGCTCGCGCAATTCCGAGGTGATCCATGCGGGGATCTATTACCCGAAGGGATCGCTCAAGGCGCGGCTCTGCGTGGCGGGGCGCGAGGCGCTCTATGACTATTGCGCCGACAGGGGCGTCGCGCACCGGCGGACGGGCAAGTTGATCGTGGCGGCCGAGGCGGCGGAGGTTCCGCGCCTCGAGGCGGTGCGGGCGGCGGCGGCGGGCAACGGCGTGGCGCTGGAGCGGCTGGACGGTGCGGCGGCGCGCGCGCTGGAGCCGGAGCTGGTCTGCGAAGGAGCGCTGCTCTCGCCCCTCACGGGCGTCGTGGACAGCCATGCGCTGATGCTGTCGCTCCAGGGCGAGGCGGAGGATCACGGGGCCGTGGTGGCGGTCCACGCGCCGCTGACGGGCGGTGGCGCCGGGGCAGGGGCCTGGAGGCGGAGATCGGCGGGGACGCCCCTCTGCGGCTCTCCTGCCGGGGGATCGTCAACGCTGCGGGTCTCGGGGCCTGGGACGCGGCGCGGGCGCTGGGGGCGCCGGAGGCGGCGGTTCCGCCGCGTTTCCTCGCCAAGGGGAACTATTACGCGCCGGAGCCGCGCCGCGCGCCGTTTTCGCGGCTGATCTATCCGCTGCCCGAGGAGGGCGGGCTGGGGGTGCATCTGACGCTCGATCTGGCCGGGACCGCGCGGTTCGGGCCGGACGTGGAATGGCTGGAACAAGGCGCGCCGGATCTGGCGGTGTCGCCGGGGCGGGAAGACGCCTTCCGGGCCTCGATCCGGCGCTGGTGGCCGGGGATCGACGACCGGGCGCTGGTTCCGGATTATTGCGGAATCCGGCCGAAGCTGTCGGGGCCGGGAGAGCTGGCGGCCGATTTCCGCGTCGACGGGCCGGAAATTCACGGGGTGGCGGGCCTAGTCAATCTGTTCGGCATCGAATCTCCGGGTCTGACGGCGTGTCTGGCGCTCGCCGATCTGGTGGCGGAGCGGCTGGAGATCTGACATTCCCCATGGGGCCGGGCTCAGAGGGTTGATATCGTTGACTTGAAGAGCTGACGCGCCGGAGTTTCACGATCGGAAAGCGGGCCAATACGGCGCCGGCGGTCCAATGGTTTCACGGTCTCCCGAAGCCGTGATGCCTGAACACCGGTGCGTGATGATGAGAAACAATCACCCCTCATTCTCCTAACTGTCTCCCGAGAGCCGCGCAGGCTCCGCCGCCGGAGCATGAGAAACCCCTCCCGGACGGTTCATGAAACGACAGACCTGAGGACAGAAACCATGACACGCACCTTCGCATTCGCCGCCATCGTCGCCGCCGCCTTCACCGCCGCCGCGCCGTCCTTCGCCAACGACCAGCTGATCGCCAGCGCCGGCCTGACCGCCGCCGAGGCCGAGGGCCTGACGCTCAACCAGATCGTCGCGACCAAGTACAACCGCGACCGGTCGTTCTCTGACCGCCAGGCCGTCACCTTGACGCCGTCGGGCGACACGGCCGAGGTCATCGAGGCCTACAATGCGGGCAAGAGCTTCCAGGATCGCCAGCCGGTTCCCGGCGCCGCGGGCGTGACCGCGTCGAGCCGGTCGATGATCGACGTGGCCGACCACGCCCAGCTGATCGCGAGCGCCGGCCTCACGCCGGAAGAGGCGAAGGGTCTGACGCTCAACGAGATCGTCGCCGTGAAATACAACCGCGACCGGTCGTTCTCCGACCGCCAGGGCGTCGGCGACCTGTTCTGATCGGATCACCCGATCAGGACGGCGCGAACGACGCCCCGGCCCCCTTCGCGGGGCCGGGGTGTGAACAGGCGCCCAAAAGGGGATCTGACTCATGTGTGGATGCCCCCTGATGTGCAAGTTCTTTGAACGGCTGAGCATGTGATCGGGTGCGGTCATGTGTCAGGCCTCGATGTGCGGCGTGTCACATGCCGCGGGCCGGTATGGAGATGCGCGGAGCGGGTCCAGATCAATTTGGCGAGCTCGAGGCTCGGTGAGTTAGACTGGTTTTCCCGATCCCGATCTTGTCGATCATCTGCCCTTACTGTTCGCTGACCTCCTCACATCCCCGGCGCACCGCTGGCGTACGGCGTCATGCCGCCGCCAACGGATCCCGGTAGTTCTCCTGTTTCGTCTGCATGGCCCAGACGCCGCGCGCCATCTTGTTGGCCAACGCGATCGCCACGACCATGCGTGGCTTGCGCACCAGCATGCGCGCCAGCCACGTTCCTTCGGGCGGGGCTTTGCGGATGGCGGCGCGCACCACGGCCATGGCGCCGATGATCAGCAGCCTTCGGATGTCGCGCTGGCCCATCTTCGAGGTCCTGCCGAGGATCTGCTTGCCGCCGGTCGACTTCTGTCGTCGGCACGAGGCCCAGCCAGGCGGCGAAATCGCGACCCCGCCGGAAATCCTGCATCGGCGGCGCGAAGGCCTCGATCGCCATCGCGCCGATCGGCCCGATCCCGGGCATGGTCTGGAGGCGGGCCGCCGTTTCTGTCGCGGCGGCCTTGCTGCGGATGGACGTCTCCAGTTCGGCGATCTTCTCGGCGCATCGTTCGATCTGATCGAGATAGAGCCGCGCGATGTCGCGCACCGTCGCCGGCAGTTCGACTTCCGGGGCCTCGAGCGCCGCGCGAAGCCTCTTCAGATGCACAACTCCCTGCGCCGCGACGATGCCGTATTCCGCCAGATGCCCGCGCAGGGCGTTGATCACCTGGGTGCGCTGGCGCACCAGAAGATCGCGCGCCCGGAAGACCATCGCCCCGGCCTGCTGCTCTTCTGTTTTCACGGCAACAAACCGCATTGTCGGCCGCGACGCCGCCTCAGCGATCGCCTCCGCGTCCGCCGCGTCGTTTTTTTGCCGCTTCACGAACGGCTTGACGTAGATCGGCGGGATCAGCCGAACGGCATGACCGAGCTTCCCGATCTTCCGACCCCAGAGATGCGAGGTGACGCAGGCTTCCATCGCCACGGTGCAAACCGGCAGCTTCGCCAGAAAGGCAAGAAACTGCGCACGCGCGAGCTTCTTGCGGAAGACCACAGTCCCATCCGCCGCCGCGCCGTGAACCTGGAACACGCGCTTCGCCAGATCGACGCCGACCGTGCTAACCTCTTTCATTGGATGCCCTCTCCTTTCAGGGTGACGTGAACATCACCAGCTTGGCACATTGCGATGCCGTCGGGGTGGGGGCATCCACCCCATCACTTTCCGTGCATGTGAAGTATCATGCCCGGGCCATCAGTCGTGCTTTGAGCAGGTCGAGGTTGGCGCGGCCGTACATCTGGCGCTTGATGAGTTTGAGCCGGTTGATCTTGCATTCGACCTGACCGCTCGACCAGGGCTCGACGATGCGGCGGCCACGGCGTCCCGGTCCGCCTCGATGCCTGCGGCGAAGCTTGCGAGCTTGCTGTGCTTTGCGGATGCGATCCACGGGTCGAGTCCGGCTTCGTCCTTGGAGCGCATCATCGCGTGGAAATGGTCCAACAGGTCACGCGCGGCGATCAGGTCCGGCGCCGCGGTCTCGATGGTGGCGTTGACGAGCGCGATTCTGGCCGACGCGGCGGCGCGTTCCGCTGTCAGGCCACGGGCGATGGTCCGGGCGCTCAGCGACGGTCCGGCGGTTTGACCGAGCCTGTCGTCTCGGCGACGGCGGGTGGCCCATTCGCCGACCACGCGCAGCGAGCCGGCGAAGCCCGACGCGCGCAGCCTCCGCCAGAGTTCCGCGCCGTTTCGGCAACCGCCGGTCCATTCCGCCTCGAGCCGAACGCGCCAAGGGCACGAAGGACGCGGCGCAGGCGCGCCGGCTTCTCGCGCTTGCGGAGATCCGCGACGGGGGTTCCCGCACCGACGCGGCGCGGGTCGGCGGGGTCGGTCTGCAGACGGTGCGCGACTGGGTGCTGCGCTTCAACGCGCGCGGTCCGGCGGGGCTGCTCGACGGCAAGGCCCCGGGCAACAGGCCCAAGCTCGATGACGCGCGGCGTCGGGCCCTGGCCGAGATCGTCGAGCGCGGGCCGATCCCGGCCATCCACGAGGTGGTGCGGTGGCGGCTTGCCGATCTCGCGCATTGGATCTGGGAGGAGTTCGGCATCTCGCTGAGCGAGACGACGGTGGGCCGGGAGATGAAGGCGCTTGGCTTCGCGAAGATCTCGGCGCGCCCCCGCCACCACGCGCAGAACGGGCTGGCCATCAACGACTTCAAAAAAAAGGATTTCCGGCCGAACTGGAGGCGATCCGCGAAGGCTCCCGGCCGGAACCGAGATGGAGCTGTGGTGGCAGAACGAAGCGCGCGTGGGCCAGAAAAACAACATCACCCGCCGATGGGCGAAACACGGCACACGGCCGCGGGCCCCGCATGACCAGCGCACCAAGTGGGCGTACATCTTCGGAGCCATCTGCCCGAAAAAGGGCAAGGGCGCCGCGCTGGTCATGCCGTGGTGCGATACCCCGGCGATGGCCGCGCACCTGGCCGGGATCGGCCAGCCGTCGATCCCGGCCAGGTGCGCGGTCCTGATGCCAGATCAGGCCGGATGGCACATGTCCACCAAGCTCGCCGTCCCGGACAACATCACCCTGCTGCCCCTGCCGCCCCGATCGCCGGAACTCAATCCGGTCGAGAACGTCTGGCACTTCATGCGCGACAACTGGCTCTCGAACCGGGTCTTCAAATCCTATGACGACATCGTCGGCCTCTGCTGCGACGCCTGGAAAAACCTCACCGACCGACCGTGGAAGATCATGTCCATCGGGATGCGGGAATGGGCCCATGGGTGATGATCAGCGCAGGTTGGTATGAGCCGCTTCGACATCGCGGCGCATGGCGACGCTGCGATGGCGGTCGTCGAAAACAACCTTCTTCCGCCGGATTCGGCGATCGTCGTCATCCCGCTCCTGTCCGGATATACCGCGATCCGCCTTCTGAACCCTTGATCCGCCACGAGGGTCGCGGATTGGTCCTGGCGACGCGGCTGATCGCGTCCGTGCGGCGCGCGGGCCTGCGCTGCTTCGGAAGCGCCGCGGAGCATGGCGACGAGATCACCCGCGCGGTCGACGTCCTGATGTCGGGGGTGTGACGCCGGACCACGCTTGCCGGGAGAGGCCGGTCGGCCGAAAAGGTCCGGATCGCGAGGCGAAAAGCCCGTGGCGGAGAGACAGGGATTCGAACCCTGGAGACGGTTCCCCGCCTACACACTTTCCAGGCGTGCGCCTTCGACCACTCGGCCACCTCTCCGTGCGGCGGACAGAACCATTTCCTGAGCCGATCCGCAAGACGCGGGTCGGCGGCTTGCGGGCGTGGCGCGGTCCTTCCCGTGAGAATCCTCCGCAGCCTCGCGGGATGACGTGCGACGGGCGGTTTCGGAATGTCATGCGGGGGGAGATCCCGGCGCGCGCGTTTTTCGGAGCGGTTCCGTTCCGGCAGGCGTCCGGCCTTGCGGCGGCGGACATCGTCCGTGCGGATCGCGCGCCACTCCGAGAGGACGCAGGCGTCCGGCCCGCTCGGCCGGGACGCGGTGAGGGCGCGAGATCGCGTCTCCGGGCCCCTGCGGGCGGGCAGCCCGGCCGGGCTGCCCGCAGCCGCGCGGACGACGTCTAACAATCCGCTGAAATAGTCCGGGTGGGCGCCCGGAGTTATGCGCGGATCATCCTCCAAACTCGAAACCAAATACGTCTCGGGAAACAGCTGCCTCAGCACCAGGCTGTCGAGATCCGGAGAAGTCCTCCCAGAACACGCGCGATGTCGCGTAGCCGGAAAACTCGATCCGCGCCACCTCGACGCCGTCCCGGAAGCCGTACCAGCCCATGGTGCTGAAGGCCGCTCTGGAATCCATCGCCCAACGGTAAATCGCGTTGGGGTCGTGGACGTCGTAGTCGAAGCCCGGGCTGCCCGGATAGGGCGGACGCGGAGTGTCCGCGGCCCGGTAGACCTTCGAATAGGCGGCCGCGTCGAAATCGAGCGCGTCGAACCTGTAGCCGTCGACCGAGGAGAAGACCGAGGTCGATATCCCGAAATCGTCGTGCAGGTAGCCGAACTCGCCGGAGGCGTAGGAGACGCTGCCCTGCCAGGTGAATCCGTTCTGGAGGAAGATGATCGCCCATCCGTCGGTGTGGGTCTCGACCGGCCCGCTACCGGCACCGAGCCTCACCGTCGTGGTCTGCGCGGAGGCCGGACCCAGGAGGGCCAGCGCCATCAGCGCCGTCAGGAGAGTCCGTCTCCGGCGTCCCGGCGCGTGGATGATTTCGGAAAGGGCGGCCTAGACCCCATGATCGTGGTGTGAGCTGACTGGGTCTGTGGCCTCTCCCGCGGCATTCTCCGTTCGAGGGTTGCGCCGGATTGGCTGGCGCCGAGCCTCAAGAATGGGGGAGAGACAAGATGCAGTCAGCTCACACCACGATCATGGGGTCTAACTCGAAAAAACATGCTACATGACATACTCCGGAACCGGTTTGCACGTCGTTAGAATTAAAAGAAGTTCGGTGTTTGTTCAATACAAGCATGACGGATATTCGATCAACCCAAGATTGTTGTCAGGCCAATTCGGCGACAGGACCCGCCATGTCAGTCGCGCCTCGCCGCGCGGTTGCGCCGAATCCCGCCTGTCGCCGCGTCCGGTTCCCCGCCACACACTTTCCAAGCGTGCGCCTTCGACCACTCGGCCACCTCTCCGTGCGGCGGGACAAAACTATTTCCCGCGCGGTTCCGCAAGACGCGGAGACGGCCTGTGGCGCGCCGTTTCGCGCGCGGACGGATCCGGGCCGCCCGGCTCCGCGGGAGGTCGATTTCGGCGGCGGCCGACCGGATTGAGCCTATGCCCGCCTTCCGTGCGGGTGTATATCCTCGGCGCAGCCTGAATTTGGTGAAAATGTCTGATTTTGTCGCGTTGAACTTCCACGGGATAGGCCCGCCCGAGCGCGATCTGGAGGCCGGCGAGGCGGCCTACTGGATTGGGGAGGAGCGTTGCCGCGACATCCTCGCCCGGATCGCCGCGCATCCAGGGCGCGCCCGGATCCGGATCACCTTTGATGACGGCAACATCTCGGATCGGACGCGGGCTCTGCCGATGCTTGAGACCTTCGGGCTGGACGCGGACTTTTTCGTGCTGAGCGGCCGGATCGGGCAGCCCGGATCGCTCGGCGAGGACGATATCCGCGCCCTGCGCGCGGCGGGCATGCGGATTGGCAGTCACGGCGTGAGGCATGTCGCCTGGAGCGGACTGGAGCCGGACGTTCTTGAGGCGGAACTGCGCGATTCCAAAAAGCGGCTGGAGGAGGTCTGCGGCGTGCCCGTGACCGCCGCCGGAATCCCGTTCGGCCGGTACGATGGCGCCGTGCTGCGGGGTCTGCGCGCTGCGGGCTATGACGAGGCCTGGTCCAGTGACGGCGGCGTGGTGCGCGAGCGGGATTTTCCGTATCCGCGGACCTCGATCCGGGCCGACACGCCGCCGGCCCGGATCGACGCGGTCTTGGACGGACGGATGACGGTGCTGCGCCGGGCGCGTCGGGCCGCCGCGATGACGATCAAGCGGCTGGGCTGAGCGCGGTGGGTCTCACGGTTCTCATCGGTTTCGCCGAGGCGCTGGCCGCGCCGGAAGCCGTTTTCAGTCTGCGCGCGGCCGGTCACGTCGTCCGGGTGTTCACCCGGCGCGGCGCTCCCGCGGCGCTGCGCGGGCTGCCGGTGGGCGTTCCGCTGGAGGTGACCGCCCCCGAGCATAACGCCGGAGCGGCGGTCGAGGAATTCTCAGCCATTCTGACGCGGCTGGAGGCGCCGCTCGCCGTCATGGCGCTGGATGACGTCTCCCTCTGGCTGGTGAACGCGGCTCTGGCGGGCGGAGCCGGCGCGGACATGCCGATCGCGAACGCGACGGGACCGCAGGCCGCCGCGGCGCTCGACAAGGAGATTCAGATATCGGCGGCGCGGGCCGCGGGACTGGCGGTGCCGCCGACCGCAGTCCTGCGCGAACCCGGTGCGGGTCCCGGCGACGGCGTGGCTTTTCCGGCGATCGTCAAGTCCGCGCGCGCCGTTCAGGTGCTGGACGGCCGTCTGGTCAAGGGCGGGGCGGCCTATGCGATGACGGGCTCGGATCCGGTGCTGGACGATCCCGGCCACGCCTTTCCGCTTCTGGTCCAGCCGCTGATCGCGGGCACGGGCGAGGGCGTCTTCGGCTTCGCCACGCCCAAGGGGGTGGCCGCATGGAGCGGGCATCGGCGGCTGCGGATGCTGAACCCGCACGGCTCGGGCTCTAGCGCCTGCGCCGTCAACCCGCCGGACCGGGCCGTCAGGGCCGGCGTCGAGGCGATGATCGCGGCTCTGGGCTGGCGCGGCCCGTTCATGGTGGAGTTCCTGCGCGACGCGGCGGGCCGATTGTGGTTCATGGAGCTCAACGGACGGATGTGGGGCTCGCTGGCGCTGGCGCGGCGCAACGGTTTCGAGTATCCGGCCTGGGCCGTGTCTCAGGCGCTCGACAACGACTTCACGCCGGTTCCGCTCGACCTGCCGCCCCGCCCGGCGGTGCGCAACCTCGGGCGCGATCTTCTGCATCTGGCCTATGTGGCGCGCGGTCCGAAAAGTGGGTTTCACGCGGCGGGATGGCCGAAATTCTGGCCTGCTGCGGCGGCGGTCCTGAAGCCCGGGCGGGCGGCCGGATTCTACAACTACGATCCTGAATACCCGTACTATTTCCTTCGTGACGCATGGGAGACGGTAGCGGCGCGACTGCGGGGCGGGCGATGAGCCGGAGGCCGGTGCGCGTGGCGTCGCACGCCCATTCCCGCTGGTCCTATGACGCGGACTGGCCGCTTGACCGAATCGCCCGGACCTTCGGCCGTCTGGGTGCCGCCGCCGTTCTGATGAGTGAACACGACACCGGGTTCGATGGGGAACGGTTCTCCGACTATCTCGCCGAGTGCCGGGCTGCCGGGACGGCGCGATGCGCGCTTGTTCCGGGGATCGAGTATTCGTGCCCTGACAACGACGTGCACATCCTGGTCTGGGGTCTCGACCGGTTCCTCGGCGCGTCCCGGCCGGTCCTCGACACGCTGCGCGACGTGGCGGAGCGGGGCGGCGTCGCGGTTCTGGCCCATCCCGACCGCCGTTCGGTCTGGCGGCTCTATTCCCCCGACTGGCGGCCCTATCTGGCGGGAGTCGAGATCTGGAACCGCAAGGCCGACGGGCTGGCTCCCAGCGGCAACGCGCTCGATCTCGCCCGCCGGTCCGGACTGACCGCGATGACGGGCGTGGATTTCCATCGGGCCCAGCAGCTCTGGCCGCTGATGAACGAGATCGTCGTGGACGCCGCCCTGCCGCTCGAGACGGGGCTGATCGAAGGGATCCGGGCTGGGCGCGTGGAGCCTCGCGCTTTCGGAGCGCGGCTTCTGGACGCGCGGGACGGGGAGCCGGGGCGCGCGGTCGCGATGCACCGGTCGCTGGAACGGACGCGGCTCGCCCTGAAGCGGGCGATGGCGGGCGGGCGCGGGGGGCCTCCCTGACAGGCCCCTCTCAGATGCGGAAGGTCTGGTCCTTGCGGTATCCGTCCCGCCACAGGTCCCGCCGCGCCCATATCTCGGTCCAGATGTCGGCCGCCTCGCGGGCGCCCGCCTTGCCGGTGACCGCGCCGATCGCCCGGTTGCCCATGAGACGCGAGAGCGGCAGAAGCTGGAACAGCAGACGCGCCATCGGCCGCTGCCATTTCGGGAAATGCCGGTCGATCAGCGATATCTTGCCCGCCAGAAGCTTTATGACCTTGTCCCGGTAGACCCGTTCGGACGCCCCGCTGTGGTGGATGATGCAGGCGTCCGGCGAGATGTGCGGATCGGCCCCGCAGGCCTGCGCGCGCAGGCAGAGGTCCGCCTCCTCGCCATACATGAAAAAGGCGGGGTCGAACCCCTCCAGGCGTTCCCACAGGTCCCGCGGCAGCATCAGGAAACAGCCCGTGACGATGTCGACCGCGCGGACCGTGTCACGCTTCCAGACACCATAAGATTCGGAGTTAAAGAACTCGGACCGCGGAAAGAGCCAGGTGAGGCCGGATGTGCGGCAGAACAGGCTCCACAGCGTCATGCGGCCCCAGCAGGAGGTGGGGTTGAGAGTGCCGTCGGCGTAGACCGTGCGGCCGCCCCAGATCCCCGCCTCCGGCCTGGTCCGCGCGAAGGCGAGCAGTCTGTCGACGGCGCCGTCGATCACTACCGTGTCGGGATTCAGAAGCAGGATGTACTCCCCGCGGGCGTGCGCGGCGCCCAGATTGTTGGCGCGGGCGAATCCGCGATTCTCGGTCTCGGCCATCAGCCGGACCTCCGGGAAAGTCTTCGCGATCGCCTCGGCCGAGCCGTCCGTGGAGGCATTGTCTACGACGATCACTTCGTGGGCCGTGCGCGTCTGGTCCCTGACCGAACGCAGGCAGTCGAGCGTCATCTCGCGGGTGTTGTAGCTGACCACGATAATCGTGAGGGCCGGGCGGGCCGTCACGGGTTTGCCGGCAGGACCGGATCGAAGAGGCGCGTCCGCGCCTGAAATATCCGGGATGCCTGGAAAACCATACGTGTGCATCTATCTCTTCCCATACTCTGTTCGGAGGTTGACGGCCATTCGATCGCCAACCAGTTAACCCAAAGTCGCGGGTCTTGGCCCCGACGCGGCCCCTCCGCCCGCCGCGCGGCTTCCCGGATCAGGCGCAAAGGCCCCGGATGTCTTTCAGACACGTCCGACCTGCCCGCGCGGCATGAGCGGCCGGACGCATGCCACGAGCGGAAGGTGCCGGACCCGAGAAACAGGCGGATCGACGCGCTGTTGCGGATGTGGCAGTTGGTGAACATCCTGCCCGTTCCGCCGTCCTCGGCGAGGCCGTCGAGATAGACGGCGGTGACCTGCCGACCATAGAGCCCGCGCCCCGGCACCGCGGGGCTGGTGTAGCCTTGGCACAGGACGCGGTCCTCCGGCAAGATGGGCGTGATCCAGGGCATCGCGCGGCCGGGCGGTCCCCAGCCCATCGAGCCGAAAACCCCGTCGGCCGTCACGACGTAGAGCAGGAAGTCCATGTCGAAGAGCGCGGACATCCGGGATGCGTCGACGCCGGACGTGGCCTTGATCTGCTCGAAGAGGTTGGGGAGAATCCCAGCGAGGCGCGTGAACCTGTGGATCTCCTCACCCGGCATGCTGCGATGATCCAGACGCGAGGGATCCATCAGTTCGAAGACATATCTCTCGTCACCAACCGCGTGAGCGAGTGTCATGCGGCCGCGATAACCGAAACTCCGCAGCGTGTCTGCGAGGCCGCCAATCGACACGCCGCTGTTTCCGGGTTTACTCATAGTCCGGATTTCGCATCGAGGCATCAGGCGGCACTGCTCGCAATTTCCGGTGCGCCCATCCTATAGCGAGAGTCCGGCGCGAAGCGCAACGCAAACCAGGCCGAGGCCCGGCGATCCGATCATCCGCGCGGGCGGGTTGATTGCCATGCGCGTCAGACGCGGAACGGCTCAGGACTTCTTTCATGATGCGGAAATGCCGGCGCGTCGCCCGGCCCTCGTGCTTTTCGCCTGGTGCAGATGGACGCTTCTATTTACGCGGTTTTTGAGGCAGCCTGATTTCGGCGCGTCCTGTTGTCGCGAACGTCGCGGCGGCTTTCAGCGATAAAAGCGCCTCGCGTTGCTGCCCGGTCCTATCGAGCGACCTCCCGAGTCGACGCGTGCAAGCCCCATCGGCTTCGCGCTACACTCTGTCGACATCGGGGAACTCTCCTGCGGGGACCGAAGTCTTTGTTGCAGAAGCACTTTCCCACGTTCAGGACCCCGATGCACCTACCCTTGGTGAGAAATGCGGGCTAGAAGCGTCCGAAGGTTTGATCTCGCAAGGCGCGCTCCGCCGGCCGCGCCCTGAGCTTCAACTGCTGCGCTCCTGTTCCGCGCCCCGGCCCGGTCTCGGAAGAGGCGACCAACATCTGCGGAAGTCAATGAGCCGCCAGTCTAATGAAGGGTTAATTTTTTAGCTTAGAACGAATGGTGCTTTCACAAAAAGCCTGTATCGGCGAAAAATTGCCTACGGCGGATTAGTGCTAATGGTCGAATATTCCTCCATCTTTTCTTGAGGCCCGCCCGCAGGAGCCGTATTCCTGTGGCGAAGCGGAGCTGGAGACGAAAAAGAACCGCCGGTCAGGCATCGACCACCCAAGGCGATGCCTGATGCCCGAGCGGCGTGGATCCACGCAGTCAAATGACCCACAGCGAAAGACGAAGAAAAAAGAGGTTTGTTCCATGACGACTTTCAACGTTGCGAGCGCAGCACAGCTCCGTTCCGCGCTCTCGGCGTCGAAGGCGGGCGACGCGATCATGCTGGCGCAGGGCAATTACGGCGCGCTTGTCGTCAACGGTTTTCAGGACGCGCGGTACAAGTTCGGCAGCCCGGTCACCATCGCCTCCGCCGACCCCGACCGCCCGGCGGTTTTCGATCAGCTGGACCTGGCCGGTGTGAAGAACGTCATCCTTGACGGCCTGAGCTTCGATCTTGTGACGACCGCGTCCACCTCGGCGGCCGAGATGCCCTTCCGGGTGGACGGGTCGAGCGACGTCACCATCCGGAACGCGTCTTTCGACGGCGACGTGTTCAAGGGCGTCTCCGCCGCGGAAGCCGGCTTCGCGACCGGCCTCGGCCTCCTCGTCGCGCGGTCGCAGGGCGTGACCGTGGAGAAGTCGGAGTTCTTCGGCTTCAAGGAAGGCGCCATGTTAGCGAAGGTGAGTGACCTCGTGATCCGGGACAACGGATTTCACGGGATGTCAGGCGACGCCATCAAGTTCAGCGAGATCACCGGAGGCGTCATAGAAGGCAACCGGATCGGGGATTTCAGCTCCAGCGCCGCCAGCGACTTCCACATGGACATGATCCAGTTCCTGACCGCGGGCACGGACGTTCCGTCAAGCGACATCGTCATCCGCGGAAACGTCCTGAACAGCGGCGCCGGGGACTGGACCCAGTCCATATTCATGGGGAACGAGGCGGTCACCCGGGAGGGCGCGGGCCAGGAGATGTTCTTCCGGAACATCCTGATCGAGGACAACGTTATCTACAATACCCACCTCCACGGCATCGCGGTCTATGCGGCCAACGGCCTGACCATCAGGAACAACACGGTCCTGCGCAATTCCGCCGCCGGTGATGAAAACAGCGGAGTCTACATTCCGGCCATCAGCGTATCGGACATCCGTCGCAGAACGTAACCGTCACCAAGAACATCGCCCACACAGTTCCCGACGTGAAAGCCGGCTGGAACGTCTCGGGCAATCTCATCGTGCAGGACCTCAATCCGCTGGCCGCGAACCATTACGCCGCCCTCTTCGTGGGCGCCGACGAGCCCGCCGCCCTGACCGAGGCGCTGCAGGCCCTGCCGGGCGGACTCATCGAGACGCGTGGAGTCGGAGCCGCGATGACCCGGTTCGACCCCTCTCCTTCCGCGCTCACGGCCCTGGCCAGCCATTCCGTCGACAGGGGCGCGCATTATTTCGACGCGGGCTTCACCGCGGGTCCGGCGGGGCTCGTCGGCGACTCCGGGACCTACCGCTGGGATTTCGGCGACGGGACGGCCGCCGTGGGGCGGGCGGTCTCGCATGTCTACGCCAGGCCCGGCGACTATGACGTCACCCTCACCGTGACGCAGCGCGGCGCGCGGGACGACTTCCACGTTCTCGTCCAGTCCCCCGATCCCGTGCTGCTGGCGCTGCGCTTCGGGGCCGGCGGCCCGGACGACGTCTCGTCCTACGACATGCCCGCGACCTATGGCGGCAGCGCCGGGTCCCGCAGCGGGCGGGCGCGTTTCACCTGACCAACGGCAACTATGTCGAACTGGAGCATTACCAGGCCAGGCATCTTCACGGGCTCGCCGAGTTCTCGCTGGACTTCGATCTCCAGCGTGACGGTGCCGGCGCGGGCACGGGCAAGATCATGGCGATCTACCAGTCATGGGACGTCTCCATGGACGTGGCCGGCCGGCTGGTCTTCAGCGTCACCAACGACGCGGGCCGAAGCTTCAGGCTGGTGTCGGACAAGGCGATCACCGACACCGCCTGGCATTCGATCGGGATCGTCTATGATTCCGACGCCGGAAAAGCGGCGATCACGATCGACGGCGTTCCGAGCGGCAGCATGGCCGTCGAGGGGACCACGCCCGCCATGAACTCCTGGGGGCTGGTCGTCGGCAACATGTGGGGGACGGCTTTCAACGGAAACCTTCGGGAGATCGACATCTTCTCGACAGGCGCCGCCGGAGGTTCCGCCGTGCCCGACCCGTCGCCTTCTCTCCCCGTCACGGCGCCGCCGGAGACCCCGGCCGCTCCGGAGGTTCCACCGGAGACCCCGGAGACCCCGGCGGCCGGGGCGGGCGGCGTCCCGGCCGATCTCGCGACGATCGCCGCCGCGATCGGGCGCGGGGACCACGCGGGTCTCGCGGCGAGCCTCGGCCATGACGCTCAGTGACCGGCGGCGGCGACGCCGGGGACAACGTGGTGCGGGCGGGCTCGGACAGGTGGAACACGGCGGAGGCCCGCGGCGGGGACGACGTGCTGATCGGGGACGCGCGCGACAACTGGCTGGTAGGCGGCCCCGGCGACGAACGTGATGCATGGCGGCGACGGCGCGGACGATTTCCGGTTCTATCGGCGAGCCATCGCGGCGGCGACGAGTCGGACGCGATCCTCGATCTGGATTTCGCGGAAGGCGACCGGATCGTCCTGATCGCCGGCTACGACGCCGGGACCTTCTCGGCGGCCGCCCGGCTGGCGCGAACGTGTTCGCCGAGGGCGCCGCCGCGATCGTGCTCAGTCGGCCGGGCTCGAGCGCCTGGCGGCGGCCTCGTCGGACGTGACGCTGGAGGACGGCCCGGACGGGTTGACGCTCGTCATCGCTCAGGCCGCCGGCGCTCCATGAGATTTTGCTGGCGGGGAGAGGTGCGGTGTCTCCCGTCCCCGTCACACCGGCCCCGGCGGCCGGGTGCGGGCGGCGTCCCGGCCGATCTCGCGACGATCGCCGCCGCGATCGGGCGCGGGGACTACGCGGGTCTCGCGGCCGAGCCTCGGCATGACGCTCAGGACCGGCGGCGGGACGCGGGGGACAACGTGGTGCTCGCGGGCTCGGACGGGTGGAACACGGCGGAGGCCGCGCGGCGGGGACGACGTGCTGATCGGGGACGCGCGCGACAACTGGCTGGTAGGCGGCCCCGGCGACGAACGTGATGCATGGCGGCGCCGGCGCGGACGATTTCCGGTTCTATCGGGAGCCATCTCGGCGGCGACAAGTCGGACGCGATCCTCGATCTGGATTTCGCGGAAGGCGACCGGTCCTGATCGCCGGCTACGACGCCGGCACCTTCTCGGCGGCCGCCCGGCTGGCGCGAACGTGTTCGCCGAGGGCGCCACCGTAATCGTGAGCTCGATCAGGCCGGGCTCGAGCGCCTCGCGGCGGCCTCGTCGGACGTGACGCTGGAGGACGGCCCGGACGGGTTGACGCTCGTCATCGATCAGGCCGCCGGCGCGCATGACATCCTGATCGTCTGAGAGGACGGGCCCGCTCCCGTCTCCCGGGAGTAGGCCGGACTCCGGCGTCCCCGGCGCGCGGAGTCCGGCTTCGCGGCGGAAAGACCGGTAAAATTTTCGAAAGGGTTAGCGGATAGGGCGGTCGGGGATCGTTTTTCCGGCCGAAGTTCCTGTATTGATTGCGTCGGGCTGGGTGCAAAGGTGAGTGGAACGGCATGGCTGTGAGCGATCATTCCGAACCGCGAGGCGGTTTTCTCGGCGGCGTCGACCCTGAATCCGCGGGGGTTCTTCTGGTTCGTCCTGGCGGTCGTCTCGCGCGCTGCCGCTCTTCGGCTTCGGGCTGTCAGGGCCTCGCCACCGAATGGGCCAAGCCCGAATACAGCCACGGGCCGATCATCCCGATCCTGTCCTTCTACATGTTCCTGCGCGAGATGAAGTTCGTGCCGCCCACGTCGCAGCCGGTCACGGACCGCTGGATCGGCGTGGCGGTGATCGTCTTCGCGCTGGCGATGGCGGCCGTGGGCAACCTGGTGCGGATCGACGACATCGTCTTCTACTCGATGATCGTCTGGGTCGGCGGGCTGATCCTGACCTGCTACGGCTTCCGGCGCGGGATCGTCTTCTGGCCCTCGGTGCTGCATCTGGTGTTCATGCTGCCGCTTCCGCAGTTCCTCTACTGGAAGCTCAACATCACGCTGCAGTTCATCTCGTCGGAGATCGGCGTCTGGCTGGTGGCGCTGGCGGGCGTGCCGGTGTTCCTCGACGGCAACGTCATCGATCTGGGCGTCTACAAGCTCCAGGTCGCCGAGGCCTGCTCGGGGCTGCGCTACCTGTTCCCGATCATGAGCTTCTCCTACGTCTTCGCGGTGCTCTACCGCGGGCCGGTCTGGCACAAGATCGTGCTGCTGCTGGCGGCGATGCCGGTGGCGGTGCTGATGAACTCGGTGCGCATCGGCATCATCGGGATCATGGTGGACCGGTACGGGATCAGCCACGCGGAGGGCTTCCTGCACTTCTTCGAGGGCTGGGTGATCTTCATCACCGCCATCGCCATCCTCTTCGCCATGGCGGTGGCGATGCAGCGGCTGAGCGGCGACCGCCGGCCGCTCGGCGACACGATCGACATGGACTTCACCGCGCTCGGCCAGCAGGTCAAGCGGGTCTTCGGCATCGTCCCCTCGGCCGGCCTGATCGCCGCGGCGCTGATCACCACGGCGGCGAGCGCGGCCTGGGTCCTGACCCCGTCGCGCGCCGCGGTCGAGGTGAGCCGCGACAGCTTCTCGCTCTTTCCGCGCCAGATCGGCGAGTGGTCGGGCGGCATGACGGCGCTGGAGCCCGACATCGAGCGCGTGCTCGGCGCCGACGATTACGTCTCGGCGTTCTTCCGCAATCCCGCCGAGGCCGCGCCGGTGGATTTCTTCGTGGCCTATTACGACAAGCAGACCGAGGGCTCGGGCATCCATTCGCCGGAGGTCTGCCTGCCGGCCGGCGGCTGGGAGATCTTCAGCCTGGAGCCGACCGAGATCTCGCTCCCCGCGACGGGCTTCGGCACCTTCGAGGTGAACCGCGCCGTGATCCAGCAGGGGCTGAACAAGCAGCTGGTCTATTACTGGTTCGAGGGCAGGGGGCGCCGGGTCACCAACGATTTCGTCGCGAAGTTCTACACGGTCGCCGACAGCATGACGATGGGCCGGACCGACGGCGCGCTGGCGCGCGTCATCACCCCGATCGGCCAGGGCGAGACCGAGGCCGAGGCCGACGCCCGGCTCCAGCGGTTCCTGACGGATGCGATCGACCGCCTGCCGGCCTTCGTGCCGGAATGACAGGGGCGGAGATCTCTTCGAAGAGCGTGATCCAGCGCCGGGCGACACGCGTGTCGTTTTCGCCAAGTCGCTGAAATCACGGGAAGTTCCGAATCACGTTAACCGCGTGGAAACCCGTGCCGGGCGAGGCGGCCGGTTCCGGCGGTCCGGCGTCGCTCAGGGGCGGCGCGACCAGCTGCGGCCGAAGGTGACGAAGACCGCGTTCGACTGGGCCGAGCCGTCCTCGGTCTGCAGGCGCAGCCGGTAGCCCAGCGTGGCGCTGACGTCCTGGGTCAGGTCGCGGGTGTAGCGCGCGGTCGCGTCGATCTGGTCGATGTCGGCCACGTCGGGGTTCTCGGTGTCGACCTGGTTTGCGGCCGCTGACGTCGACGCCCCAGCTCGAGAGCGAGTTGATCTCGCGCTCCGCGCCGAGGCCGACGCCGTAGAACAGGGTATCGTCGCCTTCGCTGTCGAGACCGTAGTCGCGGTAGCCGCGGGCGTAGAGACGGCCGCGGGGCAGAAGGTAGTCGACGCGGAAATCGCCGGTCCAGCGCGGACTGGGCGCGGCCGTCGTGTAGCGCGCGTTCGCGAAAAGGCTGAACTCCTCGGGGGTGTCGTAGCTGATGCTGCCGCGGACCGCCGGGCCCCAGTTGTCCTCGGTGGTGTACCGCTCGCCGCTGAAGGTCTGGAGGCGCTCGCGCTGCTCGTAGCCGAGGCCCGCGGTGATGTTCAGGTTCTCGCTGGGATCGTAGATGAACCCGGCGTCGATCGCCGCCGTGCGGATCTCGTTGTCGGTGGCGTTCTCGGCCTTCTCGTAATCGTAGCTCGCCACGACGCCCGACGACAGGATCGGGGTCAGGCGCAGCGTCCAGAGCGCCTCGCCGGCGATCGAGTCGCTCGGCACCGCGCTGTCGGTCTGATCCGTGTCGATGTTCGAGTAGTCCACGTTGGTCGCGTCGAGGCTGAAGTTGTAGGAGCTCGGCGAATTGGTGCGCAGCGCGAGATCGAAGCCGGCGCTGATCCGGTTCTCGTTGCCGTTGAAATTGGCGAGGTTGTCGGGGCTGATCGGGATCGAACCCGAAATCGTCCAGCGGGGTCAGCACCCCGTCGAGGCGGCGGTAGAGGTAGCTCGCATAGGCGTCGAAGCCGCCATCGGCCCAGTCCTGGCTGTAGCGTGCCGCCCACGATCGCGGGATCGGCGTAGGTGACTTCGAAATCCTCGCCGTCCTGCCAGAGCAGGCGCAGACCCAGGTCGCCGAAGAGGGACAGCTGCTGGGTGGAGGTCTCCCGCAGGTAGTCGAGGCCGAAGCGCGTGTCCGAATAGGCCGCGGGGTCCGGGTCTTCCTGGAGCGAGTAGTTGTCGTCGAACTCGAAGGTCTGGCTGATCGTGGCGGTGACGGTCGATTCGCCGAGGGTCTGCCCGTTCACGGCCACGGCACCGCCGCCCGCCGCGAGGATCAGCGCCGCGAGCGATGCGCGCGTCATGCCGCCCCCCTCACTCGAAGAGGCGGCGTTCGGGGACGATGATCACATCTCCATCGCGCATCGCCAGCGACGACGTGATGCTGCCGCCCCGCTCGACGTCGTTGAAATTGAACAGGAACAGCCGCTCCTGGCCGGTCTGCGGGTCGGTGCGGCGGATCTGGATGCGCTTGGTCGCCGCGAAGCGGCCGAAGCCGCCGGCGAGCGCCACCGTCTGGAGCAGGCTGGTGCCGGGTTCGATCAGAAGGCGGCCGGGCGTCCCGACCTGGCCCATGACGAAGACGTTGAGGAGATCGGCCGCGACCTCGCCGGGCTCGGGCGGCGGCGCGAGGGCCTGGAGCGCCACGAAGACGTTGGGCTCGACCGCGAAGTTGGAGGCGAGCCGCTGGGCGATGTTGCTCTCGATGGTCTCGATGGTCTGGCCGCCGGCGTTCACGGTGCCGGCGAGCGGCAGCGAGATGCGCCCGTCGGGACCGACGAGGACCTGGCGGTTGAGCGCGGCGTCCTCGAGGACGGTCACGTCCAGGATGTCGCCGGGCTGGATCCGGTAGGTCGATTGCGCGGCGGCCGGACCGGCCAGAACCGCGGTGGTCAGGATCAGCGCCAGGACGGCGTGGAGAATCAATCTCATCAATTTGCCTCTTTCGAGTTTGAGAGTTGCGGGGCACCTTAGGAAAGGGGATGCTTATCCAAAAGATATAATTAATGAATTACGCGGATTTGGCGTCGGAATCTTGCAAAGCGTCGTTGATCGGCAACAGGTCGCCTGTTCTGAGGCGCGGGGCTGTTTTCCTTAACGGACAATCCCTTTCCGTCAGTCTGGCGCGGCGCCGGGGGATGCATTAGAGGGTTCGCGGTCTTTCGGGCCCGGCCTGCGCGAGGGCGTTGCGAATGGCGCGATTGTTTCAGGCTGACAGGAGCATCTCATCATGCTGGACGCGATTCATCAGGGGCTTCTCGGCAGGATCCGGGACAGGAGCCTTGTCCTGGGGGTCATCGGGCTCGGCTATGTCGGCCTTCCTCTCGCGGTCACGGCCGCGTCGCGGGGCGTGCGGACGATCGGGTTCGACGTGGATGCGGGCAAGACCGAGCGCCTTTCGGCGGGCGAGAGCTACATCGAGGCCGTGAACGACGAGGCCCTCAGGGCGGTCGACGGGACGTTCACATGGACGACGGACTTCTCCGGGCTGGCGAAATGCGACGTCATCGTCGTCTGCGTGCCGACGCCGCTGACGCGACACCGCGAGCCGGATCTGAGCTATGTGACCGATACGGCGCGGGTGATCGCTGAGCATATGAGCCCGGGGACGCTGGTCGTGCTTGAATCGACGACCTTCCCCGGCACGACCCGCGAGGTGCTGACCCCGATCCTGGCCGAGAGCGGACTCGCGCCGGGTGTCGAATTCTTCGTCGCATTCTCGCCGGAGCGCGAGGACCCCGGCAACGCGAGCTTCCATACCGCCACCATCCCGAAGATCGTCGCCGGCGACGGGGCCGAGGCGCGCGAACTGGCGGTGGGGTTCTACGAGCTGGTGGTCGACAAAGTGGTGCCGGTCTCATCCACGGCCACGGCCGAGGCCGTCAAGATCACCGAGAACGTGTTCCGCGCCGTCAACATCGCGCTCGTGAACGAGCTCAAGGTGATCTACGAGGCGATGGGGATCGACGTCTGGGAGGTGATCGACGGGGCGGCGACCAAGCCCTTCGGCTTCATGCCGTTCTATCCGGGGCCGGGCCTCGGCGGACACTGCATCCCGATCGATCCGTTCTACCTGACCTGGAAGGCGCGCGAATACGACCTCTCGACGCGGTTCATCGAGCTGGCGGGCGAGATCAACGTCAACATGCCGCGTCATGTGGTCGGCCGCGTGCGGCAGGTGCTGGACGAGAAGCGGGGACGCGGAGTGAGCGGCGCGCGGGTTCTGATCGTGGGGCTCTCCTACAAGAAGAACGTGCCGGACATGCGCGAGAGCCCCTCGGTGCGGCTGATGGAGCTGATGCTCGAGCAGGGGGCGGAGGTGGACTACCACGACCCCCACGTGCCTTCCGTGCCGCGGATGCGCGAGCATCCGGAGCTCTTCGGCCGGCTCTCGGTGCCGTTCGGGGAGATCGCGGCGCGGGGATACGACGCGATCCTGATCGCCACCGACCACGACGCGGTCGACTACGCCGCTCTGGCCGGGATGGGCGTTCCGGTCATCGACACCCGCAACGCCATGGCCCGCCGCGGCCTGCCGATGACCCATGTGACCAAGGCCTGACCGGGATCACTTTTCGGAACGCCGTCCGCGGCGGGCTGGCGCCGGCCCGTGGATCAGGCCGCGCAGGGCCTCGAGCAGCCGCTCCTCGGCATGGAGGCTGGCGGTCTCGACGCGCACTTCGCCCGCGCGCGCCACGAGATCGTCGAGCAGCGGAGGCAGGGCGGTCTCGTCCATCGCCACGAAGATTCCGGGCTTGCCGCCGAGCCGGGCTGCGGTGTCGAACTGATGATCGTTCCGGGTCTCGTGCAGATGGCCCCGGCGGGGCAGGATGACGATGGGCTTCGAATGGCGCATCGCGGTGATGATCGAGCCCATGCCTGCATGGGCGATCAGGAAATCGGCCTTCGCCACCCTCGCGTCGTATTCGGCCGGGAGCATGCGGGTAACCCATCGGAAATGCTGCGGGCGGTAGCCCTCGGTCCCAGGGTCGGTGATCTGGCCGAAGACTTCCGTCGTGTCGGCCTGCGCCCCGGCCCAGGCGTCGACGGCACGCAACAGGCGGTCGAAGGGCTCGTGGGTGCCGATGGTCAGGAAAATCATAGCACCGCGCCCCTGAAGTCCGGGCCGCCTGGCTCCGCGAGCTCGGGCCACTGGGTGAGCCAGAGGTCGGCGTGGGGGCCCGACTTGCGCCCCGAGAGCGACATCTCGCCGGCGTTCGCGATGCTGTCGATCCAAGCGGTGCGCGCGCCGGAGAGTCGGGCGAGACGCAGGGCGAAATACCCCGCCGCGGCACCGGTGGTGATGACGGTGTCCGGGCGGAAGCGCGCGAGGATCGCGGCGATCTCGGCGAGCTGGCGCGCCAGGCGCAGCTTCTGCCAGCGGTTGGCCTCGGTGAAGAGAAAGTACTCCGGCGCGGGCTGGCCGCGCCGCGCGGCTTCGGCCGTCACGATGTCGCGGAAATCAGGCGTGGTGGTCGCGTAGGCGACGCGGCAACCGTCCCAGGCTGGGATCAGACGCATCAGCTGCACCCAGTGCCCGCCGCCCGAGGCGATCGCGAGGACCTTCGGGGCGCGGGTCCCGGTGGGTGCGATCATGACGGCTCCCGGTCGAGCGCGCCGAGGGTGGTCACGCGGTAGCCTTCGGCGCGCGCGAGCGCAAGAATGCCCCGTGTCAGCTCCAGCACATGCTCGACGTGGCCGACCGGCTCGTCCGCCACGCGCGCATAGCCGTCGCCGTCATGCATCAGCACCACGCCGCCGCCCTTGGCTGAGATTTCGCCGAGCACCTCCGCGACCGGGCGGCGGCGCCAGCTGTCGCCGCTGTCGATGGTCCACCAGCCGAAGCGCAGGCCTTGCGCAAGCCCGAGAACGAGGCCCGCGAGTGTGATCTTGCCGAAGGGCGGACGGAAGAGCCGGCCATCGCCGCCGATGCCATCGACGGCGCGCCGTCCGGCCGCCACGTCCCGCGCGACGCGTCCCGGGAGCGTCTTCCAGGCGTTGGAATGGCTCCCCGTGTGGCTGCCGATCTCGTGCCCCTCGATGACAAGCTGGCGGGCGATGTCTGGCGCGCGCTCGACGCTGCTGCCGAGCAGGAAGAAGCTGGCGCGGACGCTCTCGGCGCGGAAGAGCTCGATGAGTGCGGGGGTTAGCACCGTTCCCGGGCCGTCGTCATAACTCAGCACGATCGCGCGTTGGCGGCGACAGCGGGCGTCCAGCCCGCGCTCCTGCAGGCGGCGCCAACCGTAGGGCGCCAGGATCCACGCGGCCCCTGAGGCGGCGGTCAGCACCGCCACGGCCAGAATTTCAGGGACCATGCCGCCGTCCGTCGCGCGGTCTACTGCCCTGGCGCGGAGGAGGGCGCTCCGCCATCCGCCGGGCGGCGGGCGATCTCGTCAAGCTTGGTCCGGGCCTCCGCGATCTGGGGCAGGCCGCTGTCGGGACCGGCTATCTCGATGGCGCGCTCGAGCGCGGCGCGGGCGAGATCCCAGCTTTCGAGATCGGCGTAGGTCAGGCCCAGATGCGCCTGGACGATCGGATTGTCGGGCAGTCCGCGCGCGGCGGGCTCCAGATAGGTCAGCGCCTGGGCAGGATCGCCGCGCCGGGCCAGGATCCAGCCGTAGGTGTCCTGGTAATGCGGCACGTTCGAGGCGCGCAGTCGCCGCGCGATGGCGTAGGCCTGCTCGAGGCTCGCGGCGTCGGGGCGCTGCGCGGCGATGAGGCTCGCGAGATTGTTGGCGATCAGCTCGCTGTCGCTGCCGCGCGCGTACATGGCCTCGTAGATCGCGATCGCGCCCTCGAAATCCTCGCGCCCTTCGAGAAGCGAGGCCTTGGTGAAGAGCAGGCGCGGATCCTCGGGCGACGCGGCGATGCCCTCGTCGAGAGCCGTCTCGGCCTCGTCCGGCCGGCCCTGGAGGTTGAGGAGCGCGAAGAGCGCCTGGTAGGGCTGCGCGTAGCCGGGGTTCTCGGCGATGATGGCGCGGTAGAGCGCCTCGGCCTCGTCGGGCGCGTCGCCCACGGTGTGGAGGCCCGCCAGCATCATGCGCAGCGGCACGCTTCCGGGGTCCTGGGCCAGACGCTCGTTCACGAAGGTCAGGGCCTCGTCGATCTCGCCGGCCTCGACCCAGGTCTGGACGAGGCCCGCGAGCGCGCGGGTGTCTCCGGAATCGGCCTCGACCAGGCCGCGCAGCATGTCGGCGGTCTCCTCGAGCCGGTTCTGGCTGCGAAGGGCCGTGGCTTCGATGGCGTCGGCGGCCCGGACGGCCTCCGGATCCCCGCGCTCGCGCAGAAGTCCCGCCACCTGCGTGGCACGGGCCCAGTCGCGGCGCTCCAGATGCAGCTCGCCCAGCAGGGACAGGAGGCCGATGTCGTTCGGGGCGACCTTCAGCCCGTCGAGGAGCACGCTCTCGGCCGGTCCGACGCGACCGTCCTCCAGCAGGAAGCGGGCGTAGCGGACGGATTCCCCGGAGGCGCGCCCCGAGACCTCCACGGCCAGCGCCAGCCGCTCGCCTGCGAGTTCGCGGGAGCCCTCGCGCAGGTGGGCCTCGGCCATGAGGGTCAGGATCGCGGGGTCGCGCGGGGCCTGCTCGAGGGCGTCGCGCATGTCCCGGACGGCGTTCTCGGGCCTGTCGGCGTCGATCTCGCGCCGCGCGCGCAGTTTGAGCGCCTCGATCTGGGTCGCGTCCTCGGCGAGCACGGCGTCGACCACCTCGTCCCGGCCGGACGCGTCTCCGGTCTCATCGAGCATGCGGGCGAGTGCTACCTGGGTCTCGCGGCGGTCGTCGGAGGGCTCGGCGGCGTCGATCAGCCCGCGCATCGACGCGATCGCCGTGTCCCTGTCGCCTTCGGCGAAATCGAGCACGGCGAGCGCGCGCTGAAAAGGCGCGGGGTCGGCGGCCTCCGCGCGGAGCGTCTCAAGCTCGGCGCGCGCGGCGTCGACGCCCCTGGTGTTCAGCAGGAACTGCACGACGCGGTAGCGCGCCTCCGGATCGTCCGGCGCGAGCGCCGCCATCTCGCGCAGCACCGCCTCGGCGCCGTCGGGATCGTCCTGTGCGACATGCCAGCGGACGAGGGCCTGCCAGAAGCTGTCGTTCTCCGGGAAGGTGTCGGCCATCGCGCGCAGCTGCGCGCCCTCGGCCTGCGGGTCGTCGAGATTCTGCAGCGCGCTGAGCCGGAGGATGGCGAGCGCCTCGTCCTCGGGCGCCCGGGCCGTGGCCGCGTCGATCAGGGGCAGGGCGGCGGCGTGGTCGCCGGCGTTCATCGCCTCGGCGATGAGGATCATGTGGGCGGGGATCTGGGAGGGATCCTCGGCGAGGACCTCGCGGGCCATCGCGACCGCGGCGGGTCGGTCGCCGCCCTCTTTGGCGTATTCCGCGGCGGCCTTGATCGCCCGGATCTCGGGATCGGAGGGGGCGATCTCGAAGGCCACGGCGATGTTGGTCTCCGCGGTCGCGAGATCCCCGAGCGCCAGAGCGAGGCGCGCGGTCGCGAGCCTGCCCTCGACGCTGCCCGGGTCCTGTTCGACGAGACGCAGGTACTGGCTCAGGGCCCCGGAGGCGTCGCCGCGCTCCTCGAGAATGCCGGCATAGGCGAGGCGCGCCTCGGTATGGTCGCCGTTGAGCTCGAAGACGTTGCGGAATTCGACCTCGGCGCGCTCGGTCTCGCCCTCTGCGATGAGCGTCAGGCCGCGCTGGTAATGCGCCTCGGCGCGCTCCTCCGCCGTCTCGCAGCCCGCGAGGACCAGAAAAACGCCGAGAAGGGCGGGGGCGGCTTTGGCGGTGAGGCGCATCGTCAGCTCCATCGAAACGTCTTGGGGACCCGGGGTCCTGCGGGGATCATATGGGTCGAATACGTCGCGAAGTGTTTACGGAAAAACAACCGGTGTCCGGAAAAAACCGGAAACGCGCTCCGGACGCGCGGGACCGTCCCTCAGTAGCCGGTGCCGCGCAGGACGGTGCGGATCGTGAGGAACAGGACCGCTATGTCGGTCAGGAAAGAGACGTTGCGCGCGTAGCTGGTGTCGTAGACGGCGCGGCTGGCGAAATTGGTCTCGTTGCGGTCGCCGACCTGCCAGAAGCCGGTCAGTCCGGGCCGCAGGGAGAAATAGGCCCGGCCGGGATAGAGCGGAAGCTGGTCGATCATGATCGGGCGGGGGCCGACGAGGCTCATCTCGCCGCGCAGCACGTTCCAGAGCTGGGGCAGCTCGTCCATCGAGGTCTTGCGGATCAGGCGGCCGATGCGGGTGACCCTGGGGTCGTCCTTGAGTTTCTGGGTCGCGTTCCATTCGGCGCGCGCGGCCGGATCGGCGGCGAGATGCGCCTCGAGCATAGACTCGGCGTCCACGACCATCGAGCGCAGCTTCCAGAAGCGGAAGATTTTTCCGCCGCGCCCGACGCGGTTCTGATAATAGAATACCGGACCGCCGTCGCGCCGGATCAGAAGGGCGAGGATGGCGATGAGCGGGAGAACGATCGGCAGAGCCGCGATGATCGCGGCGCTGTCGAAAACGCGCTTGAGCCGGCGGCGGTAGAGGCCCCGCTCCGCGGGCTGTTCAGCAAACGTTTCGGACATGGCGGGGTCGGCGGTGGCCACGGCGACATGTGTCAGATCGCGTTCGAGAAAATGCATCATTGAAGATCCGACACCCCACCACCCGGAAACATACAGCCGCTTACGCACGACGAGCCGAAAAGCCGCGAAACGGAAGGGACGCTTTGACCCCATGCCGTTCGAACCCTTTCGGATACCGAACATTAATCACGCTTTGTGGCGATTTTCAACCAAATTTGAGAGGTTTTTGAACGGTATGCCTAACGCCCGCCTGTTCGCACGTCATGGTTGCAGCGCTCGGAAAAGACTATTCTTTCCGGCGCGCGCGGCCCCGGTTCAGCGACGGTTCCAAGAATCGCTCATCGTCGCGGGGTCGGATCCCAGCCCCAGCATGAGCATCCGCCGGGCGCGGTGGAGCCGGATGCGCACGAGCCCGGCGAAGGCGAGGGCGCGGGCGCGCGGGCCCTCCACGCGGTCGGAGCGCAGGATGCGGACGATCTCGGGGGCGGGCGATCCGGCCACCGCCGCGGTCCGGGCGAGCCATTTCAGCCGCCCCGAGGCGCCCGGGGCCATGCGGGCGAAATCATGGGCGGTCTGGCGGTCCCATTTGAGCGCGAGATCGACGAAGGTCTGCCGGGCGGGGTGATAGACGCGCATTTCCGGAGCGTAGCGCGTGACATGGCCCATTGCGCGGGCGCGCTGGCCCCAGTCGCGGTCCTCGGCGATGCCGATGCCGCCGAAGGGGCCCACGGCGTCGAAGACCGCGCGGCGGATCGCGAGGTTGCCGGTGCCGGTGAAGCCCTGCCGGCGGATGTATTCCTCCATCCGGTAGGCATAGACGCTCTCATAGGCTTCGAGCATGGTCGGGTTGGCCGGATCGTCGCGGGCGATGCGCACGTCGCCGCCGAGAATTTCGATGTCGGGGGCGGCGAAGCGCGCCGCGATCGCGGCGAGCCAGTCCGGATCGGCGTGGCAGTCGGCGTCGATGAAGGCGAGGATCGGAGCGCGCGCCGCCTCAACGCCCGCGTTGCGCGCGAGACCGGGCCCGGGCGCCGGCTGATGCAGCAGCCGCGCGTCGAATTCCGCGCAGAGGGCCTCGGGCGGCGCGGGCGAGCCGTTGTCGACCACGATGATCTCGAACGGCGGCGCGTCTTTCTGGGCGCGCAGAGAGGCGAGGCAGCGCGCGAGCGGTCCCGGCTGGTTGAGATGGGGTATGATGACGCTGATCCCGGGAGCCGTATCTTCGAGAATTGAGTTCATCAGGCCGAGCCACATGTTTTTGGCGGCCGGGGCCGCTTTGCGGCGTCAGGGATAGCCCGCGACTGCGACGATGTCATCACGGATGATCCCTTCCGGCACGCGGCCCTTGGTGGAATTCACGGATGCATGAGGTGATATCCGGGCGGGAACGGTGTAGGGCCCTTTCAGTCTGATATAATTACGCATATTTAACGCGCGTGGCAGAGATTGCGGCCGAGTGTGGTGATGGTGGATTTCGGAATGGGCATGTCGAGTACCCTGACTATCTACAATGAGTGGTTCGGGCTCACGGAGCGGCCTTTCACGCTCCTGCCCGATCCGGATTTCCTGTTCTGGTCCGAGAACCATTCGCGCGCCTACGCCATGCTGGAATACGGAATGCTGACCCATTCGCCGATCACGCTGGTCACCGGCGAGATCGGCGCGGGAAAGACGACGCTGATCCGCCACTTGCTGCGCAGTCTTCCCGAGGATTTCACCGTCGGGCTGATCTCGAACGCGCAGGGCAACCGGGGCGAGCTCCTGCACTGGGTGCTGATGGCGCTCGGCGTGCAGACCGAGGCGGAGGCGAGCTACGTCCGGCTTTTCGCACAGTTCCAGGACTATCTCATCGAGGAATACGCGAGCGGCCGGCGCACGATGCTGATCTTCGACGAGGCGCAGAACCTCAGCGTCGAGACGCTCGAGGAGCTGCGCATGTTCTCCAACATCAACGCCGACAAGGACGAACTGGTCCAGCTGGTCCTCGTCGGCCAGCCCGAGTTGCGAGAGATGATCCACCAGCCCCGCCTTGAGCAGTTCGCCCAGCGGGTCGCGGCCGACTACCATCTTCCGGCGATGTCGAGCGCGGGGGTCGGCGACTACATCCGCCACCGGCTCGCGGTCGCGGGGGCGCAGCGCGAGATCTTCACGCCGGCGGCCTGTGAATGCGTGCATCTGGCCTCGCGCGGCGTGCCGCGGCTGGTCAACCAGATCTGCGACTACGCGCTGGTCTACGCCTTCACCGACGGTCTGGATAAGGTCGACGCAGGCGTGGTCGAACAGGTGGTGGCGGACCGCAAGGCTCGCGGTCGGCTCGCGGCGACAGCAGTATAGGTTTCGGAGGGGCGGACATGAGCGGTTTCGATCTCAAATACTATCTTTCGGTCTTCTGGCGACGCTTTCCGTATTTCCTTGTGATCGCGGCGCTCATCTCGGCCATAGGGCTGACTGTGGCGTTCATTCTGCCGCCTTCCTACCGCTCGACGGCCAGACTGCTTGTGGAATCGGCGCAGATCCCCGGGGATCTCGCGCAGTCGACGGTGCCGGTCAACGCGGTCGAGCAGATGCAGATCATCCAGCAGAGGCTGATGACCCGCGCCAACCTGCTCAGCCTCGCGGACCGGTTCGGCATATACGCGGACCAGCCGGGCCTGTCGGCGAACGACCTCATCGAAGACATGCAGAAGCGCGTGATCTTTGAGACGGATAGGCCCACGCGCGCGGGACGGCCCGTCGAGGGCGCGACGATCATCAGCGTTTCCTTCGACGCGCCGACGCCCGCCATGGCGGCCGACGTGACCAACGAGATGACCACGCTGATCCTTCAGGAGAACGTCCGCATGCGGACAGGGCGGGCGACCGGCACGCTGGATTTCTTCGAGCAGGAGGTGTCCCGTCTCGCTGGCGAGCTCGACCGCAACGCGGCCGCGATCCTCGCGTTCAAGAACGGCAACCAGGATGCGCTGCCCGAAAGCCTGGAGTTTCGACGCAACGAGCAGACCCTAAATCAAGAGCGGCTGATCCAGCTGGAGCGCGAGGAGGCCTCGCTCCGGGACGCGCGCGCGCGGACCGTCAGCATCTACGAGCAGACGGGGCGGGTCTTCTCGACCCGCGAGCTCAGCCGCGAGGAGGAGCAGCTGGCCGATCTTCGGCAGCAGCTCGCCCAGGCGCTCTCGGTCTATTCCGAGACAAGCCCGAACGTGACCATGCTCAAGAATCGGGTCGCGGCGCTCGAACCGGTCGTCGAGGAGCAGCTCGCGCTGATCAACCCGGACTTTCTCGGCATGTCGGAGTACGAGATCCAGCTTGCACAGCTTGACGGGCGGCTCGAGTTCCTCGCGGGCGAGAAGGCCAGACTCGTGACGACGCTGGACAACCTTGACAGAAGCATTCGCGAGACGCCTGCGAACGAGATGACCTTAACCGGGCTCCAGCGCGAGCAGGAAAGCTTGAGCTTCCAATATGACCAAGCGGAGAGGCGTCTGGCGGATGCGGCCGTTGGCGAGCGCATCGAGGTGCTCGCCAAGGGCGAGAGGTTCAATCTGGTCGAGCAAGCCACGCCGCCGGCGGATCCGCTCAGCCCGAACCGCCTGCTCATCGGCGGCGGCAGCGTCGCGGCCGGGCTTGGCGCGGGGCTGGGCTTCATCCTGCTGATGGAGATGCTGAACCGGAGCATCCGCCGTCCCGTCGAGATCACCTCGAAGCTGGGCATCCAGCCTCTGGCGACGGTCCCCTACATCCGCACTCGGGGAGAGACGCGCTGGAAGCGCGCGGTCGTCCTGGGCGTGCTGGCGCTGATCGCCATCGCGATCCCGGCCGCGCTCTTCGCTCTGCACAAATATTATCTGCCGATGGATCTTCTTCTGCGAAACCTTGCGGACAACGTCGGGTTGAGCGGTTTTCTGTCGCAATTCTGAAAGCGGGCGCCGCAGAGGTCTGCGGCTTGGCGGGGCTTTCCCTAGAGGTGGATCGAAATCATGGAACGCATTCAGGCAGCAATCCAGAAGGCCAAGGAGCAGCGCGCCGACGGCGGCGGCCAGTCCCTCGCCGTTCCGCCACGCCGAGCCGCGCCTGCGTCCTCTCCCGAGCGGGGCTTCGGCGGGGCGGAGTCGGTCTGGGAAGGCCTGCCGTCTTTCTCGCCCGACGCCGAGCAGATGCGCCGGGAGCGGATCGTGTCTTTCGCGCGCACCGATCCGGCGCATATGATCTTCGATATGATGCGTACCAAAATCCTGCGGATGATGGCGGACAAGGGCTGGACGTCGTTCGCGATCACCTCGCCGACGGCTGATTGCGGCAAGACCATGGTGGCGCTGAACCTCGCCTTCAGCCTCGCCCAGAAGACGGACGGCCGCACCGTTCTGGTCGATCTCGACCTGCGGCGCCCCTCCGTCGCGAAAACGCTGGGGCTGCGGGAGACGCGTTCCATGGAGAGCTTCCTGAAGGGCGCGAGCGGGGCTTCCGAGAATTTCGTGCGCTGCGGCGGCAACCTCGCGATCGGAGCCAGCCCGGCGTCCGTGCGCAATCCCGCCGAATTGCTCCAGCACGGCTCCTGCGGCGCGGCGCTGGAGCGGATGCGAGCCGAACTTCAACCGGACGTCGTCATCTATGACCTGCCGCCAATGCTGACCTGCGACGACGTGATGGCGTTCCTGCCGAACACTGACTGCGTGCTGCTGATCGCGGGCGCCGAGATCAGCACGATCGACGAGATCGACCGGTGCGAGCACGACCTGGCGGAGCAGACGAACGTTCTGGGAGTGATCCTGAACAAGTGCCGCTACGTGGGCGAGGAATACGGCTATTACTGAAGGCGCGCGCATCGTGTCGTGCCTTCAGAGCGGACCCCATCAATCCGCATCGTATCCGCTCCAAGCTTTCTCGAGGGACGTTCAGACGCTTTCAAAGGGATCGCCGCGCGGCTGAAACAGCCTGAAGAAGAACAGCGGCTGCGTCATGCGGCTTTCAGGCTCATTCGCCGACCTGCCGGCCGCTTCGCCGAATCGCGCGCTCCGGGGTCCCGGACGGAGTTTCCGCCGTTCAGTCGGCTGGTTAGGTCATCCTTAACGCCTGTGGGGTAGAACAGATCTCGCTCCCGGCGCCGCGGGCGTTCCGCCCTCCGCGCGCCGGTTCCCTGACATCCATAACGCGAGTCCGCGCCACAGGCGCCCGACCGGTTCCGTGGGATCATCCTCCCACCGTCCTTTTCCGAGGAGGCGCCCGTCCGGTGCCCATCCTTCGAGGGATCTCCATGATCGACACCTTCAAGACCCATGCCCGCAGTCTGACCTCGCCGCCCGAAGATGCCGGGGAGATCGTCCCGACCGACGCCGGAGCGCTTCCCCACGTCACCCGCGCGATCTACGTGGGCACTCCGGGCGACGTGCGCGCGCTCATGCTCAGCGGCGCGACGGTCACGCTTGCCGGGGTGCCGGCGGGCAGCTTCCTGCCGCTGCGCGTCCGCCAGGTGCTGGCCTCCGGCACCACGGCCGCGGACATCGTCGGCTTCTGGTAGGGCCGCGCCCGCCGCCAGTCTTTCCGATTCCCACGCCGCAGGCCGCTCCCGGCCTCCTTCGCCTCACGATGCGGACGCGGCACAGCCTGCCGAGCGCGCCGATCCGGCGCGGGGCGGCGCGACATCTGATGAGGGCCCATGTTCGATCCAATGAAGAACCTCCGTCGCCATCCGACGGTACCATCGGTGAGCGTTTCAGACGCCGTCCGCCAAGCGGCCGGGGGGAACTGAGGCCATGGTCAAGATGTCGATCGGCACCGGAATGGATTCCGGAGCGTCCAAGGCGATGCGTGCGAAACCCGGACCTGCGAAGGACCGCCCTCCCGTTCTTGTGGGGGCGCCGGCGCTTTCCGGCACCGGCCGGATCGGGGCGATGATGACCGTCGATCCCGGGGTCTGGAGCGGGACGCCCGCGCCGGCCCTGGCGCTGCAGTGGCAGATCGGCGACGCGGACGTTCCGGGCGCGACGGGCGCGAGCCACACGCCGGTTCCGGCGGACGACCTCAAGAGGCTGCGCTGCGTCGTGACGGCCTCGAACGCGTCCGGGAGCGTCACGGCGGCCACGGCGGCGGTCGGGGTGGCCTGGGCGGCGCCGTCGGCGACGGGCGGGCTCGCGGCCCAGGTCTTCGATCTCGGCGGCGGGATCCGGACGGTGGACGCGGCGGCGGCCTTCGCCGGCGGGGGACTGAGCTTCGGCGTCACGGGCGCGGGCGCCACGATCGACGCCGCCACCGGAATTGTCAGCATCGCGACGGCGACGGCGCGGAGCGCGGAGCCGGTCACGGTCACCGCGGCGAACTCGGGCGGGACCGTCGCCGTGACGTTCGACGTCACCGTGCGCGCGGCACCCGCCGCGCCGGTCCTTGTGGGGGCGCCGGCGCTTTCCGGCACCGGCCGGATCGGGGCGATGATGACCGTCGATCCCGGGGTCTGGAGCGGGACGCCCGCGCCGGCCCTGGCGCTGCAGTGGCAGATCGGCGACGCGGACGTTCCGGGCGCGACGGGCGCGAGCCACACGCCGGTTCCGGCGGACGACCTCAAGAGGCTGCGCTGCGTCGTGACGGCCTCGAACGCGTCCGGGAGCGTCACGGCGGCCACGGCGGCGGTCGGGGTGGCCTGGGCGGCGCCGTCGGCGACGGGCGGGCTCGCGGCCCAGGTCTTCGATCTCGGCGGCGGGATCCGGACGGTGGACGCGGCGGCGGCCTTCGCCGGCGGGGGACTGAGCTTCGGCGTCACGGGCGCGGGCGCCACGATCGACGCCGCCACCGGAATTGTCAGCATCGCGACGGCGACGGCGCGGAGCGCGGAGCCGGTCACGGTCACCGCGGCGAACTCGGGCGGGACCGTCGCCGTGACGTTCGACGTCACCGTGCGCGCGGCACCCGCCGCGCCGGTCCTCTCGGGGGTCACAGCCGATTCCGCCGCGTCTCCGCCCAGCCTTTCATGGACGGTTGATCAGCCGGGGACGACATGGTGGGCGCTCAGTGGCGCGGCATATGCGACTGGCGCACAGGTCGAGGCGCATTCCGGCGCGGCGGCCAATGGAAGTTTCGACAATACGGCAGGGTTGATCATCCGGGATGTCGACCTGAGCCGGGTACCGCCGGGGAGATACATCCTCAGCCTCGCCGTGAAATCCGTGGCCGGCGTCTACTCGAATGTCGAGAACTCCTCTGTGACCATCACAGAGGCAGCAGCACCGGCCATCGTCTTCAGCAGTCCGGCCGGCGGCGCGGCAGGCGTGGCGGCCACGGCCAAGGTGATGGCCACTTTCGACAGTGAAATCGTTCTTGACGCCGGAAACATCGTTCTGCGCAGGAACGACGGGGGATGGACGGATGTCGAGACCTTCGATGCCGCATCCGGCATCGGCACCGGCGGCGGAACGGTCTCGGCCAGCGGCGCGGTTCTGACCATCGCGCCCGGCGCGGCTCTCGAAGGCTCCAAGGAGCATGCGATCCGCATCGCGCCGACGGCGGTCCGGGGTCCGGCCGGAACCGCCTTCGTCGGAATCGCCGATGACGTCACGCTCAGCTTCACGACGGCGGCGGCCGCGGCCTATGTCCCGCAATGGGTCGAATTCGCCAAGGGCGACGGCAGCGCTCGGCTCAGCACGAACTCCGATTTCGGCTTCCCCGCGTCCATCGACAGCTACACGCTGGTCTACGCCTTCGAGCCGACGCAGTTCTCCACCGGCAGCCTGCTGCTGACGCCCACCACGTCAGCGCACTACCTCACGCAGATCGAGATTGGCGCAGCGGGCAAACCGGACATCAGGGTGCAGGACTCCGCCTCGGCGCAGAAAGGACGTGTCTACACGGGCCATGCTCTCACGCTCGGGACCAAATATCTGATGCTGGTCTCGATGGACAGGCAGATCCGATCGTCCGTGGCGTTGGTCAGCCTCGAAACCGGCGCGGCAATCAAGCTTCCCACCAGCGTCAACACCGCCGACTTCCCCATGGCGAACCCGTTCAATCCCAACAGCCCCGCGGGCTGGTCCGTCCCGAACGCCGCCAACCCCGGCGTCAGGCTGGAGCGTGTGGCGTTGTGGCTGGGGACCTATGTGGACGTGAACGACAGCGGCGTGCAGGGGCTCTTCCACGAGAGTGGGACCCTGAAATCGCCTGATGTGGCGCGGGTGGCGCTCGGCGCGGAAGACATCGGCCTCTACGACGGCGAACTCGTCACGGGCCGCGGCACCGCCGGTACTTTCACGCCGGTTGTCAGCGGCAGCGGCTCCATCACGGCGGTTTAGGAGATCGGAATGATCAGCATTGCACAGGGCGCTGTACGCTTCAGGGTCACCACTGCAGCCGCACCGGTTGTAGTCCCGCCTCCGGCCTCAACGGTTCAGTATGGCTGGGACGAGGCTTACGACGCGGGCACGAACGCAGACCTTATTGTCAACGCGGCGGGCGGGGACGACTTCACCACCATCTCCGATGCCGTTGCTGCGGCTGTCGCGTCGGGAAGTCCCAAGACCATCGCAGTCAAGGCCGGAACCTACCGGGAGCAGTTCTCTACGTCCGGGTTCGAGGGCACCATCAAGGGCTATGGCACAGATAAGCCGAAGATCGTTGGCTCCGAGCCGCTAACGGGCTTCGTCCCATGCACGTCAGGTGACGCCGCATTGGTCGGCCCCAACTGGTCGAGCATCTGGAAGCGCACCGGGCTTGCATCAAGCGCCTATGCCTCCTCCACACCCGCCGGACTCAACCTCTATGAAGGCGACGACAAGCCGCTCCTCATCGCCACCGACAGGGCGGACACCTCGGACATCTTCTACAGCGCGGACAACACGGCGTTCCACATCGCCGACAGTCTCGGCCTGAACGGTTCCAACCAAGTGCTGTCGATCACCGACGCCAGCGTAATCTCCAACTACACCGAGGCGCAGCTTCTCAACGCCTATGTGAATCTGCACCACCAGCCCAATCTCGTTTCTCCGGTGAACATCACCGGCAAGTCCGGCAATACCATAATGGTGGACGGGCTTCGGACAGTGCAGGGCGGCACGGCGACCCCTGGCAGCACCCAGCGCTACTTCTCCCTCCTGAACATCCTCCCGGCGATGCGGCGGGGTGGCTGGGGCTACAGCGATGAGGGTGGCGGCAAAGTGACGGTCTACGTCTGGCCCAACGACCCGGCGGACATCGACAAGATCGAATACTCGGCACGCAGCCGCATCATCGACTACACGTCCAGCACCGCCGGCGAGGTCACGCTGGAAGGCGTGCAGCTTCTCCGCCCCGCGGGGAACAGCAGCTCATACGATGGTGTCTGCTTCGGCACCTACTCCGGCGCTGCCACCAAAAAGTCCTATGGAGTCACGATGCGCCACTGCCGCTTGGGCCAGAACGCCAACCCCCTCAAGGGCTACGGCATGGTCTGGCTCTCATCCACGGACAACGTGCTCATCGAGTATTGCGACTTCGTCCAGACACCCGACTGCTACGGTCTCACGGTTCTCGGCACTCTCGGCACGCAGGCCACGGACAAGAGCTACCCGAATGCGAACCAGTGCGACAACCACATATACCGGAACAACCGCTTCTTCGAGATCGGCTCCTCGCCGTATCGATCGTTGGCGGTCAGCAACATCCAGTGGACCTACAACTACCATGAGAAGTGCAGCCAAGGCGCGCACGCCAACCGCCTCAGCTTCTACGACCAGTGTTTCAACATCCTCGTATACGGCAACCGCTTCGTGGAATGCGGAGGCTACCTGACGTGGCAGGAGGCTACGAAGGTGTTTATCGGCTTCAACGACATCCCGGTGAGCAGTCTCATCATCCCGAACAACCAGGGCCGCGCCATCGCGGACCAGAACTACAGTGGTACGGGGTCCGGAACGTTTCCGCCGCCATCCTCTGGAGACAAGTGCATCCTTTGGAACAACCTCGTTCCGCCCAATCCGCTTCAGCTAACCGACACCAATTCGGTGGCACTCGGGAAATCCGGCACACCTCCCTATCGGGTCATCTACGATCTTTTGAACAGCGTCATCCACGGCGGTGGCATCACTCATCCGACCCCGGATGGCGTAGAGGGCACGCGTGAGGGCAACCTCTACACCGCCCGCGCGCAGTGGCAGGAGGTATCGGACCCGTGGGCGGCGAACGCCAGCGAGTTGATCACGGACCTTGCTTCCACCTATGTGGACGCGGCGGCCGGCGACTTCTCACCGAAGCCCGGCGGGCCGCTCGCCACCCGCACTGGACATGATCTGACGGACACGATCGCATATGTGCAGGCGTTCTTCCCTGATTTCGACTTCACCAAAGATATCAATGGTAATCTGATCTCCGTCACGGTGCCGCCGGTGGGCCCGCGCGGCCTTTGACGCGCCCTCTTCGGGTCGCATCTCGGCTTGACTTGCGGGGCCGTTCGGGGCTCTCGTCGCGCCATGAAGAAGACCTCCGACACGGTGCCTGAACTCGTCAGGCCGCCGGCCCTTTCAGGAACCGGCAGGATCGGGAGCCCGGTGACGGTGGCGTTGGGGGGCTGGAAGGGCGATCCCCCGCCGCGCCTGAGCCAGCAATGGCTGCGCGGCGGGGCGAAGATCCCCGGCGCGACAGGAACCGTCTACACGCCGGGGCCCCAGGATGATCGGACGAAGCTGACCTGCCGGATCAGGGCCGGAAACGTCGCGGGAACCAGCGAGGCCGTTACCGCCGCCTTGGCTGTTACCTATGAGCCGCCGAAGGCGCTGGAGCCTCTCTGGGAGGAGGTCTTCGACCAGCACAGCGGTGAACAGGTCTTGGAAACGCGCGGCGCATTCTATGGCGAGAACCTGACTTTCGCGATCTCTGGCCCAGCGGCCCGGGTCGATCCGCGGAGCGGAGCGGTGACCGTTTCCACGGAGCGGGCGCTATCGGGGGAGATCATCACCGTGCAGGCCGAGAACTCGGGGGGCTCGGCCCGCTCCACTTTTTCGGTGACCGTGGAGTCCGAGGATGCGGACGTGACCGTCGTACCCTCGGTCGGCCTTTTCGTGGATTACGACATTGGCGATGACGCCAATGCCGGAACCAGTGATGCGCCGCTCAAGACCCTTCCGGCCGCGCTACCTGCGGGAACCACGGCTTATTTCAGGCGTGGCTCGATCTATCGCGCGCCCATCCAAGTCATTTCGGCAGGGACGGCGGCCGATCCGATCCGGCTCGATTTCGAAACTTGGGGCGGGAGCGGGGATCCGCCCGGGCTTCTCGACCTCTCAGAGCCCATCACCGGTTTCGACGGGGGCGGCACGCTCAACGGCGCGGCCGTTTACAGCGGTGATTTCCCCGCGCATCTGGACAGGGAAGGCTGGCCGGATCTGCTGCTGGTCCAGCAGGATCAGAGGCTCATGGGCCTTGCGCAACTGCCGACGCCGTCGCGTTACGACAAGCCGGAAAATTTGAGCGAATGGTACAGCTATGAGACCTACAGCTACGCGGGATCCGATCCGAAATCGCCCGGGTGGCGCGAGTGGATCACGGCTCCCGGGCCTTTCGCCGGCATCTCGGGCTCCAAGACCGGACTGCTTCTGCGAATCTGGCGCTGGGGCAATCTGGTCGGGGTCTACAAGGTTATCGATTTTGACGCCCGTGCGGGACGGGCTGAGGTCGTTCCCTATCAGCATGACAAGCCGATCAACATCCTCGGGGCCGGAGCGACGCTGGCCGTCCAGAAGTTCGCCATCATAAACCACCCCGACTGTTTGGTGGCGGATGGACAGTACATCGTCGACACGGCGAACTGGAAGATCAGGCTTCGGCCCTACGACGGGGCGACGCCGGAGACGGCGCGGTTCTCCGCGGCCGGCGGGATCGACCATGGCATCGAGATCAAGGCGCCTCATGTGGAGATTCATGGCGCACGCGTGCGGATGGTGGCGAGCCGGCAGGGCTCGGGCATCCATTTCGAGCCCGCGACCGACGGGGGCTCCGCCGGCCTCAAGGCCTTCCGCTGCGAGGTCAGCGATTGCATGGCGGGCGGTGCGGGGATCTACCTCTACGGCATCTCGCACCCTGACCGGATCATCGAACCGCAGGTGGAGGGCTGCCGCGTCGACAACATGCTCGGCGAATCCTGCCGCGGCATCTTCTTCGTCAACGTTCTCGGTGGAATGATCCGCGGCTGCACGGTCGGATCGGTGACCTCGACGGGGATCAGCTGCTACACCTGCGAGGGGTCCCGCGTCTATGGCAACACCTCGGGCGAATCCGCGGGCGTGCACGGCAACGGGTTCTCATTCTACCTCGGCTGCCGCGATCTGGTGGTCGCATTCAACACGGTCCACCAGCCGGCCGCAGACCAGATCGCCATGACGCTGCAGTCGGCCGGCCGTTGCGCGATCGTGTTCAACGACTTCCTCACGGCGGACGGCGCCAGCCTCCACCTCTACGGTCCGACGGAGGGCCATGCGGAGCTTGGCGGACACCTGATCGCCAACAACAACATCCTGACGGCGGAGGGCGGCAGGGCGCTCGCGGTCACGACGATTCCGGTCTGGAACGAGGTCAGGGGTCAGAGGATCGGGGTCGGGAACTCTCAGGCGCGACCCGGACGATCCCGAGCGCAGGGCCTGGGTCGCGAATGTGGCGCATGCCGCGCCGGAATATAGGAAGCCGACATTCGCGCAGTACCGCGCGACGCATCCGGGTCACTGGTCGCTTTATGGCGGGACCGGGCTCTTCGAGGATTGGCCGAACGGCAGGGCCCCGGTCGGCACGATCCTCGCGAACAACATCGTCGACAACATCGTCAACCGCGACCTGCCGGAGCCAAACAGCTGGGCGGTCCGCACCGCGAACCTCTACGTCTCGACCTATGACGCCTCGGTCGGCCTTCAGAGGCGGGAGGCGGAGGCGCTCGGCGAGCGCTGGGAGGTCGCGGGCGGGAAATCAGCGATCTTCCGGGACTGGGAGGCAGGAGATCTGCGGCCCGCGCCGGGCGTCTGGGAGTTCCGAGCTGGCAGGCAGGGGCTACAGGTACGGGATCAAGGGCGTGACGGTCGACTGGATCGGACGCTGGCGATACCGGGACGGCGCCTGGACGGACGCCTGGGACTGGGAGAACGAGCCACTCTGACGTCCGGAACCGGGGATCATCTGCGCGCGCGCAGGACCCGGCGGATCGTTCCGAGCAGGTTGCGCAGGTTCGTGGCCGGAGAGTTCTGCCGCGCGCAGCGCAGCAGCTGGAGCCCGTGATAGGCCGGAAAGGGCCGCCCGAGCGCTGCGAGGCCCGCGATCCGGGAGGCGACGTTGCGCTTGCGCGCGATCTGCCCGGGCTGCATCGGGCCAACCGCCGCGAGCGGCAGGGTCTGCGCGACCAACCGCCCCGCGCCAAGCGCCGCGCGGACCAGCGCCTCGCCCTTTTCGGTGCGGCTCAGAATCAGGCTGGAGCCGTCGCGCTCATCAAAGAGCGGATAGCCCGCCTCGTCGCATTCCCAAGCGTCAGCGCAGACCACATCCGCGGCCCCGCCGACCCCGTCGGGGCAGATCTTGCAGCGGAACTGCAGATGCCGGGTCAGGATCCTGCCCCAGCTCGCATCGTAGGACATGCGCTCGACGCTGCCGTCGCGGCGGGTCGCGGTGGCGAAGCCTGGCCATCCGTCGCCGCGGTACCGGAAGGCGGCCAGGTCGTCCGGCGCCACGCCGAGCGTGGCCACGATCTCCTCCGCGCCGCTCCGGGACGGCACACCCGCGCAGAAGAACGACAGCATGTACGGGATTTTCGCATCGATCCGGGGGTCGCGCTTGGCGAGCGCGCGGAGCGCCGCGACGTCGCAGGGCTTGCCGACGAAGGCGACAGTTCCGGGCGCGTCCAGAATCTCCGCGAGCCGGGCGAGCGGGGCGGAAGGCGCGTAGCGCGAGCCGGCAGCGGCAAAAACCTCGGCCGCCGTGGCGCTCAGCACGGTGTCGTTGGCGACGGGGGTCTCCGCCGCCGCAGCGATCTGGACCACCCGGCGGACCGCGCCGGTCGCGAGCAGATGGCCCAGCATCGCGGAGAGTGCGCCACCCGACGACGCCTGGCGGCGCAGCGCGGCGTCCGCGGCGTGTCCCGTCCGCGATTCCAGCACCGGGCCCCAGTAGAGATCGTCGGGGCGCCCGTCCGGCCCGCGCTCGATGACGAGGCCCGGGCAGATCGCGGCGATCGCGGCTTCCTGCGCGGGCGCGAGGCTCTCGTTTTGGCGCGGGCGCAGGAAGCCGGGCGGTTCCAAGACCATCTCGATCTTGCGGGGCGCGATCGCCGCGCAGCCGCCGCAGCCCGCGCACAGATCGCTGCGGGCGACCCGCGTGAGCGCTGCGGAGGGGGTCATGCGGCGAGGTTTTCCAGGGTTTCGCGCAGGGTCTCCCGATAGGGGGTCAGCTTGGTCTCGGCGCGTGCGAAAGCCGCTGCCGCCTCGGCCCTGAGCGTGGCGCGTGCCTCGAAGCCCCCGAATATCCGTGCGAGCACTGCTTCGTTGGTCTCGGCGGTGCAGTCGGCGGTATGATCATAGCCGAGCGTGCCGAACAGCCCCGCGAACTTGCGGCTGTAGGCCATGGGGATCACAGGCACTCCGCTGGAGAAGGCCGCGATGCAGGCGTGCATGCGCGCTCCCATGAAGAAATCCATCCCCGCAATGAAGCTCTTGGCTTCTGAAGGGCTTCCGAAGCGCGGCGCGAGGCGGGTGCCGGGGAACTCCGCCGCCAGCGCCTCGCTTGCGCGGAAATCGTCCTCGACGGGCTGGCTCTCGGAGATGACATGGCCGATCAGATGCAGTTCGACGTCAGGCATGGCGAGAAAGCGCGTGATGATCTCGCGCACCAGCGCGGGATAGTCGCCCTCCAAGCCGAACATGTTCTTGCCAGT
Source organism: uncultured Alphaproteobacteria bacterium (assembly GCA_963698685.1). Lineage (GTDB taxonomy): Bacteria > Pseudomonadota > Alphaproteobacteria > Rhodobacterales > Rhodobacteraceae > Amaricoccus. The sequence continues at coordinate 41,031 of CAVORV010000004.1, forward strand.
GTAGCCGCCGCTCATCAGGAGGCCTGAGACGTTCAGCCCGACGCGCGTCGGGCCGCCGTCGCGCGGGGCGGGGGGGGCATATGGAAGGTGCATCGCCACGTCGGTCGCTTCGCCAACCGAACCCTTGAACCCGATATCGCGCAGGAAATCTCGTGGAGAGCGCGTCGCGGGTGAAGACGGCCCGGCAGCGCCGGATCGAGGCGAGCGCGCCCTTGCGCGCCCAGGCCCGGTTGAAGGGGCCCATGGTCTGCGGGCTCAGGATCATCGGCCGGCGCGCGGCGTGCACGGTGAACTTCGCCAGCAGCATCTTGCTGATGCGCGCGGGCCCGTAGATGTCGGCGAAGCTGTCGCCCGCGCCGATGTCGAGCACGAGATCGCAGCGCCGGACCGCGGCGTGGAGCCCGCCAGGGCGCACGAGGTCGCGTCCGGACATGTCAAAGCGCTCGACGTTTGCGGCCGTGATGTAGCTCGGGCGCGGATCGCGCCAGCCGAGAATCAGGAACCGCACGGAGACGCCGGCGGCGGCCGCGGCCTCCTCGACGATCGCTATCTGAGAGACGGTGAGCGCGCCGACGCCCAGGTTGTCGGAGGTGGCGGAATGCCACAGAAGTCCGATCGTCAGCTCAGGTCTTTCCACGCGCGGTCTTTCTTGGCTCATAGGCTTCCGGATCGGGCCGCTTCTACAGGCGCCCGATCCGGCGGCCAACCGCGGAAATCGGCACCGGCCCGGGCGTCTTGTGGCGCAGGAGCCTTAAGAATTTTCTCACCGGTCCGTGCCATTGCAGAGCGGCGGCCTCGCCGCCGCGATTGCGCCGCTGAGCGCGATGGTGATATCCGTCCGCCTGCTTCCGGCCCGCTTCCGGAATGGTTCAGCCGCGTGAAAGCAGTTCAGAATGATCAAGGTGGCGACGGCTCTCTTGGGCGGCAATCTCGCTCTGACTCTGCTGAAATTCGGCCGCAACGTCTTGGTCGCGCGTCTGCTCAGCGTCGAGGATTTTGGCGTCGCGAGCACCTTCGCCATCATTTTCGGATTCATTGAGATGGTGGGGTTCCTCGGCCTCGACCGCCTGCTGATCCAGGCCCATGACGGACGCGACGAGCGCTTCCAAGCGACGCTGCAGGCGATCCAGGTCCTGCGCGGCGCGCTCGTCGCGCTGCTGCTCTTCGCTGCCGCCGGTCCGCTGGCGGCTCTGATGGATGTGCCCGAGGTCGCTTGGGGGTTCCGGGTGATGGCGCTCATCCCGCTCGCCCAAGGCTTCATGCATCTCGACATGGCCCGCGCGCAGCGTGAGATGCGCTTCGGCCCCTTCGTCAAGGCGAACCTCTGGGCCGAGGCGCTCGGACTGGCGCTGGTCTGGCCGCTCTTTCTCGTGTTTGGCGACTACCGGATCGCGCTCTTCGCTCTTCTGGCCCAGCAGCTGCTGACAGTGGTCTTCTCTCATCTGCTTGCTGAGCGCAGTTGGCGGCTTGCCTTCGACCGCGCGATCGCGCTCCGCGCTCTGCGCTTCGCATGGCCGCTTCTGCTAAACGCGCTGCTGATGTTTGCGATCCTGCAAGGCGATCGTATCATTGTGGCCAACCGTCTTGGTGCGGCCGAACTCGGCGTGTTCTCGCTCGCTTTCATGCTCACCTTCATGCCGGCGGCAGTTCTGACCCAGACCGTGAGCCGGCTGCTCCTGCCGAAACTCGCGCGGCTTCAAGACGACCCCGCGGCTTTCGCGAGGCTCGCGCGCGTCGTCATGGAGGCCGGGTTGGCCGTGGGCCTCGCCTTGGCCGTCGGGTTCTGCCTCTTCGGAGCGGACCTGGTGCTGATCGTTTTCGGCCACAAATACGACGGTGCCCTCGCCATCCTTCCTTGGCTCGCGGTGATGCAGGCGGTCCGGGCGGCGCGGACCGGCGTCTCGCTGGTCGCCCTCGCGCGCGGAGAGACGATGAGCCCGATGGTCGCGAACGCGCCCAGAGTCATGCTGCTGCCGCTGGCTTGGCTGGCGCTCAGCTGGGGCGGCGGGGCACCGGCGGTCGTGGCGATCGCCACAACCGGCGAGGCGATGGGGCTCGGTGTCGGACTTTTCCTTCTGAGGCGCTGGCTCCGGGTTCCGCTCCGCGGACTGATCCTACCCTTCGCCCTGTGGGCCTGCGTGCTAGTTCTGATTATGGCCTATGCCACGCTCATGACGCCGCGCGCGGTGATTTTCGGGAATTTCCACTGGCCGCAGATCGTGATAGCGCTTTGCGGCCTCGGCGCGGCCCTCCTCGGCATGCGCGAGACCCGGACATGGGTGGCGGCGCGCCTCCGGACCCTGCCATGAGGCCGCCCCGCCCCTCAGCGAAAGTGCTTGCCATGGATATTGAGCCATTCGGCGTGACCCTTTTCCAAAACGATCCGGAGGCCGGGATCCGCGCCTCAAGCCATCTGGGCGGGTTTCGCATCGCGCGTGCGGATGGAACCCGGATCGGAACTCTTCACGGTATTCTGCTCAGATCCTGGCATGGAGACGGGATCAGCATCGCTGGGGACACGATCACCGTTCCCGACAGCGTCGACGGCTTCGGGGCCTTCGAGCGGACCGTCCTTGACGGGCTCCACGGATCTTACGTCATCCTTACCTGCCCGCCGCTTGGCCAGCGGCTCTACCAAGACGCAGGCGGCTCGATCCCGGTGGTCTTCTGTCCCGAGAGCCGCCGTCTCGGCTCCTCGGCAGCGATGTTCATGGACGATGAGGAATACGCCGCCCGCTTCGACACGCGGCTTCATCGCGCCAATGTCGCCGGCGACATCTCGGGCTCTTGGATCACAGGCACGCTCACGGCCCATAGCGGCGTCTTCCGGTTGCTGCCGAACTTCTTCCTCGACCTCGAGACCTGGCAGGCGAGGCGCTTTTGGCCGAAGGTCGAGGGCTTCCGCCTCGACATGAGCCTCGGTCGCGCCATCAACACGATCGCGCCGGCGCTGGCGGGCTTCTCGGAGGCTGCCGCGCGCGAGATGCGGATCGGGATCACCATGACGGCGGGCTTCGACAGCCGCGTCCTGATCGCCGCCAGCCGGAACGTCGCGGACCGCGTCGAGTACTTCACCTTCGGCGCCCCCGGCGCGGGCGTCGATCAGGTCATGGCGGTGAAGATCAGCGCGGACCTCGGGCTGCGCCACCGCTTCGTACCGGTCATCCGCGCGAGCGGGGACGAGAAGCGGCACTGGGACCGGCTGGTCGGCGACGTGGTGCGCGAATCGACGCGCGACTTCTTCCCGACGTTGAGGGACCTGCCCTATGACGCGATCTTCACCGGCATGTACGGCGAGACCGGCCGCATCCGCCTCTACCGCCAAGACGCCTCCACGATCAACTCCGCGCCCGCCACGGCGGAGTTCGTGCTGTCGCGGCTGACCCTGCCGAAAGACCCTCAGGTCGTGCGTAACATCGAGGAGTGGCTCGCGCCGATCGCGGGGCTGCCGCGCTCTGCTGTTCTTGACCTCGCCTTCAACGAACTGCGCTTCGGCAGCTGGGCGATGGGGCAGGGGCCGGTCCAGAAAGCGATGAAGCCGGCACTGATGCCGATGGCGCAGCGCGTGATACAGGACGCCTTCATGCGCATGGAACCGACCGAGCAGGGCCCCACAGCGCTTTTCGAGGCCGTCGCCCGCCGGCTCTGGCCGGAAACGATGGATTTTCCGGTCAACCGATACGGAGACTGGCGCGATGCGCTGGGGCGCTTCGCCAAGTTCACCAGCCGCGACAGCCTCGTGCGCTACATCCGCGACCGTTTCGCCTGATCCAGCATGCCTTCCCCAAGTGTCGATCTCGGGCGAGTGGATCACATTCCGGCAAAAGCCGTCAGGTTGATGCGGACGTCCAGATCCCGTGTCGCCGGACGCGTCCTGTTCACCGAACTTTCACCACCCCGGTCTATGCCGGGCCCGGCTGACCGGGCGCCTTCTATTTTCTTTGCCGTGGGCTGAGGATATACCGCTCTCGGACGAGCTGGATAGTGAGGGAAGTACAAAGCGTGGGACGGCATGAGGCAGCGCTGGACCAAGCGCCATCGCGCCGGACCCCTGCGGCGGACCGCGGCCTCCGGCGCCGCGACGCGGCTGCGCCGGAGGCCGCGCTCGGGGGATCGGTCCTGCTCGCGCTCTTTCTCATCTCGCTGCTGATCCCGGTCAGGCTCTATGTGGCTGACCAGCTGATCAACCCCAACCGCCTCTTTCTGCTGATAGCTTTCATTCCGCTGTTTTTCGGCCTGATCAGCCTCAAAGCCGGCCCGATCCAGCCGATCGACCTGTTCATGGCGGGGTTCTGCGCATGGATCGCCCTGTCGCTCTACATCAATCACGGCTCGGCCCAGATTCCCTATATCGGAATTACCATCGTTGAGATGATGGGCGGCTACATGGTCGGGCGGATTCTGGTGCGCAATGACCGGGACTACCGGGCGTTCTTCAGGTATTTCGCTTGGGGACTGATCTTCCTGCTGCCGTTCGTGCTCTACGAGCAGGCAACTCGACGCCTGCCGATCAGCGAGATTCTCGGCAAGGCGTTCATCACCTTTCCTTACGTCGACTTCCCTCAACGGATGGGCATGAATCGGATCCAGGCGGTGTTTGAGCATCCGATCCTCTACGGGCTGTTTTGCTCGGTCGCAATCGGGAATTTCTATTTTCTGTACCGCGATCGCCCCGGCCGCCGTCTGCCTCTGGTCGGCCTTGCGTCTTTTATGACGTTCCTGTCGCTCTCCTCGGGGGCGGTCCTCGCGATGATGATCCAGCTCGGGCTGATCGTCTGGGAGAGGGTGACCCAGGCGCGCTGGAAGCTTCTGGTCGTGCTGACCGCCATCGCCTACGTCGTGGTCGACATGCTGTCGAACCGCACGCCGGTCCAAGTGTTCATCTCCTACGCGACCTTCAACCAGTCAACCGCCTACAACCGCGTCCTGATTTGGCGCTACGGCATGGAGAACGTGCGAGCCAATCCGGTCTTCGGCATCGGGCTGAACGACTGGGTTCGGCCATGGTGGATGTCGAGCTCGGGATCTTTTGACAATTTCTGGCTGCTGCAGGCCATGTCCTATGGCGTGCCGGCCTTTCTCTTGCTCGCGATGGGCATCGCGCTCAGCCTCTGGCGTATCCAGCGCCGCCAAGGACTTTCGTTCGCCGAGGCGCAGTGCCGGACAGGATACCTCGTCTCGGCGGCCGGGCTATTCTTCACGCTCTCCACGGTCGACGTCTGGGGGCCGACGGCGGTGCTCTTCGTGTTCTTTCTCGGGGCGGGCGTCTGGATGGCCGAGGCCGGCGGAGCGGAGGTGGAGGGCGGCGAGAAGTCGGACTCGCCGTCCCGGTCCGCCTCCCGCCAGCTGCGGGATCCGCGCGGGGAGGCCGAGGGCGCGCCAGCACCTCCGGCCGCTGGCGGCAAAAGAAAAACCCGCCTCCCGCGGCGGACCCCTCCCTTCTCCCGGAGTCGCTGACCCCGTGCCGGCTGACCGCACGCAAAGCGCCGGCCGCACCTTTTTCTGTGAGACGTCATGCGTTCTTCCCTTCGCGCCACGCGATGCCTTCCCGTTCTGCCGCCGCCGCAACTCCCCGCGGTGAACATGCGCGGCAAGGCTTTCGCGGCGGGCTTGGCCGCGACGTTCGGCGTCCTTCTCGCCCTCTGTGGGCTGCAGCTGCGCCAAGCCGAGATCGCGGCACGGCTTTCACGTACGCTTGTGGAGGCGGCGCCCGCCATGTCGCCCGAATGGAACGTGACACCCGGGCATGTGCTGGTGGCCGGAGATTCCCGCGTCGTCTTTTGGGCACCGCGTCCGCAGATTCCGGGACGGAATCTGTTTTTCGCCGGGCTCGGAGGCGAGACCACTGCCGGGCTGCGCAGCCGGCTGGCGCGTGATCTACCTCTCTTCGCGCCCGATCGGCTGGTCCTCGCCGCGGGGATCAACGATCTGGTGGCCGCCAGCCTGAGCCCTGACCGGGCCGAGGAGGTCCTGGACGCTCTGGCGGGCAATCTGGCGGCGATCGCCTCGGACGCACGCGCCGTCGGGGTGCAGGTCACGGTCCTGACCATCCCGCGCCCCGCGCGTCCCGGACCCGCGCGCCGCGTCCTTCTGTGGTCCAACGATTTGCCTGGGCTGGTCGAGGCGGCCAACGCACGTATCCGCGCGATGGAGGGTCCCGGCATCCAAGTGCTCGACGCCGACGCGGCGCTGGCGGGGGTGTCGGGCGCGCCGCTGCCCGCCGCTCTCGCCGCCGACACGGTGCATTTCACCCCTGCGGCCTACACGCGCCTGAACGCCCTGCTGGCGGAGACCTTCGGCGGATGATCTTCTCGGACGGCGTCTTCTTCGTCTTTTTCGGCGTGGTCTTCGCGCTCTATCTCGCGACGGCGCGCTCGCTCAGGCTGCAGAACGTCCTGCTGCTGGTGTCGAGCTACGTCTTCTACGGCTGGTGGGATCCGCGCTTCCTGATGCTGATCGCGGCCTCGACGGTGATGGATTACATCGCCGGCCTCGCGATCGCGGACCGCCGGACCGGGCGCGCGGAATTCCTGCCGCCCGCTCTCCTGATCGGCGGCCTGATGGCGATCCTGGCGGGGATGGGCGTGGCCGAACTGCCGCTGGTGCTCGCCTTCGGCGCGGGCTTCATGGCGGTCCTGGCGGGCTTCACGGCGCTGGCGGGAACCTGGAGCCCGGAAGCGCGCGCGCGGGGCTTCCTGGCGGCCTCGGTGGTCTTCAACCTCGGGCTGCTCGGGATCTTCAAGTATTTCAACTTCTTCGCCGACAGCTTCGCCGATTTCGCCGGGCTCTTCGGCTGGGATCCGGGGTTCGTCACGCTCAACGTCATCCTGCCGGTGGGGATCTCGTTCTACACCTTCCAGACCATGAGCTACACGATCGACATCTACCGCGGCGAGATGGAGCCCACGTCGGATTTCATCCGCTTCGCGATCTTCGTGAGCTTTTTCCCGCAGCTCGTCGCCGGGCCCATCGAGCGGGCGCGCCACCTGCTGCCGCAATTCTCCGTCCCGCGCGCGATCACCCGGGACAACCTCCAGGCCGGCGCGATGCTGTTCCTCTGGGGCTTCTTCAAGAAGGTCGTGATCGCCGACAATCTCGCGCCGATCTCCGAGCGGGTGTTCGCGGATCCCGCGGGCGCCGCCCCCGGCGAGATCTTCGTCGGCGTGCTGGCCTTCACCTTCCAGATCTACTGCGACTTCTCGGGCTACTCCGACATGGCGCGCGGCGCGGCGCGGATGCTGGGCTTCGACCTGATGCTCAACTTCAACCTGCCCTATTTCGCGCGCACGCCGTCGGAGTTCTGGGCGCGCTGGCACATCAGCCTCTCGACCTGGCTGCGCGACTATCTCTACATCCCGCTGGGCGGCAACCGGCTCTCGCCGCTCCTGACCTACCGCAACCTGATGCTGACGATGCTGCTGGGCGGGCTCTGGCACGGGGCGGCCTGGACCTTCGTGGTCTGGGGGCTCTTCCACGGGCTGATCCTCGTCGCCTACCGCCGTGCCGGGGCCGACGCGCTCCTTGCCCGCGTTCCGGCGTCGGGCCCCGGCGGCCTTCTCCTGCATGGAGCCGCCATGGCGCTGATGTTCCTGCTGGCGATGCTGAGCTGGATCTTCTTCCGCGCGCGCGACTTCGCGGACGCCGGCCTGATGCTGGCGGGGTTCTGGACCGTTGCGCCGACCGAGAGCCTCTCCCGCGTCCTCTTCCTGATCGCGCCGCTCGTCCTCTTCGAGGCCGCGACGCGTTTCTCGGGGCGCATCCAGCCTTGGACGGACACGCCGCTCTTTCTGCGCTTCAACCTCGTGCTGTTCCTCGTCTATTCGAGCTTCTTCCTCGGCTCGACCGAGGGCCAGAACTTCATCTATTTCGACTTCTGAGAGGGAAGGGGAAGCCATGATCCGCAAAGCCGCCCTCATCGGCCTCGCAGGCCTCTACGCCCTGCTCTTCGGAGAGGTGTTCCTGCGCGTCATGGATCCTCAGCCGCTGATGCCGCGCTACGTCGTGGCCACGCCTTGGGGCATCCGCGGCAACGAACCCTCGATCACCTACGGCCATTGGACGCCCGAGACCGAGACCACGATCACCACCAACAGCGTCGGCATGCGCGACAGCCGCGAGTTCCCGCTCCAGTCTCCGCCGGAGACCTGTCGGATCGCGCTTCTCGGCGACAGCTATTTCATGGGCTACGAGGCGAACATCGAGGAGTCGATCGCGGGCTTTCTCGAAGCCGATTTTGAGGCGGCCGGCTATGATCTCGACGTCCTGAATTTCGCGGTCAGCGGCCACGGCACCGCCGAGATGATCCTGCAGTTCGAGAACCTCGCCGCCCGCTTCGCACCTGACGTCACGGTCTTCCAGTTCCATGGAAGCGACTACAGCGACAACATCCGCGCCGGCCTCTTCCGGCTGACGCCGGAGGGCGGCGTCGTTGCGACCGGCGGAACCTATCTTCCCGCGGTCGGGATCCGCGCCCGGCTGGAGGCGATCCCGGCCTACCGCTGGATGTCTGAGCACAGCCAGATCTATTCCGGCCTGCGCGAGAAGGCTGCGGTCTTCGTCAAAAATTTGCTCGCGAGCGTCAGCCTGCGCGCGAACGCGGCGGAGGACGACATGACGGAAGGGGGGCTCGACCGCGAACACCGACTGACCGCCGCTCTGATCGCCGAAGCCCGGCGGATCACCGAGGATACCGGCTCGAGCTGGTATCTTTTCGACGTGCCCTTCCGCCGTTCACGGACCGAGTTCGTCTCGACGATGGGGTCCATGGACCTGCCGGACGACATCAGGCGTCGCGTGATCTCCCCGCTTGCGGGTTTCGAGGCGGCCGCCGCTCCCGACGTGAAGATCTTCTACGAGAAGGGTCACCAGCATTTCTCCCCGCTCGGCAACCGCCTTGCTGCGCGGGCGATTTCCGAGCGGATCGGCAGGGACAGCGCCGCCAGGCTGGCCAAATGCAAGGGCGCGGCCTGATACCAACCTGCGCTGATCATCACCCATGGGCCCATTCCCGCATCCCGATGGACATGATTTTCCACGGTCGGTCGGTGAGGTTGTTCCAGGCGTCGCAGCAGAGGGCGACGATGTCGTCGTAGGATTTGAAGACGCGGTTGGAGAGCCAATTGTCGCGGATGAATTGCCAGACGTTCTCGACAGGGTTCAGCTCGGGCGATCGGGGCGGCAACGGAAGTAGGGTGATGTTGTCCGGGACCCCCCGTCGCGGATCTCCGCGAGCGCGAGAAGCCGGCGCGCCTGCGCCGCGTCCTTCGTGCCCTTCGCCAGCCGTCTAAGAGCAGGCCCGTCGAAATCATCTCGCAGCAAAACCGCAGCAGCCATGGAGAACCTCCCTCTGGTTCGCTCCATGGATTCAGATGGGGTGGTTGCCGCCCTCCCCAGACGGCATCTCAATGCGCCAGGATGTTGGTTTCAGAGCCACGAAGCGGAGAGGACGGCAAAATGATTGATGCGATGATTGGTGTGGATTTGGCAAAGCGTGTTTTTCAGGTCCACGGATCTCTGACGAGCGGGGAGGCGCGGTTTCGCAAGAAGCTGTCGCGCGAGCAGTTCCGTGCCTTCATGGCGCGGCCACCGGCCTGTCTTGTCGTTTTTGAGGCCTGCGGCAGGCCGCCCGTGCCGCTTCGTCGAACTTGCGCGGCCCCTGGCGCGCCGGCAACCGGATCCCGAACGGGCGCAGCATCCCGCGGATCTGACCGAAAAACGTCCGCTTGTTGCGCACCAGCTGATCGCGCGCCGACAGCAGCGCCTTCATCCGGTGGCTCTCCTCCGACTTGACGAAAACTTCCGTGTACCAGCCCGATTGCAGCATCTCCGCCAGCGCCCGCGCGTCCGCCCGATCGGTCTTCACCGGTCGGGCCTTGAGTGCGGCTGCCGCACGGCGCGCATCCATCACGATGACCGGCAGGTTCCGCGCCTTCAGCGCCCGCGCCAGCCAAGGGCTTGACGAGCCGGTCTCCAGCCCGATCCGCACGATAGAGCCGATCCACCGGTCCAGCGCATTCAGAATCATCTCGGGATGCGTGTCCGCCGATCCCTGCCAGACGATATTCTGATCGCGATCCACCACGCAAATCGCCGTCGTCTTGAGGCTCACATACAGTCCAACATAGTTTGCCATCGCTGCTCTCCTTCCTGGTTGACCACCAGAGAGCTTCCAAGCTCTCAGGGGGAGCAGCAACCTCAACGCGATGTATGGGATGTATGAGTGATGCTTTCGTGGGTCTTCTCCCATGTCTTTGAGAGCCCCTTGGAGCTTGCGGCATGGCGTTTCCGCATGGTCCGCGGCTTGGTCGTCCAGGGTCAAGTTCGTTGACATGCATCTGTCAGGAGGCGATACTCGCCACTTGACGTCGCGTATGTCGCTTCGGGGATGATGATGGCGTTTGGTTTTTTAATTGGCCGTGGGCTAGGGATTGTTTTTTCCGGCGTATTGACGCTGTCAGCGGCCGCGGTGCCGAACGTCGCTTCCGCCACGACGCTCGCCTCCTATTCGTCGTTCGCAAACGTGACTCTCTCTGTCACAGGGCTTCGAACTGCCGGTGGAGTGCCCATCGACGATGACGCGGTGCGGGTGAAGGGAAGCGTTGCGGGAGGCGACAACTATCAAGAGATATTCATTCGTGACACGGACGGAAATTATATCGATCCTCCTGCTCCGGAAATAGCGCAGGTTGGGCTTTTTGGCGGAGAGCTTTTTGACAATGAATATTATGTTTCTTTATTTTCTATAATATTCGACCACAGGAAATCATTCTCGTTCGAGAATGTTTCTGAGGATTTTTTGTATGCGGCTCTCCGGCTGGAACTTTCCGCGTCGGCCGACGCGTCCAGCACCGTGCAGACCGCGAAGTCTCACGCCGAAGCGAGCGTTTCCGGGGCATGGTTCCTTTATTTTCAGAACTCGGACGGCGGCTATTTCGGTGCTGAGGAGCGGCTTTCTCCGGAAGCGATCGCAGCCTTGGAGTCAGGCATTTCGGCCGAGGCGGATTCGGACGGGGAGACAAGCGTTTCCAACATCCTCTCCCATGATTTCGAGTTTCTTCTGGAGCCTGGCGACACGTTCCATGCGGAGACATTTCTTATGCCTGTGCAAGGCGACCTTGAGAACACGCCCGCCCCCGTACCGCTGCCGGCCGGAGCGCCGCTGCTACTGGCCGCGCTCGGGGCGCTGGCGTTGCCACGGATGCGCCGCCGGACGGCACGTTAACATTTTTATATCACGATATCAATAATTTGAATCCCATCCTGACCGGGACAGGGCGCTTCGGCTTCGGTCTCCGGGGCGGCTCCGCCCGCGTACATTGAAAATCGTTCCCTGCGCCGCTACCAAGACGCCGCCCCGGACGGGCCGGGCACCCAGGAGTCGGCCATGGACATCACCTGCCTCGACATCCCGGACGTGAGGACCCTCCGTCCGAAGAAACACGGCGACGCCCGCGGCTTCTTCTCCGAGACTTGGAGCCGCGCCGCGATGGAAGGGGCGGGGATCGATATCGACTTCGTCCAGGACAACCAGTCGCTCTCCGCCACGCCCGGCACCGTGCGGGGCCTGCATTTCCAGACGCCGCCGCACGCCCAGGCCAAGCTCCTGCGCGTGATCCGGGGGGCCGTCTTCGACGTGGCGGTGGACCTGCGCCGAGGCTCGCCCACCTACGGCCGCCACGCGAGCGCGGTGATCTCGGCGGAGGAATGGAACCAGATCCTCGTCCCCGTCGGCTTCGCCCACGGTTTCATGACGCTCGAGCCGGACACGGAAGTCATCTACAAGGTGAGCGGCATCTATTCGCCCGCGAACGATGCCGGCATCCTCTGGAACGATCCCGATCTGGGCATCGCCTGGCCGCTGGACGTCGAGGCGACGCTCTCGGACAAGGACCGCGTCCAGCCGCGCCTGCGCGATTTCGAAACCCCCTTCATCTACGAGGGCTGATCCCATGAAACTCCTCGTGACCGGCGGTGCCGGCTTCATCGGCTCCGCCGTCGTGCGCCGCGCCGTGGCCGACGGCGACGCGGTGGTCAATCTGGACGCGCTGACCTACGCGGCCTGCCTCGACAACGTGGCCTCCGTGGCGGACGACCCGCTTTACGCCTTCGAGCACGCCGACATCCGCGACCGCGTGGCGCTCGACCGGATCCTGGCCGCCCACGCGCCCGACGCGATCCTGCATCTGGCCGCGGAATCCCATGTCGACCGTTCGATCGATGGGCCGGGGGCCTTCATCGAGACCAACGTGACCGGCACCTACACCCTGCTCGAGGCCGCCCGCGCGTATTGGACGGGCAGGGGGCGCCCCGACGCGTTCCGCTTCCACCACGTCTCGACCGACGAGGTCTACGGTACGCTGGGCGAGACCGGCGCCTTCACCGAGGACACGCCCTACGCGCCCAATTCGCCCTATTCCGCGTCCAAGGCGGCAAGCGACCACCTGGTCCGGGCCTGGGGCGAGACCTATGGCCTGCCGGTGATCGTCACCAACTGCTCGAACAATTACGGGCCGTTCCATTTTCCGGAGAAGCTGATCCCCGTCGTCATCCTCAAAGCGCTGGCGGGCGAGGCGATCCCGGTCTATGGCGCGGGCGAGAACGTGCGCGACTGGCTCTATGTCGAGGACCACGCCGACGCGCTCCTGACCGTGCTGCGCAAGGGTGCCGTCGGGCGGAGCTACAACATCGGCGGCGAGAACGAGGCGCGCAACATCGACCTCGTGCGCATGATCTGCGCGCTGCTCGACGATCGCCGGCCGGGTGGCGCGCCGCATGATCGCCTGATCGAATTCGTCACCGACCGCCCCGGCCACGACCTGCGCTACGCCATCGACCCGACCCGCATCCGGACCGAACTCGGCTGGCGGCCCTCGGTGACGCTGGAGCAGGGGCTGGCGCGCACCGTCGACTGGTTCCTCGCCAACGAGGCCTGGTGGCGCGCGCTCCAGGACCGCGACGGCGTCGGCGCGCGGCTGGGCGCCCGCGCGTGAGGATCCTCGTCTTCGGCGAGACCGGCCAGGTCGCCCGCGAGCTCGCCCGGCGCGCTCCGGTCACCGCCCTTGGCCGGGACGCGGCCGATCTCTCGGACCCCGAGGCCTGCGCCGCCGCGATCCGCGCCTCGGACGCCGAGGCGGTGATCAACGCCGCCGCCTACACGGCCGTCGACCGCGCCGAGGAGGAGGAGGCGCTGGCGACGGTGATCAACGGCGCCGCCCCCGCCGCCATGGCCCGCGCGGCGGCGCGAAAAGGCGTGCCGTTCCTGCACGTCTCGACCGATTACGTCTTCGACGGATCGGGCGAGGCCCCCTGGAAGCCGGACGACCCGACCGGCCCGCTCGGCGCCTACGGCCGCTCCAAATTGGCGGGCGAGATCGGCGTCCGCGCGGCGGACGGAAAACACGCCATCCTGCGCACCTCCTGGGTCTTCTCGTCCCACGGCGCCAATTTCGTCCGCACCATGCTGCGTCTTGGCCTTGAGCGCGACGCGCTCCGGGTCGTCGACGACCAGACGGGCGGCCCCACGGCGGCGGGCGACATCGCGGGCGCGCTTCTGACCATGGCCCGCGCGCTTCATGACGGCGCGCCCGGCGGCACGTACCATTTCGCAGGCTCCCCGGACGTCACCTGGGCCGGTTTCGCGCGCGAGATCTTCGCGCGGGCGGGGCTCGAGGTCGCCGTCACCGGCATTGCGTCTTCGGACTACCCCACGCCCGCGCGGCGTCCCGCCAATTCGCGCCTCGACTGCGCGACGCTCGAGGCCGATTTCGGCATCCCGCGCCCCGACTGGCGGGAAAGCCTCGACGGGATCCTGGCGGAACTCGCCGAGACCTGACCGCCCGCGGTAGAGGCGGGCGGGCCGGCGGCGACCCTGTCCGCTGAAACCGGTGTGATCATGACCGCATGGAAAGACGCGGTTTCTTAGCAACGTCTTTAACCTTTGTCCCACATAACGCTTCCGCCGCCATTCTCTGGCGGATGTCTGCTTGTGGAGAACCCTCATGTCGCGACCCGTCAGCCATGGCATGCTGATCGCCCTGACGGCGTCAGTCTGCGCGTCCGCGGCCGCGGCCGCCGGCATCGAGCGTCAGTTCCCGTCGACCCGAATCCTCTTCGAGCCCGGACGATATCTGGAGTTCTCGGCGGTCTACGCCGATCCGGACCTCGAAGGCGAAGGCGGCGCTCTCGCGCCGGGCGTTCCGATCACCGGATCCACCGGCGACATCTTCGGCGCCTTCGGCAATTTCGGGGCGGCCTACAAGGCGGATCTGACCGAACGGCTGTCATACGCGTTCATCGCCGATCAGCCTTACGGAAGCTCGACGGACTATCCCCGGAGCCTCTATGCCGGAACCGCCGCGAACATCGACACGGTCGCCCTGACCGGCATCCTCGCCTACGACGTGACGCCCGCGATCAAGATCTATGGCGGGCTCCGGGCGCAGCGGATGAAGGCGGACGGCGCCGTTCCGTTTCTCGGCGGCTACACGATCGAGACCGATGCCGACATCGGCTACGGCTACATGCTGGGCGCCGCCTGGCAGAAGCCGGAGCTCGCCATGCGCGTGGCCCTGACCTATCGTTCCGCGATCGAGCAGGATTTCGACACGGTCGAGTTCGGAACCATCGATTCCACGCTCCATGTCGAAACGCCGCAATCGGTCGCGCTCGAGTTCCAGTCGGGCATCGCCGCGGACACGCTGGTTTTCGGGTCGGTGCGCTGGGTCGACTGGCCGCAGTTCGAGATCGATCCGACCAATTATCCGCTCGACGTGCCGATGGTGGAATACGAGGCGGCTTGGACGACCTGGACGCTCGGCGTGGGACGTCAGCTCACCGACCGGCTGGCCGGCGCGTTCGAGGTCGCCTACGAGCCGGCGACGGACACGATCCTGACGCTGCTCGGACCGGTCGATGGCGGGGTGATCACGACCGCCTCGCTGAGCTACGACTTCGGGTCGCTCACGCTTTCGGGCGGCGTCAGTTACGGCTGGCTCGGGGACGCCGAGGCCGCGACCGGCACCCGGTTCGAGGACGGCCGCCTCACGGCGGTCGGCCTGCGCCTCGGCTGGCATTTCTGAAACGAAAACGTCCGGCCCCGAGGGACCGGACATCCGTTTCGTCCGAAAGAGCGGGCCCGGTCCTCGCGGACCGGCTCCGTCTCAGAATCCGTAGTTCAGACCGATCCGGGCGACCACGCCCGAATTGTCGAAGCTGTAATCGATCGTCTGGCCGGGAAAGACGACGGGGTCGGAAGCCCTCACCGTCGCATCCGAGAGGTCGTAGCCCATGACTTCCACTTTCGCGCTGAACCTGCCGGAGACCTTGCGTTCGATC
>CAVORV010000005.1:0-30094 GCA_963698685.1 uncultured Alphaproteobacteria bacterium
TCCGCGAAATCGTCGCGCGAACTGCGGTCCCGGTCCGCCGAATCGTTCCTCGAGCTCCGCCCGCTGTCGGACCGGTCGTCGTCCGATCCGCGGCCGCCGCCTCCGCGGTCGTCGTCCCGGTCGTCGAAGATTCGCGGCCGCCGCTTCCGCTCCGGCCGCCGCGATCGTCGTCCCGGTCGTCGCTCCTGTCCCTGTCGCCATCCTTGGCGAAGGCCTTGCCGGCCTGGAAAAGCGGCCCGTCGACGGACGAGCCTGGAAGCCGAGCGGCGAGGTCGCAAGAAGTGACGCGAGAAGCGTGAGCCTGACGCCCGTCCGGGCGCGGTCTGCGATGGACATCGTCTTTCCTCCTGAACACATGCCGGAACGATCCGGCACGTTGATACTGCCTCCGCCGTGCGGCCGCCGCATCGGACCAACGTCCGGCGGATTTCCCGACTTTCGACGCGCCCGTGCTGGCCCCGGTCCGACGTGTCGTGTAATGCCGATCGATGACCCAGACGCACGCGCCGGCCTCCGGCATTCCCATGCCGGCCTTCCCGGTCTTCGTCGCGATGATGGCGAGCCTGATGGCGCTGACCGCCCTCTCGATCGACATCATGCTGCCGGCCTTCCCGCAGATCGGCGGCGAGTTCGCGCTGACCGACGCCAACGCGGCGCAGCTGGTCGTCACGCTCTATTTCATCGGCTTCGCGGCGGGCCAGCTTTTCGTCGGGCCGCTGTCGGACCGGTTCGGCCGCAAGGCCGTGCTCCTGACCGGCCTCGGCATCTACGCGGCGGCCTCGATCGTCTGCCTCCTCGCGGGCAGCTTCGAAATCCTGCTCGCGGCCCGCTTCGTCCAGGGCGCCGCCAACGCCGCGCCGCGCGTGGTCTCGGTGGCGGTGGTGCGCGACATCTACGGCGGGCGGCGCATGGCCGAGGTCATGTCCTTCGTGATGATGATCTTCATCATCGTGCCGGTGATCGCCCCCCTGATCGGCGCGGGCATCCTGCTCGCGGGCGACTGGCACCTGATCTTCCTGTTCCTGCTCGCGGTCGGGGTCGCGATCTTCGCCTGGATGGCGCTGCTCCTGCCCGAGACGCGCCCGCCCGAGGCGCGCGAGCCGCTGTCGCTCCGCTGGATCGCCGCGGCCTTCGGCGAGACCGTCCGCACCCGCCAGACGCTCGGCTACACGCTCGCCACCGGCGCGATCTTCGGCGGCATGATGGGCTACATCAACTCGTCGCAGCAGATCTTCACCGACGTCTACGGCGAGGGCCCGCTCTTCCCGGTGTTCTTCGGCCTCACGGCGGTGTCGCTGGCCTTCGCGGCGCTGCTCAACAGCCAGATGGTCGGCCGCTTCGGCATGCGCCGGATCTCGCACGCCGCGCTGATCGGGTTCACCGCGCTCGGCATCCTGCATGCCGGCATCGCGGGGATCTGGGGTCCGCCGCCGCTGCCGCTCTTCATCGGACTGATCTCGCTGACGCTGTTCTGCTTCGGGCTGATGATGCCCAACTTCAACTCCATCGCGATGGAGCCGATGGGCCGCATCGCCGGCACCGCCTCGTCCTTCGTCGGCGCCGTCACGACCGCCGTCGCGGTGGTCCTCGGCCTCGCGGTCGGCCAGTCCTTCGACGGCACGGTCATGCCGCTCCTGCTCGGCTACGCCTGCTTCGGGCTGATCGCGCTCGCCGTCGTGCTGGTGGTCGAGCGGGGCCGATTGTTCGGAACCGGCGCCGCCTGAGCGCTCAGCGCAGGTAGCCCACCCGGCGAAGTTCGGCCTCGACGTCCTTGGGCGTCAGGCCCAGATCGTCGAGGCGGTGGCCGTCGAGCTTCGACAGCGCGTGCGCCTGGCGGTGACGCTCGTTCATCCGGATCAGGTGCTGGACGATCCCGGCGGGCGTCGTCCAGGGGCGGGTCTTGGCGGCGGTCTCGAGGGTCTCGGAAACTGCGGTGGTCATCTCGGTTCTCCTTGGCTGGGGTTCATCTCATCCGATGACCCGAAGCTAGAACCGGCGCGTCCGGACGGGCGTGACCATGATCACGCCTCATGCGCGCACCCCGATCAACCCACGCGGATCACCACCTTGCCCGTCGCCGCGCGCGTCCGCAGGAGGTCGAGCCCCGCATTCGCCTCCTCCAGCGGCAGGACATGGCTCACATGCGGCCTGAGCCGCCCCTGCCCGTACCAGGCGAACAAAGCCGCGAAACTGTCGGTCAGCACCTTCGGCCGCAGATTCGCATACGCGCCCCAATAGAGCCCGTGAACCGTCAGGTTCTTCACCAGCAGGATGTTCGCCGGGATCCGCGGCACGGTCCCGCTCGCGAACCCGATCGGCAGGATCCGCGCCTCCGGATTGCAGGCGCGCAGGGCCGCGTCGAACGCCGCCCCGCCGACCGGATCATAGAGCACGTCCACCCCGCCCAGCGCCTTCATCTCCGCCCGCAGGTCACCCTCGTCCGACAGCACGTGATCCGCGCCGGCGGCCTGGCGATGGCGCGCTTCTCCCCGGTCCGCGCCACCGCGATGACTTTCGCGCCCATCAGGGCGCCCAGTTCCACCGCCGTCAGGCCGACCCCGCCCGAGGCCCCGAGCACGGCGAGCGTTTCCCCCGGCCGGAGCCGCGCGCGGTACGCCAGCGCCACATGGCTGGTGCCATAGGCCACGAGAAACCCGGCGACCTCGACATCCGGCATCCCGTCCGGGACGACGACGCAGCGGTCGGCGGCGACCGCCAGATACTCCGCCAGCCCGCCGCCCGCGCCATAACAGGCGACCCGCGTTCCCAGCGCGGGCGCGACCACGCCCGCCCCGACCGCCTCGACCACGCCGCAGACCTCCAGGCCCGGCGTGGCGGGCAGAGGCGGCTTCTCCTGATACTCCCCCCGGACCATCAGCGTATCGGCGAAATTCAGCCCGCAGGCCCGCACGCGCAGCAGAACCTCGCCCGGCCCCGGCTCGGGCCGCGCGACCTCGCGCGGCTCGAGCGGCTCTCCAAGCGTGACGATCTGCATGGCGCGCATGCGCTTCTCCTCCGGAAGTCAGGCGCCCCCTACTCCACCGGATGCCCGAGCCGCGCAAGCATCGCGCGCATCTGGGCGATCTCGGCCTCCTGCGTGGCGATCACCGCCTCGCCCAGCGCCTTGACCTCCGCATCCTTCACCTCCGCCAGCAACGCGACGCTCATGTCCACCGCCGACTGGTGATGCGGGATCATCATCAGGAGGAAATCGACATCCGCGTCGCCCGAGGCCTCCATGCCGTCCATCGCGGCCATCATGTCGTCCATGGCCGTCATGTAGGCCGCCATCGCTCCGGTGGCGGCGTCTCCATGGCCCATCGCGGAATGGTCCATCGCCTCCCTCGGCGCCGGAGCGTCCTGCGCCGTGGCGGCGCCCGCCGCGAGCGCCAGAACACCGCCGGCGAGCAGAGTCGTGAAAAGCCTCATCTCGGTCATCCTCATGCTGATCGGACACGCGTCCGGGAATGGAAAAGACGTCGGGCCCGATCCGGGCCGGGCCCTCCGCGTCAGAGCGGCATCGGGACGGCGCCGAACGCGGCCAGCAGCATCCAGAGCCCCATGCCGATCATGGCGAGGTTCTCGGTCAGCGACACGAACCCCAGCGGCACGTTGGAATTGCCGCCGACGCAGGCGCATTTCAGCTCGCGCCTGTCGACATAGACCGCCTTGAAGACGGACACCGCGCCGATCGTGCCGATCAGCAGCGCGAGCGGGATGGACAGCCACATCAGCACGCCCGCCACCATCAGAACGCCCACCAGCGCCTCCAGCCAAGGATAGGCATAGGCGTAGCGGACATGGCGGCGCGCCAGAAGATCGTATCCGAGAAACCCGTTGGTGAAGCTCTCCACGTCGCGCAGCTTCTGCAGGGCGAGCAACGCCGTCGTGATCCCGAGGAACCACCACAGCACGAGCCCCGGCGCGACCGCTCCGCGCGCCGCCCAGGACAGGGCGATAGCGAGCGCGAAGGCCACGCCGAAGATCGCCAGAACCGGACGGTAGGTCGTCGCGTCGGGATCGGCCAGCGGCACGCCCAGATGCGCGCGCGTCGCGTCGTATCCGCCGATCCGCTCGCCGCCGATCCAGACCTGCGGAGTCGATTTGACGCCGTGCTCCTCCTTGAACGCGTCGGTCTCGGCGCGCGTCGTGAGCGGATGGTCCTCCACCTCGAATCCGTGGCGGCGCAGGATGTCGCGCGCCTTCAGCCCGGACGGGCAGAGATGGTCCGGCATGGCCATCCGGTAAAGGACCGCGCGCTTCCCCTCCGCCGACGCCGCCCCTGACCCGGAGCGCGATGACATCGCGATCGTGTTCATGGCTTTCTCCTTCTCACTTGCGCGAGCGGTCGAAGAGATCGACCAACTCGTCGAGTTTCGCCTGCGTGGCGGCCGCGTCGCCGGCCTCGATCGCCTGATGGACGCAGGTCCGCGCGTGATCGCGCAGGATCTCCGCCTCGGCCTTGGCCAGCGCCGCCTTCACCGCCTGGATCTGATGGAGCACGTCCATGCAGTAGCGGTCCTCGGCCACCATCCGGGCCACCCCCGACACCTGCCCCGCGATGCGGTTCAGGCGGGCGATCTTCGCGTCGCGGCGGTCCGGATCATTCATGACGCGCTCCTCGATATACCCCTTACCCGTATAGGGTATTGCGAGCGATGTCAAAGCCGCCTCAGTTTTTCACTCAAACGCGGGGCGCTACGGCTCCGCTCCGCATCGAATCTGTCGCGCGCCGACGCCGCCACCGGATCCGATAGCCGCTCGCCATAGGCGGGACCTGTGATATGATCGACCTTGAAGTGAACCGTCCCCAAAGGAGCGACGACATGGAAGAAGCTGCTGTCGAAGGTACGAACGTCCTCGTATCGATCATCATCTGGATCATCGTCGGCGGCATCGCCGGCTGGTTGGCAAGCACGATCGTCAAGGGCGGCGGCATGGGTCTCGTCGGCAACGTGGTGCTCGGGATCGTCGGCGCCATCGTCGCCGGTTTCCTCCTGCCCGCGATCGGAATCGGTCTGAGCGGCATCTTCGGCGCGATCATCGCCGCCGCGATCGGCGCCATTATCGTCCTGCTGATAATCGGTCTGATCAAACGCGCCTGACGCGGATCGGCCGCGTCTGACAGGCGCGGCCGGGCCGGGCTTCGGCCCCGGCGTATCCGCACCGGCCCGCGGGCCAGTGGACGCGCCCCGTGAGCCCGCGGGTCGGTGAGACGCACCCCAAGAAAACACGGATCGGCGATAACAGGGAACCCGCGACCGGCGGCGGCGTTCCGTCGGCATGCTGATCGAGGAATTTGCCCGTACCTCCGCCATGCCGCTGCCGATCCTCGCGCTGAGGCTGGCGGGCGCGGCGCTTCTCTGCGCCATCATCGGGTTCGAGCGCGAGGCGACGGACCACACTGCGGGCCTGCGCACGCACATGCTCGTCGGCGTGGCGGCGGCGGTTTTCGCGCTCATCACGCTCCACATGATCGACGGGTACGGCGATCCGTCCGACGCGATCCGGCTCGATCCGATCCGTCTGGTCGAGGCAGTCACGCAGGGCGTCGCCTTCCTCGTGGCCGGCATGATCTTCATGAGCGGAGGAAAGGTGCACAACCTCACGACCGGCGCCGGCCTCTGGCTCGCCGGCGGCATCGGTCTGGCCGCGGGTCTGGGTTTCTGGACCATCGCCGCGCTCGCCACCGCGCTCGGCCTCCTCATCGTCGGTCTGCTGCGACAGTTCTACGACACCTGAGGCGCGTGACACAGGTTTCCAAGCGATTAACGCGTTTCTGATTTCCCTTCCGATTCAATTATTTGGCCAGAGCGACACGCGTGACACTTTTCGCGGCCCACAGCCGTTTCCGGGCCGCATCACCTCTCAGACCTGGCGTTGCGTTTCTTCGCGCTTGCGGTTATGGGCGGCGCGACGGGCGTTTGGCCCTTTGAGGACCCCCCGAATGGAACTGAGAAACATCGCCATCATCGCCCATGTCGACCATGGCAAGACCACTTTGGTCGACGAGCTGCTCAAACAGTCAGGAACCTACCGCGAGAACCAGTCCACGGTCGAGCGGGCGATGGATTCCAACGATCTCGAACGCGAGCGCGGCATCACCATCCTCGCCAAGGCCACCTCGGTGGAATGGGAGGGTGTCCGGATCAACATCGTCGACACCCCCGGCCACGCCGATTTCGGCGGCGAGGTCGAGCGCATCCTCTCGATGGTCGACAGCGTCGTTCTTCTCGTGGACGCCGCCGAAGGCCCGATGCCCCAGACGAAATTCGTCACGGCCAAGGCGCTGCGCCTCGGCCTGCGCCCCATCGTGGTGCTCAACAAGGTCGACAAGCCCGACGCCGAGCCCGACCGCGCGCTCAACGAGGTGTTCGACCTCTTCGTGACCCTCGACGCCAACGAGGAGCAGCTCGACTTCCCGATCCTCTACGCCTCGGGCCGCAACGGCTGGGCCGATACCGAGCTGGACGGCCCGCGCAAGGATCTCTCGGCCCTCTACAAACTGATCGTCGACTACGTGACCGAACCGAAACAGGTCACCCGCCGTGACGAGCCGTTCTCCATGCTGGCGACGACCCTCGCCGCCGATCCCTTCATCGGCCGCCTTCTGACCGGCCGGATCGAGAGCGGCCGGGTCAAGACCGGCCAGATGGTCAAGGCCCTGTCGCGCGACGGCAAGGAGATCGAACGGTTCCGCGTCTCCAAGGTCCTCGCTTTCCGCGGTCTCTCCCGCCAGGCCATCGACGAGGCGGAGGCCGGCGACATCGTCAGCCTCGCCGGCATGGCCAAGGCGACCGTCGCCGACACCGTCTGCGACATGTCCGTGATCGAGGCGATCCCCGCGCAGCCGATCGATCCGCCGACGATCTCCGTCACCTTCGGCATCAACGATTCGCCGCTGGCCGGCCGCGACGGCGACAAGGTCCAGAGCCGCGTCATCCGCGACCGCCTGATGCGCGAGGCCGAGACCAACGTCGCGATCAAGGTCGGCGACACGCCCGGCGGCGACGCCTTCGAGGTGTCCGGGCGCGGCGAGCTTCAGATGGGCGTTCTCATCGAGAACATGCGCCGCGAGGGATTCGAGTTGAGCGTCTCGCGTCCGCAGGTCCTTTTCCGCGAAGAGGGCGGCCAGCGCTTGGAGCCGATCGAGGAAGTCACCATCGACGTCGACGAGGAGCATTCCGGCGTGGTCGTCGACAAGCTGAGCCAGCGCAAAGGCGACCTCGTCGAGATGCGCACCGGCGCCGGCGGCAAGACCCGCATCGTCGCCCACGTCCCTTCGCGCGGCCTGATCGGCTACCACGGCGAGTTTCTGACCGACACCCGCGGCACCGGCGTCATGAACCGCGTGTTTCATGACTGGGCGCCCTATCGCGGCCCGATCCCCGGACGTCGCACCGGCGTCCTGATCTCGATGGAGGACGGCGTCTCCGTCGCCTATGCGATCTTCAACCTCGAGGACCGTGGCAAGTTTTTCATCGGATCTGGCGAGCAGGTCTATACCGGCATGATCCTCGGCGAGCACAGCCGCGACAACGATCTGGAGGTGAACCCGCTCAAGGGCAAGAAGCTCACGAACGTCCGCGCGTCGGGCACAGACGAGGCCGTGAGGCTCACGACACCCGTCCGCATGACCCTGGAGCAGGCGATCGCCTATATCGAGGACGACGAGCTGGTGGAAGTGACGCCGCGAAACATCAGGCTTCGCAAACGTTTTCTCGATCCGCACGAGCGCAAGCGGAACGCGCGACAGGTCGCCTCCTGACCCGCCGGGGCGGCTTGCAATTTGCGAAAAGCGTTGCAAATCACTTAACGTGCGTCTTGTCGGTTTTGCAACGCCGCTCCGATTCGCCCCTTGGTTGTGTGATCTGGCTCACACCAAGGGGCGAAAAAACCTCTGATTGAGTTCCGGAAACGTATGACACCCTATGCTGGATGAGTTGGCACGGAAATTGCTTCGTAGGTTTCAGGAAGCATTTGGTAGCAAGCGGAGCAACGAGTATGAAACATCCTGTAGACGTGCATGTCGGCAAACGGGTTCGTCACCGCAGGTGGATGGTGGGCATGACCCAGCAGCAGCTTGGTGACATCGTAGGAATAAAGTTCCAGCAGATCCAGAAGTACGAAACCGGCATGAACCGGATCTCGGCCTCCCGTCTCTGGGACATCGCTCAGGCACTCGACGTCAGCATAAGCTTTTTCTTCGAAGGCTTCGAGAGCGAAGAGGGCGTGACGGAAACAACCGCAATGGAGCACGACGTCCAGCGCGGCGATCTGCTGGCAGACAAGGAAGCGCTCGAACTCGTGCGTTCCTATTATTCGATCCCAGAGGCGCAACGCCGCCGGCTGTTCGATCTGGCGCGGGTTCTGAGCGACGTCGCCTGAGACAACTTGACCTCTCCGCGTCCGTCCCGGACAACTGCGTTCGGCGCATGGTGACGGGACGGGAGCGGAAATGGATATCGGACCGGAGCTTCGGCGAGAGCTTCTGAGCGTCGCCGAAGCTTTGGCCGACGAGGCGGCCGGACGGACGCTTCCCCTTTTCCGAAGCGATGGCCTCGGTGCGGAAAACAAGTCCGCGACCGGGTTCGACCCGGTGACGACAGCCGACAGGGATTCCGAATCCGCGATGCGGGGGCTTCTTGGCGAACTGCGTCCCGACGACGGCGTCCTTGGCGAGGAATACGGCCCGAAACCGGGAACGTCCGGGCTGACTTGGGTTCTTGATCCGATCGACGGGACCCGCGCTTTCATGAGCGGTGCGCCGACATGGGGAACGCTGATCGCCGTGAACGCCGGCGACGCACCCGTTCTCGGGATGATCGACCAGCCCTTTACCGGTGAACGCTTCATCGGCGCATTCGGAGCCGCGCGCGTCACGCGCGGCGGCCAGCAGCGCGATCTGCGCGTCCGACGCTGCGCGACGCTCGGTGATGCGATCCTCTACACCACGCACCCCGAAATCGGCACCCCCGCAGAGCGTGCCGGGTTTGATGCGGTCCGGTCGCGCGCCCTGCTCACACGCTACGGGTTCGACTGCTACGCCTACGCCCTCGTCGCCCTTGGTCAGGTGGATCTCGTGATCGAGGCGGGACTTCAGGCCTATGACATCCAGGGGCCGCAGGGCGTGATCGAGGCGGCTGGCGGCATCGTGACCGACTGGCGCGGCGGATCGCCCCATGCCGGCGGGCGGGTTATCGCCGCCGGCGACGCGCGCGTTCATTCCGAGGCGCTCGATATCCTGGCACGGATCAGCGACTGACGGAGACCGGCTCGGCTCGCGGCTCCGCGAGCGCGTCGATGAAGGAAAATACCCGCGCCCAGACCTCCTCCTGGATCTCGGGGCGCTCCATCAGGATCTCGTGGCGGGCGTTCTGGCAGATCATCAGCTCGCCCCGTTCCATCCGCGCGATCTGCGCGCGGATCACCGTCGCGGACACCACGGTCTCGTGGGTTCCCACCAGGGCCAGAACGGGAATGCGCGGCAGCGGCGCCACGTAGAGGCGGGCCATCTCCTCCAGCGCGGCGCGCGTCCACTGCATGCTCGGTCCGCCGATCGTAAGGTCGGAATGGGCGAGGATCTGCCGAGTGAACCAGGCGTAGTGCTCGGGGTCGGAGGTGAGCGCGTTGCCCTCGAACGCCACGGCGAGCGCCGTGGGCCCGGGATTGGAACCAGGCGTCAAACGGCCGCCAAGGCCGATCAGATTGGCGATCTGGGTGACCTTCGTCGTGATCTCGCGGGTGGCGGCGCGCATCTGAAGATGCCACATCGGGGCCGAGAACACCGCGCCGCAGAAATCGATCCGCTCCAGCAGCGTGCGCAGGCCGATGCAGCCGCCCATGGAATGCCCGAGCATCACCCAAGGCTT
The DNA here is from genome assembly GCA_963698685.1 of uncultured Alphaproteobacteria bacterium. Classification (GTDB taxonomy): domain Bacteria; phylum Pseudomonadota; class Alphaproteobacteria; order Rhodobacterales; family Rhodobacteraceae; genus Amaricoccus. Next base: position 9,873 of record CAVORV010000005.1, read on the forward strand.
CGGCAGAGCCTGCACGGCCGGATCGGCGAAGACGGCGGCGACGTCCCGCTGGTAGTCGCGAAAGTCGTCGACATGCCCCAGCTTGGGATTGGCCGGATACCGGTGCGAGAGGCCCTGCCCGCGCCAGTCGATCACGAGAACCGAAAGCCCTTCCGCCACGAGACGCGATACCACCCGGCCGTATTTCTCGGCGAATTCGGTCCGGCCCGGAAAAATCACCACCGTCCCGCGCGGACCGTCGTTCCAAAGCACGGCGCGGATCCGCATCCGGTCGGAGGCATGGACCCAGAACGCGCGCCCGCCCGCGGGCGCGTCCGAGACGGCCTCGTGGAAGGGCGCGTCTTCCATCACGCCAGGACGTTGCCGAGCTTCATCGCGAGACCCATGTCGCCGTCGACCTTGAGCTGCCCGCTCATGAAGGCCGCTGTCGGGCTGACCTCGCCGTCCAGAATGCCCTGGAAGGTCTCGGCGCTGGCGGTCATGGTGCAATCGGCCTCGGCGTCGCTCTCGGTCGCGCCGTTCTCGTCGATGCGCACGCTGCCCTCGTCCTCGATCACGAAGCGAACGGAGCCGTCGAGACCCTCGCCGTCGAGACGGGCATTCAGGGCCTTGACGGCGGATGCTACGATGTCGCTCATTCAAATTCTCCTTGCCGGGGCGTTTCGGCCCTCGATTTCTTTCAGATGATGGCTAATTTAAGGTTCATGACCCGGATAAGAAACCACCTCGCCGCATGTGTCGTCGCGTCATCGCTTGCTTGGGGGCTGTGCGCTCCCGCGCAGGCGCAGTCAACCGGTGAGGACGAGGACAAGCTCGACACGCTCTTTGCCGAGCTTGCCGAGCCGGGTCGCGAGGACTGGAATCGCGTCGAAAACGAGATCACCCGCATCCTGTCTCGGTCCGGCTCGCCCGCCATGGACATGCTTCTGCGGCGCGGCAGCGACGCGATGGAGGCGGAGGATTATCGCGCCGCGATTGAGCATCTGACCGCTCTGACCGATCACGCCCCTGATTTCGCCGAGGGCTGGAACGCGCGGGCCACGGCGTTCTATGTATCGGGCGAATACGCGCTGGCGATCGCCGACATCGAACGGGTCTTGGCGCTGGAGCCGCGCCATTTCGGAGCGATTTCCGGGCTTGCCTTCATGCTGGAGGAGATGGGAGAAACTGCGCTTGCCCTACGTGCGATGCGCATGGTCCAAGAGATCAATCCCAACCGCCCCAATGTCACCGAGGCGATCTCGCGCCTCGAACGCGCGACGGGCTCCGACACGCTCTGACGGGGCGCGCGGCCGGACGGAAGAACGCCGATGGCTCTGAGCATGGACGCGCCGGTCACGGCGGTGTTGGGACCGACCAACACCGGCAAGACGCATTACGCCATCGAACGGATGCTCGGACACCGGACCGGAGTGATCGGCCTGCCGCTGCGGCTGCTGGCGCGCGAGGTCTATGACCGGATCGTGTCGCTGCGCGGCCCGTCGGTCGTCGCGCTGATAACAGGTGAGGAGCGGATCGTGCCGCAGCGCGCGACCTATTGGGTCTGCACGGTCGAAGCGATGCCGGTGGGGCTCGGCGCGGACTTTCTCGCCGTCGACGAGATCCAGCTTTGCGGCGATCCCGACCGGGGCCACATCTTCACCAATCGCCTGCTGAACGCGCGGGGCCTGAACGAGACGCTGTTTCTGGGATCGGACACCATGCGGTCGCGGATCGCGGAACTGGTCCCCGGGGCGCGCTTCATGCGCCGCGACCGGTTCTCGCGTCTGACATGGACCGGCCCGCGCAAGATCAGCCGTATGCCGGCGCGCAGCGCCATCGTCGGCTTCTCGGTGGACGACGTCTACGCCATCGCCGAACTGCTCCGACGTCAGAAGGGCGGCGCCGCCGTGGTGATGGGCGCGCTCAGCCCGCGCACGCGCAACGCCCAGGTCGCGCTCTACCAGAACGGCGACGTGGATCATCTGGTGGCGACCGACGCCATCGGCATGGGCCTCAACCTCGATATCAGCCATGTCGCGTTTTCCGGTCTGACCAAGTTCGACGGCCGCCGTCACCGGCATCTCGCGCCCAATGAACTCGCGCAGATCGCAGGTCGTGCGGGGCGCTATACCGAGGACGGCACGTTCGGGGTAACCGGCGAGGCCTCGCCGCTCGACCCTGAAATCGTCGAGGCGATCGAGGAGCATCGATTCGCGCCGCTCAAGAAGCTGCAATGGCGCAACGACCGTCTGCAATTCGGAACTCCCGAGGCACTCATCCGCAGCCTGGAGGCCCCGGCGGAGCATGAGAACCTGATCCGGGCGCGGGAGGCCGACGACCTCGAGACGCTGCGCGCGCTTTCGGCCATGCCGGAGATGCGCGACCGGATCGCGGGCGCGCCCGACGTGCGCCTGCTTTGGGACGTGTGTCAGGTTCCGGATTTCCGCAAAGTCTCGCCGGCCGAGCACGCCGCGCTGTGTCTGCGCCTCTTTGGGTTCCTGCATGGCGGTTCTGGCGTGCCGACGGACTGGATCGCGTCGCAGATCCGTCGCATCGACCGGAACGACGGCGACATCGACGCGTTGTCGAAGCGTCTGGCATATATCCGCACGTTCACGTATCTCGCCCAGCGCAAGGGCTGGATCGACGACGCGGACCATTGGCGGGACGAGACCCGTGCGGTAGAAGACCGGTTGTCGGACGCTCTGCACGAGCGTCTGACGCAACGATTTGTCGACCGGCGCACCTCCGTTCTGATGCGCCGGTTGAAGCAGAAGGAGAGCCTTGTGGCAGTGGTGACCGACAAGGGGGACGTGAGCGTCGAGGACCAGTTCATCGGCAGGATCGAAGGCTTTCGATTCATTCTGGATCCGTCCGCCGACGCCGAGCAGACCAAGACCCTGCGCGCCGCCGGGATCGCGGCGCTGGCCCCCGCGCTGTCGCTGCGCTCGGACCAGTTCTACAACGCGCCCGACACCGAGATCGACGTGACGGAACAGGGCGGACTGATGTGGGGCGAGTACGCCGTCGGCAAGCTCGTCGCCGGCGCGGATGCGCTCAGCCCGTCGGTCGAGGCCTTCGTGGACGAGGACGCGGCCCCCGAGATCGGCGAGAAGATCCGCCGTCGGCTGGGCCACTGGATCGACCGGCGCATCGCGGCGCAGTTCGCGCCGCTGATCGCGCTTCGCGACGACGAGACCCTCACGGGAATGGCGCGCGGCATCGGCTTCCGGCTTGTCGAGGCGCTCGGAATACTGCCGCGTGGTGACATCGCCAAAGACGTGAAAGAGCTGGACCAGGATCAACGGGCCGGTCTGCGCAAGCACGGCGTCCGGTTCGGGCAATACACGGTGTTTCAACCGCTGATGCTCAAGCCCGCGCCGACGCGGCTTCGGATGGTGCTCTGGTCGCTCAAGGAGGGGTTTGACGAATTCCCCGAATCCCCGCCGCCGGGTCTGGTGACCGTGCCCGCCGTCCAAGGCGCGCCGCACGGATACTATGCCCGCGCGGGCTATCGTCTGGCGGGCGAACGGGCGATCCGCATCGACATGCTGGAGCGGCTTGCGGACATGATCCGCGGCCTCGACGCGCGCGAGGGCTTTGAGGCGAGCGCGGACATGCTATCGATCACCGGCCTCACGCTCGACCAGTTCGCGAAGCTGATGAGGGGTCTCGGGTACGAGGCGGCCGAGGGAACCCGCCTCAAGCGCCGCCCCGAACCCCGGAAGACCGAGGAGACCGCTGCCGCGGCCGTGACCGACCCGGACGGCCCCGGAACCCCGACCGAGATCCCGGCGGAGACCCCGGCCGAAACGCCACCGACCTCGCCGGTCGAGACGCCGCAGCAGACCCCGCCCGAGGCGCCGCAGGAGGCCCCGACCGAAACCCCCGATGCCCCTCCCGCGGAAGTGCCGCAGGACAGCCCGACGCCGGACGAGGCTCACGTCGAACTCGCTCCCGCGATGGCCGCGGAAGAGATGGAGACTTTTTTCACCTTCCGACGCGCTCCGCGCCAAAGACCGGAAAGGGGAACGCGTCGGCCTCAGACCGACGGCGCGAAGCCCCGCGAGGACGGCCGTCCGCCGTTAAAGGGCAAACCACGCCGCGGCGCCGGGCCGAAAGGAAAAGGCTCCGCAAAGCCCGAGGGTGCGAAAGTGACGGCCGCCCGGCCTCCGCGCGTCGAGAAACCCGTCGATCCGGACAATCCCTTCGCGGCCCTGATGGCTCTCAAGACGCGGCGCTGACACGGGGTGATGTCCGAGAAACAGCCGGCCCTGCGCCTCGACAAGTGGCTCTGGCATGCGCGGTTTTTCAAGACGCGGGCGCTCTCGGCGGAAATGGTCGTTTCGGGAAAAGTACGGGTCAACACCGTGCGCGTAAGAAAGCCCGCGACGCCGGTCCGCATCGGTGACGGTTTGACCATCGTCCAAGACCGCGACATCCGAACAGTACGCGTCACGGGACTGGGCGAGCGTCGAGGGCCTGCGACCGAAGCGCGCATGCTCTATGACGATCTGGCTCCGCGCGATACCGGCGGCGACCGCGACGACGGTTCCGCTTGAACCCCGGCTACAGACTGGTACTTTCTGCAACCGCGGAGTGTGACAGGCTTTGCTTGACCAGTTTCGGATTCTGGAGGGCCCTGCGCCGATGACATACGTCGTGACCGAGAACTGCATCGCCTGCAAATACACCGACTGCGTCGAAGTCTGCCCGGTCGATTGCTTCTACGAGGGCGAGAACATGCTGGTGATCCATCCGGACGAATGCATCGATTGCGGCGTGTGCGAGCCGGAATGTCCGGCCGACGCGATCCGTCCGGATACCGAGCCGGACATGGAGAAATGGGTCGAGTTCAATCGAAAGTACTCCGAGGCCTGGCCTGTGATCGTCACGAAATCCGATCCCATGCCGGACGCCGAGGCCCGCGACGGCGAAGCCGGGAAGATGAAGCTGTTTTCCGAAGCGCCGGGCAAAGGCGGCTGAGCCCACGCACCGAAAGCTTTGGCCAACCGGTCCCGCCATGAAACGTTTCAAAACGACGGTCCGGGAACGATCTAGCGGGTATGACTTCTCAAAACCGGTATGATGTGTTATATACAAAGTCCAACAACAGGATCGGGACGAGGGCCAAGAGCAATTGGCCTGCGATTCGCCAAGACTGATCGGGAATTCCGTACGACGGGGGTCGAACGAAATACCGGTTTTATCGGCGCTTTTTTGAACCCGTTCGCAGCCAGTCAAGGATCAGACGCCAGCATGAGCAAAGTCAGGAAACCGACGGACTTCCGTCCGAATGATTTCGTCGTCTATCCGGCCCACGGGGTCGGACGGATCGTGTCCATTGACGAGCAGGAGGTCGCGGGCCTGTCGCTCGAGATGTTCGTGATCTCGTTCGAGAAGGACAAGATGACACTCCGCGTTCCGACGGCGAAGGCCGGTTCGGTCGGCATGCGTCCGCTCAGCTCGGTCGATATCGTCGGAAAAGCGATGGAAACGCTGAAAGGCCGCGCTCGCGTCAAGCGCGCGATGTGGTCCCGCCGCGCCCAGGAATACGAACAGAAGATCAATTCCGGCGATCTGATCTCGATCGCGGAGGTCGTGCGCGACCTGCACCGCAACGACGATCAGCGCGAGCAGTCCTATTCGGAGCGTCAGCTCTACGAGGCCGCGCTCGAACGTCTCACGCGCGAGGTCGCCGCGGTCAACGGCGTCGAGGAAGGCAAGGCGCAGGCGAGCGTCGATGAGGTCCTCGGAGGCCGCGTCGCCGCCTGACGCCAGGCGATCCGATCCGCGAATCATAAGCCCCGGGCCCTTGTGCCTACGGTTTCCCTTCTATGGGGGATAGGGTTTCAGGCCTGCCGACCGAAAGGTTGGCAGGCTTTTTGTCTTGGGCTGCCACTGGGATCATATTCCTGCCCGTGTATGACGCGCGTCTTTTGCCAGGTCCCAAGATGTCAAATCCCGTCCGAAGCCAATTAGAGACCGCCGTATATGCGGTTGGAGGTGCTCTCGTCGCCGAAGGCCGTTCCGCCGGAGTGCTGCGAAGGATTGATTTTGACCTTGTTTACGACAGAGACACGCCGATCGAAAAGTGTCGCTTCAAAGTCGAACACGTGTTGGTTGACGGTAACGGCCCGATTGCTACCGCGGCCCTTTTTCCTTGACGCGCGCGATGATGTCGGGGTCGGAGACGAAGTCTTTGAGGAAGTCGTGCCAGTGCTGCGTTGAGCGTCTTGCATCGGCAAGCATGTCGCGCAGTTCGTCGATGCCATCGTCGGTGAGCGCGGTGATCCCTTCGTCCGCACCTGTATGGACGCTGACGATGGCGCCGTAGCTCAGATTGTCGTCGTTGCTGAGGATCGCTTCCAGCATCTCCGGATCCTCGTCGAGCAACGTGGCGACGAAGGCGACGGTGTAGACCTGCGTGACGGTCGCCATCAGGCGGCCTCGGCGCGCGGAGCTGACGCCGCCGGCGTCCAGTTCCACGGCAGCAGCTCGTCCAGCCGGTTGATCTTGTGATCGTTGATGCGGTCGAGGACGTCGGCGAGGTAGGCTTGCGGGTCGAGGCCGTTCATCTTGGCCGTCTCGATGATGGTCATGGCGCGCGCGAGGGTTTCGGCACCGGTGTCGGCACCTGCGAAGAGCCAGTTCTTTCGTCCGATGCCAATGGGACGCAGGGCACGCTCGGCTGGATTGTTGTCGATGGCCACGCGGCCGTCGCCGAGGAACAGGTAGAAGGCAGGCCAGCGGCTGAGGCCATAGCGGAAGGCTCGGGCGAGGTCGCCCTTGCCGGGGATGCGCGTGAGCTGCTGCTCGGCCCAGGCGCGGAAGGCGTCAACCTTGGGCTTGCTCCGTTCCTGCCGGACGGCCCGGCGGACATCGGCGGGCTGGCCGGTGATGGAGCGCTCGATGTCGTAGAGCGCACCGATGCGGTCCAGCGCCTCGCGGGCGATCCGGGACCCGGTCGCGGTCCAGACATCGTGGAAGTCGCGGCGCAGATGCGCCCAGCATGCCGCCTCGCGGAGCTGGACAGCGCCGTCGGGTCCGGGATCGTAGAGCTTGGCATAGCCCTTGTAGCCGTCGGCCTGCAGGACCCCCTTGGCTCTTTGAAGATGCTCGCGGACGTGCTCTTCCTTCCAGTCCGGGGCGAACCGGTAGACGGCGCCGGGCGGCGCGGCTCCCGCCCATGGGCGCTGGTCGCGGACATAGGTCCAGATCCGCCCCTTCTTCACGCCCTTGCCGAGGCCCCGGTCGCGCAGGGATCGGTCCAGCACCCGGATCGGAGTGTCGTCGGCGTGGAGCAGGTCGCTGCCCATGACCTCGTCGTCGATCCGATCGATCAGGGGCTTGAGCACCTTCATCGCGCGCCCGCACCAATCGACCAGCGTGCTGTCGGGAATGTCCGCGCCCATGCGCGCGAAGATCTCGGCCAAGCGGTAGAGCGGCAGATGGTCGTCGAATTTGGAGACCAGAATGTAGGCCAGCAAGGCCGCGCTCGCCATGCTGCCCGGGATCGGGCGGCTCGGGGCGGGCTCCTGCACCATCTTCTCGCAGCGGCGGCAGGACTTCTTCAGCCGCGCGATCTCGAGGACCTTCAGCTGCGCCACGACCATGTCGAGGATCTCGCTGACGTCCTCGCCTACCGGCCGCAGGTCGCCACCGCAGTCCGGGCAGCAGGTGCCGGGGTCGAGTTCGCGGCGCTCGCGCGGGGTGGACTCCGACACGCGCGGGCGGCGGCGGGGCTTGCGCTCGGCCGTCTCCCCAGTGGGCGTCGCGGGCGCGGCCTTGTCCTCGGCCGACGGCGTGGTGTCACCCTCAGCAGCCGCAATCAGCAGGTCCTCCAGCGCCAGCTCGAGCTGTTCGATCTCGCGCTCGACCTTCTCCGAGGACTTGCCGAAGGCTTGCTTCTTCAGCTTCGCGATGCGCAGCCGGAGCACCTGGATCAGCTGGTCATGGGCGCGGATCGTCGCCGACATCCTGGCGTTGTCGGCCTGCAAGGCGGCGATCATCGCCTTCAGAAGCGTGGGATCTTCGGGGAGAATTGCGGCGTCTCCGGACATGCCGAAAGCTACCATGGGCCGGATGAATCCGCCATGAAAACAAAGCGATCCAGCCGGATAAAATCACACGACACGGGCCGGCGGCGCCCCCCAGTCCGGCCGTCGCCAGTCCATGCCCTCCCACAGCATCGCCAGCTGCGCCGAGGTCAGGCGCGCAGCGCCGTCCCCCGCGCTTGGCCACGGAAACCGGCCGCGCTCGAGCACCTTGTAATAGAGGCAGAAACCTTGGCCGTCCCAGTAAAGCAACTTCAGACGGTCGCCCCTGCGGCCCCGGAACGCGAACACCGCCCCGCCCGCAGGCTTCTGCCGAAGCTGATCCTGCGCCAGCGCCGAGAGGCCCGCGATCCCCTTCCTCATGTCTGTCACGCCGCAGGCCAGGTAGACCCGCACCCCGGTCCCCGGCCCAATCATGCCGTCTCCAGAAGCCGCACCAGTCGGACAAGGGCCGCGTCCCCGATCCCGTCCAGACACCGCAGCTGCCGGCCGTTGCGCAGCACCACCGTGATCTCTGCCGAGGCCCCGCCCGGCTCTGCGGTGACCTCCGGAGCAGCCGCCATCTCCACCGGCAGGAACACGGCCGCATCGGCCGCCGGCCACAGCCCCTTGCGCCGCATTTCCCCCCGCCACTGGTAGATGTGCTGCCGCGTCACGTCATGGCGCCGCGCGACATCCGACACCGTCCAGCCGTTCACCCCGACCTCGCCCAGGATCGCCAGCTTGGCCTCATCCGTCCAGCGACGCCGCCGCTCAACCCCGAGCGGCACCCCGTCCCGCATGACAACCCCCGCCGCATACGACGTCGGTAACGACGCCAATAACGACGTAGCATAAGGAAACGACCTCACCCCGGGCAGGCGGCCACAACCGGGTGCTTACGGTTGACGGTAAGAATCTGTCGGAAGTCTCGGGCTGCGCCCCGACAAAGCTCTTTTATGGGATTATTGAAAAGCTGATCGCCGACGTTCTCAGTGTGAATTACAGCAGCATGGCCAGTATGCCAGTGGAGCAGCTCTTCGGAAGAAACGTTGCTGCCATTCCTTTAAAGACGGAGGCGTTTGAGGCATTCACGGCCCATAAAAAAATCAAGCTCGAAGCCACACTGCCGAAGTCAACTCTTGGTCCATTTTACGAACTTATAAAACCGAGTTGATCCGCCGCGCAGGCGGCTACCTAATCTAGTCTTCGATGTCGCCAATACCTTCGTCGAAGGTCGCGACGATCTTCTCAACTCCCGAAACCACCCTCTCGACGGCATCTCCTCGTTTGAGGATTCCAGGCTTCTCCCGCATGGCTTCGACCACGGTATCGGCCAACGGCCGCTTGCCGGTGAACACCATATGGCGGACCAAGCGCGACACCCGGTCGGGTTCAAGGTTCTCGCGAGCGCAAAGTTCATCGTAAGCGTTCGACCTCTCCTCATTCCAGAACCGAACGAAGGCCTCCCGCACGTCATCATCCGGGGCAAGCATCGGCATGCGCTGATCCACGAACCGTTCGATATGCTCGCGCTTGTTGCGGAGTTGCGGCTCGGAAAGCAGAAGCTCGAAGATCCTCCGACGCGTCTCTTCTGCCCGACGCTCGCTGCCCTTCTTCACCTCTCCGGAGGACTTCCCCAGCGCCATGAGCAGGGCGAGAATGTAGGCGACGTTGATCTCGTCGCGTTGGATCAGTTCGAGTTCGAAATCAATCCCTTCAAGCGGCGATGGCGGTTCCTCGCCACCGCCGGTATCGCCGCCAGTCCGTTGTGCGAGATCGAGATACTTGCTTTTGAAGTCCTCGAACTCTTGCGGCGCGATCGACAGATGGCCTTCTTTGAACTCTGAAAAACTGGCGAGCACGTTCCGAATGCGGATCACCTCGCGGAATGCCTTCACGAACGCGGCCTGGGCGTCTTCGTCAGGCAGGGCGTCCACCGCATCCGGGTCCGGTGTTATGCCGCGCAACTCGACCATGGCTGCCTCGAAGCGTTCCAGGTTGTCCTCATATGTCCCGATCAGGATCGTTTCTCGGGCGTTCTTGTCGGCGAAGAGCGCGATTGCCTCGTCGGTCCGTTCCTTGAGATCCCGGAAGCAGACGATGCTGCCGTGAGACTTCTCCTGGCCGAGAGTCCGGTTCGTGCGCGAGAAGGCCTGAATGAGACCGTGATAGCGCAGGTTCTTGTCCACGTAGAGCGTGCTGAGCGTTTTGGCGTCGAAGCCGGTCAGGAACATGTTGACCACGAGCAGGATGTCGATCCCCTGCCCGGGGTCGAAGGGGGTCTTGTCACGGTCCTTCATCCGCTTCGCCAGAGCCTTGTAGTAGCCATAGAAGGCCTTGCTGTCCCTGACGTTTTCGTTCGCGCCATAACGGGCGTTGTAGTCGGCCACGAAGGCTGCGAGGCGGTCCCGTTTCGGAGCCTGGTCGGCCGACACCGTATCTCCGGGGAATTCGGTGTCGGGGATGAGCCCGTCGGCCTCGGGGTCATCCTCGTTCGCGGCGTATGTGAAGATCGTCGCGATTTTCAGGTCGTGCGCGCCGGCTTGGCGTCTCGCCTCGAAGGCCTCGTAGTAGGCGATGAGGGTATCCACCGAGGACACGGCCATGACGGCGCCGAACTGCCGACCGCGCGTTTTCCTGTCGTGGTTGGCGATGATCCAGTCCGCCACGGCGCCAATCCGATCGGGATGGTCGTAGAAGGCGGAGGATGTCAGCAGGCGGTCAAGATCGGCCTGCCGGCGCGGATCCTCCTCGGCGCCCGCGTTTGGAATCCGAACGTGCGCCAGATCCGGCGAAAGATACTCGATCGAAAACCGCAGGACATTCTCGTCGCGGATCGCGTCGGTGATGACGTAGCGGTGAAGGCACTCGTCGAAAAGGTCCTTGGTCGTCCGGAGGCCCACCGCGTTGTCGGCAAAGATCGGCGTGCCGGTGAAGCCGAACATCTGGGCGTTCGGGAAGAAGGCGCGGATCCGTCGATGCGCTTCGCCGAACTGCGAGCGGTGGCACTCGTCGAAGATGAAAACGACCCGGCCGTCGCGCACAGCCTCCATGGCCGGCGCGAAGCGCTCGCGTGAAATCGCCGCGTTGAGTTTCTGAATCGTGGTGATGGCCAGCCGCGTTTTCGGATCGCCCATTTGTGCGACAAGTTCCCGAGTATTGTCGGTTCCATCGACAGAGCCGGGCACGAAATGGTTGAACTCCTTCGTCGTCTGGTAATCGAGATCGGCCCGGTCCACCACGAAGACCACCTTGTCGATCTTCGGCAGCGCGACCAGGTTTTGCGCGGCCTTGAAGCTGGTCAGGGTCTTGCCGGAGCCGGTCGTGTGCCAGATGTAGCCGTTGGTCCGGCCCTTCATCACGCGCTCGGTGATCGCCTCGACGGCGTGATACTGGTAGGAGCGCAGCACCATGAGCGCGCGGTCGCTCTCGTGGCAAACCACATACCGGGCGATCATCTTGCTCAGGTGGCACTTCTCGAGGAAGGCATCAGCGAAGGCTTCGAGCCGATTGATCGGATGGTTGTCCAAATTCGCCCAAGCGAAGGTCTGCTTGAAGGTCTGCCGGCGGTTGTTGGCGTAGTATCGCGTATTCACACCATTCGAGATCACGAAGACCTGGATGAACTGGAAGAGCCCACCGGCGGCGCGGAAACTGTCGCGCTGATAGCGATTGATCTGGTCGAAGGCGGCTTTGAGTTCGACGCCGCGGCGCTTCAACTCGATCTGCGTGAGCGGCAGGCCATTGACCAGCAGAGTCACGTCGTAGCGGTTCTTCCGCCGCCCCTCGATGCCGATCTGGGTCGCCACCTGGTAGCGGTTCCGGCACCAATGCTCCGTGTTGAAGAAAGAGACGTAAAACGACGAACCGTCGTCTCGCGCGAGATGGAACCTGTCGCGCAGGGTCTTGGCCTTCTCGAACGGGCCGCCGGCCTCGAGGTGATGGCGAATGCGGGCGAACTCGTCGTCGCTGAACACCGTGCCGTTCTGCGCTCCGAGTTCAACGCGCAGGTTTCCCCAGAGCGCAGCCTCGTCAGCCAGGCGCACGGGCTCCCAGCCCATAGCGACGAGCCGCTCGACGAGCGCCGCCTCGAGCTGCGCCTCGGTCTGGATGCCGCCACTCACGGGAACAGCCCTTGGATCAGTCCCTTCCGGAAGGTTTCCATCTGCACGATCTGAGTCGCGACGACGTCGATTTTGCTGTCGAGCGCAGAGAGCGCGACGGCGATCTTCGATTGTTCGTCGATATGGGGAACAAGAATCGAAACGGAGCGAAGATGACTCGGATTGAGGTGAACAACCGAATTGCCCTGCGCGAGTCTCGCGATTTCCCTTTTTCGCGCATGTGTAAGAAAGTAGGAGAGAAACTCCCCATTCATGTTGGTCAAGCGCAGGACATTGATGTCTCCCCCAAGGGCCACTCCGTCGAGAAGAACGCAGCATGCTCGCGCCATGTCTATCGACGTCTCCCCAGAGGCCGGAATAATGATATCGTTTCGGCGACTAAGGAGAAGGCTCTCGGTCGGATTCGATGTCCGAGACACGACATCAGTGATCCGCTCACCATAGCGAGTGTAGATTTCTCAGTAGCGGATACATGGTGTCGGTCCGGCGCTGTCGATATCGCTCTTGGAGATTCCCCTCCCCTTGGCGAAGGTGCCAACATCCCGAAGGGTTCTCTCGGACCATTCAGGAAACGCCAACCCATCATCTCGCCGAAACCTGATCTCTTGCCGGAAGATGCGATCCATGGTTCCTGTCTTGAATCGCGTGAGCGCGTCCCGCGTCTCCTCCAGGAGGGCAATCTTGCGATCGACCAGGCTGAGCGCCGATGCGATACGCTCCTGCTCTTCTGGGGCGGGTAGATGAACCGGGATCTGGGCGAAGTCATCTGGGTAGAGGCGAAGCCGGTCATCGGTGATGCCGTGGGAGTATGATCCGAGCAGATGGCGCATGTGCGCGTTCTTGAACCATTGATCGAAGAATGCCGGCGAGACGCCACTCTTTGGTTCCAGCACGACGTAGGCCGGACTCACCATACAATCCTCGGTCGCCAGTCCGACCGCGCCCTGCCACATGCGCATCGTGTTGTAGACGAGATCGCCCGGCCTGGCTCGCAGGTTTTTTCCGTCGGCAGCGTCAGCCGAAAGATGGCGGTCAAGGCTGTCGCGCCGCACGAGCCCCCGGTCGAGAGTGACGGAATAGATCGGCAGACCATTTTCGCCGGGCTCCCGGCGACTTCGGAACGCATCGCCCGCATGGCCGGGGCTCCATGGGCCGGCGAATTCGGGAAACCGCAACGGTGGCACTACCCCGCTCATACCGGCGACTCCAGACCGAGTTCGCCGCAGAACCGGCGGATCTCGCCGTCGGTCTCCGCCATGTTCCGGTCGATCGCGCGAAGGTCCTGCGCCACGGCCGCAAGGTCGATTTCGGGTGGCGCGACATAGGTATCGACGTAGCGCGGGATGTTGAGGTTGTAGCCGTTTTCGGCGATTTCATCTCTCGGCGCGCGGTGGCTGAACCGGGCTTCCTCTGTGCGGTTGCGATAGGTCTCGACAATGCGATCGATGTCCGTTTCGCCCAGGAAGTTCTGATTCTTGCCGCGCTCGAAACAGGTCGAGGCGTCGATGAAGAGCACGTCATCCACTTCGCGGCACTTCTTGAAGATCATGATGCTCGACGGAATGCCGGTGCCGTAGAAGATGTTCTCGGGCAGGCCGATCACCGCGTCCAGCCAGTTCTTCTCGCGAATGATGAACTCGCGGATGACACCTTCCGCAGCACCCCGGAACAGAGCGCCGTGGGGCAGAACGACAGCCATGATGCCGTTCTCGTCCAGGTGATGGAGCATATGCGTGATGAAAGCATAGTCCGCCTTCGAGGCCGGCGCGAGGCGGCCGTAGGCGGCGAAGCGGTCATCGCTCTTGAAGATCTCCCTGGACGACCACTTCGCCGAAAAGGGCGGATTGGCGACGATCGCCTCGAACAGCATTCCCTCGTGCTGCGGGTGCTCGAGGGTGTCTTCCTGCCGGATGTCGAAGTTGCGGTAATGGACCCCGTGAAGGATCATGTTCATCCGCGCCAGGTTGTAGGTCGTGCGGTTCATCTCCTGGCCGTAGAAGTCGCCGACCTCCTTCACCTCGCGCGCGACGCGCAGCAGCAGCGAGCCCGAGCCGCAGGTGGGGTCATAGGCCGATTTCAGCCGGGTCTTTCCGGTGGTCACGATCCGCGCGAGGATCGTCGAGACGGCCTGGGGCGTGTAGAACTCGCCCGCCTTCTTGCCTGCGCCACTCGCGAACTGGCCTATCAGGTATTCGTAGGCGTCGCCAAGAACGTCCGCACCGGAGTCGCCGAGCCGGAAGTCGATGGCGTCCAAGTGGGTCAGCACCTTCGAGATCAGCGCGTTCTTCGCCTCCTCGGTCCGACCGAGTTTGGTCGAGGTGAGGTCGAGGTCCTCGAACAGGTGGTCGAAATCACCTTCGCTGTCGGCGCCCATGGTCGAACGCTCGATGTTGTTCAGGATCGTCTTGAGGTCACCGAGGATGAACGAATTCTTCTGGGCGCCACGCTTGGCAATGACCGAGAACAGTTCGGACGGAGCGAGGAAGTATCCGAGGGCTTCGAGGGATGCGGCCTTCACGGCCCTGAGGATCTGCTGGCCCTCCGGGGATGTTTCGTCGATCGAGGTGAACTCGATCCCGTCCTGCTCGAGGATCTTGTTGGCGTAGACGTGGAGACGCTCGGAGAGGTATTTGTAGAAGATGAAGCCCAGGATGTAATCGCGGAACTCGTCGGCGTTCATCTTGCCGCGCAGGGTGTTCGCGATGTTCCAGAGTTGGGTTTCCAGAATCTTCTTCTGTTCGTCCGTCATCATGTCTGCCCGATCTCGCTTCCGGAATGGTGATACGCGCGATCCGACACCTCTGCCACCTCGAACCGAAATGCCTCGCACATCAACAAGATGGGTCCCACGCGGAATGGACGAAACACATCGCTACGGCATCTGGTTTTTTCCGCTCGGTTTCTTCGAGTGCCCGAAAAGAAGTTGAGCGATATCGGGCTTTTGTGATTCTCCGTCTTTGTCGAGAAGATGGAGGGACCAGATGCCTTGGAATGATACTGCTCGTGTGGAGCATAGACGGGACGCCGTGCGCTATCCAAGCGACTTGACGGGTCGCGAGTGGGAGCTGATCGCGCCGCTGCTGCCACTGGCGAAACGAGGAGGCCGGCCGCGAACCACCGATTTGCGTGCGGTGACGGATGCGATCCTCTACATCGCTTCGAGCGGCTGCCAGTGGCGCATGCTGCCGAAGGACTTCCCGCCGGTCTCGACGGTTCAAGGCTATTTCTACGCGTGGCGCGACACCGGCCTGTGGCAGAGCATCAACCATCTGCTGGTGATGAGCGCGCGGGAACTGGAAGGCCGCGAGGCCAGCCCATCGGCGGGCGTCATCGACAGCCAGAGCGTGAAAACCACCGAAAGCGGCGGGGTTTGCGGCTATGACGCCGGCAAGAAGGTCAAGGGGCGCAAGCGCCACATCATGACCGATACGCTGGGCCTGCTGCTGTTCGCCGTCATCCATTCCGCCGGGATTCAGGATCGCGACGGCGCCCCCGACGTCTTCCGGGCCATCCGCCATCGCTTCCCCTGGCTGCGTCACGTCTTCGCCGATGGTGGCTATGCGGGTGACAAACTCAAAGCCGCGCTCCGAGGCCATGGCGACTGGACCATCGAGATCATCAAACGATCCGACACCGCCAAGGGCTTCGAAGTGCTGCCGCGTCGATGGGTCGTCGAGCGCACTTTCGCCTGGCTGGGCCGTTGCCGAAGGCTGGCGAAGGACTGGGAGCAGACCTTGGAGAGCGCCACCGCATGGACCTTGATCGCAAGCATCAGGCTCATGACCCGGCGACTCGCAAGGTACTGCCACGTCTCATGAACTTTTGAATCGGGCTCTTAGCTCGACTTTGTACATTTTTAGGTCAGGTCCAAGTCCAGAAGACGGGCTCGTTCGCTATGAACTCGAGCGCTTCGTCTAGGGGCATGACGACGCCGCCCATGTCATCGATATCCTCCCATTTACGCCGGTGTGACCAGTATCCGAGCCGGACCTCGTTGCCGTCGCCTGTCGGTTTCAACCGCGCAATCGGCGCCTCCGTCTCCAACAGGTAGAGATGGTAAGCGCCGTTGTCCTCATAATAGCCGACGCCACCGCCATTGGCGTCGTCGAAGGCTTCGATGCGGGCGGGGATGTCGTCATGCTTCATTTTCCGTTCATACATGGGAGCACCTCGGGGCGAGTGATTCAGTTTGCCGCAGGTTCGCCTGCTTGCATGGTAAGCGGCGAGGGATTCGAAACACGGGATGAAAGATCATCCCGCCTCCCCGCCGCCGACAGGCGATCCGGTTCCCCAGATCCTGCGCGATTGGCTGCAGGAACTGCGAATTTGCTTTACGGCTCCCAGCTGGGAATACGTGCTTGTTCTGGTCATGGGCGCGGTGCTGGCACCGGGCAAGCGCACCGTCAGCGCCTGCCTGCGGATGACCGGGCGCGCCGGGGCGAAGAACTTTTCAAGCTATCATCAGCTCCTCAACCGTGCCCGGTGGAACCCTCACGTCATGGCGCGGCACCTGCTGGGCATGGTCGTCAACCGCCTCGTGCCGGATGGTCCGGTGGTCATCGGGATAGACGACACCATCGAACGCCGGTGGGGACGCAAGATCACGGCGCGCGGCATCTACCGTGATCCCGTCCGCTCCAGCCATGGCCATTTCGTCAAGGCCAGCGGGCTGCGCTGGTTGAGTTTCATGGTGCTGACGCCGGTCCCGTGGGCGGGCGTCGTAAAGGCTCTGCCGGTCTTCACCCTGCTCGCCCCGTCACAGCGCTCCAACCTCCAGCGTGGCCGCAGGCACAAGCTGCTGACCGACTGGGCCCGCCAGGGGGCGCTCCAGCTCTGCCGCTGGTTGCCCGACCGCGACATCGTCTTCGTCGGCGACAGCAGTTTCGCCGTCCACGACCTGGCCCACGCCATCACAGGCCGGGCAACCCTCGTCAGCCGGCTCCGGCTCGATGCCAATCTCTTCGCGCCTCCTCCAGAGCGCCATGCGCGCTCCATCGGCCGCCCTGCGCAGAAAGGCGCGCCATTGCCCAAGCTGAAGACTTTGCTGTCAGACCCCGCTACGCACTGGCACGGAATAACCGTGTCCTCTTGGTATGGCCGCAAGCAAGAGAAGACGCTCGAGATCACCTCGGACACCGCACTCTGGTATCGCCCCGGCACGCCGCCCGGACCAATCCGCTGGGTGCTTGTCAGAGACCCCGAGGGCAAGCGGACCCCGCAGGCCTTCTTCAGCACCGACACCGCTCGCGAGCCTGCCGACATCATCGCACTCTTCGTCCGCCGATGGCAGGTCGAAGTCACCTTTGCGGAAACCCGCGCCCATCTCGGTGTGGAAACCCAACGGCAATGGTCCGACAAGGCAATCGCGCGAACAACACCCGCCTTGCTCGGCCTCTAGGCTTACCCCCTTCCGCCGGCGTCCATCGACCTTGGGGTTCTCGAACTTGTCCCAGAGCGGTGTTCCCGCGAAGATCCAAGGGCGGTAGAGGACGCGGTGGAGGGAAGGCACGACGAGCCGTCCGTTGGCGTCGTGCTTCACCGGCTGGATCCCCAGCCGCATCGCGGGGGTCCGCATGATGGGCTTCCGCGTTCCTCGCCTCGTCATGGCGATGACCTTGTCGGTGCCGGGAATGCGCTTCGCGATCTCGCCGCTGGGCCCTTCGGTGGCTCCGCCACTTTCGAGCCACGGTGCGACATACTGCCGGGGTTCGAACCAGTTGTAATAGACCCGGAAGATGTTGAGGACCGCGATCAGCACGCGCGGATTGAAGGTCGCTCCGTTGATGTAGGTTCCGCCCGACCTCGACGTCGGCCCGCCGGCGCGCCGGGCGAAACTAAGCCGCTCACGGAGCGCATTGAAGAAAGTCGAGACCGGTTGGAGCGTCGCCGACCACACGTGGAACGCCATGGCCGCCCGGGTGTCCGGATTGGTGATCGTGCCATTGAAGGGGATCGCCTTGATTTCCCGGCGTCTCGGGCCGCGCATCAGTGGAAAGCCCACGACCTTGTTGCTTTCGCCCGCCGTCTGGACCGGCGATCGGAGCCAGATCATCGGCATGAACGGCTGTCGGTAGTTGTCGCTCTGGAACGGGAAGGCAGTTCCGAACCGGTCGGAGTTCACCGCAGTGGCCATCCGTGCGGCGATGAACGCCCGCAGCCTCTGCCCGTTCGTCATCGCGGCCTCCGCGACCGGATTGGCGGTTCGCAGGCCTGCCACGAAGGCATCGAAGTCCCTTTTGAAAACTGAGACCCGATGTTGCATCTCCGGCTTCTTGACCTCCTTGTCGAAGGTCATGGCGATCCACCGGAAGCGCTCATCCAGAATCTCTTCGCGGAAGATATGCGGGAGAATGCCGGGCAGCGTGCCCTCCTGCTCTGTGATCAGGCGAAAGGCGCCGCGCGGGAGCATCTCGCGCATCAGCATGAAGTGCGCGGCCTTGGTATAGATGTCCCGCGTCATGATGCCGTTGAAGGTCGCGCGAAGATCTCGTCCCGACTCGGGAACGTTGAAATACCCCTCATGGACGTCGTCGATCCGGGCGATCCGCTCATCGAGGTCGTCCAGGACCCACGCCTTCTCGGCCTGCTGGGCCGTCGTCGCGTCCGGGGTTCGTTCCGAAACCTGCTCCCGGAAGAGAGCGAGTTGATGCGCGGCGGCCGCGAAGAGGTGGTGCTCCTCGAATCGACCTGTCGGACGCTGGAACGACATGAGGGGCGCCGTGAACCTGAGTCCGCTCTTCTGACAATACGCCTGACGGAGGTTCTTCATGCCGCCCCCGGCACCCACATAGGATTGCTCGAACAGCGACACGGGATCGACCGTCGGATCGAAATCCACGTCCAGCCGGAAGACATATCCGCTTCGGACGTCGGCCGTGGTCGAACAGTTCAGCTGCGTGATGCGGCGATCGCTTGACGTTTCCCAATTCACCGAGAGCACGATGTCGTCGTGGGCGAGATGGTGGCTGATCGGCTCGCCGCTTGCTTCCCGCTCCTCTTTCCACCTTGCGATCTGCGCGCGCTCGAAGGCGAGGAGCGTCCGTTCCAACCAGAATATCCGGTCATACACGCGCTTGGCTCCACAGGACTTTCCAGACCCGGCGGGCGCCATCATGCGCATGATCTTCGCGATTCCAGCTCCATTCACCAAGGCCAGCAGGATCGCGACGTTGTCGGCGCTGCGCCGATGCCGGCGATGGTCGAGCGTGGCGCTGATGCGCGCGCCGCTCCGGCCCCGGCACGGCTTGTGGATCAGGCGGACGCGATCAGGGGTGGCTGCGCTCTCTGATGACCGCGCCTTGACCGTGCCTTCATGTGCCGGGCCACCAGAATCCCTTCGTGAGGATGCGACCTCGGCGCCATCGAGGAGGAACTCGTTCGGGGCCTCGAAATAGTCTCTCCAGCAGGCTTTGCATTTCGGCCCGGCGAAGACTCCGTTGGCTCCTCGCAGACGAGCCGTCTCGTCCATGAGGTGTGCGTCGGACAACAACTCGAATGCCGTTCCGCAGGGCCCGTTGGTCCGCGTGAACTGGCACTCGATTTTCTTTCGATCGACCCATGTGTGCGGATCACCTTGATACTCGAAGACCGTGGATATGCGGCGATGGGGTTGGCCTTTGGAGTTCAGTTTGTATTTGCCGAGGCCAACCATCGCACTGTTCGATGTCGATGCTGCCAGCCGGGCGCGAGCGTTCGGCCCTATGGATCGAACGAGGAGAAAATCTGCGACAACGCCGAAGTTTCCGCAGTCTGGATCGTGGCATGTGTTGAGATTGATATCGCCGACGGGATCCGGGTAGATCTGTTCGAGGGACAGGTTTTGCACGCTCTTCACGTTCGGGGCTCCACTCGTGGATCGAGTCAAGCCGCCCTGAACCAGAGGCGCAGGGGAATGTTGGCCGTTGCCGGCAGGTGCGAAGGTCAAAGCCGCAGAATCTCTTTAACTGTTGCCCGTAGGATTTCCAACGAACGAACCGGAAGAGATACGTAGAGATCTATGCGAAATCGTTAAGTGAAATCAAAAGCCTGCCAACCTTTCGGCCGGCAGGCCTGAAACCCTATCCCCCATAGAAGGGAA
>CAVORV010000006.1:0-179846 GCA_963698685.1 uncultured Alphaproteobacteria bacterium
CGATGCCGTGATCGACGCCGCCGACGAGAGGTCCCGGGACGCGCTGATCCGGAAACTGCGCCGGACTTTGGAGGGCGGGGAGTAGCTCCAGCCGCGTTGTGGCGTTCTTCCGTGGCAGACCGAGGTCAGATGATCGCTCCGCGCACTTTGGCTGAGACCCATTCGCTGACCAGAACGGCGGCGAGGATGACCACGAGGATCAGGCTCACCTGCGGCCAGGCCAGCGTGTTCAGCGAGCCTTGGAGCTGGAGCCCGATGCCGCCCGCGCCGACCAGCCCGAGCACGGTCGATTCGCGGATGTTGATGTCCCAGCGGAACACGCTGATCCCCGCGAAGGCGGGCAGGATCTGCGGTACGATGCCGAAGGCCATGACCTGCCAGCGCGAGGCGCCGGTGGCCGTGATGGCCTCGACCTGCTTGGCGTCGATCTCCTCGATCGCCTCGTAAAGCAGCTTGGCGCAAAAGCCGATGGAGCGGATCGCGATGGCGATCAGACCCGCGAAAACGCCCGGTCCGATGATCGCGACCAGCAGGAGCGCCCAGATCAGCGAGTTGATCGAGCGTGTCGAGACGATGATCAAAAGCGCGATCGGGCGGATAAAAAGCGCCGAGGGCGTCGTGTTGCGCGCGGCCATGAAAGCGATCGGAACGGCCATGAAGAGCGCGAGGATCGTGCCCAGCGTCGCGATGTTGAGCGTGTCCCAGAGCGGCTGCCAGAGCTCGTTGAGGTAGGACCAGCGCGGCGGCCAGGCCCGGCTGCCGATGTCCGCGGCGATGCGCGGCGCGTCCTGGACGAAAAACCATGTGGTCGCCGCCGAGATCCGCTGCCAGCACCAGAGGAACGTCGCCGCGCCGATCAGCCAGGCGGCCCAGGTGATCAGCTGCCCCTTGCGGTCGCGGCGCTGCCAGCCCTTGCGGCCGCCCTGTTCGAGAACCGGCATCTACTGTACCTTGGCCCGGATGATGCCCGAGAGGTACTCGAGCGCCATGACGGTCACGATGATGATCAGAAGGATCGCGGCCGCCGTGTCGAACTCGTAGCGGTCGAACGCGGTGTTGAGCGTGGCTCCGATGCCGCCCGCGCCGACGAGACCGAGAACCGCGCTCTCGCGGAAATTGATGTCGAGCCGGTACATCGACAGTCCGATCAGGCGCGGCATGACCTGCGGTTGGACGCCGTAATTGATCCATTGCAGCCATGACGGCCCGGTGGCCTTGATGGCCTCCGCTTGGCTGCGGTCCATGTTCTCGATGTCCTCGGCCAGCAGCTTGGAAAGGAACCCGATGGTGGCGAAACTGAGCGTGAGAAACCCCGCCAACGGCCCGAAGCCGAAAATGGCGACCAGCAGAATGGCGACGATGATCTCGTTGAGCGCGCGGCTGAGGGCCACGATGCCCCGGCAGATCAGATAGACCGGCATCGGCGCGATGTTGCCGGCGGCGCCGAGCGCGATGGGGATCGAGATTGCAATGCCCACCACGGTGGAGGTGATCGTGATGATCACGCTCTCGATCATCCCTTCGGTGATGTCGCTGGCGCGGCTGTTGAAATCCGGGTTGGCGAAGGCCACGATGAAGGCCCAGCCCCGTTCCAGCCCCTCGTAGACGCGCGACCAGTTCACCTCGATCGAGCCTACGGCCAGCACCAGATAGATCAACGCGGCGATCCCGAGGCCCCAGCGCCACGCCGCCGACTTGATCAGCGGCGGCTTCTTCCACGGCCGGCCGACGCGCTCCGCGAGAACGTCGTTCACGCCACGGCCTCGTCTTCCTCGTCGTCGACCTTCTCGATGGTCGCCTGCCAATCCTCCTCGCCGTAGATCGTGGTCAGAACCTCCGGCGTGAGTCCGTCCGGCAGGCCGTCGAATTCGATGGCTCCGGCGCGCAGTCCGACCACGCGCGCGACGAACATCTGCGCGAGTGCGACGTCGTGGATGTTGATGATCGCGGCGAGCCCGCGTTCCGCGCAAAGCTCGCAGATCAGCCGCATGATCTGGCGCGACGTCTTGGGGTCGAGGGACGCTGTCGGCTCGTCGACCAGCAGCAGCGCCGGATTCTGGATCAACGCCCGCGCGATCCCGACGCGCTGGCGTTGACCGCCCGACAGTTCGTCGGCGCGTTTGTCCGCCATCGCGAGAAGACCGACGCGGTCGAGCAGGCGGAACGCCTCGTCGACGTCCGCCTGCGGGAACCGGCGCAAAAACGAGCGCCAGAAGCCGACATAGCCGAGCCGACCCGAGAGCACGTTCTCCATCACGGTGAGCCGTTCGACGAGAGCGTATTCCTGGAAGATCATGCCCATCCGTCGCCGCTCGCGCCGCAGGCCCGCGCCGCCGAGCGAGGTGAGCTCGACGCCATCGAGCTGGACTTTGCCCGAGGTCGGCTCCACTAGGCGGTTGATGCAGCGGATAAGCGTGGATTTCCCGGCGCCGGACGGGCCGATCAGGGCGACGACCTGACCCTTGGGCACGGTGAGATCAACCTCTTTGAGGGCCTGGTCGCCGGTGCGATAGGTCTTGGTCAGTTTTTCGAGGCGGAGCATCGGCTCTCCCGGCAGAGGTGCGGCGCCGCCGCCAAGGGCGGCGCCGAGATCAGCGCGCGGTCACTCGCAGGCGTAGGAGACGTCGTTGGCCGCGTCGATCTTGCGGATGACCTCCCAGAATTCCTGATAGGTAATCGGGATAAACTGCGACTCGCCGGATTTGGAGAACTCTGCCTCAAGCGAGGTGCCTTCCCATTCAAAGCTTGCGAAGGCGTCCTTAATCGTTTCCTGGAGTTCAGGCTTGAGATTGTGAGCGGTACCGTAGCCGGTCGTCGGGAAGGTCTGAGACTTGTAGATTGAGACGATCTGGTCTTCGGAAACGACATCCCGTGCAATCATGCGTTTCATCACCGAGTTGGCAACAGCGGCAGCAGGGTAGTCCTTGTTGGCAACTCCGAGAATTGAGTTGTCATGCTTGCCAGAGAAGACCGGTTCGAAATCCGTCTCGGCCACGAGTCCGAAATCGGC
Organism: uncultured Alphaproteobacteria bacterium; assembly: GCA_963698685.1. Taxonomy (GTDB): domain Bacteria; phylum Pseudomonadota; class Alphaproteobacteria; order Rhodobacterales; family Rhodobacteraceae; genus Amaricoccus. The sequence goes on from CAVORV010000006.1 coordinate 3,011, forward strand.
CTTGAGGATCGCCGAGGGAGCCTTGAAACCGGAATTCGAGGTGGGTGATGTGAAAGCGAGCTGCTTGCCAGCGATGTCGGCCGGCGTCGCGATGCCGGAATCCGGGAAGGTGATGATCTCCATTTCATAGCCGAAGCTGCCATCCTCGGACGCCATCATGGTGAAGGGCCGGAAACCTGCGCAATTCACCGCCAAGGGGTTGGAGCCGGTGTTAAACCCCGAAATGTGCAGGCGGCCCGAGCGCATGGCCTCAATTTGGGCGGCGTTGGACTGCACAGGGAAGAACTGCACCTTCTTGCCGGTTTTTTCTTCAAGATGGGTTAGAAAATCGGCCCATACAGATTTGAAAACCGCCGGGTCCTCGACGGGCGTGAAGGCGAAGATCAACGTGTCGGGATCGACAAGCTCCGCCGGATCGGTCGGCGTGTCCGCGAGCATGTCGCCGTCGACGTCGCAATACCGCTCATCGAGATCGCCGCGCGGGCAATCCTGCGCCGACGCGACCGAGCCGAAGGTGAAGGCGAAGGCTGCGGATGCGAGCAGCTGGGTCGTGGTTCTCATATCGGTATCCTCCCGGTTTCTTTCAGGGCAGTAGACGGCAAAACGCCCATCGGGTCCAATCCTTTGCGGTCGGACCGGAACGGACGCCGCACGGGCCTCGCGCCCGCGCGGCGTCCACTCTGACGCCATTCGATGACGGTTCAGAGACGCTCGATGGCCAGCGCGATGCCTTGACCGCCGCCGATGCACATCGTGATCAGCGCGGTTTTCGAATCGGTCCGCTCCAGTTCGTACATCGCCTTGATCGCGAGAATCGCGCCGGTCGCGCCGACGGGATGGCCGAGCGCGATGGCCCCGCCGTTCGGATTGACCTTGGAGGTATCGAATCCGAGGCTCTTGTTGACCGCGAGCGCCTGCGCCGCGAACGCCTCGTTCGATTCGATCAGGTCGAAATCCTCGACCCCCATGCCGATCCGTTCCAGCAGCTTCCGGACGGCCGGAATCGGACCGATGCCCATGATGTCCGGACGGACGCCGGCGAGCGCGTATCCCAGAACGCGCGCTTTGGGTTTCAGGCCGGCCCGCTCGGCCGCCTCGGCCGTCGCGAGCACCAGCGCGGCCGCGCCGTCGTTGATCCCACTGGCGTTCCCGGCCGTGACCGTGCCGTCCTTCTTGAACACGGTCCGCAGGCCGCCAAGCGCTTCTAGCGTCGTGCCCTTGGGGTGCTCGTCGGTGTCGAACGCGACCATGTCGCGTTTGACCTTGATCTCGATCGGGGCGATCTGGCTCGCGAATCGGCCCTCCTGGATCGCCGCCGCCGCGCGGTTCTGGCTTTCGAGCGCGAAGGCGTCCTGGTCGGCGCGGGTGATCTGGTTCTCGGCCGCCACGTTCTCGGCGGTGACGCCCATATGACCGGTTCCGAACGGGCAGGTCAGGGCGCCGACCATCATGTCGACGGCGGACGTGTCGCCCATCTTCTGTCCCCAGCGCACGGCCGGCAGCGAATAGGGGCCGCGCGACATGCTCTCGGCGCCGCCCGCGAGGCCGAACTCCGCGTCACCGAGCATCAGCGACTGCACGACGGAGGCGATCGCCTGCGCTCCGGAGCCGCAGAGCCGGTTGACGTTCATCGCGGGCGCGGTGTCGGGCACGCCCGCCTCGATCGAGGCGGCGCGGCTCAGGTACATGTCGCGCGGCTCGGTGTTGATCACGTGACCGAAGACGACGTTGCCGATCTGGCCGCCCTCGACGCCCGAGCGTTCAAGCGCCGCCTTTGAGACATGCGCCGCGAGCGCGATGGGTGGCGTGCCCGCGAGGCTGCCTCCGAAAGTGCCGATCGCCGTGCGCGCGCCGTCGAGTATCACGATGTCCTGGTTCAAAGCCGGTCCCCCTGTCCGATGTTGCTGTTGTCGCGGACAGTGTGACGGTGGCGGAACCGTTGCAAGTGAAAGCTGACCTGACGTCGCGTGGAAGGCGGGGCATTTTCGTGATCGCTTTGGACAACTTTATCGTGTATCGTACCTACTAGCGCGTATCCGATGCCGCGAGGCGTCTGAAGGCTTCCGGACCAAGACCGCTCCGCCCGCGCTTCGGAGTGACGGGATGGAGCGAAGGTCATGAGGCGCGTTTGAATACTCTGATCGTAGAGCGGAATGCCGATCTGGGTCTGATCTGGTGCCGGTTTCTCGAGCGCCAGGGCGTCACGTGCGACCAGGTCTGCGACGAGGCCGGCGCCTATGCCGCGCTTCGGTCTGGCAGCTTCGACGCGCTCGTCTTGGATCTCGAGATGGAGGGCGGGGCGGCGTTCCGCATCTCCGATTTCGCCAGCTACCGCAATCCCGAGATCGCGATCATTACCGTGAGCGCAAATTCGTTCTTCTCCGACGGGTCGGTTTTCGATCTCATTCCGAACGCCCGCGGGATGCTTCGCGAACCCTTGCGTCTCGAAGACATGGCCGCGCTCGTCCAGCATTACGGCGGACGGCGGGATCACGCCGAGAAACCGAAGGTCGCCGCGTCAGGCGGCTGACTTCCGCTCCCGCCCGTGCGGTTCCATCCAGTGGGGTCGGGGTCCGATCGGAACTATCCGATGCGGATTTATCGTATCGTGGCTGGCATGATAATGATGCGTGATGTGGTCGAAATCCACCGTCTCCGCGATGCCTGGATGCTGGTAGAGGTCCCGCGCGTAGGCCCAAAGGTTCGGATAATCGACGAGCCGGTGCCGATTGCATTTGAAGTGTCCATGATAGACCTGATCAAATCGGAACAGCGTCGTCACCAATCGCCAATCCGCTTCGGTCAGAACGTCACCCATCAGATAGCGACCGCCCGAGAGCCGTTGCTCCAGCCAGTCCAGCGACGCGAACAACGCTCCGACCGCCTCGTCGTAGGCATCCTGCGTGGTCGCGAAACCCGCCTTGTACACCCCGTTGTTGATGTCGTCGTAGATCCGCGCGTTCACCGGTTCCATCGCGTCGCGCAGCCGTTCGGGCCAGTAATCCGTAGTGTTGCCGGTGATCCCGTCGAACGCGGAATTAAACATCCGGATTACCTCGGAGGATTCGTTCGACACGATGGTCCTGGTCTTGCGGTCCCAAAGCACGGGCACGGTCACTCGCCCCGACGCCTGCGGATCGGCCTCGACATAGACGTCGCGCATGAACCGCTTGCCCAGCACACTGTCCCCGGTCGCGCCCGGCCAATCCGCCTCGAAGGTCCAGCCGTCCTCGCCCATGAACGGATGGACGACGTCGACGGTGACATGGTCGGTGAGACCCTTGATCTCGCGAAAGATCAGCGTGCGGTGCGCCCAGGGGCAGGCGAGCGAGACATAGAGATGATACCGACCGCTTTCCGCCGCGAAGCCGCCCGCGCCGGAGTGGCCGGGCGCGCCGTCCGGGGTGATCCAGTTCCGGTAGGCCGTCGTCGAACGCTCGAACCGACCGCCGGACGCTTTGGTGTCATACCACTGGTCATGCCACTCGCCGTTTCGCAAAAAGCCCATCGCTCAAAACCTCCCTTTTCCGGAGAACGGACATATAGCCCGCCCGATACGAGAGTAACCGGGCCAAGATGTCCGGACTGTTTACGTCTGCGAAACACAAGCCGCCCTGCGCCGGCTTCATCCGGCGTGAATCGCCGGATGCAATCCCGGCGAGGCTGTGGCAAAGTCCGGCCCGATCGCAGAATTTTCCCCGAAAGGCCGTCGCATGAGGTTGGAGGTCCAGCCGGAGACCTATCCGCTCGCCCGCGCCTTCACGATCAGCCGCGGCGCCAAAACCGAAGCCGGCATCGTCACGGTGACGGCGGAGGCGGACGGCTGTCGCGGTCGGGGCGATTGCGTGCCCTATCCCCGCTACGGCGAGACGCAGGACAGCGTGATCGACCAGATCGCGGCCCTCCCCGAAGGTGTCGATCGCGGCGATGTCCAGCGGCTGATGCTTCCGGGTGCCGCGCGGAACGCCGTCGATTGCGCCCTTTGGGATCTTGAGGCCAAGCGTATCGGCCGCCCGGTCTGGGAGATGGCGGGGCTTGTCCCGCCGGTCCCCATCGTGACCGCTTTCACGCTGTCGCTCGATACTCCCGAGGCCATGCGCGATCAGGCCGCACGGAATTCCGGGCGACCGCTCCTCAAGATCAAGCTCGGCGGCGAGGGCGACATCGCACGTCTCGAAGCGGTCCGCCAAGGCGCCCCGAAGCCCCGCATCATCGTCGACGCCAACGAGGCTTGGACGGCCGATTTCTACACTGAGATCGCGCCCGTGCTGCTCGGACTGGGCGTCGCGATGGTCGAACAGCCGTTTCCGGCCGGCCATGACGCGGCGCTCGGCGAACTGGAGCGCCCGGTTCCGGTCTGCGCCGATGAAAGTTGCCACGACCGCGACAGTCTCGCGGCGCTCGCCGGCCGATACGACATGATCAACATCAAACTCGACAAGACCGGCGGCCTGACCGAGGCGCTTCTGCTCCGTGACGCCGCCCGTGCTGCCGGTTTCGGGATCATGGTCGGCTGCATGGTCTCCACCAGCCTCTCCATCGCCCCCGCCGTGCTGGTCGCCCAGGGCGCCGACATCGTCGATCTCGACGGTCCGCTGCTGCTCGCGCGCGACCGGGACCATCCGCTGCTCTACGATGGCGCAGGCGTGCATCCCGCCGCGCCGGAGCTTTGGGGATGAGCGCGACCGACCGGATCAGGCTTCACGGCGAGACGCTCCTCTCCGACGGCTGGGGCACGCTGAAATCGACTCGCCTCGAATGGCGGCGCGCCGATGGCGACTGGCAGGAGATGGCGCGCGAGACCTATGATCGCGGCGACGCGGTCGCGGTTCTTCCCTACGATCCGGACCGCCGCACCGTTCTTCTCATCCGGCAGTTCCGCTTTCCGCTCGTCGTCCGGAACGAGGCCCCCTTGATGATCGAGGTCGCCGCCGGCCTTCTGGAGGGCGTCGATCCCGAGACGCGGGTCCGGGCCGAGGCCGAGGAGGAGCTGGGATACCGTCTGCGCGCGCCGCGCGAGGTGTTCACGGCCTGGCCCTCTCCCGGCTCGGTGATCGAGCGCATCCATTTCTTTCTGGCCCGCTACGGTCCGGACGACCGCGTGTCACCGGGCGGCGGGATCGCCGACGAGGGCGAGGACATCGAGGTGCTCGAGATGGATTTCGACGCCGCGATGGACGGGATCGCGCGCGGCGACATCCGCGACGCCAAGACGATCATGCTGCTGCAGCACGCCGCCCTGACGGTCTTCGCGCCGGGCGGCGTCCAACCGCGAAACAACGGAGACTGACATGACCCGAACCGTATACGTGAACGGCGACTACGTGCCCGAGGACGAAGCGCGGATCAGCGTCTTCGACCGGGGCTTTCTCATGGCCGACGCGGTCTACGAGGTCACCGCGGTGATCGACGGCAAGCTGATCGATTTCCCCGGCCACATGGCGCGCCTGCGCCGCTCGCTGGGCGAACTGGAGCTGACGTCCCCGGTCGACGAGGCCGAGATGGAGGCGATCCACCGCGAGATGATGGCCCGTAACGCCCTCGAGGAGGGTTGCATCTATCTCCAGATCACGCGCGGCGCCGCCGACCGCGACTTCGCCTTCCCCGAGAACGCGACGCCGAGCCTCGTGCTCTTCACACAGGCCCGCGACGTCGCCGAATCCCGCACCGGGCGCGAGGGCATAAAGGTGGTCACGCTGCCCGACATCCGCTGGGGCAGGCGGGACATCAAGACGGTCCAGCTTCTGGCGCCATCAATGGCAAAGATGGCCGCGAAAAACGCCGGCAAGGACGACGCCTGGATGGTCGAGGACGGCCACGTCACCGAAGGCTCCTCGAACAACGCCTACATCGTCACCCGAGACGGCGTGATCGTCACCCGCGACCTGTCGAACGCCATCCTGCACGGCATCACCCGCGCCGCCGTGCTCGCCTTCGCGCGCGAGGCGCAGATGCGCGTGGAGGAGCGCCCGTTCACCGTGGCCGAGGCGCATGACGCGGCGGAGGCGTTCATCACCTCGGCCTCGGCCTTCGTCACGCCGGTGATCGAAATCGACGGCCAACCTGTCGGTGACGGCGCGCCCGGCCCGGTCGCCAAGCGCCTGCGCGAGATCTATCTCGCCGAGAGCCTGAAACACGCCAGCTGACCGGCATCCGGGCGACCGCCCGGATCAGTGGCTCTCGGAGAACTTCGCCTTCGCTTCGGCGCCGGCCTCGGTCTGATGAGCGGCGCGCCATTCGTCATACGGCATCCCGTACACGATCTCGCGCGCGGCGGTCTTGTCCATGGCGATGCCGCGCGCCTCGGCCGCCTCCTGATACCAGCGGCTCAGACAGTTGCGGCAGAAACCGGTCAGGTTCATCATGTCGATGTTCTGCACGTCCGTCCTTTCGCGCAGATGGTCGCGCAGCGCTCGGTAGGCGGCGGCCTCAAGCTCCGTCACCGTCCGTTCATCCATGTCTCATCTCCTCGTTCACCGTCTCTTCGACGCTCGCCCGCACCATGGGGGCCAGCCGCGCCGCCCACGCCCGCTGGCCGTCCGGCGTGTCGATCAGGTCGTGGCGCAACTCGATCAGCACGTGCCGCAATCCGCGACGCGTCCCGTGACGGCTGAGCGTGTCTCCTTCGAGCTGCCCGTCATAGGGCTGGTTCTCGCCCACGCAGAGATCCGGTTCGGCGCGCAGCTCCCGCAGGAGCGGCCGCGCGAGCCGCCCGTCATGGAGCCACAGAACCCCGACATGCCAGGGGCGCGGCGGCCGGTTCCGGAGTTGCGGCGTGTAGGAATGCACCGAGATCAGCGCGGGCCTGGCACCGCGCGCGGCCATCCGGTCGATCTGGGCGTCGACCGCGTCGTGATAGGGCCGGTGGAATCCGTCGAGCCGGCGTTCGATCTCGGCGTCGCTGATCCTGCGGTTCGCCGGAACGATCGTCCCGTCATAGAGCCGCATCACGAGGGTCGGGTCGTCCTCGCCCCTGTTCGGGTCGATCACGAGCCGCGAGAACCGCGTCAGAAGCGCGGGCGCGCCCAGAAGCGCCGAAAGCTCCAGGGCCACGCCACGCGCGCCGACGTCGAAGGCGATGTGTCGCTCCATCTCGGTCGGCGAAAGACCGAGCGTCCCGCCGTTGACCGTGGGCGGGACGATGTTCGTCGCATGGTCACACAGGATCAGCAGGGACGGATCCCCGTCCGGATTGACGTGCTCATAGGGCTGATGCCCGGACATCGGGGAACTTCCGTTTGAATGCGCGGTCGTGTGATAGCGGCGTGGCGGGCGTGACGCCAGAGCGGATCGGGATTTTCCGCCATGCGGTCATGGTTGTCCGTCCGTCGCGCTCCAGTCATCTCGGCCCGGCCGCGAAAATGACACGGTGCGGCGGCTTTTTCGCCTAGCGGGGGCACGGCCCCCTGTTCAATCGCTTTTCGGATCGGATATACACGCGCAAATCCGAAAACAGCATGGACGGCCGCCAGATGACCTCGATCCGCAGACAGCGCAACGTCAAGATCGTGGCCACGCTCGGCCCGGCTTCGGATGATTACGAGACGATCCGCGCGCTTTTCGAGGCGGGCGCCGACGTCTTCCGGCTCAATATGAGCCACGGCGTCCAGGCGGACATCGCCCGCCGCCACGCGATGATTCGCGAGATCGAAAAGGATGTCGGACGCCCGATCTGCGTTCTCGCGGACCTGCAGGGGCCGAAGCTCCGCGTCGGAGTGTTCGCGCGCGGATCGGAAATGCTGGAGGAGGGCGCCGCGTTCAGGTTCGACCTCGATGCGGCCGAGGGCGACGCCTCGCGCGTCAATCTGCCCCACAAGGAGATTTTCGCGGCTCTGGAGGCGGGATCGACGCTTCTGGTTAACGACGGCAAGATCCGTCTCAAAGTCACCGACTGCTCGGCCGAACACGCCGACACGATCATCGAGGTCGGCGGTGAGATCTCCAACCGCAAGGGCGTCAACGTTCCGGACGTCATTCTGCCGCTTGCCGCGCTGTCGGACAAGGACCGCAGCGATCTCGAATTCGCCTGCGAACTCGGCGTCGAATGGCTTGCTCTCAGCTTCGTGCAGCGCGCGGCCGACGTCGCAGAAGGCCGTGAACTGGCGCGCGGACGCGCGGCGATCATGTCCAAGATCGAGAAACCCGCCGCGCTCAAGGCCTTCGATGAGATCCTCGAGGCATCCGACGGCATCATGGTCGCGCGCGGCGATCTCGGCGTCGAGCTGCCGGTCACGAGCCTGCCGCCGATCCAGAAGCGCCTCGTCCGCGCCTGCCGCAAGGTCGGAAAGCCCGTCATCGTCGCCACGCAGATGATGGAAAGCATGATCGCCAGCCCGGTGCCGACCCGCGCCGAGGTCTCCGACGTGGCCACGGCGATCTACGAGGGTGCGGACGCGGTGATGCTCTCGGCCGAAAGCGCGGCTGGCGACTATCCGGTCGAGGCGGTCACCACGATGGACAGCGTCGCGATCTCGGTCGAAAGCGACGACATCTATCACCAGATCATCGAGGCGGCCCGGACCCCGTCGCGCGCGCGCGTCTCCGACGCGCTCATCGTCGCCGCCCGCGAGGTCGCGGAGACGACGCAGGTCAAGGCGATCTGCTGCTTCTCGCATACCGGCAGCACCGCGCTTCTGGCCGCCCGCGAACGCCCCCGGGTGCCGATCATCGCGATCACGCCGATGGTGGGCACCGCCCGCCGCCTGTCGATGAGCTGGGGTCTGCACTGCGTCGTGACCGAGGACGTGGACCGGTTCAAGATGGCGGTTGTCAACGCGGTGCGCGCGGCGCGCGACTACGGCTTCGCGGGGCCGGATGACAACATCGTCGTGGTCGCCGGCATCCCCTTCGGCCAACCCGGTTCGACCAACATCCTGCGCGTCGCGCCCTGCGACGAGCGCAAGATCTTCGAGGGCGGCGGCGTCGACTAGGCCGATCGGATCGCCCCGGCGATCATTCTTGCGCCCGAGGCGCGAGGCGGTTCCAATGGAATCAGACGCGCCAGTTCGCAAAGACCCGGAGCCGCCCGATGCCCTTGCACCACAAGACCCCGATCCCCCACCGCGCGGATGACGAGACCTACGCCGCCAGCGATCTGGCCGGGGTCCTTCCCAAGCACCGGTTCCCGTCCCCCACCCGCGATCCGCGCAATGTCTATGCTGCCGTCCGGGACGAACTGCTGCTCGACGGCAATGCGCGGCAGAATCTCGCGACCTTCTGCCAGACGTGGGGCGAGCCCGAGGTCCACCAGCTGATGGACGACTGCATCGACAAGAACATGGTCGACAAGGACGAGTATCCGCAGACCGCCGAGATCGAGGCGCGCTGCGTGCACATGCTCGCGGATCTCTGGAACGCGCCGGCGGATCCGGGAGGCATCGGCTGCTCGACCACCGGCTCCAGCGAGGCGGCGATGCTTGGCGGTCTCGCGCTCAAGCGTCGCTGGGAGGCCCGCAGACGCGCCGAGGGCAAGCCCGTCGACAAGCCGAACCTGATCACCGGCCCCGTGCAGATCTGCTGGCACAAATTCACCCGCTATTGGGATATCGAGCACCGCGAGATACCCATGGAGAACGGCCGAATGCTGATGAATCCCGAGGAGGTTCTGGCGCGCTGCGACGGGAACACCATCGGCGTGGTCCCGACCTTGGGCGTGACCTTCACCGGCCGCTACGAGCCGGTCGAGGCGGTCTCCGAAGCGCTCGACGGTCTTCAGGCCTCGACCGGTCTCGACATCCCGATCCATGTCGACGGCGCCAGCGGCGGTTTCCTCGCTCCGTTCTGCGCGCCCGACCTCGTCTGGGATTTCCGTCTCGACCGGGTCAAATCGATCAACGCGTCGGGTCACAAGTTCGGCCTCGCGCCGCTCGGCGTCGGCTGGGTGATCTGGCGGTCTCCGGCGGACCTGCCGGAGGAGATGGTCTTCCACGTCAACTATCTTGGCGGAGACATGCGCGACATCGCGCTCAACTTCTCGCGCCCGGGCGGCCAGGTCGTCTGCCAGTACTACAATTTCATCCGGCTGGGGCGCGAGGGTTACACCAAGATCCACTCCGCCTGCTACGACACCGCCAAATTCCTCGCAGACCGGATCGCGGCGATGGGACCTTTCGAGATCCTTTTCGACGGGGCGAGAGACCAGGGGATCCCGGCCCTGTGCTGGCGGATCCGCGAAGGCGCCGACCCGGGTTTCAACCTCTACGATCTCGCCGACCGCCTTCGGGCGCGCGGCTGGCAGGTGCCGGCCTATTCGCTGCCCGCCGATCTCGGCGCGCAGGTGATCCAACGCATTCTGGTGCGCCAGGGCGTCAGCCGCGATCTCGCCGAGCTTCTGCTTGAAGACATCGACCGGGCCTTGGCGCATTTCCGGGACCATCCGGCCGAGAACGGTCTGGGCTCCGACTCCACCGGGTTTCACCATTGAGCGAGACCCGGCCGGCCACCAGCGCCGGTCCCGGCCCGTTCATCACCCGACGCGTGTGGCATCATCCCGGGCGCGAACCCTCGGTCTGGCTGTCGCGCGCCCATCGCAAAAGCCTGCGAGCCGCCCGCGCCGACCGCATCGAGGCCATCGCCCGTCGCACGTTCTCGGGCCTTGCCGACGCGCACGGTGTCAACTGGTGGATCGCCACGCTCTTCGCGGTCGGATCGGCGCTCTTCGCATGGGCGAGCCTTCGGGCGCTGATTTCCGTACCGGACCCGCTCAACGGTGTCGTGTTCTTCGCGGGCTCGGTCTTCTTCACGGCCGCCGCGGGCCTCCAGTTCCATCAGGCGGCGCGTGTCGGACCACCGACGCCCGACGGCGGGGTCAGCACGGAAAAGGGTGACCTGTTCGGCTGGCGTCCCGGCGATATCGGCTGGCTGTCCTGCTTCACCCAGTTTCTCGGCACGTTGCTGTTCAACCTCAATACCTTCGAGGCGATGCGCGGCGGGCTTGATCCTGGCCGTCAGGATCTGCTGGTCTGGTCGCCGGATTTCGTCGGATCGGCGCTGTTTCTGATCTCCGGCCAGCTCGCCTTCTCCGAAACCTGTCATGCGTGGTGGCGGTGGATCCCGGACAGCCTCTCCTGGTGGATCACGGCCATCAACCTTGCCGGCTGCGTGGCGTTCATGGTGTCAGCCTTCCTGTCTTGGGTCCCGCTTGACGGTGGATCGGGATACGTGACCGCGTCGCTGGTCTTCACGGGCATCGGAGCGGTGTGCTTCCTTGTCGGAGCGCTTCTGCTCTATCCGGAAAGCGCGGACGCGTGACATGGAAGCCGGTCGGCGAGAGGTATGGATCTGAGCCCCGCACCGAGACAACGCGGATCGAAGGTCGCGATCTTCTCTTGCCGTGACCGCGCGGTCCGCCTATAAGCCGCGCTTCCCGACGCGCCCGGCGAAAAGGGCTGCCGTGGCGCGTCCGAACCACCCGACCGAGGAGATGGAAATGCCCAAGATGAAGACCAAGTCAGGCGCGAAGAAGCGCTTCAAGGTGACGGCGACCGGCAAAGTGCTCGCCGCCCAGGCCGGCAAACGGCACGGAATGATCAAGCGGTCCAGGAAATTCATCCGCCAGGCGCGCGGCACCGCGGTGCTGTCCGCTCCGGACACCAAGATCGTCAAGTCCTACATGCCGTACGCCCGCTGAAGGAGGCCTGAACAATGTCACGAGTCAAAGGGGGCCCCGCGTCCCACGCCCGCCACCGCAAGGTGATCAAGGCCGCCAAGGGCTATTACGGCGCCCGCAGCACCAACTTCCGCACCGCCACGCAGGCCGTCGACAAGGCGATGCAGTACGCCACGCGCGACCGCAAGAACCGCAAACGCACGTTCCGCGCGCTGTGGATCCAGCGGATCAACGCCGCAGTCCGCTCGCATGACGCGGATCTGACCTATTCGAAGTTCATCAACGGTCTGAGCACCGCAGGCATCGAGGTGGACCGCAAGGTTCTCGCCGATCTGGCCGTGCACGAGCCCGATGCTTTCAACGCGATCGTCGATCAGGCGAAAGCGGCGCTCGCCTGAGCAGTTTCAACGCGCCTGACGAGGCCGGTGTAAAGAAAAGGCCCGTCGCGCCGAACGCGACGGGCCTTTTTCCGTTTCAGGAGACCCCGCGCAGGCGGGCCGCTCCCTCAGGATCCCGCGCGCGCGGATCGAGCCAGATTGAAAAAAACAGCCGCGTCAGATCCGGGTGCGAAACCGAGCAGATCGCATTTCCGTTCAGCGTGAAATCCACACGGTCGGCTCCGCGCGGGAACCCCGTGATCCGGTCGCCCTGACGGACCGAGGGCAGGCAGGCGCCGAGCTTCGCTTCCAGAACGCCGAGTTCGGCGGATGACCGACCGCTCATGCGCTCGATTTCCGAAACCGTCGCCCAAAGGATCATGCCGGCCGAGAAATTCTGGCGATACGTCAGTGACAGGGCGAACGGAGCGTTCCAATCGAAGGCTGAACGCCCTTGGGTCCAGAGTTCCGCGTCGAAGAGCGGAACGAAAAGCACCTTGCCCTCGGCGGCGCCGAGCGGGGCCGGCGCGTCGATCCGCTGCGCGACCTCCGGCGGCTTCGCCATCGCCACGTTCACAGGCGTGAGGCCGAGAACCGCCGAGGCGGCCAACATCGCGGTGGCGCGCATGACAGAACGCAATTTGATACGCATGGCGAGGCAACTCCGGTTTCTTGATGGGCCTCAAAATGTGGCCCCGCGACATTTCGTCAAGATCCGCCGGGATGACACCCTACGAATCAAATGCGCCGGGTCCGTGCGCGCGGCGGAGCAGCCATGCCCGCGAAGCCCGATCCTGATTCCCGCAAAGCGGCATTCCCGTCCCGGATCAAGCATTCCGAAACCAATTCCCGTCATCCAACCTCAATGACGCACCCAAACGACACAGGGGCCCGATATCGGGTCCAAGAGCACTTTCCGCGCCCCGCGAATGCGCCTATTGGATGCCGCATGTCGCATCCGAGTGAACCGAGTCCTCCGACGGGGCGCCCTTGCCGGGCGGGCATCTGACCGTGTCGGACGCGCGTTCAGTCTGGGCCGAAAGCGCAAAGCTCGCCACCTATCTGCGCGACTACGCCTGGGCCGCGCCGACGATGCTCGTTCTCGGCGTGGCGGCGGCGATCGCGGAGACCCTTGGCGTCAGCCTCGCGGTGATGTTCCTCTTCTCCGTGCTCGGCCAGACCGACGAGATCGCCAGCGGCGACGGCCTCTTCTCCGCCGTCTTCCGGCAGTTCGAGAATACCTTCGGCTCCGACCCGACGCTGATCGCCGCCGGTTTCGTCGTGCTGATCCTCGGCAACGCGCTCCTCATCTACGCATACCAGGTCCTGACGGCGACCCTGATGAACCGCATCGCCGAGCGGATGCGCGACGTCGTGCACGAGACCTACGTGACCGTCGGCTACAGGCACCTCCAGTCGTTCGATCGCGGCGCGCTGATCCACACGCTCGCCAGCGAGACCTGGGCCGTGTCCGAAGCGCTCCACCGCATCGCGCGCATCGGGGTCAATCTCTGCGCGGTGGTGATCTTCTCCGTCGGACTGATCCTCTTCGCCTGGCAGATCGGCCTGACCGTCGTCGTCACGGCGATCGCGGGGTTCGCGTTCCTAAGGGTCCTTCTCCGACCCCTGCGCCGCTACAGCGATCAGACGCTCGCCGAGAACCGCATTCTCTACGAGCGCATGCTCGTCAGCCTCAACGGGATGCGCACGATCCGGGCTTTCGCCCAGGAGCGCTACATCCTGCGGATTTTCGGCGCGTCCTCGGTCAAGGTGCGCATGCTCGCGGTCAAGGCCGAACGGCTCAAATCGCTGATCGGTCCCTTGGGCGAAGTCGTCGGCCTCGTTGTGCTCGTCCTGATCGCGCTCGTCGCGAAAAACGCCGGGATCGACACAGCGACAACCGTGGCGTCGGTGCTCCTTCTGATGCGGCTCCAGCCGCACATGCGCGAACTTGACGGCCACCGCGTCGCTCTGGCCGGTCTCAGCGCCTCGCTCCGGAACGTCCGCGAAACGCTGGGCCTCGACAGGGCGCTCTGGCCCAGGCCGGGCCATATCGAGCATCGGCGCCTTCAGGGCGAGATCCGGTTCGAGGACGTCTCCTTCGTCCATGACCCGCGCCGCGCCCCGAGCCTCGACAAGGCGAGTTTCGTCATCCGCCGCGGCGAGACGACGGCGCTGTCCGGCCCGAGCGGGTCCGGCAAGACCACCATCATCAATCTGCTGCTCCGCCTCTACGAGCCGGACGCGGGCCGCATCACCGTCGACGGCGTCGACATGCTCGACCTCACCCGCGAAAGCTGGCTGGGCAGCGTCGCCATCGCGGGTCAGGACGTCGAGCTGGTCGAAGGCACCGTCGCGCAGAACATTCGTCTCGCCCGCCACGAGGCGACCGCCGAGGAACTGCGTCAGGCCTGCGAGGATGCCGGGATCCTCGACGACATCCTCGACATTCCCGAGGGCTTCGACGCGCGGATCGGCCCGGGTGGCCTGAGCTTCTCCGGCGGTCAGAGACAGCGCATCGGTCTGGCCCGCGCCCTCATCCGCAAGCCCGACATCCTGATCCTCGACGAGGCGCTGAGCGCGCTCGAGACGGGGCTTGAGGACCGGATCAAGAACCGGATCGCGGGGATCATGGAGGGGCGGACCATCATCACGGTCAGCCACCGCGCCGATGCCCTCGCCACCGCCGACGCGGTGATCCGCATCGACCACGGCAGAATCGTCAGCCCGGACGTCGCCCGCGACGAGGTCGCGCGCGTCGCTCAGTGAGGCGGCGAAGTCTCGGTCCGCTTCAGTTTGTACCGTCGCCGCAGCGCGTTGTACCGGCTCGGTCCCATTATCCGGACGACCGTCTCGCGGCTCGCCATGCCGATGCGGTCGACCAGGCGTCTGACGCGCACGCCGAGCAGATCGGGACGGTCGAATGGCAGCATCTCCGCCCGCAACGCGCGCCAGATGCGGCGGTCCTTGATCCCCTCGTCGATCAGATGGTCCTGCAGCCATTCGAGAAATGCGGGGCGGGCCCTGGTGTGGCCCTCCGCCATGCCCTCATGGTGGCAGGCGGAATCCTCATGCTGACGGTAGAGCGAGTTCACGCTGTCCAGCGCGATGGTCCGGTATCGCAAGGCCATGCGAAAGAAAAATACCTGATCCTCATACAGCGTCCTGAACCGCGGGTCGAAGCCGCCGACCGCCAGCACGTCCTCACGGCGCGCCAGAACGCTGCAGATGCCGGGGACCGTTGCGCCGCCATTCTCAAGATAGCCGATGGCGACAATCGGCGGCTCCAGGACTTCGCCCACGGGCAAGCCCAACTCGCCCGTCATCTGGCCGGACGCGTCCCTCCGCGCCGCCGGATCGGTCGCGTCGGCCCAGGATGTCCAATAGAGCATCGGCTCGATCACGATCGAGACTTCGGGATGGTCCTCGATCACCTCCGCCTGGACCGCGAGCCGCTCGGGAAGCCAGACGTCGTCGGCATCGAGAAACGCGACATGGCGGCCGCGCGCCGCATGAAGGCCCGCGTTGCGCGACGCGCTCATCCCCAGATTGGCATGTCCGGGATGCTCGATGACCGAAATCCGGTCGGGGTGCCGGGACGCGAAGTCCCGCGCGACCGCCGTCGCCCCGTCCGTCGTGCCGTCATCCACCAGGACCAGCTCCCAGTCCGTCAGGGTCTGTGCAAGCACGCTTTCAATCGCCTCGGCGATGTACTTTTCGCCGTTGAGGAAAATCATGATCACGGAGACCAGCGGCGTCCGTTCCGTCGGGTGCTGTTCCATCGGATCCCTCACATCTTCCGCGGACGCCGGAACCCGTCTCAGGCGCCGGCGAACTGACGCAGCATACGCGCGAGCGTGTCTCCGTCCCAGTCGCGCATGATCAGGCGCGGAATCCTGTAGGGGTCGACCTTGCCGACGGCCAGAAACTGCGCGGCGGTGCAGGCGGCCGAGAACCCGGCCTCGCGCACCAGGTCGGGAACGCGTCCGCCGTGTCTCCCGAACGGATAGGCGAACGTCGTGACGTCACGCCCGATCATCTCGACGAGCTCCCGTCTCCCGCCCGCGATCTCGCGTTCCGCGTCCTCCCGCGTCAGCGTATCGAGCGGCGGATGCCGCATCGTGTGCCCGCCGATCTCGATGAGCCGCGAGCCGCCAAGACGTTCCAGCTCCGCGATCGTCAGCGGATGCCCGTCGGCGGTGCCGGCCCGGTCCGCGCCGGCCCATGCGATCACCCTGCCGAAGAGCTCCTCCGTGATGTCGCGCGGACTGGAAAACAGCGCCAGCCAAACCTCGCCAAGCGTCCGGTCCCGCGCATGTCGCGGCCCGTCGCGCTTGATGCGCCAGTCGCGAAAGGACCGGAGTTCCTCGGGGGTGCAGTCCGCTCCGTCGCCGAGGTTCCAGCGCCGCGTCTCTCCGCCGATCTCAAGCTCGAGCATGCGCGGCAGGCGCGGCGTCGTGAGAAACACGCGCGCCAGCGCGTCCCACCAGAATTCCCGCCCCGCGCCGATGGTCGATGTCAGGATGAAGACCGTGGCCGGCACGTCATGTTTTTCAAGAAGCGGCAAGGCCGTGGTCAGATTGTCGACATATCCGTCGTCAAAGGTGATCGCGACGCTCCGCTTCTCAGGCTCGTCCCCATGAAGCGCGGTCGCGAAATCCGCGAATGTCCGGCAGCGCGCCCAGTCCCGCAAGACCTCCAGATGCTCCGCGAAATGCCTCGGCGAGACCGCGATATCCCAGGGATCGACCGACGGCTCCGCGATGCGGTGGTACATCGGAACGAGCCCGTGCGGGCGCCCCATGATGCTCGCCCTGACGCCAAGCCGGACGGCCTGACGCGCGGTTTCGATCAGAGCCTCTTTCATGGTCACGATCCTTCAAGCGCGTGCCCCCGCGCGCCGATACGTCTCTCATCACAGGGTCTCACGCCGGCCTGGCGGCCGACAGGCTCGAAATCACGACGGGACGTTTTCAAGAGACCGTTTCTTCACTATTCGAACGCAGAAGTTTCCAACCGATTGACGCGGCCGAGCCTAACGTCGATCCATCTGGATGTTATGCGAAACGCGTTCGGGCGGAAAGGTGCGCCATGACAGCAGACCGCCGGACGGCCGAAGAAAAAGTCACGGTCATCATTCCGGCCTACAACGCCGAGGCGACGATCCGCGAGACGCTCGACGGCGTCTCCGCCCAGAGCCATGCCGCGCTCGAGATCTTCGCCGTCGATGACGGATCCTCCGACGGGACGGCGGACGCGATCGCCGATCTCGCGCGGCTCGACGGACGAATCCGGCTGATACGCCAGGATAATGCCGGCGTCGCCGCCGCCCGCAACGCCGGCCTCGCGCAGGCGACCGGACATTACGCGGCCTGGCTCGACGCCGACGATCTCTGGCACCCCGACAAGATCGCCGCGCAGCTTGATGTTTTCCGCACGGCGCCGGAGCCGCTCGGTCTGGTCTATACCGGCTACCGTCTCGTCGATCCGCGTGGCGTGATCCGACCGAATTTCCGCACGCTCGCCGACATCTCCGGCCATACGCTCTGCCGTCAGATCGGAACGACCTATTTCACGAATGTCAGCAGCATCATGGTCCCCGTCGACCTTGCGCGTCGCTGCGGCGGCCACGATCCGCGCCTCCGTGCGGAGGGCATCGAGGGCGCCGAGGACCTGCTGCTGCAACTCCGCATATCCGCCCGCGCCCCGGTGGGCATGCGCCCCGAAGCGTTCGTGGCCTACCGCATCCACGGCGCCAACATGTCGCGCGCGATCGGCCGCGCCGCCCGCTCCAATCTGCGCGTGCTCGAATGGATCGCCCAAGAGACAACCGACGTTCCGGACCATGTCTTCCGCATGGGGCGCGGCCGCATGGCCGGATTCGCGCTTCAGATGATACGGGCGGGCGACGTGTCAGGCGGCCTTGGTCTGCTTGCCGCGCTCGGTCGCGGTCAGCCGCGCGAAACCGCCATCACGCTCGGTCTCATCCTGCAATGGCTCGCGCGCGGCGCGATCGGCCGACACCCGAGCGATCCGGAGATCGGAACGCCATTCGACAAGGCCGATCCGACCACGGTTCCCTGGCAGGGCCACATGCTGATCCGCGACCGCGATCTGGACCGTCTCAACGCGGCCGACCGGCGGCGGCTGCCGTGCTCTCCGGCCGCCGCCTTCGCCGACCACGTCGCATTACGGCATCCGGTCTGACCGTGGGTCAGGCCGCTTCAGCCGATCGCCCAGTCGTCTGTCCGACGGGCGTCACCTAATTGCTTGAGGTTTGCCGCTTCTCGGGCCTCGGGCGGGCATGGAACAGTCCACTGATCCGTCTCGGCAGCGTCTCGGTCAAGACGACCCAGCCGAAGCCCGCGACCGCGCAGGAATAATGCAGCAGGTGCAGAGGTACCGCCGCCAGTGCGACACGCCATCCCGCGGTCCTGAACAGGAACGACAGGAACCGCGCGTTAAGCGCCACGAACGCCAAAAGAACCCCGAGCCAAACGCCCTGGAACCCGGACATCACTAATTCGAGCCCGATGGAAACCGGCAGCGCCATCGTCAGGAGCGCGCTCAGCCGATGCGACATGCCCATGTTCAGCTCGTTGGACAGCATCGCGTCCTCCGCGAGCATCAGTCGGGACCACGGCACCGCCCGGTCTCGAAGGTCCGTCACCGCCATGGACGCCACCGACCACGATTTGAGATGCTTTCCGCGCAGATCAGGGTCGAGCTTGATGATTCCGCCGCTTGAGACGAGCCGCATTCCGAACTCGACATCCTCCATCATCCGCTGGGTCGTGTCGAACCCGCCGAGACGATCGAAAACCTCGCGGCGCACCGCCCCGCAGCCGGTCCAGAACGTTCCGGGCCGATCCGGTCCGGTCACATGGACGAAGTGATGCAGCAGATTGCGGTACCGGCTCACGACGCCCGGACAATCCGGCGACGTGTCGTACGCTCCGAATACCGCGTCGATCTCCGGATCGGCCATGGCCGCGAGCACGCGCGCGCGCGCATCGGGGGCGACGACCACGTCCGCATCGACGAAAAAGAGCAGGTCCGCGTCCACGGCCGCCGACACGGCCATGTTGCGCGCCGCGGCCGCTCCACGATTCTGATCGCTGCGCAGGACCCGGGCGCCCATGGACCGCGCGACATCGCCCGTTCCGTCGACCGAGCCGTCATCGACCACGATGCGCTGATCGCCGACGAACCCGGCCGCGCTCAGCGCCGCGAGACACTTGCCGATCCAACCCGACGCATTCCGGGCGGGCACGATGGCGACGCATCGGACGTCGGGCGGGGCGACGGGTTCAAGGGCGACCGGCATATCTCAGGACGATATCTGGCGCGCGACCGCCCGACCCTTGTTGTTCACGCCCTTCTTGCTTTCGTTGAGCTGGAATTCCTCGTGGTACGAGCGCTCCACGTTCACGGTCCAGACGTCATGGTCTTCGCCCAGGATGTTGCGCGCCGCGAGCATCGCGGTGAGCATCGAGTGGTCCTGGTTGTTGTAGCGGTGCAGCCCGTTCCGCCCCACCGTCTGGAAGTTCTCCAGCGTCCCGAGCCAGTCGGCGATGATTTTCAACGCGTCCTGATACTCGGCGTCGTAGACCGGATAGGCCTTGGGCTGGCGGATGATCGTGCCGTCCACCGCCGACGCCTTCGGCGCGAGACCCAGCGTCTCCAGTTCGGTCGAGGCGAGATCGATCAGATCCTCTTCCGACATCTCCCAGAGCCCGTCGCCCTCCTGGCAGAAATATTCCATGCCGATCGAGGACTGCCTGTCGTTCGGAAGCATCTCCTTGGACCAGGCGCGGAAGTTCTGGATGCGTCCGACCTTCACCTCAGGGCTGTGGATGTAGATCCAGTTGTCCGGGAACGGATCCGGGTTGTCCAGGACGAGGGTGACGATCAGGAAATCGCGGTATTTGAGCTTTCTCGCTGCCTCCACCACGTCAGGCGGGGGCGGGGGGTCGAACGCGTAGACGATGAGATCCCGGACCGCCATCGTGTTGATGAACTCGTCGGCCTCGACGAAACTCCGCACGCCGTCGCCGTCTTCCGTCTCGACCGCCGTGACGCGGGTGTCATCGCGGAGCACCTTCACGACTTTCGTGTTCATCCGCACCTCGCCGCCCGAGGCGCGTACGAGATCGCGGACCTTCTCCCACATCATTCCCGGACCGAGACGCGGGTAGTGGAATTCCTCGATCAGGCTGCTGGTGTCGTTCGCGCCGGTCAGCGCGTTGATGACCGCCTTCGGCAGCGACAGGTTCTTGATCCGCTGCGCGGCCCAGTCCGCCCGGATCTCGCGCGGCGAAATGCCCCAGACCTTCTCGGTGTAGCTGCGGAAAAAATGCATGTAGAGCCGTCCGCCGAAGCGGTTGATGACCCATTGCTCGAAGCTCTCTTCGACCTTCGATGGGCGCACCCGCCACTTCGCGTAGCTCAGCATAATTCGGCCGGCCTCATAGACGCCGATATTCGAAAGCGCGTTGAATATTTTCAGAGGATAAGCGTAGTACTTGTTCCGGTAAAAAATCCGGCTGACACGCGGCACCACGATGAAGTCGTCCTTCATCACTTCATGCCACATCTCCTCGACTTCACCGACTTTCGTGAAAAAACGATGGCCGCCGATATCGAAACGAAATCCCTTGTAGCTTTCGGTCCGCGCGATGCCGCCGACCAGATCGTCAGCCTCAAGCACGACGACGGGATTCGAGCCGCGTTTCTGCAGCTCATATGCCGCGGTAAGGCCGGCGGGACCGGCTCCGATTATGGATACCCGCTTACGTCCGCCTGGCGGCCAAGCTTCTACATTCATTTTACTCACCCACACCCCGACGTACTGAGCCCTGAAAGCCGACGCTCCACCAAGCCAACCCCTCCATGAGGACTTAGACGAGTGTCGCTTAAAGATCAAGATAACTGTTCGACAGAGTTAAGGGAATTGGCCTCCACTATCTTCGGCGGATACGCGGAAAACCGGCTGTCCCATGGCGGTCGGTCCGTCCCGCCTCCACCTGCGAACACGCCGTCCGCGACGCCGCCAACGCCTGTCTCGCGTCGTGCGGATCGATGAGGGCTTGGCGACCCCGGCAGGACTCGAACCTGCAACATCCGACTTAGAAGGTCGGCGCTCTATCCGGTTGAGCTACGGGGCCTTTGACGCGTCGTCCGGAATGGCGCGCGATCGACGCTCAATGCGTCCACGCGCCCCGACGCTGGGGCGCGAAATTGTCGCCATATCCGTTCGTCCGCAGGATGTGGCGGCGCTTCTTCGGCTCGAACACGTCATAGGCGAGTCCGTGCTTCTCCGCATACGCGATCGCCGCCTCCCGCGAATCGAACCGGAGCCGCACCTGCGAGTCCATGTCGCCCGAGCTGGTCCAGCCCATCAGCGGGTCGATCCGCCGGGCGTCTGCCGGAGCGAATTCCAGAATCCATTCGCGCGTCTTGGCCTGTCCGGACTGCATGGCGCTCCGGGCCGGCTGATAGATGCGTGAGGACATGGCGGCGCTCCCTTGGATCCGTACGGGGGTGTATCGCCAAATCACGGCGACAATCAACCTTCTCGGAAGTTTCGGCAGGGGGGGTGCGCGAGCAGCGGATCGTCAACCGGGTGCGAGGGAGCGAGGGGTGGGGTGGGTGTACGCGCCCGGTCGACGATCACTGTGCTGCTTGCCAGACCTTTGTACAGTTAACCTTTCTCCACACGCAAGGGTTTAGTCGTCCAAATGCGATGCGTTTCAAGCGGAATTCCGCCGATCCATGAACCGGCAATCAACCTTGCGCCCGCGGCGCGTTCCACCCAAATGACCGTGTCATGACTGATCAGACCCTCATGCGGAATTCAGCCGCCGATACATCGAAGGCGCATGTCGCCGAGCGCCTCAAGCTCGAAGGCGGCCGGAAATTCCTGCTCCGTTCGGAGTTCCAGCCTGCCGGAGATCAGCCCACCGCGATCGCCGAACTCGTCGAGGGCGTGGCCGCCGGCGAGCGCAGCCAGGTGCTGCTGGGCGCGACCGGAACCGGCAAAACCTTCACCGCCGCCAAGATCATAGAGGCCACTCAGCGTCCCGCGATCATCCTCGCGCCGAACAAGACCCTCGCGGCCCAGCTCTACGGCGAATTCAAAGGCTTCTTTCCCGAGAACGCGGTGGAGTATTTCGTGTCGTATTACGATTATTACCAGCCCGAAGCCTACGTCGCGCGGTCGGACACCTACATCGAGAAGGAATCGCAGATCAACGAGCAGATCGACCGGATGCGCCATTCGGCGACCCGCGCGCTGCTCGAACGCGACGACGTCATCATCGTGGCCTCCGTCTCGTGCATCTATGGTATCGGTTCGGTCGAGACCTACGGCGCGATGACCCAGGACCTCGTCGCCGGATCGTCCTACGATCAGCGTCAGGTCATCGCCGACCTCATCGCGCAGCAATACCGCCGCAACGACGCGGGCTTCCAGCGCGGCTGCTTCCGCGTGCGGGGCGATTCGCTGGAGATCTGGCCGGCGCACTACGAGGACATGGCCTGGCGCCTCAGCTTCTTCGGCGAGGAGCTCGAATCGATTCACGAGTTCGATCCGCTGACCGGGGCCAAATCCGGCGCGCTGGACCGAATCAGGGTCTACGCCAATTCCCACTACGTGACGCCACGCCCGACGATGCAGCAGGCGATCAAGGGCATCAAATCCGAACTCCGGATCCGCCTCGACCAGCTGGTCAACGAGGGCAAACTGCTCGAAGCCCAGCGTCTCGAACAGCGCACCAATTTCGACCTCGAGATGCTCGAGGCCACCGGCGTCTGCAACGGCATCGAGAACTACTCGCGCTATCTGACGGGCCGCAAACCCGGCGAGCCGCCCCCCACGCTCTTCGAGTACATTCCCGACAACGCCATCGTCTTCGCCGACGAGAGCCACGTCTCGGTCCCGCAGATCGGCGGCATGTACAAGGGCGACTTCCGGCGCAAGATGACGCTGGCCGAGCACGGCTTCCGCCTGCCGTCCTGCATGGACAACCGCCCGCTGAAATTCGAGGAATGGGACGCGATGCGGCCCCAGACCGTCTTCGTCTCCGCCACCCCCGCCGCCTGGGAGCTCGACCAGGCCGGCGGCGTCTTCACCGAACAGGTCATCCGCCCGACCGGCCTGCTCGACCCGCCCATCGAGATCCGCCCGGTCGAGATGCAGGTCGACGACCTCCTCGACGAGGTCCGCAAGGTCGCGGGCGAAGGCAACCGCGTGCTCGTCACCACGCTGACCAAACGCATGGCCGAGGATCTGACCGAATACCTCCACGAACAGGGCATCCGCGTGCGCTACATGCATTCGGACATCGACACTCTGGAGCGCATCGAGATCCTGCGCGACCTCCGCCTCGGGGCCTTCGACGTGCTCGTCGGCATCAACCTCCTGCGCGAGGGTCTCGACATCCCCGAATGCGCCCTCGTCGCCATCCTCGACGCGGACAAGGAGGGTTTCCTGCGCTCGGAGACCTCGCTGATCCAGACCGTCGGCCGCGCCGCCCGCAACGCCGACGGCCGCGTCATCATGTACGCCGACCGGATCACCGGCTCGATGGAACGCGCGATCGGCGAGACCAACCGTCGCCGCGAGAAACAGATCGCCCACAATCTCGAACACGGCATCACGCCCGAGACGATCCGCAAGAACGTCGCCGACGTGCTCGACGGTCTCTTCAAGGCCGATACCGACATGTCCCGCGTGACCGCCAAGGTCGACAGGCCGCTGATCGGCGCAAACCTCCAGGCCCATCTCGACGGCCTGCGCAAATCCATGATCAAGGCCGCCGAGAACCTCGAATTCGAAGAGGCCGCCCGCATCCGCGACGAGGTCAAACGGCTGGAAGCCGTCGATCTCGCCATCTCCGACGACCCGCTCGCCCGCCAATCCGCGATCGAGGCCGAGGTCGACGCGGCGGTCAAACCCCGCTCCAAAGCGGGCAGGGGCGGCACGCGAAGCTATCGCGGCAAGAGCCAGCAAAAACACTAGAACTTGAGGAGTGCCTGGAAATGGAGACGTTTTTTCAAGCCATCGGGTACACCGGGCTGGGGCTGCTCGCCCTCACCGGCCTGCTGGCCGGGCTGATCGCCACGCGGGTCTCCGGCGGAGGGCACCTCGCGCGCAACATGATCGTCGGCGTGATCGGCGCGCTGGCGGTTCCGGTCGTCCTGACCGGCCTCGGCGTCGGTATCATCGTCGCCGGCGGGCTGGTCGCGATGCTCGTGGCGGCCCTTGTCGGCGCGATCTTCGTGATCCTGATCGCGCGGATGGTGTTCGACTGAAAGCGCATCGCGCGCGAACCGAAACTTTTCATTAACCATGACGCCGCAAGACTGCCTCCCGCCTGGAGGGAGTCATGCGCGCCGCCATCATCGCACTCGCGTCGCTCTGCATCGGCGCCCAGGCCGAGGCCGGCGCATGGCCGCGCGAAAAAGGCTCGACATTCCTCTCCTTCAGCCATGCGGCGTCGACCGGCACGACGACGCTGCTCACGCCGGAATTCCAGATCAACAACTACACCTCGGTTTTCGCCGAATACGGGCTGACGGAAAAACTCACCATCGGCCTCAACGCCGGTTTCGGCGGCGATGACGACTACTCCGTCCAGGCCGGCTACGTCTTCGCCCGCCATCCGGTCTGGTCCGACGACAGCGGCCACCGGGTCGCCGCGGAGATCGGCTTCGGCCTGGTCGAAGACGAACCCGACGGCCGGCAGAACCGCGTCATCCCCGGCCTCTCGTGGGGCTACGGCTTCGAAAGCCGCTGGGGCGGGGGCTGGGCCGGCATCGAAGCCAGCGCCGATTACCGCATCCAGTCCGGAGAGACCGCCTGGAAGGGGGATGTGACCCTCGGCCTCAAACCGACCGAAAACTGGATGCTGATCCTCCAGGTCCAGAACGGCCTCTATCCCGACGCCGAACCCCTGATGCGCCTGGCCCCGTCCGTCGTGCGGAAACTCGGCGGCCGTGCCCACCTCCAGTTCGGCGCGTTCGCCGGCCTCGTCGGCGACGATTCGATCGGAGCCAAAACGGCCATCTGGTTCAGCTTCTGAAGCGACGCGCGTCGGAACGCCGGATTCGCATGAGGCCGGTTGGCGTCGCGGCGGAATTGGCATCGCCCTTCGGCAAGCCGCCGACCGCCTCGCGGGCGCCGACCGGGTCCTCGTCGTCGGCTGTTCCGGCGGCGGCAGGAGCACGCTCCAGGTCCGCCTCGCGGACCGTTGCGGACTGGAATACCAATCCCTTGACCGCAACGTCCTGTGGCTTCCCGGATGGCGTTTGCGGCGGCGTGCGGATCAACGGCGTCTGATCGCGGAAATGGTCCGGCGGGACAGGCGGGTCATGGATGGCAACAATCCCTCGTCTTTCGACCTCCGGATGCCGCGCGCCGATCTGGTCGTCTGGATCAGGGTTCCGCGCCGGACCGCCTTGGCGGGCGTGGCGCGCCGCGTTCTCGCCAATTTCGGAGAAATGCGCATCGACATCGCGGAGGGCTGCCCCGAACAGCTCGCCGATCCCGCTTTCCTGAAATACATCTGGACCTTCGAACGAAAGATGTCGCCCCGCATCGCGGCGGGGATCGGTCTCCACGCGCCGGACGTGCCGGTGGCGACGCTCTGCGCCCGGAATGCGTCCGACACGCCGCTCGGTTCCTGATCGTCGAGCGCGCGCATCGCCGCCAGTCGATCCACGTGCCGCCTCAGGAAAAACTCTCGACCACGTCATACAGCACCGGCTCGAACCGCGTGCAGAGCGCGCTGATCTTCCGGTTGCGTTTGCGCATCTCGTCGGAGCGCAGCATCGAAAGGAAGTCCTCGCGCTTCTCCCATTGGGAGTAATTCGCGATCCGCGTCTGCGCGTCGTTGACGTGCAAACCCGCCGCGATGAACCCCGGCTGATGCCGGATGAAAGTCGCGTAGGCGTCGCGCAACTCCTCCACCAGGTCCTGGCAGGTGCCGGGGCTCATCTCGAACGTGGTGATCACGGTCTGGTACGTGTCGTCGGGGGAAATCTTCGGCATCTCGGTTCTCCTCGGCAGCGAGCCTACCAGAACCGCCGCCGTTCCGCGATGCCGTTCAGCGCGCGTCGGCCGTCGTGAAGCCCGGCATCACCCGTCCGCCGCCGGTCATAGCGCGGGTGACGTCGCGCGCCGTGACGCTCTCGATACGCACCACGCCGCCGACCGGTCCGGTCAGATCGAGCCCGACATGCGCGTAGAGAACCTCCGCGCTCCAGACCAGATCGACGCCATCGGCCGCCTCGGGTCCGATCACCGCCCGCACGACCTGCACCGATCCGTGCGCCGTCAGGGCGACGCGCGGTCCCTCGCAGGGCTGCCCCTCGACGCCGCGCCCGCCGGCGCCTCCGGTCCAGGCGGCGATCCGGACCTCGGGCAGGGGCCCCCGCAGCGCGCGCAGCCGCGCCGAGATCTCGATCCGCGCCCCCCGTCGCACCGGCATCTCGCCGGTATAGCGGAGCCGCACCACGCCGTCGGTCTTGCGCAGTTCGAGACACGTGCCGAAATCGACGTCGTTCCGGGCCAGACGTGCGTGGGGCAGTGCGTCATAGGTCGTCGCGTCCGGCGTTCCGTCCCCGTTTGACCAGAGCGCCAGCCCCTCTTCGAACGCGGAGGGGTTGAGGTCGGGTTCATCGGTGATGTTGGTGAGCATGGATCACTCCTCGGCGCGCGTTGACGAGTCTGGACACACTCTTTACGAGCATCGGATCAGAAAATGCAATTAAAGAGTGTCAATCTTGTAGTCCAGCAAGGTTAACGTCGGCTTAAAGCGCCTCTCGCGCGTCGAGCCTCACGCCCCCGCCGCGCCGCTTCTGCGCACCCGGACGCCGTTGATCCGCCACCCGTCGCCCTCGGCGATCATGTCGTAATCCACGATGAACAGCGCGCCGCTTCCATCCTTCACCAGAACGCTCTGGACGGTGCGGCCGCCTTCCTCCGACAATCCGGAAAACCGGACGTCCGACGGGCGCCAGACCATCGGATAGCCCTCGCGCACCATCCGTCCGAACCGCACGGAGTCGCCGAACATCCGTTTGATGTTCGGCGAGGCGTAGGTGAAGGCGCGCGCGAAATCATCCGCCTTGAACGCCTCGATCTGTTCGGAAATCACCGCGCGGATGTCTTCCGCCGCGTTCTGGGCCGTCGCCTGTCCCGCGGCCATCGCCGCCGCCAGAGCCAACGCGAGAGTGAGCCTGCGCATTTTTTGCCGCCTCCTGTCATGTCCGACAGACAGGATGCGGCAAGCCCGCGCGAAGTCAAATCCGCGTCAGGCGGTCTCCACCTTGCCCGAGCCGACCAGATCGCCCGCCAGCCCCGCCTCGATCAGCGCCACACTCTCCGGCACGCCGTAAAGCGCGATGAACCCGCCGAAGCGCGGGCCTTGTTTCTCGCCGAGCAGCACCTCGTAGATCGCCCCGAACCAGGCGCGCAGCGGCTCGAACCCGTGCTCGTTGCCGACCGCGAACACGACCGTCTGAAGCGCCTCCGCGTCCACCGGCCCGTCCCAGGCCTTGAGCCGGTCGCGCAGATCGGCCAACGCCGCCGCCTCCTTGGCGTCAGGCGCGCGGTAGGTCTTCGACGGCTTCACGAAATCCTCGAAATACCGCACCGCGTATCCCGCCGCCGCGTCGAGACCGGGGTGGTTCTCCGGCGTCGCGTCGGGCGCGTATTTGCGGATGAAGCCCCAGAGCACGTCCTTGTCATGGGCGTTCGCCGCGCTCGCGAGGTTGAGCAGCATCGAATAGCTCACCTCCATGTCCGAGGCCGGCGGCTCGCCGCCATGGATGTGCCAGGCCGGATTGTTCAGCCGCGCCGCGTCGTCCTGCGCCGGGTAAGCCCTGAGATGCTGGTGATACTCGTCCACCGCCTTGGGGATCACGTCGAAATAGAGCCGCTTCGCGGTCTTCGGCTTCTGGAACATGAAATGGCTCAAGGATTCGGGGCTGGCGTAGGTCAGCCACTCCTCCATGCTGAGCCCGTTGCCCTTCGACTTCGAGATCTTCTGGCCCTTATCGTCGTTGAAGAGCTCGTAATTGAAGAGCTCCGGCGGCCGCTCCCCCAACACCTGGCAGATTTTCGCCCCCAGCTCCGCGCTCGGGATCAGATCCTTGCCGAACATCTCGTAATCGACGCCCAATGCCGCCCAGCGCATCGCCCAGTCCGGCTTCCACTGCAGCTTCACATGCCCGCCCGTCACCGGCACTTCCACCCGCTCGCCGTCCGGCTCCGCATAGACGATCGTGCCCCGCTCGACGTTCCGCTCCAGCGTCGGCACCTGAAGCACATGCCCGGTCCGCGGGCTGATCGGCAGGAACGGCGAATAGGTCTCCCGCCGCTCGTCGCGCAGGGACGGCAGCATGATCTCCATCACCGCGTCGAACCGTTCCAGCACCCGGAGCAGCATCGCGTCGAACCGCCCCTCGCGGTAATAGTCCGTCGACGACGCGAACTCGTACTCGAACCCGAACGTGTCGAGAAACGCCTGCAGCCGCGCGTTGTTGTGCTCGCCGAAACTCCCATGCGTTCCAAAGGGATCGCGGACTTTCGTCAGCGGCAGGTTCAGGTCTTCCGCCAGCATCTCGCGGTTCGGCACGTTGCCCGGCACCTTGCGCAGCCCGTCCATGTCGTCGGAGAAACACAGCAGCCGCGTCGGAATGTCCGACAGCGCCTCGAAGGCGCGGCGCACCATCGTCGTGCGCGCCACCTCGCCGAACGTGCCGATATGCGGCAGTCCCGACGGCCCGTAGCCGGTCTCGAACAGCACATGCCCCTTCGCGGGCGGCGCCTTCTCGTACCGTTTGACGAGCCGGCGCGCCTCTTCGAAAGGCCATGCCTTCGATGTCTCCGCCGCCGCGCGCAACTCGTCCATGATGCCAGGTCCGCTTCAACGGCCGCCCCGCGCGGCCCCCGGTTTCCCTATTGCGCGCCCCGGCCGGGGTCAACTCGCGGACCGGCGCCGACCCGCGCGGCCGCGCCTATTGCCGACAACGCCTCCGGCCAATAGAACCTCCGGCGAACCGGTCCCGTCGAGGAAACCCGCCATGTCAGACGCCGACACGCCCCCGCCGTCCTTCTCCGCCCAGGACGCGCTCGTCGCGCTGATGGTCGGCGTCTCGGCCTCCGACGAGGACATCACCACCCGCGAGCTTCTCTCGATCAGCCAGATGGTCGATTCCCTGCCGGTTTTCGACGGCTTCGACCCCGATCGCCTGCGCACCGTCAGCCGCACCGTGCTCGATCTCTTCACCGAGGAGGACGGCATCGACGCCCTGTTCGGCCTCGTGCGCGACAGCCTTCCCGAATCCCTCTACGAGACCGCCTACGCGCTCTGCTGCGACGTCGCGGCCGCCGACGCCCACGCCTTCCAGGCCGAGCTCCAGTTCCTGCTCGAGCTGCGCTACGCGCTGGACATCGACCGCCTGCACGCCGCCGCCATCGAACGCGGCAGCGCCGCGCGGCACAGGCGTCTGCCCGCCGACGACTGAGCCGCCCCGCCGACCGCCCGGACCTCCCGCCTACGCTTTCTTTCTCCACCCCGGGACCATCAAGGAGCCAGCCCATGACAGACCTCACGCTCGCCGAAAGACGCCGGAAACTCGGCGAAGAGATCGCCGCGGCGCAGGAACGGGCCAGACACCGTGACGATCTCGTTGAGATCGGAGTGGGGGACATCCTCAAGGAGCTGAACCACGACGTCGCAAGCTTAGGCGACGACGATCACGAGGGAATCGCTCATGCCGAAACGCGGCTCGCCGAGGTGCATCGCCACCTGGACTCGCCGCCACGCCAGACCGACGGCTGATCCCGCCAATCGGGCGCGACCTTTCTGAAGTCGCGCGCTGACCGTTTCCGAGAGGCGGAACGCCTCCATCGGGGACCGCGCCGCCACATGCTCAGCCCGAGGGCCACACCCGTCCGAGCCGACGTGACTGCGGTCCGCCGCTCTCCGGGCTGAAGGTCGCATAAAAGAGGCCCGCACGTCGCCGTGCGGGCCTCTCGTTTCTTCCGGTCCGAACCGGATCGCCGGCCCGACCTCAGAAGTTGTACGCCGCCCCGACAAGCACATCGATGGTTTCGACCTGCGAATCCCACGACAGGCCACCTGGACCGTCAAGCGTTCCCGAATCCGTCGCGAAATAACGGACCTCGCCGAGCAGCGTCCAATTGGGATTGACCGCGTAACCGACGCCGCCGATCAGCTGCCACGCCAGAGCGTTGTCCCGTTTGAACGACCCGATAGTCGTCGATGTCGGATTCCATGTTCGCCCAGCCCAGACCGCCGCCGACGTAGGGCTGAACGGCCCCCGCGGCACCCATCGGCGTGAACTTGTAGAGCGCGTTCAGCATGACGGCGTTGGAATTCGTCGTGCCACCGAACTTGTCGCCGCCGACATCGGTTGTCGTGTCCGCATCGCGATACGCGTATTCAAGCTCGAACGCGAAATTCGGCGTGAAATCATAGCCGACCGCGACGCCGAGAACATAGCCGGTGTCGTAGCTCGCGTCGCCATTGGCGATCGTGGAGCCGTTTCGGACTTCACGTCGCCGTCCTGGTCCTGCGGCCACGTCGCGCCGCCGAAACCCTTCAGATAGAAATCGCTCGCGGCGAAACCCTGCGCCGCGACCGCGTTGGCCGAAAGGCCCGCCATCGCGACGACACCCGTCGCCAAAAGTGCTGTTCTGACCCGTCCCATGACAGTCCCTCCATTGGTTGACTGGGCCTTAAATATGCAGCTTCCGCAGCCTTTCAAGACGGCTGGCATGCTTGACGCCCGGCGAATGATCGCGGTTCGCGCAAGCGCCGAGGCGCCTGGCCGTGTCCTAAGAACCGGCCCCAAGAATCGCCAGCATCTCACGCGGATTCTCCATCCAGCCGCCCGGTTCCGCGGTTCCACCACGAACGCGCGACAATTCGCATGTCCCTTCCAGTGGCTTCGGTCTTGAGACCGGCGCCCGCCCGGGCTAAACAACCATCAATGCCGGGCCGCCGATGCGACTCCGGTCGCACGTCGTTGAGGAGAAACCAATGGCAGACGCCGCCGCTCACGCCCATGCCGGTCACGACACGCCGGGGTTCTTCACCCGATGGTTCATGTCGACGAACCACAAGGACATCGGCATCCTCTACCTCGTGACCGCGGCGGCCCTCGGCTTCGTCTCCGTCGCCTTCACCATGTACATGCGCCTCGAGCTGATGGAGCCCGGCGTCCAGTACATGCTGCTCGACGGCCTGCCCAACGGCCACCTCTGGAACGTGCTGATCACCGGCCACGGGATCCTGATGATGTTCTTCGTCGTGATCCCCGCCCTGTTTGGCGGATTCGGCAATTATTTCATGCCGTTGATGATCGGCGCGCCCGACATGGCGTTCCCGCGCCTGAACAACCTGAGTTACTGGCTCTTCGTCGCCGGCGCCACGCTGGCGGTCCTGTCCCTGCTCGTCCCGGGCGGCAACGGCCAGCTCGGCGCGGGGGTGGGATGGGTGCTCTATCCGCCGCTCTCGACCACCGAGTCCGGCATGTCGATGGATCTCGCGATCTTCGCCGTCCACCTCTCGGGCGCCTCTTCGATCCTCGGCGCGATCAACATCATCACCACCTTCCTCAACATGCGCGCGCCGGGCATGACGCTGCACAAGGTGCCTCTCTTCCCCTGGTCCATCGTCGTCACCGCGTTCATGATCCTGCTGGCCCTCCCGGTTCTGGCCGGCGCCATCACCATGCTGCTGACCGACCGCAACTTCGGGACCACCTTCTTCGACCCGGCCGGCGGCGGCGATCCGGTGCTCTACCAGCACATCCTGTGGTTCTTCGGCCATCCGGAGGTCTACATCCTGATCGTGCCGGGCTTCGGCATCATCAGCCACGTCATCTCCACCTTCTCGCGCAAGCCGATCTTCGGCTACCTGCCGATGGTCTACGCGATGATCGCGATCGGCGTGCTCGGCTTCGTCGTGTGGGCGCACCACATGTACACGGTCGGCATGTCCACCACGCAGCAGAGCTATTTCATGCTCGCCACGATGGTCATCGCCGTGCCCACCGGCATCAAGATCTTCTCCTGGATCGCGACGATGTGGGGCGGCTCGGTCGAGTTCAAGACGCCCATGCTCTGGGCGATGGGCTTCCTCTTCCTCTTCACCGTCGGCGGCGTGACCGGCGTGGTGCTGAGCCAGGCCGCGATCGACCGCGCCTATCACGACACCTACTACGTCGTGGCCCATTTCCACTATGTCATGAGCCTCGGCGCGATCTTCTGCATCTTCGCGGG
The DNA here is from genome assembly GCA_963698685.1 of uncultured Alphaproteobacteria bacterium. GTDB lineage: Bacteria > Pseudomonadota > Alphaproteobacteria > Rhodobacterales > Rhodobacteraceae > Amaricoccus. The sequence continues at coordinate 35,316 of CAVORV010000006.1, forward strand.
CATCTATTACTGGTTCACCAAGATGACCGGTCGGGCCTATCCGGAATGGGCCGGCAAGACCCACTTCTGGTTGATGTTCGTTGGCGCCAACATCACTTTCTTCCCGCAGCACTTCCTCGGCCGTCAGGGCATGCCGCGGCGCTATCTCGACTACCCCGAGCAGTTCGCCTTCTGGAACTACATCTCCTCGCTTGGCGCGTTCCTGTCGGGCATCTCGTTCCTCTTCTTCTTCGGCGTGATGTTCTACTCGCTGCGCTACGGCGCACGCGTCACCGACACCCAGTACTGGGGTCCGCAGCCCGACGCGACGCTGGAATGGACCCTGTCCAACCCTCCGCCCGAGCACACCTTCGAAACCCTGCCCACGCCCGAGATGTGGGACCACCGCAAGTCGCATTGACGGCGCGATGGCCGAAGGCCGAGACATCGATACGGGGGCGGACGCCGCGGCGTCCGCCCCCAACTCTTTCGCGCGCACCGACCCGCCGATCCTCGAACTGACGATCTGGCCCCACCGCTCGCTGACCCCCCGAGGCTTCCAGTGGACCGTCGTCCTCGTCGCGCTGGGCCTGGGCCTGCCGCTGGTCGGCCTTATCGGCACCATGGCCGCCTGGGGCCTTCTGCCCTTCCTGATCGTGGCGCTCATAGGCTTCTACGCCGCCATCCAGCGCAGCTATGCCGACGGCCGCCTGACCGAACAGCTCCGCCTCTGGCCCGACCTCATCACGGTCGAGCGCCGCGAACCGCGCGGCCGGGTCCTCCGCTGGGACGCCAACCCGTTCTGGGTTCAGCCCAGGCTCAACGAAAACGCCAAGATCGAGAAATACCTGACCCTCAAAGGCAACGGCCGCGAGATCGAGCTCGGCGCCTTCCTCAGCCCCGGCGAGCGCGAATCCCTCTACGCCGACATATCCGCCGCGCTGGGCCGGATACGCTCGCCCGACCCGGTCTGATCCGGAAGAAGCGGACAGCCGATCGGAACGGGGCGAAGGCCCGGTTCGAGCCTTTGCAAGATCTCCGGGTCAAGCGAAGCATTCGACGCGGAGGACGGGCGCCGGAAGTCTGACGTCGGCTCAGGCCTGCAGGGCGGATTCTCCCTCAGCGGAGTGTCGGAAGCCTGCGAAACATCACGCACGTCGTGCGGCACGTCGTTCACCCCGCACTTGCGGACGCGGCCATCCGCCGGGCGATCTCCTCGTAGGCGGCCCGCCATGCGGCCCGGATCTCGTCGGTGAAATCCGTCCCGAGGGTCTCGCCCAGCGTCACCATCAGCGCGGACCCCATGGGCGCGAAATGCTCGCCTTGCACACCGAACGAGGCGTGCCCTTCGCCAAGGTCGCGCAACTCGCTCTCCAGCGCCTCCGGATCGTCTAGTAGCTCGGCGATCGTGTTCATCGTGGTGAGAAACTTCATGCCTTGGCCGGCCAGGTCCTCGCGGAACATGGGCCGCATGTCGGGCGCGATGGCAAACAGGTTCTCGTAAAAGGCCATGGACGCGGGTTCCAGCCGGTCGTGGATTTTTGGAAGGCTGCCTTTCACCAACAGGATCTGGGCTTCGGATAATGCCACGGTCATCCTCCTTGTCCGAATCGTCTCATTGAACCACCCGATCCGAGTGCGCTCCTTGATCTGGCGCATGGTCCGATCGCGGTGACCCACGCCGTATCTGGCCGGGGTACGGCAGGCCCGATCCTGACGCGCCGCGAAGACCAGGTCGGGCCGATCGCGCCATTTGAGAGCTTCGTATGCCGGCTATCGGGGAGTGGTGGACGGCGAAAAGAGGATTAATGACAAGGGGCGGCGCCGGTCACGCGGGGCTCCGCTTGGCGGACATCACTGTCTGCAGTGCCGGCCGTCGGCCCGAACCGAAAAAACAGGCACGTCAGTCTGAGTTTCCGGTAGGTTAACGCGAATCCGAAAGCCGTTTTGGATCAACGGCATATCGATTCCGTCACGCGTGACGCAAGTGTGCCTCCACCGCGCGTTTTCCTCACGTCCCGCCGCCTCAGCGATACCCCTTCGCCTGCGCCATCCGCACCCGGATCAGCGCGCCCAGGATCGCGAGCGCCGGCGTCGGCGCATGCCCGATCCCGATGACCTCGTCGTCGTCGCGCGCTCCCGACGCCCGCAGCGAGCACGTCCAGCGCCCGTCCGGCGTCCGCGCGTGGCCCTCCAGATCGACCCGCCATCCCGGCAGGACCGCCTCCGCCAGCGCCAGCGCACCGTCCGTCGACGCCGCCGCGCCCACTCTGACCGCCGATCCGTCCTCCAGCGCCGACCGGAGCGCCTGAAGCGCCTCCACGGCCACGTCGAGATCGCCGCCGCGCGCCTGTTCGATCCGCGTCAACACATCCTGCAGCGCGTCCCCGTCCATGTCCTCGTCCTTCCGGCCCAATGCAACTCGTCCGACCCTAGCACCCCGGTTCCGCGACACCTTTGATCAAGATCAATGCTCGCCCGCGCTCATGGTGCAAGTTTCGCCATGTGTAACCCGAATTGAAGGATGCGACCATGGCTGACGGAACGCGTGACGTGATCTGGTTCGAGGAGCTGTCGCGCGGCGACGTCGGCCTCGTCGGCGGCAAGAACTCGTCGCTCGGCGAGATGGTCCAGACCCTCGGTAAAAAGGGCATCCGCGTCCCGCCCGGCTTCGCCACCACCGCCGACGCGTTCCGCGAATTCCTCAAGGCCAACGATCTCGACGCCGGGCTCGCCCACACAATGGCCCGCCTCAAGGCCAAAAAGATCACCCTCCACGAGGCCGGCCAGACCGTCCGCGCCGCCATCATCGGCGGCGAGTTCCCCGAAGCGGCCCGCGACGCCATCCTCCAGAGCTACCGTGAGCTCTCGAAACGCGCCGGCGTCGCCGACGTCCCCGTCGCCGTCCGTTCCAGCGCCACCGCCGAGGACCTCCCCGACGCGTCCTTCGCCGGCCAGCAGGAGACCTTCCTCAACGTCCGCGGCGAGGCGGCGCTGCTCGACGCCTGCCGCCGCTGCTACGCCTCGCTCTTCACCGACCGCGCCATCACCTACCGCACGCTCAAGGGCTTCGACCATTCCCAGGTCGCCCTCTCCGTCGGCGTCCAGCGGATGGTCCGCTCCGACATCGGCGGCGCCGGCGTGATGTTCTCCATCGACACCGAATCGGGCTTCGACAAGGTCGTGCTCATCAACGCCGCCTGGGGGCTCGGCGAGAACGTCGTCCAGGGCGCCGTCACGCCCGACGAATACGAGGTCTACAAGCCGCTGCTCTCGAACCCCGCCCTCTCGCCGCTCGTGGAGAAAAAACGCGGCGCCAAGGAGCGCAAAATGATCTACGCCGGAGCCGAGGGCGGCGAGACGAAAAACGTCCCCACCTCCAAGGCCGAACGCGCCGCCTTCGTTTTGAGCGAGCCCGAGATCCTCGACCTCGCCCGCATGGCCTGCACCATCGAGGAGCATTACGGCCAGCCGATGGACATGGAATGGGCCCGCGACGGCGAGACCGGCGAGATGTTTATCGTCCAGGCCCGCCCCGAGACGGTCCAGTCCCGCGCGGATGTCGGCGCGCTGAAATCCTACACCGTCAAATCGCACGGCAAGGAGCTGCTCAAGGGCCTCAGCGTCGGCGAGGCCGTCGTCGCCGGCCGCATCTGCCTCATCGAGCACGCCCGCGACATCGACAAGTTCGTCGACGGCTCGATCCTGGTGACCGGCATCACCGATCCCGACTGGGTGCCGATCATGAAGCGCGCCGCCGCGATCATCACCGACCACGGCGGCCGCACCAGCCACGCCGCCATCGTCAGCCGCGAGCTCGGCGTGCCGGCCATCGTCGGCACCGGGACCGCGACCCACGTCCTGCACGACGAGCAGGAGGTCACCGTCTCCTGCGCCGGCGGCGACGAGGGGGTGATCTACGAGGGCACGTCCGAATTCGAGGTCGAGGAGCTGCATCTCGACAAGATTCCCGAGACCCGCACGAACATCATGCTGAACCTCGCCAACCCCGCCGCCGCCTTCCGCTGGTGGCGCCTGCCCGCCGAGGGCGTCGGCCTCGCGCGCATGGAATTCGTCGTGAACAACGCGGTCAAGGTCCATCCCATGGCCCTCGTCCGCTTCGACGAGCTTGAGGACGAGGAGGCAAAGGCCGAGATCGAGATCCTGACGGCCGGTTACGCCGACCGCACCGACTATTTCGTCGACGAGCTCGCGCGCGGCCTCTCGCGCATCGCCGCCGTGATGTACCCCAAGCCGGTCATCATCCGCATGAGCGACTTCAAGACCAACGAGTACGCCGAGCTTCTGGGCGGCCGCCAGTTCGAGCCGAAGGAGGAGAACCCGATGATCGGGTTCCGCGGCGCCTCGCGCTACTATTCCGACGCCTACCGCGCCGGTTTCGCGCTCGAATGCCGCGCGATCCGGCGGCTGCGCGAGGAGATGGGCTTCGACAACGTCGTGATGATGATCCCGTTCTGCCGCACGATCGACGAGGCCGACCGCGTGCTCGAGGTCATGGCCGAAAACGGCCTGCGGCGCGGCGAGAACGGCCTGCAGGTCTACGTGATGTGCGAGATCCCCTCGAACGTGATTCTCGCCGATCGCTTCGCCGAGCGTTTCGACGGCTTCTCCATCGGATCGAACGACCTCACCCAGCTCACGCTCGGCGTCGACCGCGATTCCGGCTCGCTCGCGTCGCTCTTCGACGAGCGCGACCCGGCCGTGCGCTGGATGATCGAGACCGTGATCGACCGCGCCCACGCCGCCGGCTCCAAGGTCGGCTTCTGCGGCCAGGCCCCGAGCAACGATCCCGCCTTCGCCAAACTCCTGGCCGACGCCGGCATCGATTCGATCTCCGTCACCCCCGACAGCTTCATCCGCGTCAAACAGCAGGTCGCGGCGGCCGAGAAAGGGTAGGGGCGGCCCGGCCCCGCCACGCGCGCCCCGGAGGATATCGCGCGTCCGCGGGCGGGCGAGAATCGCATGCCCTGGGGAGCGGACGTGCGATGTCCGGTCAGGATGCCCGGACAGACGGAACAGGTGCCTCGACTCAGGCTTCCGACCCGCAAGTCCGCCCATGCGTACCACCCCGGCTCAGCTCGGCCACCACGTCCGGCCCCCCCGCCGGCGCACCGTCCCTACCGTCCCCCGAACCGCCGCGCGTTTGAAATCCCGCCCCGGACGCTACATCCTCTCGCACGCAACATCAGAGGGAGGACCCGAAATGATCCGCAGAACCTTGGGCGCGGCCGCGCTCGCCTTGACCGTCTCTCAGCCCGCTTCCGCTGAACTCGTCGGCGAAGCCTTCGACTACGACGTCGACGGCACGACCTTCGAAGGCTACGTCGCCCGAAACATTGACCTTCAGGAAACCAAGGGCACGGTCCTGATCGTTCATGACTGGGACGGTCTGACCGAGTACGAGCGCAAGCGCGCCGACATGCTGGCGGCGCTCGGCTATACCGCCGTAGCGGTGGACGTCTACGGCAAGGAGAACCGGCCGACGAGCATGGACGAGAACCGCGCCCGCTCGGGTGAGCTCTATGCCGACCGCGACCTCTTCCGCGCACGTCTCTCCGGATCGCTCGCGGCGGCGATGGACCTCGACGGCGTCGGCGACGACATCGTCATGATCGGCTACTGCTTCGGCGGCGCCGCCGCGCTCGAGGCGGCCCGCGCTGGCATGGACATCGACGGCTTCGTCTCGTTCCACGGCGGCCTCGGCACGCCGGAGGGCCAGGACTTCTCGATGACCGGGGCGCCCGTCCTGCTGCTGCACGGCACGGCGGACCCGGTCTCCGGACCGGCCGATCTCGCGCAGCTCGTCGGCGAGATGCTGGAGGCCGACGTGCCGCACGACGCGCTTCTCTTCGGCGGCGCGCGTCACTCCTTCACCGTCTGGGGCTCCGACGATTACGACCTCGCCGCCGACCAAGGCAGCTGGACGGCGCTTCTCGCATTCCTCGACGAACGCGTCTGAACGGACCGGGGCGCCGCCCCGCGTGGCGCCCCGGACCCCGGCCGGCCGGCCGGTCGGAACGGCCGATTGTCGGCATGAAAAGGCGGCAAAACCGACGCTGTGACACAGGTTTCCCGTCGGTTAACGCGTTTCGGAAAATCTTTTGAAATCATAGTCATACCGATTTTGACACGCGTGTCACATGTGTGATTCCCACGCGCATCTTCGTCAGACCTCGCCGCCCGGCGAACTCAGCGCGGCGCGCAGGTCGAGGCTCGAATGGTCGCCCAGATCCTTCCGGTGCCGCCCCAGAAACCGGTCCATCGCCGCGCGTCCCGCATCTTTGAGCTGCAGGATCAGCGCCCGGTTCGGCGTCACCTTCGTCGCCGTCCCGAGCTGGGTCATCAGCCCGTCATCGCTCACCGAATGCACCCGGTTCCGCTTCATCGCGCCCTCCGCGATCACGCCGGTGTCGATCAGCCGGTTGACGAAGTCGATGCTGCGCAACTCGTGGAGCAGCGCCGTGTTGAAGCTGATCTCGTTCACCCGGTTCAGGATCTCCGTCGAGGTCTTGGGCAGTTCCTCGCGATGCAGCGGATTGATGTGCACGATGATGATGTCCGAGCACTTCGTCCCCCGGTGCAGCGGAAAGATCGCCGGGTTCCCCATGTACCCGCCGTCCCAATACGCCTCGCGTTTGCCTGTCGCCGGATCGTCGATCTCCACCGCCTGATAGAGCGTCGGCAGCGACGTCGAGGCGATGATCGCATCCGGCGTGATCTCGCGCCCGTGGAAAATCCGCACCTTTCCCGACCGCACGTTCGTCGCCGCGATGAACAGCTTCGGCCCCCGCGCGGCACAGACATGGTCGTAGTCGAGCAGGTCCTCAACGATCGAGCGCAGCGGGTTCCAGTTCAGGGGGTTGAACTGATACGGCGACAGCATCCGGGTGACGAACTCGCCGGCCAGCACCCCCGGACTCGCCTCCAGCGCCCGCGCCGTCACCGCCGGGGCAGGCGACACCGCCCGCAGCCAGGCCATCATCACGTCGGGCATGACCCCGTCGAGACCGGCGATCCCGAGCCACAGCTTCTCGAGTTGCGCCCGCGCGCCCTCGTTCCCCCCGACGATCCACCCATGCTTGAGCGCCGCCGCGTTCATCGCGCCCGCCGAGGTCGCCGTGATCCCCTCGATCGCGATCCCGTCATCCTCAAGCAGCCGGTCCAGCGCCCCCCAGGTGAACGCGCCGTGCGCGCCCCCGCCCTGGAGAGCGAGGTTGATGACCTTCCGCGTCAAAGCGCCGTCCAGCCGCCGTCCACCGAAAGCGTCGTCCCGGTGATCTGATCCGCCGCCGCCGAGCACAGGAACGCCACGCAGCCCCCCAGCTGTTCGACCGTCGCGAAGGCCTTCGACGGCTGGCGCTGCATGATCACCTCGCGGATCACCGTCTCGCGGTCCATCCCGTACTGCTTCATCGTGTCGGGGATCTGCGCCTCCACCAGCGGCGTCAGCACGTATCCCGGACAGATCGCATTGCAGGTGATCGGCTCCTCCGCCGTCTCCAGAGCCGTAACCTTCGTCAGCCCCACCACCCCGTGCTTCGCCGCCACATAAGCCGATTTGAAAGGGGAGGCCGTCAGCCCGTGCGCCGAGGCGATGTTCACCACTCGCCCCCAGCCGTTCGACCGCATCAGCGGAAGGGCGGCCGCCGTCGTGTGGAACGAAGAGGTGAGATTGATCGCGATGATCCTGTCCCACTGCTCCGTCGGAAAATCGGCGATCGCCGCCACATGCTGGATGCCGGCGTTGTTCACCAGGATGTCGACACCGCCAAGCGCCTCCGCGGCCTTGGCGATCAGCGACCGGCAGGCTGCCCCGTCCGACATGTCCGCCTGGATATAGACCGCCCGGACGCCATGCGCGTCCGCGATCGTCTTGGCCAGCGCGTGATCCTCGTCATTGTCGCTGAACGAGTTGAGCGCGACATCCGCGCCGAGCCTCGCGAGCTCTTCGGCGATCCCGAGCCCGATGCCCGAATTCGACCCCGTGATGACGGCGCGTTTCCCTTTGATCGACATCAGTCTGACCCTCCGCAATTTGAATTGCGGAAACGTACATGCTGCAGTTGCGAAAGAACAGGGGTCTGCAAGCGCCTGAAAAAAAGACGCCCTCACAAGGAGGGCGTCAAGTCGTTGAGGCAGGTTTCATACAGGCAAGAAACCTATCGAGCAGTGAGACCCTTATACAAAACCACGGGCTTACGTCCAAGACAAAAATCCCGCTGGGGTCGCCGGATGGCATGGTTTAGGGTGTCGATGGTTAATCGGACGACGGGATGTGACCCAAATGACACGCAATCTGACGGCTCGGGCCGCCGCCCTTGTTGCCATACTCCTCGCACCTGCGGCCGGCTTTTCGGAGGCCCGGCATGGCATAGCTATGTATGGCGATCCCGCGCTCCCACCTGATTTTGTGTCGCTGCCTTACGCCAATCCGGACGCTCCGGAGGGCGGCGTGATCATTTTCGGTGAGACCGGAGGCTTCGATTCCCTTAATCCGTACATTTTGAAAGGTCGCGCTCCGTGGGGGGTCCAGACCCATGTTTTCGAGACCCTGATGGGCCGGAACTGGGACGAGCCGTTCGCGCTCTACGGCGTTCTGGCCGAATCGATAGAGACCGGACCGGACCGGGAATGGGTGGAATTCACGCTTCGCCCGGAGGCGCGATTCTCCGACGGTTCTCCCGTCACCGTCGAGGACGTGATATGGTCGATGGAGACTCTGGCTGAAAAAGGCCTCCCAAGATATTCAAACGCATGGACAAAGGTCGCGAGCGTCACACAGACCGGCGACCGGTCGGTGCGGTTCGACTTCAACACGCCTGACAACGAGCTTCCGCTGATCATCGGCCTGCGACCAATTCTCAAAAAGGCCGACTGGGACGGCGTCGATTTCGCCGCGAGCGGCCTGCGGGTCCCGGTCGGATCCGGCCCCTACGTCATCGGGGATTTTGAACCTGGTCGCTTCATCGCGTTCGACCGCGATCCGGACTATTGGGGGCGGGACATCGCCTACAACCGGGGGCTGCATAACTTCGACCGGATCCGGTACGACTACTTCACAGATTCCGGGGTCCGCTTCCAGGCCTTCTCCGCCGGCGAGGTCTCGATCTACCGCGAGGGCAGCCCGGCGAAATGGGCCACCGACTACGCGTTTCCGGCGGTGAATTCCGGCGCCATCGTCAAGGCGGAGATCCCGCATGGCCGACCGTCCGGCATGTCCGGCCTCGTCTTCAACATGCGTCGGCCCGTCTTCGAGGACTGGCGGGTGCGCGAGGCGTTGCTCAACGCGTTCAACTTCGAATTCATCAACCAGACCCTGATCGGCGGCACGCTGCCGCGCCGCAAAAGCTATTTCGACAATTCCGAACTGGCGATGGGCGAGGGGCCGGCGGAGGGCCGCGTGCGCGAGCTGCTCGAGCCGTTCGCGGACACGCTGCTCCCGGACGCGCTCGACGCCTACGCGCTTCCCGCCTCTGACGGCGCGCCCCGCAACCGCGCGAACATGCGGCGTGCGGGCGCGCTGCTCGACGAGGCCGGCTGGACCGTGACCGACGGGGTCCGCCGCAATGCGGCCGGCGAGCCGTTCACGTTCGAGATCCTGCTCAGCACCGGATCGACCGAATCCGCCAACATCACGTACGAGGCGCTCGCCAACGTCTATCTCGACGCGCTGCGCCAACTCGGGATCGACGCCCGCATCGCCCAGGTCGATGCGGCCCAGTACAACGAGCGTCTGAGCGAGTACGATTACGACATGACGCCGGCATCCTGGAACCTCTCGCTCAGCCCCGGCAACGAACAGCGCCTGTACTGGGGACGGGACGGCGTCACCACGCCCGGGACCCGCAACTACATGGGCCTCGACAGCCCGGCGGCCGAGGCGATGATCGACCACATGCTGGAGACCCGCGATCAGGCGGAGTTCGTCGCCGCCACGCGTGCGCTCGACCGGGTGCTCACCACGGGGCGCTACGTCATCCCGATCTGGTTCTCGGACCTCAGCTACATCGCCCACAAGGCGGAGCTGCGATACCCGGATCGCCTGCCGGTCTATGGCGACTGGATCGGTTGGCTGCCGGAAGTCTGGTGGCACGCTCCGGAGTGACGGCCCCGGCGGCGTCGGGCGTCAGGCGTTCCGCGCCGCGGCGCCGGACGCAACGACCTTCACCGGCTTGCGCGACGGCTTGTTCTGGACAGGAAGCTCTGCGGGATTTACCAGACCGGCCGAGATCACCAGTTTCGCCGCCTGTTCCACGGTCATGTCGAGGATCACGACGTCCTTGCGCGGCACGAACAGAAGGAATCCCGATGTCGGGTTCGGCGTCGTGGGCAGGAAGATGCTCAGAAGTTCCTCTCCGCCGGTCTTTCCGGGGATTTCCCCGCCCGTCGGCGTCGAGACGAACGCCACGGCCCAGATCCCCTTGCGCGGATATTCGATGATGCAGGCCTGCTGGAAAGACTGGCTGGACTGGCTCAGCATCGTCTCGACGATCTGCTTGAGGCCGTTGTAGACGGAGCGCACCACCGGCATCCGCTCGACGATGCCCTCGCCGAAATGCAGGATGCGGCGTCCGAAGAACCCCTTGGTCAGCGCGCCGACAAGCGTCGTGAAGATCAGAAAGACGATCACGCCGAAACCGAAGATGTTGCGGCCGAAGACGTTCTCCGGGTCGTAGCGCGTCGGGATGAGCGGCACGACCTTGTTGTCGATGAACCCGATCACCGACCACACGAAATAGATCGTAAGGAACACCGGAAGGACCACCACGAGGCCGGTGAAAAAGTCGCCGCGCAGCCTCTGAAACACCGTCGGGCTTGCGACGCTGGCCTTTCGCCGGACTGGTTTTCGGGCCATCGTGGACGCGTTCCTCAGGACAGGACTGATACTTAGTCCCGGCCGCCGCGTCGCACAAGATCGCTCATTCGGGCAGGCGCGCCAGTTCCGCCGCGATCCGGGCGGCAAGCCGCGCGTTGCTCCGGACCAGAGCGATGTTCGCCGCGAGCGCGGTCCCGCCCGTCCGATCGCCGATCCGGCCCAGCAGGAACGGCGTCACCTCCTTCGCCGCGATCCCGGACGTCGCGGCCATCGCCAACGCCGCGTCGATATGCGGGGCGAGCGCCGATGCCGGGATCTCGTCCTCCGCCGGGATCGGATTGGCGACCAGCTGCCCGCCCGCCAGACCGAGCCGGCCGCGCATCCGGTGCGCCGCCGCGATCAGCGCGGGATCGTCCATCCTGAGCGGCGCCTTCAGGCCCGAATCGCGCGACCAGAAGGCGGGAAGCGCGTCCTGACCGAAGGCGATGACCGGCACGCCGAAGGTCTCAAGCATCTCGAACGTCTTGGGCAGATCCAGGATCGCCTTCGCCCCGCTCGCCACCACCGTCACCGGCGAATGCGCCAGTTCCCGCAGATCCGCCGACACGTCGAACGTCGTCTCCGCCCCGCGATGCACGCCGCCGATCCCGCCCGTCGCGAACACCTCGATCCGGGCGAGCCGCGCCGCGATCATGGTCGCCGCCACCGTCGTGGCCCCCGTCGCGCCTTCCGCCAGACAGACGGCCAGATCCGCGCGCGACAGCTTCCGCACGTCCGGGTTTTCCGCCAGCGCCGCGAGCGCGTCGTCCGTCAGGCCGATGTGGATCTGCCCGTCCATCACCGCGATCGTCGCCGGCGTCGCCCCGCCCGCGCGGATGTCCGCCTCCACCGCGCGCGCGGTCTCGAGGTTCACCGGATGCGGCATCCCGTGTGTGATGATCGTCGATTCGAGCGCGACGACCGGGCGACCCTCGGCGCGGGCCAGCGCGACCTCGGGTGAAAAGACGAGGGGCGGTGTCATGGGCGCGTCTGTCATGGCGTCTCCTTTGAAACATGTCGGGCGGCCGCGTCGAGCGCGGTTTCCAGGGCGTCGGAAGGCGTCGCGCCATCGAGCGTCGCCGCGACATGCGCGGCCAGAAAGACGTCTCCCGCGCCCGTCACGCCCCGGACGCGGGCAGGGGGCGGCACGGCCGACCAGAGACCCTCCGGCGAGACATGCGCCGCCGCCCCGGCGCCGTCCGTCACCACGGCCGCGCGAACCCCGCGCGCGCCGAGCGCCGCGGCGGCGGCCCGCGCATCGGCGCAGGGCGCCCCGCAAAACGCCTCCGCCTCGGCCCGGTTGAAATAGAGAACCGCGCCCGGCGCCGCGAGCAGCGGACCGAGCGTCCCGACCTTTGCCGCGCTCGCGCACGACACCGCCACGAGCCGCGCCGCTCCGAGCGCGCCGGCGAGAAACCGGATCGTTTCGGCGGAGACGTTCGTGTCGACCACGGCAGCACCCGTCCAAGGCCCCTCGAGCCGTCCATCCTCGAGCGGCGCCACGATCGCCACGCCCGCCGCCTCCAACCCCGCGCAATCGGCGATCGCGGCATGCAGTTCGCCCGACGCGTCCTCGATCGCCACGTAGAGATCCGTCGGCCTCCCGTGACGCAGCACGAGCGAGCGATCCACCCCGCGCGCCTCGGCCTCCCGCAGGAGCGCGTCCCCCTCCGCATCGTCCCCGACCGCCGAAAGAAGCGTCACGCGCCGACCGCTCGCGCCCAGCGCCAGCGCCACGTTCAGCGCCACCCCGCCAGGCCGCCGCGTCGCGATCCCCGGAACGTCCGCTCCGCGCGCGAGCGGCGCGCGCGCCCGCCCGATCACGTCCCAATGCGCGGCCCCCACGCAGAGTATCGGCGAATCGCCCATTCCGTCCCGCACCATCCGGCCAGTCCCGCGCCCCGAATAGCCCGCCCGCGCCATCGGCGCCAGCGCGCGGCGCCCTTGCCAAGGACGCCGAATCCGTCTAGGCGGCGCACACGAAATCCACAGGCGGGGTCGCGGCGACCGGCGGGAGACATCCCCGGGCGTCCACCGGTTGGGCCACACGGCTCTTCTCCCCGCCCGAGGTCAAACCGGAAAAGGAAAGATACCGATGGCTCTTCCAGAGTTCACGTTGCGTCAGCTGCTCGAAGCCGGCGTCCACTTCGGCCACCAGACCCACCGCTGGAACCCGCGCATGGAGCCGTACATCTACGGCGACCGCAACGGCATCCACATTCTCGACCTGACCCAGACCGTGCCGCTGCTCGACGCGGCGTTGAACGCGGTCCAGCAGGTCGTGGCCAAGGGTGGCCGCATCCTCTTCGTCGGCACCAAGCGCCAGGCGCAGAAAGCCGTCGCCGAGGCCGCCGAGCGCTCGGCGCAGTATTACATGAACCACCGCTGGCTCGGCGGCACGCTGACCAACTGGAAGACGATCTCGAACTCGATCGCCCGGCTCAAGGCCATCGACGAGAACCTCGAAGGCGGCGCCGAAGGCCTGACCAAGAAAGAGCGTCTCGGCCTCGAGCGCGAACAGAACAAGCTCCAGATGTCGCTCGGCGGCATCCGCGAGATGGGCGGCGTTCCCGACCTGATCTTCGTCGTCGACACCAACAAGGAGGATCTCGCGATCCTCGAGGCGCGCAAGCTGGGCATCCCGGTGATCGCGGTGCTCGACAGCAACTCGTCGCCCGACGGCATCGCCTATCCGATCCCCGGCAACGACGACGCGGCCCGCGCCATCGCGCTTTACTGCGACCTGATCGCGCGCGCCGCCCTTGACGGCATGACCGCCCAGATGGGCGCCGCCGGCGTGGACATCGGCGCGATGGAGGAGGCTCCGGCCGAAGAGGCGGTCGAGGAGACCGCCGCCGATGCGCCTGCCGCCGAAGCCGCGCCCGCCGAGACGCCCGCCGCCGAGGCTGCGCCTGTCGAGGCTCCGGCCGAAGCGGCCGCGGAAAAGACCAAAGCCTGACGCCTCCGGCCGACGGCGCGCCGACGCGCCGCCGGACCGACGACGCTCACGAGATATTTCAGGAGAACCACGATGTCGATCACCGCGACGATGGTGAAGGAACTGCGCGAAGCTTCCGGCGCAGGAATGATGGATGCGAAAAAGGCCTTGGTCGAGACCGGCGGAGACGCCGAGGCCGCCATCGACTGGCTGCGCACCAAAGGCCTCGCGAAAGCCGCGAAGAAATCCGACCGGACCGCCGCCGAGGGTCTCGTCGGCGTCGCCGTTGACGGCGGCGTCGGGATCGCCGTCGAGGTGAACTCGGAGACCGATTTCGTCGCGCGCAACGCCGAATTCCAGGAGATGGTCGCCGCGATCGCCAAGGTCGCGACCGGCGTCGCGGACATCGACGGCCTCAAATCCGCTCAGATGGACGGCAAGACGGTCGACGAGGCCGTCGCCGCCAAGGTCGCCACGATCGGCGAGAACATGTCCGTGCGCCGCATGGCGCGGGTCGAAGGCGACACCGTCGCCGCCTACGTCCACAACGCGGTCGCCGACGGCATGGGCAAGATCGGCGTTCTCGTCGCGCTCAAGGGCGCGGACAACGGCATCGGCAAACAGATCGCCATGCACGTCGCCGCGACCAATCCCGCCTCGCTGTCCGAAGCCGACCTCGACCCTGCGCTCATCGAGCGCGAGAAGGCCGTTCTCAGCGACCAGGCCCGCGAAAGCGGCAAGCCCGAGGCGGTGATCGAAAAGATGATCGTCGGCCGGATGAACAAGTTCTTCGAGGAGGTGACGCTTCTCAACCAGAAGTTCGTCATCAACCCGGACGTGACCGTCGGCCAGGCGGCCAAGGACGCCGGCGTCGAAATCGTCGGCTTCCGCCGTCTCGCCGTCGGCGAGGGCATCGAGAAGGAGACCGAGGACTTCGCGGCCGAGGTGGCGAAGACCGCCGGGCGCTGAAGTCTCGACGGAACCCGCCATTCTTCTGACGGGAACGCGCGTCGCAAGATCGGATCGTCATGCGATTTCGCGGCGCGCGCCTCACAGCGGTTTGACATTGCGGCCTCCCCGGTTTACCGCGTCCCTCGTGGGCGCGACTTTCGATGAACGGAGCTGAACGGGCATGACGGACGGTCTGGCGAGCATCCCGGCACCGCGATCCAATCCTGCCTACGGTCGAATTCTCATCAAGATTTCCGGCGAGGCCCTGATGGGGTCGAGCCAGTACGGTCTGCACCCTCCCACCGTGGAGCGGATCGCCTCCGACATCGCCCGCCTGCACGCGACCGGCGTCGAGATCTGCATGGTCATCGGCGGAGGAAACATCTTCCGCGGACTCCAGGGCAGCGCCCAGGGCATGGAACGCACGACCGCCGATTACATGGGCATGCTCGCCACTGTGATGAACGCGCTGGCGATGCAGTCGGCGCTTGAGGCGCTCGGCGTCTACACCCGCGTCGTCTCGGCGATCCCCATGGACCAGGTCTGCGAGCCCTACATCCGGCGCCGCGCCGTGCGGCATCTGGAAAAGGGTCGCGTGGTCATCTTCGCCGCCGGCACCGGCAACCCGTATTTCACCACGGACACCGCCGCGACGCTGCGCGCCTCCGAGATGTCCTGCGAGGCGATCTTCAAAGGCACGCAGGTCGACGGCGTCTACGACAGCGACCCCAAGACCAACGCCGACGCGGTCCGTTTCGAGCGCATCAGCTACGACAAGGTCCTGCAGAAAAACCTCAAGGTGATGGACGCCGCCGCCATCGCGCTCGCGCGCGACAATGAACTGCCCATCGTCGTGTTCGCGCTCGACGGGCCGGAGGGTGTCGCGGGCGTCGTCGAGGGACGCGGCAGATTTACGATTGTTGAACCCGGCTGAGTTAAGGATCGGGAGAGGAGACGGCATGTCCGAGACGGAAATCGATATCGACGCGCTGCAAAAGCGCATGGACGGCGCATTGAATTCGCTGCGCGGCGAGTTCGCTTCGCTCCGGACGGGCCGGGCGTCGGCCTCGATGCTCGACCCGGTGATGGTCGACGCGTACGGATCCCCGACGCCGATCAACCAGCTCGGAACCGTCACCGTTCCCGAGCCGCGCATGGTCCTGATCAACGTCTGGGACAAGAGCATGGTGAACGCCGTCGACAAGGCGATCCGCAATTCCGGGCTCGGCATCAATCCCCAGATGGACGGCACGATCCTGCGCCTGCCCATTCCCGAGCTGAACGAGGAGCGGCGCCGCGACCTCGCCAAGGTCGCCGGCCAATACGCCGAGAACGCCCGCGTCGCGGTCCGCAACGTGCGCCGCGACGGCATGGACCAGCTCAAAAAAGCCAAAGCCGACGGCATGGGCGAGGACGACCACAAGATCTGGTCCGACGAGATCCAGGACCTGACGAACGCCACGATCGCGCGAATCGACGCGGCGCTTGAAACCAAGCAGGAAGAGATCCTGCAGATCTGAAACGACGGGCCGCCCCCACCGACCACGAGGAAGTCACGCCGATGCATGAGGTTGAGCGCCCCGGACGCGCCCCCGTTCCGTCCCATGTCGCCATCATCATGGACGGCAACGGGCGTTGGGCCGAGAGCCGTGGATTGCCGCGGATCGCCGGCCACAAGCGCGGCGCGGACCGGGTGCGCGAGATCGTCGAGAGCTGCCCCGATCTCGGGATCACGCACCTGACCCTCTTCGCCTTCTCGACCGAGAACTGGAATCGCCCGGCGGCCGAGGTTCTGGGCCTGATGCGTCTCTTCCGCCGCTACATCAAAAAAGACAGCGCGCGCCTCGTCGCCGAGGGCGTCCGCGTCCGGTTCATCGGCGGGCGCGAGCGTCTCGCGCCCGATCTCCAGGCGCTCATGGGCGGCCTCGAGGGCCAGAGCGTGACGAACGACCGCCTGCATCTGACCGTCGCGATCAATTACGGCGGGCGTGACGAGATCCTCCGCGCGACACGCCGCGTCGCCGAGGCCGTCCGACGGGGCGACCTCGACGTCGAGGACATCACCCCGGACACGATAGGCGATCATCTCGACACCGCCGGTCTGCCCGACCCCGATCTCATTCTCCGCACGTCGGGAGAGTTCCGCGTGTCGGGCTTCCTGCCGTGGCAATCCGCCTATTCCGAATTCGCCTTCATCGACACGCGGTGGCCGGATTTCACCGCCGACATGTTCGCGGCCCAGGTGGGCGGTTTCGGCACGCGCGAACGGCGTTTCGGCGCCGTCGCGGGATGAGCCCGACGCCGCCGAAGATCCGTTTCGGTGATCTCGGCCAGCGGATGGCCTCCGGCCTCGCCCTCGCGGCGGTCGCCCTCTTCGATCTCTGGCTCGGCGGCGTCTGGGTGGCCGCGCTCGCCGCGCTCACCCTCGCCGCGATCATGTGGGAGCTTCGCCGGATGGTATACGGGGCCGGCACGCTGCGCTCCGCCGGCATGGCGACGCTCCTGATCGCCGCCGCCGCCGCCGTCATCTTGACCCACTGGTTCGGCCTCGCCGCCGGCCTCGCCTGCCTCGCCGTCGGCGCCGCCGGCGTCCTCCTCCTCGATCGCCCCCAGTGGAACTGGCTCGTGCCGGGTCTGTTCTACGCCGGTATTCCAGTCTGTTACGCCGTGATCCTGCGTCAGGTCGAGCCGAACGGCCTCCAGCTTCTGCTCTGGCTCGTCGTCGTCGTGATCGCCGCCGATGTCGGCGCCTATTTCGTCGGTCGCACGGTCGGAGGCCCGAAGCTCTGGCGCAAGGTCAGCCCCGGCAAAACCTGGTCCGGCGCCGCCGGCGGCCTCGTCGCCGCGAACGCCGTCGGCGTGCTCGCGGCCGGTCCGGCGGGGATCGGCCACGCCTCCGCGATGTTCCTCAGCCTCGGCGTCGCGATCGCCTCGCAAGGCGGCGACCTTCTCGAATCCGCCGTCAAACGTCGCTTCGACGTCAAGGACAGCAGCCATCTCATCCCCGGCCACGGCGGCGTCATGGACCGCCTCGACGGGATCGTCGGCGGCCTCTGGTTCCTCGCGCTCTGCGCCGCCCTCGGAATCGGACCGGCGGCCTCCTGATGACGTCCCGACGCAGGGTCAGCGTCTTCGGCTCCACCGGCTCCGTCGGCCAGAACACCGTGTCGCTCCTGATCGCGCAGGGCGGCCCCGACACCTACGAGACCGTCGCGCTCACCGGCGCCGGCAATATCGACCTGCTCGCGGACCAGGCGCGACGCCTGAACGCCCGCATCGCCGTCACCGCGCGCCCGGACCGACTCGACGCCCTCCGCGACGCCCTGCGCGGCACCGACACCGTTGCCGCCGCCGGCCCCGAGGCGCTGGTCGACGCCGCGTCCGAGCCGACCGACTGGGCGATGTCCGCCATCGTCGGCTCCGCCGGTCTCGCCCCCGGCCTCGCCGCCGCGCGGCATGGCGGCGTCCTCGCGCTCGCCAACAAGGAAAGCCTCGTCTGCGCCGGCGATCTGCTCAAACGGGTCTGCGCCGAGCACGGCGCCACGCTCCTGCCCGTCGACAGCGAGCACAGCGCCATCTTCCAGGCCCTGCGCGGCGAGGCGCCCCGCGAGATCGAGCGCATCGTGCTCACCGCCTCCGGCGGCCCGTTCCGGACCTGGACGCGCGACCGGATGGCCGCGGCCACTCCCGCCCAAGCCTGCGCGCATCCCAACTGGAGCATGGGCGACCGCATCTCGATCGACAGCGCCTCCATGTTCAACAAAGCGCTGGAAATCCTCGAAACGAAACAACTCTTCGATGTCGAGCCCGGCCAGATCGAAGTCACCGTCCATCCGCAATCCATCGTGCACTCCATCGTCGGTTTCCGCGACGGATCGCTGATGGCCCAGATCGGGCCTTCGGACATGCGCGGCCCTATCGGCTTCGCGCTCAACTGGCCCGAGCGCCGCGATCTGCCGGTTGAACGCCTGGACTTCGCCACCCTCGGGAGCCTCGACTTCGGCCCCGCCGATCCGGTCCGGTTCCCGGCTCTCCGCCTCGCGCGCGAGGTCATGGAGGCGGGCGGCCTCACCGGCGCCGTCTTCAACGCCGCCAAGGAGGCCGCTCTCGACGCCTTTATCCACGATGGCATAGGCTTCCTTGACATGTCCGACCTCGTTGAACATGTCTTGCATGAAATCGGTGGGGAGGCGGCGTCATACGGCGTCGGGTACGACCTCCATTCGGTGCTTGATCTCGACGCGGAGGCGCGGAGGGTTGCCGCGCGTCGTGTCGAGGCGCTGAACGGAGTATGATTCTATGGATCTTATCGCCAGCATTCCCCTGATCGGCGGGTTCCTCGCGACCGTTCTGCCCTTCATCGTGGTTCTCGGCATCGTCGTGTTCGTGCATGAATACGGCCATTACCTCGTCGGCCGCTGGTGCGGCATCCATTCCGAAGTCTTTTCAGTCGGTTTCGGTCCGGTCCTCTGGTCGCGCCGGGACAAGCGCGGGACGCTCTGGCAGGTCGCGGCGCTTCCGCTCGGCGGCTACGTCAAGTTCCTGGGCGATTCCGACGGGTCCAGCCGCGCCGACCCCGACTCCCTCGCCCGAATGGACGCGTCGGAGCGCGCGCGGAGCTTTCATGGCGCCAGCGTCGGCCGGCGCATGCTGACCGTGCTCGCGGGGCCCGTCTTCAATTTCATCCTGACGGTCGCGATCTTCGCGGGCGTGGTGACGTGGCAGGGCGTTCCGACCGACCGGGCGGAGGTGGGCTCCATCGCCGCCGTCGCCGGCGACCAGCCGCTTCAGCCCGGCGACATCATCCTCTCGGTCAACGGCACCGAGGTCGAGAGCTTCGCCGACGTCTATCTCGCCGCGTCCGAGATGGCGGTGCCGGGCCCGCTCAACCTCGTCGTGGAGCGGGCCGGACGAAATGTGGAATTCGCCGCGCCCTATGCCTTTCCGCCGCTCGTCCAGGGCGTCGAGCCGCTCTCGCCCGCCAGCGACGCGGGCCTGCGTCCCGGCGATCTGATCACCGCCGCCGGCGGTCAGACCCTGACGGCCTTCGAGGATCTGCGCCAACTGGTCATGTCCTCGGGCGACGAGACGATCCCCATGACCGTGATCCGGGACGGGGCCGAAATCGGGCTCGAGATCACCCCGCGCGAACGCGACACCGATGACGGGGACGGCGGCTTCGAGAAGCGCGTGATGATCGGCGTGGCCGCGGCCCCGCTCTATCAGCCCGCGACCGTCACGCCGGCGCCCTGGACCGCGTTGGGTCTCGGCGTGTCGCGGATGTTCGAGGTCATCACCCAGTCGCTCAACGGCCTCAAGCACATCATCACCGGCGACATCGGTGCGGAAAACCTCCAGGGCCCGCTCGGCATCGCGCAGATCTCCGGCGAGACGGCGTCTCAGGGCGTGCTCAACTTCATCGTGCTGATCGGCGTCATCTCGACGGCGATCGGGCTTCTCAACCTCTTTCCGATCCCGGTGCTCGACGGCGGCCATTTCATGGCGTTTCTCTTCGAGGCGATCCGCGGCCGTCCGCCCAGCCAGGCGGCGATGCAGGTCGCCATGTCGATTGGTCTTGGCTTGATCCTGCTTCTGATGGTATTCGCTACCTACAACGACATCATCCGACTGGTGAGTTGAACGAAGGGCGGCAAACGCCCCGGGGGCAGAGAGGCGAAACGCGATGGCTCAGCGGCACTGGATGCGGGGCTGGACCCGCATTGCGTTAATCTTGCCGGATTTCTGTCTGGCATTCATGCCTTCGGCACTCACCCATGCGCAGGGCACGGCCGTGTTCAGCCGGATCGACGTCGCCGGCAACCAGCGGATCGAGGCGGAGACCGTCCGCGTCTTCGCCGGGATCGATCCGGGCGTCGCGGTCACGCCCGAGGAACTCAACCTCGCGGTCCGAAGGCTCTACGAGACCGGCCTCTTCGAAAACGTCGAAGTCATGCCCGAGGCCGGCCGGCTCGTGATCACGGTCCAGGAAAACCCAACGATCAACCGCGTCGCTTTCGAGGGAAACAACTCTCTGAGTGACGAGGATCTCGGCACGGTGGTCGAATTGCGGCCCCGCATCGCCTATTCCGTCGCCGCCGCCGAGGCCGACGCGCAGCGCATCATCGAGGCCTATCGCCAGTCCGGCCGCTACGCCGCCCAGGTGACCCCGGTGATCATCCGCCAGCCCGACAACCGCGTCGACCTGGTCTTCGAGGTGTTCGAGGGCCGCGTGACGTCGGTCCAGCGCATCAATTTCATCGGAAACGAGGTCTATAACGACCGCCGCCTGCGCCGCGTCGTGGAATCCAACCAGACGAACTGGTTGAGTTTCATTTTCGGCGGCGTGACCTATGACGCCGACCGCCTCGAGCTCGACCGCGAGCTGCTGCGGCAATTCTATCTCGAGCGCGGCTATGTCGATTTCCGGGTGCTCTCCGCCACCGCCGAGATCGCCCGCGAACGCAACGGGTTCTTCCTCTCCTTCACGGTCGACGAGGGTCCGCGCTACGATGTCGGCCAGGTCTCCGTCAGCTCGTCCGCGACGGGTCTGAACGCGGAAGCCTTCGCGCCGCTGCTCAGCGAGATCCGGACCGGCGAAGTCTACAACGTGCGCAAGGTCGACCGCGTGATCGAGCGCATGGCCTTCCAGGCCGGACAGTCCGGCTTCGCCTTCGTCGAGGTCATTCCGCAGATCACCCGCAACACCGCCTCGCGCACCGTCGACATCAACTTCGAACTCGTCGAGGGCGAACGCGTTTTCATCGAGCGCATCGACATCCAGGGCAACACGCGCACGCTCGACCGCGTCATCCGGCGGCAGTTCAACGTGGTCGAAGGCGACGCCTTCAACACGCGCGAGGTCCGCGACGCCGAGGACCGGATCCGGGGCCTCGGCTATTTCGAGACCGCCACCGTCGGCGTGCGCGAAGGGTCCTCGCCCAGCGGCGCGATCGTCGCCGTCGAGGTCGAGGAGGCGCCGACCGGCAGCCTCAATCTCGGTGGCGCCTTCTCGACCAACGAGGGGCTCACGGCGCAGGTCAGCATCGTGGAGCGCAACTTCCTCGGGCGCGGCCAGACCCTGTCCGCCGCCATTTCGGCGAGCACTGAGAACCAGAACATCTCGTTCGGCTTTTTCGAGCCGGCGATGTTCGACCGCGATCTTCTGGCCGGCATCAACGTCTACTGGCGCGAGACGAATTTCAACGAGCAGACGTTCAAGACCTCAAATCGGGGACTCGAGCCGCGCATCGGCTTCCCGCTCAGCGAGAACGGACGTCTCAGCATCCGCTACCAGCTTTCGAACGACGACATCTACGACGTGCGTGACGACACCTCGCTCATCATCATCAACGAGGAGGGCGCGCTGGTCACATCCGCGCTCGCGTTCACCTACATCTACGACCGGCGGAATTCCGTCGTCGACCCCAGCGCGGGCTTCCTTCTGACCCTCAATCAGCAGTTCGCCGGTCTCGGCGGCGATGTCCGTCATTCCAAGACGAGCGGCGTAGCCCGCGCCTATACCAGCTTCTTCGAGGAGGCGCTGATCCTCTCCGCGACGGCCGAAGGCGGCTACATCTATTCCGAGAACGGCACCCGCATCACCGACCGCTTCAACGCCGGCGGCGATTCTTTCCGCGGATTCGCCCGAAACGGAATCGGACCGCGCGACTTCTGCGAGGTCGGCGCGTGTATTCCGCCGTTCCAGGAGGATCTCGAGGTCGACGAGGCGGTCGGCGGCAACGCCTATGCCATCCTGCGCCTCGACGCGAGCTTCCCTCTCGGCCTGCCCGAGGAATACGGCGTGTTCGGCGGCCTATTCGCCGACATCGGCTCGCTCTGGGCGCTCGACGATACCAACGGCAGCATGGGCGAGGTCTACGACGGCTTCGAACCCCGGTCTTCCGTCGGCGTCAGCCTGTTCGTCGAGACCCCGTTCGCACCGCTGCGCTTCAACTACGCCTTCCCGATCCAATACGAGGACACGGACGTGCTCGAGAGGTTCCGGTTCACGATCCAGACCCGGTTCTGACAATGCCGCGGCCGCGTCCCCGGACCGCCGCGGCCCTCGCCGCCGTCGCCCTCTGCCTCGCCTGCGCGACCGGCCCGCTCGCCGCGCAGCAGGCCCCGGCGCCCCAGCCCTTCCTCGTCCTCAGCCAGGAGCGCATCCTGACCGGCTCGGCGACGGGCCAGGCTCTGATCGACGAGGAGGCGCGCGCCCGCGACGCCCTGCGCGCCGAAGCGCGCGCCATCGACGCCGCCTTCGAGGCCGAGGAACGCGCCCTGACCGCCGCGCGCGCCGACATGACCCCCGAGGCCTTCCGCGCCGAAGCCGACGATTTCGACGCCCGCGTCGTCGCCGCCCGCCGCGAGCAGGACGAGCGCTCCGACGCCCTCGCGCAGGAGTTTGACCTCAAGCGCCGCGAGTTCTACGCTGCGGCGGCACCCGTACTGGTCTCGATCATGGAGGCCAGGCGGGCCGCCGTCATTCTGGACGAGACCAGCGTGCTTCTCGCCGACCAGGCGATCAACATCACCGACGCGGTGATCGCCGAGATCGACGCGCGGAACGCATCGCAGACGTCCCCGCCGGATCCGGCGCAGGGCGAGGAGGATCAGCCGCAATGAGATTCGAACCCGACCCCGACCTTCAGCAGGTCGACGTTCTCGCGATCAAGCGGATGATCCCGCATCGCTACCCGTTCCTGATGATCGACCGCGTCGTGAACATGGAGGCGAACCGATCCGCCGTCGGCATCAAGAACGTCACCTCGAACGAGCCGCATTTCGAGGGGCACTTCCCGTCGCAGCCCGTCATGCCCGGCGTCCTGATCGTCGAGGCGATGGCCCAGACCGCCGCCGTCCTCGTGGTCCACACCCTCGACGTGATCGACCACGACATGCTCGTCTACTTCATGACAATCGACAACACGAAGTTCCGCCGGACCGTCGTGCCCGGCGACACCGTCGAGCTTCACGTCAGCGTAATCCGCCGCCGGGGCAAGGTCTGGAAGTTCCAGGGCGAGGGCCGCGTCGGCGACCAGATCTGCGCGGAATCAGAATTCACCGCGATGATCATGGAACCGGGCGACGTGAAGGCGAAGGGCTGACCGATGGCCATCGACCCCACCGCCATCGTCGCGGCCACCGCTCTGATCGAGGATGGCGCGCGCATCGGCCCCGGCTGCCGCATCGGCCCCTTTTGCGCGATCGGCCCGGAGGTCTCGCTCGGCGAGGGCGTCACGCTCCACAGCCACGTCGCCGTCGCCGGGGTGACCTCCATCGGCGCGGGCACCGAGATCTTCCCCTTCGCCTCGATCGGCCATGCGCCGCAGGACCTCAAATTCGCCGGTGAGCGGACCGAGCTGATCGTCGGCGAGCGCAACCGCATCCGCGAACACTGCACGATGAACCCCGGCACCGTGGGCGGCGGCGGCGTCACCCGCGTCGGAAACGGCAACCTCTTCATGATGGGCACGCATGTCGCGCACGATTGCATCCTCGGCGACGGGATCATCATGGCCAACAACGCAACGCTCGGCGGCCATTGCGTGGTCGAGGACAACGTCGTGCTCGGCGGCCTGACCGGCGTGCACCAGTTCGTCCGCCTCGGGCGCGGCTGCATGGTCGGCGGCATGACCGGCGTCCAGGGCGACGTCATCCCCTTCGGCATGGTCATCGGCAACCGCGCCTCGCTCGTCGCGCTCAACCTCACGGGGCTGAAACGTCGCGGCGCGGACCGCGCGCACATCAACGGCCTGCGCGCCGTCTTCGCCGAGATGACCAAAAGCCACGGCACTCTCCAGGAACGTGTCGACGCCGCCGCCGGGGGTCAATCCGAAAATCCGTTGGTCGCGGAACTCCTCCGTTTCGTCACCGCCGGTTCCTCACGCGCCTTCGTGCCGATCGCGGACTGACCCGCGTGCCGGGCGAAACCCTCGCCATCGTCGCGGGCTCGGGCATGCTGCCCCGCCTCATCGCCGAGGACCGCGCCGCGCGCGGCGGCGCCCTACGTCGTCGTGGCCTTCGAAGGTGTCGATCTCGACTGGACGGAAGGCCATCCGGTCGTCACGGCCGCGTTCGAAAAGCCCGGCAGGCTTTTTTCGGACCTTCGCGCGCGCGGCTGCGGCGCGATCACGTTGGCCGGCGGCATGAGGCGCCCCGATCTGAATCCGATGCGCTTCGATCTCAAAATGATGCGCCTCGCGCCCAAAATCATGGCCGGCCTGAAGGCCGGAGATGATTCGACCCTGCGGATGGTCACCGGCATCCTCGAAGGCGAAGGCCTGACCCTGCGCGCGCCGCACGAGATCCTCGAAGGCCTGCTGGCGCCCGAGGGCATTCTCACCGCGGCGCGGCCCGACGCGACGGCCGTCGCCGACGCCGACAGGGCCGAGGCCATCGTCACGGCGCTCGGAGCCGTCGATGTGGGGCAGGGGGCCGTCGTCGCCCAAGGCATCTGTCTCGCGGTCGAGACGATCCAGGGCACAGACGCGATGCTGGCCTCCGTGGCGGCCACTCCCGCCAGCCTGCGCCCCGAACCCGCGAACGGCGCCGGCGTGCTCTTCAAAGGACCCAAGCCCGGCCAGGACTGGCGCGTCGATCTGCCGTCGCTCGGCCCCGCCACGATCGCCGCCGCTTCCGCCGCCGGGCTCGCGGGCATCGCTTTCCGCGCCGGCGGAGTCCTTCTTCTGGGTCGCGACGAGACGGTCGCCGCGGCCGATGCCGCCGGCCTTTTCCTGTGGGGCCGCGGGGCCGGGGCGTGAGCGCGCCGCGCCTTTTCCTCATCGCCGGCGAGCCTTCGGGCGACCTTCTGGGCGGCGCGCTGCTCGCGGGCCTGCGCGAGCTCTGCGGTCCCGATCTGGCGCTCGAAGGCATTGGCGGCCCCGAAATGGCCGCGCAGGGCATGCCGAGCCTGTTTCCGATGGAGGAGCTTTCGGTGATGGGCATCGCCGAGATCCTCCCCCGCGCGCCGAACCTCCTCCGCCGCATCCGCCAGACCGCCGACGCCGTCATCGTCGCCCGCCCCGACGCCCTCATCACCATCGACAGCCCGGACTTCTGCCTTCGCGTCGCGCGCAAGGCCCGCGCTTCCCTCCCGGACCTTCGCGTCATCCATTACGTCGCGCCCTCGGTCTGGGCCTGGCGCCCCGGCCGCGCCGCCAAAATGGCGCGGCATGTCGACCACGTCCTGGCGCTTCTGCCGTTCGAGCCGCCCTACATGCAGGCCGCCGGCATGACCTGCGATTTCGTCGGCCATCCGGTCGCGGCCCGACCGGTCGCGACGCCGGACGAGATCGCCGCCATCCGGGCCGATCTCGGCATCGGCGCGGATCAACGCCTGATGCTGGCGCTTCCAGGCTCGCGCCGTGGCGAGGTCTCCCGCCACGCGCCCGTCTTCGCCGAGGTGATCCGCCGTCTGCGCGCGGGCGCGCCCGATCTCGCCGTCGTCGTTCCCGCTGCCGGGGCGGTCGCCGATCTGACCCGCAGCCTGCTTCCGCCCGATGCGGACGGCTGGCCGCGCGTTCTCGACCCGACCGGGGCGGACCCCGCCTTGGCCGACGCCCGCAAACGCGCAATCTTCGCCGCCGCCGACGCGGCTCTCGCCGCCTCGGGGACCGTCAGTCTGGAACTGGCCGCGGCCGGGACGCCGATGGTGATCGCCTACGCCGCCAACCCGTTTTCCGCGTTTCTTGCCAAACGCCTCGTGCGGATCGACACCGTCACGCTGGTCAATCTTGTCACCGACACGCGGACGATCCCCGAGTTCCTGCTGGAAAACTGCACGCCCGACCTGATCACGCCCGCCCTGCGCGCGCTTCTGGACGATCCGGCCACCGCCGCCGCGCAGCGTGCCGCCGGATCGCGCACGATGGACCTTCTCGGTCGCGGCGCGGACCCGCCCGGTCTTCGCGCCGCCCGGTCGGTTCTGGCCCATCTCGGCACCGGAAAACCATCCGCCTGACCGGGCGTGACGCATGGTTTCCACGAGGTTAACGCGATCCGAAAACTGACATGAAATCAGATGGATAGCAAAAGTGTCACGCGTGACACTTTTGGCGGATCACGCGTGATCGGGCCGGTCTCAGCGCTTCTCGACGTCCACGTAATCGCGATGTTTCGCGCCGATATAAAGCTGCCGGGGACGTCCGATCTTGAGCTGCGGGTCCTCCAGCATCTCCTTCCACTGCGAGATCCACCCGACCGTCCGCGCCAGCGCGAAGATCGGCGTGAACATCGACGTCGGGAAGCCCATCGCGTCGAGAATGATCCCGGAATAGAAGTCCACGTTCGGGTAGAGCTTCTTCTCCTTGAAGTACGGATCCTCCAGCGCGATCCGCTCCAGCTCCTTGGCGACCTGAAGCGTCGGATTGTTCTCGATCCCGAGCAGGTCCAGCACCTCGTCGGCGCTCTCCTTCATGACCTTCGCCCGGGGGTCGAAGTTCTTGTAGACCCGGTGCCCGAAGCCCATCAGCCGGAACGGATCGTCCTTGTCCTTGGCCTTCGCGATGAATTCGGGGATCCGGTCGACCGTCCCGATCTCGCGCAGCATCATCAGCGTCGCCTCGTTCGCGCCGCCATGCGCCGGCCCCCAGAGACACGCCACGCCCGCCGCGATGCAGGCGAACGGGTTCGCGCCCGACGACGACGCGAGCCGCACCGTCGAGGTCGACGCGTTCTGCTCGTGATCCGCGTGAAGCGTGAAGATCCGGTCCATCGCCCGGCTCAGGATCGGATCGACGATGTAATCCTCCGCCGGAACCGAAAAACACATGTGCAGGAAGTTCGACGCGTATTCCAGGCTGTTGCGCGGATAGACGAACGGCTGACCGACATGATACTTGAACGCCCAGGCCACGATCGTCGGCATCTTGGCGATCATGCGGATCGTCGCGACCTCGCGCTGCCACGGATCGTTGATGTCCGTGCTGTCGTGATAGAACGCCGACATCGCGCCCATCACGCCGCATACGATCGCCATCGGATGCGCGTCGCGCCGGAACCCGCGGAAGAAATACGCCATCTGCTCGTGCAGCATCGTGTGGTTCGTGCAGCGGGCCTCGAAATCCTCCAGCTCGACCGCGGTCGGCAACTCGCCGTAAAGCAGAAGATACGCGACCTCGAGGAAATGCGACTGCGCCGCGAGCTGTTCGATCGGATATCCGCGATAGAGCAGCTCGCCCTTGTCGCCGTCGATATAGGTGATCGCGCTCTCGCAGGACCCGGTCGAGGTGAAGCCCGGATCGTAGGTGAACACATGCCCATCGGAATAGAGCTTGCGGATGTCGATCACGTCCGGCCCGAGGGTACCCTTGTAGATCGGCAGTTCAAGCGACGCGTCGCCGATTTCGAGCTTCGCGGAGCCGTGAGCCTGGTTGGTCATGAATAATCCCCTGTTGGTCTGCCCCGCACCGGGCGGGCCTTGATTTCATTCACTCGGCCCGGTGTGCACCGTCGCCTGTCGCGGGCCGCCGGTCAGGCCGCCTCGCCGATCGTTTGCGCGCAATTCCGGATCCGGCGAAGACTCTCCTCGCGCCCCAGAATCTCCATCATGTCAAAAACGCTCGGAGAAACGGTCCGGCCGGTCAGCGCGACGCGCACGGGCTGCGCGACTTTGCCCATTCCCAAGGATTCCGCTTCCGAGAATTCCCGCACGACCGTCTCCAGATCGCCCGCGGTCCAAGTAGCATGCTGCAGTCGCGAGGTCAATCTTTCCAGCATACCTCGGGATACATTGAGCAGCGCCTTACGCGATTTCTCGTCGGGCCCGAGATCATCTCCCGACAGGATAAATCGAGCCATATCAATCAATTCGATGAACGTTTTGGCCCGCTCCTTCATGCCCGGCATCGCCGCGAGCATCATGCCGCGTTCGGTACCGGTCAACTCCGGCCGATTTTGCGAGGCGAGAAATGTCTCCAATTCCGTCAGCAGGCGCGCATCCTCCATCGCCCGGATGTGCTGGCCGGAGAGATTCTCCAGTTTGGCGAAATCGAACCGCGCCGGCGCTTTGCCCAGATGGGTCAGGTCGAACCATTCGACGGCCTGGGCGGTGGTGAAGAACTCGTCGTCGCCGTGGCTCCAGCCGAGACGGGCCAGGTAATTCCGCATCGCCTCGGCCGGATATCCCATGTCGCGATAGGCCTCGACCCCGAGCGCGCCATGCCGCTTCGACAGCTTCGCGCCGTCGGGTCCGTGAATGAGCGGGATATGCGCGAATTCGGGCACCGCCCAACCCATCCCCTGATAGATCAGGGTCTGGCGCGCGGCGTTCGTCAGGTGGTCGTCGCCGCGGATCACATGCGTGACGCCCATGTCGTGATCGTCCACCACCACGGCCAGCATGTAGGTCGGCGTCCCGTCCGATCGCAGCAGGATCAGATCGTCCAGCGTCTCGTTGCGAAACCGCACCTCCCCCTGCACGCGGTCCGCGACCAGGGTCTCGCCGTCGCGCGGCGCCTTCAGACGCACCACATAATCGCCATCCGGCGCGGTCGCGGGATCCGCGTCGCGCCAGGGTGACTCGAAGAGCGGCGGCCGCCCCTCGGCGCGCGCGGTCTCGCGGAACGCGTCGATCTCCTCCCTGCTCGCGAAGCATCGATAGGCCGTGCCGCGCTCCAGCATCTCATGCGCGACGGCGGCGTGCCGCTCCACGCGTTCCGCCTGGCTGATCGCGTCGCCGTCCCAGTCGAGCCCCAGCCACCGCAGCCCCTCGAAGATCGCCCGCGTCGCGTCATCCGTCGACCGCGCCCGGTCGGTGTCCTCGATCCGGAGCAGGAACCGACCCCCGCAATGTCGCGCGTATAGCCAACTGAACAGCGCCGTCCGGGCGCCGCCGATATGCAGATATCCAGTGGGGGAGGGTGCGAACCGCGTGACGACGGGGGGCATGCTTAACCTCTTGGAAACCATCTGGGGCGATCACGTTCTAGGCGAATTCGGGACGGGAGAACAAGGGACGTGGGCTCGGGCCTGGTAGTCGCCATGGTCGAAAGCCAACGGCCTCATCTGGCGCTCTGGACGCCGGTGCTGTTCGCCGTCGGCGTCGGGCTTTATTTCCTGGCACCTTCCGAACCGCTCGACTGGATGCTCATCGCCTTGGGCGCCTGCGTCGCGATGTGCCTCGCGTCGATGGTGCGCGCGGGGCCGGTGGCCCGCATTCTTCTCTGCCTGCTGGTGATCCCGGGAGCCGGGTTCATGGCCGGGGCCCTGCGCGCCAAATCGGTCGCCGCTCCGGTCCTGCCCTACGAGATGACCGCCAATATCGAAGGCGCCGTCGCGGGCCTCGACCGGTCGGGAAGCGGTCGCCGCCGGGTGACGCTCGATGACGTGGTGATCTTCGGGCTCGAGCCGGACCGCACCCCCCGCCGGGTCCGCATCTCGGTCGACGACAACACGCCAGACGAGGTCCTCATGCCGGGCCAGCGCGTCACCGGTCGCGTGCGGATCTCTCCGCCGGCGGCGCCGTCGGAGCCGGGCGGCTTCGACTTCCGGCGGATGGCCTGGTTTCAAGGTCTTGGCGCGGTCGGCTACAGCAGGACTCCGCTGATCGAGGCGACGGGACCGGAGAGCCGAGGCTGGCGCAAAGCCGTCTTCTCCCTGCGTCTCTCGATGGCGCGAACCATTCAGGCGGCGATCCCCGGCCGGAACGGCGGCTTCGCCTCGGCCATCCTCACCGGCGACCGCTCCGAGGTGGACCCCGAGGCCATGGCGGCGCTGCGAGCGTCCAATCTTGCCCATCTGCTGGCCATCTCGGGGCTCCACATGGGGCTTCTGACCGGCTTCGTTTTCGCGCTCGTGCGTTATGGCCTGGCACTCATCCCCGGCGTCGCTCTCCGCTGGCCGACCAAGAAGGTCGCGGCGACCGTGGCGCTGGCAGCAGGCGCCGGCTACCTCGTCCTCTCCGGCGCCAACGTCGCGACGCAGCGCGCCTTCATCATGACGGCCGTCGTTTTGGTCGCGGTGCTGATCGACCGTCCGGCCTTCACCCTGCGCTCGGTGGCGCTTGCCGCGATGATCGTCATGCTGATGCGTCCCGAGAGCCTGACCGAGGCCGGGTTCCAGATGTCCTTCGCCGCCACGACCGCGCTGATCGCGACGTTCGAATGGCTGCGCGGGCAGGCATGGTGGCGCGAGACGCTGACCGAGAAGTGGCGCTTCGTGCGGCCGGTCATCGGCGTCGCCATGACGTCCTTCGTCGCCGGCGCCGCGACCGCGCCGATCTCGGCCTTCCACTTCAACGTCATGTCGCAATACGGTCTCGCCGCGAACATTCTGGCCGTTCCGGCAATGGGCCTCGTCGTCATGCCGGCCGCCGTGATCGCCGGAATCCTCGGGCCGTTCGGTCTCGCCTGGCCGGCGCTCCGGGCGATGGATTCGGGCATCGGCTACATCCTGTCGGTCGCGCAATACGTCTCCGGTCTTGAAGGTGCGATCCGCCCGATACCGGCCGGGCCGATGGCGGGCCTCGTCCTGATCGTCCTCGGCGGGCTCTTCATGATCCTGTGGATCGGACGCGGCCGCGCGCTTGGCGTCCTTCCGATCCTCGCGGGACTGGCATTCTGGTCGACCGCCGATCGCCCCGAAATCCTGATTTCCGAGAACGGCCGGCTCTTCGGGGTTCGGACCGAGGCGGGCAGGGCGGTCAGTTCCGACAGCGGCAACAGCTTCGCCGCCGAATCGTGGCTTCAGAACGACGGCGACGACGCCGGACAGGAAGCCGCGTTCGAGCGGGTCAGCATGACGCGTCGCAGGGGTTATGCCGAAATGCGGATCGCGGGGCTGGGCCCGATCATCTACCGCGGCTCGAAGGCTCCGGATGCCGCATCGGCCTCGGACTGCGCTACGGCGCGCATTCTTCTCGCGCCTCGCTGGCGGGAGGCGCCGTCAGGGCCGTGCCTGTTCGTCGGATCAGACCTTCTGCGACGCGAAGGCGCCATTGCGATCTCGCGCGTCGAAGGCCGGCTGGAAATCGACGGGGCGCGGTCGCGAAACAGATCGCGGCCGTGGACGCGCGATCCCGGTGACCGGCTTTGGCGTCAATAGCTGCGGATCAACCCGACAAGCTTGCCCTGCACCTCGACCTGATGCTCCTGGTAGAGCCGCGTCTCATAAGCCGGGTTCGCGGCCTCGAGCGCGATGGTCGACCCGCGCCGGCGGAAGGTCTTGAGCGTCGCCTCCTCGCCCTCGATCAGCGCCACGACGATGTCGCCGTTCTGCGCCGTCGACTGTTCCTGGATCACGACGACGTCGCCGGAATTGATCCCAGCGTCGATCATCGAATCGCCTTTGACCTCAAGCGCATAGTGCCGCCCCGATGAGGCGAGCATCGACGTCGGCACCGCGACGTTGCGTGAGGATTCCTTGATCGCCTCGATCGGCGTGCCCGCCGCGATCCGTCCCATGAGGGGAAGCTCCATCGACAGCGCCATCGCTCCCGCCGAGACGCCTTTGCCCTCCGGCATGTCGATCGAAGCGCGGCGCGGCGCCTTCGCCTCCAGAGAATCCGGCAGTTTCAGGATCTCGATCGCCCTCGCGCGGTGCGCCAGGCGTCGGATGAATCCGCGCTCCTCGAGCGCCGTGATCAGCCGGTGGATGCCGGATTTGGACCGAAGGTCGAGCGCCTCCTTCATCTCGTCGAAAGAGGGCGGCACGCCTTCGCTCTGCAGGCGCTTGTGGATGAAATGCAGCAGATCGTATTGCTTGCGCGTCAGCATGTCAGTATCCCTTGGCGATCCCGCTTCTGTTCTATTTACGTTCTTGTTTTGTGTCAATCATCAATCGCTAATCAAATCTGAATCCATCACAGGTTGATTAAAGCCATATGAATTCGACGCTTTCGCCCTTCCGTTGTGCCGGGTCGCCCGGTGGGCGTACCACCAGCGCGTTGGCCTGCGCGAGGACCGACAGGAGCGAACTGTCCTGCCGCTCGAACGCCGTGGCCACCGGGTCGGCGCCGCTCTCGTCGATCGTCGCGCGCATGTAATGCTCGCGCGGCCCGTTCGCGCCGATATCGTGGCCGAGAACCGCGCCCCGTCGTCGGGGCAGCGTCGCCTCCAAACCGAGCATCCTCTCGACGGCCGGCACGAGGAAAATCCTGCCGCAGACCATCGCCGAGACCGGATTGCCCGGCAGCCCGACCATCGGCGTGCCGTCAAGGCGACCCGCCATCAGCGGTTTCCCCGGCCGCATGGCGACGCGGTAGAAATCGAGCTCCATCCCGCGGGCCACGGCGGTGTCCCGCACGATGTCGAAATCCCCGACCGACGCGCCGCCCAGCGTCACGATCAGGTCCGCGCCCCGCGCGAGATCGAGCACCGCCGACAGCGTCTCGCGCGTGTCCCGGGCGACGGGAAGGATGCGGGCCTCCGCACCGGCGGCCTCGAGCATCGCCTTCAATCCGAACGCGTTCGACGCGATGATCTGGTCCGGGCCGGGCGTCTCGCCCGGCATCACCAGTTCGTCGCCCGTCGCGATCAACGCGACGACCGGTCTGCGCGTCACGACGACGGTGCCCGCGTTCATCGCGGCAAGCAGCGCCAGATCCGACGGGTTCAGCCGTCTCGGCGCCTCCACCCGGGCGCCTTTCGCGAAATCTCCGCCGGCGGGGCGGATATACGTCTGTTCGTCCCGGTCCGGGCGCACGACGATCGTGTCGCCGTCCCGGTCCGCGTCCTCCTGGATCAGGATCCGATCCGCGCCCGGCGGAACCGGCGCGCCGGTGAAGATGCGGACGGCCTCGCCCGGCCCGACCGCGCCTTCAAATCGCCCTCCGGCGGAGGACATGCCCGTCACGCGCAGCCTCGCGCCCGTCTCGACATCCGCCGCGCGCACCGCATACCCGTCCATCGCCGACGCGTCGAATGGCGGCTGGGCGCGCTCCGCCACGACGTCGCGGCGCAGGACCCGTCCCGCCGCTTCCGCCAGCGCGACCTCCTCGACCCCGACCGGCGCGAAGAGCCGCCCCAGCCTCTCATGCGCCTCGGCGACGCTCAGCATCGCGGGCTTCATTCCGCCTCGAAACGGCCCGACTTGCCGCCATCCTTGAGCGCGAGACGGATGCCGCCGATCCTCATCCCCCGGTCGGCGGCCTTGAGCATGTCATAGATCGTGAGCGCCGCGACCGACACGGCCGTCAGCGCCTCCATCTCGACCCCGGTCCGCCCGGTGGTCCGGACCGTCGCCTCGATTTCGACGCGGCTCGCGTTCTCGGTCCGCGCGCAGGTCCAGCGACACCTTGCTCAGACTCAGCGGATGGCAGAGCGGGATCAGATCCGCCGTGCGCTTGGCGCCCATGATCCCCGCGAGCCGCGCCACGCCGAGCACGTCGCCCTTGGCGGCGGTCCCCTCCCGGACGAGCGCGAGCGTCCCCGCCGCCATC
Organism: uncultured Alphaproteobacteria bacterium; assembly: GCA_963698685.1. Classification (GTDB taxonomy): domain Bacteria; phylum Pseudomonadota; class Alphaproteobacteria; order Rhodobacterales; family Rhodobacteraceae; genus Amaricoccus. Next base: position 69,438 of record CAVORV010000006.1, read on the forward strand.
TCGACCCAGCCGCGCGCGACCGCGACGCGCGCCGTCTCGGCCTTGTCGGAGACATCGACCATGTGCGCGGCGCCACCGGCGTCGAAATGCGTCAGATCGGCCATCAGGCCGCCTCCGCCGTCCAAGGATCCCGCAGCAGCTCCCGCGTCTCCGCCGCCACATCCGCTTTGCGCATCAGCGTCTCGCCGATCAGAAAGCAACGGATGCCATGTCGCGCGATGCGCGCGAGATCACTCCGCCCGGCGAGGCCGCTTTCCGACACGATCATCCGTCCCGCTGGCACCTCCCGCGCAAGCGTCTCGGTCGTGGCGAGATCGGTCTTGAAAGTGTTCAGATCCCGGTTGTTGATGCCGATCATCCCCGATTTCAACTTGGCGGCCCGCTCCAGCTCCACCGCCGTATGCACCTCGATCAGCGCGTCCATCCCCCAATGCGTCGCCGCGTCCTCAAGCTCCGCCGCCTGCGCGTCGCCGACGCTGGCCATGATGATCAGAACGCAGTCCGCCCCGAGCGCGCGCGATTCCGCGACCTGCCAGGGATCATAGAGAAAATCCTTGCGCAGCGCCGGCAGCGAGACCGCATCCCGCGCCGCTTTCAGGTAACTGTCGTGCCCCTGAAAACTTGGCCCGTCGGTCAATACGCTCAGGCAGGACGCTCCGCCCGCCTCGTAGGCCGCCGCCAATGTCGCCGGGTCGAAATCCGCCCGGATCAGTCCCTTGGACGGGCTCGCCTTCTTGATCTCCGCGATCAGACCGTATCGTCCGGCCGCCACCGCATCGCGAAGCGCGCCCGCGAACGGCCGGACCGGGCCCGCCTCCCGCGCCGCCGCCTCGACCTCGGCGAGCGGAAGGCTCGCCTTCTTCGCCGCCACGTCGGCCAGCTTGTAGGCCCGGATCTCGTCCAGAATGCTCACTTTTTCGATCCTTCGCCTTTCGCGGCGGAGGTCATCGCCGCCAGCCGCTCCGCCCGGTCGCGCGCCGCGCCGGAATCAATGCTCTCGCGCGCCAGCTCGGCGCCCTCGCGCAGCGTCTCCACCCGCCCCGCCACCACCAGCGCCGCCGCCGCGTTCAAAAGCACCGCGTCGCGATACGCCGACGCCTCTCCGGCCAGAAGCGCGCGCAACGCCTGCGCGTTCTCCGCCGGCGTTCCTCCGGCGATCGCCTCGAACGGATGCGTCTCCAGGCCGGCATCCTCCGGACGCACCTCGAATTCCGACACCGCCCCGTTCCGCAGTTCCGCGACCCAGGTGACGCCACAGATCGACAGCTCGTCCGTCCCGTCCGACCCGTGCACCAGCCATGCCCGGTCCGACCCGAGCGCGCCGAGCGTCTCGGCCATCGGACGGATCACGTCGCGCGAATACGCCCCGGTCAGCTGCCGCCGCACCCCGGCCGGATTGGTCAGCGGCCCGAGGATGTTGAAGATCGTCCGCGTCCCCAGTTCCGCGCGCGCCGGCATCACGTGCCGCGTCGCCGGATGATGCATCGGCGCCATCATGAAGCCGATCCCGACCTCGTCGAGCGCGCGCTCCACCACCTCCGGCCCGACCATCACGTCGACGCCGAGTTCCGTCAGCGCGTCCGCCGCGCCGGACTTCGACGACAGGTTCCGGTTGCCGTGCTTGGCCACCACCACGCCCGCGCCCGCGACCACGAACGCCGTGGCGGTCGAGATGTTCAGCGTCCCCTTGCCGTCGCCGCCTGTTCCGACGATGTCCATCGCGCCTTCGGGCGCCCGGACCCGCACGCATTTCGCCCGCATGACGGCGGCGGCGGCGGCGTATTCATCGACCGTCTCGCCGCGCGTGCGCAGCGTCATGAGGAACCCGCCGATCTGCGCCGGCGTGGCGTCGCCCTCCATGATCGCGCCGAACGCCGTCTCGGCCTCCGCGCGGGTCAGCGGACGCTCGGCCGCCAGCGCGATCAGAGGTTTCAGCCGGTCGCTCATGCCGGCACGCGGACGGCGCTCAGGAAATTGCGCAAGAGCGCGTGACCATGTTCGGACGCGATGGATTCGGGATGGAACTGCACGCCGTGGATTGGAAAGGCGCGATGCCTCAGGCCCATGATCGTGCCGTCCTCCAGATCCGCGGTGATCTCCAGGCTGTCTGGCAGGGTTTCCCGCTCCACGGTCAGACTGTGATACCGCGTCGCCAGAAACGGTGACGGCAACCCTTCGAACACGCCCGCGCCGGAATGACGGATCGACCCCATCTTGCCATGCACGATCTCCGCCGCCCGTACCACGCGCCCGCCGAACGCCTGCCCGATCGCCTGATGTCCGAGACAGACCCCCATCAGTGGCGTTCCCGACTCCGCCGCCGCGCCGATCAGGTCGAGACACACGCCCGCCCGGTCCGGGTCGCAAGGGCCCGGAGACAGGACGATCGCGTCGGGCTTCATCGCCATCGCCTCCCGCGCGCCGATCTCGTCATTGCGCCGCACCGTGACGTCGGAGCCGAGCTCGCCGAAATAATGGACCAGGTTGTACGTGAAGCTGTCGTAATTGTCGATCAGCAGCAGCATTTCGTGGCCTTTCCAAGGACTTTGGGGGCTGGCGCGGGCTCGGCGGAGCGCGCTATACATGGCCCTTGGGGCGATATGGGGTCAAGAGGCACTTGCCCCCGGCGTTGGTGAAGGGTGGCGGTATTGACGACGGGCGCACGCGCGAAGGGCAGGGGGTTTCTCGCGGGTCTGCTCCTCGGCCTGTCGGTCGCGGCCCTGGTCACACTCGTGCTCGCGTTCGTCTTTCCACCGGCGCGGTTCTTTCCGCCGCGCATCGAAGCCGGCGCCGATCTCACGCCGCCCGCGCCGACGGCTCCCGCCGCCGCGCCCGCACCGGCCCGAGCGGGGAGCCTGCTTCCGCCGCCGGCCCTGACGCCGCTCGTTCCGAACGCCCCGACCGTCGCGATGCCCGCGACCCTTCCCGGCCTCGCGCCACCCGCCGCGCCGGACGTCTTCGACGGCGGCGAGGCCGGCTCGCCCTCACTCTTTCCGCAATAGGCCGAGCCGGCCGCGGTCAGGCCCCGATCGAGCCGAGAATGACCACCAGGATCGTCGCCACGACCGGAATAAGCACCGCGACGACGAAGATGTCCGCATAGGACTGCTTGTGGGTCAGGCCGCAGATCGCCAGCAGCGTGATGACGGCGCCGTTGTGCGGCAGGGCGTCGAACCCGCCCGATGACAGCGCCGCGACCCGGTGCATCAGCCCCGGAGCGATGCCGCCGGCTTCCGCCATCGCCATGAACTGATCTCCCAGCGTCGCCAGCGCGATCGACATGCCGCCCGACGCCGAGCCGGTGATGCCGGCGAGCACGTTGACGGAGACCGCCACCGAGATCAGCGGATTGGTCGGGTCGATGTTCACCACCCAGTCGCGAACCATCGCGAAGGCCGGCAGCGACGCGATGACCGCGCCGTATCCGACCTCCGACGAGGTGTTGAACACCGGCAGAAGCGACCCCATCGTGCCCTTGTTGATGCTGTCCTTCAGCGTGACGAGGCGGCTGTGGTTCAGGGCGATCAGCAACACGATCGCGGCGACAAGCGCCACGATGATCGACCAGATGCCGCCGACGGCCCCGATGCTCGTCTCGCCGAATTCCGGCGTTCCCAGATAGGCCGCATCGATGTTCGGAACGATCGCGTAGGTCATCAGCGCGTTCATCGCGATGACCAGGATCACCGGCGCCATCGCGATCGCGACCGGCGGCAGATCGGCATCCGCGCCGAGCGCGCTGTCCGCGTCCGTGCGCGGATGATCCCCGAAGCCCTCGTTTCGCCCCGCGGCCGCGCGGGCCCGCATGCGCAGCCAGGCGACGCCGCCGAAAAACATGACAAGTCCCGCGAACGTGCCGAGGATCGGGGCCGCGAACGGCGTCGTGCCGAAATAGGGCATCGGAATGGCGTTCTGGATCGCCGGAGTGCCGGGCAGGGCGGTCATGGTGAACGTGAACGACCCCAGCGCGATGGTCGCGGGGATCAGACGTTTCGGCACATCCGCGCGCCGGAACAGCGCCGAAGCGATCGGATAGACCGCGAAGGCCACCACGAACAGCGACACGCCGCCATAGGTGAGGATCCCGCAGGCGAGCGTGATCGCGACGATGGCGTTATGCGCGCCGAGCTTGGAGACGATCCATTCCGCGATGGCGCGGGCCGACCCGCTGTCGGCCATCAGCTTGCCGAAGATCGCCCCGAGCATGAACAGCGGGAAATACGTGGTAAGATATCCGCCAAGCGCCTTCATGAACACCTGGGTGTAGGTGGCGAGGACGGGGATTCCGCCGCTCATCACCACCGCGAGCAGCGCCAGAAGCGGCGCGAGGATCAGCACGTTGATCCCGCGATACGCGAGATACATCAACAGACACAGCGACAGGACGATGCCCAAAAGGCCCATGAACCGTTTCCCCCGAGACGTCCCGCATCTTGGCGCGCGGGATCGATGTCACATGAAATTCGACGACTTTCACGAGTATCGGAAACGCGCCCGCATGGCGCAATCCCCCGCGCGCGCCTCGACGCCTCAGTTCCCGCCGGGCCGCGCCACGAACAGCCCGGCGTCCCGCGCCGCCTGCATCAGCGCCTTGGACTTGTTCACCGTCTCGACGAATTCCGCCTCCGGATCGCTGTCATAGACCACGCCGCCGCCGGCCTGGACGTAAAGCGTACCGTCCTTGATCACCGCCGTGCGCAGCGCGATGCAGATGTCCATGTCGCCCTGCGCCGAGAAATACCCCACGCCGCCGCCGTAAACCCCGCGCTTCTCGCTCTCGAGCTCGTCGATGATCTCCATCGCTCGGACCTTCGGCGCGCCCGACACCGTGCCCGCGGGCAGACCGGCGAGCAGCGCGGACAGCGCGTCCTGCCCCTCGGCCAGCACTCCGTTCACGTTCGAGACGATATGCATGACATGGCTGTAGCGCTCGATGATGAACCGCTCGTTCGGATCGACCGTGCCGATCTTCGCCACCCGGCCGACGTCGTTGCGACCGAGGTCGAGCAGCATCAGATGCTCCGCCCGCTCCTTCGGATCGGCCAGCAGCTCCGCCTCGTACGCCGCGTCCTCGGCCGCATTGGCGCCTCTCGGCCGCGTGCCCGCGATGGGCCGGATCGTCACCCGCTCGCCCGCGACCTGCACCAGTATCTCGGGGCTCGCGCCGACGACCTGGAATTCGCCGAAGTTGAAATAGAACATGTAGGGCGACGGATTGGTCCGCCGCAGCGCCCGGTAGAGCGAGAAGGGCGGCAGGTCGAACGGCTGCGCCCAGCGCTGCGACGGCACAACCTGGAAGATGTCGCCGGCCCTGATATAGTCCTTCGCGGTCTCGACCATCTCGAGATACCGCGCGTGGCTGGTGTTCGACACCGGCTCGCCCGGATCGGTGTCCTGACCCAGATCGCGCGTCGCCATGCTCGGGCTGCGGTCGAGATCGCGCACCGCGTCCATCACCCGCTCGGCCGCCTGCGCGTAGGCCGCCCGCGCGCTCAGACCCGACCCGGCCCATGCCGGACAGATCACCGTGACCTCGCCCTTGACCCCGTCGACCACCAGCACCACCGAGGGCCGCAGCATCACCGCGTCGGGCAGCCCCAGCGGGTCCGGATTGACGTCCGGCAGATGCTCCACCAGCCGCACCATGTCATAGCCGAGATACCCGAACAGCCCCGCCGACATCGGCGGCAGACCGTCGGGCAACTCGATCCGGCTCTCCTCGATCAGCGCGCGCAGACTCGCCAGCGGATCGTCCCCGGCATCGGCCCATCCATCCGGGTCGAACCGCGCCGCGCGATTGATGCGTGCGCGCGCGCCGCGACATTCCCAGATCAGGTCCGGCTTCATCCCCATGAACGAATACCGGCCCCGGACTTCGCCGCCCGTGACGCTTTCGAGCAGGAAACTGTCCTTGCGCCCCTCGGTCAGCTTGAGCATCAGCGAGACGGGCGTGTCGAGATCCGCGACAAGACGCGTCCAGACGACCTGGTTCTCGCCCCGGTCGTATCCCGCCGCGAACGTCTCGAAATCCGGCGAGAGTCTCATGGCGCTGCGCTCACTGAAGCTGCGTGATCGCGGCGTTGATCATGTTCTGGTTGACGCTCACGCCCGCCTCGTCCCGGATCGCCGCCGTATAGAGCGACAGAATATCCTGCGCAGCCTCCGCGCGGAAACGCGCGTTCACGCCCTCCAGAACCTGCGCGTTCTCTTCCGATTCCGGATCGAACGGCTCCACCGAGGTCAGCTGGACCAGTATGATTCCGTCGCCGTCCGCGCGGGTGATCGCGGCGCCCTCGTCGAGTTCGAACACGTCGGCGACCACTTCCGGCGCAAGACCCGGAACCACGTCGCTCCGCGTCAGCGGACCGGCGGACTGCGCCACCGCGCCAAGCCGCTCGGTCAGATCGCCGAACGACAGACCGCCGTCGAGCTCCGCCGTCCACTCCACCGCCCGCGCCTCCAGCGCCTCGGCCGTCCGCGCGGCGGTCCAATCGGCGGCGACCCGGTCGCGCACCTCCGCCAGAGGGATCAGAGCCGGCGGCTCTATCGCCTCGACGCGCAGCGTCACGATCCCGCCCGTCTCAAGCTCGGCCAGGTCCGTCTCGACTCCCTCTTCGGCGCCGTTCGCGAGCGTCACGAACGCCGGATCGTCGGCAAGACCGCCCGCGCTCTGCGTATTCAGCTCGATCGTGCCGATCTCCATCTCCGTCTCCGCCGCGATCTCCTCAAGCGTCGCGCCGCCCGCCAGCAGGTCGTCGATTCCGCCCGTGGCATCGAAAAGCCGGTCGCTGGCCGCGCGCAGCGCCCGCTCGGCGCGCAGCTCCTCGCGCGCCTCCTCGAAGGGCGTCATCGTCGCGCCCAGGATCGCGTTGATCCGATAGATCGACGGCCCGAGCGCCGTCTCGACAGGGCCGACGATGCCGGGACCGTCCGCGCCGAAAACCGCTTCCGCCGCCGCGCCAAGCTCGGACGCCGCCACGTCGCCCTGATCGGTTTCCTCCGCGCTCAGGCCGCGTTCGGCGGCCAGCGCGTCAAACGTGATCTCGCCCGCGTCGAGCCGCGCCCGCGCGGCCTCTGCATCCTCGGATGATCCGAATCCGATCCGGTCGAGAATGCGCCGCTCGGGCGCGCCGAACCGCCCGGGCTCGGCGTCATAGGCGGCGCGAAGCTCCGCCTCGGGAATCTCGATCCCCGCCGCCAGCATCGCCGGCGTCAGCGCCGCATAGGTGATCCGCCGCGTCTCCGGGCGGGTGTACCGCTCCGGATGGGCCTCGTGCTCGGCCGCCAGCTCCGCGTCGGTCGGCGCGGGCACCGGCGTCTCCAGCAGCGATCCGTCCAGGCGGACCCAGTCGATGGACCGCCGCTCGCCGAGAAAACCGAGCACGGTCTCCGTCGCGACCTGCGGCAGGGCCGTCGCCGCCTGCACGCTGCCAGCCAGCGTCTCGCGCGTGATCTCGCGTCGCAACAGCGTCTCGAACCCGGCCGGGTCCATGCCGGTGCGTTGCAGGACGAACGTGTAGGTCTCGCGATCGAACGCGCCGTCCGCCCCGGCGAACGCGGGCACCGCCAGCACCTGTTCGCGAACCAGATCGTCGCCCACCGAGACGCCGACACGCGCGGCCTCCTCGTCCAGCGCCGCGTCCGCGACCAGCCGCGCGAGAACCGAGCGGTCGATGCCGAACTGCTGCGCCTCGGCCACCGTCAGGTTCCGTCCGACCTGGGTCGAGATCGCGCGCATCTCCTGGTCGAGCGTCCGCGCGAAGGTCTCCGCCGAGACCTCCTGGTCCCCGACCCGCGCCACGTTGGTCGACCCGCCCCCGCCCGCGCCGATGCTGAATCCGGCGAGCCCGACGATGAGCAGGCCGATGATCGCCCAGACGAAGATGTTGGAGCGCGAGGCGCGGAAAAAAGTCAGCATGAGACGGCGATATCCCGGAAAAACGGCAACGCCGGGTTTCTATGTCGCGGGCACTGCGCCTGCAAGGGAAAGCGCCCGCGACGGCCTTCGCCGGTTCAGCGCGCGGTCTGCCCGTCTGGCCCCGCGTCGCGGGCCGCTTTGCGGTCCAGGCGCCGCATGGTCACCCCGTCGAAGACATATCGCAGATTCGTGGTGACGAAATACGGCGAGCGATGCCGCAGCGACAGCCACGTCGATCGGGGCAGGGCGGCCAGCCGCTCCGGACGCGACGCCGCCGCGATCCGCCGCCGGTGCTCCCAGCAGGCGATCTGGAAACCGCACCAGCGCCGGCACTCGGCTTTCTCCGCGAACTCCACCTTCCCGATATCCAGCGCGATGGCCCGCATGCTCGCCAGATCGAGCCGCGTGTAATTCAACCCGTGGCCGTACATCTGCGCGTACCCGGCCCCCCGGCTGTCGTCCCGGCCCGTGCTGCCTCCCGTGCGCCAGAGCACCAGCGGCTCGTCCAGATACGCGATCTCCCCGATCGCCGCGGCGCGGAACGGCAGGACCGTATCCTCGACGATCGCGCCGCCTTCGATCGGACCGAACCGGTCGAAAAGCTCCCGCGACCACCCCGAAGACGCGCCGAGCGCGAACATCGGCCCTTTGATGATCTCCAGCGGACCGGGCCGGTCGACGGTGGCGTATTCCGGCTCCACGCCCGTCCGGCTCAGGATCGTGCCGTCGTCGTCGACCCGCATCACCTCCGAAAACACCAGCTTGCTCCGCCCTCCCGAACCGAGCCAGGCTTCGACCGAGCGCGCGGCCCGCTCTGGAAGCGAGATGTCGTCGCCATCGAACTTGAGCACGAACGCGCCGGTGCTGACCTCCATCAAGCGGTTGACGTTGCCCACGATCCCCCTGTTCCGCTCGTTTCGGTTGAGGATGATCCGATGCGGACCGGTATAGGACTCCGCCATTTCCCGCATGATCTCGAACGTGCGATCGGTGCTGCAATCGTCCGAAAGCACGATTTCCAGCGGCTTCCAGGTCTGCGCGAACGCCCCCTCGACCGCCTTGCGGATGAAGCGCTCCTGGTTGAATCCAAGCACGAGCACGCTGACCAGCGGCCGCTCCGTCGAACCGCATGTGGTGTTTCCGGGGTCTTCCATCGCGCTCCGCCTCGTGCCAACCTTGATCTTGAACAAACACGCATGACAGGCAAGGCTCACCTCCGGATTAAGATCGACGCGCCGACCTTTTCGGCGAAATCGGGAGAACGCCGTTGACCAGAGCGATCGCGACAGCCGGCAGCCCCGCGCGTCCGCACATGACGGCCCCGGCATGCGCCTGACTCCGCTCGTCGCGGGTCTTCCCGCGACCGTCCCCTTCGTCGGCCCCGAGACGCAGGAGCGGCGGCGCGGCGCTCCGTTCCGCGCCCGCCTCGGCGCCAACGAGAGCGTCTTCGGACCGTCGCCGCGCGCCGTCGCCGCGATGGGCCGCGCGGCGGCAGAGGCCTGGAAATACGGCGATGCCCAGGCCCATGACCTGCGCGCGGCGCTCGCGGCGCATCACGGCGTCGCGCCGGAAAACGTCCTCGTCGGCGAAGGCATCGACGGTCTGCTCGGCAATCTCGTGCGTCTCCTCGTCGCCCCGGGCGACCCGGTCGTCACCTCGCGCGGCAGCTATCCGACCTTCGGCTACCACGTCGCGGGCTTCGGCGGCGTCGCGCACGCCGTACCCTACCGCGCCGACCGTCAGGACCTCGACGCCCTGCTGGCCGCACGGCGCGAGACCGGCGCCCGGCTGATCTATCTCGCCAACCCCGACAACCCGATGGGCGGATGGTTCGCCGCCGAAGACATCGCGAATCTCATCGCGGCACTGCCCGCCGACACGGTTCTCTGTCTGGACGAGGCCTATGCGGATTTCATGGACGAGGGCGACCTGACGCCCCTCGACATGGACGAACCGCGGGTGATCCGCATGCGCACCTTCTCCAAAGCGCACGGTCTGGCGGGGGCGCGCGTCGGCTACGCGCTGGGCCGGTTCGACCTGATCGCCGCCTTCGACCGCGTCCGAAACCATTTCGGCGTCGGCCGCATCTCGCAGGCCGGCGCGCTCGCGGCGCTCGAAGACCGCGCCTGGCTGGCCGGCGTCGTGGCCGACGTCACCCGAAGCAAGGCGCGCCTCGCGTCGATCGCCCGCGCGAGCGGCCTCGCGCCACTGCCCTCGGCCACGAATTTCGTCACGATGGATTGCGGGCGGGACGGCGATTTCGCGCGGCGCGTCCTCGCGGAACTCGGCGCCGAGGGCGTCTTCGTCCGCATGCCCTTCGTCGCGCCCGAGGACCGCTGCATCCGCGTCACCGCCGGATCGGACGCGGACCTCGACGTGTTCGAGGCGGCCTTGCCGGTCGCCCTGTCCCGCGCGGCGGAACAGGGCTGAGCGGGATCAGGACGTCGCTGGCGCTTCCGGAGCCTCGCTCGCGACATGGCCCTCGAGGGCTTTGCGAAGCCGGTCCTCGCGCGTGTGGTCGAGCGACGTCTGCAAGATGCGTCCGCCAACGCCTTCGAGGCCGGCAAGCACCTTGTCGCCGGTCACCTTCTTGACGAGAACGAACAGCACCGCCTCGCCTTCACCGATCCCGCCCGACAGCTCCTTCATGAACTTGTCGTTCACGCCGATGTCGGTCAAAGCCCCCGCCACCGCGCCGCTCGCGGCGCCCGCGGCGACGCCCAGCAGCGGGTTGAGGAACAGGACGCCGATGAGGAGCCCCCAGAAACTGCCGCCCGCGGCGCCCGCCGCCGTGGTGTTCAGAAGCTGGTTGAGTTTGACTTTCCCGTTCTCCGACTTGGTCGCGATCACCGCGTCCCCCATGTCGATCAGGTATTCCTTCTGCATTCCCAGAAGCTTGCCGCGAACCTCCTCGGCCTTCTCCTCCGATGGAAACACGACTGCGATAAGATCGGCCATTCTCAATCCCCCTGAGACGAAAAACGTTACGCCGATCTCATGGATCGGCGTCGAAAGTCGTAAGTTCGACGAACCGGGCCGTCAACGTCCCGCGCTTGGAACCCGGCCTACTGGCAGGCGCCGACCTGCGTGCCGACCGCCGCGCCCGCGCCGGCCCCGATGGCGGTGGCCGCCGTTTTTCCCTTGCCCGATCCGACCTGGTTTCCGAGCAGGCCGCCGATCGCCGCGCCGCCGAACACCTGGCCCGCGCATTGGATCTCGCGGTTCGTTTCGGGGTTCCCGGCGCAACCCGCGACCGCGAGCGAAGCGACGGCGACGAGCGCCATTGACCTGATCATGAACATCTCCAGATTTGATTTGGCCTTGCAGCCCGACGGCAGTCTATTCGGCGGCGGTGCCGACGTCCATTCGCGGGGCCGCGACGGGCGACATGCCGCCAATTTCCGCCAGAACCCGTCCCGCCGCGCCGACGCCGCCCGACCCGTGCGCGATCCCGAGCGCGCCGAGACCCGCCTCGATCGACGCCAGCGCGCCCAGCAGCATCACCGGATTGAGATGCCCCATATGCCCGATCCGGAACAGGGAATCCGCGTCGTCGTCCGGTCCCGGCATCCCCACGCCCAGCGTCACGCCCGCCTCGTCGCGGCACCAGCCGCGCAGCCGAGTTGCGTCTCCCGGCCCCGTCCGCACCGTGGTGACCGCACGGCTGCGCGCCGCGGGCTCCGCCACGTTGAGCGCGAACGCGCCCTCCGCGCCCCAGGCCTCCACGGCGGCCCAGACCGCGTGGGCCTGGACGTCGTGCCGCGCCCAGACGGCCTCCAGGCCCTCCTCGGCGATCATGTCGAGCGCCTCGCGCAGCCCGAAAAGATGATGCGTCGGCGCGGTGCCGCAGAACTGGTCCGCGAACCGATCCGGCCGGACGCGGGGGCGCCAGTCCCAATACGGGCTGGGGCAGGCGACCCCTTGGGCCTCGGCCTTCGGCCCGTGAAACGTGAACGCCACGCCCGGCGGCGTCATCAGGCCCTTCTGCGACGCGGCGATCATCACGTCGACGCCCCATGCGTCCATCTCGAACCGGTCGCAGCCCAGGCTTGCGATGCAGTCGATCGCCAGCAGCGCCGGATGCCCGGCGGCATCGAGCGCCGCGCGCAGCGCCGGGACGTCATTTCGCGCCGAACTCGCGGTATCGGTCTCGACCGCGAGCACCGCGCGGATCGCATGATCCCGGTCCGCGCGCAGCCGCTCCTCGATCCGCAAAGGATCGACCGCGCCGCGCCAGCCGAAATCCATCACCTCGACGTCGACGCCCATCCGCCGCGCCGTCTCCGCCCAGCCGTGGCCGAACCGGCCGTTGACCGCGAACAGCGCCTTGTCGCCCGGCGCGAGGATGTTCGCGACCGACGCCTCCCAGACCGCGTGACCGTTGCCGATATAGATCGCGCAGGCGCCGTCCGTTCCGGCCAACCGGCGCAGGTCGCGCAGCACCGTCTCGGTCAGATCGATCAGCGGTCCGCCATAGATGTCGGGCGCGGCGCGATGCATCGCGCGCAGAACGCGGTCCGGCATGTTGGACGGACCGGGCATCGAGAGAAGCTCCCGACCTTGGGAAAGAGACATCGGCACGGCCTCCGCAGAACCATCAGAGCCCGAGTTTACCCGCCCGGCGCGCCGGAGCAAACGGCATTTCGCCTTGGTGCCGCCCCGTCGCCCATGCTAACCCGGCGGCCGGTCGGCGACGCGTCCGGCGATGTCTGGACGAAGGCGGCGATGGCGGACAGGAACGCGGACGAGGTCGAGATCTCCGCCGCCTACGCGCGGCTCTGGCGCGACTGGCTGTCGCCCTATCGGGGCATGCTCGCTTTCGCGCTGGCCATGACCATGGTCGTGGCCGCCGCGTCCGGCGCCTATTCCAAGCTCATCCAGCTGGTGATGACCGCGCTGGGCGACCGCGATGCGTCCGTCATCTGGTGGGGCCCGCTCGCCATCGCCGTGCTCACGACCTGCAACGCGGCGGGCCAGTATTTCAAGGAGACGGTCAGCAACAAGGCCATCTTCCGGATGGAGACCGAGCTTCGCAAGACGATGTTCGCCCATCTGGTCGGAACCGATCTGGCCAAGCTCCAGACCCAGGCCCCGGCCGGTCTCGCCGCGCGGTTCTCCTCCGACATCGGCCTCGTCGGCGGATCGGTGCGCGCGCTCTTGGGCGCGATCACCGGCATTCTCACCATCATCGTGACGGTCGGCGTGATGCTCTCGATCGACTGGGCCATCACGCTCGGCATGGTCGCGATATTCGCCCTCGCGCTGGTCCCGGTGAACGTGATCGGGCGACGCCTGCGCAAACTTTCCAAACGCACCCAGACCGAGATCGCGTCGATGACCTCCGAGGTCGCCGAGGGGCTGTCGGGCATCCGAATGGCGCGCACCTACCGGCTCGAGGAGCCGCTCTCGGCCAGCGCCGAAGGCGTCTTCGAGCGCCTCTTCGGCCTGCGCCTCAAACAGAACCGCTGGCAGGCGCGCATCGCGCCCATGATGGAGATCCTGCTCGGGCTCGCCGTCGCGGCGCTTCTGTTCCTCGTCGGACTGCGCATCATGGACGACCGGATGACGATCGCGGACTTCACCGGTCTGCTCACCGGTCTCGGCGTGATCTCCGGCCCGGCCCGGCGCCTGGGAAGCTCCTTCGCATCCGCGATGCAGGGAAGGGCGGCGCTCGACCGCATTTTCATGCTCTTCGACGTCGAGAATTCGATCACCGACGGCCCCGACACGATGCCGCGCGCCGTCGGCCGCATCGCCTTCGAGGATGTCTCCTTCGCCTATCCCGACGGCCATATCGCCCTCGAATCCGTCAGCCTCGACATCCCCCCCGGCACCCGGACCGCCTTCGTCGGCCGCTCCGGCGCCGGAAAATCGACGATCTTCAATCTGCTGCCCCGTCTCTATGATCCGACGACCGGGCGCATCCGCCTCGACGGGACCGACATCCGCGACGTCACCCTCGCCTCGCTGCGCGACCAGATCGCGGTCGTCAGCCAGGATTCCATCCTCCTGACCGCCACCGTCGCCCAGAACATCGGCTTCGGACGCCAGGGGGCCACCCTTGACGAGATCGTCGAGGCCGCCCGCTCCGCCGCGGCCGACGGCTTCGTCCGAGCGCTGCCCCAAGGTTACGACACCCCCGTGATCCCGTCCGAAAGCGCCTTTTCCGGCGGCGAGCGCCAGCGTCTCTCCATCGCGCGCGCCCTTCTGCGCGACGCGCCGATCCTGCTCCTTGATGAACCCACCTCCGCCCTCGATGCCGAATCCGACGCCGCGATCCGCGTGGCGCTCGACCGTCTGGCGCGCGGCCGCACCACCCTCGTCATCGCGCACCGTCTCTCGACCATCCTCGATTGCGACCTGATCGTCGTCATGGACCGGGGCCGGATCGTCGATAAAGGCACCCACACCGAACTGCTGGAGCGGGGCGGGCTCTATTCCGAACTCTACCGCCTCCAATTCGCCACCACTTGACGCCGACCCCCTCGCACCCTTTCTCAAAGCGACAGGAGGATCCCGCCATGACAGCCGCTTTCCACGCGACCGACCGCGCCGTACTCAGGATCGCCGGCCCGGATGCAGAACATTTCCTCCAGGGCCTCGTGACCAACGATCTCGCCCGGCTGACCGACGGTCCGGTCTACGCCGCGATGCTCTCGCCGCAGGGCAAATACCTGTTCGACTTCATCATGCGCCGCGACGGCGACGACATCCTGCTCGACGTCGATGCCGCGCGGGCCGCCGATCTCGCCAAACGCCTCTCGCTCTACCGCCTGCGCGCCAAGGTCGAGATCGCCGAGGCCGGCCTCGCTGTCATCGTCGGGACCGGCGACGCGCCCTGACGCCATCGCCGCCGCGCCTGACCCGCGCGACGCCCGGCTCGGCTGGCGCGCCCTCGTCGCCGACCCGGACGCGGCGCTCGCGGACGTCCCCGCCCTGACCCCCGAAGACTACGCCGCGCTCCGCGTCGACTGCGCCGTTCCCGCCGGCGGCGCCGAACTCCGTCCCGACGACAGCTACGTGCTGGAGATGGATTTCGAGCGCCTGAACGGCGTCGATTTCCGCAAGGGCTGCTATGTCGGCCAGGAAGTCACCGCGCGCATGAAGCACAAGACCGAGCTTCGCAAAGGCCTCGCCCGCGTCTCGATCGAAGGGGTCGCGCCACCGCCCGGCACCGAGATCACGTCCGACGGCAAGCCGGTCGGCTACCTCGGAACCAGCGCGGCCGGACGCGGCCTCGCCTATCTGCGCTTCGACCGCGCGACCGGCGACATGATCGCCGGCTCCGCCAAAATCACGCGGATCTGAGCGCCCCGCGCAGTCCTTCGAACGCATCGGCGCCGGCCGCCGCCACGCCCTTTTCCGCCGCCGGCTTCTCCGTCTCCGGGATCGGCCCGAAAAACCCGCCCGACTCGCGCACGATCAGATCGCCGGCGGCGATCGTCGCGGCCGACGCGCCCAGCGCCCAGCAGCCGTCCAGCCGCCCGGCGGCCACGAACGCCATGTCCAGCGACGCCGCCCCGAACTGGCGCACGCCCGCCGCGCGCGGCACCACCGCCGCGATCCCCGCGATCATCCCGCCAAGATCGGACGCGCGCCCCATCGACGCGCCGAACACCATCTCCGCCATGTCCCGCCGCCCCGAGACACGCAGCCTGCGGTCGTTGAGAAACGCGCCCGCGCCCTTCTCCGACACGAACATCTCGTCATGGGCGGCGTCATAGATCACCGCCGCCACGATCTCCTTCTTGTGCTCGAGCGCGATCGAAAGCGCCCAATGCGGCAGCCCGTGCAGGAAATTCGCGGACCCGTCGAGCGGGTCCACCATCCAGCGCCGCGTCGGGTCCTCGCCATCCGCCGACCCGCCATCCGCGTCGCGCCAGCCGTAGTTCGGCCGCGCCTCGGTCAGCTCCTCGCGCAGCCCGGCAAGCGCCTTGGCCCGCGCCCGGTCGGCGAAATCCGCCGGCCCGCGGTTCGACACCTGCAGGTTCTCGATCTCGCCGAAATCACGCAGCAGGTTGCGCGCGGCGCGGCGCGCGGCCTTGATCATCAGGTTCACATTGGCCGAAGCTTGGGTCATCACGGGCGTCCGTTTTCACAGCAGGCCGCGTTATGGTCGCTTTGGCCCCTGCCAGCAAGCCCGGAAGCCCGCCGGCCGCCGCATCAGCGCTGACGGTACATCAGGTCGTAGAAGTTGCTCAGCGAAGGCCACTGGCTCTTGGTGATCACGCCGTTCCTGGCGAACTTGTTGAAACTCGTTTCCGTGAGCTGCGGCATCACGACGCGCGCCTCGGCGTAGGTCACCATTCCGTCATGGCTGGCGTCGGCTTTGCTGAAGGCGGCCGCCTGGGCGGCGGTGGCGAGCGTCAGGGCGCAGCCCAGAGCGAATAGAAAGCGTCTCATCTGATTTCGGTCCTCATGTTCGGTTCGGAATTCGTCATGCTTGGGCGCGCGCCTCTCCAGCCGCGGCTCCGGAGGCCGCGCGCGCCGCCTTCAGCCGGATCCGCGTCTTGATCGGCAGATGGTCCGAGGCCTTCCGCGCCAGCGGCGAATCGTGCGCCTCGACCCCTTCGATGATCGTATGCGGACGCGCCAGGATCCGGTCGAGCGCCAGCATCGGGAAATAGGCCGGGAAACTCGGCACCGCATGCCCGATCGGCCCGAAGCCCGGCGCGAGGCCCAACAGCGCGGATCGCCGCTGCACCCGCCACTCGTTCATGTCGCCCATCAGCACGATGGGCCGGTCGGTGGTGTCCCGCGCGGCCGCGACGAGAGTCGAGATCTGCACGAGCCGCGCCTGGCGCAACAGCCCCAGATGCGCCGCCACCACCCGCACCGGTCCCGTCGGCAGTTCCAGATCCGCGACCAGCGCGCCACGCGGCTCGTGGCCGGGCAGGTCGATCTGCCGCATCCGGCTCACCGATCCTTCCCGCACCATCAGCAGGTTGCCGTGCCAGCCGTGCCCCTTGTGTCCGTTGGAAACCGGCACGGGGACCAGACCGGTGCGCTTGTGGATCGAGTTGAGGTCGAGCAGCGCCGAACGGTCCCCGAAGCGGCGATCCGCCTCCTGGATGGCGAGCACGTCCGCGCCGATCTCCTCGATCACGGCCTCGATCCGGTCCGGATCGAATCTCCGGTCGGTCCCGACGCATTTGTGGATGTTGTAGGACGCGAACAGCGCATCCGATTTAACTGTCTTCGCCATCGGGTCCCTTCGCGACAGCGCCGGAAATAGCGGTATTCTCTTGCGGAGGGAAGGGCGCGGCGCGCACGGATCCGCGACCCGGATCAGCCCCCGCGCTCGTCCTTGAGCATCTGGCTCAGCTCCTGACGGATCAGCTTGCGCAGGTTGCGGCTGATCCGGTCGCCCATCTCGCCCTGCAGCTCCTCGCGGACGATCGAATTGATCACGCCGCGCAGCGCCACCTCGTCGAGGATCGGCGCGCTCTGCGCCTGATGGGTTCCGCCGAAGCCTTCGGTCAGGATCTCGCCGTCGCGCCGGGCCGGAACGCCGGGTTTGACCCGCATCTCGCGCGACAGCACCAGAACGTCGCCGTCAGGTCCCGAAGGGGCGCGCGCGTCGCGCTCGGCGGAGACCAGCTCGCGGATCGACGACAGGACGTCCGACAGGCTCTCGCCGTCGCCGCCGCGTCCATCGCCGCCATGCGCTCCCCCGTCCGCCATCGCGTCAGCGCGGGTCCCACCGGGACCGGATGCGATCGATCACGGACGTGTCGTATCCGCCGATCGGCGCGCTCTGGACCCTGGCGAAATAGACGTCCGGATCGTAGGTCTCGATGCCGAGCTGCAGATGCTTGACCGTGAGCAGGCCCATCGCGCGCAGAACGCCGTAGGTCGCGACGTATTCGTTGCGCAGCGCGCGCACGACCTCGGCGTCGGCTTGCAGCCGTTCCTGGTCCGCGTCGAGCACGTCGATGGTCGAACGCGCCCCCAGACGCGCCTCCTCGGCCACGCCTTCCGCCGCTATGCGGGCGGCCTCGGCCTGCTCGCGCCGCGCGACGATCGAGACCCGCGCGGTCTCGAGCTCGATCCAGGCCGCGGCGACCTGCTGCGTCACCGCGCGGCCCGCCTCCTGGACCTGGTAGCGCCGCTGGTCGAGCACCGCCTGGGCCTGGCGCACGAGGCTGTCGTTGCGGCCGCCGGTGTAGAGCGGCATGGCGGCCTCGACGCCGGCGCTGCCGAAAGTGTTGCCGTCATACGTCTGGCCGAACGCGTTGCCGCGCTCCGCGCCGGCGCGGCCGAAGACGCGCACGGTGGGGCCTTTCGCGGCGATGGCGCGCTCGACGTCGAAGCTGGCCGCGTCCGCGGCGAATTGCGCCGCGATGATCTGGGGATTCATCCTGAGCGCGACCGCCGTCGCCTCCTCCAGCGAGGCGGGAACCTCCGGCAGAGGCGGAAACGGCTCGAGATTCGTGGGCAGGACCCCGACCGCCGCGAGATACGCCTGCCGCGCGATTTCGAGCGCGCCTTCTGAATCGGCGAGGATGCTGCGCGAACTCGCGACACGGGCTTCGCTCTGGCTGACGTCCGTGCGCGTGACCTCGCCGACCTCGAAGCGGTTCCGGGTGGCGTTCAGCGTCTCGAGCTGGCGTTCGACGTCGTTCCGCGCGAGGCGCACGAACTCCTCGTTCTGACGCACGTCGAGATAGGCCTCGACCGCGCTGAAAAGCACGAACTGCTCGACATCGATCAGATCGGAGCGCGCGGCCGCGATGAGATTGCGGGCTGAATCGATCGCGGCGCGTGTCTGACCGTGGTCGTAGATCAGAAGGCTCGCGCCAACCGCGGCCTGGATCGAGTCGACCCGCGAGTCGAGAGCCTCGATCACGTTGGACCGGGTGTCGGCCCCGATCGACGCGTCCACCTGCGGCCGCTTCTGCGACCGCGCCTGCGCCACGTTCTCGTCCAGCGAGCGGAGACTGGCACGGCTGGATTCGAGCAACGGACTGGTCTGATATGCGGTGATCAGCGCATCGGTCAGCGACGCCCCGAAAGCGGGTCCGAGCGAAAGCACTCCAGCCAACGCCGTGGAGAGCAAAAATCGTGAAGCGCGCCGCAGAACCATCAGGGACCTCATTTTACCGCTCGTTGCCGAATGGCCCGTGTATCAGGCTCTTGCAGCGTTTATCGGCCTTTCCGCCTCAAAACTCAAATTCTTTCGACAGGGTGAACCCGCCCAGCACGGGCGCCGTCGCGTCGAAGGCCCGACGCCAGACCATCCCGGTCTTCGATTTCAGACCGATCCGCGCCTGGCCCTTGTGACCGTCGCCGAAGATCGCGACGATCCGTCCGCCTTCCTTGAGCTGGTCGGTCAACGTCTCGGGAACCGTCTCCACGCCACCCTCGACCAGTATCGCGTCATAGGGCCCGTGCCGCGCGACGCCGTGGGTCAAAGGGCCGGTCTGGACCATCGCGTTGTCCACGGAATGCGTCCCGATCCGGGTCTCGGCCTCGCCCGCGAGCGCCTCGTCCTCCTCCAGCGCGATCACCGCCTCGGCGATGCGCGCGATCACCGCCGTCGAATAGCCAAGTCCGCAGCCCACATCGAGCACCAGATCGGTCCGGCTCACGTCCAGCGCGTTGAGAAGCTTGGCGAAAACACGCGGGTCCAGCAGAACGCGGCCGGGCGCCAGCGGGATGTGCTCGCCGAGATAGGCCACGCTGCGGAACGCCTCCGGCACGTAATCCTCGCGCGGCACGTCGAGCATCGCCGCGATGATCGGATAGGCCGTCACGTCGGATGGACGGACCTGGCTGTCCACCATGGCTTCACGGGCGGCGGCGAAATCGATCATGGTCTGACCCTCGTGCGATGTGCTTGCGCGCGCCTGATGCCACATATCCGCAGGCCCGGCAACGTGACGCGACGTGCCGGGGCTTGCTTTTGACCGCCAGGGCCTCTACATCGCCTTCACCGGCAGGGATCCGCGCGCCTCGCGCACGCAGTTCCGTACGGTTACCGGATCGTAACGCCTTCTGGCCGAAAATCCGACATGACGGTGGCGCAGACGGGGCAACGGCCCCTGACACCGTAACCCAATGGTTTTCGTCATTTGCGCCTGACGAGGGCGACAACCGCGCCGGGCCCGAGGGCCGCGCGGGAAGGATACGTTTTTGACTGCTGCAATCACTGATTTCGCGGAATTCGGGCTCGCCCGGCCGCTTCTCGACGCTCTGGCCCGCACGGGCTTCTCCACCCCCACCCCCATCCAGGCGCAGACCATCGCGCCGCAGATGGCCGGCCGCGACATCCTGGGCGTGGCCCAGACCGGAACCGGCAAGACGGCGGCCTTCGGCCTGCCGATCCTGCACCAGATCCTCGCCATGCCCGGCAGACCCTCGCCCAAGGCCTGCCGCGCGCTGATCCTCGCGCCCACGCGCGAACTCGCCGTCCAGATCGAGGCGAGCTTCAAGCAATTCGCCGGCGGGGCCAAACTCACCACGCTGCTGATCCTCGGCGGCATGTCGCGCAACAACCAGATCCGCATGCTGGGCCGCGGCGTCGACGTCGTCGTCGCCACTCCGGGCCGTCTGATCGACCTGATGGACGACAAGGCGATCCGTCTCGACGAGACCAAATTCGTCGTGCTCGACGAGGCCGACCGGATGCTCGACATGGGCTTCATCAAGCCGGTGCAGAAAATCGTCGCGCGTCTCCATCCGCGCCGCCAATCGGCGCTCTTCTCCGCGACCATGCCGCCCGAGGTCCAGAAACTCGCCGAAACGCTGCTCAAGGATCCCGTGCGCGTCTCCGTGACGCCAGAGGTGATGACCGTCGAGAAGATCGAACAGCGCGTCGAACTCGTCGACACCGGCGCCAAACGCGCCCGTCTGGCCGAGCTGATCGGCGACCCGGAAGTCGACCGCGTCATCGTCTTCGCCCGCACCAAGCGCGGCGCCGACCGCGTCGCGCAGAACCTCGGCAAGGACGGCATCGCCGCCGAGAGCATCCATGGCAACAAGGCGCAGAACGCGCGCCAGCGGGCGCTCAACGCCTTCCGCTCCGGCCAGGTCCGGGTGCTGGTCGCGACCGACATCGTCGCGCGCGGCATCGACGTGCCGGGCGTCACCCACATCATCAACTACGATCTGCCCGACGAGGCCGAGAGCTACGTGCACCGCATCGGCCGCACCGGGCGCAACGGCGCCGCGGGCACCGCGATCACGATGTGCGCCAACGACGAGATCAAGAAACTGCGCGCGGTCGAGAAGATCACGCGCACGACCCTGCTCGAATTCGCGCAGGCCTCCGAGGGACCGCGTGCGCGCGGCGCCGCCAAACCCCAAGGCGCACCCGCCAAACCGGGCGAGAACGGCCCCCGCTCGGCCCGCGCCCGCTCGCGCCGGCCCCGCAAGACCCAGCGCGCCGCCTGAGCGCCGACGGACTGAAACGAAAAGGGCCGGAACGCAAGTTCCGGCCCTTTCGCATGTCCGGATCCGAGGATCAGGCGGCGGCGAGACGCGTGTTCGAGCCGCTCTGGATGACCTGGACCCGCTGACCGACGGAGAACGTCGGCGAGGCCTGGATGACCGAGATCGTCTGACCGCTCTCAAGCCGGATCGTCCATTCGAAGGACTGGACGGTGGTCGCCGAATTGGTGATCGCGTTGCCCGCCGTTGCGCCGGCGACGGCGCCCGCGCCGGTCGCGAGATCACGCCCGAGGCCGCCACCGACCTGGTTGCCGAGGGCCGCGCCGGCGATGCCGCCGATGAGGGTGCCCGTCACGCTCGCCGCGGTATTTCCGCCCTGCACGTTGACCGGCTGCACGCTGACGACGGTGCCGAAATTGACGGTCTGGGCCTGCTGCGCCTGGTTCGCGCTCACGAGATTGCCCGAATTGGGCGGCGTGCACGCGGCGAGCATCAGCGCGGCCGGAGCCGCGATCGCCATGAATCTCACAGTTTTCTTCATTTTTCCGCTTCCTAAAGCCTGCTCGGCGCGCACCTCGCGCGCGGTCGCGGCACCATAATGTAACGCCCGGTCGCGTTGCAAGCGTCGCAATGTCCGCTCAGGCGGCGCCCGCGGCCTCGCGCAGCTCCTCGAGCGCCAGCCATTCCTCCTCCGCGTCCGACAGCGCCGCATGGCGCGCGACCAGCGCGTCGGAGGCCTTCTGGAACTTCGCCGGCTCGCGCGTGAACAGATCCGCGTCGGCGAGCAGCGCCTCGAGCCGCTCGATCTCGGCCCCGAGCCGCGCGATCTCGGCGGGCAGCGTCTCGAGCCGGTGGACCTGCTTGAAGCTCATCTTCCCCGACGGCGCTTTCGCGGGCTTCGGCGCGGCGCGACCCGTCCGCACGGTGGGCCGTGTCGTCTCGGGCGCGTCTTCGCCCTGCCGCTGCGACCGGTAATCGGTCCAGCCCCCGGCATAGATCGTGGCGCGCCCGTCACCCTCCATCGCGATCGTCGTCGAGGCGATCCGGTCGACGAAATCGCGGTCGTGGCTGACCAGAAGCACCGTGCCCTCGTAATCGTCGATCAGTTCCTGAAGCAGGTCGAGCGTCTCCACATCGAGATCGTTCGTCGGCTCGTCGAGGATCAGCAGGTTCGTGTCGCGCGCCATCAGCCGCGCCAGCAGCAACCGCGCCCGTTCGCCGCCCGACAGCGCCGAGACCGGCCCCCGCGCCATGTTTTCCGGGAAAAGGAACTCCTTGAGATACCCCACGACATGACGCGGCTTGCCCCGCACCATCACCTGGTCGTTGCGCCCTGAAACGCCCAGATCGCCGTCGCCGGTCAGCGTTTCCCACAGGCTCAGATCGGGGTTCAGCTCCGCCCGGTTCTGGTCGAACAGCGCCGGCGTCAGGTTCGTCCCGAGCTTCACCTTGCCCGCATCCGGCTCCGTCTGTCCGGTCAGGATCTGAAGCAGCGTCGTCTTGCCCACACCGTTCGGCCCGACCAGCGCCACCCGCTCGCCGCGCTGCACCCGGATCGAGAAGTCCCGCACGATATTTCGCTCGCCGAACGCCTTGGCGACGTCCGTGGCCTCGACCACCAGCTTGCCGGAGCGCGTCGCGCTCTCGAATTCCATCTTCGCGGCACCCGTGCGCCGGATCTGCGCGCCCCGTTCGCCGCGCAGTTCCGCGAGCCGCCGCACCCGCCCCTGGTTGCGCTTGCGCCGCGCCGAGATGCCCTCGACGGCCCAGCGGCCCTCCGCCTTGATCAGACGGTCGAGCTTGTGCCGCGCGACGTCCTCCTCGTCATACGTCCTGTCGCGCCATTCCTCGAACTCGGAGAACCCCCGGTCGAGCCGCCGCACCACGCCCCGGTCGACCCAGAGCGTCCGGTCCGTCAGATTGCGCAGGAACGCGCGGTCATGGCTGATCACCACGAACGCGGTGCGCGTCTGGCCCAGCCATTCCTCCAGCCAGCCGATCGCCGCGATGTCGAGATGGTTGGTCGGCTCGTCGAGCAGCATCAGATCCGGCGCCTCCGCCAGGATCCGCGCCAGCGCCGCGCGCCGCCGCTCGCCCCCGGACGCCGCCGCCGGGTCCAGCCCCGCATCGAGCTTCAGACCCTCCATCGCCATGTCGACGCGCCAGGTCTCGGTCTCGTCCACCCCGTGCGCCGCAAAGGCGCCCAGACTGTCGAAACCCGCCGAAATCCGGATCCTGCGCCATGTGGCCGACGGTGAGTCCGGGCCGCAGGAACCGCGTACCGCCATCGGCCGCGACCGTCCCGGCCATCACCTTCATCAGCGTCGACTTGCCCGAGCCGTTGCGCCCCACGAGCGCCACCCGCTCGCCGGGATGCACCGCGAGCGAGACCCCGTCGAAAAGCGGGTCGCCTCCGAACGTCAGGGAGATGTCGGCGAGGGTGAGGATGGGAGGTTCTGCCATGATGCGCAGCGCCTAGTGACGCGCGGCGGCCGCGTCAAGCGGGGCAGGGCGCGACGAACTCAAATCGCTCCGTACCGACCGGCCCGGACGTCGCACGTCCGCCCCGTCACGCCCGAGGCGCGCTTTCAGCACGACGCGTGCGATTCCCGCCCGCCCGCGGACGCGCGACGTCCTCCGGATGGCGCGCGATTTCTGCCGTCCCGATTGCGCCAGACCCCTCGTGACACACCTTTCAACGCGGTTAACGCGAATCAAATACGTCATAAAAATCAAATGCTTGACCAAAACGACACGCGTGTCGTTTCCCGCGAAAAGCCCCCTCAGAACGCCGCCAGCCGCGCCGCCGCCGCCCGCAGGATCGCCGTCTCCTCGTCCAGCGCCTCGAGCCGCGCCCGGTTCTCGTCCACGACCTCCTCGGGCGCCTTCTCCACGAAGGCCGCGTTCGACAGCTTCCGCCGGATGCCCTCGGCCTCCTTGCCGATCTTGCCCAAGGCCTTGTCCAGCCGCGCGCGCTCCGCCTCCACGTCGATCACGCCCGCCAGCGGCAGACAGAACGTGCCGCCGTCCATCGCGATCGTGACCGATCCCTTCGGCGCGGCCGCCGCCTCCTCGAACGTCTCGATCCGCGCCAGCCGCGCCACCAGCGCCCGGTTCCGCTCCAGCGACTCGGCCTGCGCCTTCGCCAGATCCAGCTCGATCAGCGTGATCTTCGCCCCCGCCGGCACATGCATCTGCGCCCGCACCGACCGGATCTCCTCGATCAGCCCGATCACCCAGCTCATCTCCGAATCCGCGTCCCCGTGGACCAGCTCCGCGCCATAGGTCGGCCAGGCCTCATGCGCCAGCAGCCCCTCGCGTTCTTTGATCCCGGACCACAGGCTCTCGGTGATGAACGGCATGACGGGGTGCATCAGCACCAGACACTGGTCCAGCACCCACGCCATCGTCGCCCGCGTCTCGACCGCCGACACCTCGTCATCGAACAGCGGCTTGGCCAGCTCCACGTACCAGTCGCAGACCTTGCCCCAGACGAAGGCGTAAAGCCCGTTCGCGTAATCGTTGAACCGGTACGCCTCCAGCGCCGTCTCCAGCTGCTCGCGAACCCGCCCCGTCTCGCCGACGATCCAGCGGTTCGCCGTCAGCGTCACCGAGGTCGGATCGAACGCGTCGCCCGGCACGCAGCCGTTCATCTCCGCGAACCGCGCCGCGTTCCAGAGCTTCGTCCCGAAATTGCGATACCCCGCGATCCGGTCCCGGCTCAACTTCAGGTCCCGCCCCATCGCCGCCATCGCCGTCAGCGTGAACCGCACCGCGTCCGCCCCGAACTCGTCGATCAGCTCGATCGGGTCGAGAACGTTGCCCAAGGACTTGGACATCTTCTTGCCCTTCTCGTCCCGGACGAGGGCATGGATGTAGACGTCCGCGAACGGCGCCTTCCCGGTCAGCTCGATCTGCATCATCATCATCCGCGCGACCCAGAAGAAGATGATGTCGAAGCCCGTGACCAGCACGCTCGACGGATAATACCGCGCCAGCTCCGCACTCTCCTCCGGCCACCCCATCGTCCCGATCGGCCAGATCCCCGACGAGAACCAGGTGTCGAGCACGTCGGGGTCGCGCCGAATTGGAACAACTTGAGCACTTCGGTCCACCAGTGCATTGATGTCCGCGACCTCATCTTCCCATTGATCGGCATCATAGACTTTGACTGGCACTCCATAATGCTTCTCAGCAAGGGTAATTGCCTCAGCTTCTGCGAGTGCACAGAACCGATCACTCGGGCCGTTTCTAGTGAATGGAAAAGCGATCTTGAACTGGCCGCTTTCCATCTTCGGCCCATACCAAACCGGTATCTGATGCCCCCACCACAGCTGCCGCGAGATGCACCACGGCTCGATGTTCTCCAGCCAGTGGAAATACGTCTTCTCGTCCCGCTCCGGCAGGATCCGCGTCTCGCCCGAGCGCACCGCCTCCATCGCCGGCTTCGCCAGCGTCGCCGCGTCCACGAACCACTGATCGGTCAGCAGCGGCTCGATGGCGACCTTCGACCGGTCCCCGTGCGGAACCATGTGCGTCTCCGCATCGATCCCGTCGAGCCAGCCGGCTGCCTCGGCCAGCGTCGAACCAGATCCCGCGCCTCGTATCGGTCCATCCCGTCGAAATCTGGATGCGCGTCGTCGGCCGCGACGCCCTCCCAGAACTCTGCATTGTCCTTCAGCGCAGATGCAGGCCCGCGTGTCCATGACGTTGACGACCCGCAGCCCCGCCCGCTTCCCGACCTCCCAGTCGTTGAAATCATGCGCCGGCGTGATCTTGACCGCGCCCGTCCCCTTCTCGGGATCGGCGTATTCGTCCGCCACGATCGGGATCGACCGCCCGACCAGCGGCAGACGGACGGACTTCCCGACCAGATGCGCATACCGCGCGTCGTCTGGATGCACCGCGACGCCGGTATCGCCCAGCATCGTCTCGGGCCGCGTGGTCGCGACGACCAGATAATCCCGCGTCTCGAACGCCGTGGGCTTGCCCTCGTCGTCCCATTCGATCGGATGCTCGTAGGTCGCGTTGTCCTCTAGCGCGTAGCGCAGCCGCCACAGGCTGCCCTTCGTCTCGACCTGCTCGACCTCCAGATCGCTGATCGCCGTCTCGAAATGCGGATCCCAGTTCACCAGCCGCTTGCCGCGGAAGATCAGCCCCTTGTCGTAGAAGTCGACAAACGCCTTCAGAACCGCGTCATGGAACCCCGGATCCATCGTGAACCGGTTGCGCGAAAGGTCGAAACTGTCCCCGAGCCGCTTGCACTGCTCCAGAATGTTCCCGCCCGACTGCTCCTTCCATTCCCAGACCTTGGCCGTGAACGCCTCGCGGCCCAGTTCGCGCCGCGCCGGCTCGCCTTTGCGCGCCAGCTCCCTCTCCACGACCATCTGCGTGGCGATCCCCGCATGGTCCAGCCCAGGCTGCCAGAGCACGTCGCGCCCCTGCATTCGGCGCCAGCGCGCCAGGATGTCCATCAGCGTGTGGTTGAACGCGTGCCCCATATGCAGGCTGCCGGTTACGTTCGGCGGTGGCAGAAGGATGCAGAACGGCTCCGCGTCCTCGGCCGCGTTCGCCCCGGCCACGAAAGCCCCCGCCGCCTCCCAGCGCGCGGAGATCTCCGCCTCGGCGGTGGCGGCGTCGAACGTCTTTTCCATCGGCATCGGATATGTCCCGGTCATCTGCGGCGTCGCGTCTTACCGCCGGGGGCGCGAAAGGAAAAGGCCGCGCCGCGCGGCTCTGGACGCGCGCCCCGATTCCGCTACTCTCTCTCCCGCAGCCGACATCCAGGAGCCCGTCCATGAACGCGACCGCGAAATTCGGAACCAGCCAGCCCGTCCGCCGCAAAGAGGACGTGCGCTTTCTCACCGGACACGGCCGCTATCTCGACGACATCGCGCCAGACGGCGTCGCCCGCCTCGTGGTCTTCCGAAGCCCCGTCGCGCACGCCACCGTCACGGGCCTCGACGTCAGCGCCGCGCGCGCCGCGCCGGGCGTGCTCGGCATCTTCACCGCCGCCGATCTCGACGGCAAGATGAAGAACGCGATGGATTTCAACACCGTCGAAAACCGCGACGGCAGCAAAGGCGCGGCCCCCGTCCGGCCGATCCTCGCATCCGGCAAGGTCTGTTTCGCCGGCGACGGCCTAGCGGCAGTGGTGGCAGAGACCGAGGCCCAGGCGCTCGACGCGCTCGACCTTATCGAGTTTGACTACGAAGACCTCTCCGCCCATGTCGACACCGCGATCGGCGGCGAGACGATCCATCCCGAGGCTCCCGACAATCTCGCCTTCGACTGGGCATTCGGCGACGAGGCCGAGGTCGACGCGGCCTTCGATGCCGCCGCCCACACCACGCGGCTCGAGCTGATCGACAACCGCATCATCTCCAACCCGATGGAGCCGCGCGGCACGACCGCCGAATGGCGCGACGGCCGCCTCCACCTCGCGTTTTCCGGTCAGGGCGTCTGGAGCCTGAAGAAAGAACTGGCGAAGAAATTCGGCGTCAAGCAGGACGCGATCCACACCACGACGCCCGATGTCGGCGGCGGCTTCGGCACCAAAGGCTTCAACTATCCCGAATACTTCATGACAGCCTTCGCCGCGCGCGAACTCGGCCGCCCCGTCCACTGGCGCTCCGGCCGGGGCGAGGCGATGATCACCGACAACGGCGGCCGCGATCATGTCACGATCGCCGAGGCCGCGTTCGACGCCGAGTACCGCCTCCAGGCGCTGCGCGTGAACTGCGTCGCCAACATGGGCGCGTACAACAGCGGCGAGGGCCAGGAGATCCCCACCAACGTCGCGCTCAAGGTGCTGCCCGGCTGCTACGACGTCCAGAAGGCGTTCATCAACGTCAAGGGCGTCTACACCAACACAACGCCCATCGACGCCTATCGTGGCGCCGGCCGTCCCGAATCGATTTACACCATCGAGCGTCTCATGGACTGGTCCGCCCGCGATCTCGGCCAGGACCCGGTCGAATTCCGCCGCCGCAGCTTCATCCCCGTTGAGGCGTTCCCCTACAAATCCGTGGTCGGCGAGCTCTACGACGTGGGCGATTTCAACCGCGTCCTCGACAAGGCGCTCATCGTCGCCGACACAGCCGGTTTCACGGCCCGCAAAAAGGAGAGCGCCGCGCGTGGCAGACTTCGCGGCATCGGCCTCTGCTACTACATCGAAAGCATCCTCGGCGACCAGAACGAGACCACCGGCATCGAATTCACCGCCGACGGCAATGTCGAGCTCAAGGTCGGCACCCAGTCGAACGGGCAGGGCCACGAGACGGTCTTCGCCCAGTTCCTCAATTCCCGCCTCGGCATCCCCTTCGACAAGATCCGCCTCGTCCAGGGCGATTCCGATCTGATCGCCAAAGGCGGCGGCACCGGCGGCTCGCGCTCGGTGACGATGCAGGGCAATTCCATCCTCAAGACCGCGGATGTCGTGATCGAGAACTTCCGGCCCCTCGCCGAGGAGGAGCTCGAGGTCTCGGGCGCCGATCTCGTCTTCGAGGACGGCGCCTTCCGCGTCGCCGGCACGGACCGGGCGCTGACCATGATGGAGCTCGCCTCCACCGCCCGCGAAAAAGGCCTGGCCGACCTCCTCGCCACGACGCGCGAATTCATCGTGCCCGGCCGCTCCTACCCCAACGGCGCGCACATCGCCGAGGTCGAGGCCGATCCCGACACCGGCCATGTCGCGGTGGTCAAATACACGGTGGTCGACGATTTCGGTCTGCTCATCAATCCGATGCTCGCCGAGGGCCAGGTCCATGGCGGCGTCGCCCAAGGCCTCGGCCAGGCCGTGACCGAACATGTCGTCTATTCCGACGAGGGTCAGCTCCTGTCGGGTTCGTTCATGGACTACGCCATGCCCCGCGCCGCGGACATGCCCGACATCGTCTTCGACACCGAACTCGTGCCCTCCACCGCCAACGAGATCGGCATGAAAGGCTGCGGCGAGGCCGGAACCGTCGGCGCGCTCGCCGCCGTCACCAACGCCGCCCTCGACGCGCTCTGGGACGCGGGCGTGCGCCATGTCGACATGCCGCTCACGCCGATGCGCGTCTGGAGCTGGATCAACGACCGTCCCGCCGTCGCCGCCGAATAGGGCGGCGGCCCGCACCGCTGAAGACCGCTTCCTCACCCGACCGGATGCCGGTCGACTGGCGACGACGGACAAATGATCGCCTATGTCGCCCTCTTCCTGTCCGCCCTCGTGGCGGCCACGATCCTGCCGATGCAATCGGAAGCCGTGCTGGCGGCGCTTCTGGTGGCCGGAGCGCATCCGGCGTCGCTGCTCCTGATCGTGGCGACGACCGGAAACGTGCTGGGCTCCCTGATCAACTGGTATCTCGGGCGATACCTGCTGCATTTCAAAGACAGACGATGGTTCCCGGCGTCCGACGCCCGGCTTGAACGCGCGCAGACCTGGTATCGCCGTTACGGCCGCTGGTCGCTGCTCGGAAGCTGGCTGCCGATCGTCGGCGACCCGCTGACGGTCGCCGCAGGCCTCATGCGCGAGCCCCTTGCGCCATTCCTCGTGCTGGTGACGATCGCCAAAGGCACGCGCTATCTCGTCCTCGCGGCGCTGACGCTGGCCTGGATCTGAAAGCGGAAACGCTCCCGCGGAAATCCGCGAGAGCGCCCGTGATGTTCAGGTGGGTCCGACGATATGGACGCGCGGGTTCAGCCCAGAAACACCGACCGCAGTGGCGGAAAGCCGTTGAACCCGACCGACGAATAGCTGGTCGTGTAGGCGCCGGTGCACAGGATCCGGACCTTGTCGCCGTCGGTCAGATCGACCGGCAGCTGCACGGGCCGCTTCTCGTAAAGCACGTCGGCGGAATCGCAGGACGGTCCGGCCAGGATGCACGGACCAGTCTCGGCGTCGTTGTGCCGCGTCTCGAACTGATACCGGATCGCCTCGTCCATCGTCTCGGCCAGACCGGAGAACTTGCCGATGTCGAGGAACACCCAGCGCGCCAGATCGTCCTCGTCCTTCTTCGCGACCAGAACCACCTCGGCGACGATCACGCCCGCCTCGGCCACCAGACCGCGTCCCGGCTCCGCCATCACCGCGACGTCCGCGCCGAAGCGATGCCGCACCATGCGCATGACCTCGGCGGCATAGTCGCGCGTCTCGGGCAGGGGATGGCCGTAGAACGCCGGGAACCCGCCGCCGATGTTGAGGATGCTCAGCGGATGACCGCCCTCGGCCGCCTCGGACCACAGCGAATGCGCCGCGTCGAGCGCCGTCGCCCACATGGAGGGCTCGCGCATCTGCGACCCCGCGTGGAAAGAGATGCCGGCGACCTCAAGCCCGAGGTACCGCCCCAGATCCATCAGGCGGAGCGCCTCGCGTCGCGAGCAGCCGAACTTGCGGCTGAGCGGCCAGTCGGCCTCGCTCGCGTCGACCAGCATGCGCACGATCACCCGCGCGCCCGGCGCGTGAATGGCGATCTTGCGCATCTCGGCCTCGGCGTCGACCGCGAACTGGCGCACGCCCATCGCATGGGCATGGGCGATGTCGGACGCCTTCTTGATCGTGTTGCCGAACGCGATGTGATCGGCCGGCACGCCGAGCCCGAGGCAGAGATCGATCTCGCCCCGCGAGGCCGCGTCGAAATGCGCGCCGCGCGCCGCGAGGGCCGCGACGACTTCCGGGGCCGGGTTCGCCTTGACGGCGTAATGGATCGACGCGTCGCCCAAGCCCTCGGCCAGCGCGTCGAATTTGCCGCGCAGCATGTCGAGGTCGAAGATGACCGTCGGCTCGTCGAAGTCATGCGCGCGGATATAGACGTCCTGCGCGGCACTGACGGCGGAGGCGACCGGGTGGATTTCGGGGAAGGATACAGGTGCGCCCTGAAGCGCGGCTACGTTCAACATTGGTCATCTCCGTCAGACCCGGGGGAGTTAACCCCGTCGTTTCCAAAAGGAGACGTTACCGTCGCTACATGAATTTCCGCGTGTGGCGGTCCAGTGCAGAGGTGCGTGCGTTGGCGTCAGGAGGCGGCATATGCAGCCCACGGGTTTCGATATCAAGAAAAAATCCGGTCGCGGGCGAAATTAATTCGCTCCGCCGCCGGACCGATGCGCCGACGCAACAGGAATGTTAAAATCCGTTAACCATTCCAGTCGCTTGGAGCGCACCGGCCCGACGTCGCCGGGCGGCCGGTCTTTACTCGGCCGGACCGCGTCTGAGGTCGACCGGAATCGCCACGTCGATCTCGCCCGCGTTCTCGAACACCAGCGTCACGTCCACCGCCGCGCCCTCTTCGAACGGGCCGTTGAGACCCATGAACATCACGTGCAGGCCGCCGCGCTCGAGCATCACGGTCTCGCCGGCGGGCAACGGGATCCCGTTCTCCACCTGCATCATCCGAGCCACGCCGTCGGTCACCACATGCGTGTGCAGTTCGATCCGTTTCGCCGCGTCCCCGCGCGCGTCGATCAGCCGGTCGTCGACATCCGTCTCGTTGGTGATCGCCATGAAGGCGGCGCCGCTCATGGCGTTCGCCCCCGCCGCGCGGGCGTATCCGTCCTCGATCAGGATGCCGCCGGAATGCGCCAGCACGGGCAGATCGGAAGCGGCCAAAGCCAGGGGCGCACAGAACAGCGTTGCCGCCAGAGCGGCGGTTTTCAGGTTCGTCATCGGTTCGGTCTCCGAAAATTTCGTCAGCGTGTGTCAGATGTCGGTTTCCGACGATGCTGGCGGCGCCCGGATCCGCAGCGCGCCGGCGCGTTCCGCCAAGTCGACCCGCCGGGTCATCGGGGCGGGCTCCGCCGCCACCCCGCAACATTCCGGAACCGCCATGACGGTCCCGGCCTCGACGCCCGCGACCGCGGCGACGCAGTCGAGGCAATGCCGCGCGTCCCGCCCGTCCGGGGCGTCGATCACGCCGCCCGTTCCGCACAGCGCGTAGCTCTGCGCCGCCGCCATCTTTCCGGCATGCGCGGCGCCCCCGATCCCCGTCACAACGAGGATCTGGATCACCAGGCAGACCAGAAGATCGACGGCCGTGCGTCTCATGGCGGGGACTTTATTCCGGCAGACCGATGCGGACCAGCCGCAAACATGCGCCAGGTCCGCCGCGATCCCCGCAAAAGAAAAAGCCCCGCCACAAGGGGCAGGGCTCATCATCGACCACCCTGGCGGGCGGCGTCGCGTCAGGCTGCGGCTTCGGCCTGCGCCTTCGCGATGTCGCGCTTGACCTTCAGCGCCTTGACCGAAAGATCGCCATCCGACGCCTTCGCCAGAAACGCATCGAGGCCGCCGCGATGATCGACCGAGCGCAGCGCATGCGCCGAGATCTTCATCCGGAACGACTGGCCCAGCGTCTCGCTGGCCAGCGTCACCTCGTTGAGGTTGGGCAGAAAGCGGCGGCGGGTCTTGTTGTTGGCGTGGCTGACGTTGTTGCCGGTCAGCACGCCCTTGCCGGTCAGTTCACAGCGACGGGACATTGGTTCGGATCCTTGGATTCGTTTGCTTGCATGACGGGACCGGCCCGACGAGCCGAAATCCGATATCTCAGGGCGCTGCCATACGCATCCCGCCCCGGCCCGTCAAGGCCGAACGCCTCTCATCCGGTGGACCCGGTTGCCCGCATGATCAGATAGGGTTTTGCACGCCCGCAAAATAGAGCAACTCGCCGGACTCGTCAAAGAGGGGGCGGATGCGCAGACGGTTCACGAAGCGCTCGCCGGATTTCCTGTAATTCACGATGTCGATCATGAAGGTCGTCCGCGCTTCGAGCGCGGCGCGGATCGCTTCGACGGCCTTCGGGTCGGTATCGGGCCCCTGGAGAAAACGGCAGTTCCGCCCAAGAGCCTCCTCGGGCGAGTAGCCCGTCTGAACCTCGAACTCCTCGCTGACGTAGATCATCGGATTGTCCCTGTGCCACGGGTTGCTGATCACGACGCTCATCGTACGTTCATCGGACTCCAGCAGAGCGAGAAGTTCGTCTTCCGTCGGCACGTAGGTATCCAAATCCACCCTCATCAAGCCATTCTTGTTTCGTCAAAATGCCATATCGCGGCCATGAAATAAACGAAAATGCGTCACATGACGCCATCTGGACCAAGCCGACCGCGTCGACATGAACCTCAACTCCGTCAATTCGCCCCCCTTCAGTCTGCCGTGCGCGACCTCGACAATTTCCGGCTCATCATCGCAGACGCCGTGGTCCGCAGGAACACGCCCGACTGACACGCGGGACCGTCGCTGTTGCAACACCGGGCATAATCAAGTGGTATGCCTCGGAGAGACGCCCGGCCCCGACGCCGACCTTGGAGGACCACGAATGAACCGAACCCTGACGCTGGCCCTCGCCGCCACGCTCTGCATGACAGCCACGGCCCAGGCCCAGGACCCGGTCAAGATCGGCATGATCACCACCCTGTCCGGACCGGCCGGCTATCTCGGCCAGGACATCCGCGACGCGTTCCAGCTCGCCATCGACCTCGAAGGCGGCACGCTCGGCGGCGTCCCGGTCGAAATCATGGTCGAGGATGACGGCCTCAAGCCCGGCAACGGCCGCCAGATCGCCGACCGCATGCTCTCGAACGACGACGTGAAGCTCTTCACCGGCATCGTCTTCTCCAACGTCGCCGGCGCCACCGTCCCCGACATCGTCGATGCAGGCGCCATCTACGTCAGCCCCAACGCCGGCCCGTCGAACCTCGCCGGCGCCGAATGCCACGAGAACTACTTCGTCGTCTCCTGGCAGAACGACAACCTCCACGAGAGCGCCGGCCAGAACGCGACCAATCTCGGCTACGGCTCCGCTTTCGTGCTCGCGCCGAACTACCAGGCCGGCAAGGACGCCATCGCGGGCTTCAAGCGATTCTTCCAGGGCGAAATCGTCGGCGAGATCTACACCAGTCTCGACCAGACCGACTTCTCCGCCGAGATGGCGCAGATCCGCGACGCCGCGCCCGACGCCGTCTTCCAGTTCCACCCCGGCGGCCTCGGCATCGCCTTCATCCGCCAGTACCAGCAGGCGGGCCTGCTCGACACCATCCCGATGGTCGTCTCGTCGCCCTCGATGGACGAGGTCACGCTCGGCGCCATCGGCGAGGCCGCGATCGGCATCAACGTCTCCGCCCAGTGGAACCGCGACTTCGACAACCCCGCCAGCCAGGCTTTCGTCGCCGCCTGGGAGGCCGCGTATCCCGAGCGACCCATCACCTACTACGCGAGCCAAGGCTACGACACCGCGCTCGCCATCGCCTCGGCGCTCGAAGCGACCGGCGGGATCGACGACATCCCCGCCTTCCGCGACGCGCTCCGCGCCGCCGATTTCGACAGCGTTCGCGGCAAATTCGCCTTCGGCGCCAACCAGCATCCGATCCAGGACTGGTTCGCGCTCCGCGTCGAGGCCGGCGACGACGGCAAGCCGGTGATCCGCACCGTCGGCACCGTCTTCACCGACCACGTCGACGCCTACGCCGCCGACTGTCAGATGTGACCCCGCCTCCGCGCCGCTCGCGGCGCGGAGCCCCCGCATGACGCTACTCCTCGAACAGATCCTCAACGGCCTGCAACTCGGCGTGACCCTCTTCCTGATGGCGGCGGGGCTCACGCTGGTCTTCGGCATCATGGGCATCATCAACCTCGCCCACGGCTCGCTCTACATGGTCGGCGCCTATGCCGGCACGGCCGCGGCCGCCGCCACCGGCTCGTTCTGGCTCGCCATCCCCTTCGCCCTCGCCGCCGCGGCCCTCGCGGGCGTCACCATCGAAGCCCTCGTCATCCGCCGCCTCTACCGCCGCGACCATCTCGACCAGGTCCTCGCCACCTTCGCGCTCATCCTTATCGCCAACCAGCTCGTCACCATCCTCTTCGGCCGCGCGCCGCTTTTCATCGCATTGCCCGCCGGCCTGGAAAATCCCGTCGAGCTCCTCCCCGGCCTGATCTACCCCTCCTACCGCCTCGCGATCATCGCCGCCGGGCTCGCCACGGCCCTTGGCCTCTGGTGGCTCATCACCCGCACGCGCGTCGGCATGCTCATCCGCGCGGGCGCCACCAACCGCGACATGGTCCGCGCGCTCGGCGTCGACATCCGCCTGCTCTACACCCTCGTCTTCGGCCTCGGCGCGCTTCTGGCCGGCCTCGCGGGCGTGATGGCCGCGCCCATCCTCTCCGTCCAGGTCGGCATGGGCGAGCAGATCCTCATCACCACCTTCGTCGTCGTGGTGGTCGGCGGGCTCGGCTCGATCCGCGGCGCCTTCTACGCCAGCCTGCTGATCGGCCTCACGGACACGCTGCTGCGCGCCTACCTGCCCGGCCTTCTGCGAGGCGTGATGCCCGGCGCCGAGGCCGACGCGCTCGGCTCCGGCATCGCCTCGATGGGCATCTACATCCTGATGGCCGCCGTGCTTCTCGTCCGTCCCAAAGGCCTCTTCGCCGCCGATGCGTGACGCGCGGCCCTGGGTGATCGCCGCGATCCTCGGACTGCTGGTCGCCTTGCCGTGGATCGCCGACGCCATCGGCCAGCCCGCGCTCACCGGCATGATGACCCGCGCGCTGATCTACGGCATCGCCGCCGCCAGCCTCAATCTCGCGCTCGGCTACGGCGGCATGGTCAGCTTCGGCCACGCCGCCTTCTTCGGCATCGGCGCCTACACCGTCGGCATCCTCTACGCGCACCATGCCTCGGGCGAGCCGTTCCTCGGCCTCGTCCCCGGCACCGACCGCCTGATCCTCACCATCCCCGCCGCCATGCTGGTCAGCGGCGTCACGGCCGCGCTTATCGGCGCCCTGTCGCTCCGCACGGCGGGCGTGCAGTTCATCATGATCACGCTGGCCTTTGCCCAGATGCTGTTTTTCCTCTTCGTCTCGCTGGAGGCCTACGGCGGCG
The DNA here is from genome assembly GCA_963698685.1 of uncultured Alphaproteobacteria bacterium. Classification (GTDB taxonomy): domain Bacteria; phylum Pseudomonadota; class Alphaproteobacteria; order Rhodobacterales; family Rhodobacteraceae; genus Amaricoccus. The sequence continues at coordinate 105,603 of CAVORV010000006.1, forward strand.
ACGACGGTCTGATCATCCGCCGCGCCAACGCGTTCATGGGCCTGAACCTGCGTGACAAGGCGACGATGTACTGGCTCTGCCTCGCCTTCGCCGCCGCGACGCTGCTCATCCTCCACCGCATCGTCAACTCGCGCTTCGGCATGGCCATCGCCGGCCTGCGCCAATCCGAGCGCCGGATGCAGGCGATCGGCCTCCACCCCTGGCGCTACCGCCTCGCGGCCTTCACGCTGTCGGGCATGGGCGCCGGTCTCGCGGGCGCGCTGATGGCCAATTACCTGCGTTTCGCCAGCCCCGACATGCTGCACTGGACCAAATCGGGCGAGCTGATGATCATGGTGATCCTCGGCGGCGTCGGCACACTCATCGGCCCGTTCCTCGGCGCCTTCGCCTTCGTCGCGCTGGAATCCTCGCTGGCCGCGCGCACGGAGCACTGGCCTTTGGCCCTCGGCCTCATTCTGCTTCTGGTCGTGCTCTGGACCCGCGGCGGCCTGCGCGCGCTCCTGCTCCGTATGGGGCGTCGTCGATGACCGCGCCGGTCCTCCAGGTCCGCGGCCTGTCCAAACGCTTCGGCGGCCTCGTCGCCTCCGACGCCATCGATCTCGACGTGAACCCCGGCGAGATCCACGCCCTCATCGGCCCCAACGGCGCCGGCAAGACCACCCTCATCGCCCAGCTCTGCGGCGAGCTGACCAAGGATGCCGGCACGATCCATCTCGACGGCGAATCCCTTGCCGGCCTCGCTCCCGCCTCCCGCACCGCCCTCGGCATGGCCCGCACCTTCCAGATCACCGATCTCCTGCCCGACTTCACCGCCGCCGAGAACGTGGCCCTCGCCGTCCAGATCCGCGACGGCCACAGCTTCCGCCTCGTCCGCGACGTCCGCCGCGACTCGGACCTGCGCGCCCGCGCCCTCGGCCATCTCGCGACCGTCGACATGGCCGACACGCGCCGACATCCTCGTCTCCAGCCTCTCGCACGGCGAGGCGAAACTCCTCGAACTCGCCGTCGCCCTCGCCACGAGTCCGAAGCTCCTGCTCCTCGACGAGCCGATGGCCGGCCTCGGCCCCACCGAGAGCGCGGCGATGATCGAGACCCTGCGCGCTCTCAAATCCCGCGCCGCGATCCTGCTGGTCGAGCACGACATGGACGCGGTCTTCTCGCTCGCCGACCGCGTCTCCGTCCTCGTCCACGGCCGGATCATCGCCACCGGCACCGTCGCCGAAATCCGCGACGACCCGGCGGTCCGCGCCGCCTATCTCGGCGAGGGAGACGCCTGATGCTCACCCTCGAAAGCGTCGAGGCCGCCTACGGCGCGAGCCGCGTCCTCTTCGACGTCAACCTCACCGTCCGCGAGGGCGAGGTCGTCACTCTCATGGGCCGCAACGGCATGGGCAAGACCACCACCATCCGCGCCATCATGGGCCTCAACCCCGCCAGCGCCGGCGCCATCCGCTTCGACAACACCGACATCACTCGCAGCACACCCGAATCCATCGCCCGTCTCGGCATCGGCCTCGTCCCCGAAGGCCGCCAGGTCTTCGCCACGCTCACCGTGCGCGAAAACCTCGTCGCCACCGCCGCCAACCGCCTGAACCGCCCCGACCCATGGACGCTCTCCCGCGTCACCGCGATGTTCCCGGTCCTGGCCGAGCGCGCGAACCAGCGCGCCGGCACCCTCTCCGGCGGCGAACAGCAGATGCTGGCCATCGGCCGCGCCCTGATGACCAATCCGCGCCTCCTCATCCTCGACGAGGCCACCGAGGGCCTGGCCCCCACGATCCGCGCCGAGATCTGGCGCTGTCTCGCGGCGCTCAAGGCCGAGGGCCAGTCGATCCTGCTCATCGACAAGAACATCGCGGTTCTCAAACGCCTCGCCGACCGTCATCATATCCTCGAGAAAGGCCGCACGGTCTGGACCGGCGACGCCGCCGCGCTGGAGACCGACGCGGACAAGGTGCATGCCCATGTCGGCCTCTGATCCCCTGACGATCTGCCTCGTCGGCTGGGGCGCAATCGCCCGCCGCGCCGCCGCCCTCTGGTCCGAGCGCGACGCGCCCGTCCGCATCGTCGCGGTGGCCGTGCGCGACACCTCCCGCCCGCGCCCCGACCTGCCCGAAGGCGCCCGCCTGATCGGAGCGCCCGACGACCTTGCCGGCCTCGACCTCGACATGGTCGTCGAGGCCGCCGGCCGCGCCTCCGTTTCCCCCTGGGGCCACGCCGCGCTGGGGCAGGGGGCCGATTTCCTCGTCAGCTCCACCAGCGCCTTCGTCGACGAGACCCTCCTCGCCGACCTCATGCACCTCGCCCGCGTCAACCATGCCCGCATCATCATCCCGCCGGGAGCGCTCGGCGGCATGGACGCGCTGGCCGCCGCCGCCCTCCTGCCGCTCGACAGCGTCACCCACGAAATCGTCAAACCCCCCGCCGCCTGGCGCGGCACCCCTGCGGAAACGGCGCTCGACCTCGACGCTCTGACGGAACGGACCGCCTTTTTCACCGGCAGCGCCCGCGAGGCGGCCGGCGCCTATCCGCAGAACGCCAACGTCGCAGTGATCTCCGCGCTGGCCGGCATCGGCCTCGACCGCACCCGCGTCTCGCTGGTCGCCGATCCCGCCGCGCGAATGAACGGCCATGCCGTCGAGGCGTCCGGCGCTTTCGGCCGGATGCGAATCGTACTGGAAAACGCGCCCCTCGCGACCAATCCGAAATCCTCGGAAATGACCGCTCTCAATCTCGTCCGCGCCGTCGAGAACCGGCGCGCCTCCATCGTTCCCTGAGGGAACTTCTGGACATAAGTTTTTTATCAAACGAATTCAACGCACTAAAAGTCGTCCAACCTTGGACGGATCCCGGACGCCCTCAGCCGATCCGCCCCGAGATGTAATCCTCGGTCCGCCGCTCGCGCGGATTCGAGAAGATGTCCTCCGTCAGACCCTCCTCGATCAGGTTGCCCAGATGGAAAAACGCCGTCCGCTGGCTGACCCGCGCCGCCTGCTGCATCGAATGCGTCACGATCACGATCGTATAATTCGCGCGCAGCTCGTCGATCAGCTCCTCGATGATCGCCGTCGCGATCGGATCGAGCGCCGAACAGGGCTCGTCCATCAGCAGAACCTCCGGCCGCGTCGCGATCGCCCGCGCGATGCACAGCCGCTGCTGCTGCCCGCCCGACAGGCCCGTGCCCGGCTCCTGCAACCGGTCCTTGACCTCGTTCCACAGCCCCGCCTTGCGCAGCGCGCCGTGAACCAGCTCGTCCAGCTCCGCCTTCGACCGCGTCATCCCGTGGATCTTCGGACCGTAGGCGACGTTCTCGTAGATCGCCTTGGGAAACGGGTTGGGCTTCTGGAACACCATGCCGACCCGCGCGCGCAACTCGACCACGTCGATGCTCGGATCGTGGATGTCCTTGCCGTCAAGCGTGATGCCGCCATCGACGCGGCAGATCGGGATCGTGTCGTTCATCCGGTTGATGCACCGCAGGAACGTGGACTTGCCGCATCCTGACGGTCCGATGAACGACGTCACCGTGTTCGCCGGAATGTCGAGGTCGATGTCGAACAGCGCCTGTTTCTCGGCGTAATGGACGTTGACCCCGCGCGCCACGATCTTCGGGTTGGCGGCCTCGGACGTGCGGGTGATGTCCGTTTCGTTCGCGGGATCGAAAGCGCTGGGTGTCGCGACCATGGTGGGGCTCATTTCCAATACCTCTCGCATGCGGTTCACCAGGTCCGCTCGAGGCGCTGGCGCAGGATTATGGCGATCGTGTTCATGACGAGCAGGAACGCCAGCAGAACGATGATCGCCCCCGACGCGCGCTCGACAAAGGCCGGATCGGCCCGCTGGGTGAAGTTGTAGACCTGGACCGGCAGCGCCGTGGCGGGCTCGAAGAGTCCGTCCGGAAGCCCCGCGGGGTAATCACGCACGAAGGCGACCATCCCGATCAGAAGCAGCGGCGCCGTCTCGCCGAGGGCCTGCGCCAGTCCGATGATCGTTCCGGTGAGGATGCCGGGCGCGGCGAGCGGCAGGACGTGATGGAAGATCGCCTGCATCTTCGACGCGCCGACCCCGAGCGCCGCCTCCTTGATCGAGGGAGGCACGGACTTCAGCGACGCGCGGGTCGAGATGATGATCGTGGGCAGCGTCATCAGCGTCAGGACAAGGCCGCCGACGATCGGTGCCGACATCGGCAGATGAATGAAGTTGATGAAGAACGCGAGGCCGAGAATGCCGAACACGATCGACGGCACCGCGGCGAGGTTGGAGATGTTCACCTCGATCACGTCCGTGATCCAGTTCTTCGGAGCGAACTCCTCCAGATAGATCGACGCCGCGACGCCGATCGGAAGCGCCAGCGCCAACACGATCAGCATCATGTAGGCCGAGCCGATCAGCGCCACGCCGAGCCCTGCGGCCTCCGGCCGGTTCTCGGAGGCGTCGGGATTGGTGATGAACCCCCAGTTCAACTGCAGTTGTATCACGCCACGCTCCAGAAGCTGGTCGGCGGCGTTCAGTTGCGCGGGGTCCAGCCGCATGTCGCCCTCCGAGCTCTCCCGCGTGATGTTGCCCTTCACGTACTGGTCGATCCGCGCGTTGGCGAGGAAATCGAACTCGACCGTCTCGCCGATCCGATCCGGATTCGCCGCGACATAGTCCCTGCGCGTGCGCGGTCGCGGCCTCCGACACCATGCCGGCCAGCAGCTGCGGCGTGATGCCCGGCACGTTCCCGGCTTCGAGCTCGTCCGCGAGTTCGGTCAGCGACGCCTGGATCAGCGGGGCGTAGGAGAACGTCAGGACCTTCGCGATCTCCTCCGGGTCGCGTTGGCCGGAAGGATCGAGCGCCTCCGGGTCGAGGTAGATCTCGGCCGTGATGAAAGTCTGCATGAAAGCCGGCAGACCGCGCTGCAACACCGAGAAGATCAGCAGGACGACCGCGAGGATCGCGATGGTTATCGCCGCGAGGCCGTAGAACCGGAACCGCCGTTCGGCGGCGTAGCGGCGTTTCGTCAGGGCCGCGCGCCCGCCTCGGCTCGAGGGGCCGGATATTGCCGCGTCTGTCATTCGTATTGCTCCCGGTAGCGGCGGACGATGTATAGCGCGGCGATGTTCATGCCGAGGGTCATAACGAAGAGCGTGATTCCGAGCGCGAAGGCTACGAGCGTCTCCGGCGAATTGAAGTCGGTGTCTCCGGTCAGCTGGCTGACGATCTTCACCGTCACGGTCGTCATCGCCTCGAACGGGTTGAGGGACAGCCGCGCGGCGGCGCCGGCGCCGAGCACGACGATCATCGTCTCGCCGATGGCCCGCGACGCGGCGAGCAGGATCGCGCCAACGATGCCCGGCAGGGCCGCGGGAATGATGACCTTGCGGATCGTCTCGGATTGGGTCGCTCCGAGCCCGAGCGATCCCTCGGTCATCGACCGCGGCACGGCGTTGATGATGTCGTCAGACAGCGAAGAGACGAACGGTATCAGCATGATGCCCATCACCAATCCTGCCGTCATCACCGAGGCGGCCGAGCTGCCGAGGCCCATCGGCTGCGCGAAATAGTCGCGCAGGACAGGTCCGACCGTGATGAGGGCGAAAAGACCGTAGACGATCGTCGGGATGCCCGCGAGAACCTCGATCACCGGCTTCGCGGCGCGGCGGAACCGCGCCGAGGAATATTGCGTCAGATAGATCGCGCTGAAGAGGCCGATCGGAACCGCGACGAGAAGCGCGATGAAGCTGACGTAGAGCGTGCCCCAGAGCAGCGGGAGAATTCCGAGCTCGCTGTCTCCCTGGAAGGCCGGGGACCAGACCGTTCCGAAAAAGAACTCGACCCACGCGTATTGAGTGAAGAAGCGCGCCGTCTCGAAGACGAGGGACAGGACGATCGCGACGGTCGTGAAGATCGCGATCGTGGACGCGAGAACGAGCAGACCGAGAACCATGGTCTCGAAGAGGTTGCGGGCGCGGAACTGCGGCGTGATGCGGGTGTAGACGAGGAGGAAGGCGGCCGCCGCCAGGACGAGGGACGCAGCCGTCACGAGCCAGGGCTCGCCGAAGAACGGCACGAAGGACCCGAGAAACCTCAGGAGCACGAATGACGCGACCCCGGCGAGAAGCGCGCCCGCACCCGTCGCGAGGCCGTGATAATCGGTACGGGAATGCAGCTCGCGGGTGTCGCCGCCGGCGGAAGCGGTGGCGCGCCTGCGGCCCGCGAGGTATCCCGCGGCCGCGATCAGGAAAATGACGACAAGAAGAGATGCGCCGGACATGGCTACGGCCTTGTGCAAGGAGAACGCGCCCCCGCCCTCGGGCGGAGACGCCGGTTTCGGGTCGGCGGCTACATCGAGCCGTCCATCGTCCGTTCTTCGGCGATCAGCGCCTGCGTCGTCGCGAGTTCCGGGTCCGAGACGAGACCGTAGGCAGAGAGAGGTCCGTTGGGACCGGCCACCGCGTCCGACACGAAGAACTCGGCGAATTCCTTCAGGCCCGGAACTTCGGCGAGATGCGCCTTCTTGACGTAGAAGAACAGCGGTCGCGAGACGGGATACTCACCGGACGCGATCGTGTCGGTCGAAGGCGCGACGCCGCCCATCGTGGCGACTTTCAGGACGTTGGCGTTGTTCTCGTAGAACGACAGGCCGAAGACGCCGATGCCGTTCGGATCGCTCTGGATGCGCGCGAGCGTCTCGGTGTAGTCGCCGTCGATGTCCACCGACGCACCGTCGGTGCGCAGCTTGGTGCAGGCGCCCTCCGCCAGGTCCTCGTCGCCTCCGTTGATCTCCATGATCGCTTCCATCGCGCCGGAACTCTCGCAGCCGTCCAGAATCACCTTGAGGTCGAAGACTTCGCGGGTGCCGTGCTTGGTGCCCGGAACGAAGGCGAGGATCGGCGTGTCGGGCAGGCCCGGATCGACGTCCGCCCAGGTCGAGTTCGGGTTGGCGACCATGGCGCCGTCCACCGGCAGCTCAGCCGCGAGAGCCTTGTACCACTGCTCTGGGTGAAGGCCTCGAACGGAGGTCCGTCGGTCTGGGACGCGAAGACGATCCCGTCATATCCGAACCGCACCTCGATGATGTCCGTGACGCCGTTGGCGGCGCACGATTCCATCTCGCTCTCGCGGATCGGCCGCGAGGAATTGGCGATGTCGAGCGTCTCGTGCCGACGCCCTGGCAGAACTGCTGCAGGCCGGCGGAGGAGCCGCCGGACGCGACGACGGGGTGGGGAAGTCGAAGTTCTCGCCGAACGCCTCCGCGACGATCGACGCGTAGGGAAGGACGGTGGACGAGCCCGCGATCTGGATCTGGTCGCGCGACTGGGCGAAGGCGGGCGCGGCCGCCACCACGGTCGCGGCTGCGATGGCGGCGGCTCCTGCGCGTATTACCGGTTTCATGATCTTGTCCTCTTCGGAGTTCGGTTCAGCGCCACGATGCCCCCCGGCGTGTCTTTGCCGATGTCGGCGTTCCGGCGCATCCGCAACCTAGGTCTGCGCCTTGGCTGTTTTATTGCAGTTGCGTGACCGTTCGGTGACGCGCCAACCCGCTGAATGTGCTGGTGAACCCGACGCTCCCGCATTTCCGGCCACGGGCGGGACCATGCGAAGCGGACACGGTCCGGGCGCGATTCCCGAAGATTCCGGAGCGGGATCCGGTACCGCCCGCGTCCCGCGCGCGCCGTCTCCGGCGCTCCGGTCGTCAGCCGCCGGTGGCGGCCTCGGCCTCGGGAATCGGATGGAAGCATGCCCAGCGATGCGCGCCGTCCGACAGCGACGGGATCTGCGCCCTGCAATCCGCCTCCGCCCTCCAGCACCGCGGGTGAAACGGGCAACCCGGCGGCACGTTCAGCGGCGAGGGCAGCTCGCCGCTCAGATGGATGCGCTCCTTCTTGCGCTCCGGATCCGCGACCGGCGTCGCCGACAGCAGCGCCTTGGTATAGGGATGCCGGGGCGCCGCGAAGATCGCCTCCTTCGGGCCGACCTCGACCGGCCTGCCCAGATACATCACCATCACGTCGTCGGCGACGTGCTTGACCACCGACAGGTCGTGCGAGATGAACAGATACGCGAGATTGAACTCGTCCTGGAGCTTGCGCATCAGGTTCAGGATCTGCGACTGGATCGACACGTCGAGCGCCGAGACCGGCTCGTCGAGCACGATCACGCGCGGCTCCAGCATCAGCGCCCGGGCCACCGCGATCCGCTGCCGCTGCCCGCCCGAGAACATGTGCGGATACCGCTCGTAGTGCTCCGGCCGCAGACCGACCAGCTCCAGCATCTCGCGCGCCTTGGCCTCGCGCGCGGCCGCCGACATCTCAGGCCGGTTGATCAGGACCGGCTCCTCCAGGATCGAGCCCACCTTCTGGCGGGGGTTGAGCGATCCGAACGGGTCCTGGAAAACGATCTGCACGGTCGAGCGCAACTTCGCGCGATCCCCTGCGGTCGCATGCGTCACGTCCCGCCCGTCGATCTCCAGCGTCCCGCCGCTTGGCGGTTCGATCATCGTGACCACCCGCGCGAGCGTCGATTTCCCGCAACCTGACTCGCCCACCACCGCCAGCGTCCGCCCCGGCTCCAACGTGAAACTCACGCCGTTGAGCGCGCGCACGATCGTGGGCTTCGTGAACGGCCCGGACCGAAGCTCGTAATGCCGCGACAGGTCGTCGGCCGTGATGATCGCCTCAGACATCCGCCGCCTCCGCCCGCACGTTCAGCGGATAATGGCACAGCGCGCGACCCGCCGCCGGTCCCGCCGGAACCGGCGCCTCCGTGCGGCAGCGGTTGTCGGCATGGGTGCAGCGCGGCTCGAACAGACAGGCCGGCGGGCGGTCGAAAATCCCCGGAACCACGCCCGGGATCGACGGCAGGAACTTGCCCGTCGCCCGTTCCGGCAGCGCCGACAGCAGCGCCTCGGTATAGGGATGGTGCGGCCGCGCGAACAGGTCCCGCACGTCCTGCTCCTCGACCTTCTGTCCCGCGTATTGCACGCTCACCCGCTCGGCGGTTTCCGCGACCACGCCCATGTCATGCGTGATCAGGATCAGCGCCATGCCGGTGTCTTTCTGAAGTCCGGTCAGAAGCTCCAGGATCTGCGCCTGAATGGTCACGTCGAGCGCCGTCGTCGGCTCGTCGGCGATAAGCAACCGCGGCCGACAGGCGATCGCCATGGCGATCATCACGCGCTGGCTCATGCCGCCTGAAAGCTGGTGCGGATACGCGCCCAGCCGTTTCTCCGGCGACGGCAGGCCCACCTGTTCCAAAAGCTCGATGGCACGGTCCTGCCGCTCGCGCCGGTTCATGTCCGTGTGCGTGCGCAGCGCCTCGCGGATCTGAAATCCGACGGTGAAACATGGATTGAGCGACGACATCGGCTCCTGAAAGATCATCGCCATGTCCTTGCCGATGACCCGCCGCCGGTCGCGCCCCGACATGTCCCGAAGATCGATCCCGTTGAAATCGAGCCGGTCGGCGGTGATTTTCGCCGTCCAGGGGAGCAGGCCCATCAGCGCCAGCATCGACACCGACTTGCCCGACCCGCTTTCGCCGACGATGGCGAGGATCTGGCCCTCGTCGACCGTCTGGTCGACGCTGTCCACCGCGCGGAACGCGCCGCCCGCCGTCTGGAATTCGACTGTGAGGTTCCGGATCTCGAGAAGCGCCGCCATGCCCTCAGCTCCGCTTCAGTTTGGGATCGAGCGCGTCGCGCAGCCCGTCTCCCAGAAGATTGATCGCCAGCACCGTGATGAGGATCGCGAGACCGGGAAACGTCACGACCCACCACGCCCGCAGGATGAACTCGCGGGCTTCCGCCAGCATCGTCCCCCATTCCGGGGTGGGGGGTTGCGCGCCCATCCCGAGAAACCCGAGCGCCGCCACGTCGAGGATCGCCGTGGAGAACGACAGCGCCGCCTGCACCAGGATCGGCGACATGCAGTTCGGCAGCACCGTCTTGAACATCAGCCGGCCCGTGCCGGCGCCCACGACTCGCGCGGACGTCACGTAATCCTTGCTCAGCTCCGTCATCACCGACGCCCGCGTCAGCCGCACGTAATGCGGCTGGAGCACGATCGCGATCGCGATCATCGCGTTCAGAAGCGACGGCCCGAGGATCGCCACCAGAACCAGCGCCAGAAGCAGGCTCGGAAACGCCAGCATGACGTCCATCAGCCGCATGATGACCGTATCGACCCATCCGCCGGCGAAGCCGGCGACCAGTCCGGTCAGCACGCCGCCGACCGTGGCGATCACCACGACGACAAGCCCGATGAAAAACGAGTACCGCGCCCCGTGCAGCAGCCTCGACAGCATGTCGCGCCCCACCGCGTCGGTTCCCAGAAGGAACTCGGTCGTCCCGCCCTCCTGCCAGAACGGCGGCTGGAGCAGATGCTCGCGGAATTGTTCATTCGGCGGATAGGGCGCCAGAACATCCGCGAGAATCGCCACGATCACGAAGAACGTGAAGACATATAGGCCGATCACCGCGCCCCGGTTCTCTTTGAAATAGGTCCAGAACTCGCGCAGCCGGCTTGGCCGCTCGATGGTCTCTCCCGGGATCGCCGCGTCGGTCATGTGCTCAGCCTTTCCGGATGCGGGGATTGATCAGGCCGTAGAGCACGTCCACGATCAGGTTCACGATCATCACCATCACGGCCACCAGAAGCAGCCCGCCCTGGACCACCGGATAATCGCGGCGGAAGATCGAATCGACCATCCACTTGCCGATCCCCGGCCACGAGAAAATCGTCTCCGTCAGGATCGCGCCCGCGAGCAGCGTTCCCACCGATAGCCCGATCACCGTCACCACGGGGATCAGAGCGTTGCGCAGCGCGTGCACGCCGTTCACCCGGATCGGCGCCAGCCCCTTGGCCCGCGCCGTGCGCACGTAGTCTTCGCTCAGCACCTCGAGCATGGCGGACCGCGTCTGCCGCGCGATGACCGCGAGCGGGATCGTCCCCAGAACGATCGTCGGCAGAACCAGATGATGGACGGCGGACGCGAACGCGCCCTTCTGGCCCGACAGCAGGCTGTCGATCAGCATGAACCCGGTCACGTCATCGAAATAATAAAGAAGCGAGATCCGCCCCGAAACCGGCGTCCATCCCAGATTGCCCGAAAACACGATGATCAGCAGCAGCGCCCACCAGAAGATCGGCATCGAATACCCGATCAGCGCCGTCGACATCAGCGCCCGGTCGAAGAACTTGCCCCGGTTCACCGCCGCGATCACCCCGGCCGGCAACCCCAAAGCAACCGCGAAGATCATCGCGCAGATCGAAAGCTCGAGCGTCGCGGGAAACAGTGCGAAGAACTCGTCCCAGACCGGCCGCTTGGTCACGAACGACTCGCCCAGATCGCCGCGCAGCACCCCGGTCAGATAATCCCAGTACTGCACCAGGAACGGCCGGTCGAAGCCGAACTGTTTGACCAGCTCCTGATAGCGCTCTTCCGTCAGCCCCCGCTCGCCCGCCATCACCACGATCGGATCGCCCGGCAGCAGCCGGATGAACGAGAACGAGATCAGCGTCACCCCGATGAAGGTCGGAATGAACGTCAGCAGCCGGGTCAGAAGAAATCGGAACATGCGGGGAAGGGGCCTTTCTCAGCCGATGACCGTAAGCTCTTTGGGAAACGACGTGAGCGACCGCGCGCCACCCTCCGTCACCAGCACGTCGTCCTCGATCCGTACGCCGAACGCGCCCAGCCGGTAGAGCCCCGGCTCGTTGGTGAACACCATCCCAGGCTCCAGGACCTGGGAATTGCCGCGCATGATGTACGGCTCCTCATGCACGTCGCGCCCCAGCCCATGCCCGGTCTTGGTCCGGATGCGATCCGCGAACGGCGACGCCTCCAGCACCGAGATCACCGCGTCGTCCACGTCATGCGCCGTGGCGCCCGGCCGCGTCGCAGCGTGCCCCGCCATGTTCGCCGCCAGCACCGCCGCATACACCTCGCGCGCCTCGTCCGACGGCTCGCCCACGAAAAACGTCCGCGTCACGTCCGAACACAACCCGTCCACCCGCGCCCCGAAATCGATCAGGAGCGCGTCGCCCGTCCGGATCGCGTACTCCGCCCGCGCCTTGGCATGCGGCCGCGCCGAATTGTCGCCCGCCGCCACGATGGGATGGAACGCGAAATCCTCCGCCCCCGCCGCGAACAGCTCGCGCGTCAGCAGCCGCTCGACCTCGACCTCGGTCATGCCGACCCGCACATCGGCGACCGTCCGCGCCAGCGCCGCCTCCGACACCGCGATCGCCCGCTCCATCGCCGCGATCTCCTCAGGCGTCTTGCGAAGCCGCAGCCCGGAGATCGCCCGCTCCGCATCCACCAATTCGACCCCCGGCATCCCCGCGCGCAGCGCGTGATGCACGAAGACCCGCATGATCTGCCCCTCGACCCCGACGCGGCCCAGCGGCATCGCGGCCCCCAGCGCGTCGAACGCCGCGGCGTATCCGTCCTGGTCGCGCCAGTCGAACACCGCGCCCTCGAAATCGATCAAGGCGAACGATCCCAGCTCCAGGTTCGGCACGACCGCCGCGGGCACGCCCTCCGCCGGGATCATGATCACCAGCGGCCGTTCGTTGGTATGGAAATTCTTGCCGTAGAGCCGATGGAAATTCGGACCCGGAACGAGCGCCACGGCGTCGAGATCATTCGAGCGCGCGATCTCGCGGAACGGGGCGTAACGGTCCATCTGCATCCCGGGCTTGGTCATTGGTGACGCGGGCGAAAAAAACGTCGCCCGCGTCTTTTCAGGAGCTTACTCCGCCAGGCTCACGTTCGAGAACACGTGGCCGCCGAACGGATCCATGATGTAGCCCTCGACCTCGGGCCGCAGCGGCATGAACACCACCGAATGCGCGATGGTGGCCCAGGGCGCCTGGTCCTTGAAGATCACCTGCGCCTCCTCATAGAGCCGCGTGCGCTCGGCCTGGTCCGACGTGACCTTGGCCTGCTGGATCAGGTCCTCGAACGGCTGGTGGCACCACTGCGCCCGGTTCGAGTTCTCGACCCCCGCGCAGCCGAGCAGGACGGCCAGGAAGTTGTCCGGATCGCCGTTGTCGCCGGTCCAGCCGAGCAGGATCGCGCCGTCGCGGTCGAGCGCGCGGCTGCGCTCCAGATACTCGCCCCACTCGTAGGACACGATCTCCACGTCGACGCCGATCTCGGCGAAGTCCGCCTGCATCAGCTCGGCCATGCGCCGCGCGTTCGGGTTGTAGGGCCGCTGCACCGGCATCGCCCAGATCTTCATCGACAGGTTCTCGATGCCCTCCTCGGCGAGCAGCGCGCGGGCTGCCTCCGGATCGTAGGGATCGTCCTCGATCGCGGTGTTGTAGGACCACATCGTCGGCGGGATCGGGTTGGTCGCGGCCTTGCCCGAGCCCTGGAACACGACGTCGATGATCGCCTGCTTGTCGATCGCCATGTTCAGCGCCTTGCGGACCTTCGGGTTGTCATAGGGCGCGACCTGGGTGTTGTAGGCGAGATATCCGACGTTCAGGCCTTCCTGCTCCATCAGATTCACGTCCGGGTCGGACCGCATCGCGTCGATGTCGGCCGGATTCGGATAGGGCATGACGTGGCATTCGCCCGCCTTCAGCTTCTGATAGCGCACCGAGGCGTCGGGCGTGATCGCGAAGACCAGGTTCTCGACGCCCGCCGGGTCGCCCCAGTAGTCGTCGTTGCGCGCGTAACGGATCACCGCGTCCTTCTGATAGGCCACGAAGCTGAACGGCGCCGGTGCCGATCGGGGCCTGGTTCACCATCTCCGGCGTTCCGGCCTCGAGCATCGCGTCGGCATATTCCTTCGAGACGATCGAGGCGAAATCCATGCCCAGATTCGCGAGCATCGGCGATTCGGGACGGGTCAGCACGAACTTGACCGTCATGTCGTCGACCTTCTCGATCGACGAGATCAGCGCCGGCATGTCCATGCCGGAGAAATACTCCCAGCTTCCGCCGGAGACGCTGAAATACGGATTGTCCTCGAGCCGCTGGCGGTCGAACGAGAAGATCACGTCATCCGCGTTCATGTCGCGGGTCGGCGTGAACATGTCGTTGGAATGGAATTTCACGCCCGGACGCAGGTTGAACGTGTATTCCGTTCCGTCCTCGGACACTTCCCAGCTCTCGGCGAGGCCCGGGATCAGGTTGGTCGTGCCCAGATCGAACTCGACCAGCGTGTTGTAGACCGCGCGGCTCGACGCGTCGAACGTCGTGCCGGAGGTGTAGAGCGCCGCGTCGAAGCCCTCGGGCGAGGCCTCCGAGCAATAGACCAGCGTCTGGGCCTGGGCCGCGACGCCGAATGCGGCGAACGCGGTCGTCGCCATGAGCAGTTTGATGGATTTCAAGATGTGGTCTCCCGTTTCTCCGGGCCATGCGCCGGCGGCGCCGCCCCAATGTTGCTGCGCGCCGCTCCCGACGCGCGAGGCGGCAAGCTTAGACCAATCGCCCGCCGCCACAAGCGGGTTTTCGCCCAGGCGCCGGGATCACGGGGGCCGAACGCCGGCGCTTCGCCAAGGTTGACGATGCGGGCTTGCGCGCGCACGACTGTAACGGACTTCAAAAATCGGGGGCTTGAAGATGAACACGAAGCTCATCCGCGCGGCGACGCGCGATGACGCGCCGCATCTCGTTCAATTCATCCGATGGGCCGGCGAAGGCCTTCCCGACATCGTCTGGGCCGGAATGGCCGCGCCGGGGCAAAGCCTCGACGATGTGGGCCTTGAGCGCGCGAAGCGTGAAGAGGGCAACTTCAGCTACCGCAACGCCCATATGCTCGAGGAAGACGACGTGATCGTGGCGGGGATCGTCGAGTATCGGCTGCCGTCCGAACCGGTTCCGGTCGGCCCCGATTTCCCGGCGGCTTTCGTGCCCCTCCTAGACCTAGAGAACCTCGCTCCCGGGCACTGGTACGTGTTTGTTCTCGCCACGTCGCCCGAAGCGCGCGGCAAGGGGCTCGGGAAAACGCTTCTGCGCCACGCCGAAAAGCGCGCGGTCGCACTCGGCTGTCCGGGCCTGGCGATCATCGTGTTCGCGTCGAACCCCGGAGCGGCTCGGCTCTATGCCCGTATGGGCTACGAGGAAGCGGGACGCCGGCGGGTCGACATTCCCGGCTGGCTCCATTCGGGAACCGACGCCGTCCTGCTCCTGAAGCCCCTCTGACAGGTCACTCCGCCGCGGTTCCGGCGCCGTGATCGAGTTGCGGGGAGGTGTCCTTGCCAGTCACCTCACCGTCTTCGGCGAACACGGCGAAAAGCGGTCAATGCGCGCTCAGACAGTCAGACCTTCTTCGGAAATGTCGGCTTCAAGATAGACCAGCCAGGGCTCCAGTTCCGGGACGTTGGCGTTCTCCGGATAGCGCGGAATGTACGAGAATCCGAATTTCTCGAATATCGACAGCATCGCAGCGTTTCCTTTAATGGTATCGGCGTAGAGCATTTTGCAGCCCATGCGCCGCGCTTCGGCGACCTTCATCTCGAAAAGTCGCCGTCCCAGGCCCACGCCCCTGCGCCTCGGGACGCACGAACATGCGCTTCAATTCGGCCGCGTCCGGCCGGATCCGCCGGATGGCCCCGCATCCCATCAAGGCCCCGTCATCCCGCATCGCCAGCAACAGGCGCCCCTCGGGCGGCGCCAGATCACCCAGATGCGCCACCGTGCTCCCGGCCAGTTCCTCCGGCGAATAGGTCGGCCCGCCCGCCTCCGCCAGCATCGCCGTGACGATCCGGAAATACTGCCGCATCAGCGCCTTGAACGCCGGAAGGTCGGGTGGCGCGGCGACGAATTCGAGTTTGATGTCCATGACACCGAGCATACCGGCGTTCAGCCCACTTGTCCCCCTCCGTCGAAATCAGCTGGGTGTGACACACCTTTCCACCGGGTTAACGCGATTCAAATCAGTATTTTAAAACAATGACTTAACAAAAGCGACACGCGTGTCGCGATAGCGTGAATCACACCCTTTCCCCGTCAAACCGCTGGCCCCTCGTCGGGCGGGGGTCTAGGCTCGTTCCCATCACGTCGCCTCCGGAGGTCCCATGCCGAACCCGCGCACCCTCGTCCTGAGGAACGCCGACATCCTCGTGACGATGGATGCCGCACGCCGGGAAATTCCCAACGGCTGCGTCCATGTCGAGGACAACCGCATCGTCGCCGTCGGAACCGCCGCCGACATGCCCGAGGCGGCCGACGAGGTGATCGACCTGACCGGTCACATCCTGATCCCGGGCCTCGTGAACACCCACCACCACATGTTCCAGACCCTGACCCGGGCCGTCCCCGCCGCCCAGGATGCCGAGCTTTTCGGCTGGCTCCAGGCGCTCTATCCGATCTGGGCACGCCTGACCCCCCGCATGATCAACGTTTCGACCACCACAGCGATGGCCGAGCTGATGCTCTCGGGTTGCACCACCTCCTCCGACCACCTCTACATCTACCCGAACGGCAGCCGTCTCGACGACAGCATCGAAGCCGCCGCCGCCATCGGCATGCGCTTTCACGCGGCCCGCGGCTCGATGAGCGTCGGCGAAAGCGCGGGCGGCCTCCCCCCCGATTCCGTCGTCGAATCCGAGGACGTGATCCTCCGTGACACCCGCCGCCTGATCGAGACGTTCCACGACCCCGAGCCGCTTGCCATGCTCCGCATCGTCGTGGCCCCGTGCTCGCCGTTCTCGGTCTCCACCGGCCTCATGCGCAACTCGGCCGACCTCGCCCGGTCCTGCGGCGTCTCGCTCCACACCCACCTCGCCGAGAACACCAACGACGTCGCCTACAGCCGCGAGAAGTTCGGCCGCACGCCCGCCGAATACGCCGAGGATCTAGGCTGGCTCGGCCCAGACGTCTGGCACGCCCATTGCGTCCAGCTCGACGCGCCCGGCATCGCCGCCTTCGCCCGGACCGGCACCGGCGTCGCCCACTGCCCCTGCTCCAACATGCGTCTCGCCTCGGGCATCGCCCCGGTCCGCGCCATGCGCGACGCGGGCGTTCCGGTGGGCCTGGGCGTCGACGGATCGGCCTCCAATGACGGCTCCGACATGATCGGCGAGGTCCGTCAGGCCATGCTGCTGCAACGTGTCGGCTTCGGACCGGCCGCGATGTCCGCCCGCGAGGCGCTCGAGATCGCCACCTTGGGCGGCGCCCGCGTCCTCGGCCGCTCGGACATCGGCGCGATCGCGCCCGGCATGGCCGCCGACATGGCCGCGTTCGATCTCGGCGGCATCGGCTTCGCCGGCGGGCTGCACGATCCGGTGGCGGCACTCGTCTTCTGCGCGGGGGGTCGGGCCTCGCAAGTGATCATCGACGGCCGCCGGGTGGTCCGAGACGGCCGCCTGACCGGATTGGACCTCAGGGCGCATGTCGCCGAGCACAACAAACTCGCCCGGCGGCTGATCGACGGCTGATCAATTGCGGAAAGTTCGTCCGCAACTCTCATCAAGTCTTAGACGGATTCCCGGCCTCCGCGGCCACTTTCGGCAGTCAGGATAAACGGGCGGTAACGCGCGCCGGCTATGTCTGCCCTCGTGATCCTGGGGAAGAGTGTCCGATGCCGCAGCGAAGACGTTACGTTCTGAGGACCGCGGCCCTCGCGACCGTTCTGGCGATGGGCGCCGCCGTTCCTCCCCTGAAGGCCGACGTCAACGAGGACGCCATCGCGCTTTGCGAGCGGGCCATCGCCAACGGGGCGGCGGGCGGCGGGGTGCCGCAGGAGGTCCTGCACGCGATCTCGCTGACCGAGACCGGCCGCGCGGTGAACGGGAAACTTCGGCCTTGGCCGTGGGCGATCAACCGCGAGGGCAAAGGCTTCTGGTTCGGGTCGCGCGACGAGGCGCTGGCCTTCGCGCGGCAGAGCGTGCTGGACGGGCGTCACAGCTTTGACGTGGGGTGCTTCCAGATCAACTATCGCTGGCACGGCCACAACTTTCCGTCGCTCGAATCGATGTTCGACCCGGAGACCAGCGCGGCCTATGCGGCGAAGTTCCTGCGCGAGCTGCACGCGGAAAAGGGCGGCTGGACCCTGGCCGCCGGCGCGTATCATTCGCGGACGCCGGAATTCGCCAACCGCTACAAGGACAGGTTCGAGAGAATCCGGGCGGGACTCGCGGGGACGGTTCTGGCGACGGGCGCGCCGGGAATCGTGCCGGAGGCGGAGCCGTCGGTTCCGCGTCGGAGCCGGACGCGGACCGCGTCGCGTCCTCTCGTCATCACGATCGACAAGGCCGCGCTGGCGGCGGGCGACAGGACGGGGATCAGGGTTTCGTCACCGGCGGCGCGCGTCGCCCCGCCGGTGACGGCGGAGGCGCCGGTCCTCGTCGCGCCGCGTCTGGCGGGGTCGATGGAGGCGGTTCCCGTGGGGCGCGCGGCCCCGCCGGCGGTCGCCGAGGCGCCGGTCCTGAGGGCGCCGCGCCTGACGATGTCGACGCGCGGCTCTCGGGTGTTTCTTGAGTGACGGATCGAAAAGCGGTGTGATCCCGTGAAAGCGACACGCGTGTCGTTTTTGGCAAGTATATGAAAATAAATGTAAAAAAGAAACGGGGTAACGAAGTGGAAAGGTGTCTTAACGCGCTTCGTCTTGTCGCTCATGAAGGTCGGCGGACGGTAGTGAGCGGAGCGAATACCGGCAATTTTCTGGTTAACCGGGTTTAAAGGTATTCGAGTGCTTATGTTCAAAGTTTTGAGAAAAGTATACGTATTACATTCTTGATTTCAAACAAGAAAAATGCTTATGCTTTGAGTGCGTAAAATATGAATGCCAGGACGCCCAACGAGTATACGGAGACATGAAAATGCCAAAGTTCTCCGTTTGGAAATACTGGAGAGACGAGAATGGAGCGGCTTCCATCGAGTACGCGCTGCTGGTGGCGGGGATCGCGATCGCGATCATCGCGACGGTATCGATGATGGGACAGACGCTTTTCGAGGTCTACAGCGACGTCGGCGCAAAACTGATCGAGGCGCGTGGCTGAGGCGAGTGACTACCAGAGTGAACTTAACCAGTGAAAGTGGAGTATCCCAAATGACCCATCTCAGAACCTTCATCCGTATGCTCGCGAAAGACGAGAAAGGCGCCACGGCCATCGAATACGGCCTGCTCGCCGCGCTCATCTCCGTCGCGATCATCGTGACCGTGACCTCGCTGGGCGGAACGCTCGACAGCGTGTTCTCCGGAATCGACGCCAAACTTCAGCCCGGAACCTGATCCGGGGCCGACGTCGCAGCCGACGCCGAAGACCACCCGCCCTGATCCGTCGCCCGTCCGTCCAACGGACGTTGCGCGGATCCGGCGGGTGGACCCGACACAGCATTCCGACGCCTGAAACTCGAACCTAGGACGGGACCGATCATGCGTATACTCATGGTGATCATCGCCGCGATGATCGTCGCCGGCGGCACCGGCTGGTACGTTCTCCAGAGCGTCAATCAAAGTGCGGCGCCCGCCGCGGTCGCGCAGATAGAGGCGCCCAGGCCGGTCGAAGTCTATGCGCCCCGGACGGCGTTGTCCGCCGGGTCCATCATCGTTCCCGAACATCTCGAAGCCATCGCCATCGGCGGCGGCGCCCTGACGCCCGAAATGATCGAGGCCGGCGATGCCGGTCAGAAGATCCTGGTCGGCAGCGTCGCGCGCCATCCCCTGCCCATGGGCGTGCCGATCGCGCGGTCCGCGACGGTGCAGCCCGGCGAACGCGGATTTCTCGCCGCCGTCCTTCCCAAGGGAAAGCGCGCGATCTCGATCCCGGTCAGCGAAATCACCGGCGTGAGCGGCCTGCTGCTGCCCGGAGACCGCGTCGACCTCATCCTCACCTATTCGATCAGCGGCGATCTGATCGAATCGGGGCGCGACATCCGCGCGAGCGAGACGATCATGGCGAACCTCCGGGTTCTCGCCCTCGACCAGCGGCTGAACGCACCGGGTCCG
This sequence comes from uncultured Alphaproteobacteria bacterium, assembly GCA_963698685.1. Classification (GTDB taxonomy): domain Bacteria; phylum Pseudomonadota; class Alphaproteobacteria; order Rhodobacterales; family Rhodobacteraceae; genus Amaricoccus. The sequence goes on from CAVORV010000006.1 coordinate 125,495, forward strand.
GCGAAACCGGGCGAGCCCGCGACGCCGCCGCCGCCGATGGCCCGCACGGCCACGCTCGAAGCCACGCCGCAGCAGGCCGAGATGATCACCTTGGCCACGACGTTGGGCGATCTGTCGCTCGTGCTCAACTCGGTGCGCGATGGTGGAGAGCCGGATGCGGAGGACGAGCGGCTGACCCAGGTCTCGACTGCCGCCGCGCTGCTGGCGCGGGTCCAGAACCCTTCCATCCGCGACATGACGCTCGATTCGGACGTGACGTCGCTGTTGCGTCGCGAACTGGCCGCCACCAATTCGGCAGCCGACCAGGCTCCGGCGATCCGCTCGGCCGCCGGGAGCGTGATCCCGCTCAACGACCGGCTTTACAGCGTGCAGGTCGTGCGCGGGGCTTCGACCGGCGACGTGAAGATCGAACCGGCATTGGCCGCGGAGGTGACTGAGAATGTTGCGGAATAGAATGTTCCAACGGAAGGATGAACCTGTGCGCGCGTATCGGAAACTGGGACTTGCCACGGTCGCGGCGCTGCTGATGCAGCCGGTGACATGGACCATGCAGGCGGACGCCTTCGAGCTGATCGAACCGCAGCAGGAGGAGCAGGTGACCCTCGTGGTCGGCACCGGCCAGCTGATCAAGGTCGACTCGGAATTCTCGAGCCTCTTCGTCGCCAATCCCGACGTGGCCGATCTCGAGGTGAAATCGCCCCGGCTGCTGTATCTGACGGGTGTGGGCGTCGGCGAGACGTCGCTGTTCGCCGTCGATGACGACGACAACGTGCTGATGTCCGCGCAGATCCGGGTGACGCACAACACCAAGGCGCTCGAGCAGGGCATCGCGCGGGTCGCCCCGGGACAGAACATCACGGCGACGACGGTCGACCAGTCGCTCGTCATCACCGGTTCGGTGAAGACGCCCGACGACGCGGCGAACATCATGCAGGTCGCGGGCCAGTTCGTCGATGATCCGGCGCGGGTCGTGAACCGGATGACGGTCGCCGCGCCGACGCAGGTCAACCTCCAGGTCCGAATCGCCGAGATCGGCCGCAACATCGACCGCCAGCTCGGCATCGAATGGGGCGCGATCGGGGTGAATTCGAGCGGCAGCACCCAGTTCGGCCTGTTCGGCGGACAGGGCGTCAGCGGAAGCGGCGCCTATTCGGCCGGCATCAGCTACAGCGGGACGCGGCTGAGCGTCGACGTGGTGCTCCAGGCGCTCGCCAAGGAAGGCCTCGTGTCGATCCTGGCCGAGCCGAACCTGACCGCGCGGTCGGGCGAGAGCGCGAGCTTCCTCGCGGGCGGCGAATACCCTTACGCGGTCCGGAACGATCTGGAAAACACCATCACGTTCAAGGATTACGGCATCGGGCTCAACTTCACGCCGACGGTGCTCGACAACGGTCGGATCTCCTTGCGCGTGGCCACCCAGGTCAGCGAGCTGAGTTTCGCCAACGAGGGCGACGTGCCCTCGATCGTGGCGCGGCGCGCCGAGACGACGGTCGATCTGGGCAGCGGCCAGAGCTTCGCGATCGCCGGCCTGATGCAGAACAGCTCGTCGCAGAGCGGCTCGCGGATGCCGGGCCTCGGCGACATTCCCGTCCTCGGCGCGCTCTTCAGCTCGTCGGGGTTCAAGCGCGGCCAGTCGGAGCTCGTCATCATCGTGACACCGGTGATCGTCCGGCCGACAACCGCCAGTCGCATCGTGAACCCTGTCGACCAGTACATTCCGCCGAACGATTTCGAGCGTATCCTGCTGGGCCGCTACCAGGGCAGTGCGGGCAACACCACGAAGGTCCGGAACGCGATCGGCCGCCGCACGCTGCACGGCCAGTCGGGCTTCGTCTTCCAGTGAGCGCGAACCAGAAGGAGCGGGCCGTCATGAAGACGCCGAATCATTTCCGGGCGAGACTGGCGCGGAGCGCCGCGATCACCCTCACCGCCGCGGTTCTCGCCGGCTGCATGTCGCAGCCGATCACGCGGCCGGTCGATCCGACATTCTCCTCCGCCTCGACCCGGGCGCAGACGGATCTTTTCTTCCAGCCGGCCAGCAGCCAGCTTGCGGCGGGCGAAGTCGAGCGGCTCAGGGCGTTCCTCAAGGGGCTCGCGCTCGTGCCGTCGGACGACGTCATCGTGGACGTGCCGTCCTCGGGAATTCCGACGGTGGACCGCAAGCGGCTCTCGGTCGCGCGCAACGCTGTCGGTCCCGTGCCGGCGCGGGTCAGGCTCGCGGGACGCACGGGGTTCGCCACGACCGAGGTCCGGCCTGACGCGGGCTTCGTCCAGGTGGTCCGGTACGACCAGCTCAAGGTCGACTGCAAGAACCTCGGCCTGTCACAGAACGAGCTGCTCTACAGCGCGCCGATCCCGCCGATGGGCTGCGCCAACGCGATCAATCTCGCGAACATGGTGGCGGAGAATCGCGACCTCGTGGCGCCGACGACGCTCGGGCAGATGGACGCGCAGAGCAGCGTTTCGGCGATCGAGCGCTACCGCGCGGGCGAGACCAGGCCCGCTCCGTTCGGTCTCGACACGACGATCAACTGAGGCATTGGACCCATGGCGCAAGCAGCAGCGAGACTGAGCGACGCCGATCTCGGCGCGGATTTCGACCTCCGGGAGCCGTTCGCGGCGTACCTCACGGACGAGGCGTCGCAGGCCGCGGCGCAGGCCATCGCGGCCCAGCGGGACTGGTCGACGGCCAACATCCGCAAAGGCGGGCTGGCCACGGCGCTGCGTCTGCTGGGCGTGGCTCCGCCGCCGAAGATCATGATCGTCGACATCGAGGGCATGGAGATCGAGGAGATCGAGACCGGTCTGGTCGAGCTCACGCGGCTCGGCTCGCAGGTCATGGTTCTGGGCACGGTCAATGACGTGAATTTCTGCCGGCGGGTCATGCGGACCGGGGCGCAGGATTATCTGGTCAAACCGATCGACGCGGACGCGCTGGGCGAGGTTTTCGTGCGGCTGGAGCAGCCGGGCGACGGCGGCAAGGCGCGGGGGCGCGTGGTCGGGATGATCGGCGCGCGGGGCGGGGTGGGCGTGACCACGCTCGCGATCAACACAGCGTGGATCATGGCCGAGAAGCTGAGCCGGCGCGTGGCCTTGGTGGACATGGATCTCTATGCCGGCAACATCGCGCTGGCGCTCGATCTGGAGCCCACGCGCGGTCTGCGCGACGCCTTCGACGATCCCGAGCGGGTCGACGAGGTGTTCCTGCAGAACGCGATGGCGAAGTTCGGCAAGAGCCTCAAGATCCTCGCGACCGAGGAGGCGTTCGACGACGGCGTGCGGATGACGGACGCCACGGTGCTGACGCTGGCCGACATCATGCGGAACAATTTCGACATGTCGATCCTCGACATTCCGCGGCACTTCGTGATGCGCGAACCGGCGCTGTTCACCCGCTGCGACGAGATCGTCATCGTCACGGAGCTGACGATCCAGTCGCTGCGTGACGGGAACCGGTTGGCCAAGCTGCTTCAGGGCCGAAACCGCCAGGCGCGGATCCATGTGATCGCCAACAGGATCCCGGCCAAGCCCGACATCTCGGTCAAGGAGTTCGAGGCGGGCATGGAGACGAAGCTCCGCTGCGCTTTCGCGTTCGATGCCAAGGCGATGGCCAAGGCGACGCTTCAGGGCCAGCCGCTTGTCGCCGCCGACCCCAAGCACAAGATGGTCGCCGATCTGCACCGGCTCTGCATCGAGATGGCCGGCGTGCCGGAAGAGAAGAAACAGGGCTTCTTCAAACGTCGCCTGGGAAGGACCTGACGTGGAAGACGGACTGGATCATGGCCGGCTGCTTCCGGCTTCGGACCCGATCGCGGCGCTGCTCGCCGCGACGCTGGACCGGCTTCGGCCGAAGCTCGACCCCGCCGCCGCGATAAATCCGCTCGAACTCGCGGAGACCGCGAACGACATCCTGGAGGCGCTCGTGGCCGGGAGCGCCACGAAACCCAGCCTGGTGGAACAGCGGCAGATCCTGCGCGACACCGTGGAGAGCATCCGCAAAGAGCGCGCGGCGGCGGCCAAGGCGGCCGCCGCGGCCAGCGAGGGCGCGCCGATTGAACCAGACTTCGTCGATCCGCTGGCGGAAACGTTCGCCAAAGAGGCGCCGGAGGTCAAAAACAAGCGGGCGATTCAGGTCAAGGGCCAGGTGATGCCGCTCCTGATGCAGCGCATCGATCTCGGCGTCGCCTCGTCGCTGGGGCCGGACGAATTGCGCAGCCAGATCGCCGAGATCGTCGAGGAGATCATCATCGATCTCAAACTTCAGCTGAACGCGACCGAGATGCGGTCGATCGTGCGGCTGCTGGTCGACGACATGATCGGTCTCGGCCCGCTCGAGCCGCTGCTGGCCGACGAGACCGTCACCGACATCATGGTGAACGGCCCGCGGATGGTCTACGTCGAGCGCGGAGGAAAACTCGATCTGACCGAGGTGGTTTTCCGCGACGACGCCCACGTGATGCACGTGGCCACCCGCATCGTGACCGAGATCGGCCGCCGCGTGGACGAGTTGACGCCGCTGGTCGATGCGCGCCTCAAGGACGGCAGCCGCGTCAACATCATCATCCCGCCGCTCGCCATCGACGGCCCGACGATGTCGATCCGAAAATTCTCCAAAAAGGAGATCACGCTCGACGTCATGGCGCGCCAGGCGAACATGTCGCCGGAAATGGCGACGGTGCTCAAGATCGCCGGGCGCGCGCGGCTCAACATCCTGATCTCGGGCGGCACGGGTTCGGGCAAGACGACGCTGCTGAACGCCATGTCGCGGATGATCGACCACGGCGAGCGGACCGTCACGATCGAGGACGCGGCGGAGCTTCAGCTTCAGCAGCCGCACGTGGTGCGTCTGGAAACGCGCCCCTCGAACATCGAGGGCGAGGGTGAGATCACCATCCGCCATCTCGTCAAGAACGCGCTGCGCATGCGGCCCGATCGGATCATCGTCGGCGAGATCCGATCCGAAGAGGCCATCGACATGCTCCAGGCGATGAACACCGGCCATGACGGCTCGATGGGCACCATCCACGCCAACACGCCGCGCGATGCGCTGACCCGGCTTGAGAACATGGTCGCGATGTCGGGTTTCAAGCTGCCGGCCGAGGCGGTGCGCGAGCAGATCCAGAGCGCGATCCATCTGATCGTCCAGGTCACCCGGATGCGCGACGGCAAGCGGCGCATCACCCAGGTCACCGAGATCACCGGGATGGAAGGCGAGGTCGTCACCACGCAGGACCTCTTCAAATACGTCTTCGATGGCGAGACCGATGACGGCGAGCTGGCCGGACGATTCGAGTGCAGCCATCTGCGGCCGTTCTTCACGCCGCGCGCGGAATATTTCGGATTGGGCACTCGGCTTCTGGAGGCGATGGGATGCAGGAACTGACACTCGTCGCGTTCGGCGTCTTCGTCCTCTCGGTGGCGGTGTTCGTCGGGCTTGGCCTTTTCGTCATCACCGTCGTGATGGGCGTCAAGCGGCGCTACCGCAAGCGCCTCGACCGGGTCGGCATCGCCAAGATGTCCGGACGGATGGATCTCGACGAGGCCCGGGCGCGGATGCTGCGCCAGAGCACCGAAAAAGGCGCTTTCGACGGAATTTCAAACGCGCTGGCGAGGTTTATTCCGCTTCTCGACACGGATCGGCTCCGCGCCAACATCCGGCGAGCGGGCATGAAAATGTCCGTCGGCGCGTTCATTCTGATCTCGTTGATCATGGCCGGGATCGTCGGGGTCGCGGGCACCCTCGCCAGCGGCTATCCGTGGCCGGTCGTGGCGGTTCCAGCGCTTCTCATGGGGATGTTCATCGTCGACGCGTTCGTCAATCTGCGCGGCAACATGATGTCCAACCGCTTCATGCGGCAGTTGCCGGACGGTCTCGACACCATCATCCGCGGCATTCGTTCGGGTATTCCGGTCATCGAGTGCATCGGTGCGGTCGGTCAGGAATTCGAGGCGCCGATGGGCGAGCATTTCCAGCGGATCAGCGAGAGCGTGAAACTCGGCGAACCGCTCGAGATGGGACTGTGGCGCGTCGCGCGCGTGGTCCGTCGCCCCGAGATGGACTTTCTGACCATCGCGATCTCGATCCAGATGGAGACCGGCGGGTCGCTGTCCGACGCGCTCGGCAACCTCGCGGCGCTGCTGCGTCAGCGGGCGAACATGAAGCTCAAGATCAAGGCGATCTCGTCCGAGGCGAAGGCCAGCGCGCTCATCATCGGGGCGTTGCCGTTCGTGATGCTCGCGCTTCTGACGTTCATGAACCCCGATTACGTCATGCCGCTTTTCACCGATCCGCGTGGTCAGATGATGCTGATGATGGGTCTGGGCAGCATCACGATGGGCGCGATCGTCATGTGGCGCATGACGCAGTTCGAGATCTGAGGAGAGAGCCCGATGGAGATCAGTCCGGTCCTCGCATTGGCAATCGGCGGCGGATTCACCGCCATTCTGATGCTGTCGGCGGTTCTGATCGTGTTTTCGGAGCGACGGGCCCGGACCGCGCGGGTGCGCGGCGCGGTCGGCAAGCGGACCAACCGCAACGGCCCGGACCAGCGCTCGGGCAGCAACGAGGCCTGGCAGAAAGGCGCGCTCGCCTTCATGCGCTCGGCCACGAACGGCATCTCGCTGATCAAGGGACGCCACGCCAAGGAGGCCAAGGCGCTGCTGATGAGCGCGGGATACCGGTCGCGCGACGCGATCGTGGTCTACACGTTCTTCAAGCTGGTCACGCCGCTGATCTTCGTGGCGGGCGCGGCGCTCTATGTCTACGGCCTGAACCCGATCGGGAAGGGGCCGCTGATCGACGCGGCCGCCGTGGTGGCGGCGGGGCTTCTGGGCAGCCGGCTGCCGGAGATCATCCTCAACCGCAAGAAGACACGCGCGCATGGACGTGATCCGCAAGGCGCTGCCCGATTCGCTCGACATGCTGGTGATCTGCGCCGAGGCGGGGCTCGCCTCCGATTCGGCGCTCAAGCGCGTCGTGGCGGAGACGAGCCGGAACGCGTCGGTGCTGAGCGAGGAGCTCAATCTGACGGCGTTGGAGCTGAGCTTTCTGCCCGAGCGGCGTCAGGCGCTGGACAACTTCGCGGACCGCGCGCCTCTGCCGTCGGTGCAGGCGTTCTGCAACACGCTGACGCAGGCGGAGAAATACGGCACGCCGCTGGCCAAGGCGTTCAAGACGCTGAGCCAGGAGCAGCGGTCGGAGCGGATGCTGCGCGCCGAGGAGAAGGCGGGGCGTCTTCCCGCGACGATGACGGTGCCGATGATGCTGTTCATCCTGCCGGCGCTCTTCATCGTGCTGATCGGACCGGCGGCGCTCGACATCCTCGACAACTTCATCGGGATGGGCGGATAGGCGCGGGGTTGGCGGGGGCCTGAAGCGCTTTCCTGATTTCTGACCGCTGGAGCGTGCCCCTCCGATCCGCCCCGTCGAGGGGGATCGGAGGGGCATCGATTCTGATCAGGTGTTCCCGAAGCGGATTCCGGAAGCGGGGCCGCATCTCCCCGTTCCGCGATTTCAGCGCATGGCCTGTCCGTCGATCGGGTTGCCCGGATCGCCGAAAAGCGGGCGTGACACGGAAAGTGTCACGCGTCGCGGAATCGTTATGGCATTGAATTCAATGACTGAATTGAACCGCGTCAGAAAAGTGGAAATCTTTGTCACACGGGGTGCGCGACCGCCGCGAAAGGGTCGTTCAATCGGCGCCGAGCGCGTCCGTCGCGGCTTGGGACAGCATCCGGTCCGGGTGGCCGTCGCAGGCGGAGGCGACCTCTTCGGACCATTGGCGCACGAGGTCGGGGTCGGCGCCCGCCAGTTCGCCGCCCATCGGCTCGATGCCTTCGAGCGCGCCGAAGCGCTCGGAGAGTTCCATCCGCAGGTATTCTGCGCAGGTGACGGAGCCCTGGTCCAGCACCGGACTTTGTCCGATCTCGCCCTGGGCGAGGAGCGGCGTCGCCAGCAGGGCGAGGCCGATGGTCAGGCAAGCGTGTCTCATCGTCCGTCTTCCCGCAGGTGATCGCGCAGTGCGTCACATGGTAATGCCGCGTCGGCCGGGCGCCAAGACCGGTTGTCGGCTCGAGAGGCGGCAGGGACAGGGATGCACGATGGCAAACGAGCGCCTCGCCTTGATCCGTGTCAAGGCGCGGCCGGGTCGCGCCGTCATAGTCGGGGTGCCGGTCGGAATGCGGCGATGCGGAATGGGCGGAGCCGGGCCATGTGTTTTTCACTTGCGGCCTCGACGGGCATGGTGGCGTCGCGACGGTGACGACGCTGCGGCGCGGCAGCCCCGCCGGCGATTCCGCTGACGTGGCGTTTTTCACCGTGATGGAAGCGCTGCAGGTGGCGGGGTATCTGACCATCGACCAGTGCGGCAACCCGGTCAACCAGACGGTTACCTGGCTCTCGATACTGCACATCGCTTTCCAGCCGCTCCTCATAAACGCCTTCATGCTTGAACTGGTGCCTGCGGATGTGCGGGCGCGGTGGCGTTGGCCGGCGATGTTGCTGGCGGGATGCGCCTCGACCTTCATCCTGCTGCAGCTCGCGCCGCTGCCTTGGGCGGGGAGCTGCCTGCCCGGGGCGTCTCTGTGCGGCGCGCCGCTCTGCACGGTGACCGGGACGTGGCACCTGGCCTGGGACGTGCCGTACAACGGGCTGTCGACGCGGATGGTGGCGCTCTGGGGCAATATCGGGAGTTTCCCCGCCTATCCGCTCGCGGTGTTTGTGCTGCCGCTCCTGTACGGGGCGTGGCGTTTCGCCATCTTTCATGCGCTGATGGGGCCGATCGCTGCGAGCATGCTCACCGACGATCCCAATGAGGTGCCGGCGATCTGGTGCCTGTTCTCGATCGGGATCCTCTTGGCGGCGCTGAGCCCGCAGGTCTGGCGGGTGTTCTCCGGGGAACCGGCGGCAGCGTGAGAGACTCGACGTCAACTAAGGAGGGCGCGACATGGGAAGGCCTGATACGGGCGGTGCCGGGCTACGCCTCCTTTGGACGGCGCGGCTTCTGATATCGGGACTGATCGCGTCACCGTCGCCGGGAGGGGCCGATCCCGCGATGGAATGCGGTTTGGATCGGGGCAGCCAGGTGGAGGTCGCCGAGTGCCTGGCCGGAACGGAAGAGATCGTCGACCGGAGCGTCGAACTGGCGCTCGGCTTCGCGATGAACGCGGCGCGGGAACTCGACGTGGTCACCGGGCGGGCGGTGGCGGTCCCGGCCCTCGAGGCCGGGCAGGCGGCTTGGGAGGCCTGGCGGCAGGCGCATTGCGATTTCGTGGGCGCGACCTATGGGGGAGGCTCGGGAACCGGGATCGCGGTCCGGTCCTGCCGGGTGGAGTTGGGACGGGCGCGGGTGTCGGCGCTGATGGAGCATGCGGGATAACGGGGCGCCATGAAGTGTGCAGCGCGTGGAAAATCAGGTTTTTCCGGCGCTTACGCCCCCGGCCCGATCAGATACACCGCGAAGGCCCAGAACGGCAAAGCGACGAAAAACGCCAGATAGGCGTTGCGGACGTGGCGGTATTTGGTGCGGGCGATGCCGGCGGTGGAATGGCACTGTTCGGCGAGGTCGTCGAGATAGGCCTCGGGCGTCAGGTCGGCGAGGCGGGCGCGGTAGACCTGCGCGTCCAACCTGGAGATGGCGCGGAAGTAGAGCAGCGATGGCCGGTCGTCGTGTCGCATCCGGGGCACGAGCGTCAGGGCCATGAAGAAATAGGCGACGAGGATCGGGACGCTGCAGAGCCCGAGATAGAGCACGGGCGCGTGGGCGGCGGCCTGGCCCCGGATGAGTGCCGCCAGCACGCCGACCATCGCGGTCATTGTGGGGACGAGCAGGACGATCTTGGCGTCGGAGGCGCGGATCGCCTCGATCTGGCGGGCGAGGTTGGCCTCGAGCATCATCCGCCGGTCGTGAAAGCCGATGGGATCGGGCGCCCGGGCCTCGGCCGCGATCATGCCGGGACCGTGTCGGGGCGGCGGGCGTGATCTTGGGCTGGCGACATTCGATGCGGCTCGGGACTTGGACCCCGGCATCATCGGAGCGGCCGCCGGCGGGGTCAAGCGAGAAGCCTGGTGAAACGCCGGCGCGGAGGCGCCATGATGGATGCGCGACCGGGGCGGCGGAGAAGCGGATGAGGAACCCATGGATGCGGTGGCGGCCCGGCGGGCGTCGCAAGGCGGCGGGCGAGGCGAAGGTCGTGGGTGATCGGCCCGCGAGGGGGGCGGTCGCGCGTCGCGTCGGCCTCTGCGCGCTGCTTCTGGCGGTCGCCGCCTGTGGCGGCGGGGGCGGCGGGGACGCGGGCGGCGGCGCGGGATCGTATCCCGGCGAGACGCCGGAGCTCAGGGCGATGGCGGAGGCGGCGGCGGCGCGGAACGGGGTGCCCTCCGGACTGGTGCGACGGGTGGTTTCGATCGAGAGCGGCCACCGGGCGGAGGCTTAGAACGGGACCTATGTCGGGCTGATGCAGATCGACCCGCAGACCGCCCGGACCATGGGTTATCGGGGCGACCGGGCGGGTCTGTTCGATCCGGCGACGAACCTCGAATACGGGACGCGCTACCTGCGGGGAGCCTGGATCGTGGCGGACGGGGATTCCGGCCGGGCCTACGACTGGTACCGGCGGGGGTACTATTACGAGGCCAAACGCAGGGGGCTGCTGGAGGAGACCGGGCTGCGGTGAGGGGCGGGCGGGAAGGGACGCATGTGGTCCGTTCTCCGGTTTGGTCCCCGTCCGACGCAAAGGATCGCGCGGACGGGGGCCGGGCGTCTCCATCCGTCCGCCGGAGGTCGACCCTGAACGCGATGCATCCCGCGGGAGGGGGTGTGACGCGCGAAAAAGCGTCACGCGTGTCGAAATCAGTATGTTGTTGAGACTAAAGGCGGAATCGAATCGCGTTAACCGCAGGGAAACCTTTGTCACACGGCGCTTACGGGGTGGCTCGGGGAACGGGGAGGGCCCATACTCATGCAACTTCGGGACTTCATCACATTGGCGGCTCTGCCTCTGGCGGCCTGCGCCGCGACGGGGCCGGTGCCGACGGATTTCGAGTGGCCATGGCCAATTTTTGCTGCGGCAAGTTTGGGCGCCGGCTAGCTAGCCGAATGGAACCGATGGAAAATAAACGAAAATTCTTTGTTGGTGAGCTGATTGCCTCACCACGCGCGAGGCCGGTAGAGAAAGAATCCACCGAGTATTGTGAATTGAAAAGATCTTGGAGTTTAGTCACAGCGGCACACATGATGGAGTTAAAGTTTCAGATCGTAATTGAAGAATATAAGAATTTAGAATTGTTGATCATGTCAATTGCAGTCGATAGAATGATCGACAGAACTTATGATCGTCAAATATCTATCAGAATCTATGTTAAAATAAATCAGTGTGTACTGTCACTTCTAACGGCGGTGAGATCGTTTCATGATCAGAGAAGTCAGGATCTGACATCTGTTTCGACGGATGAAAACAAATATATTGCGCAAGCCAAAGCGATATTTAACAATATATTTGATAATAACTTCGACTATAGAGTTATGGAGGCGGTGAGAAATTACGCTCAACACAATCAAATTCCTATCGATACATTTTCAATGAGATTAGCGACAGTCGAAACCAAAGCAAAATTATCCTCTCAAAGAGAGACTATCGATCCAAAAATTAACTTGAAAGATTTAGTGAAAAATCCCTCAGTTAGAAAAAAGACGAGAGACGAAATAATAAGAAAGGATATCGACTGGATTGATATGAAGTTTTCTTGCAGGGAATATGTCAGTTGCATTGTAGAAGGTCATAACGAAATTAGAGAGATGATATCAGATGATTTATCCAGATCAATAAACATGATAAAAAAGGTAGATAAAAAATATAGAGATAGCTTTCAAGTGGCAAGTGATGCACCCGTCGTTCACGCATATCCTGAAAACAGAAGTGATAGGGAAAATATATTTCTAGGTTTAGATGTAATTGAAAATCTTGAAAAAATGATTCAACTTCGGAGGTGGGTACCCGGACCGGATAAGCGGGGGCGCCAGTGGCGCGCCCGCCCGGGACATCGCCCGGAGCCCATGGCGGAGGGCGAGGGGGGTGCGGCCGGGGCGAAGCTCGCAATCGGGGCGCGTCTGCCCGGCTGGCGCGGTATCGCGCCTGCCCCCGCAGGGCAGGCGCGGCCCGATTTGTCGACGGCCAAATCGGGCGGGCGGGTGGAGAGGCCGCGTTTTGACCGGAGGGGTCGAGGTTTCAGCGGGCGGTCGCCGGGGCTCCGCCCGTTCCTCGCTGAAGACGCTTCCCCGGAGCTTTTTCCGAGCGCTTGTCACCCATCCATCTTCAGCGCCGAGATGAACGCCTCCTGCGGGATGTCGACCTTGCCGAACTGGCGCATCCGCTTCTTGCCGGCCTTCTGCTTGTCGAGAAGCTTGCGTTTGCGGGTGGCGTCGCCGCCGTAGCATTTGGCGGTGACGTCCTTGCGCAGCGCCGAGAGGGTCTCGCGGGCGATGATGCGGCCGCCGATGGCGGCCTGGATGGGGATCTTGAACATGTGCTGGGGGATCAGCTCCTTGAGCTTCTCCACCATCGAGCGGCCGCGGGCGTCGGCGCGGGCGCGGTGGACCATGGTCGAGAGGGCGTCGACCGGCTCGTCGTTGACGAGGATCTGCATCTTGACCAGATCGTCCTCCTGGTAGCCGGTGACCTGGTAGTCGAAGCTGGCATAGCCCTTGGTCACCGATTTCAGGCGGTCGTAGAAGTCGAAGACGACCTCGTTCAGCGGCAGGTCGTAGACCACCATCGCGCGGGAGCCGGCATAGGTGAGGTCGAGCTGGACGCCGCGGCGGTCCTGGCAGAGCTTGAGCACGTCGCCGAGATATTCGTCGGGGACGAGGATCGTGGCCTTGATGCGCGGCTCCTCGATATGGGCGACGCGGACGGGGTCGGGCATGTCTGCGGGGTTGTGCAGCTCGAGCATCGAGCCGTCGAGGGTGTGGACGTGGTAGATCACCGAGGGCGCGGTGGTGATCAGGTCGATGTCGTATTCGCGTTCGAGCCGGTCGCGGATGACTTCGAGATGCAGCAGGCCGAGGAAGCCGCAGCGGAAGCCGAAGCCGAGGGCGGCGGAGGTCTCCATCTCGGAGGAGAAGCTGGCGTCGTTGAGCTGGAGCTTCTCGATGGCGTCACGCAGGTCCTCGAAATCGGCGGCATCGACGGGGAAGAGGCCGCAGAACACCACCGGCTGCGCGGGTTTGAAGCCTGGCAGGGCCTTCTCGCAGCCACGTTTCTCGGTGGTGATGGTATCGCCGACGCGGGTGTCGCGGACCTGTTTGATCGAGGCGGTGAGGAAGCCGATCTCGCCGGGCTCGATGGTGTCGGTCGGGATCATGCCGGGGCGGAAGAAGCCGACGCGGTCGACGGGGTAGAGCGCGCCGGTCTGCATCATGCGGATGCGGTCGCCCTTGCGCAGGATGCCGTCGAAGACGCGCACGAGCACGACGACGCCGAGATAGGCGTCGTACCACGAGTCCACGAGCATGGCCTTGAGAGGCGCGTCGCGGTCGCCCTTCGGGGCGGGCAGGCGGGTGACGACGGCCTCGAGCACGTCGGGGATGCCGAGGCCGGTCTTGGCGGAGATGCGCACGGCGTCGTGGGCCTCGATGCCGATGACGTCCTCGATCTGTTCGATGACGCGGTCGGGCTCGGCGGCGGGCAGGTCGATCTTGTTGAGGACCGGGACGATCTCGTGGTTGGCGTCGATGGCCTGATACACGTTCGCGAGCGTCTGGGCCTCGACGCCCTGGGAGGCGTCGACCACGAGGAGCGAGCCCTCGACGGCGCGCATGGAGCGGGAGACCTCGTAGGCGAAGTCGACATGGCCGGGCGTGTCGATGAGGTTGAGGATGTAGGTCTCGCCGTCCTTCGCCTTGTATTCGAGGCGGACGGTCTGGGCCTTGATGGTGATGCCGCGTTCGCGCTCGATGTCCATCGAGTTGAGCATCTGCTCCTTCATCTCGCGGTCGGTGACGGTGCCGGTCGACTGGATCAGCCGGTCGGCGAGCGTCGATTTGCCGTGGTCGATATGGGCCACGATGGAGAAGTTGCGGATGCGCGATATGTCGGTCATGGCCGCGGATATGCTGCGGTTTCGCGCGGGGGGTCAAGGGCGCGCGTGTCGCGGGGGCGCGAGCCCCGCGACGGCTATCTGAGCTGGAGGTCGGGCAGGGCGTCGACGGCGCGCTCCAGCGTGTCGCGGGCGCGGCGGACGGTCTCCATCACGATGTCGGCGGGGCCGGGTTGAGGCGCGGCCCGGCGCGCGGTGAAGGCGGGGGCGTCGCCCTCGAGCCAGACCTCGATGGCGCCTTCGGACGGGCGGGGCGTGAAGTCGGTGAAATCGCGGATCGCGGGCGTCGATCCGAGGACCGGGGAGAGCCGGGCGGCCACTTCGACGGCCGCCGGCAGGTCGGCGGGGTGGAAGTAGCGCACGTTGCTCTCGCGGATCGTCACGCGGGCGTCGGCGCGGGTCAGGCTGCCGGGCTTCGCGGCTTGGAGCGCGTCCATGGCGGCGGCGGTCGCGGCCCCGTCGGTTCCGGCGGGCGCGTTGACGATGATGCGCGCGCCGTCGAGCGGCGTCGAGAGGGGCCGTTCGGGCAGAGCTTCGGGCGCCAGGGCGCGCGTTGGCGGAGTCGCGCCGGGATCGGGCGTAAGAAGGGGCGGCGGGGCGGACGTTTCGGGCGAGGCCGATCGCACGACCTCGGCGGCGATTTCGGCGGGCGGCTGAGGCGGCCCCTTGAGGACGTCCAGCATCCGGGGGCCGAGCCCCGCCACCACCGCGCCCGCGAGAGACCCCGCGACGAAGATGGCGGCGATCGGCCCGACGCGACGCGGGCGGTCGCGCGGGGGAGCGGCCGGACGCATGGGGGCGGCGGCCAGCACGGGAGTTGGCGTTGGAGGGGGAGCGGGAGCGGGCGTTTCGGGTTCGGCTTTCCGGCGCGCCGCGATGGCGGCCTCGCGGCGAAGGCGGGCCTCGGCGAGCCGCCGTTCGAGCGCCGCGGGATCCATGAGCGCGGCGATCGCGCGCCGTTCCTCGTCCTCGCCGGTCTGCGAGCCGTCCATTCGGTACACCCCGCGCTGTTCCCCGACGGTACGCTATGAAGCGTTCCGTCGCGGGTCAAGTGAACCGGAGTGACGCCGCGATGGACGGCGCCTCTCCGCCTGGGGTCAGACGACCGCGACGAGTTCGACGTCGAAGGTGAGGTCCTCGCCCGCGAGGGGGTGGTTGGCGTCGAGGGTGACCTCGGCCTCGGTCACTTCGACGACCTTGACCGGCATGGCCTGGCCGTCCGGGCGCTGGGCGTTCAGCGTCAGGCCGGGCGCGAGGTCGATCTCGGCGGGGATGTCGGCGCGCGGCACTTTCTGCACGGCCTCGGGGTTGTGCGGGCCGTAGGCTTCGGCCGCCGGGATGGTGACCTGGCCGGTCTCGCCGACGCTCATGCCCTGGATCGCGTTGTCGAGGCCGGGGATGATCTGGCCCGAACCGAGCTGGAATTCGAGCGGGTCGCGGCCGACGGAGCTGTCGAATTTCGTGCCGTCGGTGAGGGTGCCGGTATAGTGGATGCGGACGGTGTCGCCGCTGTTGGCCTGTGTCATGGAGATGTCCTTCGGGAGTTTTCGTGGCGGCATCTGTCGCCGTGCCCGCGATGGCGCGGGGTGGGTTCAGCCTCGGCGGTCCGGTCTCCGGCCGCGGGCGCGAGCCATGAACTTAAGGTCTCCGCGTGTGGAGGTAAAGACGGGGGCCTCCGGGCCGATTGCCAAGCTCCCGAGGCGGCGGTAAACGAGAAAAAAAGTCAGGAAAAGGATTTCACCATGGCCATCCCTTCGAAATCCGCTCCGCGTCGAACCGATCCGCACCGCTGGACGTCACTGGGCGCGGCGGCGCTGAGCGGGCTGATCGTCGCCGCGCCGATCGCGTTCGCCCATGATGTCGCGATGGCGGACCGGGGGACGGTCGCGGCGGAGGGAGGCGAGGCGGGCGAGGCCGGTCTGGTGACGGCGGCGGAGGAGGACAACGGCTATCCGCTGCGGCTGTCGCTGATGGCGGCGCATCTGCGGGTCGGGGAGGCGGTGTATGCGGCCGGTGACCGCGAGGCGGCGCTAGCGCACGTGCCGAACCCGCATCACGTGTTTTTTGAGGATCTGGAGCTGGAAATGGCGGGTTCGGGCGATGCCGGCTTCGCGGATGAGCTTGCCCGCACGATGGATCTGATGGCGGCGGGCGTGCCTGCCGCCGAAATCGCCCCGGGGTTCGAGAAGATGCAGGCGCGGTTGCGTGAGGCCGCCGCGCGAACGCCACCCCTCGCGCGGCTCGAGATCGCGACGGATCTGCTCCGGACCGCCGCGGACGAGTACGGTTTCGCGGTCAAATGCGGTGTGGTGGAAGACCTGCCGGAATATCAGGATGCGCTGGGCTTCGCGCAAGCCGCGCGGGAGATCGCGGCGGGCGTCGCCGGTTCGGACGATCCGGCGGTCGGCAAGGCCGGTGAGAAGGCGCTGGCCGCGATCGCGATGACCGATCCGGCTTTCGACGGCATCGTTCCGACGGCCGCTGCGCTTTCCGGCGACGCCTCGCTGTTCCTCGGGGCGGCCGCGCGGGTCGAGATCGCGGCGCTCGCGCTCAAGTAGCCGCGATGATGCTGGTCATCGACGGATTGTTCGACGAGGGCACGGTCACCGCCCTGCGCGAGGCGGCCGAGGCGCTCGACTTCGCCGACGGGGCCACGACGGCCGGGGCGATGGCGCGGCGGGTGAAGGCCAACGATCAGGCGACGGCCACGCCGGAGCGCGACGCGCTGCTCGCCAAGGTCTCGACGACGGTCCGCGCGCATCCGGTGTTCTTGTCGGCGGCGCGGCCGCACAGGATTTCACCGATGATCGTGTCGCGCTACCGGGAGGGGCAGACGTACGGATCGCATGTGGACGACGCGCTGATGGGCGGGCTGCGGACGGATCTGTCCTTCACGCTGTTCCTGTCGGAGCCGGAGACCTACGACGGCGGCGCGCTGGTGATCGAGGACAGTTTCGAGGCGCGCGCGATCAAGCTCGGCGCGGGCGAGATGATCCTCTATCCGTCCACGTCGCTGCACCGGGTGGAGCCGGTCACGCGCGGCGCGCGGCTCGCGGTCGTGGGATGGGTGCAGAGCCGGGTCCGCGACGCGGGGCGGAGGGAGATCCTGTTCGATCTCGACCGGAGCGTCGCCGAATTGCAGGCGGGCGGCGCGGACGAGTTGCTCGACCGGCTCGCGAAGACCCGGTCGAACCTGCTGCGGATGTGGGCCGAGGCCTGAGGCTTCAGACGATCGTCGCCTCGGTCGCGTCGCGGGCCATCTCTTCCGTGACGCCGTCGGCGAGTTCGACGATATGCAGGCCTTTGTGGCCGACGTCGAAAACGCCGAGATTGGTGATGATCCGGTCGACCACGGCCTTGCCGGTCAGCGGCAGGGTGCATTCGCGCAGCAGCTTGCTTTCGCCGTGCTTGGAGGTGTGGTCCATGATGACCACGACGCGTTTGACTCCGGCCACGAGATCCATCGCGCCGCCCATGCCCTTGACCAGTTTGCCGGGGATCATCCAGTTGGCGAGGTCGCCTTTTTCCGAGACCTCCATCGCGCCGAGGATCGCCATGGCGATCTTGCCGCCGCGGATCATGCCGAAGCTCTGGGACGAGTCGAAATAGGCGGTGCGGGGCAGTTCGGTGACGGTCTGCTTGCCGGCGTTGATCAGGTCGGCGTCGATCTCGTCCTCTGTCGGGAAGGGGCCGATGCCGAGCATTCCGTTCTCGGATTGCAGGGTGACGTCAACGCCTTCGGGGATGTAGTTCGCCACGAGCGTCGGGATGCCGATGCCGAGGTTGACGTACATGCCGTCCTGAAGTTCCTTTGCGGCGCGGGCGGCCATCTGATTGCGGTCCCAGGGCATGTCAGTCTCCTTGCTGGTCGACGCGCGCGGCTTTGGCGTCCGGTATGTCGATGGTGATCGTCGTGCCCGAGGTCGAGCTGTCGACGGAATGCCGCGCATCCAGGCCCTGGAGCAGCGACTGGACGATGCGGCTGCCGAGATTGCCGCCGGAGGGCCAGGCGTGGTCCTCGGGCAGGCCGACGCCGTCATCGGCGATCTGGATGCGCACGACGCCTTCGCTCAGAAGCTGGAGGCGGGTTTCGACGAGGCCCGCCTCGCGGTCGGCGAAGGCGTGGCGCAGAGCGTTGGTGAGGATCTCGGAGACCAGCAGGCCGACGCGGCCGGCGGTGCCGGTGTCGACCTGGACCTCCTCGGCCATGACGTTGACGCGCACGCCGGGGCGGCCGTCGAGATGGCCGACCGCGGCCGCGATCCGGCTGACATAGGCGCCGAGCGGAACCTCGGCGCTGTTCGTGGAGGAGACGCCGGATTCGCTGAGCTCCTGGTAGAGAAGCTGGAGCGCCTCGATGCGCCGCGAGAGCACGGTGTAATCCATGTCAGGCTCGGGGCTGCGGGCCTGCAGACGGATGAGGCTGACGATCATCGCCAGATGGTTCTTCACGCGATGCTGGATCTCGCGGAGCTGGTCGACGACATGCTCGAACCGCTCTTCCGCGTCGGAGGGCGCGCTCATGGTCCAGAGGAAATAGTCGATCTCGCCGTCGGACATCAGCGGGGTCACCGAAAGCCTGTTCGGGAAAGCCGTGCCGTCGGCGCGGTGGCTGTCGATCCGGAGGGACAGATCCTCGCCCGAGCGTACCGCCTCAAGGATCCGGTCGATATCCGCCGCCTTCGGTTCCGGCCACAGAAGGGCCTCGACCGGCTTGCCGATGACGGACATCGCCGGATGGCCGGTCAGCGCCGTGAAGGCGGCGTTGGCGTAGACGATCGGATTGCCTTCGAGCCTCGGGTTGGTGAGCACGAGCGCGAGCGGAAGGCCCGTCAGCGCGGCCGTGGGCACCGCCTCGGGCGCAGCCGCCTCCATCGGGGCCGGAGCGTCGGTCATGCGGCCCTGGTCGTGCGCTGTTCGATGCGCTTCTCGTGCGCGCCCTGGATCAGGCGGTGAACGTAGATGCCGGGCAGGTGGATGCCGTCGGGATCGAGCGATCCGCGCGGGACGATCTCTTCGACCTCGGCGATGCAGACGCGGCCGCACATCGCGGCGGGCGGGTTGAAGTTGCGCGCGGTCTTGCGGAAGACGAGGTTGCCGGTGTCATCGGCCTTCCACGCCTTGACGATGGCGAGGTCGGCGACGATGGCGCGTTCGAGGATGTAGGTCTCGCCGTCGAAATCCTTGTGCTCCTTGCCCTCGGCGATGACGGTGCCGACGCCGGTCTTGGTGTAGAAGCCGGGGATGCCGCAGCCGCCGGCGCGCATGCGCTCGGCCAGCGTGCCCTGGGGATTGAATTCGAGTTCAAGTTCGCCGGACAGGTACTGGCGCATGAATTCGGCGTTCTCGCCGACATAGGACGAGATCATCTTTTTGACCTGTCGGGTCTGGAGCAGGAGGCCGAGGCCGAAATCGTCGACGCCGCAATTGTTCGAGGCGATGGTGAGGTTCTTGACGCCGGATTTGACGATGGCGGCGATCAGGTTCTCGGGGATGCCGCAGAGGCCGAAGCCGCCCGCCGCGATGGTCATCCCGTCATGGAGCGTCCCCGCGAGTGCGGCCTCGGCGCTGTCATGGATCTTTTTCATGGCGGTTCCCGTATCCTGGTGTTCGCAATTGCGAAAGCCGTCCATGAATCCGGGATGGGGCCGGGGGTGTCAAGATGCAGCCGTCCGGATCAGGCGGCGGCGAGCAGCTTTTCGATCTCGGCGCGGAGGGCCTCGGTCTCGCGGGCGGCGGTCGAGCGGCGATTCAGTTCAGAGGCGGTGCGACCGGTCAGGACCGACTGGCTGAAGGCGACGCGGTTGCCGAGCGTGGTCTCCAGAACCTTGTCGCGGTCGTCGCCGAGCGCGGCCAGGATGTCTTCGAGCGTCCCGATGCGCGGCGGCATGCGGTTGAGCAGGATGTGGACCGGGGTTTTCTGCTTGGCGGCGGTGTCGAGGACGCTTCGGGTCGCCCAGACGTCCATCACCGAAGGCTGGCAGGGCGCCACGACGATCTGGCTTTCACGGATGGCGGCGTCGAGCATGGAGGACGCGGCGCCGGGGCAGTCGACGAGGACGTAATCGTGGGTCCGCGAGGCCGATTTCATGTCGGTTCCGGCGCGGTAATCCTTGGATTCGACAAGGTCGATCCGGTCGTCGGCGCGGACCTGGGCCCAACGGCTGAGCGAGCGTTGGGGATCGAGGTCGATCAGGGCGACGGAATGGCCGGCCGCGGACCAGGAGGCGGCGAGATGGGCGAGAACGGTGGTTTTGCCGGCGCCACCCTTCTGTTGGGCGAAAGTGATGATCTGTCCCATGCCGGGTTTCTCCCTGCGGCTTTGACGCGTACTTTATTGCATTCGCGAAGGATGGGAAGCGGAATGCGGCCGGGAACGCGCAAATCGTTCGGTCCGTGGCGCTTCACACGCGGGCGAGGGTGCGATATCCGGGTCCGAAGCGGTTTGGAGGCGGGACATGACGATGGCGGCGGGCGAGTGGTGGCGGGGATCGGTGACCTACCAGATCTATCCGAGGTCGTTTCAGGACAGCGGCACGAACGGGATCGGGGATCTGCCCGGGATCACCTCGCGGCTGGAGCATGTCGCGTCGCTTGGCGTCGACGCGATCTGGCTGTCGCCGTTCTTCACCTCGCCGATGGCCGACATGGGCTACGACGTTTCGGACTACAGGAACGTCGATCCGCTGTTCGGGACGCTGGACGATTTCGACGCGCTGCTGGCGCGGGCGCATTCGCTCGGCCTGAAGGTCATCATCGACCAGGTGCTGAGCCACTCGTCGGACCGGCATCCCTGGTTCGAAGAGAGCCGGCGAAGCCGCGACAATCCGAAGGCGGACTGGTACGTCTGGGCGGACCCGAAAGCGGACGGATCTCCGCCGAACAACTGGGTGTCGGTCTTCGGCGGCTCGGCCTGGGAATGGGACGCGCGGCGGCGGCAGTATTATCTGCACAATTTCCTGACGTCGCAGCCCGACCTCAATTTCTGGGAGCCGGCGGTGCAGGACGCGCTTCTGGACGACATGCGTTTCTGGCTCGATCGTGGCGTGGACGGGTTCCGGTTCGACACGGTGAATTTCTATTTCCACGACCGCAAGCTTCGGTCCAATCCGCCGGAGCCGCGCGTCGATCCGATGCCGACGGTCAATCCCTACGACATGCAGGACCATCTGCATTCGAAGACGCAGCCGGAGAACATCGCGTTCCTCGGACGAGTCCGCAAGCTGATGGATTCCTACGAGAATCGCGCGACGGTCGGAGAGGTCGGCGAGGCCCGGCGCGCGGTCGAGATCATGGCCGAGTACACGCGCGGTAACGACCGGCTGCACATGGCCTATTCGTTCGAGATGCTCGGGCCGCATTACTCGGCGGGGTTCTTCCGCTCGGCGATCGAGCGGTTCTTCGAGACGGCGCGGGACGGATGGCCGTGCTGGAGCTTCTCCAACCACGACGTGATCCGCCATGTGACGCGGTGGAAGGCGCACGCGCGCGATCCGGAGGCGCTGGCGCGCC
Source organism: uncultured Alphaproteobacteria bacterium (assembly GCA_963698685.1). Classification (GTDB taxonomy): domain Bacteria; phylum Pseudomonadota; class Alphaproteobacteria; order Rhodobacterales; family Rhodobacteraceae; genus Amaricoccus. The sequence continues at coordinate 147,102 of CAVORV010000006.1, forward strand.
AGGCGGCGGCCGTGCTCCTGTCGCTGCGCGGGTCGGTGTGCCTCTACCAGGGCGAGGAGTTGGGGCTGGAGGAGACGGAGCTTGAATTCGACGAGCTGACCGATCCGCCCGGCATCCGGTTCTGGCCGGAATACAAGGGCCGCGACGGGTGCCGGACGCCGATCCCGTGGACGCGCGGCAACGATCATGGCGGGTTCTCGACGGGCACGCCCTGGCTGCCGATCAAGGCGCCGCAGGCGGCGCGCGACGTGGCGGGTCAGGAGACGGACGGCGGCTCGGTTCTCGCGTTCCATCGCGGGATGCTGGCGTTCAGGCGGGCGCGCGCGTCGCTCCGGGACGGCGGCATCCGGTTCTTCGAGACGGCGGAGCCGGTGCTGGCCTACGTTCGGGAAGACGCGGAAGACGCGACCGTCTGCGTTTTCAACCTTTCGCCCGACGCGGTATCGGTGAGTGTCCGGGGCCTCGCGGCCGATGCCGGCGCGCCGTCGCAGGCGGCGGATCTGGTCGGCGGGACGTTGACCCTCGGTCCGAGCGGCTTCGCCTTCCTGGGATGTGCGGGACCCGCCCGGGACGTGGACGTCGCGTTCGGGGCGTGATCCGCGGCGGCCGGGCGCGTCCGGCCGACGGCGAAAACCGTCGCATTGACAGGGCGATTTGTTCTTTCTACCAATTGAACCAGCTCCCGTTCAACGGGGCGGACAAGCCACGAAAAGTGGCGCGGGCGCGACCGGCTGCCGGGCGCCGTTAGGGAGAAAAGATGACATTCGCGAAGACGTCCTTCGCCGCGCGGTGCGGTTCCCGATGGGGGACGGCCGCGAGGCGGTTCTGGCGATGTATGGCGACTACGCCGGGTTGAAACCGGGCGGGAAGGTGATCTTCGGGGTCCGGCCCGAGCACATTTTCCGGCACGATCCGGACCTTTCGGCGCGCAAGCCCGGCATCGCGACGCTCGACGCGCCGGTGGAGATGGTGGAGCCGACCGGGGCGGAGACGATCGCGATCCTGCGCTTCGGCGCGCAGGAGATCGTCGGACGTTTCGATCCCGACACCGCTCCCGGAATGGGCGAGACCGTGACGCTCGGCATCGACATGGCGCATGCCTGCCTGTTCGATCCGACCACCGAACGCCTGATCTGAGCCGTGACTTCGAGGACAAGCTATCCGTCACTTGCGGACCGCGTCACGCTGATCACCGGCGGGGCGACCGGCATCGGCGCCGACATCGTCCGGGCCTTCGCGCGGCAATCGGCGAAGGTCGCGTTTCTGGACATCCAGGACGGGCCGGCGGCGGATCTGGTCGCGGAACTGGACGGATCCGCGCACGCGCCGGTCTATCTGCGCTGCGACGTGACGGACATCGCGGCGCTTCGGGCGGCCATCGGCGACGTGCGCGACACGCTCGGGCCGGTCTCGGTGCTGATCAACAACGCGGCGAACGATCAGCGTCAGGTCATCGCGGACGTGGAGCCCGAGGATTGGGACCTGACGCAGAACATCAATCTGCGGCCGCATTTCTTCGCGGCGCAGGCGGTGCATCCGCAGATGCGCGATCTCGGCGGCGGCGCGATCGTCAACCTCTCGTCGATCGCCTGGCGGGGAGGGGCGCCGGACATCACGGCCTATGCCGCGGCGAAGGCGGCGATCGTGGGACTGACGCGGTCGCTGGCCAAGGCGTACGGACGCGACGGCATCCGCGTCAACGCCATCGAGCCGGGCGCGGTGATGACGGAAAAACAGCGGCGGCTGTGGTATCCGACCGAGGCGTCGGTCACTGCGATGGTCGAGCGGCAATGCCTCGCGCGGGTGCTGACCGGGCCGGACATCGCCGCGATGGCGGTGTTTCTCGCGTCGGATGACGCGCGGCTGATCACCAAGCAGTCGTTCGCCGTGGATGCGGGCATCCGCTGAGCGGAAGACCAAGGAAGGAGATCACATGCTGCGTGTCGGACTGAACCCCTACGGGTTGACCTATGTTCTGGGCCTGCAAGGCCGCGGATCGCCGCGCGCCAATCCGGCGGGGCGGGGGCTCGAAGGCTTCATCGCGATCGGCGAGGAGCTTGGCGTGGAGGTGCTGGAGATTTTCGATCCTTGGATCGAGGACATGTCGGATGACGGGATCGTGGCGTTGAAAGACCGGCTTGAGGGTCTCGGGATCACGCCGGTGATATCGGGCAGCCACATCACGAACGCAGGAGACAACGTGTTCCGGTCCGCGCGGCTGCTCGGCGCCGACACGATCCGTTTCGCGCTGACCAACGTGCTTTGCGGCGCGCGCGCCGAACGCGAGGACTGGGATGATCTGCGCGCGCTCGTGGCGCGGCGGGTGAAGGAGCTTGGCGCCCGCGCGGCCGATCAGGGGATCATGATCGCCATCGAGAACCACCAGGATTTCACGAGCTCGGAGCTTGTGGAGTTCTGCGAAAGCGCGCCCGGGGTTGGAATCACCTTCGACATGGGCAACGCGTTTCCGGTGGCCGAGGCCCCGCTCGATTTCACGCGCCGCGTCGCGCCGCATGTGCGGCACATCCACCTCAAGGATTACCGGGTCCAGTTCACCGACCAGGGGTTCCGGCTTGTGCGCTGCGCGATCGGAGACGGCGCGGTGCCGTTCGCCGAGATGATCGCGATGATCATGGAGCATCACGGGGACATGACGGCCGTGATGGAGCCGGGAGCGCTCGAGGCGCGGCACGTGCGGCTCTACGAGCCGAAATGGTGGAACGGCTATCCGCCCAAGACTGCGGCGGAACTCGCCGCGTGTTTCAAGGCGCTGCGTCGGAATCGCCTCGCGGATGACGCGGACTTCCGGACACCGTGGGAGCGCGAGGAGGACGACGCGCTCGAAGCCTATGAGATGGACATGATCCGCCGGAGCGCCGCGAACATGCGGGACCTCGGCCTTATGCGAGAGGAAGTCTGAGAATGGCCGGAGAACTCATCGGCAAGACCGCGTTCGTTACCGGATCGGGACGCGGGCTGGGCAAACTGATGGCCGAGAAGCTCGCCGAACAGGGCGCCGACGTCATAATCCACGATATCGACGCGGCACAGCCGGCCAAATACGGCGAATACGAGAACCTCGCCGCCGTCGAGAAGGACGTGGCGCGTCACGGCACGCGGGTGATGTCCGTGACCGGCAACATCGGCGATCCGGATGCGGTCGCGAGGATGAAGGCCGAGATCGACGCGGGGTTCGGCGAGGTGCATATCCTGGTCAACTGCGCCGGCGGCGATATCGGTGCCGCGGGCGGCAAGCCCGATCCGAACAACGCGCTCGACATTCCGCTCGCGGACGTCCGCGCCCTGACCGAGAACAACCTGATCGGCACGATCCTGGTCTGCCAGACTTTCATTCCGCCGATGGTCAAGGCCGGCGGCGGCGCGGTCATCAATATCGGATCGGTGGCGGCGCATGTCGGATGCTCGAACGGCGCGATATACGCGACGCTCAAGGCGGCGGTGGTGCATTACACGCGCTGTCTCGCGACGGAGCTCAAGGAGGCGGGCGTGCGGGTCAACGCCGTGAGCCCGGGGCCGGCGAAGACCGCGCGGTTCGAGGCGACCCGCGTCACCGATCCCGACAAGATGAACAGCCAGAAGGTCTCTCTCGACCGCTATGCCGAGCCGGGCGAGATCGCGGACGCGGTGGCGTTTCTCGCGGGACCGCGGTCGAAGTTCATCAACGGCCAGGTGCTTCGCGTGGACGGGGGCATGTCGCTTTACCCGGGTTGAGGGCGCGGGATGCGGCGGCAAATGTGCTGTCCGGCACCCGGCGTCGCAGTTCGCGGACATCCCGCGAGTGGGCCATGCCGTCAGGGATCGAAGGTATCGTGTCGCGCCGCGGACGTGTTCGATGCGCGGTTGCGACAGAGCCCGAAACGGAACCGGGCCGGCCTCCGTTGAAAAAAGTGGCATGAGCACGCGCCGGAATGAACCGGAACGGCAGGAAGGTCATGCCTTCCGCGGTCTCTCGCGGTCTTGCCCGTGCATGCGAAGGGATGTTTAGTGTGTCCCGCCAAGGTCCCGCGCATGGCCGGACGATTTATGGCGCGGGATCCGGTTGACGGGACGTCTCTGATGGTCAGATCTGTCGCCTTTGCGGTCGTTTTCCTGCTGGCAACGGTTTGCGTTGCGGCCGCGCATACCGGCGAGGCTGCGGGGGGCGGTTTCGTCACCGGGTTCCTGCATCCGATCATGGGCTGGGATCACGTGGCGGCGATGATCGCGGTGGGGCTTTGGGGTGCGTTTCTCGGGCCGCCCGCGATCTGGCTTCTGCCCGTGACGTTTCCTCTGGTGATGGCGGTCGGCGGCGCGCTCGGCGTGGCCGGGGCGCCGATCCCGGGGATCGAGACCGGGATCGCCGGGTCGGGGCTGGTCATGGGGCTGGCGATCCTGCTGGCGTTCCGGCCGCCGCTGGTGCTCGCGGCGGTGGTGGTGGCGTTTTTCGCGATCTTTCACGGCCATGCGCACGGGACCGAAATGCCCGGGGCGGCGAGCCCGATGGCCTATGCGGCGGGCTTCGTGATCGGGACCGGGCTTCTGCACCTCGTGGGCATCTCGTTGGGGTTGTTGGCGAGATACGACAGCGGCGTCGTCGCGATCCGCGGCATGGGCGCCGTGATCGCGCTGGCCGGTCTCGGTTTTCTGACGGGCGTTCTGTGAGCCGCCTGTCGCTCGGTCTTCTCGTGGCGGTCGCGGCGGGTTCGCCCGATGTGGCGCTCGCCCATGACGCGTTCGGGGATCTCGGGCCGTTTTATGGCGCGTTGCTGCATCCGCTGGCGGATCCGGCACAGGGGCTGATCCTTGCGGGGATCGCGGTGGTGCTGGCGCGACAGCCGCTCGCCACGGTCCGCTTGGCGTGGCTGGCGCTCGCGCTGTCGGGGGCGGTCACGGTTCTGTCGGGCGCGTGGGTCGAGCTGGCCGGTCCGGGGCCGGGTGTTGCGTCGTTGGCGGGGGTCGTTCTGGGGCTGCTGGCGCTGTCGGGGCGCGATCTGGGACGGTGGTTGAGCATCGGGCTGGCGGCCTTGGCGGGGATCGTCGCGGGTCTGGCGATCGATCTGCCGACGGGTGCGCGGGCGGCGAGCCTGGGCGCGTTCGGCGGGGCGGTCGGGATCGGGCTGGCGGCCCTTTTGGTCTGGGGGTTGGTGGACGGGTTGCAGCACCGGTTCGGCCGGGTGGCGGGGGCGGTGGCGGCGTCGTGGGTCGCGGCGGTGGGGACGATGGCGGCGGCGTTCTCGTTTGCGGGCGCCGCCTGAGGCGCGTCAGAACGCCGCGATGCGCCCGATGAACCAGAAGGCCGCGATGCCACCCATCAGGTAGCTCGTTGCGCCGAGGCCGCGGCCGCCGGGGCGAACGGCGGACGCCATCACCACCGGATAGAGCCGGGCGAGCAGGGCGCCGACCACCAGCACGAGGCCGATGAAGAGGAGCTGACCGATCTCGACGCCGAGGTTGAAGGCGAAGAGCGCGAGCGGGACCTCGCCTTCGGGCAGGCCGACTTCGAGCAGGGCGCGGGCGAAGCCGAGACCGTGCAGCAGGCCGAAGGCGAAGGCGACGAGCCAGGGCCATCGTCGCGCGAGGGTCGTCGGGGCCTCGGGGGGGCGGAGAAGCTCCGCCGCGAGAAACATGATAGAGAGGGCGACGACGGCTTCGACCGGGGAGGCGGGTACGACGATCCAGCCGAGCGAGGCGGCGGCGAGGGAGATCGAATGCGCGACGGTGAAGGCGGTGACGGCGCCGACGAGTCGTCGGCGGTCCCGCACGAGGAGGATCAGCGCGAACACGAACATCAGGTGATCGATGCCGCGCAGGATGTGGTCGATGCCGAGGGCCACGTAGGTGGTGAGGATGCCGAGCCGTCCCTGCGGTTCTGGCACGGTGAAGGCGGTGGTCGCCGCGGTCAGGCGCTGGCTTTCGGCCCTGCCCGGCGCCAGTTCGTAGCGCACGAGGACGTCGGTCTGGGTGTCCTCGAGGCCCTCGATGCGGATCTCGCCGCCCTCGAGTCCGCCGGGGCAGCGGGTCACCCATTCGGTGACGAAGGCGGCCCCGTCGAAGCGCAGGTCTCCGGCGCCGCGGGTCTCGCAGGTCTCCGGCAGGATCGCGGCGATCGGCAACGGGCCGGATCCGGCGGCCGGGACCTTCCAGAACACCCGCCAACCGTCGCCGTCGAGGGATTTGAGGTCGAGGAAGCCGGGCTGCAGCGCATGGGGAATCGCCGGGCCGGTCAGCGTGACCAGCGCGAGGAGGACGAGCGCGAGCAGTCTCACCCGGGCGTCTCCGGCTCCGGCATGATGACGTCGTAGCGCGCCCGGAGCGTCTCGTAGCTGGCTTCGCGCAGGCGCTCGGCCTCCTGCTGGCGCCAATCGCCTTCGACACGGTCCCGGATGTCGGCCAGCGCCGGGGACGCGGCCGGGACGAAGGCGTCGAGCCGAACGAGATGCGGACCATAGGCCGAGAGGATCGGACCCTGCCATCCGCCGGGTTCCAGAGTGCTTATCGCAGCGAAGAAGCCGGCGCCGAAGGTGCCGTCGACCGTGGTCGCGACGGCGTCGTCCATCGTCTCGGGGAGCAGGCCGCCGCGCCCGAGTTCAGCGGGATCGGCGCCGGCTCGCAGAAGGGCCAGCGTCGCCGCGGGATCGTCGTCGCCGAGGAACACCTGCCGGAAGCTCAGCCGTTCCGGGGCCAGGAAACGGTCGGGATTGGCGTCGAGGAAGGCCTGCAGGGCGGCGTCGTCGGGCGTCATGGCGTCGGCGGCGGCATCGCCGATGAACTCCATCTTGAGATGGAGCCGCCGGCGGATCACGGTGTCGTCGCGGTCGAGGCCGAGCGCCAGCGCCTCGCGGTAATAGACCTCCTCGCGGACGAAGCCTTCGACGAGGACGGCGGTCTCGTCCGCGGTCGGCGGACGGCGCCAGACGGATTCGAACTGTCCGGCGAGGCGATCGACCTGCTCGGGGGTGATTTCGATCGTGCCGGCCGCCGCGACCGGGCTGGCCGGACGTTGGCCGTAGACCGCGAAGACGAGAGCCCCGATCAGCAGGAAATGAAGCAGGGGCTCGCGCAGCAGGCGGGAGAGAAGGGGGCCGGTTGACCCGGTTTCGTGCTGATCTGTCGCCATGCGCCGAACATTATGCAAATCGCGGAAGCGCCGCGAGGTGATTTTGCGCCGGACCTGTCACGTCCATTGTCGCCTATCGGATATCATAGGGCATGAGGCCGCGCCGGTGGGGATCCACCGAGATCACGGCCTCCAGCGGGGGAACCGCCCGCTGGGCGCAGTCGCGCCGCTCGCAGATGCGGCAGGAGATGCCGATCGGCTGGAACGCGGCCGCGTTGCGGATGTCGAGATCGTCGCCGTAGACGAGGTCGCCGGCATGGGCGATCTCGCAGCCAAGACCGATGGCGTAGCGTTGCACCGGCGCGCGGTAATGGCCTCCCGGCTTGGAGACTTCGCGGGCGAGGCAGAGATAGCGCACTCCGTCCGGGGTTTCCGCAAGCTGTCGCAGGAAGCGTCCGGGGGTCTCGAACGCCTGATGGACGTTCCAGAGCGGACAGGCGCCACCGAACCGCGCGAATTGAAGCCGCGTCGCGGAATGGCGTTTGGTTATGGTGCCGGCCTGGTCGACGCGCACGAAGAAGAACGGCACGCCCTTGGCGCCGATGCGCTGGAGCGTCGAGAGGCGTTGGGCGACCTGCTCGATGGAGGCGTCGAATTCCCGGGCGAGCGCCTCGAGGTCGTGGCGCATGGCGCGGGCCCGGTTCAGGAAGAGACCGTAGGGCAGGAGCGCCGCTCCCGCGAAGTAGTTCGCGAGTCCGGTCCGGCAGATGGCCCGCGCCGCCTCGGAGCGGAACCGGGCGAGATCGAGCGTCGCTTCGAGCAGGTCCGCGTGGGCGATGAGCGCGACCTGGTGCAGGATCTGGAACGCGCGGCTCGCCGGTTCGGAGCGCCCGGAGATCGTCAGGTCGCGCGTCGCGGGATCGAAGGCGCGGAGCGGTCCTTCCGGTGCGATGAGAAGCGCGACCCCGTGCCTGTCCTGCAGCCATTCGGCGAGTGCGGCCTGGCGGTCGGTCGCGCCGGCGTCGAAGAGGCGGGTCGCGAAGCCTTCGGCGGCGCGGTCGATCGGGTCGATGTAGTTGTCGCAGTAATGGAAGAAGTCGCGGACCTCCTCCCAGGGCGACGTGGCGAGACCGCCATCCTCGCGGCCGATCGCCTCGTTGAGCTGGGCGAGCCGCTCGTTGGTCTGTCGATGTGCGCGGTGGAGCGTCAGGAACGCCCGCGCGAAATTCGGCGCGTTCGAGGCGACGAGTTGGAGATCGCCGAGCGGCGGTGCGCCATCGGAGAAGACCGGATCGGCCAGGGCCTCTCGCATGTCGGCGACGACGCGCTCGGACGACCCGGCGGCCAGTTCGGTGACGTCGAGGCCGTATTCCTGGGCGAGCGCGAGCACGACCCGGGCCGAGACCGGGCGGTGGTTGTTCTCCATCTGGTTGAGATACGAGAGGGAGACGCCGAGCTTGGCGGCGTGTTCCGCCTGGGTGTGTCCGAAGCGCGTGCGGATCTCGCGCAGCTTGGCGCCAGCATAGAGTTTGCGGGTGCGGCTCATGATGGACCTTCGCTGTTTCGCAATTTGCTGTACGACTTTGCAGAAGGGTTTGCAAATCTGCCGAACTTTTCTTGTGGCAGCTCCGCGCGTCTGTCAAACCATCTCAGGTCAAGGCACGGGAGGGGATCGGTTGCGGAACATCCTGGCACAGTTGGAGGACCGGCGCGCGGAAGCGCGTCTGGGCGGCGGGCTCGATCGGATCGAAGCCCAGCACGGCAAGGGCAAACTGACGGCCCGCGAACGGATCGAGGTGCTGCTCGACCAGGACAGTTTCGAAGAATTCGACATGTTCAAGGCGCATCGCTGCACCGAGTTCGGCATGGGCGAGACGCATTATCCCGGAGACGGCGTGATCACCGGATGGGGCACGATCAACGGCCGGCAGGTTTACGTTTTCAGCCAGGACTTCACGGTGTTCGGCGGCTCGCTGTCCGAGACGCATGCCGAGAAGATCTGCAAGATCATGGACATGGCGGTGCAGAACGGCGCGCCGGTGATCGGGATCAACGATTCGGGCGGCGCGCGCATCCAGGAGGGGGTCGCGAGCCTCGCCGGCTATGCCGAGGTGTTCCAGCGCAACATCCTGGCGTCGGGCGTCGTGCCGCAGATCAGCATGATCATGGGGCCGTGTGCGGGTGGCGCCGTCTACAGCCCGGCGATGACCGATTTCATCTTCATGGTCCGCGACAGTTCCTACATGTTCGTGACCGGACCCGACGTCGTGAAAACGGTGACGAATGAGGTCGTGACGGCGGAGGAGCTTGGCGGCGCCAAGACCCACACGTCGAAATCGTCGGTCGCGGACGGGGCCTTCGAGAACGATCTGGTGGCGTTGATGGAGGTGCGGAGGCTGGTGGATTTCCTGCCGCTGTCGAACCTGAGCGGCGTGCCGGAGCTGCCGTTCGAAGACGCGCCGGACCGGATCGAGGACAGCCTCGACACCTTGGTTCCGGCGAACGCGAACACGCCTTACGACATGAAAGAGCTGATCCTCAAGGTCGCGGATGAGGCTGATTTCTATGAGATCCAAGCCGATTTCGCCCGCAACATCCTGACCGGATTCATCCGGATCGAGGGCTCGACGGTGGGCGTGGTTGCCAACCAGCCGATGGTCCTGGCCGGGTGTCTCGACATCGACAGCGCGCGAAAGGCGGCGCGGTTCGTACGGTTCTGCGACGCGTTCGGGATCCCGATCCTGACCTTCGTGGACGTGCCGGGGTTCCTGCCCGGGACGGGGCAGGAATATGACGGGATCATCAAGCACGGCGCGAAGCTGCTGTTCGCCTATGGCGAGGCGACGGTGCCGAAGGTGACGGTGATCACCCGCAAGGCCTATGGCGGCGCCTATGTGGTCATGGCGTCGAAGCATCTGCGCGGCGATTTGAACTACGCCTGGCCGACGGCGGAGGTCGCCGTGATGGGCGCGAAGGGCGCGGTGGAGATCCTCTATCGGTCCGAGCAGGGGCAGGCGGAGAAGATCGCGGCGCGCACGGCGGATTACGAGAAACGCTTCGCGAATCCGTTCGTGGCGGCGGAGCGGGGCTTCATCGACGAGGTGATCATGCCGCACTCGACGCGGAAGCGCGTGGCGCGGGCCTTCGCGAGCCTGCGGGGCAAGACATTGGCCAATCCTTGGAAGAAGCACGACAATATTCCGTTGTGATCGGAACGCGGGGGGATGACCATGAGACGCGTTGATCGGAGGAGCATCGGCATCATATACTCGTTCGCGCGTATGAGGAGCGGAAGCCATGATCCGGCGTATCTGGATGTCGATGCCGAAACTGATCCGTTTCATGCTGATTCATGTCGCGAACGGCATGGTGATCGGGTGCGTGTTTCTTCTGGCGCTGATCCATTGGGACATCGCCGGTCTGGGGACGCTGCTCGAGAAGGATCACAGCGGGCTGGCGACGGCGGTGCTGTTCTTTCAGACCGCGCTGACCTTCGGGGCGGTTTCGATGGGCGTGGCCGTCATGAACCTCGGAGAGGATTGAGGTTCGGCCCTGAGGCGGTCAGTTTTCCGACGTTCAAGGGTCGCTCGGACAGCGACGGCGTGTCGGACGCGTATGGCGCGCGACTTTACGTTTCTGCCGGCGCGCCGTTTGCCCGGGGGCGTTTCGGATGCTGAAGCATCGCGGCTTTCCCGGTCGGCTGCCCGGGTCTGATTTCCAGTTCACGATCCGGCGTCCCAGCACGTCGGAGCCGACGCCGATCAAGGCGCGTGAACGGTTTCGGCATCGGCGCGCGATCGACAACGCGGCGGACGAGGCGTTTCTGCGCGCGCTCTGGGAGCATTTCGGCGCGGAGCCGTTCGAGCGCGGCAATCTCGATGCGGGGCGTCTGAACTGGCTGTTCGGGCGCGAGGTGGTGCCGGCCGAGGATCCGTTCGATCCGGCGCGTTACGAGGCGCTGCTGCGCGTCGACGAGAAAGCCGCGCGCGCGGCTTTTCCCGGGGCGTTCGAGGATGAGTGACTTTCTAGCTGTGGAAAAACACGAAGGAGATCCGGAATGAAAAACGGAAAGATCATCGGAATGGTGCTGGCCTCGCTGATGCTCGTCGGTTGCGGCGGCGGGATGCAGTTGGGCGGGCCGGGTCTGAGCGCGAACGACGAGACGTTCATCCAGGACGATCCGCTTGAAGGCGGAGTGATCAACGAGGGCACCGGCTCCGTCATTCCCTGACGGAGCGGCCAAAGCGGCACGGCCAAACGGAACACCGGCGCGCCATTCCATCGGCGGCGACCCTAGGGAGGGGACATGTTCAAGAAGATCCTGATCGCGAACCGGGGCGAGATCGCCTGCCGCGTCATCAAGTCCGCCCGGAAGATGGGCATCGCGACGGTGGCGGTCTATTCGGACGCCGACGAGAACGCGCTGCATGTCCGGATGGCGGACGAGGCCGTGCACATCGGGCCTTCGCCGGCCAACCAGTCCTACATCGTCATCGAGAAGATCCTCGCGGCGGTCAGGGAAACGGGCGCGGAGGCGGTGCATCCGGGCTACGGGTTCCTGTCGGAGCGGGCGGAGTTCGCTCAGGCCCTGTCGGCGGCCGGCGTGGCGTTCATCGGCCCGCCCGTTGGCGCGATCGAGGCGATGGGGGACAAGATCACGTCGAAGAAGCTCGCGGCCGAGGCCGGAGTTTCGACGGTACCGGGACATATGGGGCTGATCGACGACGCCGAGCATGCGGCGAAGATCGCGGGCGAGATCGGTTATCCCGTGATGATCAAGGCGAGCGCGGGCGGCGGCGGCAAGGGGATGCGGATCGCCTGGAACGACGCGGAGGCGCGCGAGGGGTTCGCGCGGTCGAAATCGGAGGCGGCGTCGAGCTTCGGGGATGACCGCATCTTCATCGAGAAGTTCGTGACGCAGCCGCGCCACATCGAGATCCAGGTCCTGGGCGATACCCATGGAAATTGCGTGTACCTGGGCGAGCGGGAATGCTCGATCCAGCGACGCAACCAGAAGGTCATCGAGGAGGCGCCGTCGCCGTTTCTGGATGAGGCAACAAGGCGCGCGATGGGCGAGCAGTCGGTCGCGCTGGCCAAGGCGGTGGATTACTGCTCGGCAGGGACGGTCGAGTTCATCGTGGATGGCGACCGGAATTTCTATTTCCTCGAGATGAATACCAGATTGCAGGTCGAGCATCCGGTGACGGAGCTGATCACCGGCGTCGACATCGTGGAGCAGATGATCCGGGTCGCGGCGGGCGAGAAGCTGTCCTTCGGGCAGGACGACGTGACGCTGACCGGCTGGGCGATCGAGAGCCGGCTTTACGCCGAGGATCCGTATCGGAATTTCCTGCCGTCGATCGGGCGGCTGACGCGGTATCGGCCGCCGGCGGAGGAGGTCACGCCGAACCGGATCGTGCGGAACGATACCGGCGTTTTCGAGGGCGGCGAGATCTCGCGGTTCTACGATCCGATGATCGCCAAGCTCTGCACATGGGCGCCGACGCGCGGGGCGGCGATCGAGGCGATGTCGGCGGCGCTCGACGGGTTCGAGGTCGAGGGCATCGGGCACAATCTGCCGTTCCTGTCCGCGGTGATGGACCATCCGCGGTTCCGGTCCGGCGAGATCACGACGGCCTTCATCGAGGAGGAATATCCCGATGGGTTCCAAGGCGCCGATCTCGCGCCGGAGGTCATGCGTCATCTCGTGGCGCTCGCGGCGCATCTGCATGTCGTGCGGGAGACGCGCGCCGCGTGCATTTCCGGCGCGATGCGGAACCATCGCCGGTCCATCGGCACGGATTGGGTGGTGAGGCTCGGCGCCGAGACGCATGCCCTGAAGGCGGCTCCGATGGACGGCTGGACCGACGTCATGATCGACGGCGATGAGCGCGTGTCCGTCGCGAGCGACTGGCGGCCCGGCATGGCGCTGGCGCGCGCGGTCATCGCCGGCGTGCCGGTCGTGGCGAAGGTCGGGCCGGTGGAGGGCGGGTTGCGTCTGCGGCACCGGGGCGCGGACCTGAAGGTTTCCGTCCTGTCGCCACGTCATGCGGAGCTGGCGGCGCTGATGCCGGAGAAGGCGCCGCCCGACACGTCCAAGATGCTGCTGTGCCCGATGCCGGGTCTCGTCGTCCAGATCCACGTCAAGGTCGGCGACCGGGTCGAGGACGGTCAGGCGCTCTGCATGGTCGAGGCGATGAAGATGGAAAACGTGCTGCGGGCCGAACGCGGGGCGACGGTGTCGGCCATCCACGCGATGGCCGGGGACAGCCTCGGCGTGGACGAGATCATCATGGAGTTCGAATGAGATGCGGGGCGGGGCGGCAAGCTGCGGATTCTATTGCCGCCGCGAGCCGGTTTCCTGGCGGCGTGACGGCAGGCGGTCGATCATGTTGATCAGCTCGCGCGAGGTGATCGGCGCGGGCTTGCGCTGGACCACGGAGCCGTCGGTGTCGATCAGGACGATCCCGAAGCCGCGCGGGCGGAGGGTCTGGCGCAGCGGTCCGTTGCCGGCGGGATCCGTGTCGACCAGGACGACCACTCCGCGCTCCGCGACCTCGTCGGCGCGCTCCTCGAGCATGCGCATCTGCTGGGCGAAGCGCGGATCGTTCGGCGTGTCCGCGAAGATGACGACGGGTCGCGCGACCCAGAGCAGCTCGTCGAGGGTCGGCGGGGTCTCCGCCTCCACGGGTGTCGCGGTCGCCGCGACCGCTCCGACGCTTTCCTGCGCCAAGGCGAGCCCGGCGAATGTCGCGAGCGCGCCGGCGGCCAAGATCGATGTGATACGCATGTGTCCTCCGATTGATCAGGAACATAGGCACATCGGCGCGGGATGCGAGACCAAATCCGGCGAAAACGCCTTCGGAGCCGCCGGCGTGACCACGCGGGCGACCGGATACGGAGAGAGAGCATGAGCAAACCCGACCTCGACGCATGGAAATCGCTCGCCGAGCGGGAGCTCAAAGGGCGCGGCGCGGACGACCTGATCTGGAACACGCCGGAAGGGATCGCGGTCAAGCCGCTCTATACCGGTGCGGATGTCGAGGGGCTGGACCTCGACGGGGTTCCGGGGGTCGCGCCCTACACGCGGGGGCCGAGGGCGACGATGTATGCGGGCCGGCCTTGGACGATCCGGCAATATGCGGGGTTCTCGACGGCGGAGGCGTCGAACGCGTTCTACCGCAAGGCGCTGGCCGCCGGGCAGCAGGGCGTTTCGGTGGCGTTCGATCTGGCGACGCATCGGGGGTATGACAGCGACCATGCGCGGGTGATCGGCGATGTCGGCAAGGCCGGGGTCGCCATCGACAGCGTCGAGGACATGAAGATCCTGTTCGACGGGATTCCGCTCGATCAGGTTTCGGTGTCGATGACGATGAACGGGGCGGTGATCCCGGTGCTGGCGAGCTTCATCGTCGCGGGCGAGGAGCAGGGGGTGGACCGCGCGGCGCTGTCGGGCACGATCCAGAACGACATCCTCAAGGAGTTCATGGTCCGCAACACGTATATCTATCCGCCGGAGCCGAGCATGCGGATCGTGTCGGACATCATCGGGTTCACGGCTGCCGAGATGCCGAAGTTCAACTCGATCTCGATCTCCGGCTACCACATGCAGGAGGCGGGCGCGAACCTGGTGCAGGAGCTGGCGTTCACGCTGGCGGACGGGCGGGAATACGTGCGGGCGGCGATCGCGAGCGGCATGGACGTGGACGCGTTCGCGGGGCGGTTGAGCTTCTTCTTCGCGATCGGGATGAATTTCTTCATGGAGGCGGCGAAGCTGCGCGCGGCGCGGCTGCTGTGGTCGCGGATCATGTCGGAGTTCGAGCCCAAGAAGCCGGGGTCGTCGATGCTGCGGACGCATTGCCAGACGAGCGGGGTGAGCCTGCAGGAGCAGGATCCGTACAACAACATCGTGCGCACGGCCTACGAGGCGATGGCGGCGGTGCTGGGCGGGACGCAGTCGCTGCACACCAACTCGTTCGACGAGGCGATGGGGCTTCCGACGGAGTTCTCGAGCCGGATCGCGCGCAACACGCAGCTGATTTTGCAGCACGAGACCGGGGTGACGAAGGTCGTCGATCCGCTGGCGGGGAGCTACTACGTCGAGGCGCTGACCGATGATCTGGCGCGCGAGGCCTGGGCGCTGATCGAGGAGGTCGAGGCCTTGGGCGGGATGACGAAGGCGGTCGCGTCGGGAATGCCGAAGCTGCGCATCGAGGAGAGCGCCGCGCGGCGCCAGGCGGCGGTGGATCGGGGCGAGGAGGTGATCGTCGGGGTCAACCGCTATCGGCTGGCGCAGGAGGACGAGATCGAGATCCTCGATGTCGACAACGTGGCCGTGCGGGAGAGCCAGATCGCGCGGCTGGAGAAGATACGGGCGACGCGGGACCAGGCGGCCTGCGATGCGGCGCTTGCGGGGGTCGAGGCGGCGGCACGGGAGGGCGGCAACCTGCTGGCGGCGGCGGTCGAGGCGGCGCGGGCGCGGGCGAGCGTGGGGGAGATTTCTGACGCGATGGAGAAGGTTTTCGGGCGGCATCGGGCGGAGGTCAAGACGCTCGCGGGGGTCTATGGTGCGGCCTACGAGGGCGACGCGGGGTTCGCGGCGATCCAGGCCGACGTGGAGGCGTTCGCTGCGGAAGAAGGGCGGCGGCCGCGGATGCTGGTGGTCAAGATGGGGCAGGACGGGCACGACCGGGGGGCCAAGGTGATCGCGACGGCTTTCGCCGATATCGGCTTCGACGTCGATGTGGGGCCGCTCTTCCAGACGCCGGAGGAGGCGGCGCAGGACGCCATCGACAACGACGTGCATGTGGTGGGCATCTCCAGCCAGGCGGCGGGGCACAAGACCTTGGCGCCCAAGCTGATCGAGGCGCTGCGGGCGCAGGGGGCGGGCGAGATCCTGGTGATCTGCGGCGGCGTGATCCCGCAGCAGGACTACGCGTTTCTGAAAGATGCGGGCGTCAGCGCGATCTTCGGACCGGGGACGAACATTCCGGACGCGGCGCGCGACATCCTGAAGCTGATCCGCGCGGGGGCCTAGGGATGGGCCTGACGGTTCCGGCTTCGGGCGGCCGCGATGATCGCGGTGATCAGGAGGAACGGGATGAAGGCTTCCATGATCTCCTCGCCCGCGCCCGCGAGACTGTCGATCCGGTCGGGCAGGTCGATGCCGAGGGGGCGGAGCTTGCGGCCGAGCCCGTCGATCAGGATGGAGCCGGCGGCGAGGCCGAGGGCGCCGGCCACGGACCAGGCGGCGAGGGAGCCGCTTTTCAGCCCCTCGATGAACGCGCGGCCGTGAAGCGTGATCAGCCGCCATGCGATCGTGATGAGAAGACCGACCACCGCGGCGCCAAGAAGGCGCTGCCAGACGGGCGCGCGCTCGGTGAAATAGAGCGCCGTGGTGAGAATGCCCGGTGTGGTGAAGGCGACATCAAGGTCAAGTTCGCGTCCGGCCATCAGCAGAAGCACGGCGGGGACATGCCAGAACCGCGCCCGGATCGCGGGCGGGTTCAGGATGAGCCAGCACAGGGCCGCGTAGGCGTAGAGCACCATGCTGACGGTCTCGATGGCGCCGTCCTCGCGGGTCAGCTTCAGATCCGGACCGGCGGTCAGCCAGTCCGCGCCGATCATCACCACCGCGAAAACCGCCGCGACCGCCAAAAGCCACCAGGGGCCCGCATTCCGCGCCATGCGCATACCTCCCGACCCGTTCCGGTTTTCGCGAAACACCTTATGCGGAGCGGCTCTGCCTATTTCAGGTCCCGCGCGATGACAACCTCGTGGACGGGCTGTATGCATCGTCATGCAAGGCCGCGAAAACAAAAGGCGGCGCGGGCGGGGGAAGGAACGGCGAATGGCTGAGGACAAGACCGACATCGTACGGCAGGCGGCGCTTGATTATCATGAGTTTCCGCGACCGGGAAAGCTGGAGATCAGGCCGACCAAGCCGATGGCGAACCAGCGCGATCTGAGCCGGGCCTACAGCCCGGGCGTCGCGGAGGCCTGCCTGGAGATCAAGGCCGATCCATCGACGGCGGCGCGATACACCTCGCGTGGCAACATGGTGGGCGTCATCACCAACGGGACGGCGGTTCTGGGGCTTGGCAATATCGGGGCGCTCGCCTCCAAGCCGGTGATGGAAGGCAAGGCGGTCCTCTTCAAGAAGTTCGCCAACATCGATTGTTTCGACATCGAGGTGAACGAGAGCGATCCCGAAAGGTTGGCCGCCATCGTGACGGCGTTGGAGCCGACATTCGGCGCGATCAATCTGGAGGACATCAAGGCGCCCGATTGTTTCATCGTCGAACGCCTCTGCCGCGAGCGGATGAACATTCCCGTGTTCCACGACGACCAGCACGGGACGGCGATCGTGGTGGGCGCGGCGGCGACCAACGCGCTGCGTGTCGCGGGCAAGTCGTTCGAGGACATCAAGATCGTCTCTACCGGCGGCGGCGCGGCGGGCATCGCGTGCCTGAACATGCTGGTGAAGCTGGGCGCGAGGCGCGAGAACATCTGGCTTTGCGACATCCACGGCCTCGTTTACGAGGGGCGCGCCGAGGAGATGAACCCGGAGAAAGCCGCGTTCGCGCAGGCGAGCGAATTTCGGACGCTGGGCGAGGTGATCGACGGCGCCGACCTGTTTCTGGGGCTGTCGGGCAAAGGCGTGCTCAAGGGCGAGATGGTGGCCCGCATGTCGGAGAACCCCATCGTTTTCGCGTTGGCCAACCCCAATCCCGAGATCGACCCGGAAGAGGCGCGGGCCGCCAATCCGGACGTGATCATGGCCACCGGCCGGTCGGACGTGCCCAACCAGGTCAACAACGTGCTCTGCTTCCCGTTCATCTTCCGCGGCGCGCTGGACGTGGGCGCGACCGAGATCAACGACGCGATGGAGATCGCCTGCGTCGAGGGGATCGCGGCGCTGGCGCGGGCCTCGTCCTCGGCGGAAGCCGCGGCGGCCTACGAGAACGAGACGCTGAGTTTCGGGCGGGAGTATCTCATCCCCAAGCCGTTCGATCCGAGGCTTCTGGCGATCGTCGCGGGGGCCGTCGCGCAGGCCGCGATGGACAGCGGGGTGGCGACGCGGCCCGTCGCGAGCATCGAAGAGTACAAGGCCAAGCTCAACACCTCCGTGTTCCGGTCCGCCTTCCTGATGCGTCCGGTTTTCGAAGCGGCGCGGGGGTCGGTCCGCCGGGTGGTGTTCGCCGAGGGCGAGGACGAACGGGTGCTGCGCGCGGTGCTGGCGGTGAACGAGGAAGGTGTCGACCGTCCGATCCTGATCGGCCGTCCCGACGTCATCGAGGCGCGTTGCGAGCGCAACGCCATCCCGATCAAAATCGGTCGCGACTTCGAACTGGTCAACCCGGAGGACGACCCGCGATTCCGCGAATACTGGGAGACCTATCACTCGCTCATGCAGCGGCGCGGGGTCACGCCCGATCTGGCCAAAGCGATCATGCGGACCAACACCACCGCGATCGCCGCGATCATGGTGCACCGCGAGGAGGCCGAAAGCCTGATCTGCGGCACGTTCGGGCAGTATCTGTGGCATCTCAACTATGTCCGGCAGATCCTCGGGTCGCCCTCGCTGCGCCCCATCGGGGCGCTGTCGCTGATGATCACCGAGCGCGGGCCGGTTTTCGTCGCCGACACCCAGGTGAATGCGGAGCCGACGTCGCGGCAGATCGCCGACACGGTGATCGCGGCGGCGCGCCATGTCCGCCGGTTCGGTCTCGAGCCCAACATCGCGATCTGCTCGCATTCCCAGTTCGGCAATCTCGACACGGATTCGGGGCGCAGGACGCGGGGCGCGCTGCAGCTTCTGGAAGCCGAGGAGGCGGATTTCGCCTATGAGGGCGAGATGCATTCCGACGCGGCGCTCGACCCGGATCTCCGAGCACGGATTTTTCCGAATTCGAGACTGGTCGGCGCGGCGAACGTTCTTGTTTTCGCCAACACCGACGCGGCGAGCGGCGTGCGCAACATCACGAAGATGCTCGCGGGCGGGTTGGAGGTCGGTCCGATCCTGATGGGCATGGGCAACAAGGCGCATATCGTGACGCCGTCGATCACGGCGCGCGGTCTGCTGAACATCGCGGCGCTCGCCGGCGCGCCGGTGCAGAGCTACGGATGACGCGACGCTGACAAGAAACCGAACGGGAGGGGCCATGACGTACCAAGACGTTTACGAGGGATGGAAGAACGATCCGGAGCGCTTCTGGATGGAGGCGGCCAAGGCGATCGACTGGATCACGCCGCCCTCCCGCGCGCTCGACGACAGCGACGCGCCGCTCTACGGCTGGTTCGACGACGCGGTCTGCAACACCTGCCACAACGCCGTGGACCGGCATGTGGCGGCGGGCAATGGCGACCGGGTCGCGATCATCCATGATTCGCCGATCACCGGTACGAAATCCGAGATCACCTATGCCGATTTGCTTGAGCGGGTCTCGAAACTCGCCGGCGCGCTGGCGGCGCGCGGCGTGGTCAAGGGCGACCGGGTGATCATCTACATGCCGATGGTGCCCGAGGCGCTGGTGGCGATGCTGGCCTGCGCGCGGCTGGGCGCGATCCACTCGGTGGTGTTCGGCGGGTTCGCGGCGCCAGAGCTGGCGGTGCGGATCAACGACGCGACGCCCAAGGCGATCATCGCGTCGTCCTGCGGCATCGAGCCGGGCCGGGTCATCGCCTACATGCCACTGGTCGACGCGGCCATCGACATGGCAGACCACAAACCGGAATTCTGCGTCGTTCTGCAGCGCGATCAGGTCACGGCGGAGTTGAAAGAGGGCCGGGACGTCGCGTGGGCCGACGCCGTGGCGGACGCGGAGCCTGCGCCCTGCACGCCGGTGGGGGGGATGGATCCGCTCTACATCCTCTACACGTCGGGCACGACAGGCCAGCCCAAGGGGGTCGTCCGCCCCAATGCCGGGCACATGGTGGCGCTCGCCTGGACGATGAAGAACATCTACGACATCGTGCCGGGGGAAATCTTCTGGTCGGCATCGGATGTCGGCTGGGTCGTCGGGCATTCCTACATCTGCTACGCGCCGCTTCTGGTCGGGGCCACGACCATCGTTTTCGAGGGCAAGCCCGTGGGGACGCCTGATGCGGGCACGTTCTGGCGCGTGATCGAGGAGCACAAGGTCAAGACGTTCTTCACCGCGCCGACGGCTTTCCGTGCGATCAAACGCGAGGATCCGACGGGCGAGTTCGTCCGCAAATACGACCTGTCGAGCCTGAAATACCTGTTCCTCGCCGGGGAGCGTGCCGATCCGGATACGATCACCTGGGCACAGGATCAGCTGAAAGTGCCGGTGATCGACCATTGGTGGCAGACCGAGACGGGCTGGGCGATCGTGGGCAACCCGGCGGGCATCGAGCTTCTGCCGGTCAAGCTCGGCTCGCCGAGCCTGCCGCTGCCCGGCTATGACGTCCGGATCCTTGCCGAGGACGGATCGGTGCTGCCGTCGGGGCAACTCGGGGCCGTGGCGATCAAGCTGCCGTTGCCGCCGGGGACGCTGCCGACGCTGTGGAACGCCGAGGCGCGATATCGCAAAGCGTATCTCGAGACGTTTCCCGGGTATTACGAGACCGGCGACGCGGGGATGATCGACGCGGACGGATACCTCTACATCATGTCGCGGACCGACGACGTGATCAACGTCGCCGGGCACCGTCTGTCGACGGGCGGGATGGAGGAGGTCCTGGCGGGCCATCCGGACGTGGCGGAATGCGCGGTTATCGGGGTCGGCGACGACCTCAAGGGGCAGCTTCCGATGGGGTTCATCTGTCTGAACAAAGGCTGCGACCGGGACCACGCGGAGATCGTGAAGGAATGCGTGAA
The DNA here is from genome assembly GCA_963698685.1 of uncultured Alphaproteobacteria bacterium. Lineage (GTDB taxonomy): Bacteria > Pseudomonadota > Alphaproteobacteria > Rhodobacterales > Rhodobacteraceae > Amaricoccus. The sequence continues at coordinate 168,002 of CAVORV010000006.1, forward strand.
GCTGGTGCGCGACAAGATCGGGCCGGTGGCGGCGTTCAAGTCCGCGGTGGTCGTCGACCGGTTGCCCAAGACGCGGTCGGGAAAAATCCTGCGCGGCATCATGGTCAGGATCGCGGACGGCAAGGACTACAAGATGCCGGCGACCATCGACGATCCGGTGATCCTCGAGGAGATCACCGAGAGCCTTTCGACGCTCGGCTACCCGCGCGCCCTATGACGGTCCTCGGAGGTGGCGTTCCGACGCCGCCTCCAGTTAACCATTTTTCGCAATAGAACAGCCGCGTTCGCATTTTGCGATGAGAATTGTCGCAATACGGTTAAATTTCACGCATTGAGATCAACCAGTCCGTGCGCATCAGATTGGCATGGAAGTTGCATGAAAAAGGTCGGGTCCCGCGGGAGCCCGTCGATCCGGGGGCGCCGCGATCAGAGTTGAAGGAAAGTCCGTTTTGCCTGTCCGTTTCGACCCAATGCGCCTCGCACTCCTGGCGATTCTTTTCATTTTCCTTTCACCGCCTTTAAGTGTCGGCGCGCGGGCGGATGCCGTCGCCCTGACCGTCGTGAACGGGGCCGAAGAGGTCGCGTTCACGCTCGATCAGATCCGTGAGATGCAGCGGGTGACGATCGTCACGGATACCGAATTCACGGACGGCCCCGTCGAATACCGGGGACCTCTGGTGCGCGACGTTCTCGAGAGCCTCGGAATGGGGGACGCCGAGACGGTGCGGTTCACTGCCGCAAATGATTACTTCGTCGACATTCCCACCAGCGACTTTCGCGACTACGACGTGATCCTCGCGATGGAGGCGGACGGCGTCGCCCTGTCGCGCCGGACGAAGGGTCCGCTCTGGCTGATGTATCCGATCGCCGACTTCCCCGAACTGCGGGATCGCATCTACAACAACCGGCTCATCTGGCAAGTCGTCAAAATCGAAAGACTGTGAGCCCGGACAGACCCATTCCGAGATATCTCGGCGTCGTGGTCCTGCTGGCCATGACGGCGTTCGCCGCCGTCGGGTTCCTGACCATCCGGAAGGATGTCGAAGCGCTTCAGAAAATCAGTCAGGACAATTTCCTCTGGTCCGCCACGCAGGTCGAAGTCGCGATGCTTCGATTCGAGTTGAGCGTCGCCCGAATGGCGTTGGACCAGACCGAACAGTCGCTCGCGGAAGTCCAGGAGCGATTTGACATTCTCTGGAACCGCATCGACGTGATGCGCGCCGGCCGGGTCGGCGAGATGATGCGCGTCTACGACGAGGAGACCGGGACGATCGCCGATATCAAGGCGCATCTGCAAGATATCGACATGGTCGTGCAGAACATCAGACCCGACGATACGGTTGGCGCGACCGACATCCTGCAGTCCATAGAGAGCTTCAGGAGCCCCCTGAGATTCCTGACGCTTCGTGTCGTGCGTGGCGACACGTTGATGTCCAACCAGATACGGGATCGCATCCAGAAAAGCTCGCAGATCACTTCCGTGATCAGTCTGGGAGCGGTGTTGCTCAGCGTCCTGTCGCTGCTTCTGATCTTCAGGGAGAACAAGCGCCAGCGGCAGATCGCCGAGTTCAACCGCAAAGCGGCGCGGGAAGCGGATGCGGCGAACAAGGCCAAGTCGCGGTTCCTGACGATGATGAGCCATGAGCTTCGCAATCCGCTCAACGGCGTCATCGGGCCGCTCGCGCTGCTTGAGAAGGCGGATCTCGACGAGGGCCAGAAGTCGCTTCTGGAACAGGCGTCGAGGTCGGGGAGATCCATTGGGGCCATGGTCTCCGGGCTGTTGGATTTTGGAGAAATGCAGGACGGACGGTTCAGGCTCGCCTACGCGCCTTTCCGGGTCACGGCGCTCGTGGACTCGGTCCGCGAGTTTCTGGCCGGGCAGGGTGCGGAGGTTCTTGAGGTCCGCATCAGGCCGGGCGTGCCGGAAATGATCAGCGGTGACATGGAACGCCTCACCCAGGTCTGCGTCCATCTGCTCCAGTTCGTTCTGGAAACCCGCGACCCGACAACGATCACCCTCGACTTCGATTACGAGCGGGGCTGCCTCGTCGGCGAGATCGGGTTCGCGGAGCCCGAGGCGGAGACCGAAAGACGCCTGGATCTGCTGATGGGGCTTGGCGACGTCGCGCCGGACCAGGTCGCTTCGGAGGCGCTTCGCCCGCTGATCTCCCGAGAACTGGTCTCGGCGGCCGGCGGCAGGATCGAACTGGTGCCGGCCGAGCCGGGTGGCAGGGCCATCAGGTTCTCGGTGCCGGCAAGCAAGATCGAGGTGCCGAAAATCGCCGTGCACATAGTGACCCGCTCCGCGGCTTTGGCGGCGATCTATGAGGCCGCGCTCCGGTCGGAGCGGGTCGTCTTCCATCGGGGCGGCGACGAGGCGGCGGACTTCGTGCTGGTCGATGCGACCAGCGTGGGGTTGGACGTGCTGATGGAGACCCTCAAGCGTCGGCACAAGGATGCGGTTTTCATCTCCATCGGACGGCCGAGCAGCCCCGCCTTCTTCAACGAGGTCGTCGAGACGCCCAACGATATGGGTCGCCTCCGCAGCTGCATCCTCGACCGTCTCGCTTCCTGAATTCCTGATGCGAATGCATTTTGCAATTCGCCGACGGATGGTGTAATGAGCGGTGAATTCGCAGTCGCAAAATCAACCTTGGGTATTTTAGGCGCGGTCAGCGGACCCGGTCGGGACCCAGTTCGAGGCGCAAATGACAGCAGCCGATCCTTTTTCGCCAGGCGACAGCGGCTCGCCCGCCATGCCCGCAAACGAGGCCGATGCGCGCAGGTTCGATACGGCCATGCTCGCGCATGACATCCGAAGCGCGCTACAGGGCGTGGTTGGCGGCGTCGCCGTGATGGAGCATCTCACGTCGGACCCGACGCTGCGGGAGCAGATCGACAGGGTCTCGGCCGCCGCGCTGTCGCTCTCAGGATTTGTTCAGCGGGTGCTTGACGACTCACGCGACGGCAACGGAGCCACACCGAAGGACGGCTTGGTCGTGGCTGATTTCGCCAACGCGCTTCGCCGCCGGTGGCTCGGCGAGGCGCGCGAGAAGGGGCTGGGCTTCGAACTCGAAGTGGATCCCGGCCTGCCGGAAAGACTCGATATTTCCCGATTCGGACTGAACCGGGTCCTGGGAAATCTGATCGCCAACGCGATCGGGCATACGGACACGGGCTCCGTGCGGGTGACGTTCGGGCGCGGCGCCGACGGGTCCGCGTCTTTTTCGGTAAGCGACGAGGGTTCCGGCCTTCCCGAGGCCGAGATCGAGAGGGTTTTTCGCGGGGAAGAGCTTCCGTCGCTGGATCCGGACGCCCTGCATGGCCTCGGTCTGCATGTCGTTCGGCGGGTTTCGGAGAGCATCGGCGGCCGCATCGATTTCGGTACCAGCGCCCGAGGTGGCGTCGAAGCCGTCGTGCGCTTTCCCGCGACCGGGCGCATGGACGTGTTTCCGCCCCCGGCCCCGGTCGCGCCCGCCTCCGCCGCTCCTCCCGAAACGAAGCCCGGACGGGCGTCGGAAGGTCCTCGCGTGGACCTCAAAGGGGCGCGGATCCTTCTCGCGGAGGACAATCCGACGAATCAGATGGTCGCCAACCAGATGTTGCGCGCGCTCAACGCCAAGGTGACGATCACCTCCGACGGCGTGGAGGCGATGGAGGCGTTCGAGGTGGCCGAATTCGATCTGGTCGTCGTTGATATCGAGATGCCGCGGATGTCGGGCCTCGATGTGATCCGAGCCATCCGGGGTCGGACGGACGGTCGCGAGGGGACGCCGATCGTCGCGCTGACCGCCTACGCGTTGCGCGAACACAGGGAGAGGATATCGGCGGCGGGAGCCGATGGTCTGATCTCGAAGCCGATCACGAGCATCGACGCGCTCGGTCGGGCCCTGGCCAGCTATGTTACCGTTTCGGCGACCATGTCCGGGATTCCCGGCGGGCCCGCGCTTCAGATGGACGATGCCGAACAACCGGTCATCGACATGACGGTGTATGACGCGCTCTGCGAGGCCATTGGCGGCGAGATGATGGACGAGTTGCTGGAGAAGGTGGTCGGCGATCTCGACGCCGCGGGGGCGGATCTGTCGCGCGCGCTCGAGCCGCTGGATACCGGATCTATCCGCTCGGCCTCGCACATCCTGATCTCGGTCGCCGGCGCGATCGGCGCGACGCGTCTTCAGAACCGGGCGAGAGAGCTGAACAGCGCCGCCCATGCCGGGGCTTCTGACGGCGTTGCGGTGCGGGTCCGCGACTGTCTCGGCGAACTGGAGGCCGCGACGCACTTCGCGCGCGGCCGGCGGAAGGCCGCCTGATGGACGGGGCGCAGATGAGCGGAAGCCTGCTTCTGGTCGAGGACACGTCGTCGCTGTCACTGGTCTATCGCGGGATTTTGACGCGCGCGGGTCATGAGGTCAGCTGCGCCTACACGCTTGAGGAGGCGCGCACGCTCTGCGCCGCCACGCTTCCGAAACTGGTGCTGCTCGACCTGCAGCTTCCGGACGGAGACGGGCTCGACCTTCTGCGCCTCCTCCAGGCGGAGGCGCCCGAAGTGCCGGTCATCGTGATCACGGCGAACGGATCGATTAACCGGGCGGTGCAGGCGATGCGCGCCGGCGCAACGGACTTCCTCGTCAAGCCGTTCGACGAGGGACGTCTGATCAACGCGATCCAGAACGCGCTGGCGGACCGTCCGCGTCAGGTGGTTCCGCCCGCGCCGCCGGAGACCGGAGCCGAGGCGGGATCGTTCCAGGGCTTCATCGGGCGGTCGGATCAGATGGCTGACATCTACCGGATGATCGGATCCATCGGGCGCTCGACCGCGACGGTGTTCATCACCGGCGAGAGCGGAACGGGCAAAGAGGTCTGCGCGCGCGCGATCCATGCGCTGTCGAACCGCGCGCGCAAGCCGTTCGTGCCGCTCAACTGCGCCGCGATCCCGCGCGATCTTCTTGAATCGGAAGTTTTCGGTCATCTCAAGGGCGCCTTCACCGGCGCGTTGTCGGACAAGCCGGGGGCCGCCGCCGTCGCTGACGGGGGGACGCTGTTTCTCGACGAGATCTGCGAGATGGACCTGTCATTGCAGACCAAGCTGCTGCGGTTCCTGCAGACTTCGATGATCCAGCCGGTCGGGGCCGCGCGCCCGGTATCCGTCGACGTGCGGATCGTCTGCGCGACAAACCGCGATCCGGCCGAGGAGGTCCGGGCGGGGCGGTTCCGCGAGGATCTCTATTACCGGCTGCACGTCGTGCCGATCCGCATGCCGCCGCTGCGCGAGCGCAGCGATGACATCATGCCGATCGCGCAGGACAGCCTGCTGAAATTCGCCGCCGAGGAGGGCAAGGCGTTCGTCGGCTTCGACGATCATGTCGTGGCGATCCTGCGGAGCCGGACCTGGCCCGGCAACGTGCGTCAGTTGCTGAACGTGATCCGCAACATCGTCGTCCTTCACGATGGCCCGCTGGTCACGCCCGGCATGCTGCCGACCGAGATTACTCTGGGTGCGGTGGATGCCGGCGCCGGCGTTCCGGCGGCCTTGCCCCGCGAGCGTCTTGTGGCGGGGCCGACGATCGGCGGGAGCATGGCGTCGCATGTCGGACGGGCGCTGTCGGACGTGGAGCGCGAGTTCATCGAGGCCACGATCGAGCATTGCGACGGGTCCGTGCCGCGCGCGGCGCGGATGCTGGAACTTTCCCCGTCGACGATCTACCGCAAGCTTGAGAGCTGGAGCGCGGAGGAGCGGCGCGAGGACGCGTGACGCCGGAGCGGGGCTTGCCATCGCGCGGGAGGCGGGCCCATAGTCGGGTCGGACGCAACCAATCGGATGGTCATCTCCATGTCGCTTCTGGATGCCGCGCTGAGCGCACGCGCGAATGCGTACACGCCCTATTCCGGGTTCAAGGTCGGTGCGGCGATCCGCACGCCCGAGGGCGATGTATTCGCGGGATGCAACGTCGAGAACGCCGCCTATCCTGAGGGTACCTGCGCCGAGGCCGGGGCGATCGCGGCGATGATCGCGGCGGGACGGACGCGGATCGCGGAGATCCTGGTCGTGGCCGACAGCGTCGAGCCCTGCACGCCCTGCGGGGGATGCCGGCAGAAGATCGCGGAGTTCGCCGCGCCTGACGCGCCGGTGATCCTCGCGGGTCTGGCGGGAGAGCGCGCGCGGATGAGCGTGGCGGAGATGCTGCCGGGGGCGTTCAGCGCGACCGAGCTTCCGGAGGGCGTGTGATGGGGGCCGATCTCGCTCTGGCGCGCCGCGCGCTGGTCTGTCTCGATCTTACGAACCTTGACGAGAATTGCGACGCGGCGGCGGTCGCGGATCTTTGCCGCCGGGCGCAGACCCCGTATGGATCGGTCGCCGCCGTCTGCGTCTGGCCCCGGTTCGTCGGCCAGGCGCGCGAGGCGCTGGCGCATACCGGCGTCAAGGTCGCGACCGTGGTGGGCTTTCCCTCGGGCGACGCGCCGATCGCGGACGTCGTCGCGGAGACGGGCAAGGCGCTGGCCGACGGCGCCGACGAGATCGACATGGTCGTGCCGTGGAAGGCGCTGCGCGACGGAAAGCCCGGGGCGGTGACCGAGGCCGTGCGGACCGTGAAGGATGCCTGCGGCGACGCGACGCTCAAGGCGATCCTGGAAACCGGCGAGCTGGCCGATCCGGTGTTGATCGCGCTCGCGGCGCGTCACGCGCTGGAAGGCGGCGCGGATTTCCTCAAGACCTCGACGGGCAAGGTCAAGGTGAACGCGACGCCGGAGGCCGCCCGGATCCTGCTGGAAACCATCGACCAGACCGGCTCGGGCGCAGGCCTGAAGGTGGCCGGCGGGGTTCGGACCCTCGCGGACGCCGCGACGTATTTCGAGCTGGCCGACCGCATTTTGGGGCCGGGCGGGGCGGGGCCGAAACATTTCCGGATCGGCGCGTCCGGTCTGCTCGATGCGCTCTTGGCGGCGCTCGAAGGGTCGGAAAGCGCCGACGACGAGGACGGATACTGATGCTGCCGCAGGAGATCATCGCGCTCAAGCGTGATGGCCGGCATCTTTCGCCCGACGAGATCGGGTTCATGGTGCGCGGCCTGACCGACGGGACCATCTCCGAAGGACAGATCGCGGCCTTCGCCATGGCGGTGTTCTTTCGCGGCATGGAGGTCGACGAGCGCACCGCCCTGACGCTTGCGATGCGCGATTCCGGCGAGGTCTTGCATTGGGATCTGCCCGGGCCGGTCGTGGACAAGCATTCGACCGGGGGTGTCGGCGACAACGTTTCGCTGATGCTTGCGCCCGCGCTCGCCGCCTGCGGGGCTTTCGTGCCGATGATCTCGGGGCGCGGACTGGGGCATACCGGCGGCACGCTCGACAAGTTCGACGCGATCCCGGGCTACGCGACCCAGCCCGACGCCGAGACGTTCCGGCGCGTGACGCGCGAGGTCGGCTGCGCGATCATCGGCCAGACGGCGGACATCGCGCCGGCGGACCGGCGGCTCTACGGGATCCGCGACGTGACGGCGACGGTGGAGAGCGTCGATCTCATCACCGCATCGATCCTGTCCAAGAAGCTCGCGGCGGGTCTCGGGACGCTGGTGCTCGATGTGAAGGCCGGAACGGGCGCGTTCATGGCAAAGCTGGAGGATGCCCGCATGCTGGCGCGCAGCCTGGTCGACGTGGCCAACGCGGCGGGCTGTCCGACGCGGGCGCTGATCACGGACATGAACGAGCCGCTGGCGAGCGCCGCCGGCAACGCGCTCGAGATGGCGAACGCCGCGCGGTTCCTGCGCGGCGACGAGATCGACGCGCGCCTCTGGGACGTGACGGTGGCGCTCGGCGCCGAAATCCTAGACGCCTCGGGCCTCGCGCCGGACGCGGAGGCCGGCGCGGAGATGATGCGCGAGTCGTTCCGGTCGGGGGCCGCGGCCGAACGCTTCGACCGGATGATCGCGGCTTTGGGCGGGCCGACGGATTTCCTCGACGGGTTCGAGCGGCACTTGGCCCGCGCGCCGATCATGGCGGATGTCACCGCGACGTCGCCCGGTTTCGTCTCGGAGATCGACACGCGCGGGCTCGGCTTCGCGGTCGTGGAACTGGGTGGCGGGAGGCGCAAGGCGTCGGACGCGATCGACCCCGCCGTCGGTCTCGAAGGACTGGTCGGACTCGGCGCGGCGATCGAGCCGGGCGAGCCGCTCGCGCGAGTCCACGCGGCGGACGAGGCCGCCTTCAAGGCCGCCGAAGGGCGCATCCGGACGGCGTACCGCATCACCGACGCGCCGCCGCCCGAGAACCCGCTGATCGTCGAGCGTATCGCCTGATGGCGCGCGCGGTGCTTCTGGTGATGGATTCGGTCGGCTGCGGCGGCGCGCCCGATGCGGCGGAGTTCGGCGACGCGGGCGCCAACACGCTCGGCCATATCATCAGGTATCGCGCGGAGGCGGGTCGTCCGCTTCAGGCGCCGAACCTCGCCGCGCTGGGTCTCGGCGCCGTGATCCGGGCGGCGAGCGGGATCGTTCTGCCCGGCTTCGACGGGACGCCCGTGGGCATCCACGGCGCCGCGACGGAGGTCTCGCGCGGCAAGGACACCCCGACCGGGCATTGGGAACTGGCGGGCGTGCCGGTGCCGTGGGACTGGCATTATTTTCCGAGGACCGAGCCGGCCATCCCGCCCGAGGTGATAGAGCCGCTGATCGAACGCGCGGGTCTGCCCGGCACGCTCTTCAACGCGCATTCCTCCGGCATGCCCGTGCTGCGCGACTATGGTGAGGAGCACGTCGCGACAGGCAAGCCGATCCTCTACACGTCGGCCGACAGCGTGCTTCAGATCTGCGCGCACGAGACGCATTTCGGGCTGGAACGGCTCTACGAGGTCTGCCGGATCGCCGCGGAGATCGTGCATCCGATGCGCGTCGGCCGGGTGATCGCGCGGCCGTTCGTCGGCGAGACTTCAGAGACCTTCACCCGCACGCCAAATCGCAAGGATCTCGCCATCGCGCCGCCGGAAGCGACGCTGCTCGACCGGGTGGTGGCGGCTGGCGGGCGCACGCATGCGATCGGCAAGATCGGCGACATCTTCGCGCATCGGGGCGTGAGCGCTCTTGCGAAGGGCAAGGACGACATGGCGCTGGTCGACGCGACCGTCGAGGCGATCCGGAGTGCGGCGGATTGCGACCTCGTCTTCGCCAATTACGTCGAGTTCGATTCGCTCTACGGCCATCAGCGTGACGTGGAGGGATACGCCCGCGCTCTCGAGGTCGTTCGACGCCCGTCTGCCGGAGATCTCGGCCGCGCTCCGGCCCGGGGATCTGATGATCGTCACGGCCGATCACGGCAACGATCCGACCTTCCGGGGGACGGACCACACGCGGGAACGGGTGCCGGTGCTCGGGACCGGGCCCGGGATCGAGCCGCGCGACATCGGGATCGTCGGCTTCGCGGATGTGGGCGAGACGCTCGCGGCGCATCTGGGCCTCGCTCCCGGTCGGCACGGGCGGTCGTTCCTGTGAATTGGGCGGCGCAGCCGAAGGTCGAGCTGCATCTGCATGTCGAGGGAGCCGCGCCGCCGGAGCTGATCCGCGCGCTTGCCGCCGAGAAATCCATCGACGTTCGCGGCGCTTTTGACGCGGAGGGCGGCTACGCCTGGACGGACTTCGCGTCGTTTCTCCGGACCTATGAGCTGGCCTGCACCGTGCTTCGGACGCCGGACGATTATCGGCGTCTGATGGAGGCGGTCCTGGCGAAATCTGCGGCGGACGGGGTGATCTACACCGAGCTTTTTCTCGCGCCCGATCTCTGCGGCGACGGGTCCGCGCGCGCGTGGGCGGAGTATCTCGACGCCATGATCGCGGGAGCCGACGCCGCGCGGGCGGCGCATGGCATCGAGGCGCGGTTCATCCCGACCGCGATCCGCCATTTCGGGGCCGAACGCGCCGAAGCCGCCGCCCGCCTCGCCGCCGCCACGGCGGGGCGGATGGTGACGGGCTTCGGCATGGGTGGAGAGGAGCGGTTCGGACGGCCGGCTGATTTCGCGAGGGCCTTCGCCATCGCAGGTGAGGCGGGGCTGGGCCTCACGGTCCATGCGGGCGAGATCCGCGGCCCCGAAAGCGTACGCGAGGCGCTCGACGCGTTGCCCGTGACGCGGATCGGACACGGGGTGCGGGCGATCGAGGACTTGGATCTCGTGCGCCGGCTGGCCGGGGACGGGATCGTTCTTGAGGTCTGTCCGGGTTCGAATGTCGCGCTGGAAGTCTATCCGGATCTCGCCGCCCATCCGATCGCCGAACTGCGCGCGGCGGGCGTGGCCGTCACCGTCTCGACGGACGATCCGCCGTATTTTCACACGGACATGGTTTCGGAATACGCGCGCCTGTCGGAGGCTTTCGGCTGGACGGAGACCGATTTCCGCGACATCAACGTTGCGGCGGCCCGCGCCGCGTTCTGCGACGAGCCGACCCGCGCGGCCATGATCGCGCGACTGACGAAGGAGGCCCGATGAGCCCGCACCTGACGATCGTCGATCACCCCTTGGTCCAGCACAAGCTGACGCTGATGCGGGAGAAGGAGACCTCGACCGCCGGGTTCCGGCGGCTTCTGCGCGAGATCAGCCTTCTGCTCGCCTACGAGGTCACGCGGGACCTGCCGATGACCATGAAGAGTGTCGAGACGCCGCTGGTCGAGATGGAAGCCCCGGTCCTCAAGGGCAAGAAGCTGGTGCTGGTCTCGATCCTGCGTGCCGGCAACGGTCTGCTCGACGGTGTGCTGGAGCTGATTCCGGCGGCGCGGGTCGGTTTTGTCGGGCTCTACCGTGACGAGGCGACGCTCAAACCGGTGCAGTATTACTGCAAGCTGCCGGCGGACATGGCCGAGCGGGTGGTGATCGCGGTGGATCCGATGCTGGCGACCGGGAATTCCTCGGTGGCGGCGGTCGACCTTCTCAAGGCGGCGGGCGCGACCGACATCCGGTTCCTCTGCCTGCTCGCGGCGCCCGAAGGCGTCGCGCGGATGCGGGAAGCGCATCCGGACGTGCCCGTCGTGACGGCGTCGCTCGACGAGCGGCTGAACGAGAAGGGCTACATTCTTCCGGGGCTCGGCGATGCCGGTGACCGGATGTTCGGCACCAAATAGGCCGCGGACTTGCGACCTGCAGCGTGGCGACCGCTTCCGACCGTGAGACTTGGGCGGTCGACGTCCCGCCGTTGATTGGAAGACGAATGATTGTCATACATCGCCCGGGGGCATGAGATGCAATAATCCGGCGCCGGATTGCGATCCGATCGTGGCTGGGGCGCGCAAGCGAATTGCCTTGGAGGCTCGTGCCGTCGCGGACCGCGGTCGGGACACCGATCGCAGGCGTTCAAGAGCCACGGAAACACGTTTGGGCTGGTTTTATCAAAGACGCTGAAAAAGAACTCTGACCTGCCGCCGAAGAACTGGACCGATCTGAGCTGGAATTTTCCAATTATGATCCCGTGTGCGGGACGAGGAGGATTCCATGAAGAGATCGAAGTTCACGGAGGCACAGATCGCGTTTGTGCTGAAGGCAGGTTGAGGACGGCGCGTCAGTCGCCGAGGTGTGCCGCAAAGCTGGGATTGCGGATGCAACGCTTTACAACTGGCGCAAGAAGTTTGGCGGGCTGATGCCATCGGAGATGAAGCGGATGAAGCTGCTCGACGGTAACCGATGGTGTGGACGCCCCCCGACGGCATCGATTGTGCCAAGGTAGCGGGTGTTGAACGACCGCTATGAGGAAGGCTTCCATGGTCGAGGTTAGCATCATCGGTTTGGATCTGGCGAAGAGTGTATTTCAGGCGCATGGCGCGGCGTCTGATGGTTCGGTAGTGTTCCGTCGCAAGCTTTCGCGTCTTC
>CAVORV010000007.1:0-25199 GCA_963698685.1 uncultured Alphaproteobacteria bacterium
GCCGCGCGCGCGGCGGGTTCGTTTCAGGCAAAGTTCTCATGTCATCCCCCTTGATGCGGGGACGCGGGTCAGGTAGGATGATCCTCACTGGTGGAGAGGATCTTTGATGGTCTTTTCGGAAGCCTCGGAGTGTTGGCGCACCCGGGGCTTCGCCTTTTTCAGAGCCCTACATCGGTCGCGTCCGCCATTCCTCCATTGATACGATGCGCCTTCCTAGATCCGTGAGCGCGCGGTTGCCTTTCGAGGCGTCCGGGATCTCCTTCAACAGGCCCTTGGCTTCGAGAAGCCGCAGGGCCGGCGTCAGATTGGTGGTGTTGAGCGCGAGCGCCCGCGCCATCTGTCTGTGGGTGGGCCAGGCGCCGGTCCGCGCGTGATGCCGGCTCATGAATGTCAGGAGCTCGACCTGACGGTCGGTCGGCGGGCGTCGCCGCTCCACCGGTTTTCCATCCTCGCTTCCGACACTCCCGCGTCCCGTGTTCATCGCGATCTCCGCCTTCCGGACCGTCCCGCATTCCTGTTCCGGGACAATGTTCCCGCCGGCCTCGGCGCCGTCAAGCGCGTGGTACGCGGATCCGACCGGCCTGAGGCCCGTCGGGACGTCCCGGCTGGAGGCGTCCCGAGCCGAGTTGCGGCCCGAGAAACCGGCCGCGAAAAACCCGCTCGATGTCAGCCCCCTCGATTCCGCGCACATCGGCCCCCTCCTGAACACGCCCTCTCCAAGACCCTGTTATACCGAAGGGAATCCGCGTTCAATTGAATGTTCCTCATTCGTTCTGCACGTTTCCGCTGAACAGCGCTTGCTGAACGGAAAAACGCCTCATCTGAACAGCTTGCTGAACAGCGCCCACATGCCCTTATTCTTCTTCTTTTTCAGAAAGATAGAGAGAGGGGCAGGTGATTGGTGAACGAAGGGTCCCTGTTCACTGAACAGGAGCGTCTGTTCAGAACGGGCTCGCGGGAGAGGCGAGCGAGGCCTTGAAGACCGGTTCGATCGGGACCCTTCCGCCGAGACGTCGGACGCCCCCGATCCTTCACCCTGGACGTGTTTCGACAGGGCGTCCGGTGGCCGGGACGTTCCGGGCGGGAGCGGTCTCTTCGGAGGAGGCGGAAAGACGTCCCGGTCGCGACGCGCGCTTAACGATCAGGGCCCGGAGAGGGCCTCTCTGAAAGAGGGTCCTGTGGCGCAAAAAGCCCCGAAGAAAGTGGCGCATCGGGGCCCGCAGGAGGCTTCGCCGTTGATATCATTGAAGCCTTGTGGCGGAGAGGAAGGGATTCGAACCCTCGTCAGAATCACTCCTGAACTCCCTTAGCAGGGGAGCGCCTTCGACCACTCGGCCACCTCTCCGCTATTCAGTTTAGCAGCACAACCCGCAGATATTCAATCGGAAATCAGCCGGTTGTCGAACTTCGCCCGAGCACCCCGAAACCCCCTGAAAAGGCATGGAAAGGCACCGGGAGGAACGGGGTTTGCACGCTACACGACACAGGGCTGGCTGAGGGCGGCTGGATCGGTTCTACGGGACGACTCCGTTGCAAGGATCGTCCCATGTCTCATCAAGCCATTGCCGCCCTCTCCCGGACGCTGCGAGGCCATGTCGGGCTCGGCAGGAGCCGCGTGGAGACGCTGTGCATGCTCGTCGTGGGCATGGTCGGCGCGCGCACCGTCAATCTCAGCCATATCGCCACCGAAGGGGGGAGAAGCGTTCTGATCGCCTCGACCTGCCGCCGGCCGCAGCGGTTCTTCCAACATGTGGATCTCGGACCTGACCGGGCGGTTCCGGTCGTCGCGCGCCTGGTCGGACCGGCGGGCAGCCGGACGCTCGCGCTCGACCGGACCAACTGGAAGATCGGGACGCACGACGTGAACCACCTCGTGCTCGCGGTCGTCACCCGGCGCTTCCGGGTTCCGCTGTTCCGGACCCTGCTCGAGGGCCCGGGCAACAGCGCGACCGCGACCCGGATCGCGCTGATGCGGCGTCATCTCGCGCATTTCCCGGCCTCGAGCGTCCGGCTTCTGCTGGCGGATCGCGAGTTCATCGGCGCCGACCGGATCAAATTCCTCAACGATGCCAATATCCCCTTCGCGATCCGCCTGCGCGAGGATCTGCGCGTCACCACCGAAGAGGGTTGCGATCTCACGCTGTTCGCCCGGCTCCACCGGGCCGGGCGCACCCGCTTCTTCCAGGCGCGTCTCGGCGCGCGCGAGGACGCGCAGGCCCACGACGCGCCGCTTCTCAACTTCGCCGCGAAGCGCCTCGGGGCCGAATGGCTGATCGTCGTCTCCAATATCCCCGCGCACCAGGCCCTCGCCGCCTGCCGCAAACGCCGGGCCATCGAATGCATGTTCGGCGACGCCAAGACCCGCGGCCTCAACATCGAGGACACCCGCCTCACCAGCCCGCGCAAACTCGCCCTCCTCATGGCGCTTGTCGCGCTCGCCATCGCCTGGGCGGGGCGCACCGCCGCCGACCTGCTCGGGCAGGGCCCGCCCATGCGCAAGTCCCACGGCCACTTCGTGCAATCCTGGTTCCGCACTGGCTTCGACCGGCTCCGAAACCTTCTGAGCGCGGGACACGGCGACGCCCTCAATGCGTGGCGAAGGCTCGGGAAGCCCGGCCGAAAACGCGCTCATTGCGGGAGAGTCGCGTAGTGTGCGGGGTTTGGGCAAGATTTGGTCAATTCAATAATTTGCATGCGATCTGTGGTTTTCCACCCCTGACGACTGAGATCGCGCTGAAAGACCGCCGCCAGTCGGCTGGGAATGATTGGATCGATCTCCACACCGTCGCCAGTGACGGCCCGCCGATGAGGTTTCCGTCCCGGATGACGAGAACCGATTTCCTCTTGCCAGAGGAGGTTCCGCAATGAGCAAGAAAGCGACTGCGGAAGGCAGAACGGAGCCGGCGAGATGTGGTTCGACCAGCAGCTCTGCTCCATCTTTTGACGGCGACACCATTAGCGATTTCGTCGAAATACATTCAAAGCGATCCCGGCCGAAACTAGACCACATGTTCGCCTGAGATAGGGCGACCCGTCTCACAGTATGCAGGTTTCGAGGGTTGCGCCGGATGTCCTGGCGCGGAGCCTCCGGCATAGGAGACGGGCCATGGATGAGTGTATCACCTACATTGGTTTGGATGTTCACAAAGAGACTATTGCGGTCGCTTTGGCAGAGGGGAGCGGGCGCGGCGAGGTTTGCGGGTTGTGTCTCGAATCTGGTGGAAATTCTCTGGCGGCGTTCTCCGAGCATGTGGATTTCGGCCTGATCAGGCCGCTAGGTCAAGGCTGATCGGGGCGATGGGCTGAGCCAAGGTTTCCCAGCCATCGACCTTTCGCATCTGGATTTGGCCCGATGCCATCAGCGCCCAGAGTAGCATCGGCACGGTTTCGGCGCAGGGCAGCACGGTCTGGGTCTTGATGCGGCGGCGGAATTCCTCGTTCAGACGCTCTATGGCGTTTGTCGTCCTGGCCGATTTCCACTGCGATGGGTCCAAGCGCGTGAAGGTGAACAGCCGATCCCCGGCCTCGTCCAGGCTGTCGGCGATCGCGCGACATTTCAGGTGCCACTTGCGCAAGAATGCCTTCCGCCGCTTCTCGATATCTGCCGCGGTGTCGGCATAGATCATGTCGCGGTAATCTTCGGTCAGCTCGTCATGCATGTGCTTCGGGGCATGGCCGAGGAGGTTGCGGTGCTTGTGAACCGTGCAGCGCTGGATTGGCAGGTCATCGCCCCAGAGCGCGACAAGGGCGGCCTCCAGTCCGGGTGCGCCATCGACGATGACAAATTCCGGTTGTTTCAGACCGCGCGCATCGAGATCACCGAGGAACATGCCCCATGCGGCTTTGCTTTCCCCGCCCATATTCTTGATGGAAAGCAGCACTTTCTGCCCGTCCCGGCGCACGCCTATGGCTGCCAGAACCGAGATGTTCGTGGCCTTTCGATCCAACCGGGTCTTGATGACGGTGCCATCCAAAATCAGACGGACGATGTCTTCGTCGGACAGATTGCGCGCCACCCAGGCGTCCCAGTCGACCTTCACCTTGCGCCAGGCGCGGCTGACTACGTCCTTGCTGACCGCCCCTTCGAACAGCCCATACAGCGCCCGCTTCACCCGCCGCGTGTTGGTCCCGGCAAGATAGACCGAGGCAATGAGGGCCTCAGCCTTCTTGGTCAGTCGCTGGTAGCGCGGTAGCGCCTTCGAGCGCCATTCCGTAGTCTTGCCCACCTCGTCGATGCTGCGGGCGCGCGGCACGCTTATCGTCTCTGCCCCAAACGTGCCAATCAACTGACGCTCCCGGTGACCGTGCCGGTAGCCCTTGGGTTTGTCGGTGCCACGGTCATAGCGGCAGCGCCCCAAAAACGCGTCCAGTTCCTCTTCGAAAACCGCCTCGATCGTCGCACGGATATTTTCTCGAAGACGATCCTCGATTGGATCATAGCCCGCTTCATTGGCCAGTAGCGAAAGGGCGGCAGCGTCGGTATTGTTCTTCATGGCGTGATCTCCCTGGCGGTTGCTGCCGCCGGTTGGGTGGGTTCAGTTCACCCGGAGATTACGCCACCTTCAAATTTCCACCACCTTCGCGACACTACCGGTTTGCGCGCACGGACAGATTTCCAACACGCCTGCCGCCTTGTCCCGGCTTTCCGTCAAGCTGTCCCGGCCTGGATCGGTGTTGCGTTTCTGCTATGAAGCGGGGCCGTGCGGTTACGGCATTCAACGGCAATTGGCTGCTGCGGGGCACGACTGCGTGGTGGTGGCTCCGTCGCTGATCCCCCGCAAGCCGGGGGATCGGATCAAGACGGATCGTCGGGACGCGATCAATCTGGCGAAGTTGCATCGGGCCGACGCATTGACGACCGTCTGGATACCGGACCCGGCCCACGAAGCGATGCGCGATCTGGTCCGTGCCCGCCTGGCCGCCGTGCGCGGCCTGCGGCAGGCCCGACAGCAACTCTCCGGTTTTCTGCTGCGCCATGGCCGCCACTACAGCCGCCCCGCCTGGACGCTGATGCACCGCCGCTGGCTGGCCGGGTTGCGGTTCGAGCAACCCGCCCACCACATCGTCCTGGAGGACTGCATCGCGACGATCGAAGCCGCAACCGCCCGCCGCGATCGGTTGACCGCGCAGATCGAGGTCATGCTTGCGGACTGGGCGCTGGCGCCGGTCGTTCATGCACTGCAGTCACTTCGCGGATTGGCCCTGGTGGCCGCCGCGACCGTGATCGCGGAATTGGGCGACATCACCCGCTTTACCAACCCGCGCCAGCTCATGGCGTATCTCGGCCTGGTCCCCTCGGAGCACTCGAGTGGCGGAACCCGGCGTCAGGGCGGTGTGACGAAGGCGGGCAACTCGACCGCCCGGCGCATGTTGATCGAGGCGGCCTGGAGCTACCGGTTCCCCGCGAGAATCAGTCGCGAACAATTGCTCCGGCAGGAAGCACTTCCCAAACCGATCCGCGACACCGCCTGGAAAGCGCAGGTGCGGCTGTGCGGCCGGTATCGCAAGCTCAGCAGAGCCGGAAAGCCGGCCACCACCGTGACAACCGCCATCGCCCGCGAACTGGCGGGGTTCGTCTGGGCCATCGCCTGCCAACTGCCGCGGCCGACGAACTGACGGCGTGGACAAGACCATTCGTACCTCAACAGCAGGAGAAGAAGGCAGACACTGAACCCTCTGGCCCTGAGTAAGGCTGGAGGCACGGTCACGGCAGGAGAACCCTCGTATCCACTATCAGCCGGGCATTCCATCCGACGCTGGATCCTAGACCGAGGCAGCTCCACGACGCATCAGGTCCGGCGGTACCCAATCCGCGTATCAGAGCATGATCAACCGTCGTCTCATTGACCGTGCCTCCTGCTTTGCACAGGGGCGGCCACTCGAACGAAACGCTTGCCAGGGCAAGTGAAAAAATTCTCGTGCCGAACCCTTGAAGGGGCGAACATGAGAGTGGTTGAGACCTGACGGAGGATTCCCAAGGCCGTCGCCTTGTGCGAGTCTCGGTGGATGCGCAAGGGTATCAGCATCGAGGTAAGCGCCGCGGACCGTGCCCGATTGGAGGCGGTCGTCGCGGATCGGAACAGCCCGCAGAAGCACGTGTGGCGGGCCGGCATCATTCTGGCGACCGCTGACGGCTTCGGGACGGCGGAGATCATGCGGCGGACGGGCAAGTCCAAGCCGTGCGTCTGGCGCTGGCAGGCGCGGTCCATGACCGAGGGGGTGGACGGTCTGCCGCGCGACAAGACCCGGCCGTCGCGCGTCCCGCCGCTCGGCCCCGAGGTGGCGGAGCGCGTGGTGGCGCTGACGCTGACCGATCCGCCGGCGGAGACCACCCACTGGACCGCCGCCATGATGGCGAAGGCGGCCGGCATCAGCGTCAGCTCGATCCGGCGCATCTGGCGCGCGCACGGCCTGCAGCCGCACCGGGTCCGGCAGTTCAAGCTCTCGAACGATCCGCGCCTCGTCGAGAAACTGCGCGACGTGGTCGGACTCCATCTCGATCCGCCGGCGCACGCCATCGTGCTCTCGGTCGACGAGAAGGACTGTTCCGACCGCGCGCGAGTTCGCTCGAGCCCTGGCTCGATCGGCTCGATGCCGAGTGGACGGCCGGCTGCCGCAACGGGGCCGAACTCTGGCGCCGGCTGCGCGGTCGGGGGTTTTCGGGCTCGCCGCGCGTCATCGGCGAATGGGCGACGCGACGCCGCCGCGACGAGATGACCGGAGGCCCGCGCCGATGTCCGAGCGCACGCGCTCTCGCCCGATTGCTTTCGACCAGCCCGGACCTGCTGTCGCGCGCCGATCGCACGATCGCCGCTGTCGTCGAGAAGGCGGTTCCGGCTCTGGGGGAGGCGCGCGCTCTTGTTGACCGGTTTCATCGCCTGATCCGGGGCGGTGACGCCGACGACCTCGATCCATGGATGGAGGCGGCGGCAGAAAGCCTCATCAGCAGCTTCTCAAGGGGTGTGGCGGCGGACAGCGCGGCAATCCGCGCCGCCATCGTCGAGCCATGGTCCAACGGTCAGACCGAAGGCCAGATCACGAAGCTCAAGCTCGTGAAACGACAGATGTACGGCCGAGCGAACCTTGACCTGCTTAGGGCCCGATTGCTCCCCGTTCCATGAAGACGTGCATCGAGATTGATTCAGAGCCCGATTGCAGGCCGATTGACACCCGAGGGTGACGCCGTCAGTTCCATCTTCTGCGCCATCGGGCACAACTGCCGCCTGCCGCTGGCATGGTTCAGGCGCCTCTTGGCGTGCCTGATCACCACTGCGCCCGGCATCGCCGCGGAAATCCTCCGCGCCATCATCGCGATCATGCAGCCGCGACCTGCGCGCCACATCCAGGCCCAATAAGTGCAACGCGTTCTTCACGGACGACGATATCGATAGTGGCATCGAGATTTGCGGAGATTGCGGATGCGGATGGAGGTGCTCGCGGGGCCTGAGCGTCGGCGTCGATGGTCCGATGAGGAGAAGTGCCGGATCGTTCGGGAGGCGCAGGAGCCCGGAGTTCGCTACGCTGATGGTGCGCGACGGCATGACATATCGGCGGCGCAGCCGTACCAGTGGCGGGTGGCGCTGCGGGAGGGTCGGCTGACCGATCCTTGCGGCGGGTCGATCGGGTTCCTGGAGGTGGCGGGCTCCGCGCTCGACGTCGCCGCTCCGGGCGAGGCGCCCGTGGTCGGGACGCCGATCGAAATCGTGATGCCCGGGGGACGTGCGCTGAAGGCGTCGTCATCGCTAACGACCGCCGAACTGAAGCGGCTCATCCGGGCGGTGGAGGACGCATGATGTAACCGGCCGCTCAGCACGCGGGGTCAAGCCGCCTTCGGCTTGGCCTCGCGGACCGCTCTCCAGGTCCAGGGAAGCAGTTCGTCGAGGTGCTTTGGATCGTGAGTGTGGACGCGGCCGAGGATGTCGGCGAGGTATGTTTCGGGGTTGATGCCCGACAGCTTGGCGGTCTCGATGACGGTCATGGCGTCGGCGAGGATTTCGCCACCAGCGTCGGAGCCTGCGAACAGAAAATTCTTTCTTCCCGGAACGATGGGCTTGATGGCCCGCTCGGCCGCGTTGTTATCGGGCATGCTGCCCTTGGCGCTCCGATTTCGAGGCTTGGCCCTCCATCTGTTGTGGTAGGCTCGAGTATCGGGACAGGGGCGTCGGAGTGCGAAGAAGCGGGCAGGCCGTTTTGACTATGAGCTGCGAGCTCGCGTTGTTATCTGGCCGCCCCTGCGACCTGCCCGTTTGCGCCGAGAGCGCGTATCCGTAGATGTCGCATCAGCCCGCGCACTCCCCTGACAATGATTGGGAGAGCAAGGCATGAGATCTATCGGAATGGATGTCCATCGAAGTTTCGCGCAGGTCGCGATCCACGAGGACGGTATTACCGCCAAGAGCTTCAGGCTTGAGCTGGAGCACGATGCGGTCGTGGCCTTTGGCAAGGACCTTCGAGCGGACGACGAGGTCGTGCTGGAAGCGACGGGGAACACAGCGGCCATTGTGCGGCTGCTCACGCCCTTCGTCGCGAGGGTGGTGATCGCCAACCCGATGCAGGTGAAGGCTATCGCGCATGCGCGGGTGAAGACCGACAAGGTCGACGCCGCGATCCTCGCTCAGCTCCACGCCGCCGGCTTTCTGCCCGAGGTCTGGGCGGCGGATGACGATACGCTCGCCCTGCGGCGGTTCGTCTCCGAACGCGTGGCGGTGGTGCGATCGATCCGCCGGGCGAAGAGCCGCGTGCATGCGGTGCTGCATGCGAACCTGATCCCGAAGTACGAGGGCCACCTCTTCGGTAAAGGCGGGCGACGCTGGCTGGTAAAGGCGCCACTGCCCAAGACCGAGCGCGATCTCCTCGCGCGTCACCTCGACGCGCTGGACTGGCTGAATGGCCGCCTCGCGTCGCTGGAGACGGCGCTGATCCGCTTCTCGCTCGATGATCCGCGCATGCGAAAGCTGATGAGCGTGGCCGGGATCAGTTCGGTGATCGCCACTGCGGTGGTCGCCTCCATCGGCGACATCAGTCGCTTCTCCTCGCCAGAGAAGCTTGCCAGCTACTTCGGCCTGACGCCGCGCGTGCGGCAGTCCGGCGACCGCGGCGCGATCCACGGACGCATCACCAAGCAAGGCAATGCGACAGCGCGGACGATGCTGGTCGAGGCGGCCTGGTCCGCGGCGAGTGTGCCGGGCCCTTTGCGGGCGTTCTTCCTGCGCATCAAAGACCGCAAGGGCGCGAATGTCGCGGCCGTTGCCACCGCGCGCAAGATCGCGACGCTGATCTGGACGCTTCTCGCGAAGGAAGAACCGTATCGCTGGGCGCGGCCAGCCTTCGTGGCGATGAAGATGCGCAAGCTCGAGCTGCGCGCAGGGGCGCCCAAACAGCACGGCAACAAGCCCGGACCGGGCCGGGACTACTGGATCAAGGAGATCCGTCACCGGGAGATGGAACTCGTCGCCAATGCAGAGGCCTCCTACGCGCGGATGGTCGAAGTCTGGCGGGACAAACCGCGCAAACCCAAAACGACCTGACGGGGATGCAGAAAGGGGCTGTTCAACATCATCCGTGTCGATGGCGACGCGGCCGTCGTCGAGGAACAGGGCGAAGCTCACCCAGCGGTTCAGGGCGTAGCGGATGGCCTTGGCCAGATCGCCCTTGCCCGGGATCAGGGTCAGCTGGCGCTCGCACCACCCGCGGAAGGCCTCGACCTTCGGGCGGCTCTGTTTCTGGCGCATGGCGTGGCGGACATCGCGCGGCTTGGCGTTGACCGCGGCCTCGATGTCGTAGAGCGCGCCGATCCTCTCCAGCGCTTCCCGCGCGACGGGGCTGTCGGTCGCCTTCCAGACGTCATGGAAATCTCTCCTCAGATGAGCCCGGCACGCCGCTTCGCGCACGCGCGCCACGCCGTCGGAGCCGGGCTCGCAGAGCTGCCTGAAGCCGGTATAGGCGTCGGCCTGGAGGATGCCGTTGAAGTCGGCCAGGTGCGCGCGGGGGTGCTCGCCCTTGTGGTCGGGCGCGAACCAGTAGGCGGCGGCGGGCGGGTCGGATCCCGCCCAAGGGCGATCATCCCTGACGTAGACCCGGATGCGGCCCTCCTTCACGCCGCGCGCCAACCCCTCGACGCGTTTCTTCCTGGGATCGAGCACCGGGATCGGCGTGTCATCGGCGTGGATGCGGTCCGAGGCCACCACCACGTCGCGGATCAGATCGGCCAGCGGCCGCAGCGCGCCGGCAGCCTGGCCGCACCAGTCGATCAGCGTGGAACGGGGTATGTCGGCGCCCATGCGCGCGAAGATCTCGCCCTGACGATAGAGCGGCAAGTGGTCGTCGTACTTTGCGACCAGGATGTGGGCGAGCAGCGCGGGGCTGGCCATGCCGCGCGGGATCGGGCGCGGCGGCGCGGGGGTCTGCACCATGCGCTCGCAGTCCCGGCAGGACTTCTTCGGCCGGTGGACCTCCACGACCTTCAGCTTCGCCGCGATGAAGTCGAGGATCTCGGCGACGTCTTCTCCGACCAGCCGCAGCATGCCGCCGCAATCGGGGCAGCGCTCACCGGGATCGAGCACGATGGCCTCGCGCGGCGCGTCATCGGCGATGCGGGGCTTGCCGCGCCGTCGCTGCGGCGGGATGCTGTCGGGTGCGGCGGTCCCGGCGGCGGGGTCGCCCCCCTCAGGCGCGTCCGCCTCCGGTGCCGGGTAGGCGGCGGCGCGGGCGGTCTCGAGGCTCTCGAGCGCGAGCTCCAGCTGCTCGATCTCGCGCTCGGTCTTCTCCGAGCTCGCGCCGAAGCGCTGCTTGCTCAGCCGCGCGATGGTGATCTTCAGCGCCTGCACCAAGGCATCGTAGGCGCGATTGGCGGCCGTCGACGCCGGCGATTCCGCGCGCGCAGGCCCAGCACCATCGCCTGGAGCAGCCGCAGGATCTTCGGGGAGGGTGTCAGGTCTCGTTCGTCATGGTCGGAGTATATCCGAGGCCAGCGCCCAAGGCCATGTACAAATCATTGATTCAAAGCAGAAATCACACCACTCGCGCGGGCGGGCCGTCCAGACCGGACGCCGCCAGTCGATGCCTTCCCACAACATCGACAACTGGCCGGTCGTCAACCGCAGAGCCGTTCCGTCCGCCGAAGACGGCCACGGGAAACGCGCCTTCTGCAGCGCCTTGCAGTAGAGGCAGAACCCCTGGCCATCCCGGAACAAGAGCTTCAGCCGGTCGCCGCGGCGACCGCGAAAGCAAAAACACCGCCCCCGACGCCGGCTTCCGCTTCAG
Source organism: uncultured Alphaproteobacteria bacterium (assembly GCA_963698685.1). Classification (GTDB taxonomy): domain Bacteria; phylum Pseudomonadota; class Alphaproteobacteria; order Rhodobacterales; family Rhodobacteraceae; genus Amaricoccus. The sequence continues at coordinate 11,263 of CAVORV010000007.1, forward strand.
GACCTCCTGCGCGGCCAACCCCGTCATGCCCTTGCGCATGTCCGTCACACCGCCAGCGAGATAGACGCGCACTCCGGCGCCCGGCGCAATCATGCGTCCTCCACCGCCCGGATCAGCCGCTTCAGTTCGGCGGTCGTCAGCGATGACGACGCCTTCAGCGCACGTCCCCCGGGCAGCACGATTTCGATCGGCGTCCCGACCACGGGCGCCTCGCCCGGAGCGGCGACGTCGAGCGCGGAGCCCGCCACCTCCAAGAACCCGATCGACCCGCCGCAAGGATCGGTCAGCCGACCCTCCCGCAGCGCCACCCGCCACTGGTACGGCTGCGCCGCCGATATGTCATGCCGTCGCGCACCATCAGCGTAGCGAACTCCGGGCTCCTGCGCCTCCCGAACGATCCGGCACTTCTCCTCATCGGACCATCGACGCCGACGCTCAGGCCCCGCGAGCACCTCCATCCGCATCCGCAATCTCCGCAAATCTCGATGCCACTATCGATATCAGCCTCGATACTTCGCAGATCAACCACCCCCAAAAAAGGCGGCCTCAAGCGGCCGGTTACGCGGATTCCGTCGGACGAACCGACGATGTCGCTAGACGGAAACGCCTGCCAGAAGGTCCGCTTTGGCGACCGCCGCCTTTTCTCCCTCGAGAACGACTTCGCCCCGGCGCAGGACGACGAAACGGTCGCCGAGGTCGTAGGCGAATTCGAAGAACTGTTCGACCAGCACGATCGCCATGTCCCTGCGGTCGCGCAGGTGGCGGATGACGTCGCCGATCTGCTGGATGATGTTCGGCTGGATCCCTTCGGTGGGCTCGTCGAGCAGGAGGAGTTTGGGGCGCGTGACGAGGGCCCGGGCGATGGCGAGCTGCTGTTGCTGGCCTCCCGACAGGTCGCCGCCGCGCCGGGACCGCATTTCACGCAGGATCGGGAAGAGCTCATAGAGTTCTTCTGGGACGCGGCGCCCGTCGGCGGGCAGACAGCCGAAGCCGGTCTCGAGGTTCTCGCGCACGGACAGGAGCGGGAAGATCTCACGGCCCTGCGGGACATAACCTACGCCTTTTCGTGCGAGAGCGTAGGCGGGCAGAGCGCCCAAGGTCTCGCCGTCGAGAGATACGGCGCCGCCCGACCTCGGATGGGTTCCGGAGATGGCGCGCATCAGGCTGGTCTTGCCGACGCCGTTGGTGCCCATGACGCAGGTGACCTCTCCCACGGCGGCCCGCATCGAGACGCCGTTGAGGATCTTCGAGTGGCCGTAATGCAGCGTCAGGTCGTCGATGGCGAGCATGCTCAGCGCCCCAGATAGACGTCGATGACGTCCTGGTTCGAGGTGACGTGATTGAGGGACCCTTCGGCGAGGACAGATCCTTCGTGCAGGACCGTCACGCGGCAATCCAGCCGACGTACGAACTCCATGTCGTGCTCGACGACCACGACGGCGCGGGTCTTGGCGGCTTCGACGAGGAGTCGCGTCGTATGTTCGCGTTCCTCGGGGGTCATGCCGGCGGCGGGTTCGTCCACGAGAAGCAGCCTCGGTTCCTGGGCGAGAAGCATGCCGATCTCCAGCCATTGCTTCTGACCGTGCGAAAGTTCTCCCGACTTCCTGTCTAACGCGTCGCCGAGGCCGATCTTGTCGGCGATCGCGGCCACCCGGTCGAATTCGACGGGCTTCGCGCGGTGAAACAAGACGTGGAATGGGCGACGGTCGTTCTTGAGCGCCATCATAAGGTTCTCGCGGACGGACTGGTCTTCGAACACGGTCGGCTTCTGGAATTTGCGGCCTACACCGGCGCGCGCGATCTGCGCCTCCGACATCGAGAGCAGCGAGCGGCTCTTGTCGCCCCAGAGCACGTCGCCGGAATCCGGCTTGGTCTTGCCGGTGACGATGTCCATGAATGTCGTCTTGCCGGCTCCGTTCGGACCGATGATCGCGCGGAGTTCGCGCTCCGCGATCGTGAAGGACAGATTGTTGATCGCCTTGAAGCCGTCGAAGGAGACCGACACGCCGGAGACTTCGAGAAGCGCGGTCACCGTGAAGCCTCCTTCTCGCGAAGGGAGCCCTGGTCGGGGCCGAGATCGGCGCCGTGGCGGTCGGGGCGGCGGCGATCGGTCCAGAGATCGACAAGCCCGCCCATGCCGCGCGGCGCGAAGAGGGTGACGAGAACGAAGGATAGGCCTAGCACGATCAGCCACCAGTCCACCCAGCGGATCGTGAAAAAGCCGAGCGAGAGGTCGGGCACCTGGCCGCTTGTGAAGCGCGACGAGACGAGGCTGACGAAAACCGCGCCGATCACCGCGCCGTAGAGCCGTCCGCGGCCGCCGATGGCGACCCAGACCGCGAGATAGATCGAGGCGATGGGCGCGACTTCGGCCGGATTGATGATGCCGGCCTGGGGGTAATAGAGCGCGCCGGCGATGCCCGCGATGCAGGCCGTCAGAGTGAAGATCAGCAGTTTGTAGCTTTCGACCGAATAGCCGAGAAACCGGACGCGCGCCTCATTGTCGCGGATCCCGCGCAGGACGGAGCCGAATTTGCCGGCCACGACCCAAGCCGACAGAAGATAGCCCAGCGCGAGCGCGAGCGCCGAGGCCCAGAAGAACCAGATCGAGACGATCGACTGGTCGACGTCTACAAGACCCGGCAGGTTCTGGAGACCTGAGAGGCCGTTGTTGCCGCGCAAACCGCTGTCGTTCTGGAAGAGGTAGAGCGCCAGCGCCAGCGTCATCGCCTGCGTCAGGATCGAGAGATAGACGCCGGTGACGCGGGACCGGAAGGCGAGCCAGCCGAAGACGAGGGCGAGAAGGCCGGGGACGGCGACGACCAGCAGAAGCTGGATCGTGAGGCTGTCGGCGAATGCCCAGATGGCGGGGAATTCGCTTGATCCCACGACGCCGAAGATCTGGTTCGCGACGGCGGCGGTGATCTCGCTCTCGGTCGGCGGGATCGCGGCGTTGGCCAGAGAATTGACGACGATGTCGCGGGTGCGGGCGTACATCAGCCACATGCCGATCATGTAGCCGCCGAGCCCGAAGAACGCGAAGTGCCCGAGGCTGAGGATGCCGGCATAGCCCCAGACGAGGTCCATCGCCACGGCGACGAGCGCGAGGCAGAGGGTCTTGCCGAGCGTCTTGACGAGGCTGGTGGAAACGAGGCCGATGCCGAAGCCTTCCGAGAGGATCGTCACCCCGAGGGTGAAGGTCGCGAGGATCGCGAGGAAGATCAGAACCGACGGGTTCCGGGCGATGAGGCTGCGCTGCATCGTCTCAGTCCCCGGCCGCGCGGCCTTTGAGGGCGATGATGCCCCGCGGCCGGAATTGCAGGAAAAGGATGATGAAAATGATCATGTAGGTCTGCGCGGCCAGCGTGTTGGACGGGTTGGCCCATTCGATGCCCTTCTGGAGAAATCCGATCATGGTCGCGCCCAGCAGCGTTCCCCAGATGTTGCCGACGCCGCCGACCACGACGGTCATGAAGCTCTGGACGATGTAGTCGTTGCCCAGCTCCGAAGTCACCTTTGCGAAGAGCCCGATCGCCACGCCCGCGATGCCGGCGATGCCCGAGCCGAGGCCGAAGGTCAGCATGTTCACCCGGTTGACGTTGATGCCCATCGAGGCCGCCATGCGCGGGTTCTGCGTGACGGCGCGGGTTTCCAGCCCGAGGCGGGTCCGCCGCATGATGAAGAGGAAGAGCGCGAGGAAGATCAGCGCAAGGAAGAAAATCGCGATGCGGATGGTGCTGACGCTTACCACGTCGTTGATGACCCAGGCGCCGCCGAGCCAGTCGGGCGCGGTCAGGGGACGCGCTTGGGTGCCGAAGATGTTCTTGGCGAGTTGCTGGAGCGCGATCGCGATGCCGAAGGTCGCCAGCAGGGTCTCAAGAGGCCGGCCAGCCAGCCTGCGGATCACGAGCCGCTCCATCACGACGCCGGCGGCGAAAGTGACGGCGAAGGCGGCCGGAATCGCCAGCAGGACGGACAGGGTGTGGTCGGGCACGAAGAGCTGCACGACGTAACCGGTATAGGCGCCCATCATGATGAACTCGCCATGCGCCATGTTGATGACGCCCATCACTCCGAAGGTGATCGCGAGGCCGATGGCGGCCAGGAAATAGATCGAGGCGAGCGACAGCGCGTCGAGCGTGAGGTCCGCCGCCTGATTGAGCGCGACATTGAATTCGATGCGGTCGAGCGCGTCGATTGCGGCGGCGGTGACGGCCGCGGAAGGCTCGCCGTAGATTTCGGCGAAGCGGTGGGCGTCGACCGCCGCGGCGATGTCGTCGGCACCGGGTGCGCGCTCGGCGCGTCCGGCGGCGACGAGCGCGGCATAGGCGTCGGCGCGGGCGGCGTCGGTTCCGAGGATCTCGACCGGCACGCCGCCGATACGGCCGTCTTCGATGTTGGCGGTCAGGGTCTCGTGGATCCGCGCGGGGCCGATGCGCGGCGCGGCGAGGCCGTCCGCGACCAGAAGGTCGTAGGCCGCGTCGATGCTGAGATCGGATGATCCGGGTTCCAGCCAGCGGGCGATATTGGCGGAGGCGGGCGGCTCGCCGGTGTAGATCGCGGTCCGGGTCTGGACGAGCGGGGTCAGGGTGGCGCGGACGTCGACGCCGAGATCGCCGGACAGGCTTTCGATGGCCGTGACGCGCACCGCGTCGTCCTCGTCAAAGGCGATGGTCAACAGCCGTTCGAGCCGTTCCTTCTGCGCCCTGAGGCCGGGGTCGTCCTCGGTGTCGATGGCGCCGCGCAGGGGTTCGAGCGCGTCGGCGTTGCGGTCGCGCTGGATTGAATCGAGTGCCGCCTGCCGTGTCGCGCGGTTGGGGTCTGAGAGCTGGAACCGGACCAGTGCCGTTCCGATCAGCCCCTGGATGCCGCTGTTGGGTCTGATCTGCTCGATCTCGGCGGACGGCAGCTCGCCGATCGTTTCGCCGGTGTCGAAATCGATCATGCGGAACACGCCGCCGCCGGCGGGCTCGGCCTGGAAGAACCGGCCGTCAGACGTCCGGCGCACCATCTCCCGCGACTGCCAGACCTGAAGGACGGTCTGCGCCTGCGAAAGACCGCTGCCGGCGACGGCGTCGATGGCGGGGGCGACGGTCCGACGCGAGCTCTCGACGATCAGTTCGGCCTGTTCCTGGAGGATCGTCTGCATCGGCCCGTCTTGGGCGGAGGCGCCACCGCAGGCGATGGCGACCAGCAGGCCGGCCAGAAGACTTCGTATCATGTGCTCGAATTCCCGAAGGCGGACGGACCCGTCGGGCCCGTCCGCCGTTGGTTTCAGATCAGTAGTTGGACAGCGTCTGCACGCAGGTCTCGGTCTGCGTGTTGTACATGCCGCAGTCGAGGTTCTGCCAATCCGAGGTCAGCACCGCCGAATCGGGAAGAAAGTCGGTCCAGGCGTCGCCTTCGACCTCGACCGTCTGGCTGACGATGTCGAACTGTCCGTCGGCCTGGATCTCGCCGATCAGGACCGGCTTGGCCAAGTGGTGATTGGGCAGCATGACGGCCGTGCCGCCGGTCAGGTTCGCGATCTCCTGGCCGTACATCGCGGCGCGGACCGCGTCGACATCGGTCGATCCGGCGGCGGTGACCGCGTTCACCCACATGTTGAAGCCGATGTAGTGTGCCTCCATCGGGTCGTTCGTGACGCGCGCGTCGTCGCCGATGAAGCCGTGCCAGGCCTCGATGAACGCCGCGTTCTCCGGCGTGTCGGCCGACATGAAGTAGTTCCACGCCGCCAGATGGCCGACGAGGTCGCTGGTGTCGAGACCGGAAAGCTCCTCTTCGCCGACCGAGAATGCGATGACCGGAATGTCGTCTGCCGAGACGCCTGCGGCGGCCAGTTCCTTGTAGAAGCCGATGTTGGCGTCGCCGTTGATCGTCGAGATCACGCCGACCTTCTTGCCGTCGGCGCCGAGCGCGACCACGTCGGCCACGATCTTGGACCAGTCCGAATGTCCGAAGGGCGTGTAATTGACGAAGATGTCGCTCTCCGCGACGCCCTTCGACATCAGATAGCTCTCGAGGATGTTGTTGGTGGTCCGGGGATACACGTAGTCGGTGCCCAGAAGGGCGAATTTCTCGACGCCAAGCTCCTCGAGGAAATAGTCGGTGGCGGGGATCGCCTGCTGGTTCGGCGCGGCGCCGGTGTAGAAGACGTTCTTCGAGCTCTCCTCGCCCTCGTACTGGACCGGATAGAACAGCAGGCCGTTCAGTTCCTCGATAACCGGCAGAACCGACTTGCGGCTGACGCTGGTCCAGTTGCCGAAGATCACGTCGACATTGTGGACGGTCAGGAGCTCACGCGCCTTCTCGGCGAAAAGCGGCCAGTCGGAGGCGGGATCGACCACGACGGTCTCAAGCTCGCATCCCAGAAGGCCGCCGTTCGCGTTCTGCTGTTCCACCAGCATCAGCATGACGTCTTTGAGCGTCGTCTCCGAGATCGCCATGCTTCCCGACAGCGAGTGCAGCACCCCGACCTTTATGGGGCAATCCTGGGCCAGAACCGGGGCGCTGAGGCCGACGACGGCGACGCCGGTCAGCAGCGAGTATCTCACAAAATTCATCAGCTTCTCCTCGCAGGGCCATGTGGCCGGATGCTTGCGAGAGCGCGCAAATGTCCGTACCTCCATCCTGCAGCTTCGTGTTGCACCCGTGTGGCGGCCGGACCGAGCTCCAATTCGCAGGGCCGCCACACACCGCTTCTCCGGGGCAGCACCCGGGCGGTGATCGAATCGATGCTGCATGGCGGCGACCAAGACAATCGCTCCTGCCCGTCCGGCGTCATGATCGGGTCGGGTCGGTTGAAAGTTAATCGAGAAACCGTATTAATGCTCATGAATTGGGCATTTCAGTCCTTTCTGACGGCAGGTGCCGGTGAAACCACAGACCTTCGCACGCGCATGTGGTCGAAACACCCGACGAGAACGCCACGCGGACGGAGCGCCCGAGATCACCGAACTGGCCGGCATTTCGACGAGGCGGGCGACCGCGATACAGCCGCGGGCGCACGGGTCGGCGCGCCTGTCGGTCATCGGCACCGAACGCGGTACGGTTCTGGACGGACTGCGCCAGGCCGGCGCGCTGAAGGTGCTGTTTCCTCGCGTCGCCGACAGTCGTTGTCAGGCGGTCCTTATCAACACGGCCGGCGGCGTCACCGGTGGCGACACGTTCGAGACCGACGCGAACGTTGGACCCGGCGCGCACCTGTCGCTGACCACGCAGGCCGCCGAACGCGCATACCGGGCGCAGCCGTTCGAGCGCGCCGGTTTGAGCACGCGGCTGACGCTCGATGACGGCGCGCGGCTCGATTGGCTGCCGCAGGAGACGATCCTGTTCGACGGCTGTTCGGTCGAGCGGTCGCTGAAGGTCGACATGGCGGCATCGTCCCGGCTGCTTCTGGTCGAGCCGCTGGTGTTCGGGCGCGCCGCGCACGGCGAGCGCCTCGACGACGCCTGGTTCAGAGACCGGATCGAGGTCCGAAGGGACGGCGACCCGGTCTTTCTCGACGCGATGGCGTTCGCGGGCGATGTCCGGAGCCACCTTGCCCGGCGTCATGTCGCGGCGGGGGCCGGCGCGATGGCCTCGCTGCTCCTTATCTCGCCGGACGCCGAATTGCCGCTGACCCGCCTGCGCGGCATGCTCCCGCAGACCGCCGGCGCGAGCCTGATTCGCGAAGGCGTTCTGTTCGCGCGCATTCTCGCGCCGGACGGGTTCGTCCTTCGCCAGTCGCTCTTGCCGATCTTGTCGTTCCTGAGCGAAAACGCTCTGCCAAGAAACTGGATGACCTGACATGCAACTGACCCCTCGGGAAAAAGACAAACTGCTGATCTCCATGGCCGCCGAGGTCGCGCGCAAACGCCTCGCGCGCGGCGTCCTGTTGAATTACCCCGAAGCGATAGCGCTGATCACCGACGCCGTGGTCGAGGGGGCCCGCGACGGCCGTTCGGTCGCCGACATGATGGAGGCCGGCGCCGAGGTCATCACCCGCGCGCAATGCATGGAGGGGGTGCCTGAGATGATCCACGAGGTCCAGGTCGAGGCCACGTTTCCGGACGGGACCAAGCTGGTGACCGTCCACAAACCGATCCGAGACGGAGACAGGAAATGAGAATTCGCACCGCCTTTTTCATACTCCGCCGCCGCCTGGCGGCGCGCGTATCGGGAAACCTGCGATGATCCCCGGCGAACTCTTCCCGGCCGAAGGCGAGCTGACGCTCAACGACGGTCGCGAGGCGATCACTCTGATGGTCGCCAACACCGGTGACCGGCCTGTCCAGGTCGGCTCGCACTACCATTTCGGCGAGACGAACGCGGCGCTCGATTTCGACCGCGCGGCGGCGCGGGGCATGCGGCTCGACATCGCGTCAGGCACGGCCGTCCGGTTCGAGCCGGGCCAGCGGCGCGAGGTGCGGCTGATCCCGTTCGGCGGCGAGCGGCGCGTCGTCGGTTTCAATCAACAGGTCATGGGGGCGCTCTGATGGCGGTTCAAATCGGCCGGGCGGATTACGCCGCCATGTACGGGCCAACCACCGGCGACCGACTGCGGCTCGCCGACACCGACCTGATCATCGAAGTCGAGCGCGATCTCACGACCTACGGCGAGGAGGTCAAGTTCGGCGGCGGCAAAGTGATCCGCGACGGGATGGGGCAATCCCAGGCGACGCGGGCCGAAGGGGCGGTCGACACCGTCATCACCAACGCGCTGATCGTCGACCATTCGGGCATCTACAAGGCCGATGTCGGCCTGCGCGACGGCCGCATCGCGGCGATCGGCAAGGCGGGCAACCCGGACACCCAGCCGGGCGTCGACATCATCATCGGCCCCGGCACCGAGGCGATCGCCGGCGAGGGCCGCATACTGACCGCCGGCGGCTTCGACAGTCACATCCACTTCATCTGCCCGCAGCAGATAGAGGACGCGCTGCATTCCGGCGTCACGACCATGTTCGGCGGCGGCACCGGCCCGGCGCACGGCACGCTCGCCACGACCTGCACGCCGGGCGCCTGGCATATCGGACGGATGCTCCAGAGCCTCGACGCGTTCCCGATGAATTTCGGCCTCGCCGGCAAAGGCAACGCCAGTCAGCCCGGCGCGCTGGTCGAGATGGTCGAGGCCGGCGCCTGCGCGCTCAAGCTGCACGAGGATTGGGGCACCACGCCCGCCGCGATCGACTGCTGTCTCGGCGTCGCCGACGACATGGACGTCCAGGTGATGATCCACACCGATACGCTCAACGAGAGCGGTTTCGTCGAGACCACGTTGGCGGCGATGAAAGGCCGCACGATCCACGCCTTCCACACCGAAGGCGCCGGCGGTGGCCACGCGCCCGACATCATCCGGATCTGCGGCGAGGAGCATGTCCTGCCCTCCTCGACCAACCCGACGCGGCCCTTCACCGTGAACACCCTCGAAGAGCATCTCGACATGCTGATGGTCTGCCATCACCTCGACAAATCGATCCCCGAGGACGTGGCCTTCGCCGAAAGCCGCATCCGCCGCGAGACCATCGCCGCCGAGGACATCCTGCACGACATGGGCGCCTTCTCGATCATCGCCTCGGACAGCCAGGCCATGGGCCGGGTCGGCGAGGTGCTGATCCGCACCTGGCAGACCGCCGACAAGATGAAGAAGCAGCGCGGGCGGCTGGCCGAGGAGACCGGCCAGAACGACAATTTCCGCGTCCGCCGCTATGTCGCGAAATACACCATCAACCCAGCCATCGCCCATGGCGTCTCATCCGAGATCGGCTCGGTCGAAGTCGGCAAACGCGCCGATCTGGTGCTCTGGAACCCGGCTTTCTTTGGAGTGAAGCCCGAGATGGTGCTGCTGGGCGGGACCATCGTCTGCGCCCAGATGGGCGATCCGAACGCCTCGATCCCGACGCCGCAGCCGGTCTATTCGCGACCCATGTTCGGCGCCTTCGGGCGGTCGGTGGAGCATTCCGGGATCACCTTCGTCTCGGCGGCGGCACAGGCCGCCGGCATCGGCGGAAGCCTCGGGCTCGCCAAGCGGACCGTCGCGGTCGCGAATACCCGCAAGATCGGCAAGAAGGATCTGCTGCTCAACGACGCGACGCCGCGCATGGAGGTGAACCCCGAGACCTACGAGGTCCGCGCGGACGGGGAGTTGCTCACCTGCGCCCCGGCCGAGGTTCTGCCGATGGCGCAACGCTATTTCATGTTCTAGGAGCGAGCGATGGAACTCCCGCCGAGCCGGACGGTACGCCGCCACGGGGAATGGACCGACGCGCACGATCGTTGCGTGCTGTCCTACGAAAAGAGGTTTCTGCGCCGCCGGGTGCTGGAGACCGCGCGTGATGATCGATTCCTCGTGGATCTGGAGCATACGACATCGCTCGATCACGGTGACGCGTTCGAACTCGAGGATGGTCGGCGGATCGAAGTCATCGCGGCGGAGGAGGAGCTTCTGGAGGTGACGGGCGACAATCTCGTCCATCTCGCCTGGCATATCGGCAACCGCCACGCGCCCTGCCAGATCGAGGAGACGCGCCTGTTGATCCAGCGCGACCACGTCATGCGCGACATGCTCGGCAAACTCGGCGCCGCGGTCCGCGACGTCGTTGAGCCGTTTTCCCCGGCGAAGGGCGCCTATGGACATGCACGGACCCATGGACACGCCCACTGACGCTGACATCCTGACGCTCGTGCAATGGTTCTCGCCGGCCTGGCCGGTCGGGTCGTTCGCCTATTCGCACGGTCTGGAATGGCTGGTCGAATGTGGTGACATCCGGGGCGGAGACGATCTCCGATCCTGGCTCGAGGACGTCATCGAGCACGGCGCGGGCCGGACGGACGCGATCTTCCTCGGGGCCGCCTTCAAGGCCCGAGGCGGGTCCGCGCTGGCCGAGATCGATGCCGCGGCGCGCGGCTTCGCGTCATCGAAGGAACGGCTGATGGAGACCGATCTGCAAGGGGCCGCGTTCTGCCGGATCACCGCGACGGTGCACGGGTTCGATCTGCCGCCGCTGACCTATCCGGTCGCGGTCGGCCGCGCCGCGCGGCTGGCCGGCCTGCCGCTTGGAACGACCGCGCGGATGTTCGCGCAGGCGGTCATGAGCAACCTGGTGACGGCGGCCATGAGGCTGATGCCGCTCGGCCAGAGCGAGGGGCACGCGCTGATCCGGGAACTGACCCCGGTCTGCGCGCGGTGCGCCGAGGCGGCCCTGGCCGGCGATCTGGACATGCTGTCCGCCACGGCCTTCGCCGCCGATCTGGCATCGATGCGGCATGAGACGCAATATTCAAGGGTTTTCAGGACATGACGAACACGAACGGCCCCCTGCGCGTGGGCATCGGCGGCCCGGTCGGCGCGGGCAAAACCACGCTGACCGCCGCCTTGTGCGAGGCTCTGCGCGATCGGGTCTCGATGGGCGCGATCACCAACGACATCTATACGCAGGAGGACGCCGAGGCGCTTCTGCGGTTGCAGGTGCTTCCGGGCGACAGGATCACCGGGGTCGAGACCGGCGGCTGTCCGCATACGGCGATCCGCGAGGACGCCTCGATCAACCTCGCGGCGGTGGCTGACATGGTGCGGCGTCACCCCGACATCGAACTGCTTCTGATCGAGAGCGGGGGCGACAACCTTTCCGCGACGTTCAGCCCGGAGCTCGCCGACATCACGCTCTACGTGATCGATGTTGCCGCCGGCGAGGAGATCCCGCGCAAGGGCGGCCCGGCCATCACGCGGTCTGACCTGCTGATCATCAACAAGACCGATCTCGCCCCGCATGTGGGCGCCGATCTGTCGGTCATGGACCGGGACGCGCGGCGGATGCGCGGCGAGCGGCCCTTCGTGTTCGCGAGCCTGCGGTCCCGGCAGGGGGTCGAGGAGATCGTGGACCTGATCGCCTCGCTCGGTGGTCTGAAGCTCGCCGAGCCGGTCTAATCTCACGCGATACGCGTGTGGCAGAGGATGCTCATGCGGTGCCCGACGGCGGCTTCGGCGCGTCGAACGTTGATCGGGTCAGGAGTTTGCCCGCCTCGTCGACGGTCAAGCGCACCGCGCGGCCGGCGTGGAAGAAGGTCAGGCGCCAGCGCCCCGCATCCGCATCGACGCCCTTCTCGCAGCGCGAAGTGATCGCACCCGAGCGCATCATCGGCTGGATGTCCGGCGCGGACAGGCCGAACGCCTCCGCCACAATCGCGGCGTCCACGACGAAGCCCTCGTCACCGATCTCGATTCCGCTCATCGCGCATCCCTTCCGTCTGACATCCGGAACATGGAGCCGCGTGGCGGCGTCTGGTAGGCCCGGAGGGACTTGAACCCCCAACCAAAGCGTTATGAGCGCTCTGCTCTGACCAATTGAGCTACAGGCCCGACGGCCCCTGCTACAGCAGGCGGCGCGAAAGGGTCAAGCGCGTGTTCCCATCGCGCGCGCGCTGCGCTAGAGGATCGCTGGAAACCGGAGCGGAGATCGCGCGTGGCCGACAAGTCGAACGGAATGACCTATGCGGGCGCGGGGGTGGACATCGACGCGGGCAACGCGCTTGTCGAGCGGATCAAGCCGGCGGCCGAGAGCACGCGGCGGCCGGAAGTCATGGCGGGCCTGGGCGGGTTCGGGGCGCTGTTCGATCTGAAGGCCGCGGGGTTTTCCGATCCGATCCTCGTGGCGGCGACGGATGGCGTGGGCACCAAGCTCCGCGTGGCCATCGAGTGCGGGGAATTCGGCGGGGTCGGGATCGACCTCGTGGCGATGTGCGTCAACGATCTGGTCTGCCAAGGGGCGGAGCCGCTGTTCTTTCTCGACTATTACGCGACGGGTCGGCTCGATGTGGAGAACGCGGCGCGGCTGGTCGAGGGGATCGCGCGACGGCTGCCGGCCGAGGACGGCGCCGCGCTCGTCGGTGGCGAGACCGCCGAGATGCCGGGCATGTATTCCGGCGACGATTTCGACCTCGCCAGGGCTTCGCGATCGGGGCGATGGAACGGGGCGGGGCGCTGCCACGGGACGTGACAGAGGGCGACGTGCTGCTCGGGTTCGCCTCGGACGGGGTGCATTCCAACGGCTTCAGCCTGGTGCGGCGGATCGTGGAGGCGTCGGGGCTGGGTCTGGACGCGCCTTCGCCGTTCGGGGACGGGACGCTCGGGTCGGAGCTTCTGGCGCCGACGCGGATCTATGTGCGGTCGGCGCTGGCGGCGCTCGGGACGGGCGGGCTGCGGGGGCTCGCGCACATCACGGGTGGCGGGCTGACGGAGAACGTGCCGCGGATGCTGCCCGACGGATCGGGCGCGGAGATCGATCTCGACGCATGGAATCTTCCCGCCGGTCTTTGCCTGGCTGCGGGCGCAGGGCGGGGTGTCGGACGCGGAGATGCTCAAGACGTCGAATTGCGGGATCGGGATGGTCGCGGCGGTGGCGGCCGACCGGGCGGACGAGGTCGCGGGCGTTCTGGCGGCGGCGGGCGAGCGGGGTCATCCGGATCGGCCGGGTCGCTCCGGGTAGGCGTGCGGTTTTCGGGCGCGCTGTGAGCCGGAAAAGGCGGCGATCCTGATCTCGGGAGGCGGGTCGAACATGGTCGCGCTCGCGCGGTCGATGGCGGCGGCGGATCATCCGGCCGAGCCATGCCTGGTCCTGTCGAACCGGCCGGAAGCCGGCGGGTTGACCCGCGCGGCGGGGAATACTGGGATCGAGGCGGTCTGTGTCGATCATCGCGCCTTTCCGGACCGGGGCGCGTTCGACGCGGCAGTGACTGGTAAGCTCGGGCCCCGCGCCTGGCGGGGGCCGAAGATCGTGCCGACGGCCGGGTTCATGCGGATCGTGACGCCGGATTTTATCGCGGCCTGGGAAGGGCGGGATGCGCGCATCCATCCCTCGATCCTGCCGCTTTTTCCGGGCCGACACCCATGCGCGGGCGTTGGCCGCCGGAATGGCGGTGCATGGCTGCACGGTCCATGAGGTGACGCCGGATCTGGA
>CAVORV010000008.1:0-45226 GCA_963698685.1 uncultured Alphaproteobacteria bacterium
GCGCGGGGCGATGCAGATCGACCTGCGCCGGCTGATCAAGCGTCTCGGGATCACCGCCATATTCGTGACCCACGATCAGGACGAAGCCCTGATCATGTCGGACCGCATCGCCGTCATGCGCCAGGGACGGATCGAGCAGATCGCTCCGCCCGACGAGGTTTTCGACCATCCCGCCACGGCCTACGTCGCCGATTTCGTCGGAGCGTCGAACTTCTGGACCGCGACTGCGCGGGACGGACAGGTCCCGCTGCCCGATGGTTCCAGTGCGACGACGCGTCTGTCCGGGCCGGTCCGCGTCATGTCGCGGCCGCACAATATCCGCGTCGAGGCGGGCGGACCGGGTCCATGGGCCGGCAGGATCACCCTGCGCCGACCTTTGGGGCCGCTGGTGGAATATGCCGTCCGGACAGGCGATGGCGCCGACATCAAGGTCTCCGCCCTGCGGCAGGAGCAGGCCTCCGCCTTGGCCGATGGCGCGGAGGTCACGCTCGCTCTGCGCGATCCGTCGCTCTGCGCCATCTACCCGCCCGACTGACATCGAATGATCGCGTCAGCGTCTCAGAACTCCGCTCGCCCGTCTGGGATCCTCCGTCATGGACAAGCTCCTGTCCGGGCGGGGCGTGTGGCCCGCGGTCCCGGCGCTGATCGCGCTGACGGTGGTGGCGGTCATCCCGTTCGGCATTCTTCTGTCGCTCGGCTTCACGGATATCGTGATGAACCGGGGTGTCATTTCCTGGAACGGGTTAACGCTGGATTTCCTGTCGAACGCCCTGTCGGATCCGCTCTACTGGACGACATTTCGGCGATCCATGACGCTGGCGCTCACCACCACGGCGTTGTGCTTCATGTTCGGCTATCCGGTCGCCTACCTGTTCCTCGTCGGTGGCGCATGGACGCGTTGGCTGATCCTGATCCTGACCATCGCCCCGCTGCTGACCTCGGGTATCGTGCGGACCTATGCCTGGCTCGTCATCCTCGGCGGACGCGGCGTCGTTAACGGAACGCTCATGCAGCTCGGTCTTATCGACCAGCCGCTGCGCATCGTGAACACCCACTGGGCGGTTCTGATCGGCATGGCGCAGATCCACCTTCCGGTGATGATTCTGCCGTTGATCGCGGTCATGTCCCGCCAGGACCGCAGCATCGAAGAGGCCTCCGCCAATCTCGGCGCCAGCCGTCTCGCCACCCTGCGCCACGTCATCCTGCCGATGAGCGCGCCGGGCATCGGCACCGGTACGGCCCTAGTCTTCACCCTGAGCTATACGACCTTTGTCGTTCCACAGCTTCTGGGCGGCGGCAATTATCTCAACGCGGCGACGATGATCTACGAACAGGTCGTGTTCTCCCTCGAATGGTCCAAGGGCGCGGTGTCGTCGCTGATCCTGATGCTGACCTGCCTCGTCGTTCTCGCGTTCATCGCCGTGGCGACCAACCACATGACCCGTTGGACGCGGGGGACCGACGCATGAGCCGCATTTTGGACCGCTTAGGCATGGCGGTTGTCATGGGTCTGGCCGTCGCGGCCCTCGTGATCCTGGTCGCGCCTTCGATCATCGTCTTGATCATCTCGTTCGACACGCGGGCGTTCGTCAGTTTTCCACCCGAAGGCTTCACCCTCGACTGGTACAGACAGGTCTTCGCGCAGGACGTGCTCGTCATGGCGATGATCAATTCCCTCAAGGTCGGCGTGGCGGTCACGCTGATCTGCATCCTCCTCGGCGTGCCGACGGCACTGGCCTGCGTTCGCGGGCGATTTCGGGGAACCACCGCGATTTCGATCTACGTCCTCGTTCCGCACATGGTGCCCGGCATCGTCCTTGGCGTCGCGGTCCTTTTCGCCGGAGCGCTGGTCGGGATCGGGCCCTCGATCACGTTGCAATCGGTCTCCATCGCGATCTTCGTGCTGGCCGTCATGGTCCGGACCATCATGAGCCGGCTGCAACGTCTCGACCCCTCGCTGGAGGAAGCCGCCGCGAACCTCGGCGCGACGCCGTTCGCGGCCCTGCGCACGATCACCTTCCCGCTCCTGATGCCGGCGATCCTCGCCGGCGCCGTCTTCACGTTCATCGAAGGGTTCGACAACATCTCGGTCGCGATCTTCACGCACGGCTTTCGCGATCGGCCCCTGCCGATCGAGCTTCTGGCGATGGTGCAGACCACGAATTCTCCGCTGGTCGCCGCGGTCTCCGGAGTGCAGATCCTGCTCGCGGTCGTCGCGCTCATCGTCCTGTCCCGCTCCATCGGGCTCGACGGCATGAACGACTGACGGGAGCCGCGAGCGGCGCGACTGCTCGTCGGGATCGCGTTTCATCGCGTTTCGCGACGTCTCCGAGGCCGCCAATCCCCGCCTCCACCGTCCGGGTCACAGCCATCCTTCAAACCGGGACCCGAACGATCCTTTGTACTTAGGGTCAATATTCGCTCTTTTTTCGAATCTTTTGCAAAATCCATGAGCAAAGCGTTCGTGTGAGCGCTTCAAGAGAGAGCGGAGTCTGGCCTTTCACCGATGTGGCACGATTAATCCTGAGACATTCAGGAAACGCAGTGGTCGATCAAGCTTGAAACAAGCCCGTCTCTTAGTACGCGAACCAGGTGACCCCGGTGGGCCGCACCGCGCGGTCGGTGAGCCGCTGACGCTGGATGGCATATCCCACAGCTACGGTCACGGACTGGCCGTCGATAACGTCACGCTGGAAGTCGCCGGTGGAGAGCTCGTGGCGCTTCTCGGGCCGTCCGGGTGCGGGAAGTCGACATTGCTCCGGATCGTCGCCGGTTTCCTCGAGCAGTCGCAGGGCAAGGTCGTGATCGGTGGCCGCGTCGTCGACAGTCTCCCGCCCAACCGCCGCGAAGTCGGGATCGTGTTTCAGAATTACGCGCTGTTCCCGCACATGACCGTCGCCGACAACATCGCCTATGGGCTTGATGCGCGGGGCGACTCCCGATCGGAGCAGCGGACGCGCGTCGCGGACATGCTCAGGACCGTTCGGATGGAAGCGTTCGCCGACCGGAAACCCGGCCAGCTTTCCGGCGGGCAGCAGCAGCGCGTCGCCCTCGCCCGGGCCCTTGCGGTGCGCCCCCGCGTTCTCCTGCTCGATGAACCGTTCGCCGCACTCGACAAGAACCTTCGCCTCGACATGCAGATCGAGATCAAACGTCTCCAGCGTCAGTTCGCGCTCACCGCGATCCTCGTGACCCACGATCAGGAGGAGGCGATGTCGATCGCGGACCGCATCGCCGTCATGAACAAAGGACGGATCGAGCAGCTCGGCAGCCCTGTCGCGATCTACGACAGCCCGCAGACGCTCTTCGTCAACGACTTCATCGGGTCCTCCAACAGGTTTGTCGGTGAAGTAGTGGGCCGTGTGGCGGGTCGCCACGTCATACGCCTCGACAACGGCGCGATCTGGAATGTCGCGAGTGCGCGCGACTTCACGACGGGAGACGCGGTAATCGTCACCGCGCGGCCCGAACAACTGGTCCTTGTGGAGACGCAGAATGACGGCTCGTTCGCCGTCGAACACGCGCTGAGCCTTCCGCTGGGGGGCACTCTCATCCACGACGTCGAGACGCCGACTGGCGCGACCGTCAAAATCGCCGCGCCGCGCCGCGCTGGCGAGACGCCACCGCCTCTTGGTCCCACCCGCTGCGCGCTCGTGGATGGCGCCGCGCCGGCCCTGTTTCCCATGCCCGCCGGGTGATTGACGCCCGCAGGAACGTATCTCAAACCCGAGAAGGAGAAGACGATGAAAGACCTGTCCCGACGCCGGCTCTTGCAAGGCGCAGCAGCAATGGGCGCCGCCTCTGCGCTCCCTTTCTCCCCTGCGAGAGCGTCCGGATCACTCGCGGCCGCCATCTACCCCGGCACCTGGGACGAGGCGTACCGGAGCGTCGTGGCGCCCTTGCTGATGGAAAAGTACGGTGTCGATGTCGCCTTCGATCCGCTCTGGGCCGTCGATCAGGTCACCAAGGCCCGTGCCGGCCGCGGGATCGCGCCTTTCGATTGCTTCGTGCTTGATCCCGGACCGACGGCCGCGGCGCGCGAGGCCGATCTTTTCGAGCCCATCGACGCATCCATGCTCACGAACGCGGCCAATCTGCCGGACGGAATGATATCCGCCGACGCCGCGACCGTGAACGTGCAGGTTGTCGGCATCTGCTTCAATCCGACCGTGTTCCCCGAACCGCCGACCCGCTGGGAGCAGCTCTTCGAGTCGCCCTACGTGGAGCGGCTCGGCCTTACGGGCTTCCAGACGACGTTCGGAACCGTCTCCCTGATCGAGATGGCGAAGGTCTTCGGCGGTTCGGACACCAATGTCGACCCGATCTTCGCGAAGCTTCAGGAGGCGCTTCCCAAAGTCGCCGCCGTGACGGGTCCGGCGGGTCTGCCGGGTCTGTTCCAGCAGGGCCAGATCGATCTGATGTACACCAACACCAACAACGTCGCGTCGCTCAAGGCGAACGGAGTCGATATCGAGTTCATCGCCCCGGAGACCGGAGCGATCACGTTCTCCACCTCGCTTCACATCGTGAAAGGCTCCGAAAACATCGAGGCCGCGCACCAATACATCGACACCGCGATCTCGGCGGACGCGCAGTCGCAATTGCAGCTCCCGCCCTACAACATGATCCCTGTGAACAAGCAGGTTGAGCTGGCCGACACCCTTTACATCGAGTCGGTCGATGACCTGTCGGGCATGGTCGTCCATGACTGGAGCGTGATCAATCCGCAGCGCGCGGACTGGATCGAGCGGTTCAACAAAGAAATAACGAAGTAATCATGGCCGGCGCGGAGACACATGAACCCGGAAAGGTGGACTGGCGGCTTGCCGCGCCGCTCGGCCTCACCTACCTGGCGTTTTTCGCCGCGCCGCTCCTCATCCTGCTGGCGATGTCGTTCTCTGAGGATGATCTCTTCACGTCCTTCAACACCGAGAGCTGGGTCAAGTTCTGGGGCGATCCGTTCTATCGCGGCGTCGCCTGGGACACCGTGCGGCTCGGTCTGATCGCAGTGGTCGCGACCTCGTTTCTGGCCTATCCGATCGCGCTGCTATTCATCTCGAGCGGACCGCGCCTGCGCAAGGTCCTGATCTTCGTCATCCTCCTGCCTCTGCTGACCTCCGTCGTGATCCGCACGTTCGCATGGATCGCGATCCTCGCGCGGGAAGGAGTCGTAAATCAGACCCTGATCGCCTTGGGCCTGACGACCGCTCCGCTGAACCTTCTTCAGACCGAACTCGGCCTCATAATCGCGCTGACGCAGATCGAGATGCCGCTGATGCTGCTGCCGCTCGTCACCGTCATGCAGCAGATCAACCCGAGCCTCTCGGACGCCTCGCGCGCGCTTGGCGGCTCCAAGTGGCGCACCTTCTTTCGGATCATTCTGCCGCTGTCGCTTCCGGGTTGGATCGCCGGCGCCACGCTGGTCTTCGCGTCCGCGACGACGGCCTTCATCTCCCAGTCGGTCATCGGCGGGGCGCGGCTGGTCTATCTGCCATCGCTGATCTGGCAGCAATCGATGGTGGTCTTCGATTGGCCCTTCGCGGCGGTCGCCTCCGTCACGCTGCTGGTCGCCGTTCTGGCCGGGGTGACGCTCTTCTCCGTTCTCGGCCGTTTTGCGAGGACGACCTGATGGCTCATCGCAGCACACCGTCCGACCGGTCCTATTCCCTGGTCATGGGCGGGCTCGCGACGCTCGGGATCGCGATCCTGATCGTTCCGGTGATCATCGTGGTGCTGACGTCGTTTACATCGTCGAGGGCGCTCAAGTTTCCGCCGCCCGGCTTCTCGCTCGAATGGTATCGCGCGCTGTTCGACCCGGTTCAGTCCGGCCATATCCACTCGGCGCTGGCGAATTCGCTATGGGTCGCCGCGATCGCGACGGCGCTCGCGGTGGTCGTCGCGACGGCCGCCGCGCTGGCGATGGCTCGCACGAACGGACCGTCCGCGCGGGCGCTCGAGGCGAGCTTCATGTCGCCGCTTATTCTGCCCGGTCTCTCCTACGGCCTCGCGGCGCTCATGTTCTTCTCGATCCTGGGTTTCCGTCCCTCGATCAACCACCTGATCGCGGGTCACCTCGTGGTGATCGCACCTTTCGTCTTCCGCACGACGCTGGCCAGCCTGTCGCAGTTCAATCCGGCGCTGCTGGAAAGCTCCGCGAGCCTCGGAGCCGGACGCCTTTACGCGTTCCGGCGCATTACGCTTCCGGTCATCGCGCCGGGCATCGTGGCAGGCGCGTTTCTCGCCTTCGTCGCGTCAATGGACAACGTGCCGGTCTCGCTGTTCCTGTCCAACGCGCGCACCAACATGCTGCCCATCCGCATGTGGGGCATGATGGAAACGACCCTCGACGTGCGCGTCGCCGCGATCTCCGGTGCGATCATCGTCGTGGTCCTGGTGCTGATGGTGGTGATGGACCGGCTGACGGGACTGACCCGCCGCATGAGCCTTTGAGGAAAGCATGACCTACACGCGCGATCTCGTCGGCTACGGGGCCAATCCCCCCGACCCGCAATGGCCGGGAGGGGGCCGCATCGCGATCAATTTCGTAATGAACTACGAGGAGGGATCGGAACCCTCGTTCCAGGACGGCGAAGACTTTACCGAAGTCGCGCTCACCGACGCCCACGGTCTCGGCCAGACCGTCGAGGGGCGTGATCTGGCCGGCGAAGGGCTCTTCGCCTATGGCAGCCGGGTGGGGTTCTGGCGGCTGATGCGGCTGTTTCAGGAACGCGACCTGCCGATGACGATCTTCGGATGCGCGCTCGCCATCGAGCGGAATCCCGACGCGGCGCAGGCCATCCGGGAGTCCGGTTTTGACTGCTGTTGCCACGGCTGGCGCTGGATCAAGCATTTCGAGTTGACCGAGACCGAGGAGCGCGACCATATCCGGCGGGCCATCGCCTCGCTGCGGGAGACCTTGGGTGAGCGGCCGCTCGGCTGGTATTGCCGCTACGGGCCGAGCGTGAACACGCGCAGGCTTATCGCGGAGGAGGGGGGCTTCCTATACGATTCCGATGCCTACGACGATGAACTGCCCTATTGGACCACCGTCGAGGAGAAGCCGCACCTGGTCGTTCCATATTCCCTGACCAACAACGACGCGAAATTCTGCGGATCGTTCGCAACCGCGAACGACTACTTCGAATGGCACAGGGACGCCTTCGACATGCTCTACCGCGAAGGGACGACGGCTCCCAAGATGATGTCGGTCGGCCTTCACATGCGGCTGATCGGCCATCCGGCGCGCGCCGTCGGGCTTCAGCGGTTCCTCGATCACGTCATGGCCCATGACGATGTCTGGATCACGCGGCGGATCGATATCGCCCGCCACTGGACCCGCACGCATCCCTACCCCGGCCCGCGCGCGTGAGCGCATCGCGCGACCGGACAGTCATGGCATTGCGGGATCGCGCGGATCGTCGAAGGAGTCGGTCCGAGCGGCAGCGCCACGGCAGCCCTGGCGGCGCGTCCGCGCGCCTCGGCGCGGATCCTGCGTCAGAGGGCGAGGCGGTTCCCGCCGCGACGCTGCCGGCACGAGCCGAGATTGGGCATAGGACTTCAGTCGTGGGGTCAAGGTGCTTCCGACTGTTTTCGCGCACCACAATCATGGCTTGCTAGTCGCCAAACGATCGCCGGGTCTTCTACCCGCACTTGCAAAACCGCCGCCTGCCCACTAGGCGGGCGAACCCGCGCCGACTGACCGGTCAACGGCATCGCGGCACTCGTGGGGCGCGACGGAGAAGATGCCGTACCGGCGACGGCGACGGCGCCGGCGGCCTCCTGCAGATCTGCGCCGGCCTCAGGCTGCTGCGTCATCGTCTCGAAAGCAATATCGGCGGTGGCGGGATCGTGACCGCTCGGGCCTGGGCGACCCTCTTCACCCTGCCGGATCATAGACGTGCGCCGTCGCATGCTTTCATTTGGCGTTTCCCGATGTCGCTCTCGTTTGGGGTGATGATGTCGACAAGGCGGCCGATGGCGGCCCATGGGCCCTCGACGGTGCGTTCGGAGGCTTTTGGCAAAAGCGCTTTGAGCTTCGAGGACGCCATCTCGATGGGGTTGAAATCGGGGCTGTAGGGCGGGAGAAACCGCAGCTCGGCTCCGGCAGCCTGATAGTGCTCCGGGAGGTGGTGTAAATTGTTCTCCGGCTGGGTGTTGAGCCGGTTTACAGGGCGGCGATTTTCGCCGGGTCCATGGTGTTATCCTCGCAGATGGCGGCGACGGTTTCCAGTGTCATGTGACGACGTGTGATGGCCCATTCGTCGTTCTGCTCCAGCATGAGCGCCCCGACGAGGCGTCTGATGGCTGGCTCGTTTGGGAAAATACCGACGACATTGGTGCGGCGCTTAATCTCCTTGTTCAATCGCTCCAAGGGGTTGGTCGAGTGGATTTGCCGCCAGTGGGATTGCGGGAAAGTCTTGTAGGCCAAGGCGCCTTCCTGATGCGCAGGATCGAGAACGTGCGTGCCGAATTCAGCCTCACGGCACTGGCCTGCAACCTGCGCCGCGCGATCACGATCCTCGGGCTTCCGGCCCTGATTGCTGCGGTCCGAACATAGGGCCCACGGTCTCGCCTCACTGGCCGGGAAATCTCTCAGACATTCCGCCCGACAGGCAGCTCAGCCCGTCAAAGGACGCTGTAGCGCCGGAATCCGAAAATCAGGACGCATTTCAGCGTTTCAGGCTCAATCCGTGCCCTATCTCATCGACGGCGAGGCGTTTCCACACGGTCTGAAAAGTTTGCAAAACCGCGCGCGCCCGCACGCGAGGGGTTCCCTGCCCGGGTCGGGTTCGGATTCACTGGCTTGGAGCCGGATGGAGACGGACCGATGCGCCCCGCCAAGCCCGACGCCGCCGTGCGGCCCGACATGTTCCGCGAGACCCTCGAGGCGATCCTCGACCCAAAGCACGCTTTGCCGGAGCCGGGTCGGCGGATCGACCGGGAGAAGCTGGATGCGGCCTGTGGCGCGACCTTCATCGACCAGGTCGGCCGGCCGGGGCCGCCCACCCGGCCGATGGCGGGGCCGCACATCCTCAAGCACGTGAAGGGCCTGTCCGACGAGGCCGCTCTCGCGCCGCCCGGGTCGAGAACCCCTGCTTTCAGGCCTTCCGTGGCGAGCGGTTCTTTCAGCACGAACTCCCGCTCGACCGCAGCTCCATGACACGCTGGCGCAAGCGCATCGGCGCCGGGCGGCTGGAGACGCTGCTCGCCGACACGCTCGCCATCGCGTGCGACGGCGGCGCCGTGAAACCGACGGCGATGGAGCGCGTGACCATCGACACCACCGTGCACACCAAGGCCATCGCCTGTCCCGCCGAAGGCCACCTGATGCCGCGCGCCGCCAGGGTGACGCCGTCAACGCCATTCTTTGCGCCGTCGGGCACAACTGCCGCCTGCCGCTCGCCTGGTTCAGGCGCCTCTTGGCGTGCCTGATCACCACCGCGCCCGGCATCGCCGCGGAAATCCTCCGCGCCATCATCGCGATCATGCAGCCGCGACCTGCGCGCCACATCCAGCCCCACAAACCAGCGGAACAGAAGGTTGCAGTGCAGTTGTTCCATCAACTGCCGCTCGGACCGGATCGAGAACAGGATCTGGATCAGGCTGGCCCGGATCAGACGTTCCGGCGCGATCGAGGGCCGACCTTCGGCGGCATGAAGATGGTCGAACTCAGCATCGAGGCTCGCCAACGCGTCATTCACCACCTGCCGGATCTTCCACGGCGGATGCCGGGCTGGGATGGGTGGGTTCCATCGTGAAGCGCAACACGGAGGGCGGATGATGTATCCGTCTGTCTGAAAACGGAGAACGGTGTCGCCATGTCAGGATATTCCCACCTCACGGCCGAGGAGAGAGATCCGCTCGCCAGTCTGATGGCCGACGGTCTGTCGCTTCGGTCGATCGCCAGGGCGCTCGGCCGGGCGGCGTCGACCATCTCGCGCGAGCTGCGGCGCAACGCGCTCGACAGCGGGGCGTACCGGCCGCACGTCGCCGACGGGGCGTACATGCTGCGCCGCCAGCGCACGGCGACGCTCGAGACCGATGCGAAGCTCGTCGCCCATGTCACGGATCGCCTGGCCGAAGGCTGGACGCCGGAGCGGATCGCCGGACGGCTGCGCCTCGGGATCGAGAGAGGCCTGCGGGCAGTCTGCGCGGAGACGATCTACCGCTGGATATATCGGACCGGTCAGAAGACGGAGCGGCCGTGGCTCTTCCTGACCCGCCACCATGCCCGTCGAAGGAAGCGCCACGGCCGGGCCTCCAAGGATAAGATCGCGGAGAAAATCCACATTTCTTAGCGATCTGACAATGCTGATGCTCGCGAAACGGTTAGGCACTGGCCTTTCGGCGATGCGAGCATCGCCTGCCGGCTTGCAAGAGGCCGACCTCGTGATCTGCAAACGGTCTCGCCCGGTCCTGGTGCTGCACGAGCGCAAGACCCATGTCATCCGCCACCGTCGCTTTGCCTGCCGGTGCGCGCAATGCGGCGCATCGGCGAAAGCCGCGGCACCGGCGGTCGCGACTTCTTCGCCGTTCGGTCCACGCATCCACGCGCCGGCGATTTATCTCGAGGGCTTCCAGGCGCTGTCCTGCGAGCGACTGAGCGGCCTGTTCGGCGATATCTTCGGGCTTGGCGTGAGTGAAGGCGCCTTGATGAACATGTTTATCCGCGCGCGTCCCCGGTTCGGGATCGAGGCCGGGAAGGCGAAGGCCACCCTCCGCGCCGCCCGGGTTGTCGCCAGCGATGAAACCGGCGTCCGGATCGAGGGCGCGAACTCCTGGCACTGGGTTTTCCACTGCAAGGACGCGGTGGTGCATCAGCCCGATCATTCACGCGCCGCCCGGGTCGTGGACGACGTCATGGCGGGCCACAAACCGGCGGTCTGGATTTCGGATCGCCATTCCGCACAACAAAAGCACGGCGACCGGCATCAGACCTGCCTTGCGCATCTCGCGCGCGACACGGCTTTCGCGTTCGAACATGGTTCGGACGATCTGCCTTTCCGCTTCAAGCTGTGGTTGGGAAGAACGTTCGCTCTGGCCAGAACCCTCGCCAGCATCGCCGCCTCGACGCTGGCGAGGAAGAAGCGGGAACTGGAACGGCAGTTGACGGCGCTTCTGATGGCGCCCACCGGATGCGACCTTGCCCGCGAATTGCAGGCAAGGATCGGCCGCGCCCGAGACCAGCTTCTCACTTTCCGCGACTTTCCCGGCGAGGTCGATGTGACGAACAACACCTCGGAGCGCAAACTTCGGCCTTGCGTGATCCAGCGAAAGGTCACCAACGGTTACCGCGCGATGTGGGCCGCCGAGGCTGAAGCGGACGTCCGCACGACCGTCGACACTGCGAAGCTCAAAGGCGCGAACCCCTTCGCCACGATCGTCGGCAGCCTGACCTGAACGCAGCCCAAAGCGCCATGGCCCGCACCGCTTAAAATTAGGGGGGTGGGTAATTACCTCAAGCCGGCACCTTGAGTGCCTCCAGCGCTCTAGCGACCTGATCCGCGAAACGCGCGGCGGCGACCGGCAGGCTTCTGCCGCGCAGTTGGCCGAGATAGAGGGTTCCAGCCGGAACGTCGCGGAGATCGACCGGCCGCACGGCGATCCCGTCAAGCGTCCGAGCCGATGGCAGACCGACAGGAATTTGGAACGAGACGATCTTCTCGGTCCGAGGATAGTTCCGCAGGAACTCGAAACTGTCGGATTCGATCGTCGGCGTGAGCCGCACCGTGCCGCGCAGCATCGCGGCGTCGAGCAGATGCCGGACGCCGTATTGGGCGCTGGGCAGGCCTACGGGATAGTCGACGCAATCGCCGATGCGGATCACGGATTTGGCCGCGAGCGGATGGTCGGAGCCCATCACAGCATGGACGGTCTGGCGGACGGTCACGAGGGTCTGGAACTCGCTGAACCGGACCGGCTCGAACACGATCGCGATGTCGGCGGAATGGTCGGCCAGCGCCGCCTCCGCCGCCGCGCGGTCGCGTTTGTGAACACCGAAGGTCACCGCGGGATGCTCGCGCCGGTAGGCAGCGATCTGCTCGGGCAGGAAATACGGCAGGAGCGCCTGGCTGCAGGCGATCGAGACATGGCCGCGGCGTTCGCCGGTCAGATCCGCGATTTGCGATTTGACCCGCTCGAGGTCCGAGATCTGGGCGCGGATGTGGTGGATCAGGATCTCGCCCGCGGTCGAAAGGCGGACGCCGCGGGGGAGGCGTTCGAAGATCCGGACGCCGAGTTCGTCCTCGACGGCGAGGATTCGCCGGTTGAGCGCGGTGGACGTTATCGCGAGCATGTCGGCCGCCCGGCGGATCGAGCCCGCCCGGGCGACGGTGTCGATGTAGCGCAACTGCTGAAGATGCCGCATCGGTTCCCCGCCCCCTGATGCAATTCCTGCATCGGTCCGGTGCAAAACTAGCAGACGACGACATCTCCCGCATCCTTCAACGTGGTCGCAGTCATCCGAGTCGCTCCGTTCGCCGTTGCGACCCGGCCCGCGCCACGAAGGAGAGTTCGATGCCCAGGTTCACCCATCCGTCACGTCGCCGCTTCCTCGCATCGACCGCCGGCCTTGCCGGCCTGACGGCGCTGGGGGCTCTGCCCGCCGGGCGGGCGCGGGCCGCCGACATGACGGTCGGCTTCATCTATGTCGGGCCCAAGGACGATTTCGGATACAATCAGGCCCATGCCGAGGGTGCAGCCGCCGTTGCGGCGATGCCCGGGATCACCGTCATCGAGGAGGAGAACGTCGCCGAGACGGTCGAGGTCCAGCAGTCGATGGAATCGATGATCAACTTCGACGGCGCCTCGCTGATCTTCCCGACGTCGTTCGGCTATTTCGATCCGCACATCCTCGAGATCGCGCCGAAATACCCCGACGTGCGGTTCGAGCACGCGGGCGGCCTGTGGACCGAGGGCGTGCATCCGGCCAATGTCGGCTCGTATTTCGGCTATATCGGCATGGGCCAGTATCTCAGCGGCATCGTCGCGGGCCACATGTCGCAGTCGAAGAAACTTGGCTTCGTCGCGGCCAAGCCGATCCCGCAGGTGCTTCTCAACGTCAACTCTTTCCTGCTCGGCGCACGTTCGGTCGACCCGACGATCACCTTGCAGGTGATCTTCACGGGCGAATGGTCGCTCGCGGTCAAGGAGGCCGAGGCCACGAACGCGCTGATCGACCAGGGCGCGGATGTGATCACCTGCCATGTCGACGGTCCGAAGGTCGTCATGGAGACGGCCGCAGGTCGCGGGGCCTATGTCTGCGGCTATCACGCGGACCAGAGCCCGCTCGCGCCCGACCTGTATCTGACGGGCGCGGAATGGAATTGGGCGCAGGTCTATACCGAGATGGTCGCCACCATGCAGAACGGCGGCACGATCCCGAACTTCTCCCGAGGCGGTCTGGCCGAGGGGTACATCAAGATGAGCCCGCTCGCGCCCGCCGTGACCGACGCCGCGCGCGCCCAGTTCGAGGCGACGCGGGCCGAGATCATGCTCGGCGGTTTCGCGGCCCTGCGCGGCCCGCTGAATGACAACACCGGCGCGGAGATCGTGCCGGCGGGTGCGGCGCTGGTGGAGACCGATCCGGTGCTGGAGAGCATGAACTACCTCGTCGATGGCGTGATCGGCTCGACATCCTGATCGCGGCGCGGAGTGGTCCGGCGTGATGGTCGATCAGGCGGCGGGCGGAGGGTCTGCTCTGGGCGTTCCGCAGGGCTTTCCCGCTCTTCTGCTGCGTCGATCCGAAGCGTTCGTGATACCGCTCGCCGCGCTGATGGTCGGGTTTCTGGTATTCTCGCTGTTCCTGCTCGCGCTCGGAAAATCTCCGGTCCAGTTCTACCAGATCGTCTACCAGGCCGGGTTCGGCACCGCGTTCTCGTGGCAGAACACGCTGTCCAGGGTCTCGCCGCTGCTCTTCGCGGCGCTGTGCGTCGCGCTGCCGGCGCGGCTCGGTCTCGTCATCATCGGCGGCGAGGGCGCGATCGTGCTCGCGGGCGTCGCCACCGGGGCGGTCGGTCTAGCGGTGATGGGGTTTCCGGCCCCGGTCGCGCTGACCCTAATGTCGCTTGCCGCTTGCCTTACCGGCGCGGTCTGGATCGGCGCGGTCGGCGCGCTGCGGCATTACCGCGGAGTCAACGAGACGATCGCGAGTTTGCTGATGGCCTACATCGCCATCGCGCTGATGAACCACTTGGTCGAAGGCCCTTTGCGCGATCCCGCCAGTCTGAACAAACCATCCACAGCCCCTCTGCCCGACGCGCTGCGCGTCGGCGACATGCCCGGGCTCGAAGTGCATTGGGGCCTCGGCGTGGGCATCATCGCCTGCGTCCTGGCTTGGGTGCTGATCGACCGGACCACTTGGGGCTTCGCCGCGCGCATCGCCGGCGGCAACGTCCGGGCCGCGCAGGTCCAGGGCCTGCCGGTAGGCCTTCTGATCGTCGGGTTCAGCGCGCTGGGAGGCGTCTGTGCTGGCCTCGCGGGGTTCTTCGAGGTCTCCGCCGTGCACGGCGCCGCCAACGCGTCGCTCGCGGCCGGTTACGGTTTCACCGGGATCCTCGTTGCCTTTCTGGCCCGCCACAACCCGCTTGCGATCCTCCCTGTCGCGGTGCTTTTCGCCGGGATAGAGGCCTCCTCCGGCCTTCTGCAACGGCGTATGGACCTGCCGGACGCCACGACCCTAGTGCTCCAAGGATTCGTTTTCGTGTCGATCCTGATCTCCGAGACCTTCTACGGCAGGTTCCGGCTGTTCCAGCCCGAGTTGTGGGGCAAGCCATGAGCGACGATCTCGGCCTCTGGGGCGTACCGCTCGCCGTCCTCGGCGGGGCGATCCGGGTCTCGACGCCGTTTATGTTCGTGAGCCTCGGCGAATGCCTGACCGAGCGGTCCGGCCGAATCAACCTGGGGCTCGAAGGCACGCTCGTCTTCGGCGCGATGTCGGGCTATGCGGTGGCCTATCTGACCGGCGACGCCTGGATGGGCGTGGCGGCGGCGGCGGCCTCGGGAACGGTGTTCGGCCTCGTGCATGGGCTGATCTGCTCGCTGCCACGAGTCAACGACATCGCCATCGGCATCGCGCTGATGCTGCTCGGCATGGGGCTCGCCTTCTTCTTCGGCAAGCCCTTCATCCAGCCGGTGGCGCCGGACCTGCCGTCGATCAACCTCGGCTGGTGGTCCGACATGCCCCAGGTCCAGGCTGCGCTGCAGGTCAACGTGCTCTTCATCCTGGGCGCGGTCCTCGCGGTACTGATGAAGTGGATGTTCCGGGCCACGCGGATCGGGCTGGTCATCCGTGTCGTCGGCGACAGCACCGATGCGGCGCGTGCCATGGGCATCCGCGCCAATCTCGTGCGCATCCTCTCCACGTCCGCCGGCGGCGCTCTGGCCGGGATCGGCGGCGCCTATCTCTCGCTGTTCTATCCGGGAAGCTGGAACGAGGGCGTCTCCTCGGGACAGGGCCTGATGGCCGTGGCGCTGGTGATCTTCGCGCGGTGGAACCCGCTGGCGTGTTTCTGGGCGGCGCTCCTGTTCGGCGGCGCTGGCGCTCTGGGTCCCGCCCTGCAATCGGTGGGCGTCAGCGAGGGCTACTACCTCTTCTACGCGGCGCCCTACGTGCTCACGCTGGGGCTTCTGATCGCCACGTCGTCGCCGACCCGCGCGCTGACCGGAGCGCCGGGCGAGCTCAGCATCACCAAATAGGAGGACCGGCGATGAACGGACTGGGTGGCCTGAACGGATCGCCGAACGGCGTGGTGATCGGCCTCGTGCAGCTTGGGCTGCCGCGCATCGAGACGGCCGCGGACATCGCGGCGCAGACTGATCGGATCGTCGCCATGGTCGGCAAGGCGCGACGCAACATGGCGACGATGGATCTGGTGGTCTTTCCCGAATACGCGCTGCACGGCCTGTCGATGGACATGCGCGACGAGATCCTCTGCGACATGGACGGGCCCGAAGTCGCGGCCTTCCGCGCCGCCTGCGCCGAAAACCGGATCTGGGGCTGCTTCTCGATCATGGAGCGCAATCCGCACGGCAACCCCTGGAACGTCGGCATCGTGATCGACGATTCGGGCGAGGTCCGCCTCTATTACCGCAAGATGCACCCCTGGGTCCCGGTCGAGCCGTGGGAGCCCGGCAACCTGGGCATCCCGGTGATCGATGGGCCGAAGGGCGCGAAGCTCGCGCTCATCATCTGCCATGACGGCATGTTCCCCGAGATGGCTCGCGAATGCGCCTACAAGGGGGCCGAGATCATGCTGCGCACGGCGGGCTATACCGCGCCGATCCGCGACAGCTGGCGCTTCACGAACCAGTCGAACGCCTTCTGCAACCTGATGGTCACCGCCAACGTCTGCATGTGCGGGTCGGACGGTACGTTCGATTCCATGGGCGAGGGCATGATCGTGAATTTCGACGGCGCGATCATCGCGCATGGGACCAGCGGACGGGTCGACGAGATCGTCACCGCCGAGGTCCGCCCCGATCTGGTGCGAGAGGCGCGCGCGTATTGGGGGGTTGAGAATAACATCTACCAGTTCGGCCACCGCGGAAACGTCGCGGTCAGGGGCGGCGCCCAGGATTGTCCCTACACCTACATGACCGATCTGGCCGAAGGCCGCTATCGCCTGCCCTGGGAGGACGAGGTGCGCATCACCGACGGCACCTCCTGCGGCTTCCCCGGACCGACGCGCAGCTATTCGCCGACCCGCCGCGAGGCCGCCGAATGACCACGATCGCCTCCGATCCGTACCCTTGGCCTTGGAACGGCGACCTTAGTCCGGACAACACCGCGCTGATCATCATCGACATGCAGACCGATTTCTGCGGACAGGGCGGCTATGTCGACAAGATGGGCTACGATCTGTCGCTGACTCGCGCGCCGATTGAACCGATCAGGAAGGTGCTGGGCGCGATGCGGGATAAGGGATATCACGTCATCCACACACGCGAAGGGCATCGCCCGGACCTTGCGGACCTGCCCGCCAACAAGCGCTGGCGGTCGCAGCAGATCGGCGCGGGCATCGGCGATCCGGGTCCCTGCGGGCGGATACTCGTGCGGGGCGAGCCGGGCTGGGACATCATTGAGGAGCTCTATCCCCGCGATGGCGAGCCGATCATCGACAAGCCGGGCAAGGGCTCGTTCTGCGCGACCGATCTCGAGCTGATGCTTCGGGTCCGCGGGATCGACAACATCGTGCTGACCGGCATCACGACGGATGTCTGCGTCTCCACCACGATGCGCGAGGCGAACGACCGCGGTTTCGAATGCCTGATCCTCGAGGATTGCTGCGGCGCGACCGATCCCGGCAACCACGCGGCCGCGATCCACATGGTCAGGATGCAGGGCGGCGTCTTCGGGGCGGTCTCCGATAGCGCCACCTTCACCGGCCAGCTGCCATGACGGTCGCGGCGCGCGACACGCGGGGCGCGCTGGGTGTCGAGACCGTCGGCATGACGATGCGCTTCGGCGGCTTCACCGCGCTCGACGACGTCTCGATCGGCGTGGCGCCGGGATCGTTCCACGCGCTTCTGGGCGAGAACGGCGCGGGCAAGTCAACGCTCGTCAAATGCATGATGGGGTTCTACCACGCGACCTCCGGTCAGATGATGGTCGGAGGCCGCGAGGTCGCGGTGCCGGATCCGCGGGCCGCCCACGCGCTCGGCCTCGGCATGGTCTACCAGCATTTCACCCTCGTGCCGTCGCTGACCTCGGCCGAGAACCTCGTGATCAGCCGCCCCGACGCGCCTGCGCTGCTCAACTGGCGGCGCGAGCGGGCAGAACTTGCGGCGTTCATGGACCGCATGCCGTTCCGCGTGCCGCTCGACCAGCCGGTTGCCCGGCTCGCCGCCGGCGAGAAGCAGAAGCTCGAGATCCTCAAGCAGCTTTATCTCGGGCGGCGGTTCCTGATCCTCGACGAACCGACCTCGGTTCTCACCCCCGCCGAGTCCGACGAGGTGCTTGGCCATGTGCGGGGCCTCTGCGAGGCGGGCGAGATCTCGGTGCTGATGATCAGCCACAAGTTCCGCGAGGTCACCGCCTTCGCCGACGCTGTCTCGGTCCTGCGGCGCGGAAAATACGCCGGCGGCGGCGCCGTTGCCGATCTCAGCCACGCCGACATGGCCGCGATGATGGTCGGCGCGGAGACCCTCGCGACATCGGCCGAACGCAGCGGCGCTCCGGGGCGGCCGGTGCTTGCGCTGACCGGGATCCGGGCCATCGACCGCTCGGGGCTCAAACCCATCGAGATCGACCGGCTCGACGTGCATGCGGGCGAGATCGTCGGCATCGCGGGCATCTCCGGTAACGGCCAGATGGAACTGATGGAGATCCTGGCGGGTCAGCGCCCGCCGAGCGCGGGGTCGATCCGCGTCAAGGACGCGCCCTTCACCGCCACGAGAGCCGAGGCGCGCGCCAACGCCGTGCGCTACCTGCCCGAGGAGCCGCTGCGCAACGCCTGCGCGCCGCGCATGTCGGTCGCCGAGAACATCGGGTTCCGCACCTTCGACGTGAACGGCTCCGGCCCGCGGTTCTGGCTGCGGCCGCGCGATCTCGACCGCCTCGCGACCGGGCTCGTTGCGGATTTCAAGGTCAAGACGACGTCGATCGATGCGCCGATCGCGGCGCTTTCGGGCGGCAATGTCCAGCGCGCGGTGCTCGCCCGCGAACTGACTGGCGAGGTCGACCTGCTGCTGATCTCCAATCCCTGCTTCGGGCTCGATTTCTCGGCCGTCGCCGAGATCCGCGCCCGCATCATGGCCGCGCGCAACGCCGGCGCCGCGGTCCTGCTGATCAGCGAGGATCTCGACGAGGTGCTGGAGCTTGCCGACCGGGTAATGGTGATGTCCGAGGGGCGTATCGCCTTCGAGACCCCGGCCGCGAGTGCGGACATCGCCGAGATCGGACGCCACATGGCCGGACACGCCTGATGGTGCTCGTCCCCGCAGACCCCTTCGATCTGGAGGTCGATCCCGCGCGGACCGCGCTCATCGTCATCGACATGCAGCGCGACTTCATCGAGCCCGGAGGGTTCGGCGCGGCGCTCGGCAACGACGTCACGCCGCTTCGCGCCATCGTGCCCGTGGTGGGCCGGCTGATCGCGGGATTCCGCCGATCCGGCCGGACCGTGATCCATACGCGCGAATGCCACCGCCCCGACCTCTCCGATTGTCCGCCCCTCAAGCGCGACCGCGGCGACGCCGCCCTGCGCATCGGTGACGAGGGCCCGATGGGGCGGGTTCTGATCGCGGGCGAGCCGGGCGCGGAGATCGTGCCGGAACTGGCCGCGGCGCCGGGCGAGACGGTGATCGACAAGCCCGGTAAGGGCGCGTTCTACGCCACCGGGCTGGACGGGGTTCTCTCCACCAAGGGGATCGCGACGCTGGTTTTCGCGGGCGTCACCACCGAGGTCTGTGTCCAGACGACGATGCGCGAGGCCAACGACCGCGGCTATGCCTGCCTGCTGGCGGAGGACGCCACGGAAAGCTACTTTCCCGCATTCAAGACCGCGACGCTCGAGATGATCCGCGCCCAAGGCGCGATCGTCGGCTGGACCGCCTCGACTGACGCGATCCTCTCGGCCCTCGATGGCTGAGCCGCTCCACATCTCCGGACTGCTGGCGGAGGGCTGGCAGAGCCTGGCCTTCGAACCCTTCCATCCCGGGGTCGAGATCTGCCGGCTCGTCGAGGGCGCGCCCGCGGTCGCACTTCTGCGCTACGCGCCCGGCGCCGGCGTGCCGCGTCACCGGCACGGCGGCCTCGAGACGATCATCGTTCTGGACGGGGTTCAGAGCGACGAGGCCGGGGATTATCCCGCGGGCTCTCTGATCCTCAATCCCGAGGGCAGCGCGCATTCGGTCTGGTCCGGACCCGGCTGTGTCGTGCTGATCCAGTGGGATCGTCCCGTGGTCTTCACCGACCCGATCTGACAGGAGACCGCATGCACGACCTGAGCTTCGACATCGCCGCGCTGCACGCGGCCTACCGGGACGGCGCCGATCCGGTCGACGTCATGGCCGAGGTGTTCCGCCGAATCGGCGCGGCAGACGATCCGGGAATCTTCATCCATCTGAGGGAGCGCGACGCGGTTCTCGCGGAAGCCGACCGGCTCGGCGCCTTCGATCCGGAGACCCGTCCGCTCTGGGGCCTGCCCTTCGCCATCAAGGACAACATCGACCTCGCCGAAGCGCCGACCACCGCCGGGTGCCCGGCCTTCGCGTATCAGCCCGGGTGCGACGCCTTCGTGGTCGCCACGCTGCGCCGGGCAGGCGCGATCCCGGTCGGCAAGACCAATCTCGACCAGTTCGCGACCGGCCTTGTCGGCGTCCGCTCTCCCTATCCGCCGCCGCGCAACGCGCTCGATCCGGAGATCGTGCCCGGCGGCTCCAGCTCCGGTTCCGCCGTCGCGGTGGCGCGGGATCTCGTGACCTTCGCGCTCGGCACGGATACCGCCGGATCGGGTCGCGTGCCTGCGGCCCTGAACGGGATCGTCGGCCTCAAACCCTCGCTCGGTGCGCTGTCCTGCGCGGGCGTCGTGCCCGCCTGCCGCACGCTCGACTGCGTCTCGATCTTCGCCCGCGGCGTCCATGACGCCTACGCGGTGTTCCGGGCCGCGGCGGTCTTCGATCCCGATGATCCCTATTCCCGACCGACGCCCAATCCGCCCCTCGGTTCCGCGCCGCCCCGGCCCCGCATCGTTGTGCCGAGCCGGTCCAGCCGCAGGTTTTTCGGCGACGCCCTGCAGCAGGCGTCCTTCGACGCGGCGCTCGCGAAGCTGGATGATTTCGGCGTCGAGATTCTGGAGACCGATTTCACGGTCTTCCACGAGATCGCCGACCTGCTCTACGAGGGGGCATGGGTCGCCGAGCGCCTGAGCGTCGTGGCCGACCTGCTCGCCCGCGATCCCGACGCGATCCATCCCGTCACCCGCCGAATCGTCGAGGGCGGAAAGAGGCTGACCGCCGTCGACGCTTTTCGCGGGTTCTACCGGCTGGCGGAGTTGCGTCGCGCCGTCGAGCCGGTCCTGGCCAAGGTTGATCTGCTCTGCGTGCCAACCATTCCCACCTTCTATACCCTCGCCGATCTCGAAGCAGACCCGATCGGCCCGAACAGCCGGCTCGGCACCTACACCAACTTCGTGAACCTGCTCGACCTCTGCGCCATCAGCGTTCCGACGCCCGCGCGCAGCGACGGCCGCCCCGGAAGCGTCACGCTGATCGGCCGCGCCGGGCAGGACGCGGCGCCGGCGGCGCTCGCGGCGACGGTGTTCTCAGAATCGGCCCCCGTCACCGATCCCAGGCCCGGACCCGGCGAGATCGCCATCGCCGTCGTCGGAGCCCACATGTCGGGCCTGCCGCTGAACCACCAGTTGATCGATCGCGGCGGGCGTTTCCTGCGGACCGCCCGGACATCCCCCGACTACCGCCTCTTCGCGCTCCGCGGAGGCCCGCCGGCCCGGCCGGGCCTGCTCCGGGCGGAGCCGGGCGCGAGCATCGCGCTCGAAATCTGGGCGCTGCCCCGCCAAGAGATCGCCGGCTTCATGGAAAGCGTGCCCGCGCCGCTCTGCCTCGGCAGCGTCCGCCTCGACGACGGCGATGGCGTGGTTGGGTTCCTCTGCGAGCACGCGGCCGTCCGAGAGGCGAAAGACATCTCGGATTTCGGCGGATGGCGGAAGTTCATCGAGACAAATTGGACTGCCACTATCGAGTGGTTCGGTTAAATTGTTAATGCATGGTCGGCCTCTGGTCCATTGGGATGGAGCTTTCCGGAGCCGGCGGCCGTTATCCGAGGGCGCTGTGCGGCCGCGTCCCGTTGTACAACTGGATCACAGAACGCCCACGGGATCGATGAGCGCGAGGTGCTCCACCCTTGGCATCCTTGGGCCGGCCGACGAGTTCACGTTCACGAGGTGATCGAGAAGGCCGGCTGGACGGCGTTTCGCTGTAGCCTGACCGGTGTCTCTCGATCGGGTCGCCAGCCAATGCTGGCAGGCAGGGGCTGAGCCGGTCGCCTCGGTCGCTGCTCTTGGACCTCTGACTGCATTGCTGCGCAGCGCGGCCGGCGTTCACTATGGAGCACTACAGACGCGAGATTCGAGCGCACCATCGTAAGCGGCGGCTGGAGCTTGCAGTTACCCATAAGTTTCCTGCGGCGTTGCGATGCGCGCTCCTTCGACGAGGTCGGCGAGGCGGGAGAAGCCTCGCCATATGACGGTCGTCCCCGGTGGAGCGTCGGATGCACGATCAAGGTAGCCTCCGAGCCGCGCGATCGCCCTGACATGGAAGGCGAGATCTCGCGATGTCTGGCGTTTTCTTTCCGGCGTCGCCTGTTCGAGCAGGTGGCGCTCGGCGTCCGTGAAGACCGCAGCAGGTTCGGCTCCCGCAGTCTCGCGGCTGAGCATCGTCAGCCATGTCACCCGCCAGGCGACGACGCAGCAAAGCGCAATGCGGTTGGCCAGGCGATCGGCCGTGGCGAGACGCAGCTCCTCGATCCGGCTGCCGGTCTTCAGGGTTCTGAAAAAAGTCTCGATCTTCCAGCGCAGGGCGTACCATCCGAGCTTGCGCACGGCGTCCGCGTGCGTCGCCACCGGCAGGTTCGTGATCAGTTTCCAGATGACGGGAGCCCGGCCCTCCGGCGGGTCGAGTTCCTCGGCATGGATGATCTGGAGGTCCTGATGCCGGTATTTCCGCTGCTTTCCGATCGGCGGCCGGACGGTCATCGTGGCGTGCCGGACCGATGGCACGGCACGATGGTCTTTGCCCTGTACGTCGCGGAACCGGACCTCGTGGGTGCCGCTGGACTGCACCTCCGCCATCACCTTGGCAATGGTCGTGCCGCCATCCTCCGCAAGGCGGTCGACGCAGCTGCGGACCAGGAACCTCGTTCCGAGTTCCTCGGCCAGGCAGTAGAGTTCGCAGATGTCGCTTTCCCGGTCGCCGACATGCACGCAACGTTCCGGCACGCCTGCCGGCTCGGTGGACAGGCGCAGATTGTCGAGCCAGCGTATGCTTTCTTTCTGCTCGATCGGCACCCGGGTCGGATTGATCTTGCGCTTGAGCGCGGCGGTCCCTTTGAACTTGGCGCGCGACCGGAACTTGGCCGCCGTCAGGCCGGGCGGCAGCCCCTCCGGCGTGATCGCGAGGCTGGCATGCATCAGGAGCCCGCAGGCCGCATGCTTCTGGTAACGACCGTCCTTCAACTTGCGCCCGGTCGACACCTTCGTGAACCCGATCTTCTCTGGAGCCGAGCGCTTGAAGGAGAATTCCGTAGTGTCCTGCAGGATCAGGATGGGACCGTCGGTTGCCCGGATGCGCAGGGCCGAGGCGGCGAAATGGCCCTCGAGGATCTTGTCTTCGCTGACATTTCCGTTTGAAAAGAAGCGGTAGGCGGCCTTGGTGTTCGACCAGTCCTGAAACGCCGTCGGCAGCGACTTCCCAGGCCGCTCCCCGAGGGCCTCGAGCATTGTCCCGAGGCGCCGGTTCAGCCGGCCGTCACCCAAATCACACCCGGCGGTTTCCGTTTGCACCCAACTCTGCCCCTGGACTTGGAGTGCCCCCCGTTTCACCGGACAGTCCGGCTGGGGTTGAGCGCCTCGCGGAACTCGGCTGGCGAGCGCATGCGGAGCGCGGAGTGAGGATGGACCGTGTTGTAGTCGGTGATCCATCCGGGGACGAGCCCGAGCACCGTGGCGGCGTCGGGCAAGGGCGTGACGCGGACGTAGTCGCGCTTGAGGGTTTTCACGAAGGACTCGCTCATCCCGTTGCTCTCGGGTGACCGGATCGGCGTGAAGCAGGGGGTGAGACCCAAGGCGGCGGCGAAGTCGCGTGTCTGTTTGGCGGTATAGCAGCTGCCGCTGTCTGAAAGATGCTCGATCGCCTGCGGGGCGCGGTCGGTTCCGAAGCGGCGCTCGACGGCGGCGAGCATCATGTCGCGGATGTCCGAGCCGGAGATCCCGGCACCCGCAACTGCGGCGTGGGCGATGATCTCGCGGTCGAAGGCGTCGATGATGAAGGCGATGCGGACGCGCTCGCCATTCCAGCAGCCGATCTCCAACGCATCCGAGCACCAGCGGATGTTCGATGCCATGACCGCGACCTTGCCGTCATGGACGCGGCCTTCCCGCCGGCCGGTGGATCGCTCGAGCGTCAGGCCGTGCTGGCCGAGAATGCGCAGCACCCGTTTGCGATTGACCGGCTCCAGCCCAAGACCGCGGCGCTCTCGGTTCAGAAGGGCCGTGAGGCGACGATAGCCGTAGGTCGGGCGCTGATCGACGAGACGGCGGATCGCAGGCAGCAGGGCGGCATCTTCCGCTTTGATGTAGACCCCGCGGGCCCTGGCCGCGCCGGATGCCCGCGCATGGAGTTGGGACCGGCTCACCTCCAGAACCTCGGCCGCGCGGCTCACCGGGAACCGCCCCTGGGCGGCGACGGCAGATGCCACGTCTGTTTTTTTGCCCGTGCCTGGTCCAGCGCCTCGCGCAGGATCTCGTTCTCCATGGTCTTGCGACCAAGCATGCGTTCCAAGGCGCGTACCTTGTCCTCCAGCTTGCGAACCTCGGAGGCGGCGACCACCGGCTCGTTCGATCCCACGGCCATGGCACCCCCCTCGTCCATCAGCCGGCGCCACCGGAACAGGAGGTTCGGAGCCACGCCGTTCCGCCTCGCGACGGCGGAGACGGATTCCCCCGGCATGAGGCTTTCCTCGATGATGCGCAGCTTCTCGTGAGACGGCCAGTAGCGACGTCCGGCAAGGCCGGTGATCACCTCGACGCGGTGGTGGTTCTCGTTGGGCATAAGCATGTCCCCAAGCACAGGCTTGGGCCTTCCATGATCATGCCGGACTGTCCGGTCGAAATGGGGGGCAGTCCATGCCCCATGCCTGCACCTCAATCATTCGGTGCAACCTGACGAATCATGAATGCTTGTTTCCGGGCAAGGCCAAGTCTGGTCGGTGATTCAATTCGCCACACGACTTATGGGTAACTGCAAGACGGTTGTTACCGCGGGTCTTTTTCCTTGACGCGTGCGATGATGCGGGGGTCCGAGACGAAGTCTTCGAGGAAGTTGTGCCAGTCCTTCGGTGAGCGCCGTGCATTGGCGAGCATGTCGCGCAGCTCGTCGATGCCGTCGCCGGTGAGGGCGGTGATGCGAGCCTCGTCCCGGCGCCGAAGCGGCGGAACACCGAGGACGAGAAACAGGCGATCAAAGAGGGCAAGACGGCTCACGAGATCTGGCCGGACGAGCCCAACAAGGCGGCCCAGAAGGACACGAACGCCCCCTCTCGTGGTTTGCAGGCAAACCACGAGAGGGCAGCGGCTGGACCCTGAAGGTGGGCGGCAAGGTCCGCTATCGGCCGGACGGTACGCCGCTGCCGATGATCGCCGTGCCGGTCTTCGGATACAAATTGCACATCTCCATCGACCGCAGGTTCGGCTTCATCCGCGAGAGCGCGGTCACGTCGGCCTCACATGCCGACGGACGGATGCTGAAGCGGCTCGTGACGACGGAAAACACCAGCGGCGACG
This sequence comes from uncultured Alphaproteobacteria bacterium, assembly GCA_963698685.1. GTDB lineage: Bacteria > Pseudomonadota > Alphaproteobacteria > Rhodobacterales > Rhodobacteraceae > Amaricoccus. The sequence goes on from CAVORV010000008.1 coordinate 25,518, forward strand.
TCTGGGCCGACAGCGCGTACCGGTCGCGGAAGAACGAGAAATGGCTCGACGCGAAAAGTAACCGGCCGCTTGAGGCCGCCTTTTTTGGGGGTGGCTGATCTGCGAAGTATCGAGGCTGATATCGATAGTGGCATCGAGATTTGCGGAGATTGCGGATGCGGATGGAGGTGCTCGCGGGGCCTGAGCGTCGGCGTCGATGGTCCGATGAGGAGAAGTGCCGGATCGTTCGGGAGGCGCAGGAGCCCGGAGTTCGCTACGCTGATGGTGCGCGACGGCATGACATATCGGCGGCGCAGCCGTACCAGTGGCGGGTGGCGCTGCGGGAGGGTCGGCTGACCGATCCTTGCGGCGGGTCGATCGGGTTCTTGGAGGTGGCGGGCTCCGCGCTCGACGTCGCCGCTCCGGGCGAGGCGCCCGTGGTCGGGACGCCGATCGAAATCGTGCTGCCCGGGGGACGTGCGCTGAAGGCGTCGTCATCGCTGACGACCGCCGAACTGAAGCGGCTGATCCGGGCGGTGGAGGACGCATGATTGCGCCGGGCGCCGGAGTGCGCGTCTATCTCGCTGGCGGTGTGACGGACATGCGCAAGGGCATGACGGGGTTGGCCGCGCAGGAGGTCCTGAAGCGGAAGCCGGCGTCGGGGGCGGTGTTTTTGCTTTCGCGGTCGCCGCGGCGACCGGCTGAAGCTCTTGTTCCGGGATGGCCAGGGGTTCTGCCTCTACTGCAAGGCGCTGCAGAAGGCGCGTTTCCCGTGGCCGTCTTCGGCGGACGGAACGGCTCTGCGGTTGACGACCGGCCAGTTGTCGATGTTGTGGGAAGGCATCGACTGGCGGCGTCCGGCCTGGACGGCGCCGCCCGCGCGAGTGGTGTGATTTATGCTTTGAATCAATGATTTGACATGGCCTTGGGCACCTGCGTCGGATATGATCCGACCATGACGAACGAGGCCTGCACCCTCCCCGAAGACCCCGCGCTGCTGCAGGCGATGGTGCTGGGCCTGCGGGCGGAGAATGCCGGGATGGCGGCTGCCAACCGCGCCTACGAGGCCCTGGTGCAGGCGCTCAGGATCACCATCGCCCGGCTCAAGAAGCAGCGCTTCGGCGCGAGCTCGGAGAAGATCGAGCGCGAGATCGAACAACTGGAGCTTGCGCTCGAGAGCCTCGAGACCGCCCGCGCCGCAGCCGACACGACGCCCGAGGCGGACACCCCGGAGGCCGAGGAAGCGCCTGACGCCGGGACCGCCGCACCCGACAGCATCCCGCCGCAGCGACGGCGCGGCAAGCCCCGCATCGCCGATGACGCGCCGCGCGAAGCCATCGTGCTCGATCCCGGTGAGCGCTGCCCCGATTGCGGCGGCGTGCTGCGGCTGGTCGGAGAAGACGTCGCCGAGATCCTCGACTTCATCGCGGCGAAGCTGAAGGTCGTCGAGGTCCACCGGCCGAAGAAGTCCTGCCGGGACTGCGAGCGCATGGTGCAGACCCCCGCGCCGCCGCGCCCGATCCCGCGCGGCATGGCCAGCCCCGCGCTGCTCGCCCACATCCTGGTCGCAAAGTACGACGACCACTTGCCGCTCTATCGTCAGGGCGAGATCTTCGCGCGCATGGGCGCCGACATACCCCGTTCCACGCTGATCGACTGGTGCGGCCAGGCTGCCGGCGCGCTGCGGCCGCTGGCCGATCTGATCCGCGACGTGGTGGTGGCCTCGGACCGCATCCACGCCGATGACACGCCGATCCCGGTGCTCGATCCCAGGAAGAAACGCGTCGAGGGGTTGGCGCGCGGCGTGAAGGAGGGCCGCATCCGGGTCTACGTCAGGGATGATCGCCCTTGGGCGGGATCCGACCCGCCCGCCGCCGCCTACTGGTTCGCGCCCGACCACAAGGGCGAGCACCCCCGCGCGCACCTGGCCGACTTCAACGGCATCCTCCAGGCCGACGCCTATACCGGCTTCAGGCAGCTCTGCGAGCCCGGCTCCGACGGCGTGGCGCGCGTGCGCGAAGCGGCGTGCCGGGCTCATCTGAGGAGAGATTTCCATGACGTCTGGAAGGCGACCGACAGCCCCGTCGCGCGGGAAGCGCTGGAGAGGATCGGCGCGCTCTACGACATCGAGGCCGCGGTCAACGCCAAGCCGCGCGATGTCCGCCACGCCATGCGCCAGAAACAGAGCCGCCCGAAGGTCGAGGCCTTCCGCGGGTGGTGCGAGCGCCAGCTGACCCTGATCCCGGGCAAGGGCGATCTGGCCAAGGCCATCCGCTACGCCCTGAACCGCTGGGTGAGCTTCGCCCTGTTCCTCGACGACGGCCGCGTCGCCATCGACACGGATGATGTTGAACAGCCCCTTTCTGCATCCCCGTCAGGTCGTTTTGGGTTTGCGCGGTTTGTCCCGCCAGACTTCGACCATCCGCGCGTAGGAGGCCTCTGCATTGGCGACGAGTTCCATCTCCCGGTGACGGATCTCCTTGATCCAGTAGTCCCGGCCCGGTCCGGGCTTGTTGCCGTGCTGTTTGGGCGCCCCTGCGCGCAGCTCGAGCTTGCGCATCTTCATCGCCACGAAGGCTGGCCGCGCCCAGCGATACGGTTCTTCCTTCGCGAGAAGCGTCCAGATCAGCGTCGCGATCTTGCGCGCGGTGGCAACGGCCGCGACATTCGCGCCCTTGCGGTCTTTGATGCGCAGGAAGAACGCCCGCAAAGGGCCCGGCACACTCGCCGCGGACCAGGCCGCCTCGACCAGCATCGTCCGCGCTGTCGCATTGCCTTGCTTGGTGATGCGTCCGTGGATCGCGCCGCGGTCGCCGGACTGCCGCACGCGCGGCGTCAGGCCGAAGTGGCTGGCAAGCTTCTCTGGCGAGGAGAAGCGACTGATGTCGCCGATGGAGGCGACCACCGCAGTGGCGATCACCGAACTGATCCCGGCCACGCTCATCAGCTTTCGCATGCGCGGATCATCGAGCGAGAAGCGGATCAGCGCCGTCTCCAGCGACGCGAGGCGGCCATTCAGCCAGTCCAGCGCGTCGAGGTGACGCGCGAGGAGATCGCGCTCGGTCTTGGGCAGTGGCGCCTTTACCAGCCAGCGTCGCCCGCCTTTACCGAAGAGGTGGCCCTCGTACTTCGGGATCAGGTTCGCATGCAGCACCGCATGCACGCGGCTCTTCGCCCGGCGGATCGATCGCACCACCGCCACGCGTTCGGAGACGAACCGCCGCAGGGCGAGCGTATCGTCATCCGCCGCCCAGACCTCGGGCAGAAAGCCGGCGGCGTGGAGCTGAGCGAGGATCGCGGCGTCGACCTTGTCGGTCTTCACCCGCGCATGCGCGATAGCCTTCACCTGCATCGGGTTGGCGATCACCACCCTCGCGACGAAGGGCGTGAGCAGCCGCACAATGGCCGCTGTGTTCCCCGTCGCTTCCAGCACGACCTCGTCGTCCGCTCGAAGGTCCTTGCCAAAGGCCACGACCGCATCGTGCTCCAGCTCAAGCCTGAAGCTCTTGGCGGTAATACCGTCCTCGTGGATCGCGACCTGCGCGAAACTTCGATGGACATCCATTCCGATAGATCTCATGCCTTGCTCTCCCAATCATTGTCAGGGGAGTGCGCGGGCTGATGCGACATCTACGGATACGCGCTCTCGGCGCAAACGGGCAGGTCGCAGGGGCGGCCAGATAACAACGCGAGCTCGCAGCTCATAGTCAAAACGGCCTGCCCGCTTCTTCGCACTCCGACGCCCCTGTCCCGATACTCGAGCCTACCACAACAGATGGAGGGCCAAGCCTCGAAATCGGAGCGCCAAGGGCAGCATGCCCGATAACAACGCGGCCGAGCGGGCCATCAAGCCCATCGTTCCGGGAAGAAAGAATTTTCTGTTCGCAGGCTCCGACGCTGGTGGCGAAATCCTCGCCGACGCCATGACCGTCATCGAGACCGCCAAGCTGTCGGGCATCAACCCCGAAACATACCTCGCCGACATCCTCGGCCGCGTCCACACTCACGATCCAAAGCACCTCGACGAACTGCTTCCCTGGACCTGGAGAGCGGTCCGCGAGGCCAAGCCGAAGGCGGCTTGACCCCGCGTGCTGAGCGGCCGGTTACGGCGAAAATGCTGCGGAGCCAGATTCACCGGCGAAAGCCGCCCGGCAAGCCGATGCCGCCGGCGACCGCGCGGGCCAACGCGAAGAAGTCATCCGTCCGCGCCCGCGTCGAGCACGTCTTCGCGCATCAGAAAAACCGCTTCGGGCTGTTCATCCGCACGATCGGGCTGGCGCGCGCCGAGGCCAAACTGACGCTCGCCAACCTCGCCTACAACTTCGACCGCCTGGTCTTCCATGAGCGGCGGGCGGCGACGGCATGACTCCGGCCGGATGACCGGAACCGCACGCCAAACCGCCCGGCCATCAGGCCGCCAGGCCGGCAGCGGCGCTGCCGATCATTCGGACGCCCGCCAAAACAGGGAGTTGATGCGGGTGTCCAGCTCGGCATGGATGCGAGGCGCGCCGTAGGTCTCTTTGGACGCGCCGTGAATCTTGACGATCCGTTCGGTCAGGCGCCCATCCGCCATGGCGCGCGCCGATGGTGCGCGCGCAGTCCATGCATGGAAACCGCTGCGCGATACGCCCAAAACGCGCGCCATGGCTTGGACAGGGAAAACGGCCTGGTTCGCGGTCATCAGTTCGAAGACCTCGACGAGCCGAGCTCGTCCCTTGCGAACCAAGCCGCCGCCTTTGACAGGATGTCGCGCTCCATGCGCAGTCGGCGGTTCTCCTTGCGAAGGCGGCGGAGTTCCTCGCGCTCCGGGCTGGTCGGACCGTCGATCCTCGCGCCGCCGTCGATTCCGGCCTGTCTCACCCAGCCCGCGATGGTCGCCGCGCAGGGCTCGAACTCCCGCGCGAGGCTCTCGACGCTTCGCCCGGCTCCCGCCCGCGCGATGATCTGATCCCTGAAGTCCGCAGGGTACGGGGTTCTCGTTCTCGGCATGTGGACACCTTCTATGAAAGCCGATTTGTGTCCACGAAACCGGGGGAACTCCAATGTCCTGGTTCCCTACTGGTTTCGACGAGGTGCGAAGGCTCCTCAGAAGCAACCCAATCGCTGCCCTCGATCCATGGGCTTCCATCCCGAAAAGGAAAGGAGTCGTGTAGTGTGGCGCAGGCGTCAAGCCTCGCCGCATAGGGCCGCGCCGTCGCGCTTACGCTTCATCTGTCCGTCCTTCGATCAAATGCCGGACTCTAATCTAAGATGGAGGAAATTCTCAGTGGCAGGTCACCGACCCAGAGTCATGCCCGGCTAAAAAAATACCGAACGGCCACATCTGAGAGCCGGACCCGAAACGAGTTGAGCGATATCAGAGGGTTGTGATTCACGTCGGATTGTATGGACTGACGGAGAAACAATGCCCTGGAATGATAGCGCCCGGCGCGAGTACGCGCGGCGAGGATACCGATATTCAAGTGATCTGACGGACGGGGAATGGGCGTTGATCGCGCCCTTCCTGCCGCCGCCACGACAGCAGGGCCGGCCGCGCACCACGAACTTGCGCGAGGTGATGAACGCGATCCTCTACATGGCCTCGGCCGGCTGCCAGTGGCGTATGCTGCCGAAGGACTTTCCGCCGCCCTCGACGGTTCAACGCTACTTCTACGATTGGCGAGACGGCGGATTGTGGCGGACGCTCAGCAACCATCTGGTGATGGCGGGGCGCGAACTCGAAGGTCGCGAGGCGAGCCCGACTGCGGGCGTGATCGACAGCCAGAGCGTCAAAACCACCGAGAGTGGAGGGGTTTGCGGGTTCGACGCCGGCAAGAAGATCAACGGCCGCAAGCGTCATATCGTCACCGACACACTCGGCTTTATGGTCGGCCTCGTCGTCCATGGCGCCGATATCCAAGATCGCGACGGAGCGCCGGAGGTGCTGAAATCCATCCGAGCCCGCTGGCCATGGCTGCGCCATGTCTTCGCAGACGGAGGATATGCAGGCCCAAAACTGAAAGGCGCCATGCGCCCCTTCGGAGATTGGACCATCGAGATCATAAAGCGATCCGATACCGCCAAGGGTTTCGAGGTCCTGCCACGCAGATGGGTCGTCGAGCGCACCTTCGCCTGGCTCGGACGGTCCCGTCGACTGGCCAAGGACTGGGAGAATTCCATCGCTTCCGCCGAGGCTTGGATATTCGTCGCTCACATCCGCATCCTGACCCGACGACTCGCAAGATATTGCTATTGATGACGAACTTTCGAGTCGGGCTCTGAGCTACATAATACCGAGGCGAAGTTTTTCGAAACCGTCATGTCATTCGTAGACCAAGAACGTTGATCGGATATCTATTGGCACAAGAGCTGGTTCATCGACCGCGAGGGCTGGTTACATCCGGCTTCGCCCACGATTTTCGCAGGTACACCAGCCGCAGTCTTGGCGGGAGGTATGTCGGTCAAAACGACGGAGCCGGCTGCGATTCGGCTGCATTCGCCGACAGTTATGTTTCCGAGGATTGCAGCGCCCGCTCCGATAAGAACTCCGCTCCCGATCCTTGGGTGCCTTATCCCGTCCTCTTTCCCTGTTCCGCCCAGTGTTACGGAGTGCAGCATCGACACGTTGTCGCCGACCACGGCGGTCTCGCCGATGACTATGGAATGGGCATGATCAAGCATAATGCCTCGCCCCATCTTCGCTCCTGGATGGATATCGACGCCGAACGCTTCGGATGTCCGCATCTGGAATAGGCTAGCCATATCCTTGCGGCCCCTTTCCCACAGCCAGCTTGCGATCCGAAAGCATTGCAGCGCCTGAAAGCCCTTGAAGAACAGAAGGGGTTGAATGAAACGATGACAGGCCGGGTCTCGTTCGTAGACAGCCTCGATGTCCGCGCGCGCCGCAATGCCCAGTTCCGGCGATGCGTCATACGCCTCGTTGGCTATCTCACGGAGTATAAGCGCGTTCATGTCTTCCGATGCGAGTTTTTGCGCCATTCTGTAACTAAGCGCCCTCTCAAGACTGGAGTGTCGCAAAACGACCGCATGCGCCAAGCTTGCCATCAGTGGTTCGTTGTCGGCCATTTCGACCGCTTCGCGATTAATGCGGGACCATATCGGGTCAGCAACTTCGCGATCAGGATTCTCTAGAGGCATTGGACCGTGGATCTCCGCACGCAAATTGCAACCAATCCGAGTCTACGGTCCCCTGCAACAGGGGCAAGGGATTTTGACCAGCCGCTTACGATCGACGGTCCGTGAATGGAAGGCTGTAGACAAGTCCTAAACCGACCCTTTATCGGGGAATGCTGAGGGATGCCCTCAGACCGCCAAGATCGGGGCTGCGGTCCAGATCAAGAAACCCGCCGTGGCTTCGTGCGACATCCATTGCGATCGAAAGACCCAAACCGACATTTCCTTCGGTGTTTTGGCTGCGGGCATCGTCCAACCTGACGAATGGCACGAGGGCCTCCGAAAGTTTTTCAGGGGGTATTCCCGGGCCGTCATCCTCCACCTTGAACTCGACTCTCTTCTGAGTGAGCGCCACGGTAAGTTTGACGATCTCGCCGTGCCGGGCGGCGTTGCTGACGAGATTCTGGAGCGCCCTCTGGATTGAAGTGCTACGCAGATGAACCCGATCGCCTGCCGACGGGGTTTTCTCGTCGACCCGAACAATAGTCCGGCCAAGTCTTTTCAGCGAATCCGCAACTCCATCGGCGATCATGAACGGATCCGTCGGAACGGCGTCCTCAACAACATCAGCCTGAGCGAATGCAAGGAACTCTTCCAGCATTCGCTCCATCTGTTTGATATCGAGCTCGATATCGCGCGATTCTTCCGTTGGATCCATCAACGCGATCGTGAGTCTCATTCTGGTGAGCGGTGTTCTGAGATCATGGCTGACACCGGAAAGCATCCGCGTCCTCTGATCGATCTGTCGCTCAAGTCTTGACCTCATCGCGAGGAACGCAGTTCCTGCGCGCCGCACTTCTTCCGCGCCGGTGGGCCGGAATGACAGGGATCGACCTTTGCCGAAGGCTTCCGCGGCTTCTGCCAGTTTTCGGATCGGTTTGACCTGATTTCGCAGGAACAGAACGGCCAATGTGCCCAGAAACAGAGACGCGATCGACATCAGAACGAGTAACTGATGCGGATTGGACACAGCCAGTCGATTCCGTGGTATCCGCGCGTTGAGCATTCCAATGCTTGTTTCGATCAGGATGAGAGCATTACGGGGGTCGGACAGCAGATCAACCGAAACCGGTCGCTCAATGGATGACTCCAGCGTGCTGATGATCCGGCTGCCGGTCGCATCCAGCGCGGCGCGTTGTGATTTCGGCAGAACGGTGCGTTCCGGGTCCATTGTCATTTCTAGATTCAGCGGGCCAGCGATCAACGACAAACGCTCAGTGGCGTTCTCCAAGTCTTGGGAGAGTTCCGCCTGCCGAATTGCCAAGCCAATCTCAAGGGAGACGCCTTGGGAAAGCTGTTCTGTCACGCGTAGATAATGGCGCTGGAAAAAAACAAGGCCGACTATCAGCTGCAGCAAAACGATCGGTACGATCAGAATGGCCAGAGCCCTGCTGAATAGACTGACTGGCAGGAAGGACTTGGCCCTGATCTCTATTCTCTCAAACTGGTGACGTTTCTACACGTCAGATACGGTCGACCCAATCAGAGTACATTCCAATTCATCCAATTGAGTGACCGCGCGATGTGAAACGCAGATCGGTCACTCCAGCTATTGGTCGCAAATCGCCAGAGGGACAATTCAACCGGTCGTGTCGCCTACGACTGATCTGTCTGAGTGAATGCGTGAAGCCGCGCGACGGTAACCGGATCGATACGCATGGCTTGCGCCAACTGCGACAGATATTGCCGTTCCTGTTCCGTATCGACGTCGATAGCCAGCAGGCTCGCCGCATAGATCTCCGCCGCCTGACTTGGCAATTCGATCTCGGCTGCGAGAGCGCCGACATCCACCGGCGCGCGCATCTCATCCATGACGAACTGTTTCTCTTCCGCGGTGACCGATCCGCTGCCCAGTCGGCCGATGATCTTTTCCATCTCGGACTGGTCGATCGCGCCGTCGGCTTTCGCGGCCGAGATCATTGCCTTGAGAACGAGCCTCTGGCTCTTCTCGCTGACCAACCGCTCGATCTCCCTAGGCTCTATGGTTGGTTCCTGTGCTTGACCGACGGATGAACCGGTTTCAGCGCCCGCGCCGGAGTTCCGGAGCGCGCTGAGGGCCATCGTCCCGAGGATGGCCATCACGCCTCCTTTGGCTGCGCCTCCGACGCCACCGCCCAGCAACGCCCCTGCCGCAGCGCCAATTCCGCCGATCTGACCGGTCGACATCCCGCCAACCTGTTTCTTTCCAAGAAAATCCCTCGCCATGTCGGCCAAACCGCCCATGCCGGCGCTCGCGCCAGATGATGCCGTTCCACCGGCTCGGGTGGATCCCAGCTGGTTTTGCAACTGTTCGAAGATCTGTCCTATACCACCACCTTGTCTGTCAAGGTTCTGGGCGCTGTTCGTAAGGCGGTCACGTGTTCGACTGTTTCCGCTTGCCTGTTGGTTTACAAGCTGTCCAAGGATGTCCGCAAAACCCATGTTGGTCCCCTTATGAAGCAAATTCCATGCGAGCTCATACGTCTGTGCGCCATGTCTCAATGGCCATGTCGGATATAGCACCATGTGGAGGATTTGTAAGACGGTTACCCGACTTGGCAGCGCTTCTATCGGTTCTTTAGATTAATGGCGCGGTTGACGGGGCTCGAACCCGCGACCTCCGGCGTGACAGGCCGGCACTCTAACCAACTGAGCTACAACCGCGCATTGCAAGAGCGGTGCGGTATCGCGACAGCACCCGATTTGCACGGTCTGTGTATTTGGGGACGGTGAGGGCGTCAAGGGCATTGCGACGCTTCGATTGTCCTTGCCCAAGGTTCCTCGTTGCGGGAACGTGATCGAGGAGCGGAGCAGGGAACTGGCATGCGGGACGAGGGCTATTGGTCGTTGATGCTGGCGGCCGCGGCGGATCGGGACGTGCTCGACCCGTTGGTTGGGGCGCGGGCGCTTTTTGAGATTCCCCCCGAGATGATCTATCTGGACGGCAATTCGCTCGGCCCGATGCCGCACGCCTCTGCGTTTGAGGTGGAGCGTGCCGTGCGGCACGAATGGGCGGAAGGTCTCATATCCAGTTGGAACGACGCCGATTGGTTCGCTTTGCCTACCCTCTATGGCGACACGCTCGCCCCAATCATCGGCGCGGACAGGGGGGAGGTCGTGGTCTGCGACACGACCTCGATCAACATCTACAAGACCCTGCACGCCGCTTTGGCGCTTCGGCCGGACCGACGCGTGATCGTCGCGGAGGGTGGATCGTTTCCGACCGATCTCTACGTAATCGAAGGGGTCATGGCGTCCCGGCCTGACGTTTCGACGCGGTTGGAGGGGCGGGACGGCCCGGACCTGCTGGATCTGATCGATGCGGACGTCGCGGTCGTGCTCGTCAACCAGGTCGATTATCGGTCCGGACGGAAACGGGATCTGATGGCGGTGACCGAGAAGGCGCACGCGGCGGGAGCCTTGGTCATTTGGGATCTCTGTCACAGTGCCGGTGTGATGGAGGTCGGACTGAACGCGGCCGGGGCGGACTTGGCCGTGGGCTGCACCTACAAGTACCTCAATGGCGGCCCCGGCGCGCCGTCTTTCGTGTTCGCGGCAAAGCGGCATCTGGACGGGATCCGTCAGCCGTTGTCGGGGTGGTGGGGGCATGCGGCTCCATTCCGGTTCGATCAGAACTACGCGCCCGATCCGGGGATCCGGAAGTTCCTGTGCGGGACGCAGGGGATCCTGTCGTTCCGGGCGTTGAAGCCTGCGCTTGAGATGCTGGGCGAGTACGATATGCGCGACATCCGGACCAAAAGCGTCGCCTTGACGGAGCTGTTCATCCGGCTGGTCGACGAGACGTGTACGGAATACGGCGTGAGCCTGATGAGCCCCCGGGCGGCGGAGGAGCGGGGGAGCCAGGTGGCGCTCAGGCATCCGGAAGCCTACGCCTCGGTGCAGGCTCTGATCGCGCGCGGGGTTGTCGGAGATTTTCGGATGCCGGACGTGATGCGGTTCGGATTCGCGCCGCTCTATATCGGCTTCGCGGACGTGGTGCGGGCGGCGCGGATTCTGCAGGAGGTGCTGGCGGGCGAGGTCTGGCGGGATCCGGTTTACAGGACCCGCGCGACGGTGACCTAGCACGTCCAATGTTGGCCGGGTTTCAAGTGTATGAAATAAAACAGAAAAAGTGTTAATGGGGATCCTTCGGATACTCGTCCGTGTCGCCTGCCGGGTGATCGTCGTATCGGTCCGAGAGGATGCGGTTGGCCTGACCTTTGGGATCGTCGAACTGGTTATGCCGAAGCGACCAGAAAAAGGCGAGCAGGCCGACCCCGCCGAGAATCAGCGACACGGGGATAAGGATGGCGAGGATGTTCACGTCCGACGCCCCAGCCGCATCGCGTTGAGCGAGACGATGATGGAACTGAAAGACATCGCGATGGCGGCCACCAGCGGCGTGACGAAGCCCGCATAGGCGATCGGCACGGTCACGACATTGTAGGCGAAGGCCATGCCGAAATTCTCGAGGATGCGGCTTCGCGCGGTGCGCGACAGCGTCCAGGCGTCGAACGCCCGGTCTATGCGGTCGCCGATCAGGATCAGGTCGGCGGCGCTGCGGCTCGCGTCGACGGCCGAGGCGGGCGACATCGACACGTGGGCGGCGGCGAGGGCGGCGGCGTCGTTCAGGCCGTCGCCGATCATCAGCGGTTTTCGCCCGGCGTCGCGCAATCCCTGCAGGTGCGCGACCTTGTCCGTCGGAGTGGCGCGCGCGATCCATGTCTCGATTCCCAGACGGTCGGCCAGCGCGCGGACCGGCGCGTCGCCATCGCCGGACAGGAGCGTGACGGGCAGACCGGCGGCGCGCAGACGCGCGACGGTCTCCTCGGCTTCGGGCCGCAGCTCGTCGGTGAAGCGGAGCGCGGTCGGATCGGCGTCGCCGACACGGAGCCAGGACGTGGTGACGTCGCTTTGGACCGATGCACCGACCCATTCGGCGCGACCGAGACGGATGGTCTCGCCACCCCGCTTCGCCTCCGTTCCCAGGCCGGGATGTTCGACGATCTCCGTCAGGCAGGTCGCGCGGGTGCCCGTCTCCTGGGCGGCGTGCGCTATCGCGCGGGACAGGGGATGGGCGCTGCCCTCCGCCAGTCCTGCTGCAAGCGCCAGAGCCTCGGTTGGAAGGTCGTCCGCGTTGGTGAGGACGGGACGGCCGGTCGTCAGGGTTCCGGTCTTGTCGAAAACGACCGAGTCGATCTGTGCCAGCCGCTCGAAGGCGTCGCCGTCCTTGAGAAGCACGCCCTGACAGAAGAGCCGGCCCGAAGCAGCGGTCAAGACGGCCGGCACGGCGAGGCCGAGCGCGCAGGGGCAGGTGATGATGAGCACGGCGGCGGCGATGTTGGTGGCGAGCCGCCAGTCGCCGGAGATCAGCCCCCAACCGAAAAACGCCGTGATCGCAAGAACATTGACGACGTGACTGTACCATTGCGAGGCGCGGTCGGCGAGGCTGGCATAGCGGCTGCGGCTCTGCTCGGCGGCCTCGACGAGGCGCGCGATCTGCTTGAGCAGGGTCTCGTCGCCGAGCGCCTCGGCCCGGACCAGAAGCGGCCCGGAGAGGTTCATCATTCCGGCGCGGACGGCGGAGCCGGGCGCCACCGCCTCGGGCATCGTCTCGCCGGTGAGCATGGAGGCGTCGATCTCGGAGCTTCCTTGCGTCACTGAGCCGTCCGCCGGCACACGCACGCCGACCGGGACGGCGAGGATGTCGCCCGCGCGCACGGCGTCCATCGGGACCGTCTCGCGCGAACCGTCAGAGGCCACGCGCTCGGCCATGTGGACTTCGAGCGCGGCGATCTCGGCGGCGGCGGAGCGGGCCGAGGCGCGGGTCAGATGCGCGAGATAGCGGCCGATCAGCAGGAAGAAGCTGAGCATCAGCGCCGCGTCGAAGAACGCGTGCGCGCCCGATTGCGCCGTTTCCCAGAGGCTGACGCCCACGGCGAGCAGGATCGCCGTCGAGATGGGCACGTCCATGTCCAGACGGCCCGCGCGGAGCGCCGTCCAAGCGTTGCTGAAGAACGGCTGCGCGGCGAAGGCGACGGCCGGGATCGCGATCGCGGCCGAGATCCAATGCAGCATGTCGCGCATGCTGCCGTCCGCGCCGGCCCAGACCGAGATCGAGAGCAGCATCACGTTCATCAGTGCGAAACCCGCGACCCCGATGCGCGCGAGAAGATCGCGACCGGCGGCGTCGGTGCGGGTCGCCTCCAAGGCGGCGCTGTCGAGCGGGCGTGCTTCGAATCCGCGCGATTTGAGCGCCGCGATCAGGCGGGTTTCGGTGCCGGGCGCGTCCTCGGCCGTGACGGCGACGCGTTTGAGCGTGAGATTGACGCGCGCCGCCGAGACACCCGGCTCGGCGGCCAGACCGCGCTCTACTCCGGTGATGCAGGCCGCGCAGTGGATTGCGGGCAGAGAGATCTCGTATCGGCGCAGAGGCGACGTCGGCGCGCCGGTCCGGTTGGCCGTCACGGGTGCTTCGGGCGCGGCGGCGCAGGCGGGGCAGGCCATGCCCGAGGGCCAGGCCGCGTCCGTCATGCGGGAGGGCTTATGAAGAACGAACGGCGCTGGATGAATCGGGTGCCGTCGGCGGCGGTAGCGCTGATGTCGAGGTTCCAGTTGCCGGACCCCAGCGGAAGGTCCGCCACATATCCGCCCTCGAACGCCTCGAGGAGCGCCGTGCCGTCCTCGTGACGCGAATTCGGCCGGGCGATGGTGAATTCAAGGGTTTGGGGCCGCACGACGGCGCCGGAGGCATCGGTGAAATCGAGACGCAGCCGTTCCCCGTCATGCGCGACGTCCAGTGTCCAGCCCAGGGCCTCCTGCGCCTCGCGCAGCTCGTCGAACTGCTGGCTCGCGATGTAGCTGTTCTGGACGACGAGCCCGGAGAAGGTGTTGACCGCGTTGTAGGCCAGCGTGAGGTTCGCGGCGAGGATCACCCCGAACGCGCCGACCGCGATCATCAGGACGGTGCGTCCGGTCAGCCGGCGCGGGGTCTCGGAGGACATCACTCCTGTCTCCCTCTGAATGCGGCCGATTCGCTGGCTGTTTCGCCGGTCGCGGTGTCCTCGACGGAGATCGCCAGCTGCAGAAGCGACGAGGCGGCCGCGGCGCTTTCCGGCGGCGCGGTCAGGTAGACGCGCTGGCGGAAGGTGGTGTCGGCCGGAACGGTGACCACCGTCCCCTCGAAGCCCTGGAGCTCCAGGGTGACATCCGTCGATCCCGCGACCGCGATCCGGTACTCGCGCTCGGCGCCGGTCATGTTGCGCAGGCGCAACTCGTAGGCGTTGCGGATCGAGCCGTCCGACAGAAGTCACGTTGATCGGGTTTCGCACGGGTTCAACCGCGATGGTTATGTCGGTGCGCAGGATCAGCGCCGCGACCAGCCCGATGCCGATCGCGGACCAGAGAACGGTGTAGAGGATCACGCGGGGCCGGAAGATGCTCTTCCAGACGGGTGCGACCGGATTGCCGGCGCGCTCGGATTCGGCCTCCTCGAGCGTGATGTAGTCGATCAGGCCGCGCGGCTTGTCGATCTTGTCCATGACGTCGTCACACGCGTCGATGCAGAGCGCGCAGGTGATGCAGGCGAGCTGCTGGCCATCGCGGATGTCGATGCCCATCGGGCAGACGTTGACGCAGGCGTTGCAGTCGATGCAGTCGCCGAGATTCTCGGCCTCGGCGGATTTGCGGTGCTTGCCGCGCGGCTCGCCGCGATGGTCCCTGTAGGCGACGGTGATGGTCTGCTCGTCCATCATCGCGCCTTGGATGCGCGGCCAGGGGCACATGTAGATGCAGATCTGTTCGCGCATGAAACCGCCGAAAACGAAGGTCGTGGCGGTCAGGATGGCGATGGAGATGTAGGCGACGGCGGGCGCGTCGAAGGTGAAGAGGTTGACCAGAAGCGTCGGCGCGTCGGCGAAGTAGAAGACCCACGCGCCACCCGTGGCGACAGCGATGAGGAGCCAGACCGCCCATTTCGTGAGGCGAAGGCGGGCTTTGCGCGCGTCCCACGGGGCGTTCCAGAGGCGGACCCTCGCGTTGCGGTCGCCTTCGATCCAGCGCTCGACAAGGATGAAGAGATCGGTCCAGACGGTCTGGGGGCAGGTGTAGCCGCACCAGACGCGGCCCAGAGCGGCGGTGAACAGGAAAAGACCGAGACCGGCCATTATCAGAAGACCGGCGACGAAATAGAACTCGTGCGGCCAGATTTCGATAAAGAAGAAGTAGAACCGCCGATTGGCCAGGTCGATCAGCACGGCCTGGTCGGGCAGGGCGGGGCCGCGATCCCATCGCAGCCACGGCGTGAGATAGTAGACCGCGAGCGTCAAGCCCATGATCCACCATTTCAGCGTGCGGAACTTGCCCTTCACGCGACGGGGGAAGATCGGTTCGGCCGCGGCGTAGAGTTTCGGGGGTTCTTGCAGGGTATCGGTCACGGATGTTGCCTCGTAATCCAGGCGATGGTGCTAATGCACGTATGCGTCACGCGCCGCCGCTCAAGGGCGCTGTTTCGTCGCGCGCCATCGGCAACGCGACGGCGCAGGTCAGGGCGTTCCGCGCCCGGACGCATCGTCGCCTATTCGCCGCCGCCAAGCGTGTTGACGTAGACGGCGACCTTGCGGATGTCGGCCTCGGACAGCCGGTTTCCGAAGGCGGGCATCACGCCGTAGCGCGAATAGCGGATAGTGTGCTCGATGGTGGCCGCGTCGCCGCCATAGAGCCAGATGCCATCGGTCAGGTTGGGCGCGCCCTGTTCGCGCATGCCCTTGCCGTCCTCGCCGTGGCAGGCCGAGCAGTTGTCGACGAACGTTTCTGCCTGTGCGGCCGCGGCCGCCTCGTCATGGTCGGCGCCGGATAGGGAGCGGACGTATTCGACGAGCCCGAGGATCTGATCCTCCTCCAGGATGTCTCCGAAGGCGGGCATCTGGCTGAAGCGCGTGTCGTCATCCGCCTCGTAGCGGATGCCGTGCAGAAGCGTCAGGTGGATGTCCTCGACCGTGCCGCCCCAGAGCCAGTCGTCGTCGATGAGGTTCGGATAGCCGCCGATCGCGCCGCCGCCGCCCGCGCCGTGGCACTGGCTGCAATGGTTGCGGAAAACGGCGCCGCCGCCGGCTGTCGCGAAACGGAGCAGTTCAGGATCGTCGGCGATTGCGTCCAGATCCGCTTCGATGAGCCGCGTGTTCAGCGGCGCGTTTCCGGTGGCGACCTGGCCGAGTTCCGCCGTCACGTTTGCGCGGGACGAATAGCCCAGAAGGCCGGGCGTCGCGCCGTGGATCAGGGGCCATGCGGGCATCATGATCATGTAGCCGACGCCCCAGACTATGGTGGCGTAGAACGTCCAGAGCCACCAGCGCGGCATGGGCGTGTCGAGTTCCTTGATGCCGTCCCATTCGTGACCGGTGGTCGCGGTCTGGGTGGCCTCGTCGATCTCGCGTTTATCGGCCATCGGCATCATCCTTGGGCTTGTCTTCGTTCCTGAAAATCATGTTCGCGGTCTCGCTGTGGACTTCCTTTGAACCGGGCCTGAAGACCCAGAAGACCACGAAGAGAAAGATCAGCAGCAGGGACAGCATGCCCCAGCTGTCCGCGATCTCGCGCAGGAGGCTGTAGGTTTCCATCGCGATCCCCTAGCGGCTGCTGACGGGTTCGAACGTCGAGAAGTCGACGAGCGTTCCGAGCATCTGAAGATAGGCGATCACCGCGTCGAGCTGGCTGATCCCGGGCTGGCCGTCGAAGTTGCGGGCCTGGGCTTTGGGGTAGCGCGCGAGCAGAGCGTCCACGTCGCCTTCATCCGGGTTGGCCTGCGCGCGGAAATCGGCGGCTGCCTGCTCGATCATCTCGTCGGTATAGGGAACGCCAGCCATGCGATGCGCCCGCATGATCTGCGCGATCCGTTCCGAATTGATCGGCGTGCGGGCGAACCAGGGGTAGGCCGGCATGATGGATTCCGGGACCAGATCGCGCGGGTTGTTGAAATGCGCGATGTGCCAATCGTCGGAATAGCGGCCGCCGACCCGGGCGAGATCCGGCCCCGTACGCTTCGATCCCCACTGGAACGGATGGTCGTACATCAATTCCGCCGCAAGGCTGTAGTGACCGTAGCGGTCGACCTCGTCGCGGATCGCGCGGATCATCTGGCTGTGACAGACGTAGCAGCCCTCGGAGATGTAGATGTCACGTCCGGCGAGCTCCAGCGGCGAGTAGGGCCGGACGCCGTCCACCTCCTCGATGGTGTTGTCGAGATAGAAAAGCGGCACGATCTGCACCACTCCGCCGATGGCCACGACGATCAGGCTGAGGACCAGCAGGAGCATCGCGTTGCGTTCGATGACGCCGTGTTTTGACAAAAGGCTCATGTCGCTCGCCCTCCCTTATTCTGCGGGAACGGCGGCGATGCGGGCGCTTTGGCCGGCCCCCACCGCCGTTCTGTAGAGGTTGTAGCACATGATCAGAGCGCCGGTGAGATAGAGCACCCCGCCGACGCCGCGAACGACGTACATCGGGAATTTCGCGGCGACCGTGTCGGCGAAGGAGTTCACGAGGAAGCCCTGCGCGTCGACCTCGCGCCACATCAGCCCTTCCATGATGCCGGTGACCCACATCGACGACGCGTAGAGCACGATGCCGATGGTCGCGAGCCAGAAATGCCAGCTGACCAGCGTGAGGCTGTAGAGCCGCTCGCGGTTCCACAGGCGCGGCACGAGGAAGTAGAGCGCGCCGAAGGTGATCATGCCGTTCCAGCCCAGCGCGCCGGAATGAACGTGCCCGATGGTCCAGTCGGTGTAGTGGCTGAGCGAGTTGACGGCCTTGATGGACATCATCGGACCCTCGAAGGTCGACATGCCGTAGAAGCCGACCGAGATCACCAGCATCCGCAGGACCGGATCGGTCCGGAGCTTGTCCCACGCGCCCTGGAGCGTCATCAGACCGTTGATCATGCCGCCCCAGGACGGCATCCAGAGGATGATCGACATCACCATGCCGAGCGTCTGAGCCCAGTCGGGCAGGGCGGTGTAATGCAGATGGTGCGGACCCGCCCAGATGTAGAGGAAGATCAGCGCCCAGAAGTGGATGATCGAGAGGCGGTAGGAGTAGATCGGCCGCTCGGCCTGTTTCGGAATGAAGTAGTACATCATGCCGAGGAAACCGGCGGTCAGGAAGAATCCGACCGCGTTGTGACCGTACCACCACTGGACCATCGCGCCCTGGACGCCGGGAACAGGATCACCGAATGCGACGAGAAGATCGACACGGGGATGGTGGTATTGTTGACCAGATGGAGCATCGCCACCGTGACGATGAACGCGAGATAGAACCAGTTCGCCACGTAGATGTGGGGTTCCTTGCGCTTTATCAGGGTTCCCATGAACACGGCGAGATAGGCGACCCAGACCACGGTGAGCCAGATGTCGACGTACCATTCCGGCTCGGCGTATTCCTTGGACTGGGTCGAACCGAGCACGTAGCCGGTGGCGGCCAGCACGATGAACAATTGGTAACCCCAGAAGACGAACCAGGCGGTGTTTCCGCCCCAAAGGCGCGCGGCAGTGGTGCGCTGGACCACGTAGAAGGACGTGGCGATCAGGGCGTTGCCACCGAATGCGAAGATCACGGCGGAGGTGTGAAGCGGACGGAGCCGGCCGAAGCTGGTATAGGGCAGATCCAGGTTGAGCGCGGGAAACGCCAGCTGGAAGGCGATGTAGGTTCCCATCAGGAACCCCACGACGCCCCAGATCGCCGTCGCGACCACGCCGTAGCGGACCACCTCGTCCATGTAACCCGTCTCGGGCGTCGCGGTGGTGATCTTTCCCCGAGCCGGCGTTGCGGATTGTCCAGATCATCGCGCCGCCCGCGATCGCGGTGAGCAGCAGCGCGTGGAAGGTATAGACCTGATCCTGTCCGTAATTGGCCGCCATCGCCAGGAGGAGCGTCAACAACCCCAGCACCGCAATCTTCGCCCCCGTAAGAACCATGCGCTCTTTGGCCCTTCTTTCACCGCCGGACGGAATCCGGCCGTCTTTTCGTCAGCGTCCTTGTGCAGAGCATTATCGCAACGCTCATTGATCCAGATCAAGTCCCGCAGTTTCGCCATACCTTTGTATGCGAAACTGAGCCCGCCTTAGGAAAAAGGCCAGCAGATTTAAGGAGTTTATGGAAGGCTCCTCAGGGGCGAGACGTATTGACGCGCCCCGCGGTGCAGCGTCGCATTGGCCTGAAAGGGGACGCTTCAGACCAGAACGCCGCCGTCGAAATCGTCCCCCGATTCCTACGATGAGCCACGATCGGGCGCGCGCACCATACGGTTGTCATTCAGATCGATGAGACCTTCCTTGCGCAGCGCCGAGATCTGCCGGCTGACGGTCTCTATGGTGAGGCCGAGGTAGTCCGCCATCGCCTCGCGGGTGATATAAGAAAGGAAAGACCAGACCGCCGCGGGGCCGCACCTGGTTGAGCGCGGCGTCCCTGCGCCCCATTATGACGAATAGGCTCGCGATCTTCTCGCGGGCGGTCTTGCGACCCAGAAGGAGCATCCATTCCCGAGCGGAATCGAGCTCGTCGAGGGTCATTTCCAGCAGACG
>CAVORV010000009.1:0-22977 GCA_963698685.1 uncultured Alphaproteobacteria bacterium
GGTCGAGGGCCCACTGCGCGATCCGGCCAGCCTGAACAAACCCTCGACCGCGCCGCTGCCCGAGGCGCTTCGCGTCGGCGACATGCCCGGGTTCGATGTGCATTGGGGGCTCGGGGTCGGCGTGCTCGCCTGCGTCCTGCGCGGGTGCTGATCGACCGGATCTACACCTGGGGGTTCGCCGCGCGCATCGCCGGCGGCAACGTCCGGGCCGCGCAGGTCCAGGGCCTCCCGGTCGGACTTCTGATCGTGGGCTTCAGCGCGCTGGGCGGCGTCTGCGCCGGCCTCGCGGGATTCTTCGAGGTCGCCGCCGTGCACGGCGCGGCCAACGCCTCGCTCGCGGCGGGCGGTCACTTCGGCATCCTCGTGGCCTTTCTGGCCCGACACAATCCGCTGGCGATCCTGCCCGTCGCGGTGCTCTTCGCCGGCATCGAGGCCTCGTCCGGACTGCTGCAAAGGCGCATGGACCTGCCGGACGCGACGACCCTGGTGCTCCAGGGTTTCGTGTTCGTGGCGATCCTGATCTCCGAGACCTTCTACGGCCGGTTCCGGCTGTTCCAGCCTGAACTCTGGGGCAAACCATGAGCGGCGATCTGGGCCTCTGGGGCGTGCCGCTCGCCATTCTCGGCGGGGCGATCCGGGTCTCCACGCCGTTTCTGTTCGTGAGCCTCGGCGAGTGCCTGACCGAACGTTCCGGCAGGATCAATCTCGGACTCGAAGGCACCCTCGTTTTCGGCGCGATGTCGGGCTACGCGGTCGCCTATCTGACCGGAGACGCCTGGATGGGCGTCGCGGCGGCGGCGGCCTCGGGCGCGGTCTTCGGCCTCGTGCACGGGCTCATTTGCTCGCTGCCTCGGGTCAACGACATCGCGATCGGCATCGCGCTGATGCTGCTCGGCATGGGTCTCGCCTTCTTCTTCGGCAAGCCCTTCATCCAGCCGGTGGCGCCTGACCTGCCCTCGATCGATCTGGGCTGGTGGTCCGACATCCCCCAGGTCCAGGCCGCGCTGCGCGTCAACGTGCTTTTCATCGTGGGCGGGGTTCTCGCGGTGCTGATGTGGTGGATGTTCCGCGCCACGCGGGTCGGTCTGATCATCCGCGTGGTCGGCGACAGCACCGACGCGGCGCGCGCCATGGGCATCCGCGCCGATCTCGTGCGCATCCTCTCCACCGCGGCGGGCGGCGCGTTGGCGGGCACCGGCGGGGCCTATCTGTCGCTGTTCTATCCGGGAAGCTGGAACGAGGGCGTCTCGTCGGGACAGGGCCTGATGGCCGTGGCGCTGGTGATCTTCGCGCGGTGGAACCCGCTGGCGTGTTTCTGGGCGGCGCTCCTGTTCGGCGGCGCTGGCGCTCTGGGTCCCGCCCTGCAATCGGTGGGCGTCAGCGAGGGCTACTACCTCTTCTACGCGGCGCCCTACGTGCTCACGCTGGGGCTTCTGATCGCCACGTCGTCGCCGACCCGCGCGCTGACCGGAGCGCCGGGCGAGCTCAGCATCACCAAATAGGAGGACCGGCGATGAACGGACTGGGTGGCCTGAACGGATCGCCGAACGGCGTGGTGATCGGCCTCGTGCAGCTTGGGCTGCCGCGCATCGAGACGGCCGCGGACATCGCGGCGCAGACTGATCGGATCGTCGCCATGGTCGGCAAGGCGCGACGCAACATGGCGACGATGGATCTGGTGGTCTTTCCCGAATACGCGCTGCACGGCCTGTCGATGGACATGCGCGACGAGATCCTCTGCGACATGGACGGGCCCGAAGTCGCGGCCTTCCGCGCCGCCTGCGCCGAAAACCGGATCTGGGGCTGCTTCTCGATCATGGAGCGCAATCCGCACGGCAACCCCTGGAACGTCGGCATCGTGATCGACGATTTGGGCGAGGTCCGCCTCTATTACCGCAAGATGCACCCCCTGGTCCTGGTCGAGCCGTGGGAGCCCGGCAACCTGGGCATCCCGGTGATCGATGGGCCGAAGGGCGCGAAGCTCGCGCTCATCATCTGCCATGACGGCATGTTCCCCGAGATGGCTCGCGAATGCGCCTACAAGGGGGCCGAGATCATGCTGCGCACGGCGGGCTATACCGCGCCGATCCGCGACAGCTGGCGCTTCACGAACCAGTCGAACGCCTTCTGCAACCTGATGGTCACCGCCAACGTCTGCATGTGCGGGTCAGACGGTACGTTCGATTCCATGGGCGAGGGCATGATCGTAAATTTCGACGGCGCGATCATCGCGCATGGGACCAGCGGACGGGTTGACGAGATCGTCACCGCCGAGGTCCGCCCCGATCTGGTGCGAGAGGCGCGCGCGTATTGGGGGGTTGAGAATAACATCTACCAGTTCGGCCACCGCGGAAACGTCGCGGTCAGGGGCGGCGCCCAGGATTGTCCCTACACCTACATGACCGATCTGGCCGAAGGCCGCTATCGCCTGCCCTGGGAGGACGAGGTGCGCATCACCGACGGCACCTCCTGCGGCTTCCCCGGACCGACGCGCAGCTATTCGCCGACCCGCCGCGAGGCCGCCGAATGACCACGATCGCCTCCGATCCGTACCCTTGGCCTTGGAACGGCGACCTTAGTCCGGACAACACCGCGCTGATCATCATCGACATGCAGACCGATTTCTGCGGACAGGGCGGCTATGTCGACAAGATGGGCTACGATCTGTCGCTGACTCGCGCGCCGATTGAACCGATCAGGAAGGTGCTGGGCGCGATGCGGGATAAGGGATATCACGTCATCCACACACGCGAAGGGCATCGCCCGGACCTTGCGGACCTGCCCGCCAACAAGCGCTGGCGGTCGCAGCAGATCGGCGCGGGCATCGGCGATCCGGGTCCCTGCGGGCGGATACTCGTGCGGGGCGAGCCGGGCTGGGACATCATTGAGGAGCTCTATCCCCGCGATGGCGAGCCGATCATCGACAAGCCGGGCAAGGGCTCGTTCTGCGCAACCGATCTCGAGCTGATGCTTCGGGTCCGCGGGATCGACAACATCGTGCTGACCGGCATCACGACGGATGTCTGCGTCTCCACCACGATGCGCGAGGCGAACGACCGCGGCTTCGAATGCCTGATCCTCGAGGATTGCTGCGGCGCGACCGATCCCGGCAACCACGCGGCCGCGATCCACATGGTCAGGATGCAGGGCGGCGTCTTCGGGGCGGTCTCCGATAGCGCCACCTTCACCGGCCAGCTGCCATGACGGTCGCGGCGCGCGACACGCGGGGCGCGCTGGGTGTCGAGACCGTCGGCATGACGATGCGCTTCGGCGGCTTCACCGCGCTCGACGACGTCTCGATCGGCGTGGCGCCGGGATCGTTCCACGCGCTTCTGGGCGAGAACGGCGCGGGCAAGTCAACGCTCGTCAAATGCATGATGGGGTTCTACCACGCGACCTCCGGTCAGATGATGGTCGGAGGCCGCGAGGTCGCGGTGCCGGATCCGCGGGCCGCCCACGCGCTCGGCCTCGGCATGGTCTACCAGCATTTCACCCTCGTGCCGTCGCTGACCTCGGCCGAGAATCTCGTGATCAGCCGCCCCGACGCGCCTGCACTGCTAAACTGGCGGCGCGAGCGGGCAGAACTTGCGGCGTTCATGGACCGCATGCCGTTCCGCGTGCCGCTCGACCAGCCGGTTGCCCGGCTCGCCGCCGGCGAGAAGCAGAAGCTCGAGATCCTCAAGCAGCTTTATCTCGGGCGGCGGTTCCTGATCCTCGACGAACCGACCTCGGTTCTCACCCCCGCCGAGTCCGACGAGGTGCTTGGCCATGTGCGGGGCCTCTGCGAGGCGGGCGAGATCTCGGTGCTGATGATCAGCCACAAGTTCCGCGAGGTCACCGCCTTCGCCGACGCTGTCTCGGTCCTGCGGCGCGGAAAATACGCCGGCGGCGGCGCCGTTGCCGATCTCAGCCACGCCGACATGGCCGCGATGATGGTCGGCGCGGAGACCCTCGCGACATCGGCCGAACGCAGCGGCGATCCGGGGCGGCCGGTGCTTGCGCTGACCGGGATCCGGGCCATCGACCGCTCGGGGCTCAAACCCATCGAGATCGACCGGCTCGACGTGCATGCGGGCGAGATCGTCGGCATCGCGGGCATCTCCGGTAACGGCCAGATGGAACTGATGGAGATCCTAGCCGGTCAGCGCCCGCCGAGCGCGGGGTCGATCCGCGTCAAGGACGCGCCCTTCACCGCCACGAGAGCCGAGGCGCGCGCCAACGCCGTGCGCTACCTGCCCGAGGAGCCGCTGCGCAACGCCTGCGCGCCGCGCATGTCGGTCGCCGAGAACATCGGGTTCCGCACCTTCGACGTGAACGGCTCCGGCCCGCGGTTCTGGCTGCGGCCGCGCGATCTCGACCGCCTCGCGACCGGGCTCGTTGCGGATTTCAAGGTCAAGACGACGTCGATCGATGCGCCGATCGCGGCGCTTTCGGGCGGCAATGTCCAGCGCGCGGTGCTCGCCCGCGAACTGACTGGCGAGGTCGACCTGCTGCTGATCTCCAATCCCTGCTTCGGGCTCGATTTCTCGGCCGTCGCCGAGATCCGCGCCCGCATCATGGCCGCGCGCAACGCCGGCGCCGCGGTCCTGCTGATCAGCGAGGATCTCGACGAGGTGCTGGAGCTTGCCGACCGGGTACTGGTGATGTCCGAGGGGCGTATCGCCTTCGAGACCCCGGCCGCGAGTGCGGACATCGCCGAGATCGGACGCCACATGGCCGGACACGCCTGATGGTGCTCGTCCCCGCAGACCCCTTCGATCTGGAGGTCGATCCCGCGCGGACCGCGCTCATCGTCATCGACATGCAGCGCGACTTCATCGAGCCCGGAGGGTTCGGCGCGGCGCTTGGCAACGACGTCACGCCGCTTCGCGCCATCGTGCCCGTGGTGGGCCGGCTGATCGCGGGATTCCGCCGATCCGGCCGGACCGTGATCCATACGCGCGAATGCCACCGCCCCGACCTCTCCGATTGTCCGCCCCTCAAGCGCGACCGCGGCGACGCCGCCCTGCGCATCGGTGACGAGGGCCCGATGGGGCGGGTTCTGATCGCGGGCGAGCCGGGCGCGGAGATCGTGCCGGAACTGGCCGCGGCGCCGGGCGAGACGGTGATCGACAAGCCCGGTAAGGGCGCGTTCTACGCCACCGGGCTGGACGGGGTTCTCTCCACCAAGGGGATCGCGACGCTGGTTTTCGCGGGCGTCACCACCGAGGTCTGTGTCCAGACGACGATGCGCGAGGCCAACGACCGCGGCTATGCCTGCCTGCTGGCAGAGGACGCCACGGAAAGCTACTTTCCCGCATTCAAGACCGCGACGCTCGAGATGATCCGCGCCCAAGGCGCGATCGTCGGCTGGACCGCCTCGACTGACGCGATCCTCTCGGCCCTCGATGGCTGAGCCGCTCCACATCTCCGGACTGCTGGCGGAGGGCTGGCAGAGCCTGGCCTTCGAACCCTTCCATCCCGGGGTCGAGATCTGCCGGCTCGTCGAGGGCGCGCCCGCGGTCGCACTTCTGCGCTACGCGCCCGGCGCCGGCGTGCCGCGTCACCGGCACGGCGGCCTCGAGACGATCATCGTTCTGGACGGGGTTCAGAGCGACGAGGCCGGGGATTATCCCGCGGGCTCTCTGATCCTCAATCCCGAGGGCAGCGCGCATTCGGTCTGGTCCGGACCCGGCTGTGTCGTGCTGATCCAGTGGGATCGTCCCGTGGTCTTCACCGACCCGATCTGACAGGAGACCGCATGCACGACCTGAGCTTCGACATCGCCGCGCTGCACGCGGCCTACCGGGACGGCGCCGATCCGGTCGACGTCATGGCCGAGGTGTTCCGCCGAATCGGCGCGGCAGACGATCCGGGAATCTTCATCCATCTGAGGGAGCGCGACGCGGTTCTCGCGGAAGCCGACCGGCTCGGCGCCTTCGATCCGGAGACCCGTCCGCTCTGGGGCCTGCCCTTCGCCATCAAGGACAACATCGACCTCGCCGAAGCGCCGACCACCGCCGGGTGCCCGGCCTTCGCGTATCAGCCCGGGTGCGACGCCTTCGTGGTCGCCACGCTGCGCCGGGCAGGCGCGATCCCGGTCGGCAAGACCAATCTCGACCAGTTCGCGACCGGCCTTGTCGGCGTCCGCTCTCCCTATCCGCCGCCGCGCAACGCGCTCGATCCGGAGATCGTGCCCGGCGGCTCCAGCTCCGGTTCCGCCGTCGCGGTGGCGCGGGATCTCGTGACCTTCGCGCTCGGCACGGATACCGCCGGATCGGGTCGCGTGCCTGCGGCCCTGAACGGGATCGTCGGCCTCAAACCCTCGCTCGGTGCGCTGTCCTGCGCGGGCGTCGTGCCCGCCTGCCGCACGCTCGACTGCGTCTCGATCTTCGCCCGCGGCGTCCATGACGCCTACGCGGTGTTCCGGGCCGCGGCGGTCTTCGATCCCGATGATCCCTATTCCCGACCGACGCCCAATCCGCCCCTCGGTTCCGCGCCGCCCCGGCCCCGCATCGTTGTGCCGAGCCGGTCCAGCCGCAGGTTTTTCGGCGACGCCCTGCAGCAGGCGTCCTTCGACGCGGCGCTCGCGAAGCTGGATGATTTCGGCGTCGAGATTCTGGAGACCGATTTCACGGTCTTCCACGAGATCGCCGACCTGCTCTACGAGGGGGCATGGGTCGCCGAGCGCCTGAGCGTCGTGGCCGACCTGCTCGCCCGCGATCCCAACGCGATCCATCCCGTCACCCGCCAAATCGTCGGGGGCGGAAAGAGGCTGACCGCCGTCGACGCTTTCCGCGGGTTCTACCGGCTGGCGGAGCTGCGTCGCGCCGTCGAGCCCGTCCTCGCCGGGGCCGATCTCATATGCGTGCCGACAATCCCGACCTTCTGCAGCCTGGCCGATCTCGAGGCCGACCCGATCGGCCCGAACAGTCGGCTCGGCACCTACACCAACTTCGTGAACCTGCTCGACCTCTGCGCCATCAGCGTTCCGACGCCCGCCCGCAGGGACGGCCGCCCCGGAAGCGTCACGCTGATCGGCCGCAACGGGCGGGACGCGGCGGCGGCGTCCCTGGCGGCAGCGGTGTTTTCGGAACGCGCTACGGCCACCGATCCGAAGCCCGGACCCGGCGAGATCGCCATCGCGGTCGTCGGAGCGCACATGTCGGGGCTGCCGCTGAACCACCAGTTGACCGGCTGCGGCGGGCGTTTCCTGCGGACCGCCCGGACGTCCTCCAACTACCGCCTGTTCGAGCTTCCCGGAGGACCGCCGGCCCGGCCGGGCCTGCTCCGGGCGGAGCCGGGCGTGAGCATCGCGCTCGAAATCTGGGCGCTGCCCCGCCAAGAGATCGCCGGCTTCATGGAAACCGTGTCCGCGCCGCTCTGCCTCGGCAGCGTCCGCCTTGACGACGGCGACGGCGTGGTCGGGTTCCTCTGCGAGCACGCGGCCGTCCGAGAGGCGAAAGACATCTCGGATTTCGGCGGATGGCGGAAGTTCATCGAGAGAAATTGGACTGCCACTATCGAGTGGTTCGGTTAAATTGTTAATGCATGGTCGGCCTCTGGTCCATCGGGATGGAGCTTTCCGGAGCCGGCGGCCGTTATCCGAGGGCGCTGTGCGGCCGCGTCCCGTTGTACAACTGGATCACTGAACGCCCACGGGATCGATGAGCGCGAGGTGCTCCACCCTTGGCATCCTTGGGCCGGCCGACGAGTTCACGTTCACGATGTGATCGAGAAGGCCGGCTGGACGGCGTTTCGCAGTAGCCTGACCGGTGTCGCGTCCGATCGTCGGCTTGAGATCCCTGCCTGGATGTTCGATCGGGTCGCCAGCCAATGCTGGCAGGCAGGAGCTGAGCCGGTCGCCTCGGTCGCTGCTCTTGGACCTCTGGCTGCATTGCTGCGCAGCGCGGCCGGCGTTCACTATGGGGCACTACAGACGCGAGATTCGAGCGCACCATCGTAAGCGGCGGCTGGAGCTTGCAGTTACCCATAAGTCGTGTGGCGAATTGAATCACCCACCAGACTTGGCCTTGCCCGGAAACAAGCATTCATGATTTGTCAGGTTGCACCGAATGATTGAGGTGCAGGCATGGGACAGAGTTGGGTGGAAACGGAAACCGCCGGGTGTGATTTGGGTGACGGCCGGCTGAACCGGCGCCTCGGGACAATGCTCGAGGCCCTCGGGGAACGGCCTGGGAAGTCGCTGCCGACGGCGTTTCAGGACTGGTCGAACACCAAGGCCGCCTACCGCTTCTTTTCAAACGGAAATGTCAGCGAAGACAAGATCCTCGAGGGCCATTTCGCCGCCTCGGCCCTGCGCATCCGGGCAACCGACGGTCCCATCCCGATCCTGCAGGACACTACGGAATTCTCCTTCAAGCGCTCGGCTCCAGAGAAGATCGGGTTCACGAAGGTGTCGACCGGGCGCAAGTTGAAGGACGGTCGTTACCAGAAGCATGCGGTCTGCGGGCTCCTGATGCATGCCAGCCTCGCGATCACGCCGGAGGGGCTGCCGCTCGGCCTGACGGCGGCCAAGTTCCGGTCGCGCGCCAAGTTCAAAGGGACCGCCGCGCTCAAGCGCAAGATCAATCCGACCCGGGTGCCGATCGAGCAGAAAGAAAGCATGCGCTGGCTCGACAATCTGCGCCTGTCCACCGAGCTGGCAGGCGTGCCGGAACGTTGCGTGCATGTCGGCGACCGGGAAAGCGACATCTGCGAACTCTACTGCCTGGCCGAGGAACTCGGAACGAGGTTCCTGGTCCGCAGCTGCGTCGACCGCCTTGCGGAGGATGGCGGCACGACCATTGCCAAGGTGATGGCGGAGGTGCAGTCCAGCGGCACCCACGAGGTCCGGTTCCGCGACGTACAGGGCAAAGACCATCGTGCCGTGCTATCGGTCCGGCACGCCACGATGACTGTCCGGCCGCCGATCGGAAAGCAGCGGAAATACCGGCATCAGGACCTCCAGATCATCCATGCCGAGGAACTCGACCCGCCGGAGGGCCGGGCTCCCGTCATCTGGAAACTGATCACGAACCTGCCGGTGGCGACGCACGCGGACGCCGTGCACAAGCTCGGATGGTACGCCCTGCGCTGGAAGATCGAGACTTTTTTCAGAACCCTGAAGACCGGCAGCCGGATCGAGGAGCTGCGTCTCGCCACGGCCGATCGCCTGGCCAACCGCATTGCGCTTTGCTGCGTCGTCGCCTGGCGGGTGACATGGCTGACGATGCTCAGCCGCGAGACTGCGGGAGCCGAACCTGCTGCGGTCTTCACGGACGCCGAGCGCCACCTGCTCGAACAGGCGACGCCGGAAAGAAAACGCCAGACATCGCGAGATCTCGCCTTCTATGTCAGGGCGGTCGCGCGGCTCGGAGGCTACCTTGATCGTGCATCCGACGCTCCACCGGGGACGACCGTCATATGGCGAGGCTTCTCCCGCCTCGCCGACCTCGTCGAAGGAGCGCGCATCGCAACGCCGCCGGAAACTTATGGGTAACTGCAAGCCGCTTGAGGCCGCCTGCCGGATGCGTTTCCGATCTGCGATGAGACGTCTCTGACGACGTCGTCGTGGACGTCCAGATGGATAGGAGGCGTCGATGCGTGGGGAGGTTCTGGGCGGGGTCGAGCGTCGCCGGCGGTGGAGCGTCAGCGAGAAGCTGGCGGTTGCGATGGCGTCGCTGGAGCCGGGGGCGGTGGTCTCGAATGTCGCGCGGCGGTTCGACGTGACGCGCCAGCAGGTTTACGACTGGCGCCGCGCGGCCCGTCGAGGGGACCTCGGGATGCCAGGCGGCGTGATGGGCTTTGTGGAGGTGGTCTCGGGACCGCCGCCGCATGGTTCCGGGATCGAGGCTGAGGCCGCGCCGACCGCGACGGGGCCTGACGGCGCGCGGGGCGCCGGCGACATCACGGCGGCGCCCGGCGCGACGGTGGAGATCGTGCTTGTCGGCGGCCGCGTGCTGCGGACGCCGGCAGCCCTGCCGACAACCGAATTGCGGCGGCTGATAGGCGCCGTGGAGGGGGCATGATCGCTCCGGGCGCGGGTGTGCGGATCTATCTGGCCTGTGGTGTCACGGACATGCGGAAGGGCATCGCGGGGCTGGCGGCGCAGGCGCAGCTGGCGCTGAAGCAGAACCCGACCTCGGGCGCGGTGTTCTGCTTCCGGGGGCGGCGCGGCGACAGGCTGAAGCTCCTGTTCTGGGACGGCCAAGGCTTTTGCCTCTACTACAAGGTGCTGGAGAAGGGGCGCTTCCCGTGGCCCTCGCAGGCGGACGGGACGGCGCTGCGGCTCACCTCGGCGCAGCTGTCTATGCTGTGGGAAGGGATCGACTGGCGACGGCCGGCCTGGTCGTCGCCGCCGGCGCGGGTGGTGTGATTCGCGCTTCGAATCAATGATTTGACGTGGAACTGGGCACCTGCGTCGCGTATCATTCGACCATGACGCCCGAGGCCGAAACCCTTCCCGAAGATCCTGCGGTTCTGCGGGCCATGGTGCTCGGCCTTCGGGCGAAGATCGCCGGGGTCGAGGCCGCCAACCGGGCCTATGACGCCTTGGTCCAGGCGCTCCGGATCACCATCGCGAAGCTGAAGAAGCAACGCTTCGGTCCGAGTTCGGAGAAGATCGAGCGCGAACTCGCGCAGCTGGAACTGGCGCTTGAGAGCCTCGAGACCACCCGCGCCGCTGCCGATTCGACACCCGAGACGGACACGCCGGAGGTCGAGGAGGCGCCCGCCACCGGGACCGCCGCGCCCGACGACGTCCCGCCGCAGCGGCGGCGCGGCAAGCCCCGCATCGCCGATGACGCGCCGCGCGAGGCCATCGTGCTCGATCCCGGTGAGCGCTGCCCCGATTGCGGTGGCATGCTGCGGCTGGTGGGCGAGGACGTCGCCGAAATTCTCGACTTCATCGCCGCCAAGCTGAAGGTGGTGGAGATCCATCGCCCCAAGAAGTCCTGCCGAGACTGCGAGCGCATGGTGCAGACGCCGGCGCCGCCGCGCCCGATCCCGCGCGGCATGGCCGGGCCGGCGCTGCTCGCGCACATCCTGGTCGCCAAATACGACGACCACCTCCCGCTCTACAGGCAGGGCGAGATCTTCGCCCGCATGGGGGCCGACATCCCCCGCTCCACGCTGATCGACTGGTGCGGCCAGGCCGCCGGCGCGCTGCGGCCGCTGGCCGACCTGATCCGCGACGTGGTGACGGCCTCAGACCGCATCCACGCCGATGACACCCCGATCCGTGTGCTCGATCCCGGGAAGAAGCGGATCGAGGGGCTGGCGCGCGGCGTGAAGGAGGGCCGCATCCGGGTCTACGTCAAGGACGACCGCCCCTGGGCGGGCGGCGATCCGCCCGCCAGCGCCTACTGGTTCTCCCCCGACCGCAAGGGCGAGCACCCCCGCAAGCACCTCGCCGACTTCCACGGCATCCTGCAGGCCGACGCATACACGGGCTTCAAGGAGCTCTACGAGCCCGGCCCCGACGGCGTGGCGCGCGTGCGCGAGGCGGCGTGCTGGGCGCATCTGCGGCGCGACTTCCACGATGTCTGGAAGGCGACCGGCAGCCCAATCGCCCGCGAGGCGCTGGAGCGGATCGGTGCGCTCTACGACGTCGAAGCGGCCATCAACGGCCAGCCGCGCGACATCCGCCACGCAGCCCGCCAGCGCGAGAGCCGCTCCCGGGTCGAGGCCTTCCGATCCTGGTGCGAGCGCCAGCTGACCCTGATCACCGGCAAGGGCGATCTGGCCAAGGCGATGCGCTATGCGTTGAGACGCTGGCCGAGCTTCGTTCTGTTTCTCGACGACGGCCGCGTCGCCATCGACAACAATGCGGCCGAACGCGCCATCAAGCCCATCGTGCTGGGAAGAAAGAACTTCCTCTTCGCAGGCGCCGACGCCGGCGGCGAGGTGCTCGCCGACGCCATGACCGTCATCGAGACCGCCAAGCTCTCCGGCCTGAACCCCGAAGCCTACCTCGCCGACATCCTCGGCCGCATCCGTCTCCACGATCCCAAGCGCATGGACGAGCTGCTCCCCTGGACATGGAAGGCCGACCGCGAGGCCGAGCCGAAGGCCGCATGACGACGGGTGCTGAGCGGCCGGTTACGGAGATCCATGCGTCGGGACATCGGCGCTGGCCGGATGAGGTAAAGGCGCTCGCCGTCGCGGAGACGCTTCGGCCGGGCGCGACGGTCAATGACGTGGCCGCGCGTTTCGGGATCCGCCCGAACCAGTTGTCGGGATGGCGGCGTGTGGCGAAGGATGGCGCGCTCGTCCTGCCTGCGGAGCATGGTTGTGGCCACGAGGCGGTCTTCGCGCCTCTCTTGGTGTGCGACGCGAAGGCTCCGGCGTCTGGTTCCGACAACCGTCCGGCCGGAGGCGGGATCCGGATCGCCGTTTGCGATGTCGTGCTCCATCTCGACGCCGATACGTCCGCCGGGCGCATTGCCGAGATCGTGCGCGCCCTCGGGGTGCAGTCGTGATGCTGCCGTCGCACAAGACGCGTATCCTGATCGCGACGCGGCCGGTGGACGTCCGCAAGGGCCATGACGGGCTGGCGGCCCTGGTCCAATCGACGTTGAAGGAGGATCCGTTCACCGGCACGGTGTTCGTGTTCCGGGCGAAGCGGGCTGACAGGTTGAAGATCCTGTTCTGGGACGGGACCGGGCTCGTGATGGCCCGCAAGCGCCTTGAAGAGACAACCTTCGCGTGGCCGACCATCCAGGACGGCGTGATGACGTTGAATTGGGCGCATTTCGAAGCCCTGTTCGCTGGAAAACGGCCTGGTTCGCGGTCATCAGTTCGAAGACCTCGACGAGCCGAGCTCGTCCCTTGCGAACCAGGCCGCCGCCTTTGACAGGATGTCGCGCTCCATGCGCAGTCGGCGGTTCTCCTTGCGAAGGCGGCGGAGTTCCTCGCGCTCCGGGCTGGTCGGACCGTCGATCCTCGCGCCGCCGTCGATTTCCGGCCTGTCTCACCCAGCCCGCGATGGTCGCCGCGCAGGGCTCGAACTCCCGCGCGAGGCTCTCGACGCTTCGCCCGGCTCCCGCCAGCGCGATGATCTGATCCCTGAAGTCCGCAGGGTACGGGGTTCTCGTTCTCGGCATGTGGACACCTTCTATGAAAGCCGATTTGTGTCCACGAAACCGGGGGAACTCCAATGTCCTGGTTCCGTACTGGTTTCGACGAGGTGCGAAGGCTCCTCAGAAGCAACCCAATCGCCGCCCTCGATCCATGGGCTTCCATCCCGAAAAGGAAAGGAGTCGTGTAGTGTGGCGCAGGCGTCAAGCCTCGCCGCATAGGGCCGCGCCGTCGCGCTTACGCTTCATCTGTCCGTCCTTCGATCAAATGCCGGACTCTAATCTAAGATGGAGGAAATTCTCAGTGGCAGGTCACCGACCCAGAGTCATGCCCGGCTAACAAAATACCGAACGGCCACATCTGATCTACATAATACCGAGGCGAAGTTTTTCGAAACCGTCATGTCATTCGTAGACCAAGAACGTTGATCGGATATCTATTGGCACAAGAGCTGGTTCATCGACCGCGAGGGCTGGTTACATCCGGCTTCACCCACGATTTTCGCAGGTACACCAGCCGCAGTCTTGGCGGGAGGTATGTCGGTCAAAACGACGGAGCCGGCTGCGATTCGGCTGCATTCGCCGACAGTTATGTTTCCGAGGATTGCAGCGCCCGCTCCGATAAGAACTCCGCTCCCGATCCTTGGGTGCCTTATCCCGTCCTCTTTCCCTGTTCCGCCCAGTGTTACGGAGTGCAGCATCGACACGTTGTCGCCGACCACGGCGGTCTCGCCGATGACTATGGAATGGGCATGATCAAGCATGATGCCTCGCCCCATCTTCGCTCCTGGATGGATATCGACGCCGAACGCTTCGGACGTCCGCATCTGGAATAGGCTAGCCATATCCTTGCGGCCCCTTTCCCACAGCCAGCTTGCGATCCGAAAGCATTGCAGCGCCTGAAAGCCCTTGAAGAACAGAAGGGGTTGAATGAAACGATGACAGGCCGGGTCTCGTTCGTAGACAGCCTCGATGTCCGCGCGCGCCGCAATGCCCAGTTCCGGTGATGCGTCATACGCCTCGTTGGCTATCTCACGGAGTATAAGCGCGTTCATGTCTTCCGATGCGAGTTTTTGCGCCATTCTGTAACTAAGCGCCCTCTCAAGACTGGAGTGTCGCAAAACGACCGCATGCGCCAAGCTTGCCATCAGTGGTTCGTTGTCGGCCATTTCGACCGCTTCGCGATTAATGCGGGACCATATCGGGTCAGCAACTTCGCGATCAGGATTCTCTAGAGGCATTGGACCGTGGATCTCCGCACGCAAATTGCAACCAATCCGAGTCTACGGTCCCCTGCAACAGGGGCAAGGGATTTTGACCAGCCGCTTACGATCGACGGTCCGTGAATGGAAGGCTGTAGACAAGTCCTAAACCGACCCTTTATCGGGGAATGCTGAGGGATGCCCTCAGACCGCCAAGATCGGGGCTGCGGTCCAGATCAAGAACCCCGCCGTGGCTTCGTGCGACATCCATGGCGATCGAAAGACCCAAACCGACATTTCCTTCGGTGTTTTGGCTGCGGGCATCGTCCAATCTGACGAATGGCACGAGGGCCTCCGAAAGTTTTTCAGGGGGTATTCCCGGGCCGTCATCCTCCACCTTGAACTCGACTCTCTTCTGAGTGAGCGCCACGGTAAGTTTGACGATCTCGCCGTGCCGCGCGGCGTTGCTGACGAGATTCTGGAGCGCCCTCTGGATTGAAGTGCTACGCAGATGAACCCGATCGCCTGCCGACGGGGTTTTCTCGTCGACCCGAACAATAGTCCGGCCAAGTCTTTTCAGCGAATCCGCAACTCCATCGGCGATCATGAACGGATCCGTCGGAACGGCGTCCTCGACAACGTCAGCCTGAGCGAATGCAAGGAACTCTTCCAGCATTCGCTCCATCTGTTTGATATCGAGCTCGATATCGCGCGATTCTTCCGTTGGATCCATCAACGCGATCGTGAGTCTCATTCTGGTGAGCGGTGTTCTGAGATCATGGCTGACACCGGAAAGCATCCGCGTCCTCTGATCGATCTGTCGCTCAAGTCTTGACCTCATCGCGAGGAACGCAGTTCCTGCGCGCCGCACTTCTTCCGCGCCGGTGGGCCGGAATGACAGGGATCGACCTTTGCCGAAGGCTTCCGCGGCTTCTGCCAGTTTTCGGATCGGTTTGACCTGATTTCGCAGGAACAGAACGGCCAATGTGCCCAGAAACAGAGACGCGATCGACATCAGAACGAGTAACTGATGCGGATTGGACACAGCCAGTCGATTCCGTGGTATCCGCGCGTTGAGCATTCCAATGCTTGTTTCGATCAGGATGAGAGCATTACGGGGGTCGGACAGCAGATCAACCGAAACCGGTCGCTCAATGGATGACTCCAGCGTGCTGATGATCCGGCTGCCGGTCGCATCCAGCGCGGCGCGTTGTGATTTCGGCAGAACGGTGCGTTCCGGGTCCATTGTCATTTCTAGATTCAGCGGGCCAGCGATCAACGACAAACGCTCAGTGGCGTTCTCCAAGTCTTGGGAGAGTTCCGCCTGCCGAATTGCCAAGCCAATCTCAAGGGAGACGCCTTGGGAAAGCTGTTCTGTCACGCGTAGATAATGGCGCTGGAAAAAAACAAGGCCGACTATCAGCTGCAGCAAAACGATCGGTACGATCAGAATGGCCAGAGCCCTGCTGAATAGACTGACTGGCAGGAAGGACTTGGCCCTGATCTCTATTCTCTCGAACTGGTGACGTTTCTACACGTCAGATACGGTCGACCCACTCAGAGTACATTCCGATTCATCCAATTGAGTGACCGCGCGATGTGAAACGCAGATCGGTCACTCCGGCTATTGGTCGCAGATCGCCAGAGGGACAATTCAACCGGTCGTGTCGCCTACGACTGATCTGTCTGAGTGAATGCGTGAAGCCGCGCGACGGTAACCGGATCGATACGCATGGCTTGCGCCAACTGCGACAGATATTGCCGTTCCTGTTCCGTATCGACGTCGATAGCCAGCAGGCTCGCCGCATAGATCTCCGCCGCCTGACTTGGCGATTCGATCTCGGCTGCGAGAGCGCCGACATCCACCGGCGCGCGCATCTCATCCATGACGAACTGTTTTTCTTCCGCGGTCACCGATCCGCTGCCCAGTCGGCCGATGATCTTTTCCATCTCGGACTGGTCGATCGCGCCGTCGGCTTTCGCGGCCGAGATCATTGCCTTGAGAACGAGCCTCTGGCTCTTCTCGCTGACCAACCGCTCGATCTCCCTAGGCTCTATGGTTGGTTCCTGTGCTTGACCGACGGATGAACCGGTTTCAGCGCCCGCGCCGGAGTTCCGGAGCGCGCTGAGGGCCATCGTCCCGAGGATGGCCATCACGCCTCCTTTGGCTGCGCCTCCGACGCCACCGCCCAGCAACGCCCCTGCCGCAGCGCCAATTCCGCCGATCTGACCGGTCGACATCCCGCCAACCTGTTTCTTTCCAAGAAAATCCCTCGCCATGTCGGCCAAACCGCCCATGCCGGCGCTCGCGCCAGATGATGCCGTTCCACCGGCTCGGGTGGATCCCAGCTGGTTTTGCAACTGTTCGAAGATCTGTCCTATACCACCACCTTGTCTGTCAAGGTTCTGGGCGCTGTTCGTAAGGCGGTCACGTGTTCGACTGTTTCCGCTTGCCTGTTGGTTTACAAGCTGTCCAAGGATGTCCGCAAAACCCATGTTGGTCCCCTTATGAAGCAAATTCCATGCGAGCTCATACGTCTGTGCGCCATGTCTCAATGGCCATGTCGGATATAGCACCATGTGGAGGATTTGTAAGACGGTTACCCGACTTGGCAGCGCTTCTATCGGTTCTTTAGATTAATGGCGCGGTTGACGGGGCTCGAACCCGCGACCTCCGGCGTGACAGGCCGGCACTCTAACCAACTGAGCTACAACCGCGCATTGCAAGAGCGGTGCGGTATCGCGACAGCACCCGATTTGCACGGTCTGTGTATTTGGGGACGGTGAGGGCGTCAAGGGCATTGCGACGCTTCGATTGTCCTTGCCCAAGGTTCCTCGTTGCGGGAACGTGATCGAGGAGCGGAGCAGGGAACTGGCATGCGGGACGAGGGCTATTGGTCGTTGATGCTGGCGGCCGCGGCGGATCGGGACGTGCTCGACCCGTTGGTTGGGGCGCGGGCGCTTTTTGAGATTCCCCCCGAGATGATCTATCTGGACGGCAATTCGCTCGGCCCGATGCCGCACGCCTCTGCGTTTGAGGTGGAGCGTGCCGTGCGGCACGAATGGGCGGAAGGTCTCATATCCAGTTGGAACGACGCCGATTGGTTCGCTTTGCCTACCCTCTATGGCGACACGCTCGCCCCAATCATCGGCGCGGACAGGGGGGAGGTCGTGGTCTGCGACACGACCTCGATCAACATCTACAAGACCCTGCACGCCGCTTTGGCGCTTCGGCCGGACCGACGCGTGATCGTCGCGGAGGGTGGATCGTTTCCGACCGATCTCTACGTGATCGAAGGGGTCATGGCGTCCCGGCCTGACGTTTCGACGCGGTTGGAGGGGCGGGACGGCCCGGACCTGCTGGATCTGATCGATGCGGACGTCGCGGTCGTGCTCGTCAACCAGGTCGATTATCGGTCCGGACGGAAACGGGATCTGATGGCGGTGACCGAGAAGGCGCACGCGGCGGGAGCCTTGGTCATTTGGGATCTCTGTCACAGTGCCGGTGTGATGGAGGTCGGACTGAACGCGGCCGGGGCGGACTTGGCCGTGGGCTGCACCTACAAGTACCTCAATGGCGGCCCCGGCGCGCCGTCTTTCGTGTTCGCGGCAAAGCGGCATCTGGACGGGATCCGTCAGCCGTTGTCGGGGTGGTGGGGGCATGCGGCTCCATTCCGGTTCGATCAGAACTACGCGCCCGATCCGGGGATCCGGAAGTTCCTGTGCGGGACGCAGGGGATCCTGTCGTTCCGGGCGTTGAAGCCTGCGCTTGAGATGCTGGGCGAGTACGATATGCGCGACATCCGGACCAAAAGCGTCGCCTTGACGGAGCTGTTCATCCGGCTGGTCGACGAGACGTGTACGGAATACGGCGTGAGCCTGATGAGCCCCCGGGCGGCGGAGGAGCGGGGGAGCCAGGTGGCGCTCAGGCATCCGGAAGCCTACGCCTCGGTGCAGGCTCTGATCGCGCGCGGGGTTGTCGGAGATTTTCGGATGCCGGACGTGATGCGGTTCGGATTCGCGCCGCTCTATATCGGCTTCGCGGACGTGGTGCGGGCGGCGCGGATTCTGCAGGAGGTGCTGGCGGGCGAGGTCTGGCGGGATCCGGTTTACAGGACCCGCGCGACGGTGACCTAGCACGTCCAATGTTGGCCGGGTTTCAAGTGTATGAAATAAAACAGAAAAAGTGTTAATGGGGATCCTTCGGATACTCGTCCGTGTCGCCTGCCGGGTGATCGTCGTATCGGTCCGAGAGGATGCGGTTGGCCTGACCTTTGGGATCGTCGAACTGGTTATGCCGAAGCGACCAGAAAAAGGCGAGCAGGCCGACCCCGCCGAGAATCAGCGACACGGGGATAAGGATGGCGAGGATGTTCACGTCCGACGCCCCAGCCGCATCGCGTTGAGCGAGACGATGATGGAACTGAAAGACATCGCGATGGCGGCCACCAGCGGCGTGACGAAGCCCGCATAGGCGATCGGCACGGTCACGACATTGTAGGCGAAGGCCATGCCGAAATTCTCGAGGATGCGGCTTCGCGCGGTGCGCGACAGCGTCCAGGCGTCGAACGCCCGGTCTATGCGGTCGCCGATCAGGATCAGGTCGGCGGCGCTGCGGCTCGCGTCGACGGCCGAGGCGGGCGACATCGACACGTGGGCGGCGGCGAGGGCGGCGGCGTCGTTCAGGCCGTCGCCGATCATCAGCGGTTTTCGCCCGGCGTCGCGCAATCCCTGCAGGTGCGCGACCTTGTCCGTCGGAGTGGCGCGCGCGATCCATGTCTCGATTCCCAGACGGTCGGCCAGCGCGCGGACCGGCGCGTCGCCATCGCCGGACAGGAGCGTGACGGGCAGACCGGCGGCGCGCAGACGCGCGACGGTCTCCTCGGCTTCGGGCCGGAGCTCGTCGGTGAAACGGAGCGCGGTCGGATCGGCGTCGCCGACACGGAGCCATGACGTGGTGACGTCGCTTTGGACCGATGCACCGACCCATTCGGCGCGACCGAGACGGATGGTCTCGCCGCCCCGCTTCGCCTCCGTTCCCAGGCCGGGATGTTCGACGATCTCCGTCAGGCCGGTCGCGCGGGTGCCCGTCTCCCGGGCGGCGTGCGCTATCGCGCGGGACAGGGGATGGGCGCTGCCCTCCGCCAGTCCTGCTGCAAGCGCCAGAGCCTCGGTTGGAAGGTCGTCCGCGTTGGTGAGGACGGGACGGCCGGTCGTCAGGGTTCCGGTCTTGTCGAACACGACCGAATCGATCTGTGCCAGCCGCTCGAAGGCGTCGCCGTCCTTGAGAAGCACGCCCTGACGGAAGAGCCGGCCCGAAGCGGCGGTCAAGACGGCCGGCACGGCGAGGCCGAGCGCGCAGGGGCAGGTGATGATGAGCACGGCGGCGGCGATGTTGGTGGCGAGCCGCCAGTCGCCGGAGATCAGCCCCCAGCCGAAGAACGCCGTGATCGCAAGGACGTTGACGACGTGGCTGTACCATTGCGAGGCGCGGTCGGCGAGGCTGGCATAGCGGCTGCGACTCTGTTCGGCGGCCTCGACGAGGCGCGCGATCTGCTTGAGCAGGGTCTCGTCGCCGAGCGCCTCGGCGCGGATCAGAAGCGGCCCGGAGAGGTTCATCATGCCGGCGCGGACGGCGGAGCCGGGCGCGACCGCCTCGGGCATCGTCTCGCCGGTGAGCATGGAGGCGTCGATCTCGGAGCGTCCTTGCGTCACTGAGCCGTCCGCCGGCACACGCACGCCGACCGGGACGGCGAGGATGTCGCCCGCGCGCACGGCGTCCATCGGGACCGTCTCGCGCGAACCGTCAGGGGCCACGCGCTCGGCCATGTGGACTTCGAGCGCGGCGATCTCGGCGGCGGCGGAGCGGGCCGAGGCGCGGGTCAGATGCGCGAGATAGCGGCCGATCAGCAGGAAGAAGCTGAGCATCAGCGCCGCGTCGAAGAACGCGTGCGCGCCCGATTGCGCCGTTTCCCAGAGGCTGACGCCCACGGCGAGCAGGATCGCCGTCGAGATGGGCACGTCCATGTCCAGACGGCCCGCGCGGAGCGCCGTCCAGGCGTTGCTGAAGAACGGCTGCGCGGCGAAGGCGACGGCCGGAATCGCGATCGCGGCGGAGATCCAATGCAGCATGTCGCGCATGCTGCCGTCCGCGCCGGCCCAGACCGAGATCGAGAGCAGCATCACGTTCATCAGTGCGAAACCCGCGACCCCGATGCGCGCGAGAAGATCGCGACCGGCGGCGTCGGTGCGGGTCGCCTCCAAGGCGGCGCTGTCGAGCGGGCGCGCCTCGAACCCGCGCGATCTCAGCGCCTCGATCAGGCGGGTTTCGGTGCCGGGCGCGTCCTCGGCCGTGACCGCGACGCGTTTGAGCGTGAGATTGACGCGCGCCGCCGAGACACCCGGCTCGGCGGCCAGACCGCGCTCTACTCCGGTGATGCAGGCCGCGCAGTGGATTGCGGGCAGAGAGATCTCGTATCGGCGCAGAGGCGACGTCGGCGCGCCGGTCCGGTTGGCCGTCACGGGTGCTTCGGGCGCGGCGGCGCAGGCGGGGCAGGCCATGCCCGAGGGCCAGGCCGCGTCCGTCATGCGGGAGGGCTTATGAAGAACGAACGGCGCTGGATGAATCGGGTGCCGTCGGCGGCGGTCGCGCTGATGTCGAGGTTCCAGTTGCCGGACCCCAGCGGAAGGTCCGCCACATATCCGCCCTCGAACGCCTCGAGGAGCGCCGTGCCGTCCTCGTGACGCGAATTCGGCCGGGCGATGGTGAATTCAAGGGTTTGGGGCCGCACGACGGCGCCGGAGGCATCGGTGAAATCGAGACGTAGCCGTTCCCCGTCATGCGCGACGTCCAGTGTCCAGCCCAAGGCCTCCTGCGCCTCGCGGAGCTCGTCGAATTGCTGGCTCGCGATGTAGCTGTTCTGGACGACGAGCCCGGAGAAGGTGTTGACCGCGTTGTAGGCCAGCGTGAGATTCGCGGCGAGGATCACCCCGAACGCGCCGACCGCGATCATCAGGACGGCGCGTCCGGTCAGCCGGCGCGGGGTCTCGGAGGACATCACTCCTGTCTCCCTCTGAATGCGGCCGATTCGCTGGCTGTTGCGCCGGTCGCGGTGTCCTCGACGGAGATCGCCAGCTGCAGAAGCGACGAGGCGGCCGCGGCGCTTGCCGGCGGCGCGGTCAGGTAGACGCGCTGGCGGAAGGTGGTGTCGGCCGGAACGGTGACCACCGTCCCCTCGAAGCCCTGGAGCTCCAGGGTGACATCCGTCGATCCCGCGACCGCGATCCGGTACTCGCGCTCGGCGCCGGTCATGTTGCGCAGGCGCAGCTCGTAGGCGTTGCGGATCGAGCCGTCCGACAGAGTCACGTTGATCGGGTTTCGCACGGGTTCAACCGCGATGGTTATGTCGGTGCGCAGGATCAGCGCCGCGACCAGCCCGATGCCGATCGCGGACCAGAGAACGGTGTAGAGGATAACGCGGGGCCGGAAGATGCTCTTCCAGACGGGTGCGACCGGATTGCCGGCCCGCTCGGATTCGGCCTCCTCGAGCGTGATGTAGTCGATCAGGCCGCGCGGCTTGTCGATCTTGTCCATGACGTCGTCACACGCGTCGATGCAGAGCGCGCAGGTGATGCAGGCGAGCTGCTGGCCATCGCGGATGTCGATGCCCATCGGGCAGACGTTGACGCAGGCGTTGCAGTCGATGCAGTCGCCGAGATTCTCGGCCTCGGCGGATTTGCGGTGCTTGCCGCGCGGCTCGCCGCGATGGTCCCTGTAGGCGACGGTGATGGTCTGCTCGTCCATCATCGCGCCTTGGATGCGCGGCCAGGGGCACATGTAGATGCAGATCTGTTCGCGCATGAAACCGCCGAAAACGAAGGTCGTGGCGGTCAGGATGGCGATGGAGATGTAGGCGACGGCGGGCGCGTCGAAGGTGAAGAGGTTGACCATAAGCGTCGGCGCGTCGGCGAAGTAGAAGACCCACGCGCCACCCGTGGCGACAGCGATGAGGAGCCAGACCGTCCATTTCGTGAGGCGAAGGCGGGCTTTGCGCGCGTCCCACGGGGCGTTCCAGAGGCGGACCCTGGCGTTGCGGTCGCCTTCGATCCAGCGCTCGACGAGGATGAAGAGATCGGTCCAGACGGTCTGGGGGCAGGTGTAGCCGCACCAGACGCGGCCCAGAGCGGCGGTGAACAGGAAAAGACCGAGACCGGCCATTATCAGAAGACCGGCGACGAAATAGAACTCGTGCGGCCAGATTTCGATAAAGAAGAAGTAGAACCGCCGATTGGCCAGGTCGATCAGCACGGCCTGGTCGGGCAGGGCGGGGCCGCGATCCCATCGCAGCCACGGCGTGAGATAGTAGACCGCGAGCGTCAAGCCCATGATCCACCATTTCAGCGTGCGGAACTTGCCCTTCACGCGACGGGGGAAGATCGGTTCGGCCGCGGCGTAGAGTTTCGGGGGTTCTTGCAGGGTATCGGTCACGGACAGTTGCCTCGTAATCCAGGCGATGGTGCTACTCCACATATGCGTCACGCGCCGCCGCTCAAGGGCGCTGTTTCGCGTCGCCCGCCATCGGCAACGCGGCGGCGCAGGCCGGGCGTTCCGCGCCCGGACGCATCGTCGCCTATTCGCCGCCGCCAAGCGTGTTGACGTAGACGGCGACCTTGCGGATGTCGGCCTCGGACAGCCGGTTTCCGAAGGCGGGCATCAC
>CAVORV010000010.1:0-34093 GCA_963698685.1 uncultured Alphaproteobacteria bacterium
CGCCACTTCAATCGTTGTTCGCGTTCGGGATTGCGGATCGGCGGAAACGCCGGTTCCCGCTTTGCTCACGAAACGCCGAAGGTCGCGCCCGGGCAAGCCCCCGCCCTGCGCGCGCGAAAGCTGGAGGCGACGCCGCCGGCCGGCATGCCTGAGGTCGCAGGTTTCGAGGCGGGCCGATCAATACGCCGTCCCGCGGCCGCGCTTGATCCGCATCAATGCGCGGCTTGGCGATTCGGCAGCAGGGTCTCCCTGAACAATCAGGAAGGAGACCTTTGATGCTCCAGGTGCGGATTCACGGGCGCGGGGGGCAAGGGGTCGTCACGGCGGCGGAGATGTTGTCCATCGCGGCGTTCGAGCAGGGCCGTCACGCGCAGGCGGTGCCGAGCTTCGGGTCGGAGCGGACCGGGGCGCCGGTGGTGTCCTTCTGCCGGATCGACGACAAGGCGATCCGGTCGCGCGATCCGGTGCTCTCGCCCGATCTGCTGATCATCCAGGATCCCACTTTGCTGCATCAGGTGGACGTGTTCCAGGGGCTTGAGCCGCATGGGCACGTGCTGATCAACAGCGCGCGGAGCCCGGAGGAGCTGGGCATCGCCGACG
This sequence comes from uncultured Alphaproteobacteria bacterium, assembly GCA_963698685.1. Classification (GTDB taxonomy): domain Bacteria; phylum Pseudomonadota; class Alphaproteobacteria; order Rhodobacterales; family Rhodobacteraceae; genus Amaricoccus. The sequence goes on from CAVORV010000010.1 coordinate 601, forward strand.
TGATGGAGCGGCTGCCCGAAGCGCGTTTCGTCTCGCTCCCGGCGAGCGAGATCGCCAAGCGGCATCTGGGGCGGCCTCTCCCCAACGCGGTCCTGTTGGGCGGTGCGGCGGCCCTTACGGGGATCGTCACGCTGGACGCCGTGGTGCACGCCATCGGCGACAAGTTCGGTGGCGAGATCGCGCGACGCAACATCGACGCGGCGACGGAGGCGTTCGAGCATGTGGCCGCCTTGGTGCGGGTCACGCCGCCGCAGGACGCGCCCGGCGCGCAGGAGGTCAGACCATGAGGATGCAGATCGAAGGTTCGCAGGCGGTGGCCCAGGCCGTGGCGCTCTGCCGCCCGGAGGTGATCTGCGCCTATCCGATCTCGCCGCAGACGCACATCGTCGAGGGGGTCGGCGCCCTCGTGAAGGCCGGCACGCTCGCGCCCTGCGAGTTCATCAACGTCGAGAGCGAGTTCGCGGCGATGAGCGTCGCGATCGGCAGTTCGGCCACCGGCGCGCGGACCTATACTGCGACGGCGAGCCAGGGGCTGCTGTTCATGGCGGAGGCGGTCTACAACGCCTCGGGTCTCGGTCTGCCGATCGTCATGACGGTGGCGAACCGGGCCATCGGCGCGCCGATCAACATCTGGAACGACCACAGCGATTCGATGAGCCAGCGCGATTGCGGCTGGATCCAGCTTTTCGCCGAGAGCAACCAGGAAGCGCTCGACCTGCACATCCAGGCGTTCAAGCTCGCGGAGGAGCTGTCGATGCCGGTGATGGTCTGCATGGACGGCTTCATCCTGACGCATGCCTACGAGCAGGTCGACATGCCCGACCAGGCGCAGGTCGACGCGTTCCTGCCGCCCTACGAGCCACGCCAGGTGCTCGACCCGGCGGAGCCGGTCTCCATCGGCGCGATGGTGGGGCCGGAGGCGTTCATGGAGGTGCGCTATCTGGCGCATGCCAAGCAGAATATGGCGCTCGATCTGATCCCGCAGATCGCCGCCGAGTTCGAGGCGGGCTTCGGTCGCGCGGCGGGCGGGCTGGTGCGCGGCTACCGCATCGAGGACGCCGAGACCATCGTCGTGGCGCTCGGCTCGGTCGTCGGCACGCTGGAGGAGGCCGTGGACGCGCTGCGCGACGCGGGCGAGAAGATCGGCGTGCTCTCGATCCGGTCGTTCCGACCGTTCCCGCTCACGGCGGTGCGCGACGCGCTGAAGGGCGCGAAACGGGTGGTGGTGCTGGAGAAGAGCTTCTCCGTCGGACTGGGCGGCGTGGTGTCCACCGACGTGCGGCTCGCGCTGTCGGGCATCCATCTGCAGGGGTATACGGTCATCGCCGGGCTCGGGGGGCGCGCGATCACGCAGGCCTCGCTTGTCAGGATGATGGGCGAGGCGATCCGCGACGCGTTGGAGCCGCTGACGTTTCTCGATCTCGACCACGACATCGTCAACCGGCAGCTCGCGCGCGAGGCGTCGACGCGGCGCAGCGGGCCGATCGCCGAGAACCTTCTGCGTGACGTCGGCGCAGTCGCCGCGAAAGTGAGCTGAGGAGCGCCGCATGACCCAGGCTGTCAAATTCTACCAGACCGGCACGTTCACGGTCGGCAATCGGCTTCTCCCTGAGAGCGAGCGGAGCGTTCAGGCCTCGACCGCGCGCGACAACGCGATCAATTCGGGGCATCGCGCCTGCCAGGGCTGCGGCGAGGCGCTCGGCGCGCGATATGCCGTGGACGCGGCGCTGCGGGCGACCGACGGGCAGCTGATCGCGGCGAACGCCACCGGCTGTCTCGAGGTGTTCTCGACGCCGTATCCGGAGACGTCGTGGCAGCTTCCCTGGCTGCATTCGCTCTTCGGGAACGCCGCCGCCGTCGGGACGGGGATGGCCGCCGCGCTCAAGGTCAAGGCGCAGAAGGCGGGCCTCGCGCAGAGCGTGACGCGCGTGATCGCCCAAGGGGGCGACGGCGGGACGACGGATATCGGGTTCGGCTGTCTCTCGGGCATGTTCGACCGCAACGACGACGTGCTCTACATCTGCTACGACAACGAAGGCTACATGAACACCGGCGTGCAGCGCAGTTCCGCCACGCCGCCGGCCGCGCGCACCGCGACGACCATGCCGCTCGGGCCGGAGCCCGGAGCCGAGTTCGGCAAAGGCAAGAACGTGCCGCTGATCGCGATGGCGCATGAGATCCCGTATGTCGCGACCGCCACGGTGGCGGATCTGCACGATCTCGAGGCCAAGGTGGTGAAGGCGATGTCGATGCACGGCGCGCGGTATCTGCACGTCTTCGTGCCCTGCCCGCTCGGCTGGGGCTCGGCGAGCCATGACACGATCCGTCTGGCGCGGCTGGCGCGCGAGACCGGCATCTTTCCGATCTTCGAGGCGGAAGACGGCGCGATCACCGAGGTCACCAAGATCCGCCACCGGGTGCCGGTCGAGGAGTATCTCAGGCCGCAGAAACGCTTCGCGCATCTGTTCTCGGGCGAGGGCCGGCCGGACATCGTCGCCCGCATCCAGGCCGCCGCCGACCGCAACATCAGACGCTTCGGACTGCTGGACGAGGAGGTCACGCCATGACCATGAAAAAGCCCTTCGCGATCACGCTCGATCCCGGCTCGTCGCTCGCCAACAAGACGGGAAGCTGGCGGACGGAGCGCCCCGTCTATGTGGACAGGTTGCCGCCCTGCAACAAGGAATGCCCGGCCGGCGAGGACATCCAGGGCTGGCTGTTCCATGCCGAGAGCGGCGATTACGAGGCCGCCTGGCGGCACCTGACGCGGGACAACCCGCTGCCCGCGATCATGGGGCGGGTCTGCTATCACACCTGCGAAACCGCCTGTAACCGCGCGAAGCTCGATTCCGCCGTCGGCATCAATTCCGTCGAGCGGTTTCTGGGCGACGAGGCGCTGAAGCGCGGCTGGGCGTTCGAGCCGCCGGCGGAGGAGACCGGGAAGCACGTCCTGATCGTCGGCGCCGGGCCCTCGGGCCTGTCGGCCGCCTACCATCTGCGCCGGATGGGGCATGCTGTCACCGTCCTCGAGGCGGGCGACGCGCCGGGCGGAATGATGCGCTACGGCATCCCGAAATACCGGATGCCGCGCGACGTGCTCGACGCCGAGGTCGCGCGCATCGCGGACATGGGCGTGACGTTCCGCTACGGCGAGCGGGTCGATGATATCGCGGCGAGCATGAAAGCGGAAAAGGCGGACGCCGCGTTCCTCGCGGTGGGCGCGCATATCGCCAAACGCGCCTACATCCCAGCCAAGGACAGCGCGCGCATTCTCGACGCGGTCTCGGTGCTGCGCTCGATGGAGGGCGCGGACAAGCCGCTGCTCGGGCGGCGGGTCGCGGTTTATGGCGGCGGCAACACGGCGATCGACGTGGCGCGCACGGCGCGGCGGCTGGGCGCGACGGACGCGATCATCGTCTACCGCCGGAACCGGGAGCGCATGCCCGCGCATGATTTCGAGCTGGAGGAGGCGCTGGAGGAGGGCGTCACCGTCAAGTGGCTGAGCACGATCACGGAAGCCGCCGGCCAGACGCTCACGATCGAGAAGATGGAACTCGACGCCGAAGGCCGGCCGCAGCCGACGGGCGAATTCGAGACGCTGGAGACGGATTCGCTGGTTCTGGCGCTCGGTCAGGAGGTCGATCTCTCGCTTCTGGGCAGCGTCGAGGACATCGTCGTGCGGGACGGCGTCGTCATGACCGACCCCGAGACGCAGATGACCAGCCATCCGGGCCTGTTCTGCGGAGGCGACATGTCGCCCGGAGAACGGAACGTGACGGTGGCCATCGGCCAGGCGAAGCGCGCGGCGCGGCACATCGACGCCTGGCTGCGCGGCGCGACGCTCGGCCCGCGGCCGGAGAAGCGGGTGGCCGAATTCGACCGCCTAAACACGTGGTATTACACCGACGCGCCGAAATCGGTCCAAACCCAACTCGACCTCGCGCGCCGCGTGTCGAGCTTCGACGAGGTGCAGGCCGGGCTCGCGGAGGATACCGCGCTTTTCGAGGCGCGGCGGTGTCTGAGCTGCGGCAATTGTTTCGAGTGCGACAATTGCTACGGCGTCTGCCCGGACAACGCGGTGATCAAGCTGGGGCCGGGCAACCGGTTCGAGTTCAATCTCGACTATTGCAAGGGTTGCGGCATCTGCGCCGCCGAATGCCCCTGTGGCGCGATCGACATGGTACCCGAAGAGGTCTGACGGACGGCACCCTGCCGAGTTCCAGATGCTCGGCGATCTCCTCGTATTTCTTTCGTCGAGCCAAGCGGCGTCCGGTCGTCAAGTTCGGAGGTCCGGCCGCCCGCGACGGCGCGGCCGGGACGGGTTTCATAATTCCTTCGGAAAGCCGGTCTCGAAGGTGTCGTGACCCTTGGTGACGAATGGCGCCGCGTCGAGGTCGGCCGTTTGACTTTCGGAGGCGGCCCGGACGTCGGGGCGCGGGGAGGAGGTCATCGATCCGCGCCGCTCTGGCCGGCTTTCGGCGTCGCGATGTCGGGCCCGATCAGGCCCCCGGCCCGGAGCGCGTCCCAGAAGGAGTTGGGGATTGCGCGGGTCATCAGCACGGCGTTGTCGGCGGCCTCGTCGGGCGTGACGGCCCCGGCCGCGACGGCCGCGACGCGCGGGTGTCCGAGCGAAAACTGGAGGGCGGCGGCGCGCAGCGGCACGTCATGTTCCCGACAGACGGCCTCGATGCGGCGCACCCTGTCGACGACGTCCGGCGAGGGCGGGGCGAAATTGTGCGTCGCGGCGTTCCCGGAGCCGGAGGCGAGGATGCCGGAGGCGAACGGGCCGGCGATCAGCAGCGAGAAATCCATCGCGGCGGCGAGGTCGAGAAGCTCGGGGACGCCGGTCTGTTCCAGCAGGGTGTAGGAGCGGGCGAGCATCACGCAGTCGAGGCCGGTGTCGCGGCCGAAGCGCAGGCAGGGGCCGACCTCGTTCACGCCGATGCCCCAGGCGCCGATCACGCCTTGGGATTTGAGCGCGGCGAGCGCGCGGCACGCGCCGTTTGAGGCCTCCGCGAAGCGGTCGTCGTAACCGGCGCCTTGGTGCATCGGGTCGACGTCGTGGATCAGCGCGATGTCGATGCGGGACATGCCGAGGCGCTGGAGGCTGTCTTCGATCGATCGCATCGTGGCGTCGTAGGTGTAGTCGTGGATGATCTCGAACGCATGCTCGCCTTTGAACGGGCTTTCGACCGGACCGCGCGCGGCACGCAGCATCCGCCCGGTTTTCGTCGACAGCACGAAGCCCTCGCGGGGTTCGCCGCGCAGGACGTGGCCGAAGCGGTGCTCGGAGACGCCGTGGCCGTAGAAGGGCGCCGTGTCGAACCACCCGTATCCGGCGGCGTGCGCCGCCTCGACCGTCGCGAGCGCGCGGTCCTCGGGGATCACCTCGAAGAGATTTCCGAGCGGCGCGCCGCCCAGCCCGAGCACGCTGACCTCGACGTCCGTCGAGGCGATCCTCCGCTTGGGGAGCGCGGTCATCGGGCCTCCTCCGGCTCGAGCCGGCGGATCCAGTCCCCCGCGCTTCGGATCGCGCGCCGAGCGGCGGGAATGAAAGCCGCGGCTTCCATGAAGCCGTGCGGCATGTCGGGGTGGCGGTCGAGCGAGACCGCCACCCCGGCGGCGTTCAGCCGGCGCGACATCTCGATGTTCTCGTCGCGCAGCACGTCGAGGTCCGCGATGACGAGCCGGGTCGGCGGAAGTCCCGCGAGATCGGCGTGTATCGGCGACGCGAGGGCGGAGCGGCGCGCTTCCGGGTCGGGGCAGTAGATCTCCCAGAACGTCACCATCTTCTCGCGGGTCAGCTGGAAAGGGGCGTCGCCGAAGAGGTCATGGGAGGGGCGGGTCAGCTCGCAATCCCAGGCGCCGTAGCTCAGGAGCAGGGCCGCGACGCGGGGGCCGGGACCGCCCGCGTCGCGCAGGGCCAGCGCCACGGCAACCGCGATGTTGGCGCCGGCGGAATCGCCGCCAAGGACGATGCCGTGCGGCGCGTGAAGCTCGCGGACGGCCTTGACGCAGGTGTCCACCGTGGCGGGAAACACGCTTTCGGGCGCGAGCGGCCAGTCGAGACTGAGCGCCGGCATCCCGGCGGCATCCGCGAGTTCCCGCACGAGCCGGTCGTGGGTGTCGATGTCGAGCATCACCCAGCCGCCGCCGTGAAAATAGACCAGCGTCGGCGTGTCGGGGCGAAGGGTGGACGGTTCGTACCGGCGGGCCGGGATGTCGCCCGTGAGGATAACGTCCCGCGTGGCGCGCATTTCAGGGCCGCCCTCGTTCCACGGCAGGCGCAGGGCCCGGGCGGCGACGCGGCGTTCGGCGAGGTTCATCGCTCCCGCCGCAGCGTTGAATTCGGCGAGCGCCTCGAGAAGTACGGCCGCCCCTTCGCCGAGGGTGGTCACGTCCCGGTTCCGGCGAGGGGCGCGCCCGCGTCGATGCCTAGAGCCTTGGCGGCGGTGGAGATGCCTTCGATGGTGGCGGCGGAGAGGAGGATGCCGGAGCGGGCGTAATCCGCCTCGATGCCCGCCTCAAGTTCGCCGGGGACAAGCAGGCGGTCGACGCCGGCGCGGCGTGTCGATCCGTGGACCTGCGCGGCGGCTTCGTCCACGCGGCGGCGGAAGTCGGCGGGATCGACGAAGGCGGCGATGTCGATGGCGATGAAGAACTGGCCGTCGCGGCCGGCAAAGGCTCCCTCGGTCATCGTGCCGCTCTCGACGCCGTAACCCGCCCCCGAGAGGAAACTCGACAGCATGCCGACAAGCATGCCGAGCGCCACGCCCTTGTGGCCGCCGATGGGCTGGATCAGGCCGGTGAGGGCCACCTCGGCGTCGGTGGTGGGATTGCCGTCGGCATCCTGGGCCCAGCCTTCGGGGATCGGCGCGCCCTTCTGGGCGTGAACGCGGATCTTGCCGTGGGCCGTCGCGCCGAAAGAGAAATCGAGCACGAAGGGCGGCCCGTCGCCCGGCAGCGCGGCAGAGAGCGGGTTGATGCCGACGATGCGGTCGGTGCCGCCCAGCGGAGCCATGGTCGGGATGGCGTTGGTGCCGGCGAGGCCGATCATGCCGGCCCTCGCCGCGCGCATCGTGTACCAGTCCATCGCGCCGCAATGGTTGGAATTGCCCAAGGCGGCGAAGGCGATGCCGATCTCGCGCGCGGCCTCGATGGCCGCGTCCATCGCGAAGGTCCCGCCGATCTGGCCCATCGAATTGCCGCCGTCGACGCGGATCGCGCCGCCTTTGCGCGAGAGGACGCGCGGGCGGCCCGCCGGATCGGCGCCCTCGCACGTCAGCTTGGCGACGTAGTCGGGCACGCGCAGGACGCCGTGCGAATGCACTCCGCGCATGTCGGAGGAAACCAGCGTCTCGGCCAGAAGGCCGGCGTCGGCGTCACTCATGCCGCAGCCGACGAAGACGCGCGTGACCGTTTCGAGGAGCGCCGCGCGCGGGACGCGGCGGTCGGTCTCGGCCTGGGGGTAGATCGCCATAGGTGTCTCCTTCCATCGCGCCACGGGTCGGTCGATCGCATCGGCGCGCTCGACAGATCGCGGTGTCCGAGGCAGGCTGCCCGAGATTATGGTCCGACAGGGGGTTCGGCAAGCGGATGGTTCGAAGGCATCGGAGGAAATCGGGAAGGCGCGAAAACCCGTTTCCAATACTTCGGGAATCGTGATTTGGACCGGCAGGTCTTTGGATGGGAACGCCTGATCCGGGAACTCTGCGTCAGCGTGCTGCGCGCATTGCTCGCGGCGAGACTACGGGCGCGGGAAACCAACGTTGCCGCTGGGAGGTCCCGCCCGCACGATCTTCTTCCCGATTGAAGTCCGCGAATTCGTCGGGGCGATCTGACAGGCGGCGGCTGTTCGAGGCTTGACGGAGGCCTATCACTTCGATAAATCTTGAATTATGGAATCAAAGAAGGCGTTGGCGGCTTTCGCGGCTCTGGGACAGACGACGCGGCTCGACGTGTTCCGCCTGCTGATCCGGGCGGGAGCCGAGGGGATCGCGGCGGGCGAAATCGGCGAAGCGCTCCAGGTGCGGCAGAACACGCTGTCGGCCAACCTGACGGTGCTGCTGAACGCGGGCCTCGTGCGCAACGAGCGGCAGGGCCGGTCGATTAGGTACTTCGCCGACATGGACGGGCTGCGCGGGCTGCTGGTGTTTCTGCTGGAGGATTGCTGCGCGGGCCGCCCGGAGCTTTGCCAGCCACTCGTGGACGAGATCGCCTGCGCCTGCTGAGAGGAGAGCCCGAGACGATGACCGACCGGATCTACGACGTCCTGTTTCTGTGCACCGGCAATTCGGCCCGATCGCTGATCGCCGAATCCGTGCTCAACACCGAAGGAAAAGGCCGCTTCCGGGCCTGGTCCGCGGGATCGCGCCCGAAGGCCGAACCGCATCCCTATACGATCGACATGCTGCGGCGGTTCGGCCATGACGTCGCGGGCCTGCGGTCGAAATCGTGGGACGAGTTCGCGCGGCCGGACGCGCCGGTGATGGATTTCGTTTTCACGGTCTGCGACGACGCGGCGGCCGAGGAATGCCCGTATTGGCCGGGGCAGCCGATGAGCGCGCATTGGGGCATGCCGGACCCGGCCGCGATGACCGGAACCGAGGCCGAACGGCGTCTCGCCTTCGCGGACGCGTTCCGGGTCCTGTCCAGACGGATCTCGCTCCTGGTCAACCTGCCGCTCGCGTCGGTCGATCGGCTGGCGATCAGACGTGAACTCGAAACGATAGGTCGGCTCCGGACGGAGCCGGCCGACTGATGACGCTGAAGGAAGGTATTTCGGGATGACCGACACGACCGCGTCCTCCGGGGCGAATATGGGTCTTTTCGAGCGGTGGCTGACGCTCTGGATCGCGTTGGCCATCGTCGCGGGCATCGTGCTTGGCGCCCGCGCGCCCGGTCTGGTCGGCGCGATCGCGGCGGCGGAGGTCGCCTCGATCAACCTCGTCGTGGCGGTGCTGATCTGGGCGATGGTATATCCGATGATGGTCGGCGTCGATTTCGGCGCGGTCCGGAACGTGGCGCGCCAGCCCAAGGGCCTGATCGTGACGCTCGTCGTGAACTGGCTGATCAAGCCGTTCACGATGGCGGCGCTGGCGGTGCTGTTCTTCGAGCATGTCTTCGCGCCGTGGATCGAGCCGGCGGACGCGGAGCAGTACATCGCCGGGCTGATCCTGCTCGGGGCGGCGCCCTGCACGGCGATGGTGTTCGTCTGGTCGCAGCTCACGCGCGGGGACGCGACGTACACGCTCGTGCAGGTCTCGGTGAACGATCTGATCATGATCGTGGCTTTCGCGCCGATCGTGGCCTTCCTGCTCGGGGTCACGGACATCGTGGTTCCGTGGGAGACGCTGGTGCTGGCCACCGTTCTCTACGTGGTGCTGCCGCTGATCGCGGGGATGCTGACCCGCCGGGCGCTGGGATCGACCGAGCGGATCGCGGCCTTCACCGCGCGGGTGAAGCCGTGGTCGATCATCGGGCTTATCGCGACGGTGGTGATCCTGTTCGGGCTGCAGGGGAGCGTGATCCTCGAACGGCCTTTGGTGATCGCGCTGATCGCCGTGCCGATCCTCATCCAGAGCTACGGCATCTTCGCGCTGGCTTACGGGGCGGCCTTCGCGCTCAAGGTGCCGCACCGGATCGCGGCGCCCTGCGCCATGATCGGCACGTCGAATTTCTTCGAGCTGGCCGTGGCGGTGGCGATCAGTCTGTTCGGGCTCAATTCCGGCGCGGCGCTCGCCACGGTGGTCGGCGTGCTGGTGGAGGTCCCGGTGATGCTGTCGCTCGTGGCCTTCGCCAACCGGACCCGCGCGCGCTTTTCGGAGAGCTGAGTATACTCGACAATCAGGGAGGATCGGCACCGGCGGTTCGATTGCCGATCGGGAGCCGGCTTGATCCGGAACGGCTCGGGAGAACGGTCGGATCGAAAGCGCGGCCGTCGGATGTCAAACGGAAAGAATGCGCCGCCCCGACGGGATCGGGGCGGCGCGGGAGACGTTACTGGAACGTCGCGAGATAGGCGACGACGTTGTCGATCTCTTCCTGCTTGCGCAGCCCGGCGAAGCTCATCTTGCCCTTCGGCGCGACGGCTTTGGGATCGGTGAGATAGGCCGAGAGGTTCTCGGGCGTCCACATGAAGCCTTCGGCTTTCAGTTCCATGAAGTTGTCGGAATATTTGAAGTCCTCCACATGGGCGATCTCGACGCCGACCACGCCGTTCAGAGCGGGTCCGACGCGGTTTTTCGCGCCGTCGCCGACCATGTGGCAGGCCTTGCATTTGTTGAAGACCTTCTCGCCGGCGGCGGCGTCGCCTTGGGCGAAGGCCGGGGCTGCCGCCACGGCGAACAGGGCGGCGAAGAGTGCTGCCTTGGTTTTCATGTCGTTCCTTTCAGTCACGTTGAAGTCTCGGGAGCCATTCGGCCCCTTCGGGTCGTCAGAGGCGTCCACATGCACGCGACGAAGATGCCGAATGCCACGCGCCAGAGAACGCCTGCGGCGATCACTGTGACACAGTATAGTCCGATGCCGGCGCAAGAGCCAAGCGCGCGCAACAGCGCACCGGCGGCGTTCAGGCGAAACCGCCGGCGGGGTGTCGGGGTCCGCTCGCGGATCAAACGGGCCGAAGCCGGGTGCCGAGGCGGGCGACGGCGATCCCGTTTCAAGTTGTCCGATGATCGGGATCCGGTGATAGTCACGCGCGGTCATGGTAGTGTCTCGGCGTCCGCGATGTCGGCAACGAGACGACAGGGGGCAGGCGCGATGCGGATCGGGTTCATCGAGATCTCTCAGGAAACGAACGATTTCAATCCCCTTCCGACGACGTTGGCGGACTTCAGATCCTACGGGCTGTTCGAGGGTGCCGAGATTTTCGAACGTCTCGGTGATGTCGGCGCGACCGGCGGATATCTCGAGGCCGTGCGCCGGTCCGGCCGAACGATCGAGAGCGTTCCGATCATACGGGGACTCGCGGTCGCGGGCGGGCGTCTGGACCGGGAGGCGTTCGAATTCTTCCAGAACCGGGTCCGGCATGGCTTGGAGGCTGCGGGCCGGCTCGACGGTCTGGTTCTTCAATTGCACGGCGCCTGCGCGGCCGAGGGGATCGATGACGTGGAGGGGGCGCAGGCGGAGATCTGCCGGCGGATCCTCGGACCGGACGTCCCGATCATGCTGGCGCTCGATCATCACGGCAACATCACGACGAAGATGATCGCCAACGTCGACGCGGTCGTCGGACACCGGACGCAACCGCATGATTTTTTCGAGACCGCCCGGATCGCCGGCGAACTGATGTTCAGGATCGCGGCGGGCGAGGTGCGGCCTGTGATGGCGTGGCGCAAGATCCCGCTCGTGACGCATCAGGAGCAGTTTCTGACCTCGAACGGGCCGATGAAGGCCTGGTTCGACCGCGCGCGGGCGCTGGAGGCCGACCCGAAGGTGCTCCAGGTGTCGAATTATCCGATGCAGCCTTGGCTCGACGTGGCGGAAGGCGGCTGGTCGGCGATCGTGGTCACGGACGGGGACCAGGCGTTGGCCGAGCGGCTGGCGGACGAGATGGCCGGGATGGTCTGGGACATGCGGGACGAATTCCTCGAGCGGGACGCCGTGCCGGTCGAGGAGGCGCTGCGCCGGGCCGAGACCGTCGGGGGTCTCGCGATCCTCAGCGATACCGGCGACACGGTGTTCGGCGGAGCGGCCGGGGACAGCAACGTGATCCTCGAGGCGGTGCTGCGGCTCGGAATGGCGGCGCCGGTCCTGATCCCGATGATCTCGGCGGCGGCGGTGGAGCGTCTCGCCGCCGCCGGAGAGGGCGCGACCGTCACGCTGCCGCTCGGGGGCTGCACGGCGCCCGCGTTTTTCACGCCCCTGGAGGTCACCGGAACGGTGCGCCGCGTCGCGGACGGGAGCGCGGTGAACGTCGCCTTCGGGCATCAGAGCGTGATCGACATGGGGCGGGTCGTGGTTTTCGAGACCGGCCCGGTGACGCTGCTGATCAGCGAGCTTCGGGGCGTGGCGGGGAACCTGCCCGACGTCTGGCGGGCCTTCGGCATCGAGCCCGCGGAGCACCGGATCGTGGTGGTCAAGACCGCGTCGAACTTCCAGTATTTCGCGCCGATCGCCTCGGCGATCGTGCGCGCGGACACGCCGGGCCCGGGTCAGTCGGACGTGCGGTCTCTCCCTTGGCGCCGCCTGCCCCGCCCGATCCACCCGCTCGACACGGTGACCGGTTGGCGGGACGCGCATCCGGTCAACCGCGCGTGGACCGGATGAGGTTCGGACGGATCTGCGACAAAAGCTCTCCGGGGATCGGAACTGTTGCGATTCGGGCTTGATGCGTGCGCGATCTTGCTGAAAATTGCTGTCGCGGACCGGCACCGGCCGGAGGCTTCGACCTCCGGATCCAAGAAAACAGAGTAGCTGGCCGCTCAAGGGAGGAATGACGATGGCCGAGGTGCGACTCCGGGGAATCGAGAAGACCTTCGGCTCGTTGAAGGTCATCAAGGGCATCGATCTCGACATCGCCCATGGCGAATTCGTGGTTTTCGTGGGGCCTTCGGGCTGCGGGAAGTCCACCCTGCTGCGGATGATCGCGGGGCTTGAGGACATCTCGGGCGGCGATCTGCACATCGACGGGCATCTGTGCAACGACATCGCGCCGCGCGACCGGGGCATCGCGATGGTGTTCCAGTCCTACGCGCTTTACCCGCACATGACCGTCCGCGAGAACGTGGGCTTCGCGCTCCGGTTCGGCAACCTGTCGAAGGCCGAGCGCGAGGCGAAGATCCTGGAGGCCGCGCGCATCCTCCAGATGGAACCGCTGCTGGAACGCAAGCCGGCGCAGCTTTCGGGCGGCCAGCGCCAGCGCGTCGCGATCGGCCGCGCGATCGTGCGCAATCCCAAGGCGTTCCTTTTCGACGAGCCGCTGTCGAACCTCGACGCCTCGCTGCGCGTGGACATGCGGATGGAGATCGCGCGCCTGCATCAGGATCTGGGCGCGACGATGGTCTACGTCACGCATGACCAGATCGAGGCGATGACGCTCGCCGACAAGATCGTCGTGCTCGATCATGGCGAGGTCCAGCAGGTCGGACCGCCGCTCGAGCTTTACCACAGGCCCGCCAATCTCTTCGTCGCGGGCTTCATCGGATCGCCGAAGATGAACCTTCTGCCGGTCGGGCGGACAGGAGGCCATGGCGGCGAGATCGAGGTCGCCTCGGACGATCTCAGGCCGACGGGTTTCCATGTCGAGGGAACGGGCGTTCCGGAGAGCGAGAAGCTCGTCATGGGCATCCGGCCGCAGGCCCTCCGACTTGTCGATCCCGACGAGGCGCGCCTGCCCTGCATCGTCGATCTGGTCGAGCGTCTGGGAGACGAGACGGTGATCAGCGCGAAGCTCGCAAGCGGAAAGCTGGTGTTGGCGAACCTCTCCGGGGACGCCGCGATCAAGACGGGGCAGAGGATCGGCCTGACCTTCGACACCGCAAAGGCGCATCTTTTCCGCGGGTCGGGCCCGCGTCTTGAGACGAGGATGCCGGAACCCGCGTGACGGACGCCTCCGTCGCGGGGAAAAGAACAACGGAAGACTGAACGGGAACGGACAATGAAAATCACGTCGGTCAAGACGGCGGCCACCAAAGGCCACTGCATGTCGCTCTGGGTCAAGGTGGAGACCGACGCGGGCGTGACCGGCATCGGCGAATGCGTCCATGGCGAGCATGAGGCGATCGCCATCCTGCGCATGCTGGAGCCGAAGCTCATCGGCAAGGACCCCTTCGCCATCGACGCGCTCTTCGAGGAGACGCGCCGCAATTTCGTGTTTCAGGGCGGGTTCGCCGGTGCGTTGATCACCGCGCTGACCGGGCTCGAGATCGCGCTCTGGGATCTCAAGGGCAAGGCGCTCGGTGTGCCGGTCTATGAGCTCATGGGCGGCAAGTTCCGCGACAGGATCCGCGTCTACGCCGATTGCGAGGTCTCGCCGAGCCTGAACATGGCCGAGACCCGCGCGGTGATCGACGGCATCGTCCAGCGCGGTTTCAACGCGCTCAAAATCGATCTCGACGTCTTCGCCTACGGTCATACCGGCACCGAGACGGCGCATTACGTCAAGGACCGCTTCAACATGACGCCGAGCGGCTGGGAGCATGACCGGATGGTCAAACTCGCCGAAATGGTGGTCGAGGCGGCGGGACCGGATGTCGACGTCGCCTGCGACCTGCATACCCGGCTCGACAAGCACAGCGCGATCCGGCTGGCGCGCGATCTGGAGCATCTCAGGCTGATGTGGCTGGAAGAGCCGATCCCGCCGGAGAACGTCGACACGATGCGCGAGATCACGGCGGCGACCTCGACGCCGATCTGCGCGGGCGAGAACCTCTATCTGCGGCACGGTTTCCGCGAGCTGATCGAGAAGCACGCGGTCGACATCATAATGCCGGACATCCCGAAATGCGGGGGGCTGAGCGAGTGCCGCAAGATCGCGAACATGGCCGAGCTCTATTCGATGCCCTTCGCGCCGCACAACGTCTCGTCGCCGATCGGCACGATGGCCTCCGCGCATGTCTGCGCGACGGTGCCGAATTTCCTCGTGCTCGAATTCCATTGGACCGAGCGGGACTGGTGGTCGACGGTCATCAAGGAGAAGCGGGACATCATCAAAGACGGTTTCATCGAAATGAGCGACGCGCCAGGCATCGGCGTCGAGCTCGACGAGGAGGTCGCCAAGGCCCACCAGTTTCCGGGCACGACATGGTTCCAGTGACGCCGGGCCCCGACGTGGCGAAATGTGGACCCGCCGCCGAACAAGTGTTTGAAAAGTGATGGTCCCTCGCTTAGGATTTCAATGCCGGTAACGGCCAAGATGCGAGCGGAACAACCGGACTTCGCGCAAACAACCAGGGAGAAGAACGACATGACCGACAAAATCACCCGCCGGAGACTGCTGGCGACTTCGGCCGCGACAGGAGCTGGAATGCTCGCCGGCGGATCGATCCCGGCCTTCGGCCAGACCGCCCCGGAGGCGGATCTCCCGACGGGACAGGCCGGAACGCTGACCGTCATCCAACGCCAGGAATACTTCGAGCAGGCGGGCATCCTGTTCCGCGACATCGTCCAGCAGTTCGCCGACGCCAACAACGTCGAACTCGACATCTCCACGACGAACGCGGAAGCCTTCGGCGACTTCCTCGGCAAGATGTCCGCGGCCGTTCGGGCCGGCAATCCGCCCGACATCGCCTACACGTCGAACGTGTCGATCTCGCAGATGGCGCTGCTCGGGCTGCTCGAGGACGTGACTGACGTCGTCGAGGAGGCGATCTCGCTCTACGGCGATCTGATGCCTGGCATGAACGCCGAAAAATTCGGCATGGTCGACGGCAAATGGATGGCCATCCCCTTCCTCGGCTCGGTGAGCGCGGGGACGTTCATCCGCGGCGACAAGCTGGCGGAGGCGGGCATCGACCCGGCCACCCTGACGACCTTCGACGCGCGGCGCGACGCGGCGCTGGCGATCTCGGACCCGGACAACGAGTTCTGGGGCTGGGGTGTCACGCCGAACCAGTCCGGCGACGGATTCGGTTTCCTCGTGCAGGTCATGAACGCTTTCGGCGGAGGCTTCACCGACGAGACGGGTCTGAAGGTCAACTTCAACTCGCCCGAGAACGTCGCGGCTTTCGAATGGCTCGCCGAGACCTACGACCGCAACGGCAAATACGCCGCCATGCTGCCGCCGGGAATCGAGAGCTGGGGCGACATCTCGAACAACGAGGCCTATCTCGCGGGCAAGATCGGCTACACGCACAACGCGCTGTCGGTCTATGCGCAGGCCAAGCGGGACAACAATCCGGTCTTCCCGAACACGATCATGATGACCCTGCCGACCGCCAACAACGGCGACAGCCGCGATGGCGGACAGGTCGGCGGATGGCTGACGATCTTGAAGGGCGCGGCGAACGTCGAGCTGGCGAAGGATCTCGCGCTCGAGATCCTGAACCCGGAGAACTTCAACCAGATGTCGGCGCAGGGCGGCGGTCTGTTCATGCCGGCGTTCCAGAACATGTGGACGGATGAGCTGCTCGCGGCCGATCCGAACTTCGCGATCATCAAGGCGCAGCTCAGCGTGCCCGAGCCGTTCATCGGCAACTCATGGCCGGCGGAGCCCAACGCGGCGATCGACGCGATCCGCCCGCCAGGCATCCTCGAGCAGGCCATCGGCAACGTGATCGCCGGTCGGATGACCCCCGAGGAGGCCGTCGCCGACGGACATCAGAAGATGGTCGACCTCTTCGAGGAAGGCGGCATTCCGCAGGACTGACGGCGCCGCGCGGGCGGCCGAACCCCGGCCGCCCGCGTTTCCGCCACGATGCGGCGCAGAGCGCGGCGCGGACGTCGCGACCTGTCGTTCCATGCGCGCGCGACGGATGATGGAGCAAGACCCGGATGGCTGACCAGAGTGTTGCGGGCGCCCGAGCCGTCCGACGCGTGAAACCCCAGAACCGACGCCTGAGATCGATCTTCGGGCGCGACTGGAAGGTCGCCTATCCCTTCGTGCTGCCGATGGTCCTGCTGATGCTGGGTCTGATCGCCTGGCCGTTTCTGGAGGCGATCCGTCTGAGCGGCACCTCGCTCAACTTCCTGACCGGCGAGACCAACTGGGTCGGATTCCGCAACTACACCAACCTCTGGACCAACACCGATTACCATCAGGCGATCGCCAACACCTTCAATTTCACCTTCTGGTCGCTGCTGCTGAAGTTCATCACGGGCATGACGATCGCGCTCGTGCTCAACAGCCGCCTGCCCTACCGCAACGTTCTGTCTGGCATCATCCTGCTGCCGTGGATCGTGCCCGAAATCGTCACGGCGCTGACCTGGAAGAGCATCTACGATCCGCTTTTCGGAAGCCTCAACCCGATTCTGATCGGCGCGGGAATTCTCGACCGGCCGCTGGGGTGGCTCTCGGATCCGCATCTCGCCATGCCCTCGATCATCGCGGTGAACGTCTGGAAGGGCATTCCGTTTTTCGTGCTGCTGCTGCTGGCCGGCCTCAAAGCCGTCGACCGCTCGCAGTTGGAGGCCGCCGAGATCGACGGCGCCAGCGTCGTGGGCCGGTTCCGGCACGTGACGCTGCCCTCGATGCGCTATGTCATCGTGGTCACGCTTCTGCTGTCTTTCATCTCGACCTTCAACCAGTTCGGCCTGCCGTTCCTGATGACCCAGGGCGGCCCGTCCGGGGCCACGAAGCTCTATTCGATCCTCGCCTATGAGAAGGCGATCGGCTCGCTGCAATACGGGCCCGGAACCGCGATCGCGATCAGCGTGGCGCCGCTGATGGCCCTTCTGATCTGGCTTCTGGCCCGGTTCATGCGCCAGGACGACAGGCAGCACCAGGAAAAGGGGGCCGGCCTGACGGATCGCGTCATGACGCACGTGTCGCGGCTTTTCTCGCTGTTTCTCGACGCGCTGATCTGGCCGTTTGAGTTGGTGCTGAAGCTTTTCGACCGGGGATCCAAGGCGTTCGCGCGGGCGATCGGCCGGACAGGCGGCCGGCAGGCGCTCGGGCGCGACGGGCGCGTGCGGGCCGGCATCTCCGGCCGCCTCGTCATCCTCGCGCCGTTTCTGGCGTTCGTGCTCTTCCCCTTCTACTGGATCATAATCACCTCGCTCAAGACGACCCCGCAGATCTCGGAGCGGCGTTCGATCTTCTGGCCCGAACCCTTCACGATGGAGCAGTACCGCTCGCTGATCTTCGACACGCCGTTCCTGACGTGGCTCTGGAACTCGGTGATCGTCGCTCTGGTCTCGACGGCGATCTCGGTGCTCTTCGCGGCGCTCGGCGCCTACGCGCTGTCGCGGCTCAAGTTCCTCGGCGCGAGCCTCCTGACCACGATCCTGCTGATCACCTATCTTCTGCCGGCGACGCTCCTGTTCATTCCGCTCTACCAGATCCTGTCGACGATCGGGCTGATCAACAGCCATGCCTCGCTGATGCTGACGTATCCGACGTTCCTGCTTCCCTTCGCGACCTGGGTGCTTCTGGGCTATTTCCGCTCGATCCCGGTCGAGCTGGAGGAGGCCGCGATGATCGACGGGGCGAGCAGGCTCTACACATTCGCCGTCATCACCATTCCGCTCGCGGCACCCGCGATCCTGTCTGTGACGCTGGTCGCGTTCACCAACGCCTGGAACGAGTTCCTCTTCGCCTTCGTTTTCGTGACCAGCGAGTCGATCCGCACGCTGCCGATCGGTCTGCAATCCATGGTCGTGGGCGACATCCTGCCTTGGGGCGAGCTGATGGCCGCGTCGCTGCTGACGGCGATCCCGGTCGCGGTGCTCTACGTCTACGCACAGCGCTATCTGACCGAGGGTCTGACCATCGGCGGCGTGAAGGGCTGATCGTGGCGCCACGAGCCGCGGGCCCGCGCGCGCCGGCGATGCCGCGCAGGCCCGTTTGGCGCGGTTCCTGACCGAATGCATCCGAGCCAGCGCCCGCGCCATCCGCTTTCATTCCGTCCGATCCGAACAGACAAGGAAACGCCTGACATGGACATCGCGAAAATCTCCCGCCCGCCCAAGGACCTCGTCGAGCGGGTGCGGAAGGTCGGCTCCGCCACCGCCAGCGCCACGCTCGCGCATATGGGCATCCGGCGCTGCAACCTCTCCGGTCCGGTCAGCCAGAACCGGGGCAAGAGCGTCGCCGGTCCCGCCGTGACGCTCCAGATGATGCCCAAGCGCGAGGATCTCTACGACGACCGTGAATACGCCGATCCTGAAAACCAGCTGCACCGGCACGTGCTCTACCAGGTGGAAGAAGGCGACATGGTTGTCGTGGACGCGCGCGGCGACATGGATTCGGGCATCTTCGGGGACATGATGATGACCTATTTCAAAGGCCTCAAGGGCGCGGGCGTGGTGATCGACGGCTGCATGCGCGATCGCGCCGCGATCGAGTCGCTCGATATTCCGATGTGGCTCCGGGGGTTCACGCCGAACTACCACGCCCAGGCCAACCTGATGCCCTACGCGGTCAACGTGACCGTTTCCTGCGCGGGCGTGACGGTGATCCCTGGAGACATCATCGTGGCCGATGACGACGGCGCGGTCTGCGTCCCGGTCGCGTTGGCCGAGCAGATGATCGCCAAGGCGCACAAGGATCACGGCTGGGAGGAGTTCTGCCGCGAGAAGCTGAGGTCCGGCGCGCCGATGCAGCGGTATTATCCGCTGCACCCGGACGCGCAGGGCGAATACGAGGCTTGGCTGGCCGAGCGGTCCGGCAAGAGCTGACGCGGACGCGGGCCGGCTGGCCGCGACCGCGCCCGAACCCGTCGGCGCCATGTCCGAGTGCGGGCGTTCACCGCTGACGGGACCGAGCCTCGAAATCGAAACACGGCGTGTCCTTGGCGACCATCGAGCTCTCTCCATCGACAGACTGCCGATTATCGGGTTGGGCACACGGGCGGTTCGGTCGGGCAGATGCCCGACCACCGCGACCCCGCTCGCCAGACTATCCCGCCGCGCGGGCTTTCATCTCGAGACGCCGCGCGTGAAGGATCGGCTCGGTGTAGCCGGACGGCTGGCGGCGGCCTTCGAACACCAGATCACAGGCCGCGTGGAACGCGATCCCGTCGAACCCCGGCGCCATCGGTACATAGGCCGGATCGCCGGCGTTCTGGCGGTCAACCACCTCGGCCATGCGCCGCATGACCTCCATGACCTCATCGGCGTCCACCACCCCGTGATGCAGCCAGTTGGCGATGTGCTGCGCCGAGATGCGGCAGGTCGCACGGTCCTCCATCAGACCCACGTCGTTTATATCCGGCACCTTGGAGCAGCCCACGCCCTGGTCGATCCAGCGCACGACGTAGCCGAGGATGCCTTGCGCGTTGTTCTCGACCTCGCGCCGGATCTGGTCCTTGGACCATTTGCGGAAGCTCGCCACCGGAATGTCGAGCAATGCGTCCACATGCGCCCGCCGTCCGCCCTTCGCCAACGCCGCCTGCACCGCGAAGACGTCGATGCGGTGATAATGCAGCGCGTGCAGCGTCGCGGCGGTCGGGCTCGGCACCCATGCCGTATTGGCGCCCGCTCTCGGATGCTCGATCTTCGTCTCCAGCATCGCCTCCATCCGGTCGGGCATGGCCCACATGCCCTTGCCGATCTGCGCCCGCCCCGACAGCCCGCATTCCAGACCGATGTCGACGTTGCGGACCTCGTAGGCGCCGATCCAGCCCTTGCGTTTGATGAAATCCTTGCGGCTGAAGGCGCCCGCCTCCATCGAGGTGTGGATCTCGTCGCCGGTCCGGTCGAGAAAACCGGTATTGATGAAGCAGACCCGGTCCTGGGCCGCGCGGATGCATTCCTTGAGGTTGACGCTGGTGCGCCGCTCCTCGTCCATGATACCGAGTTTCACCGTGTGCCGCGGCAGGCCGAGAACATCCTCGACACGGTCGAAGGTCTCGCTGGCGAAGGCGACCTCGTCCGGCCCGTGCATCTTGGGTTTCACCACGTAGACCGATCCGGTAACCGAATTGCGCGGGCCGCCCGTCTTTTTGAGGTCGTGCATCGCGATGAGCGCGGTGATCATCGCGTCCATCAGACCCTCGAACACCTCAGCGCCGTCGCGATCGAGTATCGCCGGGTTCGTCATCAGATGGCCGACGTCGCGCACGAGCATGAGGGCGCGGCCCTTCACGACGATCTCGCCGCCATCAGGCGCGGTGTAGGTCAGATCGGGGTTCAGCCGGCGCGTCGTGGTCTTTCCGCCCTTCTGGAAAGTCTCCGAGAGGTCGCCCTTCATGAGCCCGAGCCAGTTCCGATAGGCGCCGACCTTGTCCTCGGCATCGACGCAGGCGACGGAATCCTCGCAATCCATGATCGCGGTCAGCGCGCTCTCCAGCCGCACGTCCGCGAGGCCCGCCCTGTCCCGGCTGCCCATGAAATGCGTCCGGTCGAAGACCAGTTCCACGTGGAGCCCGTGATCGCGCAGCAGCACCGCGTCCGGGCGCCTTGGGATGGCCACGGAACCCCACGAATTTCTCGGGCTCCATCAGCGGCAGGTCATCGACCAGAAGCGCGCCGCCGCTCACATGATACCGCCGGGCGTCGCCGTGACTGGTTCCGGCCAGCGGAAACGCCGAGTCGAGGAAGACGCGCGCCCGCGCCACGACCCGCGCGCCACGACCCCGGTCGTAACCGCCTTCGGGCGGCAGGCTTCCCATCGCGTCGGTGCCGTAAAAGCTGTCGTATAGGCTCCCCCACCGCGCGTTCGCCGCGTTGAGCGCGAACCGCGCGTTCGTCACCGGCACGACCAGCTGCGGTCCCGCGACGGTGGCCATCTCCGGGTCGACGCCTTGTGTGCGGATGGTGAAATCCCCGCCCTCCGGCAGCAGATACCCGATCTCCTCCAGAAACGCCTTGTAGGCCTCCAGGTCATGCGGCGCGCCCCGGCGCGCGATGTGCCATGCGTCGATCTTCGACTGAAGCTCCACGCGTCGGGCCAGAAGCGCAGCGTTGACCGGGCCGAGGTCATGCACGATCGACGAGAAACCCGACCAGAAACCGTCAGGATCGACGCCGGTCCCGGGCAGGGCCTCACGCTCGAGAAACTCCGCCAGTCCGCGCGCGACCTTCAGGCCCGCCCGCTCCACGTCGTCCCGCGTCATCGGGTCCGCACTCGATCCGCTCATGTCACCCTCGCAATTCAGCAGCCTGGCGGGTTTTGCCCGCCGCCGACCGTCTGCTACCGCCGACCCGGACCGGAGACAAGGCGCGGAGGTTGATGGTCCCTCGATTCCGTCGACACCTTTGCCAAGCCCGTGAGGGCATGGCGATGTCGAATGCCGAAGAAGCGAAGGGGAAACTGCACCACGTCCCGGGACGCTGCCATCACATGGCGATCGGCAAGGCCAAGAGCTCGCAGCGCCAAACCGTAGGACCGAAGCCGATCGAAGAAGATGTGGAATCGGTCGTCCTACGGATCCCGAGAATACCTCATCCGGGTACTGGCGGCCCGAAGGTCGCGGGCGGCGCTGACGACTCCGTGTGGCGAAGCCACGGCCAAAAAAATTCAGCGCGCAAAAGACCACTGTTGCGTATAGATACGTCGGTGCCACGCCGGGCGAGCAAATCCTCGACGTAGCGAAAGCTCAGGCTGAAGCGGAAGTAGAAGCATATGGCGTGCCGGATGATCGCGGGTGGGGACCGGTCACGGACGGAAGAAATGGTGCTCATGCGCACCACCTACCCTCCACCAACGTGACAGTGCCGGCGGCACCCTCAGGTGTTTGCACGAGGCAGTCGATGACGCACGAGGGTCGTCCAATAAGAACAGCCCCACGCGATCACGTCATCATTGAAGTCGTATTCCGGATGATGGAGATTTGCTCCAGGACCGTTGCCGATATTGATCATCGCGCCGGGCACCTCGTTCAGCATGAACGAGAAATCCTCTCCGCCAAGCACGGGCGGCATGTCGAGCGACACGCGGTCCTCGCCCGCGACCTCCATGGCGGCTTGGGCGGCCAGCAGCGTCTCGGCTTCGTGGTTCACCGTCACCGGGTAGTGGCGGACGTACTCGATTGTTCCGGTCGCATCGAAACCGGCGGCGATGTTCGGAACGAGGCGCGCGAGTTGTTCCTCGATATGGGTCCGGACCTCCTCGCGGAGCGTCCGCACGGTACCGCCCATCTCCACGCTTTGCGGGATGACGTTGAACGCGTCACCCGCGTGGATCGACGTGATCGAGACCACGGCGTTTTCCATCGGATCGACGGTCCGCGACGTGACGCTCTGGATCGCCTGGATCAGCGCCGACGAGACCACGATGGGGTCGATCGTCTGATCCGGGCGCGCGGCATGGCCGCCGCGACCGGTGACCGTGATCCGGATCTCGTCGACAGAGCCCATGATCGGACCCGGCGCGATGGTGAACTGGCCAACCGGCAGGTTTGGACGGTTATGCATCCCGTAAACCTCCGAGACCGGCCAACGCAGGAAGAGACCGTCATCCAGCATCGCCTTTGCCCCCGCGCCGCCTTCCTCGGCTGGCTGGAAAATGACGATCACCGTGCCGTCGAACGCCCGACTGTCGGCCAGATGTTTCGCGGCGCCCAGAAGCATCGTGGTGTGGCCGTCATGGCCGCAGGCGTGCATCCTGCCCGGCACGGTCGAGGCCCAGGCGGCACCCGTCGCCTCTTCGATCGGCAGCGCGTCCATGTCGGCCCGCAGTCCGATCATCCGCCCCGACCGGTCGCTCTGTCCCCGGATCACGCCGACCACGCCGGTCCGTCCGATGCCCTCGTGCACCTCGTCGACGCCGGCCGCGCGCAGCGCCTCGGCCACGGAGGCCGCCGTGCGCGTCACCTCGTAGAGCAGTTCGGGATTGCGGTGCAGGTCGCGGCGGAATTCGGTCAGCGCCGCGACCTCCTTCGACACCCAGTTCTCGACGGCCATGCTCAGGCCTCCTTCTTCATGCGGTAGCGGAAATCGCAATGGCTCGCGCCCTTCATGATCGTCTGCGTCCGGGTCAGCTCTATCTCCGGATTGTAGCCGATGCAGAAGTCCCCGTCGCGGCTGCACGACAGCAGATGCCCGATATCGCCCAGGCCCATCTCGCGGTACATTTCGGCGTAGCGGCAGCGGGTGACGTTGAAGTCCATCTTTTCCGCGCTCATCTCGATCGGTTCGATCCGGAGCGCGTCCTCGCGCGTCCAAGCCGGCATGATCGCCGCGAAATCCTCCAGATCCGGCGCGCGGCCCAGATCCTCGGCGAGCGACTTTCCCTTCTCGATCGCCGAGCGCGAACAGGTCTCGCCGATCACGGACTCCGCCTCTTCCCGCCCGGAGCGTTCGGTGATGACGTCCAGAACGTGCTTGATGATCGTCGCCTCGATCCGGCGGCGCAGAAGTATCGGCATGTCGTTCATGTCAGGTCCCTCGTTCATTTCGGCTCCGTCAGATCCTTGCGGCGCAGCCAGGCAAGATAGGTCGGCGCCACGCGGCGCAGCGCAGAGTGCATCGGAAACGGCGACGGCGTCGAGACCGGCAGGGCCAGCCGCTCCGCCGGAACCCCGTCGACCGCGCGCGCCATCTCGCGCCCGAGCCCCACGCCGAGCGCGACGCCCCGGCCGTTGCACCCGATCCAGGTCCAGCCGTCCGGCCCGATGCGATGGACGCGGGGGAACCGGTCCCAGTTCATGCCGATGTAGCCGCTCCAGACGTAGTCCATCTTCGGCGCGCCGAGGTCCGGAAACGCCTCGGCCAGATTGCGCGCGGCCTTGGCCTCGACCCGCGTCGCGATGTTCCGCGCGCCGATGACCGTCCCGCCCGTGACCAGACGGTTCCGCGCGTCGTATCGAAAGAACCGCAGATCGCCGCGCGTGTCGGACACCGCCTGTCGTCCCGGAAGGATCTTTCGCCGCAAGTTGTCGCCGAGAGGTTCGGTCGCCATCTGCCACGACATGACCGGGATCACCGACCGGGCCAGCCCTGGCGACAGACCCGGCTGCAATTCGCCGGTATAGGTGTTCGTCGCGAGGATCAGCGCGCGCGCCTTCAGCGTCCCGGCATTGGTCGTCACGACCCATCCGGTTCCGTCATGGACGTAGCCGGTGGCGGGGCTCGTCTCGTGAACGATCGCGCCGTGCCGCTCGGCGGCGCCCGCCATGCCGCGCGCAAGCGCCAGCGGATTGATGTGGCCGCCGGTCGGGTTGAACATGCCGCCGTGCCAGAAATCCGTCCCGAGCAGTTCGGCGGTCTCGGCAGCATCCCTTAATTCCGCCGGAAATCCGAAGCGCCGCCAGGCCTCGACGCGCGCCCGGCTTAAGCGGACGCGGCCCGGCGAATGCGCCGGCTGGAACCAGCCGGTCTGTTCCGCCTCGGCCTCGATGCCCTCGTCGCGGATCACGTCGAACAGGATCGACGCCGATTCCCCCACCAGCCGTGCGAACCGCTCGCCGGCCGCCCCGTGCCGCGCGACCAGCGCGTCCGGCTCCGCCGCGGTCAGCGTTGGAATCACCTGGCCGTTGTTGCGGCCCGACGCACCCCATCCGACCGCCCGACCCTCGAGCACTTTGACCTCGCGCCCTTCGCGCGCCAGATGCAGCGCCGCCGACAAGCCGGTGAACCCGGCCCCGATCACCGCCACGTCCGTCTCGGCGGCCCCGTAAAGCGGCGGTGCGAGCGCTCGCGCCGGCGCCGTGGCCGCCCAGAGCGACGGAGGAAACTCGACGGCCGCGTTCATGCGGCGTCCGTCCTGAGATCCGGCGGCGTCCAGTCCCTGCCGGGGATCGAAGACAGCAGCTGGCGGGTATAGGCATGCGCCGGATTGGCGAACACCTCCGCCGTCGGCCCGGTCTCGACGACCTCGCCGCGCTGCATGACGATGATCCGGTCGCAGAGCTGCGCCGCGACGCGCAGATCATGCGTCACGAACAGCAGCGACAACGACAGCCTGTCGCGCAGATCCCCCAACAGCCGCAGCACCTGCGCCTGGACCGAGACGTCCAGCGCCGAGACCGGCTCGTCCGCGACGATCACGCGCGGATCGAGCGCCAGCGCCCGCGCGATGCCGATCCGCTGGCGTTGGCCACCCGAGAATTCATGCGGAAACCGGTCCGCCGAGGCCGGCGAGAGTTCGACCAGTTCGAGCAGATCCCGCGCCCTGGCGCGCGCCGCGTCGGGGTCCATCCCGTGCACGATCGGACCCTGCGCGATCAGGTCCACCACCCGTTTGCGCGGGTTGAGCGACGCCATCGGATCCTGGAACACCATCTGGATATGTTGACGCATGTCGCGCAGTTCCGCTGGCGAACAGGCCAGCAGGTCCCGTCCGTCCAGTTCGACCGACCCGCTGTCGGCATCGACCAGCCGCGTGACTATGCGCGATACCGTGGTCTTGCCGGACCCACTCTCGCCGACCACGCCGAGCATCTCGCCCCGGCGCAACGTGAAAGACACGTCCTTGACCGCCATGACCGCCTTCCGACGTCCCGAGAAGAAGCCGCCACGCGCGGCGAAGGTCTTGTTCAGGCCCGCGGCCTCCAAGACGACCGGCACGGTCTCGATCTGCTTCGGCACGGGCGGCGTCAGGCCGGGCACGGCCGCGATCAGAGTCTGCGTATAGGAATGCTCCGGCCGGTTCGGCACCCGCTTGGCGGGCCCCTCCTCGACCATCTCGCCCTCGCGCAGCACGACGACCGTGTCGGCGATCTCGGCCACGACACCGAAATCATGGGTGATGAACAGGATCCCGGCCCCGTCCTCCTCCTGCAACTCGACGATCAGCTTTAGGATCTGAAGCTGCGTCGTGACGTCGAGCGCCGTGGTGGGCTCGTCCATGATGACGAGCCTGGGTTATAGGACCAGCGCCATCGCTATCATCACCCGCTGCCGCTGGCCGCCCGAGATCTGATGCGGATACGCGTTGCAGGCGGAGTCCGGATCTGGGATGTGGACCCGATCGAGGATGTCGAGCACCTTCGCGCGCCGTTCCTTCCGGTTCATCCGCGCATGCAGGCGCAGCACTTCGTCGATCTGCCAGCCGACGCTCTTTTGCGGGTTCAGCGCGGTCATCGGCTCCTGGAACACCATCGCCATCCGGTCCCCGCGCAGCGCGCGCATCTCCGCTTCCGTCAGCGACAGCAGATTCCGCCCCTCGAACCGTATCGCCCCTCCCGACACATGGACATGCGGTTCGGGCAACAGCCGCATGACGGCCCCGGCGGTCAGCGACTTCCCGGAACCGCTCTCGCCGACGAGACAGACGGTCTCGCCCTGGCGGACCCGCAGATCGAGCCCGTCCAGCGCCAACGGCCGGTCGGAGCCCTCCGGCAGCGCCACCCGCAATCCCTCGATCTCCAGCACGGGCGCCGCTTCGGTCATGTCTTCTTCTGCCGGGGATTGAGCGCGTCGTTCAGCCCCTCGCCGAGCAGCGAGAACGACAGCACCGTGAGCACGATCGCGATCCCGGGGATCGCCGCGCAATGCCACGCCGTGCGAAGAACCGCCCGGCCCTGCCCGATCATGTTGCCCCAGCTCGCATAGTTCGGATCGCCGAGCCCGAGAAACGCCAGCGCGCTTTCGAGCAGGATTGACAGCGCCATGATCACCGAGGCGTAGACGATGATCGGCGGCAGCGCGTTGGGAAGGATCTCGCGAAAGATGATCGCCGCGTCGCCGACTCCGAGATTGCGGGCGGCGTCAACGAACTCGCGGTTGCGCAGCGACATGAACTCGGCGCGGACCATCCTTGCCGGCGCCGTCCACGACACGATGCCGATGGCCAGCGTGATGTATTCGATCGACGATCCCAGGATCGCCACCAGCGCCAGCAGGAGCACGAAACTGGGGATCGTCTGGAACGCGTCGGTCACGCGCATCAGCACGTCGTCGACCCAGCCGCCGAAATAGCCCGACAGCGCGCCGATCACCACGCCGATGGCGATCGAGATCAGCGTCGCCACCACGCCGATAAGAAGCGAGATGCGCGCGCCGTGGAATATCCCCGCGAGGATGTCGCGCCCGAGCTGGTCCGTGCCGAGCGGCGTCGCCCAGTCGGTGAACGGCGCCGTCAGCGGCGCGCCCGCCCGGCGCAGCGGATCGTCGGGCTCCACGAGGCCCGCCGTCAGCGCCATCAGCACGACGGCGACGAAGATCCCCAGCCCCAGAAGCGCCGCGCGGTTCCGGCGATACCGACGCCAGAAGACCACCAGCCGGCCGGGCTCGTCGGCGGGCGCACCGGTGGCCGTGACGCTCATCGCAGCTCGATCCGGGAATCGAGCCGCGCGTAGAGCAGATCGGTCAGGAAATTGACCACCACCACGATGATCGAACAGAGGAAGATGATCCCCATCAGCGTGTTCATGTCGCGCTGGATCACCGACCGATAGGCGAGCTGGCCGAGGCCCGGAAGCGAGAAGATCGTTTCGACCACCACCGATCCGCCCAGCACCGTCGAGAACTGGAGACCCAGAAGCGTCACCACAGGCAGAAGCGCGTTGCGCATGACGTGATGTGTCATCAAGCGCCATTCCCCCGCGCCCTTGGCCCGCGCGGTACGGACGTAATCGAGCTCCGCCACTTCGAGCAGGCTGGCCCGCATCAGCCTGAGATAGAACGACATGTAGATCAGCGACAACGCCGCGGTCGGCATCACCAGATGCCGCGCGATGTCCAGAACCCGCTCCCACCCGGTCTTGAAGCTGGCGATGGTCTCGATCCCGCCGACCGGAAGCCAGCCGAGCTTCACCGAGAACAGAAGCATCATCATCAGGCTGAGGAAAAAGCTCGGAGTCGCGTAGAACACCAAGCCTAGCGTCGAGATCACGTTGTCGGTGAGGGAATAGGCCCGCCGCGCCGCAATCGCTCCGAGAACGGTGCCGATCGTGAAGGCGAGCGACAGGGACGTCGCCATCAGGAGAAGCGTCGTGCCGAGACGGTCGAGCAGGACGGTCGAGACCGGCTGTTCGTAGACGAAGGACCAGCCGAAATCGAAGGTGGCGAGCTTGACCATGTACTTCCAGAGCTGGACCCAGACCGGCTGGTCGAGCCCGTATTCGGCACGCAGCCGCGCGATGAATTCCCCGTCCGCGCCGCCCATGTCTCCCACGAGCGCGTCGACCGTGTCGCCCGGCGCCAGCTTGAGCAGCAGAAACGTCCCGACCATGATCAGGACGATTACGGGTACCGCCTGGAGAAGCCTGCGTAATGCGTAGCGCAGCATGGGGAAATCACCTGTCGCCGAAGGTCAGACCCGGCGGATCGGGGCGCCGGGCCGGCATTCCGGCCCGGCGGGAGGCGTCAATCGTCGATCCACAGATCGTACCAGCTGGAGCTCTCCCAGCGGGGCGTGTTATGGTGGTTGATCAGCTTCTTGTTCGCCACGCCGATGAACGGATGCTCGATGGCGAAGATCACCGGAAGCTCCTCCATCGAGCGCGCCTGGATCTCGTGATACATCTCCGCGCGCCTCTCCGGGTCGAGCTCCGAAGCCGCCGCGTCGATCATCGCGTCGATCTCGTCGGACTGCCAGCCGAACTGGTTGGTCCAGGGCGATCCCGCCGGAGACCCCGACCGCAGCCACACCATGGTCGAGACCGCGGGGTCCGACCGGAACTGGTGCCAGCCGTTCGCCGTGTCGAAATCATGGTCCCGGTAGACCCCGTTGAGAAAGCCGGGCGCGTCGTTGTTCAGGATCTCGACGTCGATCCCGATCTCGCCCATGGCTTGCGCGAAATACTCGCCCCAGAGCTGGGTGTATTCGCCCCACGGCGCGGGGCGGTGGCGGAGCTTGAACCGGACCCCGTCCTCGCCCTCGGGATAGCCCGCCTCGTCGAGCAGCGCCTTGGCTTTCTCGATGTCGTAGGGGTAGGTCGGCACGTCATCCGTGTAGTTCTCGCCGCCGGTCGACGGAACCGGACCTCTGCCCGGCTTGGCGAATCCGCGCATGATCGTCTCGATCGCATAGTCGATGTCGAGGCCGTGATAGATCGCCTGCCGGACCTTGAGATCCGCGAGGATCGGATTGCGGTGATTGAACTCGACCGTGGAATGGGCGACGTTGTTCTCGTAACCCGTGGTCCCGACGGCGAACCGTTCGTCCTCCGACAGCCGCGCGATGTCCGACATCGAGACGCCGATGAAACTCGACCCGAGAACCTCCTCGGCCTCCAGCGCCGCCGCTGCGGCGGACTTGTCGGTGATGAAGCGCCACACGACGCGGTCGAGATACGGATACTGCTCGCCGCGCCAGTAATCGTCATTGCGCTCGGCCATCACGTATTGGCCGCGCTCGTACTCGACGAACTTGAACGGTCCGGTTCCGACCGGCGCGTTGTTGTATTCGTTCTCGAGAATCTCCGTACCCTCATAGAGATGCTTCGGCATCGGGTGGCCCAGATCGGGCATCGCCGCGACGAACAGATCGAGCGGCATGGGGCGCGAATAGTTGAAGATCGCCGTGTGCGGATCCGGGCAGTTGACCGATTCGAGGTTCTGCTGCAACGCGCTCGAATAGTTCAGGAGCGGCTTCCACATCTCCATCGCGGTGAACGCGACGTCGTCGCAGGTGAACGGCTCGCCGTCATGCCAGTTGACGCCCTCGCGCAGCTTGAGCGTGATGGTCAGCCCGTCCTCCGAGCTCGACCATTCCGTGGCGAGCACCGGCTCGTAGCCGTCATAGCTCTTGTCGATCAGCGGCTCCACGATCTTGCCGGAGATGGTGTAGACGCCGGTCGACGCCCGCAGCGCGGGATTGAGGATCCGCTGCTCGGTGTTCATGTGCATGATCGCCGTGCCGCCGGTCTTGACGTCCTGCGCGGCCAGCGGAGCGGCGACCAGAACCGACGCGGCCCCCGCCAGCAGCCAGCCGCATGTTCTCCGATTGATGGACATGGTACCCTCTCCCCGTCAGGTTGGTCGTCGGGCCGCGCCGTCCGGGCGGCCGCAATGTCTGGATTGTTCCTTCGAGGATTAACGGTTCCAGGCGCCGGGATGTCAATGCGCAGTTCCGGATCGTCGCGATATCGAAAACGCCATTCCAAGCGGCCGCCACGCGGCGCAAGATGACTGAAGCTGACGCCCGAATCGATGAGGAAGACCCTATGACCCGAACCGTCTGGATAACTGGCGCGGGGTCCGGCATCGGCGCCGCGATGGCGCGCGCCTTCGCCGGCGCGGGATATTCCGTGGCGCTGACCGCGCGCGGAAGGGCCGGCCTCGAAACCGTCGCCGCCGAAATCGCCGGCGCGGGCGGTGCCGCGACGATCCACGAGGGCGACGTGACCGACCGCGCCGGCATGGCCGACCTGGCCGGGGAAATCGCGCGGGAATATGGCGGCATCCACATTTTGTGCAACAACGCCGGGCTCAACATCCCGCGCCGCCGCTGGGACCAACTCGACTGGCCGAGCTGGGACGAGGTCGTCGAGGTCAACCTCACCGGCGCGCTCAACGTGATCGCGGCCACGCTGCCGGTCATGCGCCATCAGAAGGACGGCGTGACGATCCACACGTCATCCTGGGCTGGGCGCTTCCATTCCCCCGGCGGCGGCGCGATCTACGGCGCGACGAAACACGCGCTGACCAGCCTGAGCGCGAGCCTCAATGCGGAGGAAGGCGCCAACGGTATCCGCTCGACCGCGCTCTGTCCCGCCGAGGTGGAGACGCCATTATTGGCGCGCCGGCCGGGTTACGATCCGCGCGACGCGCCCGCCATGATCCAGCCGGATGACATGGCCGCCACCGCGCTCTACGTCGCGGCGATGAACCCGCGCGTCGCAATCCACGAGATCACGCTGGCTCCCGTGCGCGGACTGCCCCGAGACCCCGAACCCGCAGGAGCACCCTCTTGACCCATCCCGTCAAAGGCATCGACCACGTCTTTCTTCTCATCGACGATCTCGACGCGGGGCTCGCGCGCTATCGCGCGCTCGGCTTCACGGTCTCGCCGCGCGGTCTGCACAGCGCCGTCAAGGGCACCGCCAACCACACGATCATGTTCCCCAACGACTACTTGGAACTCCTCGGCATCCTCCAACCCACACCCGCCAACGCCGCCCGCCGCGACCTGCTCGCGGCCTCCGGCGAGGGGCTCCACGCCATCGCCTGCCGAATCGCCGACGCGCGGGCCGCCGCCACCGATCTCGCCGAGCTCGGGATCGGCACGCGGGATCTGGGCAGCTTCGAACGGCCCGTCGATCTGCCCGACGGCACGAAGGGCGTGGCCGCCTTCACCACGGTCGCGTTCGAACCTGCCGAGACGCCGTTCGGCTTCGTCTTCATGTGCCAGCACCGCTCGCGCGAGACCGTCTGGATTCCCGAGCTGATCGGTCACGCGAACGGCGCCATCGGCTTGGGAGGCGTCGTGGCGGCCTCGGCCGACCTGGCTTGCGACGCCGCCGGCTTCGCCCGCCTTTTCGCCGACGGCCGCGTCACGGAGGTGCCGGGCGGCGCGGAGATCCACACCGGCCCGAACTCCGCGCCGATCCTGCTCTATGAACCCGAAGCGCTCGCCGCGCTCTATGCCGGCATCGACGTGTCGCAGACCGCAGGTGAGGCATTCGCGGCGTTGCGGATCAGGGTCTCAGACATCAAACTCGCCAAAGCGGCCTGCGTCGCGGCGGGCGCGACGATGATCGAAACCGCTGCCGGGCTCGCGATTCCGCCCGAACAGGCTTGCGGCGCCATACTGGAGTTCATTCAGGGGTGAATGTCGCCGTCCCGGGCCCCTAGTAGATTTCCCGGGGAGTGTTCCAGGAACGCCTGCAGGGTCTCTCCCCTACGGTCTTGCGGTCCAGCCTTCCAAGTGCAGAGCGGTACAAAGATCCACCCCGGCAGGTTTGCCGACCGATTGTGACGACCCTAATCGTGCCGACCGTGCCCGGGGTGCTTCCCGCGGTTTGAGCGTGCGAATACCCGAGGCAAGGATCGACGTCACCGGCCTCTGCGGCGCGGTCGAGGGCTATGCGATCACGGCGCTCGAAAGCCCGCGCGCCTCGATCACCACGCTGTCGCGGCATTTCGGCTTCGACGCGGTGGAGACCGAGGGGGTGATCCGCTTTGCCATGCGCGGCCGGGCGTCCGTCGCGACCCTCGCGCCCGACGATCTGGTCGCCCCCCGCGAGGGCGACGTGCTGGAACTGACCCGCGGCCAGGAGACCGAACTGCCGCAGGCCCTGAAATGGCAGGTCGCCCGCGCCGACGAGGATTACGACGCGGCCCTCGTGGAAGCACGGCGCATCACCGTGGACACGACCCGGATCGCCTCGGAGTCCTTCCCGATGGCGGTGCCGCCCGAGGAGGCCGAGCGCCGCTGCCGCCGCGCGCTGATGGAGGCATGGGTGGGGCGCGAGACGGCGGCGTTCCGTCTGCCGCCCTCGCTGCTGGCGCTTGACCCGGCCGACGCGATCCGCCTCGCGCATGACGGACGGCTGGTCGACCTGCGGCTCGTCTCCATCGCCGACGCCGAGGCGCGCGGCATCGAGGCGGTTCGCCAGGACCGCGCGACCTACGACCTGCCGCCCGGCGATCCCCGCGCGGCGTCGCTGACGCGGGCCGTGGTGTTCGGCGCGCCGGAGGCGTTGCTGATGGACCTTCCGCAGCTGACCGAGGACCAGCCCGCGCATCGGCCGCTCATCGCAGCCCATGCCGCCCCTTGGCCCGGCGAGATGGCGGTGTTCCGCAGCCCCTCGACCGATGGTTTCGACCTGCTGACCACGTTCGGCAGCCGTGGGCGGATGGGGCACTACTTATCGCAGCCCCGAGCATGACCGCGCCGTCGGCGGCGCGACCCGGTCGAAACACCTCGACGGTGCCGCCTTCGACATCGCCATGACGAACCACGACCCTGTGGCCTTCGAGGCGGCGGCGCGGGAGGTCGGGTTCCTCGGCTTCGGCTTCTACCCACGCTCAGGCTTCATCCATGTCGATCTCGGGCCCGCACGGCAGTGGGGCGAGCGGTTCCCGGTCCGGGCAACTGCCTTCGCAGAAGAAACGCCACATC
>CAVORV010000011.1:0-24859 GCA_963698685.1 uncultured Alphaproteobacteria bacterium
CCGTTGATCGTGCACTCGATCTGCCGCGCGCCCGCCTCGACGGCGGCCAGCGCGTTGGCCGTCGCCATGCCGAGATCGTTATGGCAATGCGTGGCGATGGTGATCGCGTCCATGCCCGGTACGCGCTCCAGCAGCATCCGGATGATCTCGGCGCTCTCCCTCGGCGCGGTGTAGCCCACGGTGTCGGGGATGTTGATCGTGGTCGCGCCCGCCTTGATCGCGATCTCGCAGACCCGCGCCAGATAATCGTCCTCCGTCCGCGTCGCGTCCATCGGCGACCATTGCACGTCGTCGCAGAGGTTGCGGGCATGGGTGACGGTCGCGTGAATCTTCTCGGCCATCGCCTCCTTGTCGAGCCGCACCTGGAATTCCCGGTGCAGCGGCGACGTGCCGATGAAGGTGTGGATGCGCGGCCGTTTCGCGTGCTTCACGGCCTCCCAACACCGGTCGATGTCGCCCATGCTCGCGCGGGCCAGACCGCAGACCACGGAATTCTTCGCCTGGCCCGCGATCTTCGACACGGCCTCGAAATCGCCCTCCGAGGCGATGGGAAACCCCGCCTCGATGATGTCGACGCCCATCTCGTCGAGCAGGGCGGCGATCTCGAGCTTCTCGGCCAGCGTCATGGTGGCGCCTGGCGACTGCTCGCCGTCGCGCAGGGTCGTGTCGAAGATCAGGACGCGGTCCTGTCCGGATGTGATGTCGGTCATCTGAAATGTTCCCTGGAGTTTCGAGGTTTTCCCCGGCGCGGTCAGGTCATCCTCTGAGCGCGCGCGCCGAACTCCGGCACGCTCAGAGGCGGCTAAGCAGAAGGAGACCGCGCAGGCCGATGGCCCCCGCCGAAATCCGTCCCGAAATGCCGATCCGCGTGCTCATTGGGCGGAGTATACCCGGGCGGACGCAAAGATAAAGCCCGGATTCACGGCGTGCCCGCTCCGGTCCCGTCCGAGGGTACGGTCCGGTAGACGAACCATTCGTCGCCGTGAAACCTCTCTTCGAGCGCCAGGGTCAGATCCGGCGCGTCGATCGGCTTCTTCGAGAGGACGAGTCCCCCCGGATGCGCGCCGAACCACGTCATCGCATCGGCCTCCTCGCGAAGAACCGTCACCGGCTCCGTCAGCCGTCCGGAGAAGCTGAACTGGCCCGCGTATTTCCGGTCGGTCGTCGCGACGCCGTTCCCGGCTTCGGTCGCGACGAACGCTCCGATACGCGCGGGATCGTGTGTCAGCCAGAGTTCGTGCCGCGCGATGAGAAGCGCCGCGAGCAGCGTCAGAGGCGCGACGGTCGCCCAGGCGATCATCGGCGCGCGGATCCGGACCGCCAGCAGGGCCGCGAGGGCGGTGACGGCCGCCGCCATGAAGAGCCCGCCCGTGCCGATCCCGACGCCCTCGGTGACCGTATCCGGCAAAACGCCCAGAGCGAGAAGGAGCCCGCCCAGCACCAGACCGAACGCGGGCAGGATCGGCGCCAGCCGCCACGCTCCGTCGCCCGGAAGGATCGCGGGGCGCGACAGGATGAGCGCGAGCACCGGCAGTTGGGGGATGAGATAATGCGTCTGCTTGCCGCTGATCGCGCTGAAGACCACGAACGCCGATCCGGCCGCCACGAGGAGAAAACGGCCCTGCGCCGTCGCCCACTGTCCCCGCGGCGACAGCGCGCCCAGACCCGCGCGGCTCCAGCCCCACGGCCAGAGGAACATCGGCGCGAGGGCGAGAAAAAACCAGAACGGCCTGCCATGGGCGAACGAGTTGACCATCCGGCCGGCGGTCTGTCCCCAGAGGATGTCCTCGCGATAGCCCGCGTCGCCGAAGACCAGCGCCGGGACGAGCCAGAACGAGACGAACAGGAGCGCGAGGGCCGTGGCGAGCGCGACCATCGCGTAATACCGCCCGAGCGGCGCCCGCCCAGCGCGGTCGGCCCAGAGCGGCAGGAGCAGCGTCGCCGGCATCACGTGGACCAGGATCACCGGACCCTTCGCGAGTACGCCGAACGCCAGCGCCGCGCCGAGCGCCACCGCGGCGCCCCTGCGCGGAGCCATCGACAGCGACCACGTCGCCCAAAGCCCGGCCAGCGTCGCCGCCGCGAGCATCGTGTCGAACATCGTTGACGTCCCGTAGAGCAGGTACAGCGTCGTCGTCGCGAGAATCAGCGCGGCGCGCCCCGCCCGCGCGGGATCCCCCGGCCAGAGCGCCCGGGCCAGACCCGCGGTCAACGCGACGGACAGGGCGCCGAACGCGGGTCCGACCATGCGCCCGGCGAACTCGCTCACGCCCGTCACCGTCCAGAAGAGATTGATGATCCAGAACAGCATCGGCGGTTTGTGGCTGTAGACCTCGCCGTTCAGATGCGGCACGGACCATGATCCGTCGTTCCACATCTCCCAGGAGACCGTCAGATAGCGCGTCTCGTCGATCGGCAGCAGCGGCCGCGTCAGGACCATGACGACCGCCGAGACCATGAAGATCGCGATCGCGAACAAAGTCGTCCAGCGCCAGTTCAGCCGCATTCCGTTCCCCCGTGGCGGGTCGCTTCGAGGGCGTGACATACGCCTCCGACGCCCGGTCACGCCAGAGGCTTCTCGCGGATGACGGGAACCTGCTGGAAACGCCGCGCGCCCGGTCCATCTCCCGACCGGAAGGAGACCCGACATGAAAGCCATCGTCATCGGCGCCACCGGCGGCATCGGAGCCGCGATCTTTCGCGCGCTCGAATCCGCGGGCGCCGACGCCACCGCTCTCTCGCGATCAGGCGACGGCCTCGACCTCGCCGACGAGGCCAGCATCGCCCGCGCGACCGAAACCCTCGACGGCCCCTTCGACCTGATCTTCGACGCCACCGGCGCGCTGGTGATCGACGGCGCGGGCCCGGAGAAGACCATCGCCGCCATCGACCCCGCCGCGATGGCCGCGCAGTTCGCGCTCAACGCCATCGGTCCGGCGCTCCTGCTCAAGCACTTCCATCCGCTGCTCCCGAAGGACCGCCGCGGCTTGTTCGTCACGCTCTCCGCCCGCGTCGGCTCCATCGGCGACAACGGCCTCGGCGGCTGGATCAGCTACCGCGCCTCCAAGGCCGCGCTCAACCAGATCGTCCGCACCGCCGCCATCGAGATCGCCCGCAGGCGCCCCGAGGCCGTCGTGGCCGCCCTCCACCCCGGCACCGTCCGCACCGACCTCACCGCGAAATACGCGGGAAACCACCCGACCGTCTCTCCCGACGAGGCCGCGACCAACCTGCTCGCCGTTATCGACGGCCTCACGCCCGAGGACACCGGCGGCTTCTTCGCCTGGGACGGCAAGCGGATCCCGTGGTGAGCCCGCGCCTGATCCTCATTCTCGGCGATCAGCTCACGCCGGGGCTTTCCGCCCTGCGCGCCGGAGACAAGGCCCGCGACATCGTCGTCATGGCCGAGGTCGCCGACGAGGCGAACTACGTCAAACACCACGTCAAGAAGATCGCCTTCCTCTTCGCCGCCATGCGAAAATTCGCCGCTTCCCTCGAGGAGGACGGCTGGCGGGTCGCCTACGGCCGCCTCGACGACCCCGACACGTCGCGCTCGATCTGCGGCGAGCTCATGCGCCGCCATGCCGAATTCGGCGCCGAGGGCGTCATCGCCACCGAATGCGGCGAATGGCGTCTCCGCCAGGCGCTCGATGACTGCCCATTGACCATCGAGACCCTTCCCGACGACCGCTTCATCGCCACTCGCGCCGAATTCGCGTCCTGGGCCGAGGGGCGCAAGGAACTGCGGATGGAGTGGTTCTACCGCGACATGCGCCGCAAGACCGGCCTCCTGATGGAGGGTGACGCTCCCGCCGGCGGCAAGTGGAACTTCGACCACGACAACCGCAAGCCGGCCGACCCCGACCTCTTCATGCCCCGTCCCATGCGCCACGAACCCGACGAGACCACCGAAAAGGTCCTCCAACTCGTCGAAGCCCGCTTCCCCGACCATTTCGGCCAACTCCGTCCCTTCCATTTCGCCACCGACGCCACGGCCGCCAAACGCGCCGCGTCGAAATTCATGCGCGAGGCGCTGCCCCGCTTCGGCGATTTCCAGGATGCCATGCTGGAGGGCGAGCGCTTCCTCTACCATTCCGTCCTCTCGCTCTACATGAACGCGGGCCTGCTCGACCCGCTCGACCTCTGCCGCCAGGCCGAGACCGAGTTCCGAGAGGGCAGGGCGCCTCTCAACGCCGTCGAGGGCTTCATCCGCCAGATCATCGGCTGGCGCGAATTCGTCCGCGGCATCTACGACCTCGAAGGCCCCGACTACACGTCGCGCAACCACCTGAACGCCACCCGCGCCCTCCCGGACTTCTACTGGACAGCCGACACCGACATGGCCTGCATGAAGGCCGCGATCACCCAGACCGTCGAGGAGGCCTACGCCCACCACATCCAGCGGCTGATGGTCACCGGAAACTTCGCGCTTCTCGCCGGCGTCGATCCGCGCGAGGTCCACGAATGGTACCTCGCCGTCTACGCCGACGCCTACGAATGGGTCGAGGCGCCCAACACCATCGGCATGAGCCAGTTCGCCGATGGCGGCGTGGTCGGCTCCAAACCGTATGCCGCCTCGGGCGCGTATATCGACCGGATGTCCGACCATTGCGCCGGCTGCGCCTATGACGTGAAGCGCAAATCCGGCGAGGGCGCCTGTCCGTTCAACCCGCTCTACTGGGATTTCCTGATCCGCAACCGCGACACGCTCGGGAAAAACCCGCGGCTCGGGCGCATCTACGCCAACTGGGACCGCATGGACGACGCGAAAAAAGACGACGCGCGCACCTCCGCCGCCGCGATATTGGGCAAACTCGACGCGGGCGCCCGCATCTGATCCCGACGCCACGTTTTGTCTTGCCCGAAACCCCCGCCGGTGCGACCGTCGCGATCATCGGAATGTCAACTCCCGGGGGAGATCATCATGAACAACGCTCTCAAGGCCGGCGTCTGCGCCCTGGCTCTTTTCGCGGCCGGCGCGGCCCAGGCCCAGTCCACTCTGATGCGCGGCAACGACACGGACCCCGCCACGCTTGACCATCACAAGACCTCGACCGTCGCCGAGGCGAACCTCCTGCGCGATCTCTACGAGGGGCTCGTGACCGAGGACGCCGCCGGAGAGGTGATCCCGGGCGCCGCCGAAAGCTGGACGATCTCGGACGACGGCCTGACCTACACCTTCACGCTGCGCGAGGACGCGAAATGGTCGAACGGCGACACGGTCACCTCCGACGACTTCCTCTTCGCGTTCCAGCGGATCATGGACCCGATGACCGCCGCCGGCTACGCCAGCGTCCTCTTCCCGATCCTCAACTCCGAGGCCGCGACCAGCGGTGACGTGACGCCAGACCAGATCGGCGTCGCCGCGCCCGATCCCCGGACCCTCGTCATCACGCTCAATTCGCCCACGCCCTACTTCCTCGAACTGCTGACCCACCAGACCGGCAAACCGCTCCACCGCGCGAGCGTCGAGGAGTTCGGCGACGAGTTCACCAAACCCGGCAATCTCGTCACCAACGGCGCCTTCATGCTCGAAAGCTTCGTGCCGAACGACAAGATCGTCATGGTGAAAAACCCGAATTTCCATGACGCCGCCAACGTCGCCATCGACCGGATCGAGTGGATCCCCTTCGAGGACCGTTCCGCCTGTCTGCGCCGTTTCGAGGCCGGGGAGGTCCACATCTGCTCCGACGTGCCCGCCGAGCAGATGGCCTACATGAAAGAGAATTTCCCCGACAATCTGCGCGTCGCGCCCTATCTCGGCACGTATTACCTCAACGTCAAAGTCGGCAAAGAGAAGCTCGCCGATCCGCGCGTGCGCCAGGCGATCTCGATGGTCATCGACCGCGACTTCATCGCCGACCAGGTCTGGCAGGGCACGATGATCCCGGCCTATTCGCTCGTGCCGCCGGGCATCGCCAACTATGTCGTTCCGGGACCCGAACTCGACTACGCCGAGATGGATCTTCTCGACCGCGAGGACGCAGCCATCGCCCTGCTCGAGGAGGCTGGTGTCGATCCCGCCAGCCTCGAACTCGACATGCGCTACAATTCGTCCGAGAATCACAAGAACACCCTGGCGGCCGTCTCGGACATGCTCTCGAATATCGGCATCACCTCGTCGCTGACCGAAATGGAAGGCACCGGCTACTTCAACTACCTGCGCGAGGGAGGCGATTTTGATCTCGCCCGCGCCGGCTGGATCGGCGACTATTCCGACCCCCAGAACTTCCTGTTCCTCAACGAGACCGGCGTCTCCTTCAACTATCCCGGCTGGTCGAACGCGGAATACGACGCGAAGATGGCCGAAGCCGCGCAGGAGACCGATCTGTCCGCCCGCGCCGCGATCCTGGCCGAGGCCGAGGAGATCTACCTGGCCGAGCTTCCGACGATTCCGGTGCTCTACTACTCCTCGCGCGCGCTGGTGGCCGATGCCGTCTCGGGCTGGGAGGACAACCTTCTGGACAACCACGCAACGCGCTGGCTGAGCCTCGCGCAGTAGCGTGCGGACGAGCCCCGGCCGACAGCGCGGTCGGCCGGGGCCTCATCGGACTTCTGCCCAAGGAGCCTGACGATGACCCGAAAGCAGCACGGCAATCCCTGCTGGTATGAATTGGCGACAAGCGCCGGAAGCCTGGCATCCGCAGGAGATTTCTACGGCGCGATCCTCGGATGGACCATCGCCGATTCCGGGATGGAGGGCTTCGACTACCATCTCGCCAAACGCGACGCGTCCATGATCGCGGGCCTGATGGCCATGCCTCCGGACGTCGCGGAGATGCCGCCGTTCTGGATGATTTACTTCGCGGTCGATGATGTCGACGCCTTCGTGACCGACGCCGTCGCGGCGGGCGCGAGCGTCCACCGCGACCCTTGGGACATTCCCGGCACCGGCCGCGTCGCGATCCTCGCCGACCCGCAGGGCGCCGCGTTCGGCATCCTGCGACCGGACATGAGCGCGATGTCCGAGGCGGACATCGCCTCGGCCGAAGCGGGCGGGGGCGCGTTCAATCCCGACAGATCCGGCCACGCCAACTGGAACGAGCTGATGACGACCGACCCGGAGGCTGCTTTCGCTTTCTATTCCGCGATGTTCGGATGGACCAAGGGCGATGCGGTCGGCATGGGCGATGCGGGCGTCTATCAGCTTGTTCAACGCGACGGCCTCGACGTCGCCGGTCTGATGGGCCTCGGCCAGTCGCCGGTTCCGAACTGGCTGCCCTATTTCGGCGTGGCCGGCGTCTCCGCAGGCATCGAGGCGATCACCAAAGCGGGCGGGACCGTCCATCACGGGCCGATGGAGGTCCCCGGCGGCTTCATCGCCGTCGCGCAGGACCCGCAGGGCGCCTGGTTCGCCATCACCGGCGAGACGCGCTGATCCGATGCGGACCGGAAAGGGGACCCGATGCTGACCTACACCCTGCGGCGGCTCGGCAGCGCCATTCCGACCGTGTTCATCATCATCACGCTGACGTTCTTCATGATCCGTCTGGCGCCGGGCGGACCGTTCGATCTCGAACGCCCGCTCGATCCCCTGATCATGGCCAACCTCAACGCGGCCTACAATCTCGACGCCCCGCTCTGGTCCCAGTATCTGACCTATCTCGGCAACCTCCTGCGCGGCGATCTCGGCCCCAGTTTCACCCGGCGCGATTTTTCCGTGAACGACCTTTTCGCCGCCGGCCTTCCGGTCTCGATCCTGCTCGGCTCGCTGGCGCTCCTGATCGCCATCGTCATCGGCGCGGCGCTGGGCGCGGTGGCCGCCATGCGCCAGAACACCGGTCTGGATTACGCCATCGTCGGGCTGGCCACTTTCGGCATCACCACGCCCAACTTCGTGGTCGCCCCGCTGCTCTCCCTCTTTTTCGGCGTGATCCTCGGCTGGCTTCCGGCGGGCGGCTGGAGC
Source organism: uncultured Alphaproteobacteria bacterium (assembly GCA_963698685.1). Taxonomy (GTDB): domain Bacteria; phylum Pseudomonadota; class Alphaproteobacteria; order Rhodobacterales; family Rhodobacteraceae; genus Amaricoccus. The sequence continues at coordinate 7,907 of CAVORV010000011.1, forward strand.
CAGGCCAATCCCGCCTACTGGGTGCTGCCGATCATCACGCTGGCACTCCCCCAGGTCGCGGTCATCGCCCGCCTCGTGCGCGGCGCTACCATCGAGGCGCTGCGCTCCAACCACGTGCGCACCGCCCGCGCCTACGGTCTGCCCAACCGCATCGTGGTCGGCGTCCATGCCCTGCGCGCCGCCGCCCTGCCGGCCGTCTCCTATCTCGGCCCGACCGCCGCCGGTCTGCTGACCGGTTCCGTCGTGGTCGAGACCATTTTCGGCATCCCCGGCATCGGCCGCTATTTCGTCCAGGGCGCGCTCGGTCGCGACTACACCCTCGTGATGGGCACCGTCGTGGTGATCGCGATCTTCGTGATCGTCTTCAACCTCATCGTCGATCTCGTCTACGCCTGGCTCGACCCGCGCGTGAGGTTCGATTGATGGAAGTTCGAAACGTGCGAAATTATTTCTATTGTAAAATCAGATACTTGAAATCCGTCCAACATTGGACGCGCTCCGGAGGCCGCCCATGACCGTCCATCCGGATCCGACCGTGGCACCCGAGATCGCCGGCCGCTCCCAATGGCAGGACGCCTGGATCCGCCTGCGCCGCAACCGCGCCGCCGTCGCCAGCATGATCCTTCTCGCCGCGCTCGCCCTGATCGGCGCCTTCGGCCCGCTCCTCTGGCCCCACCCCTACGACCGGGTCTACCCGCAGTTCGTCCGCGTCCCCGCCAGCCTCGAGGCTTATCCCCGCGCCGACACGATCATCCCAGGCTTCGAGCGCGAGATGGCCCGCACCCGCGTCGATCACGGCGAACCCGTGCTCGAAGGCGGCACCGTCACCGTCCCGGTCAACTCGACCGACGGCGACCCCGTCGATCCCCGCATCCTGCGCTACTTCGAACGCTCCGACCTCTTCTCCAATCCCCGCCTCGATCTCGCCCCCGACGGCCTGTCCGGCACTCTCTCGGCCGAGGTCGAACGCCTCCACTTCTTCCTCGGCACCGACGCCATCGGCCGCGACATGGCCGCCCGCATCATGATCGGCGTCCGCATCTCGCTCGCCATCGGCGTGCTCGCCTCGATCATGTCGCTACTGCTCGGCGTCACGTATGGCGCGATCTCCGGCTATATCGGCGGCCGCACCGACAACGTGATGATGCGGGTCGTCGACATCCTCTACTCGCTGCCGTTCATCTTCTTCGTGATCCTGATGGTGGTGTTTTTCGGGCGATCTCTGATCATCATCTTCATCGCCATCGGCTTCACCGAATGGCTCGACATGGCCCGCATCGTCCGAGGCCAGACCCTGTCCCTGAAACGCCAGGAGTTCGTCCAGGCCGCCGAGGCGCTGGGCGCCACCCGCGCCGGCGTCCTCGCCCGCCACATCATCCCCAACACCCTCGGCCCGGTCGTCGTCTTCGTCACCCTTCTCGTGCCCAAGGCCATCCTCCTCGAGAGCCTGCTCAGCTTCCTCGGCCTCGGCGTCCAGGATCCGCTCACCTCGCTCGGCCTTCTCATCTCCGAGGGCGCCGCGAACATGCGCGGCGCGCTCTGGCTGCTGGTCTGGCCCGGCATCACCCTCACGCTGATCCTCTTCGCGCTCAACTTCCTCGGCGACGGTCTGCGCGACTCGCTCGACCCGAAAGACCGCTGATGACCGGCGCCGTCCTCAGCATCCGCGACCTGCGCGTCGATTTCGAGACCAACGACGGCGAAGTCTCCGCCGTGCGCGGCGTCGATCTCGACGTCATGCCCGGCGAGACCGTCGCCATCGTCGGCGAGAGCGGCTCGGGCAAGAGCCAGCTCACCATGGGCGTGATGGGCCTGCTCGCCTCCAACGGCCGCGCCTCGGGCTCCGCCAGATACCGCGACCGCGAGATGATTGGCCTCTCCAACCGTCAACTCAACGAGATCCGCGGTCGCAAGATCACCATGATCTTCCAGGAGCCGATGACCTCGCTCGACCCGCTCTACAGGATCGGCACCCAGCTGGCCGAGCCGCTCCGCTTCCATCGCGGTCTCTCCCGCCACGCGGCGCGGCCCCGGATCATCGAGCTGCTCGATCTCGTCGGCATCCCCGAACCCGAACGCCGCATCGACAGCTACCCGCACGAGCTCTCCGGCGGCCAGCGTCAGCGCGTGATGATCGCCATGGCGCTCGCCTGCGACCCCGATCTTCTGATCGCCGACGAGCCCACCACGGCGCTCGACGTCACCGTCCAGGCCCAGATCCTGACGCTGCTGGCCGATCTTCAGAAGCGCCTCGGCATGGCGATCGTCTTCATCACCCACGATCTGGGCATCGTGCGCCGCCTCGCCGACCGCGTCGCCGTGATGCGCGCGGGCGAGATCGTCGAGACCGGCGCGACCGAGGACATCTTCGCGCGGCCAAAGCACGAATACACCCGCATGCTCCTCTCGGCCGAACCCGAAGGCCGCAAGGCGCCGCCGCCCGACGACGCGCCGGCGCTGCTGACCGGAGACGACGTCCACGTCACCTTCCGCTCCGGCGGCGGGCTCTTCGCAAAGCCGCTGGAGATCCGTGCCGTCGAGGGCGTCACCGTCGCGCTCCGGCGCGGCCAGACGATCGGCGTCGTCGGCGAGAGCGGTTCGGGCAAATCCACCCTCGGCCGCGCGCTCCTGCGCCTCGTTCCCAGCGTCGGCCGCGTCGCCTGGCTGGGGCAGGAGCTTCCTGTCGGCCGCGAGGAGATGCGCCCGCTGCGCCGCGAGCTGCAACTGGTCTTCCAGGACCCGTTCGGCTCGCTCAGCCCCCGCATGACCGTCGGGCGCGTCATCACCGAGGGCCTGCTGATCCACGAACCCTCGCTCTCGGGCGACGAGCGCGAGATCCGCGCCGGCGAGGCGCTCGCCGAGGTCGGCCTCGATCCGGCCATGCGCAACCGCTACCCGCACGAGTTCTCCGGCGGCCAGCGCCAGCGCATCGCCATCGCGCGAACCATGATCCTCAAACCCAAGGTGATCGTGCTCGACGAGCCCACCTCCGCCCTCGACCGCTCGGTGCAGAAACAGATCGTCGAGCTTCTGCGGAGTCTCCAGGCCGCCAACGACCTGAGCTATCTCTTCATCAGCCACGACCTCAAAGTCGTCCGCGCGCTCTCGGACCACATCCTCGTGATGAAGGAGGGCAAAGTTGTCGAGGAGGGTCCGACCGAGGCGGTTTTCGACCGTCCCGCGATGGAATATACCCGCACCCTCATGGCAGCCGCGCTCGAGTCCAGCCGCTTCCAGACCGCCTGAGGCCTACCGCTCGCCTTCAAGCCGCGCCGCGCGCCCTCCGCGCCGCGCCGGTTTCGCGGCCTCGGCCCGCGCGGGAAGCTCCGCCATCACCGCGCGCCGCGTGCCCGGATCCATCCGGCTCCAGGCCGTGATCTCGTCGATCGTCCGGTGGCACCCGAGGCAGAGCCGCGTGCGCGGATCGACCACGCAGAGCTTTACGCAGGGGCTTTCGATCTCTTCGCGCGTCCAGACCGCGTCATTCATCCGCCCGCTCCGCCATATGCCCCATCCTGTCCAGCAGTCCCTGAAGGATATAGCCGGCCGCGACGTGGTCGATCACCTCGGCCCGCCGCCGACGCGACGTGTCCGCCTCCAGCAGCGCCCGTTCCGCCGCGACGGTCGACAAGCCGCTCGTCCTGGAACGTGATCGGGATGTCCGTCAGCCGCGACAGGTTCCGGGCGAAAGCCCGCGTCGACTGGCAGCGCGGCCCCTCCGACCCGTCCATGTTGCGCGGCAGACCCAGCACGATGCCCTTGATGTCGCGCGGCCCGGTCAGTGCCAGAAGCGCCGCGGCGTCCACGCCGAATTTCACCCGCCGCACCGTCTCGAGCGGCGTCGCGATCCGCCGCCAGGTGTCCGAAACCGCCACGCCGATCGTCTTTTCGCCAAGATCGAGCCCCATCAGCGCGCCGCGCGGCGCGAGGGCCGCGACGAACGCCGCCGGGTCCTCGATGACCGCGCCGGTCACTGGATCAGTTCCGCCTCGCGCGCGGCCTCTTCCAGCATCGCGAGCGCGCGCGGATCGTCCGCATAGGCGACCTGCGCCTCGTCCCAGATCTCGGACGCGTCGCGGATGCGGCCCATCACGCCGAGCGAGCGGATCAGGCGGGCCCATTCCTCCGGCGGGCCGCCCTCGGTCCCGAGGCGCTGGGCCAACTGATCGACCATGCCGCCGATCATCGCCGCGCGGTCCTCGTCGTTCATCTCGCCGGCGGCGTCGATCTCGGCCCGTGTCGGGCCCGGACCCGCTTCGGGCGGCGGCAGGCCGGCGAGCGCGGCGACCTCGCCGATCTGCGCCTGGATCGGCATGATCCACGGCGCGTCGGGCGAACTTTCGCGCAGAAGGGCGGTCCAGAGCCGATAGGTCTCGTCCGGCCGCCCGTCCTGGAGCAGCACGAGACCGGTGTAATAGCGGCCGAGCGGGTTGAACGCGTCGAGTTCGAGGGCCCGGCCCAGCGCGGCCTCGGCTTCCGGCGAGACATAGCCGTTGGCCGCGAGGATCATCAGTTCCGCCCATTCCACCAGATCCGTCGCGGCGACGTCGTCACCGAGGATCCCGATCACTTTTTCCTGAGCCTGATGCGCCTCGCTCCAGAGCCCGAGCGCGCCGAGACTGCGCGCCATCAGTCGCTGGCCCTGCACCTCTCCGGGCCGCTCTTCGAGCACCGCCGCGAGCCGATCGATCAACGCCTGGGCCTCGGCATCCGGCGGTGCGGCCTTCGGCGCCACCGGGTCGGCGGCGATCATCGCCTCGACCGCCGCCTGGTCGGGACGGCTGGCGCGGGCCTCGGCGATCCGCTCGAGCCGGATTTCGAGCGGAAGATCGGGATAGCCGGGCGCGCCGATGCGCGAATAGAGCGTCCAGGCCCCCGCGAGCGACGCCACGATCAGCACCGGCGCCACGACCCGCGACACCGCGCGCGGGGCCGTCGCGGCCTCGGCCTCCGCCGCTTCCGCGTCGGCCGCGGCCAGCAGGCGACGCGAGATCTCGACCTTGGTGCCGCGCGCCTCCTCGGCGCTCAGGATGCCGCGCGTCTCGTCGATCTCTATTTCCCGCAGCTGGTCGCGGTAGACCTGCATGTCATGGCTGGCCCGCCGGTCGCCCCGCGCGCGCCCCGTCAGGACAGGCGCGAATACCAGAACAAGAACCAGAAGCGCCGACACTCCGGCGATCACCTGGAAAAGCACCACGGAAGTCATTCGCGCCCCTCTTTCATCCGGCGCGGACCCTAGCTTCTCACGCCGCGCCGCACAACGCCGGTTCGGCGCGCCCGCGCGGTCGTGAACGGGACCGCGACGGCCTTCCTCGCGGTGTCGAACCTGAAGCCTCGGCAGCTTCTTCCGCCGCCTCGCGTCCGCATTCCAGACCGACCGCGTCGTCGCGCGCGGCGACGGCCTCCCGGTCCGCGGCCCGCCAGGCCTCCCGCGCTGCGGCGAGCGCCGGATCCCCGCTCAATTGACGCCACGTGACCCCGTGCGGGCCGGTCCCTTCGGGCAACGCGGCGAGGAAGGCCCCGAGCGCCTCGCGCGCCCGCTCCGACGCTCGGGCGACATGCTCCTCCGCGGCGCGATCTTCGCCGAATGGCCCGAATTCCCGTTGTGCGACGTGCCGCATTCCTGTTCTCCCGCGTTGTCCTTCCGTATGTTTACCTTTTGGGCAATCTGGAACAAAGAAGGAACATTAAGGAAAGTTAACGTGATCGTGGCCGTCGGGGAGCCACGCGTTCCGCATCACGCCGCGGAAGAGGCCCGCGAGTCCTATTGACGCCGCCACCGGCTTCTCTACGCTCATCCGAAAGACAACAGGGAGTTGCCAATGAAACGGATCGCCGCAGCGGCCTTCGCCGCCACTTTCGCTTGCCGGGGCCGGCTCGGCCGTCGCGATGGACATCTGCGTGGAGGGCGCCTATCCGCCGTTCTCGGAGACCTCGCCCGACGGGTCGATCGTCGGGTTCGACATCGACATCGCCAACGCCCTCTGCGCCGAGATCGGCGTCGAGTGCAACATGCTCAAGACCGACTGGGACGGCATCATCCCGGCCCTGCTCGAAGGCAAATGCGACGCCATCGTCGCCTCGATGTCGATCACGCCCGAGCGCCAGGAGGTCATCGACTTCACCAAGAAATACTACCACACGCCCGCGCTCTTCGTCGCCAAGGCCGATGCCGGCTTCGAGGACACGCCCGAGGGCATGGCCGGCAAGGTGGTCGGCGTCCAGCGCGGCTCGATCCACCAGGGCTTCATGGAGGGCGAGTTCCCGGACGTCGAGCTTCGCCTCTACGGCACCCAGGACGAGGCGCATCTCGACCTCGCGGCCGGCCGGCTCGACGCGGTCATGGCCGACAGCATCGCCATCGACGACGGCTTCCTGAAAACGCCGGCCGGCGAGGGATTCGCCTTCTTCGGCCAGGAATGGGCGATTCCCGAATACCACGGCACCGGCGCCGGCATCGGGGTCCGCAAAGAGGACACCGAGCTGCGCGACAGCCTGACCGCCGCCATCGAGGCGATCCGGGCCAGCGGCCAGTACGACGAGATCGCGGCCAGGTACTTCGATTTCAACGTCTACGGCGAGTGATCGGATGACGGGTCCGCGCCGAGTGATCCTCTGGCGCGGGCCCGACTGATGGAGAATTTAATCCTCTACGCGCCGCTTCTGGCGCGCGGCGCGCTCGTCACGATCGCTCTGGCGGTCCTGTCGCTGGCCTTCGCCACGGCGCTTGGCGCGCTCGGCGCCGCCGCCCGGATCGCGCCGGGCCGCATCGGCCGCCTGATCGTCACGCTCTACACCACGATCGTGCGGGGCATCCCCGATCTCGTCCTGCTGCTGCTGGTCTATTTCGGCGGACAGCGCCTTCTCAACGTCATCGCAGGCTGGTTCGGGCAGGATGGCGTGAACATCTCGCCGTTCTGGGCCGGGGTGCTCTCCATCGGCTTCATCTACGGCGCATATCTCACGGAGACCTTCCGGGGCGCCTTCATGACCGTCCCGCGAGGCCAGATCGAGGCCGCCGAGGCGCTGGGCCTGCGCGGTCTCGCGCTGCACTGGACCGTCACCATCCCGCAGCTCGTCCGCTTCGCGCTGCCGGGCTATGCCAACGTCTGGCAGGTGCTGGTGAAATCCACCGCCGTCGTCTCCGTCATCGGGCTGGAGGACCTCGTCGGTCTCGCCAACGACGCCGGCAAGACGGCGCGCGAGCCGTTCATATTCTTCCTCGCGGTGCTTCTGGTCTATCTCTGCATCACCTTCGTCTCCACGACCATCTTCGAGGCGCTGGAGCGCCGCTCCGCGCGGGGCCTGACCCATGCGCGTTGATCTGGTCCTCGAGAACTGGCAGCTCTTCGCGTCGGGCGTCTGGATGACGCTCCAGCTCACGTTTCTGGCGCTGGCCGTCGGTTTCGTCATCGCTTTGCCGTTCGGCATCGCGCGCGCCCGTCGCGTGCCCATCTTCTCGCCGCTCATCAACGCCTACGTCTATCTCTTCCGGGGCACGCCGCTGCTGGTGCAGCTCTTCCTGATCTATTACGGCCTCTCGCAGTTCGAGTGGATCCGCGAGAGCTGGGCCTGGACTTTCCTGCGCGACCCCTGGTGGTGCGCGCTCATCGCCTTCTCGCTCAATTCCGGGGCCTACGCGACCGAGATCATCCGTGGCGCCGTCGAGACCACCCCGCGCGGAGAGCTGGAGGCCGCCGGCGCGCTCGGCCTCTCGCCGTTCCAGGTCGACGCGCTGGTGCTCATCCCGTCCGCGCTGCGCCGCGCCCTGCCGCAATACGGCAACGAGGTCGTGTTCATGCTGCATGGCTCCGTCGTGGCGAGCGTGATTACACTCCAGGACATCCTCGGCGCCGGGCGCACGCTCAACTCCAAATTCTATCTGGCGTATGAGGGGTTTCTGACCGCCGCCTTACTGTACATGGCGATAACCTTCATCCTGGTGATGATCTTTCGCCAGCTCGAAAACCGCTACCTTCGGCATCTGCGCCTCTCGCGGTCGTGACGAGCCCCGCGCCAGGCGCATGACGGCATCCCCCCTTTGTCTGTGGCGTTAACGCCGCTGGCGCCTATCTCTACCGCAGCGCAGCAACGCGCGGAAAGCAGAGAAAAAGATGTCAATTCCCGAGTTCAAGACCCCGACCCCCGCCGAGACCGACGCGATCCTGCGCGATGCCCGCGCCCTGCGCGCCGAGTTCATCAGCAACGCCGTCAAGCGCCTCGTCGTCTTCATAAACCGCTCCAACGAGTTCCGCTTCCCGATGGGCAAGCCCTCCGAACTCTGAGCTTCCGTTCAGCCGGACGACCGGATAGGGGATGCGCCATGACCAATGACGCATCCGACCGCCCGGCCGTCCGGCTGACGCCCAAGACCTCCGCCAAAGCCATCCGCTTCGGCGCGCCATGGGCCTGGTCCGACCAGATCGTGCTTGACCGCCGCACTCGCGCCATCCCGGCGGGCGCCATCGTCGAGCTTCAGGATTCAGACCGGCAGTCTCTCGGCGCGGCGGCGTTCAACCCCGCGTCCAAGATCGCCGCGCGGATGCTCGACCGCGACCCGGCCGCCGTGATCGACGGTGATTGGTTCAAGGCGCGCATCGCCCGCGCGCTGGAATTGCGCGAGACGCTCTTCGACGCGCCGTTCTACCGGCTGATCCACGCCGAGGCCGACGACATGCCCGGCGTCATCGTCGACCGCTTCGGCGACGCCGCCGTCGTCCAGCCGAACGCCGCCTGGATCGAGACCCGCCTCGACGATTTCGCCGCCGCGCTCTCGTCCGTCACCGGCGTCACCACCATCGTCAAGAACGGCTCCGGCCGCGCCCGCGCGCTCGAAGGTCTGACCGAGGAGACGATTCTTCTGACCGGCGCGCTCGAGCGGTCCCGTGCCGGTCCCGATGAACGGGGCCACCTACATGGCCGACCTGATCGGCGGCCAGAAAACCGGGCTCTTTTTCGACCAGCGCCCCAACCACGCATTCGCCGCGCGCCTGTCGCGCGGGCGCGACGTGCTCGACGTGTTCTGCCATGTCGGCGGATTCGGTCTCGCGGCGCTGGCGGACGGCGCGAAATCGGCGCTTGGCATCGACGGATCGCAGACCGCGCTCGACCTCGCCGACGAGGGCGCCAAGGCCACCGGCGTCGCCGATCGGTTCGAGACCCGCAAGGCCGACGCCTTCGACGCGCTCGCCGAACTGGCGACGCAGGACCGGCGCTTCGGAATGGTCGTCTGCGATCCGCCGGCCTTCGCCCCCAACCGCCAGGCCCTCGACGCGGGTCTGCGCGCCTATGAGCGCGTCGCCCGGCTCGGCGCCGCTCTGGTCGAACCCGGCGGCTTTCTCACGCTCTGCTCATGCAGCCACGCCGTGGACCTCGCCGCCTTCCGCGAGGCCAGCCTGCGCGGCGTCGGCCGGGCCGGGCGGTCGGCCCGCATCGTCGCGACCGGCGGCGCCGGACCGGATCATCCCGTCCACCCGTATCTCGCCGAAACGTCCTATCTCAAAACGGTCTTCCTGCGCCTCGACGCGTGAGGCCCGAAAGCATGAGGATCGTCCTTGACGCCTGCGTCCTTTTCCCGACCGTCCTGCGCGAGATCTTGATCGGAACGGCGGCGACGGGCGCTTTCACGCCGCTCTGGTCCGCCCGCATTCTCGAGGAATGGGCCCGCGCCACGCGCCGCCTGCCATCGGGCTCCGAGGCCGTCGCGCGCACCGAGATCGCGATCCTTCGCGCGGACTGGCCCGCTTCCGAGATCGCGCCGCCGCCCGACCTGGTGGAAACCCTCTCGCTGCCTGACGCGGACGACCGCCATGTCCTCGCCGCCGCCATCGCGGGCGGCGCGGACGTGCTTATGACCCTGAACCGTCGCGACTTCCCGACCCGCACGCTCGCGCGTCATGGCGTTCTGCTGCGCGAGCCCGACGGCTTTCTCGCCGAGCTGAACACTGAAGGCGTCGACATGGCGGCGGTCGTTGCGCGGGTTCAGGCCCGCGCCGAAGCCGTGTCGGGACGCGACCAGCCGATCCGTCCGCTTCTGAAACGCGCCGGCCTGCCGAGGCTCGGCAAAGCGCTCGCGGCGGGGCCGGATGCCGTTAACGAAAAAGCAGCTTTTGAAACCTGAATTAAAACAGTTACTTGCTATAGGTTCACGCGTGGACCACGGTATTCCTGCCCGCGTCACGCCGATTGACTGGACCGCCATGATCGGGTGATGTGACAGCGACCCCGCCGCATCCGCGCACGAAAGGCCGACCGATGAAACTCCTGTCTCTCGCACTTCTCCCGTTCCTCGCCTTCGCCCCGGCCGCCTCCGCGGACGAATTCACCGATGTGATCGCCGGCGCGCTCGAAGCCTACGAGGAGGGCGACATCACCGTCGCGCGCGAGGAACTCGACTACGCGATGAAGCTTCTGACCGACCTCAAGGCCCAGAGCCTGGCCGGTTTCCTCCCGGCCGCGTTGCCCGGCTGGACCCGCAGCGATGCCGAGGCCGAAGGCGGCGGCATGGCGATGGCGATGCTCGGCGGCGGCACGACGGCGGCGGCGACCTACACCGACGGCTCGCAGGAGATGACCATCACGCTCATGGCCAATTCGCCGATGGTCAGCGGCGTCGCCGCGATGATCACCGGCATGGCCGCGATGGGCGGCGGCAAACCGATCCGCATCCAGCGCACCCAGTTCGGCGTGAATGACGGCGAGATGCAGGGCGTGGTCGACGGCGACGTCCTGGTCAGCGTCAGCGGCGACGCCTCGGTCGAAGACAAGACCGCCCATATCGAGGCGATGGACCTCAAGGCGCTCGGCGACTTCTGAGGTCTCAGCGCACCCCGCCCAGAAGCGCCAGCCAGGCGGACGCCGTCAGCACCGACAGACCGGTGCCGAGCAGGACGGCGCTCGCCGCCTGCGCCTGTCCGCGGCCGTAGATGCTGGCGAAGATGTAGGTGTTGACCCCCGGCGCCATCGCCGCCGTCACGACGACCGCGCGCACGAAATCCTCGGACAGGTGGAAGACATGCGCCGCCAGCACGTACCCGATCGCCGGATGCAGCACGAGCGACAGCGCGAGGACCATGCCGCTCTCGCCGAGCGAGGCGCGCAGCGCGTAGCGCGTCAGGATCCCGCCCAACCCGAACAACGCCGCCGGCAGCGCGGCCCGGCTCAGCATCTCCAACGCCGACTGTGCTGCCGCCGGCACCGGAATGGCGAACACGTTGAAGATGAAGCCGAACACCAGCGCCAGCATCAGCGCGTTGCGCATCAGGGCCTTGGTGATGGTCCGCGCGGTGTCGAAAGCGTTGCGCCCGTCCGCCCGCGAGAACTCCATCGCCGTGATCCCGAGGAAATAGCAGACCGGCACATGCAGCGCGACGATGGCGAAATTCGGCGCGAGCGCCTCGGTCCCGTAGGCCCGCTCCATGATCGGCAGGCCGAGCAGCACCGAGTTCGAGAAGAGCGCGCTGAACCCGATCGCGACCGCCTCGCCGGGCCGCCGCCCGAAGATCACCCGCGCGCCGACGATCCCGAGCGCGAAACAGATCACCGCGCCGGCGTAGAACGAGATCAGCAGACCCGGATCCAGCACCGCGCCGAGATCGAGCTGCATGATCGCGACGAACAGCAGGCACGGGATCGCGAAGCTCTGCGTGAAGACCATCAGCCCGTCCACCGCGCCCGCGCTGAACAGCCCGCTCCGCGTCGCGACGTATCCCGCGCCGATCACGAGAAACACCGGAAGAACGACCTCGAGGATCGTCAGGATCAAAGCGGAAAGTCCAGAACCATGCCGTCATGGGCCGGCACGACGCCTTCGGGCGCCTCCCCGGCCACGGTCCGGTAGTCGAGATCGTTGTGCATGTTGGTCAGCACCGCCCGGACCGGCGCGGCACGCGCGATCCATTCCAGAGACCGCGCCAGATGCGCATGCGTCGGATGCGGCTTGCGGCGGAGCGCGTCGAGGATCCAGCACTCGAGCCCCTCGAACGCGGGCCAGACCTCCTCCGGGATGTCCGACACGTCCGGCAGGTAGGCGATCCCGTGGAACCGGAAGCCGAGCGCGTCGATCGCACCGTGCCGCACGCGGACCGGCTCCAGCGTGATCGGGCCGCCGTCGCCATCCACGGTGAATGCCCCGTCAATGCCGTTGAGATCGAGGATCGGCGCGTAGCTGCTGCCCTTCGGCTGGACGAAGGCGTAGGCGAACCGCGCGGTCAGAGCCTCGGACGTGTCCGCGTCCGCCCAGACCGGCAGGCGGGCGCCGCGATTGAACACCACCATCCGCAGGTCGTCGATGCCGTGGGTGTGGTCGGCATGGGCATGGGTGAACACGACCGCGTCGAGCGTGCCGACCCCGGCGTCCAGAAGCTGCGCGCGCATGTCCGGCGACGTATCCACCAGAACCCGCGTGATCCCGCCCGGGCCCACCCGTTCGATCAGGATCGAACAGCTCGTCCGCCGGTTGCGCGGATCCTCCGGATCGCAGTCGCCCCATTGCCCGCCAAGCCGGGGAACGCCGCCCGACGAGCCGCAGCCGAGGATCGTGACCCGCAGCCGGTCGCTCATTCCGGCGACCAGGCGGCGGCCTTGGCGAACAGCCTGTCGAAATTCGCCGAGGTCCGCGCCGCGAACTCCTCGATCTCCATTTCGAAAAGCCCCGCGCTCGCCCGCGCCGTGTCGGCGGTATAGGCCGGCTCGTTGCGCTTTCCGCGATGGGGCACGGGCGCGAGATACGGACTGTCGGTCTCCACCAGCACGCGGTCGACCGGGGCCGCCGCGAAGACCGCGCGAAGTTCGCCCGCGCTCCTGAACGTCGCGATCCCGGAGATGGAGAGATAGAAGCCCAGCCCGAGCGCGGTTTCCGCCAGTGCGGCTGAGGCGGTGAAGCAATGCATCACGCAGTCGAACCGCCCCACCGCGTGCTCCTCCGAAAGGATGCGCCCGACATCGGTATCGGCGTCCCGCGCGTGGATGATCAGCGGCAGACACGTGCGCCGCGCCGCCTCGATATGCACGCGCAGGCTCTCCTGCTGAAGCGCGGCAGTTTCGGCGGTGTAATGGTAGTCGAGTCCCGTCTCGCCGATCCCTACCATCTTTGGGTGCGCCGCCATCGCGGCCAGCGCATCGACCGTCGCGAGCGGCTCGGTCGCCGCGTTCATCGGATGCGTGCCCGCCGCGTAGAACACGCCGGAATGCGCCTCTGCGATCGCGCGGACGCGTGGTTCCTCGCGAAGGCGCGTGCAGATCGTCACCATCCGATCCACGCCCGCATCGGCTGCGCGCGCGACGATCGCGTCGACCTCGCCCTCGAAATCCGGGAAATCGAGGTGGCAGTGACTGTCGACGAGTGCGGGGGCGGACATGCGGAAACTCGGACTTCCAAGGCTCAGGCGGCGACGCTCATCGCTTTCGCGGCGGCGGCGTCGATTTGCAGGAACGTATCGAGGATCACCTGCGCGGGGTCAAGGTTGACGGCGCGTGCGTGGGACGCCCGCGCATCGACCGTGACGACCGTCTCCGCCCAGATCCGCGCCTGAGCTGACGTCGAGGCGAGACGCGCCAACATCTCCGCCTCGACGTCGCCGATCGGCGTGACCCCACCACCCGCTCCGGACAGCGCCAGGCGCCCCAAGGCGAGCCGGACCAGATCAAGCGTCAGATCGAACCGGTCCTCGGCGCCGCGACCCGCGCACGCGTTCGCCAGATCGAGCGCGCGCCGCCGATCCACGGGCGGAGCCTGGCCGATCGTCCCGAGGATCGACGCGTAGAGCGCCGCGCCGTCTTGCGCGATGAACCTGAGCGCGGCTCCCGACGATCCGCCCGCAAGTGCCGCGAGCGTCGTCGGCGGAACGCCCGCCGGATCCGCTCCCGCGGCCTTCAGCGCGGCCGCGAGATCATCCGGCCCCAGCGGCGCGCACCGCAGGACGCGGCACCGCGACCGGATCGTCGGCAGAAGACGCGAGGGCTGGTGACAGACCAGCAGCAGCACGGCGCGTTCCGGCGGCTCTTCGAGAACCTTGAGCAGCGCGTTTGCGGCCGGGACCGTCATCTCGTCCGCCGCGTCCACGATCGCCACGCGCCATCCGCCATCCGTCGCGGACATCTGGAAGAACGTCTTGAGCGCCCGGACCTCGTCGATGCCGATCGCGCTCCGGAGCCGCTTGGTCTTCTCGTCCCATCGCCGGCGGCAGAGGAACACCTGTGGCGAGGCTAGCGCCGCCACGTTCTGGAAAACCGGATCCGCCGGCTCGACATTGAGCGTCGCCGCGTCGCCACCAATCAGCAGACGCCGCGCGATCCGCCAGGCGAGCGTCGCTTTGCCCACCCCGCGCGGCCCGGCGATCATCCAGCCATGCGGAAGACGTCCGCCGCCGAGAGCTTCGAGAAACCGCGCCTCGGCCGCCTCCTGACCGAAAAGCGCCGACGTCTCCCGAGGATGCGGCGCACCGGCGGCCCGGTCGGCCTCGGGAATGTCGGCCTGGTCGTTCACAGGTCCGCCGCCAAGGCGACGCGCGCGGCGACGTCATCCGCGGGGCCCCCGGCACCTACGACCCGGCACCGATCCGGGAACTCGGCCGCGAGCGCCAGGAAGCCCGCGCGCAACCGTGTCTGGAAATCCGCGCCGAAGCGCTCGAACCGGTCCTCGACACTGCCGCGCGCCGCATCCCGCACCCGCGCCTTGTCGGGGGCGAGGTCCAGGACGAGCGTCAGGTCCGGCTCGACCCCGATGGCGATCCGGTGAATGTCGTCGACCATGCCGCGCAGATCGCTGCGCACGGCGCCCTGATAGACCCGCGTCGAATCGATGAACCGGTCGCAGAGCACGATCGCGCCGCGTTCCAACGCCGGCCAGATGGTCCGCTCGACATGATCGCGCCGCGCGGCGGTGAAGAGCAGGATCTCGGTCTCCGGCGACCATCGGTCGGTTTCACCCTCGACGAGGAGCTTGCGGACCGCCTCGGCGCCTGGTGCGCCGCCAGGCTCGCGGGTAAGGACCACCGTCCGGCCCGCCGCCTGCAACCTCTCGGCGAGCATACGCACCTGGGTGGTCTTGCCGGATCCGTCGATGCCTTCGAAGGTGATGAGCCGTCCGGGCGGCATTCCCTACTGGTCGCCGCCGGGCAGGATTTCCATGACCCGGTCCCGGGCGACATGCGCGGCGGCGTTGATCCGGGTCATCAGCCCGCCTCGCGGCACGTCTGCTCCCGCGACGAGATCGAACGAGATGGTCTCACCGTCCGGCACCTCGACAACCAGAGCACCCAACCGCTGCCCCTCTACGACGGGCGCCTCGACCGGCCCCTCGTAGCGTATGCTCGCCATGATCCCGTCGCGCGCTTCGCGCGGAACGAGCATCTGGAGCGGGACGGGTGCGACCATCGGGACGGTGTCCGTCTCGCCCATCCAGACTTCCGCCTCGGCGACCGTTTCGCCCTCTGCGAAGAACTTTACAGTGTCGAACGCGCCGAAGGCCCATTTGACCAATGACGTCGTCTCGGCCGCCCGATCGGCGGAACTGTCCAGACCGCTCACCTTGAAGACGATCCGCTGGCCGTCCTGGACCGCCGATCCGACCAGCCCGTATCCGGCCTCTTCCGTATGGCCGGTCTTGAGCCCGTCCGCCCCGATGCCGAGCGTCAGAAGCGGATTGCGGTTCGACTGGGTGATGTTGTTCCAGGTGAACTCGGTCTCCGCGAAATAGCCATAGAATTCCGGGAACTCGTCGATGATGTGACGCGACAGCTCCACCAAATCCTCGGCGCTCATGACATGGCCCGGCTCCGGCCAGCCCGAGGAATTCCGGAGCGTTGTGCCGTCCATGCCGAGCTCGCGGGCGCGCTTGGTCATCTGCTCGGCGAAGGCCTCCTCGGTTCCCGCGAGCCCCTCCGCCACGACGACGCAGGCGTCGTTGCCCGACTGGACGATGATGCCGTGGATCAGCGCGTCGACCGGAACCGTCGTGCCGACCTCGAGGAACATCCGCGAGCCGCCCATGGCGTTGGCCCGCGCGCTCACATCGAATTCGGTCTCTTTGGTCACGCGCCCGTCGCGGATCGCCTCAAACAGCATGTAGAGGGTCATGAGCTTCGACATCGAGGCCGGTGGGAGCGGTTCGGCCTCGTTCTTTGAGAACAGGACCATGCCGGTCCCGTGATCGACGATCAGCGCCGATGTCGCCTTCGTCTCGAAAGCGATCGCGGATGTCGGGATCGCGGCCATCGAGGCGCAGCAGAGAAGGGCGGTCATTCGGACGAACATGCGCGATCTCCGCAGGATTTCAGGGCGTTTGTTCGGAATAGGACAACCCATCGCCTCTGTCAAAAGCCAAGACGCGCGGCTCGGTGCGGATCGCCGTCACCCTGACGGGCCCGTCGACCTCCAATCCGATCGCCTCGGCGACCGCGCGAGACACCCGTATGTCGCGTCCCGACGCTCGGAACAGCGATACTGTCACGGTCGCTCCGGATGCCGGGTTGAGAAGCTCGCCGCGTTCCGGCCGCGGGAGGCCTGGGACCGCGGCCCAGAGCCCGGCCGGTCCGTCAGCGCCCGCAACGCGGGCCACGCCCTCGGTCCGGAAAACCTGTGGAGCCAGGACCTTTTCGATCTCGATGCGCAACCCCGAGTTTTCGGGCGCATCCTCCCGCCCGGGATCCAGCGAGCAGGCAACGAGCGCGAACGCCGCGGCGATCATGCCAATTCCGGCGCGCGCCATGCAGTCCGCCTCCGTTCCGGGTGTTCGCAAGAGATAGGCCGTGTCACCCCTTCGCGAAAGGGTCAAGTCGTCTGGACGGAACCTTCGCCGGTGGCTAGAACGCCACCGTCGGAACGATGCCGCGAGCCGGGATCGCGACCGAGCCGTCGTTCCGACGACGGAAGGGTGGCAGAGTGGTCGATTGCAGCGGTCTTGAAAACCGCCGATGTGAGAGCATCCGTGGGTTCGAATCCCACCCCTTCCGC
>CAVORV010000012.1:0-49802 GCA_963698685.1 uncultured Alphaproteobacteria bacterium
GACCAAGCGGCTCCGGAGCGCGATCGGCATCGACGAGGTCCGGGCGCTCAAGACGTTCTTCCAGATGTCCGCGACGGATGGCGGATGGCGCGTGGCGATCGTGGACGCGGCGGACGAGATGACGGTCCCGGCCGCAAACGCGCTGCTCAAGGTTCTCGAAGAGCCGCCGGAACGCGCCGTGCTGCTGCTGGTCTGTCACCAGCCCTCGCGTCTTCTGCCGACGATCCGGTCGCGGTGCCGCGTCCTGCGGTGCGCGCCGCTGGGGCCGGATGATCTCGCGGCCGCGCTGAAGGCCGCGGGAGCGGATCCGGCGGGCGTTCCGCCGACGACGCTCGCGGCACTTGCGGGCGGATCGTCGGGAGCCGCGCTCAGGTTCATCGCGCAAGACGGCGCGGCGCTCTACGCGTCGATCCTCGGGACGATCGGCCAGGTTCCGCCCGTGGATCGGCGGCGCGCGCTCGATCTGGCGAACGCGTGCGCGGGTCGCGGCGCCGAGGACCGGTTCGATCTGACGCTTGATCTGGTCCGGCTCGCCTTGGGGCGCCTGGCGCTGTCCGGAGCGGGTGATGGGGTCACGCCGATCGGCGACGTCGAGGCGGAAATATTGGCGCGTCTCGCCTCGACGTCAGCTCAGGCGCGGATCTGGGCGGAGACGGTCGTCACGGTCGATGCGCGGGCGTCCCACGCACGCGCCGTCAACCTTGACCCCGCGCAGGTGATCCTCGATACGTTCCTGCAAATCGACGCCGCCGCCGCGAAAGCGATGAGCGTCGCCGCCTGAGCCTTGGAAGTCCGAGTTTCCGCATGTCCGCCCCCGCACTCGTCGACAGTCACTGCCACCTCGATTTCCCGGATTTCGAGGGCGAGGTCGACGCGATCGTCGCGCGCGCAGCCGATGCGGGCGTGGATCGGATGGTGACGATCTGCACGCGCCTTCGCGAGGAACCACGCGTCCGCGCGATCGCAGAGGCGCATTCCGGCGTGTTCTACGCGGCGGGCACGCATCCGATGAACGCGGCGACCGAGCCGCTCGCGACGGTCGATGCGCTGGCCGCGATGGCGGCGCACCCAAAGATGGTAGGGATCGGCGAGACGGGACTCGACTACCATTACACCGCCGAAACTGCCGCGCTTCAGCAGGAGAGCCTGCGCGTGCATATCGAGGCGGCGCGGCGCACGTGTCTGCCGCTGATCATCCACGCGCGGGACGCCGATACCGATGTCGGGCGCATCCTTTCGGAGGAGCACGCGGTGGGGCGGTTCGACTGCGTGATGCATTGCTTCACCGCCTCAGCCGCACTGGCGGAAACCGCGCTCGGGCTGGGCTTCTATCTCTCCATCTCCGGGATCGCGACGTTCAGGAGCGCGGGCGAACTTCGCGCGGTCTTCGCGGCGGCCCCGGTCGACCGCGTGCTGGTGGAGACCGACAGTCCGTATCTCGCGCCCGTGCCCCATCGCGGAAAGCGCAACGAGCCCGCCTATACCGCCGACACGGCGCGGGCGACCGCGCATCTGTTCGACATGGAATTCGGGGAGTTCGCGGCGCGGACCTCGGAGAACTTCGACAGGCTGTTCGCCAAAGCCGCCGCCTGGACGCCGGAATGAGCGACCGGCTGCGGGTCACGATCCTCGGCTGCGGGTCCTCGGGCGGCGTGCCCCGGCTGGGCGGTCAGTGGGGCGACTGCGACCCGGCCGATCCGCGCAACCGCCGAACGCGCTGTTCGATCCTGATCGAGCGGGTCGGCGCGGGCGGGATCACCCGGGTTCTGGTGGATACGTCGCCGGACATGCGCGCGCAGCTTCTGGACGCCGGGGTCGGCACGCTCGACGCGGTCGTGTTCACCCATGCCCATGCCGACCACACCCACGGCATCGACGACCTCCGGATGGTGGTGTTCAATCGCGGCGCCCGCCTGCCGGTCTGGGCGGATGCGGACACGTCCGAGGCTCTGACCGCGCGGTTCGCCTACGCCTTCGTCCAGCCGAAGGGCAGCAGCTACGCGCCGATCCTCGATCTCAACGGCATTGACGGGACATTCACCGTGGATGGCGAAGGCGGCCCGATCACGCTGGAGCCGGTCCGCGTGCGGCACGGTGCGATCGATGCGCTCGGCTTCCGGTTCCACGGGATCGCCTACCTGCCGGACGTGTCGGATATCCCGGAGCAGGTCTGGCGCGCGTTCGAGGGGCTCGAGTGCTGGATCCTCGACGCGCTCCGCCGCAAGCCGCATCCGACGCATGCGCATCTGGCGCGGTCTCTGGAATGGATCGCGCGTGCCGCGCCGGTACGGGCGGTGCTGACCAACATGCACAACGATCTCGACTACCGGACCGTGGCCGGGGAGGCGCCCGAAGGCGTCGTGCCGGCGCATGACGGCATGGTTCTGGACTTTCCGCTTTGATCCTGACGATCCTCGAGGTCGTTCTTCCGGTGTTTCTGGTGATCTGCGCGGGATACGTCGCGACGCGCAGCGGGCTGTTCAGCGCGGGCGCGGTGGACGGGCTTATGGTTTTCACGCAGAGCTTCGCGATCCCGTGCCTGCTGTTCGTCGCGATCATGCAGCTCGATCTCGGCGCGGTGCTGGATCCGGGCCTGCTGATCTCGTTCTACGCCGGCGCGGTGATCTGTTTCGCGCTCGGGATCGTCGGCGCGCGGGTGATCTTCGGGCGGCGGCCCGGCGAGGCGGTCGCGATCGGGTTCAGCGCGCTGTTTTCAAACTCGGTGCTGCTCGGCCTGCCCATCATGGAGCGGGCCTACGGGACCGAGGCGCTCGCGCCGAATTTCGCCATCGTCGCGCTGCATGTGCCGGTCTGCTATTTCCTCGGGATCACGGCGATGGAGTTCTCGCGGGCGGACGGGCGCAACGCTTTCGACACCGCGCGGACCATCACCAAGGCCCTGATGCGCAACGCGCTGATGCTGGCGCTGGTTTTCGGGTTCGTGTTCAACGTGTTCGCCATTCCGGTGCCGGCGGCAGTACAGTCGGCGTTGGAGATGCTGAGCCGGGCCGCGCTGCCGGCGGCGTTGTTCGGGCTGGGCGGGATCCTGACGCGCTACGCGCTGCGCGCTTCGCTCGGCGAGAGCGGCATGGTCCTCGCGCTGTCGCTCGTGCTGCATCCGGCGATCGGGTACGTGCTGGCTGCGCATGTGTTCCACCTGTCCCGAGGATTTCGTGCGCGCGGTCGTCGTGACGGCGGCGATGGCGCCGGGAGTCAACACCTACATCTTCGCCAGCATCTACGGCCGCGGACAGGCGCAGGCGGCGAGCGCCGTCCTGCTCGGCACCGGTCTGTCGGTGCTGACGGCGTCCGCCTGGCTGGCGCTTCTGGGCGGGGTGCGCTGAGACCTCAGAAGTCGCCGAGCGCCTTGAGGTCCATCGCCTCGATATGGGCGGTCTTGTCTTCGACCGAGGCGTCGCCGCTGACGCTGACCAGGACGTCGCCGTCGACCACGCCCTGCATCTCGCCGTCATTCACGCCGAACTGGGTGCGCTGGATGCGGATCGGTTTGCCGCCGCCCATCGCGGCCATGCCGGTGATCATCGCGGCGACGCCGCTGACCATCGGCGAATTGGCCATGAGCGTGATGGTCATCTCCTGCGAGCCGTCGGTGTAGGTCGCCGCCGCCGTCGTGCCGCCGCCGAGCATCGCCATCGCCATGCCGCCGCCTTCGGCCTCGGCATCGCTGCGGGTCCAGCCGGGCAACGCGGCCGGGAGGAAACCGGCCAGGCTCTGGGCCTTGAGGTCGGTCAGAAGCTTCATCGCGTAGTCGAGTTCCTCGCGCGCGACGGTGATGTCGCCCTCCTCGTAGGCTTCGAGCGCGCCGGCGATCACATCGGTGAATTCGTCCGCGGAGGCGGCCGGGGCGAAGGCGAGGAACGGGAGAAGTGCGAGAGACAGGAGTTTCATCGGTCGGCCTTTCGTGCGCGGATGCGGCGGGGTCGCTGTCACATCACCCGATCATGGCGGTCCAGTCAATCGGCGTGACGCGGGCAGGAATACCGTGGTCCACGCGTGAACCTATAGCAAGTAACTGTTTTAATTCAGGTTTCAAAAGCTGCTTTTTCGTTAACGGCATCCGGCCCCGCCGCAAGCGCTTTGCCGAGCCTCGGCAGGCCGGCGCGTTTCAGAAGCGGACGGATCGGCTGGTCGCGTCCCGACACGGCTTCGGCGCGGGCCTGAACCCGCGCCACGACCGCCGCCATGTCGACGCCTTCCGCGTTCAGCTCGGCGAGAAAGCCGTCGGGCTCGCGCAGCAGAACGCCATGACGCGCGAGCGTGCGGGTCGGGAAGTCGCGACGGTTCAGTGTCATCAGCACGTCCGCGCCGCCCGCGATGGCGGCGGCGAGCACGTGCCGGTCGTCCGCGTCAGGCAGCGAGAGGGTTTCCACCAGGTCGGGCGGCGGCGCGATCTCGGAGGCGGGCCAGTCCGCGCGAAGGATCGCGATCTCGGTGCGCGCGACGGCCTCGGCGCCCGTCGGCAGACGGCGCGTGGCGCGGGCCCATTCCTCGAGGATGCGGGCGGACCAGAGCGGCGTGAAAGCGCCCGTCGCCGCAGTTCCGATCAGGATCTCGCGCAGGACGGTCGGGAAAAGGACGCAGGCGTCGAGGACGACCTTCATGCGTCGAGGCGCAGGAATACCGTTTTGAGATAGGAGGTTTCGGCGAGATACGGGTGGACGGGATGATCCGGTCCGGCCCCGCCGGTCGCTACGATGCGGGCCGACCGCCCGGCCCGGCCGACGCCGCGCAGGCTGGCCTCGCGGAAGGCGGCGAGGTCCACCGCGTGGCTGCATGAGCAGAGCGTGAGAAATCCGCCGGGTTCGACCAGAGCGGCGCCGAGCCGGGAGACGCGCTCATAGGCGCGCAGACCCGCGTCGAGGGCCTGGCGGTTGGGGGCGAAGGCCGGCGGATCGCAGACGACCATTCCAAAGCGCCGGTCCCGCGTCGCCAGTTCGGCGAGCGCGTCGAAGGCGTCGGCCTTGCGTGTCTCGAACCGATCGGCGACGCCGGTGGCCTTGGCTCCCTCGTCGGCAAGGTCGAGCGCGGTCTGCGATCCGTCGATGCCAAGCGCCGTTTTCGCGCCATCCGCCAGCGCCGCGAGACCGAATCCGCCGACATGGCAGAACACGTCGAGCACGTCGCGTCCGCGCGACAGGCGCGCTGCGAAGGCGTGGTTGGGACGCTGGTCGAAAAAAAGCCCGGTTTTCTGGCCGCCGATCAGGTCGGCCATGTAGGTGGCCCCGTTCATCGGGACCGGCACCGGTCCGTCGAGCGCGCCGGTCAGAAGAATCGTCTCCTCGGTCAGACCTTCGAGGGCCCGGGCGCGGCCGGAGCCGTTCTTGACGATGCTGGTGACGCCGGTGACGGACGAGAGCGCGGCGGCGAAATCGTCGAGCCGGGTCTCGATCCAGGCGGCGTTCGGCTGGATGACGGCGGCGTCGCCGAAGCGGTCGACGATCACGCCGGGCATGTCGTCGGCCTCGGCGTGGATCAGCCGGTAGAACGGCGCGTCGAACAGCGTCTCGCGCAGATCCAGCGCGCTGGCGATGCGCGCCTTGAACCAATCGCCGTCGATCACGGCGGCCGGGTCGCGGTCGAGCATCCGCGCGGCGATCTTGGACGCGGGGTTGAACGCCGCCGCGCCGAGGGACTGCCGGTCTGAATCCTGAAGCTCGACGATGGCGCCCGCCGGTATGGCGCGGGTGCGGCGGTCGAGCACGATCTGGTCGGACCAGGCCCAAGGCGCGCCGAAGCGGATGGCTTTGGCGGAGGTCTTGGGCGTCAGCCGGACGGCCGGGCGGTCGGGTGCGTCATTCGTCATGGCGCATCCCCTATCCGGTCGTCCGGCTGAACGGAAGCTCAGAGTTCGGAGGGCTTGCCCATCGGGAAGCGGAACTCGTTGGAGCGGTTTATGAAGACGACGAGGCGCTTGACGGCGTTGCTGATGAACTCGGCGCGCAGGGCGCGGGCATCGCGCAGGATCGCGTCGGTCTCGGCGGGGGTCGGGGTCTTGAACTCGGGAATTGACATCTTTTTCTCTGCTTTCCGCGCGTTGCTGCGCTGCGGTAGAGATAGGCGCCAGCGGCGTTAACGCCACAGACAAAGGGGGGATGCCGTCATGCGCCTGGCGCGGGGCTCGTCACGACCGCGAGAGGCGCAGATGCCGAAGGTAGCGGTTTTCGAGCTGGCGAAAGATCATCACCAGGATGAAGGTTATCGCCATGTACAGTAAGGCGGCGGTCAGAAACCCCTCATACGCCAGATAGAATTTGGAGTTGAGCGTGCGCCCGGCGCCGAGGATGTCCTGGAGTGTAATCACGCTCGCCACGACGGAGCCATGCAGCATGAACACGACCTCGTTGCCGTATTGCGGCAGGGCGCGGCGCAGCGCCGACGGGATGAGCACCAGCGCGTCGACCTGGAACGGCGAGAGGCCGAGCGCGCCGGCGGCCTCCAGCTCTCCGCGCGGGGTGGTCTCGACGGCGCCACGGATGATCTCGGTCGCGTAGGCCCCGGAATTGAGCGAGAAGGCGATGAGCGCGCACCACCAGGGGTCGCGCAGGAAAGTCCAGGCCCAGCTCTCGCGGATCCACTCGAACTGCGAGAGGCCGTAATAGATCAGGAAGAGCTGCACCAGCAGCGGCGTGCCCCGGAAGAGATAGACGTAGGCGTTGATGAGCGGCGAGAAGATGGGCACGCGACGGGCGCGCGCGATGCCGAACGGCAAAGCGATGACGAAACCGACGGCCAGCGCCAGAAACGTGAGCTGGAGCGTCATCCAGACGCCCGACGCGAAGAGCTGCCAGTTCTCGAGGACCAGATCAACGCGCATGGGTCAGGCCCCGCGCGGAGCGGCGCTCCAGCGCCTCGAAGATGGTCGTGGAGACGAAGGTGATGCAGAGATAGACCAGAAGCACCGCGAGGAAGAATATGAACGGCTCGCGCGCCGTCTTGCCGGCGTCGTTGGCGAGACCGACGAGGTCCTCCAGCCCGATGACGGAGACGACGGCGGTGGATTTCACCAGCACCTGCCAGACGTTCGCATAGCCCGGCAGCGCGAAGCGGACGAGCTGCGGGATGGTGACGGTCCAGTGCAGCGCGAGACCGCGCAGGCCCAGCGCCTCGGCGGCCTCGATCTGGCCGCGCGGGACGGTCATGAAGGCGCCCCGGAAGGTTTCCGTGAGATATGCGCCGTAGATGAAGCCGATGGAGAGCACCCCGGCCCAGAACGGCGAGATGTTCACGCCATCCTGCCCGAACCAGCCTGCGATGACGTTGAGAAGGCGCTGTCCGCCGAAATAGACCAGCAGCAGCAGGACGAGATCGGGGATGCCCCGCACGATCGTGGTGTAGAGCGTGACGATCAGGCGGCCGATGCGGCCCGGCGCGATCCGGGCGGCGGCGCCGAGCGCGCCAAGCGCCGTGGCGAAGGCCAGCGACAGGACCGCCAGAGCGATCGTGACGAGCGCGCCGCGCGCCAGAAGCGGCGCGTAGAGGATTAAATTCTCCATCAGTCGGGCCCGCGCCAGAGGATCACTCGGCGCGGACCCGTCATCCGATCACTCGCCGTAGACGTTGAAATCGAAGTACCTGGCCGCGATCTCGTCGTACTGGCCGCTGGCCCGGATCGCCTCGATGGCGGCGGTCAGGCTGTCGCGCAGCTCGGTGTCCTCTTTGCGGACCCCGATGCCGGCGCCGGTGCCGTGGTATTCGGGAATCGCCCATTCCTGGCCGAAGAAGGCGAATCCCTCGCCGGCCGGCGTTTTCAGGAAGCCGTCGTCGATGGCGATGCTGTCGGCCATGACCGCGTCGAGCCGGCCGGCCGCGAGGTCGAGATGCGCCTCGTCCTGGGTGCCGTAGAGGCGAAGCTCGACGTCCGGGAACTCGCCCTCCATGAAGCCCTGGTGGATCGAGCCGCGCTGGACGCCGACCACCTTGCCGGCCATGCCCTCGGGCGTGTCCTCGAAGCCGGCATCGGCCTTGGCGACGAAGAGCGCGGGCGTGTGGTAGTATTTCTTGGTGAAGTCGATGACCTCCTGGCGCTCGGGCGTGATCGACATCGAGGCGACGATGGCGTCGCATTTGCCTTCGAGCAGGGCCGGGATGATGCCGTCCCAGTCGGTCTTGAGCATGTTGCACTCGACGCCGATCTCGGCGCAGAGGGCGTTGGCGATGTCGATGTCGAACCCGACGATCGACCCGTCCGGCGAGGTCTCCGAGAACGGCGGATAGGCGCCCTCCACGCAGATGTCCATCGCGACGGCCGAGCCGGCCCCGGCAAGCAAAGTGGCGGCGAAGGCCGCTGCGGCGATCCGTTTCATTGGCAACTCCCTGTTGTCTTTGGGATGAGCGTAGAGAAGCCGGTGGCGACGTCAATAGGACTCGCGGGCCTCTTCCGCGGCGTGATGCGGAACGCGTGGCTCCCCGACGGCCACGATCACGTTAACCTTCCTTAATGTTCCCTCTTTGTTCCAGATTGCCCAAAAGGTAAACATACGGAAGGACAACGCGGGAGAACAGGAATGCGGCACGTCGCACAACGGGAATTCGGGCCATTCGGCGAAGATCGCGCCGCGGAGGAGCATGTCGCCCGAGCGTCGGAGCGGGCGCGCGAGGCGCTCGGGGCCTTCCTCGCCGCGTTGCCCGAAGGGACCGGCCCGCACGGGGTCACGTGGCGTCAATTGAGCGGGGATCCGGCGCTCGCCGCAGCGCGGGAGGCCTGGCGGGCCGCGGACCGGGAGGCCGTCGCCGCGCGCGACGACGCGGTCGGTCTGGAATGCGGACGCGAGGCGGCGGAAGAAGCTGCCGAGGCTTCAGGTTCGACACCGCGAGGAAGGCCGTCGCGGTCCCGTTCACGACCGCGCGGGCGCACCGAACCGGCGTTGTGCGGCGCGGCGTGAGAAGCTAGGGTCCGCGCCGGATGAAAGAGGGGCGCGAATGACTTCCGTGGTGCTTTTCCAGGTGATCGCCGGAGTGTCGGCGCTTCTGGTTCTTGTTCTGGTATTCGCGCCTGTCCTGACGGGGCGCGCGCGGGGCGACCGGCGGGCCAGCCATGACATGCAGGTCTACCGCGACCAGCTGCGGGAAATCGAGATCGACGAGACGCGCGGCATCCTGAGCGCAGAGGAGGCGCGCGGCACCAAGGTCGAGATCTCGCGTCGCCTGCTGGCCGCGGCCGACGCGGAAGCGGCGGAGGCCGAGGCCGCGACGGCACCGCGCGCGGTGTCGCGGGTCGTGGCGCCGGTGCTGATCGTGGCGTCGCTCGCGGGGGCGTGGACGCTCTATTCGCGCATCGGCGCGCCCGGCTATCCCGATCTTCCGCTGGAAATCCGGCTCGAGCGGATCGCCGAGGCCCGCGCCAGCCGTCCCGACCAGGCGGCGGTCGAGGCGATGATCGCCGCCGACCCGGTGGCGCCGAAGGCCGCACCGCCGGATGCCGAGGCCCAGGCGTTGATCGATCGGCTCGCGGCGGTGCTCGAAGAGCGGCCCGGAGAGGTGCAGGGCCAGCGACTGATGGCGCGAAGTCTCGGCGCGCTCGGGCTCTGGAGCGAGGCGCATCAGGCTCAGGAAAAAGTGATCGGGATCCTCGGTGACGACGTCGCCGCGACGGATCTGGTGGAATGGGCGGAACTGATGATCCTCGCGGCCAACGGCTATGTCTCGCCGGAAGCCGAGGCCGCGCTGGGCCGGGCCCTCGAACTCGACGCGTTCAACCCGCTCGGCCGCTATTACACCGGTCTCGTGCTGCTCCAGGACGGGCGGCCGGACGAGACCTATCGGCTCTGGACCGCCCTTCTGCGCGAAAGTTCGCCCGACGCGCCGTGGATCATGCCGATCCAGGCGCAGATCGGCGAGGTCGCCGCGCTCGCCGGCCTGCCGCCGCCCGAAGCGGGTCCGGGCCCGACACGGGCCGAGATCGACGCCGCCGGCGAGATGAACGACGAGGACCGCGCGGCGATGATCGGCGGCATGGTCGATCAGTTGGCCCAGCGCCTCGGGACCGAGGGCGGCCCGCCGGAGGAATGGGCCCGCCTGATCCGCTCGCTCGGCGTGATGGGCCGCATCCGCGACGCGTCCGAGATCTGGGACGAGGCGCAGGTCGCCTATGCGGACGATCCGCGCGCGCTCGCGATGCTGGAAGAGGCCGCGCGCGAGGCGGAACTGATCCAGTGACCGGCGCGGTCATCGAGGACCCGGCGGCGTTCGTCGCGGCCCTCGCGCCGCGCGGCGCGCTGATGGGACTCGATCTTGGCGACAAAGACGATCGGCGTGGCGGTTTCGGACACCTGGCGGCGGATCGCGACGCCGCTCGAGACGGTGCGGCGGGTGAAATTCGGCGTGGACGCCGCGGCGCTTCTGGCACTGACCGGGCCGCGCGACATCAAGGGCATCGTGCTGGGTCTGCCGCGCAACATGGACGGGTCGGAGGGGCCGCGCTGCCAGTCGACGCGGGCTTTCGCCCGGAACCTGTCGCGGCTGACGGACATTCCGATCACGTTCCAGGACGAACGGCTTTCGACCGTCGCGGCGGAACGGGCGCTGCTGGAGGCGGACACGTCGCGTCGGCGGCGGGCCGAGGTGATCGACCACGTCGCGGCGGGCTATATCCTTCAGGGACTGCTGGACAGGATGGGGCATATGGCGGAGCGGGCGGATGAATGACGCTGTCTGGACGCGCGAAGAGATCGAAAGCCCCTGCGTAAAGCTCTGCGTGGTCGATCCGCGCACGCGGCTCTGCCTCGGGTGCCACCGGACGATCGACGAGATCACGGCCTGGAGCCGGATGGATCCGGGCACGCGGCGCGCGGTGATGGCGGAACTTCCCGCGCGCGCCGAGGCCGCGAAACCGGCGCGGCGCGGAGGGCGCGCGGCCCGGCTTGAAGGCGAGCGGTAGGCCTCAGGCGGTCTGGAATCGGCTGGACTCGAGCGCGGCTGCCATGAGGGTGCGGGTATATTCCATCGCGGGACGGTCGAAAACCGCCTCGGTCGGACCCTCCTCGACCACTTTGCCCTCCTTCATCACCAGGATGTGGTCGGAGAGCGCGCGGACGACTTTGAGGTCGTGGCTGATGAAGAGATAGCTCAGGTCGTTGGCGGCCTGGAGACTCCGCAGAAGCTCGACGATCTGTTTCTGCACCGAGCGGTCGAGCGCGGAGGTCGGCTCGTCGAGCACGATCACCTTGGGTTTGAGGATCATGGTTCGCGCGATGGCGATGCGCTGGCGCTGGCCGCCGGAGAACTCGTGCGGGTAGCGGTTGCGCATGGCCGGATCGAGGCCGACCTCGGCGAGCGCCTCGCCGGCGCGGATCTCGCGCTCGTCGCCCGAGAGCGAGGGTTCGTGGATCAGCAGGCCCTCGGTGATGACGCGCCCGACGGTCATGCGGGGGCTGAGCGAGCCGAACGGGTCCTGGAAGACCAGTTGCAGCTCGCGGCGCAGCGGGCGCATCTCCTCGCGGCCGACAGGAAGCTCCTGCCCCAGCCAGGCGACGCGGCCGACGCTCGGGACGAGGCGCAGGAGCGCGCGGCCGAGGGTGGATTTGCCCGAACCGCTCTCGCCGACGACGCCGATCGTCTGGCCGCGCCGGAGCGCGACGGTGACGCCTTCGACCGCGCGGACCTCGAGCGCCTCGGAAAAGAGCCCGCCGCCGGAGCGGAAGGTGACGTGGACGCCTTCGCCGGTCAGAAGCTCGGGCGCGTCGTCGGGCGGCGGATCCTTGCGGCCCTCGGGCTCCGCCGAGAGCAGCATCCGGGTGTATTCGTGTTCCGGCCGCGCGAAGATGTCCTCGGTCGTGCCGGTCTCGACGACCTCGCCCGCGCGCATCACGGCGACGCGGTCGGCGAGGCGGCGCACGATGCCCAGATCGTGGGTGATGAAGACGATCGCCATGCCGAGGCGCTTCTGAAGATCGGCCAGCAGCGTCAGGATCTGGGCCTGGACGGTGACGTCGAGCGCCGTGGTGGGCTCGTCGGCGATCAGAAGATCGGGGTCGCAGGCGAGCGCCATGGCGATCATCACGCGCTGACGCTGGCCGCCGGAGAGCTCGTGCGGGTAGCTGTCGATGCGGCGTTCGGGTTCGGGGATGCCGACGAGATCGAGCAGCTCGATGATCCGGGGCCGCGCCGCGTGGCGGGAGAGACCGCGATGGAAGCGGAGCGGCTCGGCCAGCTGGGTGCCGATCCTGTAGAGCGGGTCGAGCGAGGTCATCGGCTCCTGGAAGATCATGGTGATCTTGCGACCGCGGATCTCGTTGAGTTGACGGTTGGAGAGGCCAATCATCTCGCGGTCGCGGTACCTGGCGGAGCCCGAGGCGCGGCCGTTGGAGGCGAGCAGGCCCATGACGCCCATCGTGAGCTGGCTCTTGCCCGAGCCGCTCTCGCCGACGATGGCGACGGTCTCGCCGGGCATGACGTCGAGATCGACGCCGCGCACGGCGGAGACTTCGCCGTCGTTGGTCTCGAAATCGACGCGCAGGTCGCGGATGCTGAGGACGGGGCCGGTCATCAGCGGTCCTTGGGGTCGAGCGAGTCGCGCAGACCGTCGCCGAGGAAGTTGAGCGCGAAGAGGATGAGCGTGAGGGTGATGCCGGGCCAGACCAGCAGCCAGAGCGCGCCGCGCATGTTCGCGGCGCCCTCGGAGATCAGAAGGCCGAGCGAGGTGAGCGGGTCCTGGACGCCGAGGCCGAGGAAGCTGAGCAGGCTCTCGAGCAGGATGGCCTTGGGCACGAGAAGGGTGACGAAGACGACGACCGGGCCGAGGGTGTTGGGGATGATGTGGCGGGCGAGGACGCCGGCGCGGGTGGCGCCCAGCGCCTCGGCGGCCTGGACGAACTCCTGGCGTTTGAGCGACAGGGTCTGGCCGCGGACGATGCGGGCCATGTCGAGCCATTCGGTGAAGCCGATGGCGATGAAGATGATGATCAGAGATCGCCCGAAAAACACCACCATCAGGATCACGAAGAAGATGAACGGCAGCGAGTAGAGGATGTCGACGACGCGCATCATCACGTTGTCGGTGCGGCCGCCGATATAGCCGGAGATCGCGCCATACGTGACGCCGAGCAGGAGCGACATGATCGAGGCGAGCACGCCGATGGCGAGCGAGATGCGGACGCCGATCATGATGCGGGCGGCCATGTCGCGGCCGATGGCGTCGGTGCCGAGGAAGAAGTGGAGGCGTTCGACCTCGGCCGAGAGAGTGCCGGACAGGCCGTCGGGGGCGAGATCGAGGCGGGGATTGGAGAAGAGGTCGGAGCGTTCGAAGTAGCGCAGGATGCGGGGATCGACGGGGTCGCCGTCGGTCGAGTTGACCGGGACGGTGACGGTGCCGCCTTCGAGCACGGGTTCGCCGTGATCGACGCGGGTGCGGGCCATCTCGCGCTCGAAGCCTGGGATGATCGTGTCGGCGCGGGGATAAGCCTCGAGGCTGGCGGGGACGCGGACGAACTGCGGGTAGACCCGGTCGTAGGGGTGGGGCCAGAGGAGCGGGCCGAAGGCGCCGATCAGGGCGAGCGCGGCGAGAAGGATCATGCTGGCGACGGCGGCGCGGTTGCGGCGCAGGCGGATCCAGGCGTCCTGCCATTGGGAGCGGCCGGCGATCTCGGGTGCCACGGTCGGATCCGGATGGACGGTCATGGGCGGCCTCCGGAGCGCGTCCAATGTTGGACGGATTTCAAGTATCTGATTTTACAATAGAAATAATTTCGCACGTTTCGAATTTCCATCAATCGAACCTCACGCGCGGGTCGAGCCACGCGTAGACGAGATCGACGATGAGGTTGAAGACGATCACGAAGATCGCGATCACCACCACGGTGCCCATCACCAGGGTGTAGTCGCGCCCGAGCGCGCCCTGGACGAAATAGCGGCCGATGCCGGGGATGCCGAAGATGGTCTCGACGACGACCGATCCGGTCAGCAGGCCGGCGGCGGTCGGGCCGAGATAGGAGACGGCCGGGAGGGCGGCGGCGCGCAGCGCGTGGACGCCGACCACGATGCGGTTGGGCAGACCGTAGGCGCGGGCGGTGCGCACATGGTTGGAGCGCAGCGCCTCGATGGTGGCGCCGCGCACGAGGCGGGCGATGACCGCGACCTGGGGGAGTGCCAGCGTGATGATCGGCAGGACCCAGTAGGCGGGATTGGCCTGGCTCCAGCCGCCCGCCGGAAGCCAGCCGAGGATCACGCCGAAAAAGAGGGAGAGCAGCGGGGCGACCACGAAGTTGGGCGTGGTGATGCCGAAAGTGGCCAGCCCGACGATGGCGTAATCCAGACCGGTGTTCTGGCGCATGGCGGCCACCGCGCCCAGCGCCGCGCCGATGACGATGGCGATCAGGAGCGCCAGCGAGCCGAGCAGGATCGAGACCGGAAGGCCGGCGGCGAAAAGGTCGTTCACGGAAAAATCGCGCCGGGTGAAACTGGGGCCGAGATCGCCGCGCAGGAGGTTGCCGAGATAGGTCAGATACTGGGACCAGAGCGGGGCGTCGAGATTGTAGGCCGCGTTGAGGTTGGCCATGATCAGGGGATCGAGCGGGCGTTCGAGATCGAACGGTCCGCCCGGCGCCAGACGGATCATGAAGAACGTCAGCGTGATGATGATGAACACGGTCGGAATGGCGCTGCCGAGCCGCCGCAGGGTGTAGGTCAGCATCGGGTCCCCTTTCCGGTCCGCATCGGATCAGCGCGTCTCGCCGGTGATGGCGAACCAGGCGCCCTGCGGGTCCTGCGCGACGGCGATGAAGCCGCCGGGGACCTCCATCGGCCCGTGATGGACGGTCCCGCCCGCTTTGGTGATCGCCTCGATGCCTGCGGAGACGCCGGCCACGCCGAAATAGGGCAGCCAGTTCGGAACCGGCGACTGGCCGAGGCCCATCAGACCGGCGACGTCGAGGCCGTCGCGTTGAACAAGCTGATAGACGCCCGCATCGCCCATGCCGACCGCATCGCCCTTGGTCCATCCGAACATCGCGGAATAGAAAGCGAAAGCAGCCTCCGGGTCGGTCGTCATCAGCTCGTTCCAGTTGGCGTGGCCGGATCTGTCGGGATTGAACGCGCCCCCGCCCGCTTCGGCCGAGGCGATGTCCGCCTCGGACATCGCGCTCATGTCCGGTCGCAGGATGCCGAACGCGGCGCCCTGCGGGTCGGCGAGGATCGCGACGCGGCCGGTGCCGGGAATGTCCCAAGGGTCGCGGTGGACGCTCGCGCCCGCCGCGACGGCGTCGGTCACGAAGGCGTCGACATCATCGACCGCGAAGTAAATCATCCAGAACGGCGGCATCTCCGCGACGTCCGGAGGCATGGCCATCAGGCCCGCGATCATGGACGCGTCGCGTTTGGCGAGATGGTAGTCGAAGCCCTCCATCCCGGAATCGGCGATGGTCCATCCGAGGATCGCGCCGTAGAAATCTCCTGCGGATGCCAGGCTTCCGGCGCTTGTCGCCAATTCATACCAGCAGGGATTGCCGTGCTGCTTTCGGGTCATCGTCAGGCTCCTTGGGCAGAAGTCCGATGAGGCCCCGGCCGACCGCGCTGTCGGCCGGGGTTCGTCCGCACGCTACTGCGCGAGGCTCAGCCAGCGCGTGGCGTGGTTGTCCAGAAGGTTGTCCTCCCAGCCCGAGACGGCATCGGCCACCAGCGCGCGCGAGGAGTAGTAGAGCACCGGAATCGTCGGAAGCTCGGCCAGGTAGATCTCCTCGGCCTCGGCCAGGATCGCGGCGCGGGCGGACAGATCGGTCTCCTGCGCGGCTTCGGCCATCTTCGCGTCGTATTCCGCGTTCGACCAGCCGGGATAGTTGAAGGAGACGCCGGTCTCGTTGAGGAACAGGAAGTTCTGGGGGTCGGAATAGTCGCCGATCCAGCCGGCGCGGGCGAGATCAAAATCGCCTCCCTCGCGCAGGTAGTTGAAGTAGCCGGTGCCTTCCATTTCGGTCAGCGACGAGGTGATGCCGATATTCGAGAGCATGTCCGAGACGGCCGCCAGGGTGTTCTTGTGATTCTCGGACGAATTGTAGCGCATGTCGAGTTCGAGGCTGGCGGGATCGACACCAGCCTCCTCGAGCAGGGCGATGGCTGCGTCCTCGCGGTCGAGAAGATCCATCTCGGCGTAGTCGAGTTCGGGTCCCGGAACGACATAGTTGGCGATGCCCGGCGGCACGAGCGAATAGGCCGGGATCATCGTGCCCTGCCAGACCTGGTCGGCGATGAAGTCGCGGTCGATGACCATCGAGATCGCCTGGCGCACGCGCGGATCGGCGAGCTTCTCTTTGCCGACTTTGACGTTGAGGTAATACGTGCCGAGATAGGGCGCGACGCGCAGATTGTCGGGGAAATTCTCTTTCATGTAGGCCATCTGCTCGGCGGGCACGTCGGAGCAGATGTGGACCTCCCCGGCCTCGAAACGGCGCAGACAGGCGGAACGGTCCTCGAAGGGGATCCACTCGATCCGGTCGATGGCGACGTTGGCGGCGTCATGGAAATTCGGGTTTTTCACCATGACGATCTTGTCGTTCGGCACGAAGCTTTCGAGCATGAAGGCGCCGTTGGTGACGAGATTGCCGGGTTTGGTGAACTCGTCGCCGAACTCCTCGACGCTCGCGCGGTGGAGCGGTTTGCCGGTCTGGTGGGTCAGCAGTTCGAGGAAGTAGGGCGTGGGCGAATTGAGCGTGATGACGAGGGTCCGGGGATCGGGCGCGGCGACGCCGATCTGGTCTGGCGTCACGTCACCGCTGGTCGCGGCCTCGGAGTTGAGGATCGGGAAGAGGACGCTGGCGTAGCCGGCGGCGGTCATCGGGTCCATGATCCGCTGGAACGCGAAGAGGAAGTCGTCGGAGGTGACCGTGTCGCCGTTCGACCATTTCGCGTCCTCGCGCAGCGTGAAGGTGTAGGTCAGACCGTCGTCCGAGATCGTCCAGCTTTCGGCGGCGCCCGGGATCACCTCTCCGGCGGCGTCCTCGGTCACGAGCCCCTCGTAGAGATCGCGCAGGAGGTTCGCCTCGGCGACGCTCGAGGTCTTGTGATGGTCAAGCGTGGCGGGGTCCGTGTCGTTGCCGCGCATCAGAGTGGACTGGGCCTGGGCCGCGCCGGCCGCGAAAAGGGCCAGGGCGCAGACGCCGGCCTTGAGAGCGTTGTTCATGATGATCTCCCCCGGGAGTTGACATTCCGATGATCGCGACGGTCGCACCGGCGGGGGTTTCGGGCAAGACAAAACGTGGCGTCGGGATCAGATGCGGGCGCCCGCGTCGAGTTTGCCCAATATCGCGGCGGCGGAGGTGCGCGCGTCGTCTTTTTTCGCGTCGTCCATGCGGTCCCAGTTGGCGTAGATGCGCCCGAGCCGCGGGTTTTTCCCGAGCGTGTCGCGGTTGCGGATCAGGAAATCCCAGTAGAGCGGGTTGAACGGACAGGCGCCCTCGCCGGATTTGCGCTTCACGTCATAGGCGCAGCCGGCGCAATGGTCGGACATCCGGTCGATATACGCGCCCGAGGCGGCATACGGTTTGGAGCCGACCACGCCGCCATCGGCGAACTGGCTCATGCCGATGGTGTTCGGGCGCCTCGACCCATTCGTAGGCGTCGGCGTAGACGGCGAGGTACCATTCGTGGACCTCGCGCGGATCGACGCCGGCGAGAAGCGCGAAGTTTCCGGTGACCATCAGGCGCTGGATGTGGTGGGCGTAGGCCTCCTCGATGGTCTGGGTGATGGCGGCCTTCATGCAGGCCATGTCGGTGTCGGCTGTCCAGTAGAAGTCCGGGAGGGCGCGGGTGGCGTTCAGGTGGTTGCGCGACGTGTAGTCGGGGCCTTCGAGGTCGTAGATGCCGCGGACGAATTCGCGCCAGCCGATGATCTGGCGGATGAAGCCCTCGACGGCGTTGAGAGGCGCCCTGCCCTCTCGGAACTCGGTCTCGGCCTGGCGGCAGAGGTCGAGCGGGTCGAGCAGGCCCGCGTTCATGTAGAGCGAGAGGACGGAATGGTAGAGGAAGCGCTCGCCCTCCAGCATGGCATCCTGGAAATCGCCGAAGCGGGGCAGCGCCTCGCGCATGAATTTCGACGCGGCGCGTTTGGCGGCCGTGGCGTCGGTGGCGAAATGGAAGGGACGGAGTTGGCCGAAATGGTCGGGGAAGCGGGCTTCGACGAGTTGGAGGACCTTTTCGGTGGTCTCGTCGGGTTCGTGGCGCATGGGACGGGGCATGAAGAGGTCGGGGTCGGCCGGCTTGCGGTTGTCGTGGTCGAAGTTCCACTTGCCGCCGGCGGGGTCGTCGCCGTCCATCAGGAGGCCGGTCTTGCGGCGCATGTCGCGGTAGAACCACTCCATCCGCAGTTCCTTGCGCCCCTTGGCCCAGGCGGCGAATTCGGCGCGAGTGGCGATGAAGCGGTCGTCGGGAAGGGTCTCGATGGTCAATGGGCAGTCATCGAGCGCCTGGCGGAGACGCCATTCGCCGCATTCGGTGGCGATGACGCCCTCGGCGCCGAATTCGGCATGGCGGCGCATGAGCTCGCCGCAGATCGAGCGCGACGTGTCGGGGTCGTCGAGGCGGCCGTAGGCGACCCGCCAGCCGTCCTCCTCGAGGGAAGCGGCGAATTTTCGCATGGCGGCGAAGAGGAAGGCGATCTTCTTGACGTGGTGTTTGACGTAGTTCGCCTCGTCGGCGACCTCGGCCATGACGACGATGTCGCGGGCCTTGTCTCCGGCGCGCAGGGCGGAAAGCCCCGGCGTGAGCTGGTCGCCGAGAACGAGGATCAGGCGCGGGCTCACCACGGGATCCGCTTGCCGTCCCAGGCGAAGAAGCCGCCGGTGTCCTCGGGCGTGAGGCCGTCGATAACGGCGAGCAGGTTGGTCGCGGCCTCGTCGGGGGAGACGGTCGGGTGGTTTCCCGCGTATTTCGCGGTGAGGTCGGTGCGGACGGTGCCGGGGTGGAGGGCGGCCACGACGGCCTCGGGGCGCCTGCGGGCGATCTCGATGGCGGCGGTGCGGACGATCTGGTTGAGCGCGGCCTTGGAGGCGCGGTAGCTGATCCAGCCGCCGAGGCCGTTGTCGCCGATGGAGCCGACGCGGGCGGAGAGCGTGACGAACAAGCCGCGGCGGTCCTTCGGGAGCAGCGGATGGAAGTGCTTGAGCAGGAGCGCCGGACCGATGGCGTTGAGCGCGAACTGCGCGGCCATCGCGGCGGGGTCGATGGCGGCGATGGTCTTCTCCGGGCCCGCGCCGTCGATCACCAGCGCGCCGGTGGCGTCGAAGATCAGGTCGAAGGGGCCGTCGAGGGTTTCGGTCGCGCGGGCGATGCTGGCCTCGTCGGCGAGGTCGAGGCCGTCGCCTGATCGCGAGAGAGCGGTGGCGTCGGCGCCCGCGGATTCGAGCGCGCGAAAGATCGCGGCTCCGATGCCGCCGGTGGCGCCGATGACGATGGCTTTCATGTCGGGTCTCCTTCCGGTCGGGAGATGGACCGGGCGCGCGGCGTTTCCAGCAGGTTCCCGTCATCCGCGAGAAGCCTCTGGCGTGACCGGGCGTCGGAGGCGTATGTCACGCCCTCGAAGCGACCCGCCACGGGGGAACGGAATGCGGCTGAACTGGCGCTGGACGACTTTGTTCGCGATCGCGATCTTCATGGTCTCGGCGGTCGTCATGGTCCTGACGCGGCCGCTGCTGCCGATCGACGAGACGCGCTATCTGACGGTCTCCTGGGAGATGTGGAACGACGGATCATGGTCCGTGCCGCATCTGAACGGCGAGGTCTACAGCCACAAACCGCCGATGCTGTTCTGGATCATCAATCTCTTCTGGACGGTGACGGGCGTGAGCGAGTTCGCCGGGCGCATGGTCGGACCCGCGTTCGGCGCCCTGTCCGTCGCGTTGACCGCGGGTCTGGCCCGGGCGCTCTGGCCGGGGGATCCCGCGCGGGCGGGGCGCGCCGCGCTGATTCTCGCGACGACGACGCTGTACCTGCTCTACGGGACGTCAACGATGTTCGACACGATGCTCGCGGCGGCGACGCTGGCCGGGCTTTGGGCGACGTGGTCGCTGTCGATGGCTCCGCGCAGGGGCGCCGCGGTGGCGCTCGGCG
Organism: uncultured Alphaproteobacteria bacterium; assembly: GCA_963698685.1. Taxonomy (GTDB): domain Bacteria; phylum Pseudomonadota; class Alphaproteobacteria; order Rhodobacterales; family Rhodobacteraceae; genus Amaricoccus. The sequence goes on from CAVORV010000012.1 coordinate 20,053, forward strand.
CGGCGCTGGCGTTCGGCGTACTCGCGAAGGGTCCGGTGATCCTGGTCCACGTGATGCCGGCGACGCTGCTCCTGCCGCTCTGGGCCGACCGCGCTGGGCGGGCGCCGCTCGGGCGGTATTACGCGATGGTCGCGCTCGCCATGGCCCTCGCGCTCCTGTTCGTCTCGTTCTGGCTCGTCCCGGCGCTGGTCTTCGGCGACGCGGGCTATCGCGAGGACATCCTCTGGGGACAGACCGCCGGCCGGATGGTCAACTCGTTCGCCCATGGCAGGCCGTTCTGGTTTTTTCTCGCCCTCGCGCCGATGTTCCTCTGGCCGTGGGGCTGGAGCCGCGCGGGTCTGGGCGCGCTGTCGCCGCGGGGACAGTGGGCGACGGCGCAGGGCCGTTTTCTCCTCGTGGCGGCCGGATCGGCGTTCGTGGTCTTCAGCGCGATCAGCGGCAAGCAGACGCATTATCTCATCCCCCAACTGCCGGTGCTCGCGCTCATCCTGTCGCGCCCCGCGATCCTTCCGGGCGACGGAGCGTGGCGGCTGGCGCCGATCCTGCCCGCGTTCGGTCTGGTGCTGGGCGGGCTCCTTCTCGCTCTGGGCGTTTTGCCGGATACGGTCACCGAGGGCGTCGGGATCGGCACGGGCGGGCTCTTCATGGCGGCGGCCGTCACCGCCCTCGCGGCCCTGCTGGCGGTCCGGATCCGCGCGCCGATGATCGCCTGGGCGACCGTCGCGCCTCTGACGCTGCTCGCGGCGCTTCTCATCGCGCGGCACGAACTCTGGCTGACACACGATCCCGCGCGTATCGGAGCGTTCGTCGCGACCGAAGCCGGGAACGGCGTCGCGACGACCGACCGGAAATACGCGGGCCAGTTCAGCTTCTCCGGACGGCTGACGGAGCCGGTGACGGTTCTTCGCGAGGAGGCCGATGCGATGACGTGGTTCGGCGCGCATCCGGGGGGACTCGTCCTCTCGAAGAAGCCGATCGACGCGCCGGATCTGACCCTGGCGCTCGAAGAGAGGTTTCACGGCGACGAATGGTTCGTCTACCGGACCGTACCCTCGGACGGGACCGGAGCGGGCACGCCGTGAATCCGGGCTTTATCTTTGCGTCCGCCCGGGTATACTCCGCCCAATGAGCACGCGGATCGGCATTTCGGGACGGATTTCGGCGGGGGCCATCGGCCTGCGCGGTCTCCTTCTGCTTAGCCGCCTCTGAGCGTGCCGGAGTTCGGCGCGCGCGCTCAGAGGATGACCTGACCGCGCCGGGGAAAACCTCGAAACTCCAGGGAACATTTCAGATGACCGACATCACATCCGGACAGGACCGCGTCCTGATCTTCGACACGACCCTGCGCGACGGCGAGCAGTCGCCAGGCGCCACCATGACGCTGGCCGAGAAGCTCGAGATCGCCGCCCTGCTCGACGAGATGGGCGTCGACATCATCGAGGCGGGGTTTCCCATCGCCTCGGAGGGCGATTTCGAGGCCGTGTCGAAGATCGCGGGCCAGGCGAAGAATTCCGTGGTCTGCGGGCTGGCCCGCGCGAGCATGGGCGACATCGACCGGTGTTGGGAGGCCGTGAAGCACGCGAAACGGCCGCGCATCCACACCTTCATCGGCACGTCGCCGCTGCACCGGGAATTCCAGGTGCGGCTCGACAAGGAGGCGATGGCCGAGAAGATCCACGCGACCGTCACCCACGCGCGGAACCTGTGCGACGACGTGCAATGGTCGCCGATGGACGCGACGCGGACGGAGGACGATTATCTGGCCCGGGTCTGCGAGATCGCGATCAAGGCGGGCGCGACCACGATCAACATCCCCGACACGGTGGGTTACACCGCGCCGCGCGAGAGCGCGGAGATCATCCGGATGCTGCTCGAACGGGTGCCGGGCATGGACGCGATCACCATCGCCACGCATTGCCATAACGATCTCGGCATGGCGACGGCCAACGCGCTGGCCGCCGTCGAGGCGGGCGCGCGGCAGATCGAGTGCACGATCAACGGCCTGGGCGAGCGCGCCGGCAACACCGCGATGGAGGAGGTCGTGATGGCGATGCGGGTGCGCAACGACATCATGCCGTATCGGACCGGCATCGACACGACGCGGATCATGCAGGCGAGCCGTCTGGTGGCGACGGTCAGCGGGTTCTCGGTGCAGTACAACAAGGCCATCGTCGGAAAGAACGCCTTCGCGCATGAGAGCGGCATCCATCAGGACGGGATGCTCAAGCACGCCGGCACGTTCGAGATCATGCGGCCCGAGGATATCGGGCTGCAGGAGACGAGCCTGGTGATGGGCAAGCATTCGGGGCGCGCGGCGCTGCGCTCGAAGCTCGAGGAGCTGGGCTACAAGCTCGGCGACAACCAGCTCGCGGACGTGTTCGTGCGGTTCAAGGAACTCGCCGACCGCAAGAAGGAGGTCTACGAGGACGACCTGATAGCACTCATGCAGGATACCGGGACCAACGCCGCGAACGACCGCATCCAGGTGAAGCGGCTGCGCGTGGTCAGCGGGACGGAGGGGCCGCAGACCGCCGATCTGACGCTGGTGATCGACGGGGTGGAGCATGAGGTGCACGCGACCGGCGACGGGCCGGTCGACGCGACGTTCAACGCGGTCAAGAGCCTGGTGCCGCACGAGGCGCGGCTCCAGCTCTACCAGGTCCACGCGGTGACCGGCGGCACCGACGCGCAGGCGACGGTGAGCGTGCGGATGGAGGAGGACGGCAAGATCGTCACCGGCCAGTCGGCGGATACCGACACTGTGGTGGCCTCGGCCAAGGCCTATGTGAACGCGCTCAACAAGCTGATGGTGCGTCGGCTGAAGACCGCCCCGGACGCGGCGAGCGCCTGAACGTGGTTGGCCGCCCGGCGGGTCCGGGCGGCCGGTTTCGCGCGGCGGGAGGCGTGTCGGACGGGGAGCGACACGCGTGTCGATTTTGTCATGTCGTTGCTTTCGCAGGGGAAATCTATTCGCGTTAACGCTCTGGAAACCGGTGTCACGCGTGGACGGAAACGTGGCGGATGAATGTATCCGCAGGGCGTGTAGCGCTATGCAAAGGAAGCCGCGTCAACGGCGCGGAACGTCCGGGTCGAACCAGCCGACGTCGCGAAACGCGCCACGTTCGTGCCATCTGCCGAGGTCTCACGGATAGCGGATCAGTCAACGCGGACGACGGAACCTCCCAACTGTACTCTGAGCCCGCGTACACCAGATTTCCGGTAAACCGAAAGGTCTTTCCGTCCTGCGCTGTCGACTCGCGACCGCCCGCACGTTCGAAAGTGAGGATCAGATTCGCTTTCGAGCGGATAGAGGAGCTTTCGATTGCGGATCGACCCTGATCCCGCAGATGTTCCAATTGCTCGATTCCCTGCAATTCTCTAGACCTCCGGTGTCGGCCAGCGCGTAAATCGAACCTGTCGACGAGATCCCTCGAAACGTATCGGGCAAGGAGCCAAGGAAAGCCGACCCTCCGAAGTCCGAGAGCCCCAAGCTTACGATCGTGAGATCGTCGATTTCCATGACTTCGTAGATTACGGCGGTGAACTCGCTTCCAGTCTGCATGCCGGGGGCGGACCCGACGCCATTCGAGATGATCGGCAAAACGAAGTCGACGAGGCATTGCTGGTACTGCTCAAAAGCTGCGAGTGAACCATCCTCCGATGTGATTTTGTCGAAAATCAGACCAAGATCGGCGTCAGATACCGTCCCGGTGGCGTCGATATTTACTTCGATGTTCCGACGCAACAGACGAACAAATCCTTGTACGTCCAGATCTCCGGAAACGGTCTGGCTTGAGATCAGTCCTCCGCTGCAAATATAGAGCGCTCCTTGAAAGTCTTCTTGCGACGGAAGGTTCTGAGCGTTTGAAAACGATGGCGCCAAGAGAACCGCTCCGGCAAGCGCCGACTTTACGGTGCGGATAAACGGCCTTTTCATCGTCTCGCTCCCCTCGAAGAAACATGTCGGACAGCTTCGCAGGGTCCGGGCCATCAGTCCACTCCCGAAGCTTGTAGGAGCATCACGGCGAATATCGTTGGGCGAGCAGTGGCCCGCCCGGAGCCAAGCCGAAGGCGGCGGGCGAGCGCCTGCCCATTCGGGCGGGCTGGCGCTTTGGCGAGGTTTCACGGAGTTCGGGCGGCAGGGTCACTTGGCTGGCATAAAGCGCTTCGCCTGACCGTTGCGGCGCCATCCCACGGGCAGGCGCCCGCCCGGCTTGCGGAGTGGCGGTGTCCGCGTGGACGGACGATGGGTGCGGATTAACGGAATCGCTGGAGCGGACGATGGGTGCGGATTAACGAAATCGCTCGGAGCGTGTTAATCTTCCATTCACCTTAAAGTTGCATCAAATCGTTCCAAGGAGGATGGCGGCTCTTTACCCGCTTCGTCCGGCGGGATTATAAGCGGCGCGAGCGGTCCGCCGGAAAACACCCGCGAAACGAGAAACCGGGCCGCGGTCAAGGGGCGAAGAGCATATGTTTGGTGGATTGAGCGGACTGTTCTCGTCCGACATGGCGATCGACCTCGGCACGGCGAACACGCTGATCTACGTCAAGGGCAAAGGCGGGATCGTCCTGAACGAGCCCTCGGTGGTCGCCTACGCGATCAAGGACGGCAAGAAGCGCGTTCTGGCCGTCGGCGAGGAGGCCAAGATGATGCTCGGCCGCACGCCGGGCTCGATCGAGGCGATCCGGCCGATGCGCGACGGGGTCATCGCGGATTTCGACGTCGCCGAGGAGATGATCAAGTATTTCATCCGCAAGGTGCACAGGCGCGGCGGATGGGCCAAGCCCAAGATCGTGGTCTGCGTGCCGCATGGCGCCACACCGGTCGAGAAGCGCGCGATCCGCGAGAGCGTGATGGCGGCGGGCGGGCGCAAGGCGGGGCTGATCTCGGAGCCGATCGCGGCGGCCATCGGGGCGGGCATGCCGATCACCGAGCCCACGGGCAACATGGTCGTGGATATCGGCGGCGGGACGACCGAAGTCGCGGTGCTGTCGCTCGGCGACGTGGTCTACGCGCGCTCGGTGCGGGTGGGCGGCGACCGGATGGACGAGGCGATCATCGCGTATCTGCGCCGGCAGCATAACCTGCTGGTCGGCGAATCGACCGCCGAGCGGATCAAGCTCGAGATCGGCACGGCGCGGATGCCCGAGGACGGCCGCGGCGCGCGGATGGACGTGCGCGGGCGCGATCTGCTGAACGGCGTGCCCAAGGAGATGGAGATCAGCCAGGCGCAGATCGCCGAGGCGCTGGCCGAGACGGTGCAACTGATCGTCGAGGGCGTGATGGTGGCGCTCGAGGAGACGCCGCCGGACCTGGCCGCGGACATCGTCGACCGCGGCGTGATGCTGACCGGCGGCGGGGCGCTGCTGGGCGATCTGGATCTGGCGCTGCGCGAGCAGACGGGGCTCGCGATCACGGTGGCGGACGATCCGCTGAACTGCGTGGCGCTCGGGACCGGGCAGGCGCTTGAGTTTGAAAACCAGCTTGCCCATGTGATAGATTACGGCTCGACGGGCGGGCGCTGAGACCCGCCGCGCGGGCTCGGCGAGACCTGCCCGGAGGCGGTGAATTTTGGCGTCCCATGACGGCTCCTCCCCCGACTATCTGCGTGGCGTCCGTCGCGTGCTGATCGCCGTCGTCGCGGTGTTTCTGCTGGCGGTTTTTCTCGTCTGGCGGATCGACAACGCGCGGGTCGAGGCGCTGCGCGTGAGCGTGATCGACCGCTTCGTGCCGAGTTTAGAATGGACGCTGAAACCGGTGGCCGGGGCCGCGAACATGCTGTCGGATTTCCAGTCCTACGCGCGGGTCTACGAGCAGAACGCCGAATTGCGACGCGAATTGCAGCGGATGCAGGGCTGGCGCGAGGCGGCGCTGCAATTGGAGCAGAAGAACGCGCGGCTTCTGGCGCTCAACAACGTGCGGCTGAACCCGCGCCTGACTTACGTGACCGGCGAGGTGGTCGCGGATGCGGGCAGCCCGTTCCGGCGCTCGGCGATGGTCAATGTGGGTCGGCTCGACGGGGTGAGCGACGGGTCGGCGGTGCTTGACGGGATGGGTCTGGTCGGGCGGATCGCGGGCGTCGGGGACCGCTCGGCGCGGGTGATCTTCCTGACCGACGCGTCGAGCCGGGTGCCGGCGGTCGCGCGGCCTTCGGGACAGCGCGCGCTGGTGGCGGGCGACAACGGGCCGGCGCCGGCGCTCGATTTCGTCGATCAGGCCGACGAGCTGTCGCTGGGCGACAGGGTCGTGACGTCCGGGGCGGGCGGACTGTTCCCGGCGGACATTCCCATAGGGCGGGTGGTCATGGCCGGTGGCCGGCAGAGGGTTCAGCCCTCGGCGGATTTCACCCGGCTCGACTTCGTGCGGATCGTACGCGAGATGCCGGCGCCGATCGTCGAGGGGCCGGGCGGGCTGATCGGGCCGCAGGCGCCCGCGCCGCCGGTCCCGGTCGCCGAGGCGACGCCATGAGCGCGAACCTGTTTCTCGGCGGCTTCGGGATCGTGGCGATCCTGGCCGCGATGATCCCGCTGGCGCCGGGCGGGACGCTGGTGCCGCCCGACATCCTGTGGTGCGTGGTTCTGGCCTTCGCCGTGCGGCGGCCGGGGGCGGCGCCGCTCTGGCTGATCGTTGCGCTCGGATTGCTGGCCGACGTGCTGCTGTCGCGGCCCGTGGGCCTCGGCGCGCTGGCGCTTGTGCTGGCGGCGGAGGCGATGCGGGCCAACGCGCGGCTGTTCCGGGGCGCGCCGTTCGTGGTGGAATGGCTGGCGGCGGTGGCGCTTTTCGCGCTGGCGCTGGCGGGCATGGAGGCGATCCTGCGGCTGGCGCTGGCGGACGGGCCGACGCTCGGGGCCGCCGCGCGGCATATGGTCGCCACGGCGGTCGCCTATCCGCTGGTGGTGTTCTGTCTGACGCGTCTGCCGGCGATGCGGATGCGGGCCGAGGGGCGCGCGCGATGAGGGCGCCCCAGGACGCGCCGCCACCAGAGCGTATCACCCGGCGCGGGCTCATGCTGCTGGGACTTCAGCTCGGGGTGATCGGGGGCCTTGGCTGGCGGATGCGGCATCTGCAGGTCGAGGAGCATTCGAAATACCGGCTGATGGCCGAGGAGAACCGCATCAACATGCGGCTGATCCCGCCGGCGCGGGGCGTGGTCTTCGATCGCGATGGCGTGCCTCTGGCGGTCAACCGGCAGAATTACCGGATCATCATGGTCCGCGAGCAGGCGGGCGACCCGGAGGCGGTTCTGGCGCGGCTGGCGGAGGTGATCCCCCTGCCCCCGGAGGACCGCGAGCGCGCGCTGCGCGAGGTGATGTCGCGCAGCGCCTTCGTGCCGGTGGTGGTGACCGAGCATCTGAGCTGGGACGACGTGGTGCGGGTGGCGGCGAACGCGCCGGTTCTGCCGGGCGTCGCGCCCGAGGTGGGGCTGAGCCGGTTCTATCCGCACGCGCAGGCGACCGGGCATGTGGTGGGCTATGTCGGCCCGGTCTCGGACAGCGATCTGGCCAAATTGGAAAACCCCGATCCGGTGCTCCAGATCCCGCGCTTCCAGATCGGCAAGACCGGCGTCGAGCAGCGCATGGAGGACGTGCTGCGCGGCGAGGCCGGCAACATGAGCATCGAGGTGAGCGCGGCGGGCCGCGTCATGCGCGAGCTCGGCCGCGTCGAGGGGGTCGAGGGCCGGGACGTGCGCCTGACCATCGACAACGCGCTCCAGAGCTACGCGATGAAGCGGATGGCGGGCGAGAGCGCGGCGGCGGTGGTGCTGGACGTGCAGAATGGCGACGTCATGGCGCTGGCCTCGTCGCCGGGGTTCGACCCCAACAGCTTCGTCTTCGGCATCTCGTCGACCGAGTGGAACGCGCTGATGGGCGACGAGTACCGTCCGCTCGCCAACAAGACCGTGTCGGGCGTCTATCCGCCGGGCTCGACGTTCAAGATGGTGGTGGCGTTGGCGGCGCTGGAGGCGGGCGTGATGAACCCCGGCGACACGGTTTTTTGTGGCGGGTCGACGCAGCTCGGGCGGCGGCGGTTCCATTGCTGGAAGCGCGGCGGCCACGGGACGGTGTCCCTCCAGAAGAGCCTCTCGCAGTCGTGCGACGTCTATTATTACGAGATGGCGCGGCGGGTCGGCGCGGACGGGATCTCGGCGATGGCCAACAGGCTCGGTCTCGGCGTGCGGCCGGACCTGCCGCTCCAGGCCGTGACCGAGGGGCTGATGCCGAGGCGCGAGTGGAAACAGGCCAACAGGGACACGCCCTGGACGATGGGCGACACGTTCAATTACGGGATCGGCCAGGGCCTGACGCTCGCCTCGCCGGTGCAGCTCGCGATCATGACGGCGCGGCTCGCGACCGGGCTGGACGTGACGGCGCGGCTGGTGAAATCGGTGGGCGGCGTCGAGGAGCCGACGCCCGTCTGGTCGGATCTGGGGCTGTCGGCACGGAGCCTGAACGCGGTGCGCGACGGGATGTTCGCGGTCTCGAACGGCGGCACGGCGTACCGGTCGCGCATCGTGGACCCCGCGAACCTGATGGCGGGCAAAACCGGCACGAGCCAGGTGCGGATCATCACGGCGGCCGAGCGGGCGGCGGGTGTCACGCGCAACGAGCAGCTGCCCTGGAACCGGCGCGACCATGCGCTCTTCGTCTGCTACGCGCCGTATGAAAGGCCGCGCTATGCTGTGGCGCAGATCGTCGAACATGGCGGCGGCGGGTCGGCGGTCGCGGCCCCCATCGCGCGCGACATTCTGATGTACGCGCTTTATGGCGGTCCACCGCCGATCGACGCCTATCCGCCCGAGCAGCGCAAGGGCGTCGAGGAGGAGCGCGCCCGAGAGGCGGCCGAGGCCGCCGGGATGCCGGCCGTCGAGGGAGACCCGACATGAGTTTCAGCGACGCGTCGGGACACGGGACGCCGCGCGGCATGGCCAAGATCGTGGCGCTCAACTGGTCGCTGATCGTGCTGGTCTGCGCGGTGGCGTCGACGGGGTTCCTGATGCTCTATTCGGTCGCGGGCGGCTCGCTGGAGCGCTGGGCCGAACCGCAGATGATCCGCTTCGGCGTCGGAATGGCCGCGATGATCGTGATCGGCATGATCTCGATCCGGTTCTGGCGCGCGGTCTCGCCGTTGGCCTATCTGGGCGCGCTGGGGCTTCTTGTTCTGGTCGAGGTGATGGGCACGATCGGCATGGGCGCGCAGCGCTGGATCGATCTCGGCTTCATCCTGCTTCAGCCGTCGGAGGTGATGAAGATCGCGCTCGTGATGATGCTGGCCTGGTATTACGACCGGCTGGACCCCGCGAAGGTGTCGCGGCCGTTCTGGGTGATCCTGCCGCTGATCATCACGCTGGTCCCCGTGGCGCTCGTGCTCAAGCAGCCGGATCTGGGAACCGCGCTTCTGCTCCTGATGGGCGCGGGGGCGGTGATGTTCCTCGCGGGCGTGAGCCTGTGGTATTTCGCGGCCGCCATCGGGGGCGGCGGTCGGGCTGGTCACGCTGGTGCTGAAATCGCAGGGCACCGACTGGCAGCTGATCAAGGATTACCAGTTCCGGCGCATCTTCACGTTTCTCGACCCGAGCGCCGATCCCTTGGGCGCGGGGTATCACATCACCCAGGCCAAGATCGCGATGGGATCGGGCGGGCTGTCCGGGCGCGGGTTCATGCAGGGCACGCAGAGCCGGCTGAATTTCCTGCCCGAGAAGCACACCGATTTCATCTTCACGACCCTGGCCGAGGAATTCGGGTTCGCGGGGTCGATCGCGCTGCTCGGCCTCTATACGCTGATCATCGTGTTCTGCGTGTTCTCGGCGATCTCGAACCGCAACCGGTACGGCGCGCTGCTGACCGGGGGGATCGGGGTGACGTTCTTCCTGTTTTTCGCGGTCAACATGGGGATGGTGATGGGGCTGATGCCGGTGGTCGGCGTGCCGTTGCCGCTGGTCAGTTACGGCGGGTCGGCGATGCTGGTTCTGCTGGCCGCGTTCGGGCTGGTGCAGAGCGCGCATGTGCACCGGCCGCGCGGGCGGGACTGATGGGGCCGAGGGTCCTTTTCTCCGCGCCCGCCGACTGGTGGCCGCTTTACGAGCCGCATCTGCGGCGGGCCTGCGCGGCCGAGGGTGTTTCGCCGGAGTTTCTGACGGAGGCGGATGGCGGGCGGATCGATTACATCGTGCACCGGCCGGGCGGGCCGGTGGAGGGGTTTTCCGGATTTCCGGGGCTCAAGGCGGTTCTGAGCCTCTGGGCCGGGGTCGAGGGGCTTGTGGGCGATCCGACGCTGGACGTGCCGCTGGTGCGGATGATCGACGAGAGCCTGACGGCGGGCATGGCGGAATGGGTGGCGGGGCATGTGCTGCGCCATCATCTGGGCATGGACGCGCACGTGCTGGGCCAGGACGGCGTGTGGCGCAACGGGATCATCCCGCCGCTGGCGCGCGAGCGGAATGTCGGCGTGCTCGGGATGGGCGCGCTCGGGACGGCCTCGGCGCGGATGCTGGCGGGGATCGGGTTCCGGGTGCATGGCTGGAGCCGGCGGCTTCGCGAGGTCGACGGGGTCGTGACGCGGTCGGGGCCGGACGGGTTACGCGAGGTGCTCGCGGCGTCCGAGATCCTGGTGCTGCTGCTGCCCGCCACGCCGGGAACGGCGTCGGTGATGGACGCGGCGGCCTTCGCGGCGCTGCCGCGCGGGGCGGTGGTGATCAATCCGGGGCGCGGGGCGCTGATCGACGACGGAGCTCTTTTGGCGGCGCTGGATTCGGGGCATCTGGCGCATGCGACGCTGGATGTTTTCCGCGAGGAGCCGCTGCCGCCGGCGCATCCGTTCTGGGCGCATCCGCGCGTGACGGTGACGCCGCATATCGCGTCGGAGACCCGGCCGGAGACGGCATCGGAGGCAATCGCGCGCAACATCCGGCGCGGCGAGGACGGCGAGGCGTTCGTCGGCTTGGTGGACCGGGCGGCGGGGTACTGAAGCGGCTCTTCTCTTCCGTGGCGTCAGCCGCGGATCGCGCCTGCCTGCCCCCGGCAGGTGCGGTCCTTCACGCTTCAGCGCAGGATCGGCGGGCGGTCGGGATCGGTTCCGGGCGCTTTCGGCGTGCGAGGAGCCGGTCGCGGCGCGCGCGGCATGTCGAGCGCGAGGCCGGCGGCGCGGACGCGGGCGAGCGACCGGGACCCGTCCTCCAGGAAAGTCACGTCGAGGCCGCCCCTCTCCATGCCGCTGAACCGGACGGCCTCGGAGATCGCCGCGGCGACGGCGGCGCGGGCCTCGGGCGGGACGCCGGCGAGCGCGAGCAGGAGGCCGTCGCGGCCGTCGCCGTAGGTCGCGGAAACCAGATGCGCCGAGGCGACGCGGGTGGACATCGCCGCGAGTTTCGGGCCGAGGGCCGCGACGAGCGCCGGTGGCGCGTCGTCGGGCGGGGCGAGGCCGAGCGGGATGCCGTCGGCGGTCTCGGGGCCGCCCGCGCCCATTTCGGCCATCCAAGCGACGGCCTCCGCCGGCAGGAGCGTGGCGGAGGGCGCGGAGCCGAGGTTGAGGCCGATGCCGAGCCCCTGCCCCGCGAGCAGCGCCACGAGCCGCCGGCCGGTCAGCGCGACGTAGGGCGCGGGCGCGTCGAGGAACTCCGCGAGTCGATCGTCGCGGTCGAAAGCGAGCACGAAGCGGCCCTCGTCGAGGTCGAAGACCTGCGGCGTCAGGCGGTCGTCGTCGGGCTCGGTCTCGAGCAGCAGAAAGAGTTCCGCGTCCATCACGCGTTCATGGAATCGCAGGCGCGCGCGCGCGTCTTCGGGCGCGGTTTCCATCGCCCGGTGGGCGGCGTCGATGGGGGTCTCGGTCATGCGGCGCGTCTAGCCTCCGGCGAGGAGTTTGGAAACCCGCGCCTGGAGGACGGGCAGAAGATCGGTCTCGAACCAAGGATGCTTCTTCAGCCAGGCGGTGTTGCGCCAGGACGGGTGCGGCAGCGGGATGATCTCGGGGCCGAAGCTTCGCCAGGCCTCGACGGTCGCGGTGACGGAGGGCGCGGCGCGGCCGAGATGCCAGCGCTGGGCGTGGCCGCCGATGAGCAGGGTCAGGCGGACGCCGGGCTGGGCCGCAAGCGCGCGGGCGCGCCAGGTCGCGGCGCAGAGCGCCGGCGGGGGCAGGTCGGAGCCGGCGCGGTCGTAGCCGGGGAAGCAGAACGCCATGGGCAGGATCGCGAAATTGCCCCGGTCGTAGAAGGTCGGACGGTCGACGCCGAGCCAGGCGCGCAGACGGTCGCCGGATGGGTCGTCGAAAGGAACGCCGCTGGCATGGGCGCGGGCGCCAGGAGCCTGGCTCGCGATCAGGACCGGCGCGCGGTGCGAGAGCCAGACGACGGGCTTCGGGCGATGGGCCGTGTGCGTGCCGTCGAACCGTCCGGCGCAGAGGCGGCAGGCGGCGATCTCGGGCGCGAGGGTCTCGACGGTCTCGGGCATGCCGCACACATAGCGCGTTCGGGGTCCGCTTTACAGCGCGCGGGCGCGCGGGCTATCGAAAGGTCCGGACGGGAGGAACGCGCGTGACCGAGACGAGGAGTGTGGAGATCGGAGCGCTGCGCGTGTCGAACGCGGGGCCGCTGACGCTGATCGCGGGGCCCTGCCAGCTCGAGGGTCTGGACCACGCGCTCGCGATCGCGGCGCCCTTGGCCGAGGCCTGCGCCAAGGCGGGCGCCGGGTTCATCTTCAAGGCGTCCTATGACAAGGCGAACCGCACGTCTCTGACGGCCGAGCGGGGCATCGGCATGGACGAGGGGCTGCGGATGCTGGCCGAGGTGCGGAGCCGCATCGGCTGTCCGGTCCTGACGGACGTGCATCTGCCCGACCACTGCGCGCCGGCGTCGGAGGCGGTGGACGTGCTCCAGATCCCCGCGTTCCTGTGCCGGCAGACCGATCTTCTGCTGGCGGCGGGCGCGACGGGCGCCGCGATCAACGTCAAGAAGGGCCAGTTCCTCGCGCCTTGGGACATGCCCAACGTCGCGGCCAAGATCGCCTCGACGGGCAACCGGCGCATCCTGCTCTGCGAGCGCGGATCGTCGTTCGGCTACAACACCCTGGTCGCGGACATGCGGAGCCTGCCGCAGATGGCGCGGACGGGCTATCCGGTGGTGATGGACGCGACGCATTCGGTGCAGCAGCCGGGCGGCTTGGGCGGCGCGTCGGGCGGGCAGCGCGAGTTCGCGCCGGTGATGGCGCGCGCGGCGGTGGCGATCGGGGTGGCTGCGGTGTTCATCGAGACGCATCCTGACCCGGACCGTGCGCCGTCCGACGGGCCGAACATGATTCCGCTCGGGAGGATGCCGGCGCTGATCGCCGATCTGATGGCGTTCGACCGACTGGCGAAGGAGCACCCGCTCGATGTCTGAGGGTCTGATCGAGCCGTCGGGCTTTCGCGAATACGACGCGCGCTGGCGGTATCCCGAGCAGATCGACCTCGGGGGGATGCGGAGGCTCGGCCTCGGGATCGGCACGCAGATGTTCGAGACCGGCGTCGCGCCCGAGATCGTGGTGGGTCACGATCTGCGGTCGTATTCGCGGGACGTGCTCGACGCGCTGTCGGCGGGGCTGGTCGAGGCGGGGATCACCGTGCGCGATCTGGGGCTCTGCATCACGCCGATGGCGTATTTCGCGCAGTTCCATCTCGGCGTCGCCTCGGTCGCGATGGTGACGGCGAGCCACAACCCGAACGGCTGGACCGGGGTGAAGATGGGATTCGCGCCGCCGCTGACCCACGGGCCGGACGAGATGGCGCGACTGCGCGACATCGTGCTTGGGGACGCGGGCGTGGCGCGGGGGGGCGGGCGTATCGAGCCGGTCGAGGGAATGCGCAAGGCCTATCTCGACGATCTGGCGGGCGACTTCCACATGACGCGGCCGCTGCGCATCGTGTGCGCGACGGGCAACGGGACGGCGGGGGCCTTCGCGCCCGATCTGCTGCGCCGGATCGGGGTCGAGGTGGTGGAACGGCACACGGCGCTTGACGACACATTTCCGCATTACAATCCCAACCCCGAGGCGCTGGAGATGCTGCACGACATGGCCGACGCCGTGCGCGAGAGCGGCGCGGATCTGGCGCTCGGTTTCGACGGCGACGGCGACCGTTGCGGCGTGGTGGATGGCTGGGGCGACGAGATCTTCGCCGACAAGATGGGCGTGATCCTGGCGCGCGATCTTGCGCGTCTGCATCCGGGCGCGACCTTCGTGGCGGACGTGAAATCGACGGGTCTCTTCGCCTCCGATCCGGTGCTGCGCGGACTGGGCGCCAAGGCCGACTACTGGAAGACCGGGCACAGCCACATGAAACGGCGGGTCAAGGCGCTGGGCGCTCTCGCCGGGTTCGAGAAGTCGGGGCATTATTTCTTCGGGCCGCCGGTGGGGCGCGGCTACGATTGCGGGATGCGGGTGGCGGTGGAGATCTGCCGGCTGATGGAGCGCAACCCGGACCGGAGCCTCGCCGATCTCAACGCCGCCCTGCCCCGGACCTGGACGACGCCGACCCTTTCGCCGTTCTGTCCGGACGGCGAGAAATACGGCGTGATCGGGCGGCTGACCCCGCGGCTGGAGGCGCTGGCCGCGTCGGGCGGGCGGCTCGGCGGGCGCGCGATCACGTCTGTGGTGACTGTGAACGGCGCGCGGGTGATGCTGGAGAACGGCGGCTGGGGGCTGGTGCGGGCCTCCTCGAACACGCCGAACCTCGTGGTGGTCTGCGAGAGCCCGGACTCCGAGGCCGAAATGCGCGCGATCTTCGCCGATCTCGACGCGCTGATCCGCGAGGAGCCGTCGGTGGGGGCCTACGACCAGACGATCTGATCTTGTGATCGGCCCGCGACGGCCCTAGAAACGCCGCCGTTGGGGCGTGGCCAAGCGGTAAGGCAGCGGCTTTTGGTGCCGCCATTCGCAGGTTCGAATCCTGCCGCCCCAGCCAAGCCCCCGAGAAAACTCGTTCTCCCCATTAAGGTCAGGCCGGAATTTCTCGTTGTTTTCGAGGGTTGTAGCGTTGGGGCTGTTCACCTCGGGGCCGGCATGAGACCCGAAATCCGCTCTCCGGAGGCCCGTTTTCTCCGAACCTGTGCACTTCGGGATTTTGGTGCACAGCTTTCGACCATTGATTTCATTGGGAAATTCAGCGCGGCACAGACACCAAGTTGGAGGTGGGCATTGGGGGTGCGAAGCGCGCCCGGATCCAACTCTTCGCTGCGGAAGCCAATTCTTCGAAGCGCGTGCGCCAGATGGGAGCGATGCTTCTGGATCAACGATAAGCGATAGGGCTTCGCCGGGCGCGTTGGTGCCGCGCCTTCGTTGACGGACCAGCGTCCGCAGTCACGCCCAATCAATCGTCAAACTGGGTACGGTCGCGATACCGTTGCAACGCTCCCTCAGCGCGGCCTGCTGTCTGCGGCCCGGTGCGGGATGCTTTGGTTCCCCCACTCCACCGGAAAGCCCTCCAGCAGATCCACCAGCCGCATCTCCTCCGGCTGCTTCCCGTCGAGAATCGCCTCGACGATATCCGGCGCAAGCAGCGTCAGCCGCAGCATCCGGCTCATGAAGCTCTTGGTCACCTTCTCGCGCCGGGCCAATTCCGCCACCGTGCCGCAGACATCTTCGTCCAGCATCCTCTGCCACCGGAACGCCCGCGACAGCGCTTTGACCATCGCGTTGTCGACCTGCAGTCGCGGGGCCCACGACGCTCCGTCCGGCGTCACGATCATCTTCCGTCCTCCGCGCTTCCTGAACGTCATCGGAATGTAAAGTGTGATTGAACTGTCCTTGGAAACCGTCGCCCTCGCGCTCATCCCGTCGTCCTCCAGTCTGCTCCCCACTTCCCGCACCATCCCGGCAACGCCGTTCGGCGCGACCGTTCCTTGCGGTTTCCAGTTCCCGCGTGTCGGCGGTGGCGGACGTTTGATTCCCGCTGTTTCGCGGGCAGGCAGGCACCCGAAGCTCAGACGGATTGAAGCCGCACGATGAGCTTTGCGGCGGCGGTCAGCAGCATTGCGAAAAGGCCGAACAGCGCCAGCGCTGCAAGAACCGGCCCCGTCCGCCCCGGAAAACAGCGCGACAGCCTCCCTTGCCGATCCGGTCTCTCGATGGCCGCCACGTAAAGCGGCACGGCGCTCACCAGCGTCGCGTAGAGATAGACGCCCGAGAGATTCTGGAAGAGCGCCGATTGCGCCAGGGTCGGCGCGACCACTCGCAGTGCGGTGAGACGGCTGCCGCCAAAGGATCCGAACCAGTCGGCGGAGACCGTGTAGATCACCGCGTGCAGGATGAGGAAGAAGACAACTCGCAGAGGCAGGTCGAAGAGAAGAACGAGCGCTCGTCCTCGGCCGCGCGGGTTCCTGTCGACCGCACAGGCGAACAGAAAAAAGCCCAGATAGTTCACCACGAATACGACAGGCAGGCCGTTGGTCAGAACCTGGCGCAAGAACCGGCCAAGCGCTGGCCCGCCGCTCATGAGTTGGGCGGCAAATCCAGGGCTCAAGGCGACGTAGAGGAAGAGCAACGGCAAGAGGCCGATCAGACTGGCGACGAGCGTATTCCGCGCAAAGCGCGTGGCCGCCATGTCGAGGGCGAAATACCGTTCCATCGCTCTTCACCCTGACATGCTTTCCGGAAGTGAGCGATACACGCTCCGCAGGGTCAACGGGCGGACACGTGGCCGCGGGGCCCACGGCGCTCCGTCCGGCGTCACGATCACCTTCCGTCCTCCGCGCTTCCTGAACGTCATCGGGATTCGGATCGTCATCGAGCCGTCGTCTGAGGTCGTCAGACTCGTGTTCATGCCGCCACCCTCCCGCTGCCGGCCACTTCCCGCACGAACCCCGCGAGCCCGTTCGGCCGCAGCCGGACCTGGACGCCGTGCGTGAGCACGTCGATCCGCTCGACCAGCAGTTGCACGATCCGCGCCTGCTCGGCCGGAAACAGCTCGTCCCAAAGCGGATCAAGCTGGCTGAGCGCTTCGCGCGCCTGCTCCTCCGTGACGTCGTCCTGCTCGCCCCGCGCCGCCCGCCAAGTGCCGACGATGATCTCCGGCTGGCGAAAGATGCCGCGGAGTTGGTCGACGACTGCTGCCTCGATCTCGGCCGCCGGCACGCGTCCGACCGAACATGCCTCGGGTCCGCGCTTCAGAACGTCCTGGCTGACGTAGTAGCGGTATTGCCGGTTGCCCTTTTTCGTGTGCGTCGGCGACATGGCAGCGCCGGTCGGCCCGAACAGCAGACCCTTGAGCAGCGCCGGCGTCTGCGCCCGGGTGCGCGCGGAGCGTGTCCGGGCGTTCTCGGCGAGGATGGCGTGGACCTTGTCCCACAGGTCCTGCTCTATGATCGCGGAGTGCTCGCCCGGATACGCCGTGCCCTTGTGCACCGCGAGCCCGAGATAGGTGCGGGTGTTGAGCATGCGGTAGAGCCAGCCCTTGTCGACCGGCTTGCCGGTTGGCGTGGTGAGGCCTTCGTCGCGCAGCTCGCGCGCCATCACGGTGCCTGAGCCGATCCGGACGAACCGCTCGAAAACGCTACGCACCGTCGCCGCAGCCGGTTCGTCGACGACCAGCTTTCGGTCCTTCACGACATAACCGAAGGGAACGCCGCCCCCCATCCAGATGCCCTTCCGCCGCGAGGCCCTGATCTTGTCGCGAACCCGCTCGGCGATGACCTCCCGTTCGAACTGGGCGAAGCTGAGCAGGATGTTGAGCGTGAGCCGACCCATCGAGGTCGTGGTGTTGAACGACTGGGTGACGGAGACGAAGGTGACGTCGGAGCGGTCGAAGACCTCGACCAGCTTCGAGAAGTCCATCAGCGAGCGCGACAGCCGGTCGATCTTGTAGACCACCACGACGTCGACCAGCCCCTCCTCGATGTCGGCGAGAAGCTTTTTGAGGGCGGGCCGCTCCAGCGTGCCGCCCGAGAAACCGCCGTCGTCGTAGGCGTCGCGCACCAGCGCCCAGCCCTCGGAGCGCTGGCTGGCGATATAGGCCTCGCAGGCCTCGCGCTGGGCGTGGAGCGAGTTGAATTCCTGCTGCAGCCCTTCTTCGGTGGATTTCCGGGTGTAGACCGCGCAGCGAAGCTTGCGGATCGGCTTGCCCTCGGGTCCCCGGCTCATGCGGCGCCCCGGTGGCTCTTCAGCCCGAAGAAACACCAGCCCGTTCCAGCGGGTGCCGGTGATGGCGCGAGCGATGGCGGAAAGCGAACGGTATGGTCGACCCTGCCACTCGAAGCCCTCGGTCAGAACCGTGACGGTGTGCTCCACGCCCTGCCATTCCCGGACCAGCCGCGTTCCGGCGATCGGCATGGCGTTGTGACCGGTGCGGCGGCGGGTGACATTTCGATCGGAGAACTGTTCGCCCAGAACTTCGAGCCGCTTCACGGTCTCGGGCTTCAGCCCGCCGTAGGCCAATTCCTGGATGCGGTAGGCGAGCCGGCTCTCGAGGAAGCGGCGGTTGAATGGCGGTGGCTCGCTCTCGAAGAGATCGCGCCACTGCGTCTTCAGGTCCGGGAGCGCCATGGTCTTGAGCGCGGCGAGGCGGGCGGGGATCGGGTCGGTCATGCGGGTCTCCGTGGTTTCGGTTTCGCATGACCGCTCTGCGTGGCGCGGAAGTGTAGCGAACTTTCTCCGTTGAGGTCAGATACTTGACTTGACTGGCGCATCCGGAGCCGGATCAGGCCGAGGGCGAGCAGCCGGTTCACCTCGGCGAGGCGCTCTTTTGGCGTCATTCGGTCGGGGTTGAGAGGGTTCGGGATTTCCATCGGCGGTCCGCATGATTGGTTTCCCCTAGCCTCTACCCGTCGCACTCGGAAAACGTCTCACGTCGGCAAATTCCACTCGACCACAGGTTGCGCGATCCTTAAGGGAACACAGCAGGAACACCCTTGAGTCGAGACCACTCCGATGTCGAACAACCTGAAGAAATTCGTCTGCCCCAAATTCACCCGAACGATCGACCCGGTCCTGATGGCGCGGCTCTTCGAGCGCCACCGCGACCTGCTCGGCGACTTCGATCTGGAGGCGCTGCGCGGCGATGCCGACGGCGCTCGCGGCGCTGTGGAGGCGTTCTTTGCCGGGCCGGAGGAGCGCTGCCCCGAAGGCCTCGCTGCCGATCTCCATCGGATCGCCGAGCTTGGCACCGCGCAGGGGCTCCGTCTCCTGCTCGCACAGGCCGCGCGGCTGGGGATCGTGATCGCTCCCGAACAATATGCCGATGCGTCCGACCGGCGCCTCGACGCGAAGCATGTCGCGCTGCGCGTCTTCCTGGACCACCCCAAGGTGTTCGACGCGGCGTCGGACATGCTGGCGCTGACAGCGCGGTCCTCCCTCGCGGAATTCGCCGGACTCCAGGAGGGTGTCGAGGCGGATCTTGGCGACGGAGCGAGGGCCGCGTTCGAGGCCGGCGCGGCGAAGATGTTCGAGGCGGACCACCGCGGCCGCTACTGTCGCGTCGGGTGGTACGACGATGCTGACACGGTCAATCTCGTCCTGACCCACGGCTCCATCGTCAAGACGGCATCAATCCTCCGTGGCGATGAGGAACGGCTTGTCAGCTACCGTGCCACCGAAAACGCGGTGCTGTCCTATTCCGCGGCGACGGGCCGCATCAGGATCGGGGGCGGCACGAGGCTCCGGAGATCGGCCTTGTCGGAGCTCTTCGCCGACAAGATGCTCGGGCGCTCCGGGTTCTTTTCCGGCCCGGACGCGCAGAACCTCTACACGCTGGCGCCGATCGAGCGCACCGGATGCGGGTTCGCGTTCCAGCACGCTTTCGATCCTGCCATTCGAAAGGTGCGGATCGTCGAAGCGCAGGCCGACCGGTTGAGCATGGACCGGTTCTCCGGGACCACGCGGCTCGCCTCCACGGTCGTGGCCCGGGATGACCGCGGCGGCGCTCTGGATCAGCTGGCCGAGGCGATGCGCAGTCCGGTCTTCGGTCCGGATCGCCGCCTCCGGCACATCGTCGTCCGGGTGAACATCGACGTGAGCTCGGGCCGCCCGGGTCAGGTGACCGCCAAGATCACACCGCCTGCCAAGGCGAACTTCAATCGTCACCGCTTCGAGGAGCGCATCCTCACCCTTCTCCATCGCAACGGGCTGATCCATGACCGACACGCTTGCGGCGCTGCTGTTGCGGCTGAGTGAAGGCGACGGTCCGGCGATCCTGTGGGGACGCATGGCCAAACCGCATTTCGGGCCGGCGTTCGAGCGGATGCTGGCGGCCGGAGTGCTCGTCGAGTGTCCGCCGGCCGAAGAATGGGCAGCCTGTGCCGACTGCGATTGCGGCTTTGACGCACGACCCATTCAGCGGCTCGGCAACCGGATCATTGCCGCGTGCCCGTACGATGCGAGTTCGGACATCGAACTCGAGGAGGACGATCTGCGCGATTTCCGCATCGATGCGCCGAAGCTGGTCGCGCTGATTGCCGAGGCCAGCGGCTTCACGGAACCGACCGAGACGCTCGCGCCCGATCTCTGGCGGATCGGCCGGCTCGCATCCGGACGGTCGGTCGTGGTCGCGGTTCGCGCCCGGGATCTCGACCAGCCCGGGATCGTGCTGCTGCTGAAGGCGGATGCCGGCGGAGCGCCGGTGACCGTGCTGGCGCCCGATCCCGGACATGCCATTCGTCTGCGATTTCTCGAAGCGGGGATCGATCTCGTCGAACTCCGGGCGGCGATCGGCCCCGGACCGCAGGGAGTCGAATGCATGAAACGCTCTCTGCTCGAGCCGAAGATGGAGGGGCTGCGGCTGTCCGTGGATCTCGCGACCCGGACCGTGACGATCGACGGAACCGCGCAACGCATCGCTTCACAACCGTTCAAACTGCTCGCGCTTTTCGCTCAGGCGGCACGAGACCGCACAGGTCCGGTCGCGAACCGCGCCATCGAGGATGCTACCGGCCGCGACGCCCGCGATCTGGTGCGCGAACTGCGTGACGCGCTCTCGGCGGGACGGCCGAACCGCTCCGAACTCCGCAACTGGATCGTGGCACGCCGAAGTCTCGGCGCCTTCGAGTTGGCGCTCGAACGCGAAGAGATCGAGGTCGGGCCCTAGGCCGGGACCTATAATCGACCGGTGTGCATAGCGACCGCTTACCCGGTTTGCGGACATTGGCGACAAGACGCTTACGGTCCGCAGTGCGGACCAAGCTGCCATCGGCAGGAGAGCGGTTCCTATGGCAGGCTCACCGAAACCGAAAGCGTTTTGAGACCATCGGTGGCGGTGTAGCCGGACAGGCAGGCCGCCGCTGTGCGCATCCCGAATTCGAGGCAACTTTCGACAGGCCAGTCCTCGTGGATGCCATGGATCACCCCCGAGGCGAAAGCATCGCCCGCGCCGACCGCGCTGATGATTTTCTCGCTGGGAATTGGTTCTGGCGTCACTGCGACCTGAACGTCATTCCCGCACCAAACAATAACTTTGGGGGAATGGACAATGACGGCCTGCCTCACGCCACCGGATTTCAGCAAGCGTGCCGCTTCCATCATATTCTCGGCGTCTGCTTCGCAATTCAGCGTCACACCGGTCGCTTCCTGGGCTTCGAGCTCATTCGCAAATAGGAAGTCAATCTCGGCAAGCGTTGCATTGACGGTGTCTCGATAAGTGTCGGATTTGAACGACGCAAGGTCGACGCAGGTTTGTATGCCATTGGCGCGAGCGTCCGCCAGAACTTGGGCGGCGACGGTCTTGCCAGTCGGCAGTATCTCGTCCAGTTTGTCGAGCAAGGTTAAATAGCCGAGATAAAACAGTTTGATACCGGCATCTGAGACTGAACCGACACTGATTGAAGCCGCATCAAATAGGCTATTGGCACCTCGATGATGAAAAAAGGTACGGCTGTCGCCCTGAACGTTCATGACATGTGTCTGTGACGTCGTCGCACGCGCCGTCCGCCTCAGGCTTTCAATCGGTAATCCTGCCTCGGCACAGAGCCGCACGACCTCGTCGCCCATGGCTCCCGCGCC
The DNA here is from genome assembly GCA_963698685.1 of uncultured Alphaproteobacteria bacterium. Classification (GTDB taxonomy): domain Bacteria; phylum Pseudomonadota; class Alphaproteobacteria; order Rhodobacterales; family Rhodobacteraceae; genus Amaricoccus. Next base: position 42,007 of record CAVORV010000012.1, read on the forward strand.
GATAAGTCCAATTGGAATAACCGGGTAGGAAACGCCAATCGCTTTGAGGCTCAAGGCAACATTTGCCGGGCCACCGCCAAGGTCGATGTTCTGCGAACTCAATAATCGCCAATCCCGACTTCTCGGGCCAACGCGAAATGGTATGCACGGTGTCCAGTACCCAGTTTCCAGCGCAGGCAATCCCCTGTCTTTCCTTCTCAGGCTGGGCCGACTGGGTCATGCTCTCACCTCTGGCGAACTGGAATACTCACGGGAGAATACCATACTTCGGGCCTCAGCGCCTGCCACAGGGTGCGCCGGCCGCCATAGCCATGGTGGATGGCACCGGCTTCTTCACTTGCCGACGAAACCGCTCTCGCGGTAGGGGCGCTTGTGGCGGGTGACGCGCTCTGATCGGAGGCGGTGCGATTTGGTGGATGGGCGCGCCTGTCGGACGATTGGGACCTTCTCAATCCGATGACAGGAGGCTTCCATGTCCGATCAACATGTTCCCGCTCTGCGCCGGCGGTTTCTCGAAGACATGCGCATCAAGGGTCTGCAGCCGAAGACGCAGACCATGTACCTGCGGGCGATGCGCGACTTCACCCGGTTCCTGGGCCGCTCGCCCGATACCGCGACGCCGGAGGATCTGCGGGCGTTTCAGCTGGACATGTCCGAGAACGGCACCGGCTCGGCGACGTTCAACAACCGGCTGAGCGTCCTGAGCTTCTTCTTCTCGGTGACCTGCGCGCGCGAAGAGATGAAGCGGCACATGCGCTATCAGCGTCTGGCGAAGAAGATCCCGGTGGTGCTCAGCGCCGAGGAGGTCACGCGCATTCTCGAAGCCGCGCCGGGCCCCGGCCTCAAGTACCGGGCCGCGTTCAGCGTCGCCTATGGCGGCGGGCTGCGGGCGAGCGAGGTGACCCATCTGCGGGTGCCCGATATCGACAGCGACCGGATGCTGATCCGCGTCGATCAGGGCAAGGGCCGCAAGGATCGGCACGTGATGCTGTCGCCCAGCCTGCTCGAGCTGCTGCGCGACTATTACCGCGAAGCCCGGCCCGCAGGCTGGCTCTTTCCCGGCCGCAACCGGATCGATCCGATCTCGACCCGGCAGTTCAACCGGGCCTTCGGGGTGGCCTGCGACTTTGCCGAGATCAGGAAGAAGGTCTCGCCACACACGTTGCGGCACAGCTTCGCCACCCATCTGCTGGAGGGCGGGACCGACATCCGGGTGATCCAGGTGCTGCTCGGCCACGCCAAGCTGGAGACCACGACGATCTATACCAAGGTGGCGACCAAGACGATCCGAGATGTCACCAGCCCGCTCGATCTGCTGGTGCGACGGGAGGCCGGTCCCGGTTAAGCGCGGCCTCCGTGCCGCGCCCCAGACTGGAGGTCGCGGATATCTTCCGCGCCCATGGGCCTGCCTATCGCCGTGAGCATGCCGGGCATCTGAACCTGCCGCAGCTGAAGGTGATGTCCGCGATCGAGACTTGCCGGACCGCCGCTCTCGGCGGGCATGTGGCGGCCTGCACCAAGTGCGGCCACCAGCACATCGCCTACAACTCGTGCCGCAACCGGCATTGCCCGAAGTGCCAGGGCGCTCGCGTCGCGGGACTGGATGCAGGCGCGCATCGAGGACCTGCTGCCGGTCGAGTACTTCCACGTGGTCTTCACCCTGCCGGCGCAGATCGCGGATATCGCGTTCCAGAACAAGGCGGCGGTCTATGGTCTGCTGTTCAAGGCATCGGCCCAGACGCTGCTGACCATTGCGGCCGATCCCAAGCATCTCGGCGCCCGGATCGGCATGACCAGCGTGCTGCACACCTGGGGCTCGGCGATGACGCACCACCCGCATGTCCATGTCATCGTGCCCGGGTGGCGGTCTGTCGCCCGATGGTGCCCGGTGGATCGCCTGCCGCCCGGGGTTCTTCCTGCCGGTGAAGGTCCTGTCGAGGCTGTTCCGGCGCCTGTTCCTCGAAGGATTGGTCAAGCTGCACGAGGCAGGCAAGCTGGCCTTCTTCGGCGATCTGGCCGGTCTGGCCGACCCCGACACCTTCGCGGCCTATCTCGCGCCGCTGCGCAAGATCGACTGGGTCGTCTACGCCAAGCCGCCCTTCGGCGGCCCGGAGGCGGTGCTGGCCTATCTCAGCCGATACACCCACCGCGTCGCGATCTCGAACCACCGCCTGGTCAGCGCGGATGCCGGCACCGTGGCCTTCCGGTGGAAAGACTACCGGATCAAGCGCGGGGATCGGATGAAGGTCATGCGCCTGCCCATGGCCGAGTTCATTCGCCGGTTCCTCGTCCACGTCCTGCCATCCGGCTTCCATCGCATCCGCCACACCGGCTTCCTCGCCAACGGAATACGTCGCGACAGGATCGAACAGATCAGGCGTCTGATCGATACGGAGCCAGAGCCGGATCGGACGACCGGTGAGGACGGGCGCACCGATGCCGACGCGCGAGACCCGCGCCAGACATGCCCCAAATGCGGCGGTGCGATGCGCGTCATCGAGACCTTCACCCGCGGCCAGACTCCAAAATCCCGCGCGCCGCCATGGGAGGATGCCGCATGATCCACCCGTTACACCCGGCCCTGCGATCCCGAGGCGTCGGACCCATCAGTGCGGCCATCCGTCAAAACCTGCGCCGCGACGGGCTCACGCTGGCAGAAATACACATCGATCCGCGACATCGAACCGGAAAGACCGACGGACCTGCGCCGCTAGCTCCAATGAGGCTCGTAGTTCGGCGCATCGACCGCCGAGACCTGAGATACAATCCCCATAGCACCGAAATCCGCCCGCGCTTTCCTCCTTGTCAGGTTTATCGCCGCTGGATGGCAAGCATCCAGCAGCCACAAACCTTAGACGAAGCGGTCTTACCCGACGCATCATACCACACGCTGCTTTGGTATAGCGATTTCATGACAGATTTTGTCACTGAGAATTACCGACGCGCCTTGCGGTATCGCTCCAGGCGAACGGAATATTCCATCATGACCGATGACATCCTCAAACACAGACCAGCGCAAATGGCCTGCCCCCACTGAAGTGGTCCACCCACCGGGATATGATTATCCCGATTTCAGGAGGACCAGAGGATGGCAGGCAAACGAGACAAGCCCGAAGAGATCGTGCTGAAGCTGCGTCAGGTTGAGGTTCTGCAGGGTCAGGGCCGGTCGATCGCCGACGCGGTTCGGCAGATCGGCGTGACGCAGAACACCTACTACCGCTGGCGCAAGGAGTATGGCGGCATGAACCGCGATCAGCTGAAGCGGCTCAAGGCGCTGGAGGCGGAGAACCAGCGGCTGCGGCGGGCGGTGTCGGATCTGACGCTGGACAAGATGATCCTGGCGGAGGCTGCCCGGGGAAACTTCTGAGCCCTTCGCGCCGCCGGCGATGCGTCGACAATGTGCGGCAGACGCTCGGCGTGTCCGAGCGCCGCGCCTGCCGCGCATTGGGGCAGCACCGATCGACGCAGCGCAAGGTTCCGTGCGGCGCACCGGACGAGGAACGGCTGACCGAGGACATCATCGAGCTGGCGCGCAGTCACGGGCGCTACGGCTACCGCATGGTGACCGGGCTGCTGAACAACGCCGGCTGGCACGTGAACCACAAGCGGGTCGAGCGGATCTGGCGACGCGAGGGGCTCAAAGTCCCGCGGAAACAGCCGAAGAAGGGCCGGCTCTGGCTGAATGACGGCTCCTGCGTCCGACTTCGGCCGGAGCGCCCGAACCACGTCTGGTCCTACGACTTCGTCCAGGACCGGACCCATGACGGGCGGCTGTTCCGGACGCTCAACATCATCGACGAGTTCACGAGGGAGGCGCTGGTGATCCGCGTGGACCGCAAGCTCAATTCGACCGACGTGGTCGACGCCCTGACCGACCTGTTCATCCTGCGTGGCCCGCCCGAATTCATAAGGTCCGACAACGGCCCGGAATTCATCGCGGAGAAGGTCAGAAATTGGATCGGAGCCATCGGCGCCAAGACGGCCTACATCGAACCGGGATCACCTTGGGAGAACGGCTATTGCGAGAGCTTCAACGCCCGGTTCCGCGACGAACTTCTCGACGGCGAGATCTTCTTCTCGCTCCGCGAGGCCCGGATCCTGATCGAACAGTGGCGCCGACACTACAACACCGTCCGGCCGCACAGTTCGCTGGGATACCGGCCGCCGGCGCCGGAAAGCTTCATCCCGATGGACCAGAGGCCGACCATGCACTAACAATTCAACCGGACCACTCGATGGGGGCAGTCCAGCCGGAGCTGACGATCAGTGACTGGGCCGACGCCAACCGGAGGCTGAGCTCGGAGGCGAGCGCCGAGCCCGGACAGTGGCGCACCAGCCGCGCCGAGTACCAGCGCGGCATCATGGACGCGATCTCCGACGGGGCGGTCGAGAGCGTGGTGATCATGTCGAGTTCTCAGGTCGGCAAGAGCGAGGCCCTGAACAACGCCGTCGCCTACCACATCGACCAGGACCCGGCGCCGATCATGCTGGTGATGCCGACCGAGCGCGACGCCGAGGCCTGGTCGAAGGACCGCTTCTCGCCGATGGCGCGCGACACGCCGTGCCTCGCCGGCAGGATCTCGGATCCGAAGTCGCGCGACGGCTCGAACAAGATCCTTCACAAGCGTTTCCCCGGCGGGCATCTGACCATCGTCGGCGCGAACGCGCCCTCGGGTCTCGCCAGCCGGCCGATCCGCATCCTGCTCTGCGACGAGGTCGACCGCTATCCGTTCAGCGCCGGGGCCGAGGGCGATCCGGTCAACCTCGCGAAGAAACGCACGGTCACCTTCTGGAACCGAAAGATCGTGCTGGTCTCGACGCCGACCATCCGGGGCGCGAGCCGGATCGAGACCGCCTATGCCGAGAGCGACCAGCGCCAGTACTGGGTGCCGTGCCCGGCCTGCGGCGCGCATCAGGTTCTGGTCTGGGGACAGGTGCGCTGGGAGAGCGCCGGCGAAGAGCACAGGCCGGAGACGGCAAGGTATCATTGCGTCGCCTGCGACGCCGCATGGTCCGACGCAGCTCGCTGGAGCGCGATCCGCCGCGGAGAGTGGCGGGCGCGGGCGCCGTTCAAGGGCATCGCAGGATTCCACCTGACCGAGATCTGCTCGTCCTGGGTGCGGCTCGAGGCGATGGCGCGCGCGTTCCTCTCGGCGCGGGCCGGCGGCGACGAGGCGATGAAGACCTTCGTCAACACCTCGCTCGGCGAGACCTGGATGGAATCGGGCGAAGCGCCGGACTGGCGGCGGCTGCGCGGACCGGCGCGAAGCATGGGCACCCGGAACCGTGCCCGCGGGCGGGCTGTTCCTGACCGCGGGCGCTGACGTCCAGAAGGACCGGATCGAAGTGGATGTCTGGGCTTGGGGACGCGGGCTGGAGAGCTGGCTCGTCGATCACATCGTGATCGAGGGCGGGCCCGGCGATCCGGCCTGCTGGCGGCGGCTGACAGAGTTGCTCGGGCGGACATGGGAACATGCCTCGGGTCAGCAGATGACGCTGGCGCGGCTCGCGATCGACACCGGCTACGAGACCAGCGCGGTCTACGCCTGGTCGCGACAGGCCGGCTTCGCGCAGGTGGCCCCGGTCAAGGGCGTCGAGGGATTCAACCGGACGAGCCCGGTGACGGGCCCGACCTATGTGGACGCCACCGTCGGCGGGAAACGCCTGCGGCGCGGGGCGCGTCTCTGGACCGTCGCCACCTCGACCTTCAAGACCGAGACCTATCGCTTTCTGCGGCAGGACCGGCCGACACGCGAGGAACAGGAGGCGGGCGCGGCCGTGTCCGCCGGGAACGATCCATCTGCCGGACTGGGCGGACGGCGAGTGGCTCAAGCAGTTTACGGCCGAGCAGCTCGTCACGGTGAAGACGAGGCGCGGTTTCGCGCGGCTGGAATGGCGGAAGCTGCGCGAGCGCAACGAGGCGCTCGACACGCGGGTCTATGCCCGCGCCGCCGCCTGGATCCTCGGGGCGGACCGCTGGTCGGAGGCGCGCTGGGCCGACCTTGAGACGCAGCTGGGGACAGACGGCGCCGTTCCACAACCAGACGCCCCCTCGGCCGCAGGGTCGGTCCGCCTGGTTGCCCATCCGGTGCGGCGGCGGTCGGTCCCGTCGAACTACATGCGCTGACCCCGACATCGTTCCCGACCGGAACGATGTCGCCGGACATGGGGCTCTTCCTGATGGCGACCATCGCTGAGCTCCGCGCCCGCCGCGAGGCGCTCGCCGCGCAACGGTCCTCCGGCATCGCGCGTGTCAGTTACGACGGCAAGACCGTGGACTATCGCAGCGTGGCGGAAATCGACCGGGCCATCGAGGCGCTCGACCGCGAGATCGCGGCGGCCGAGGGACGACGGATCGTGCGGCAGGTCCGCGTGACGACGGCGAAGGGGCTCTGATCCATGCGGCTCTTCGATCGCTTCCGCCGCCCATCTTCCGGCGGCCCTGCCGCCATGCGCGCGCGTCTGGAAGGCGCCATGTCGCGGCGCCGCCTGCGGGGCTGGAACCCGCCGCTCGAGAACATCAACGCGCTGGTCGCCTCCGGCGGCCCGCGGCTGCTGGCGCGGGCGCGCGAGCTCGTGGTCACCAACGGCTATGCCGCCAATTCCTGCGAGGCCTTCGCCGCGAACCTCGTCGGCGACGGCATCAAGCCCTCGTCGCTGATCGGCGACGCGGATCTGCGCGATCGCGTCCAGCGGCTCTGGCTCGCCTGGACCGACGAGGCGGATGCGGACGGGCTGACGGACTTCTACGGCCTGCAGGCCATGGTCGCGCGCGAGATGTTCGTCGCCGGCGAGTGCTTCGTCCGTCTGCGTCCGCGCCGGGCCGACGACGGGTTCACGGTCCCGCTGCAGCTTCAGCTTCTCCAGTCCGAGATGCTGCCGTTCGAGAAGACCGAGACGGCGGCCAACGGCAACCGCATCCGCTGCGGGATCGAGTTCGACGCGATCGGCCGGCGTGTCGCCTATCACTTCCGCCGCCGCCACCCGGGGGACTCGACCGACCACGGGCCGGTGATCCCGGAAACGGTGCGGGTACCGGCCGCGGACGTGCTGCACGTCTACCGGCCGATCGACGCCGGCCAGATCCGTGGCCTGCCGCATGTCGCGCCCGCGATGGTGCGGCTGTTCCTGCTCGATCAATACGACGACGCCGAGCTCGACCGGAAGAAGACCGCGGCGATGTTCGCGGGCTTCATCACCAAGACCGCGCCGGAAGAGCCGATGATGGGCGAGGCCGAGGCGGATCTTGACGGGGCCGCCGTCGCGAGCCTCGAGCCCGGCACGATGCAGGGCGCTGCCCGGCGAGGACGTGCGGTTCTCTTCCCGGCGGATGTCGGCGGCGGCTACGAGGCGTTCCAGTACCGGACGCTGCTCGCGGTCTCGGCCTCATTGGGGCTGCCCTATCATCTCGTGACCGGCGACGTCCGGCAGGCGAACTACTCGAGCCTGCGCGCCGAGCTCGTCGAGTTCCGCCGCCGCGTCGGCCAGCTGCAGCATGGCGTGCTCGTCCACCAGCTCTGCCGCGCGGTCTGGCGGCGCTGGCTGGACACCGCCGCGCTCGGGTGCGCTCGATCTCGACGACCCCGTCGCCGCGCGGCCGGTGCAGTGGATCCCGCCGCGCTGGGACTGGGTCGATCCGCTCAAGGACATCCAGGCGCAGGTGCTGGCGATGGAGGCGGGCATCACCTCGCGCCGGAAGGTGGTCGAGGGCACCGGCTACGACATCGAGGAAGTGGACCGCGAGAACGCCGCCGACGCGAAACGCGCCGCGGGTCTCGGCCTGCGCTACCGCACGA
>CAVORV010000013.1:0-334394 GCA_963698685.1 uncultured Alphaproteobacteria bacterium
AAGGGCCGCACCGGCGAGGCGATCCGCCGGCTGATGGACCTCAGCCCCGCGACCGCGCGCGTCGAACGGGACGGCGGCGTCACGGAAATCCCGCTCGCCGACATCATCACCGGCGAGCGCGTCCGCATCCTGCCCGGCGAACGCGTCGCAGTGGACGGCGTCGTCGCCTCCGGCGCGTCGTGGGTCGACGAGAGCATGATCACCGGCGAGCCCGTCCCGGTCGAGAAGACCGCCGGTGCGACCGTCGTCGGCGGCACGGTCAACGGCGCGGGCGCCCTGACGATCCGGGCCACGGCCGTCGGCGAGGATTCGACCCTCGCGCGCATCATCGCCATGGTCCGCGACGCCCAAGGCGCGCGCCTGCCGATCCAGGGCCTCGTGAACCGCATCACGCTGTGGTTCGTGCCGGCCGTCATCGCCGCGGCCGCCCTGACCGTCGGCGCCTGGCTCGTCTTCGGCCCGGCGCCCGCGCTCGGCTTCGCGCTCGTGGCGGGCGTCTCGGTCCTGATCATCGCCTGCCCCTGCGCGATGGGCCTCGCCACGCCGACCTCGATCATGGTCGGCACCGGGCGCGCCGCCGAAATCGGCGTGCTCTTCCGCCAAGGCGACGCGCTCCAGACCCTTCATGACGTCGGAACCGTCGCCTTCGACAAGACCGGCACCCTGACCGAAGGCCGCCCCGAACTGACCGACATCTCCGTCGCGGACGGCTTCTCCGAAGCAGAGGTGATCGGCCTCGCCGCGTCGCTCGAAGCCCGCTCCGAACACCCCGTCGCCCGCGCGCTCCTGCGCCGCGCGGAACGGGACGGACTCACCCTCGCCGAGCCCGAGGCCTTCGAATCGCTCACCGGCCACGGCGTCGGCGGCACGGTCGACGGGCGGCGCGCCCTCGTCGGCGCGGCCCGCCTCATGGCCCGCGAAGGCGTCGACACCGCGCGCTTCGAGGCCGAATCCAACCGCCTCGCCGCGGACGGCAAAACGCCGCTCCACGTCGCCATCGACGGACGGCTCGCCGCGCTGATCGCCGTCTCGGACCCGATCAAACCAGGCGCGGCAAACGCGGTCGCGGCACTCCACCGCCTCGGCCTGCGCGTCGCGATGGTCACCGGCGACAACACTCGCACGGCCGAAGCGATCGCCGCCCGCCTCGGCATCGACACCGTGGTCGCCGAGGTCCTGCCCGAAGGCAAAGTCGCCGCCATCGAGAGCCTGAGAACGGACGGTATGAGGCTCGCCTTCGTCGGCGACGGCATCAACGACGCCCCCGCGCTCGCGACCGCCGATGTCGGCATCGCCATCGGCACCGGCACCGACATCGCCATCGAGGCCGCCGACGTCGTCCTCATGTCCGGCGACATCAAAGGCGTGGTGAACGCCATCGACGTCAGCCGCCGCACCATGCGCAACATCCGCCAGAACCTGTTCTGGGCCTTCGGCTACAACATCCTGCTGATCCCCGTCGCGGCCGGCGTGCTCTATCCCGTCTCCGGTCTCCTGCTCTCGCCGATGCTCGCGGCCGGCGCGATGGCGCTCTCCAGCGTCTTCGTCCTGGGCAACGCCCTCCGCCTGCGCCTCATGCGGCCCGCGCTCGAGGAAGACCACGCGCCCGCCGACCGACGGCGCGACCTCTCGCCCGCCCCGGCCGAATAAAGGAGCAGCCCGCAAGCCCCGACTGGATCACGGCACCGGGACATGCGAGCATCCCGCGACCGCCCCGCCAAACCGGAGCCGCAACATGCCCGACTTCCCCATCATCGACGCCCACGTCCACCTCTATGACCCCTCGGCCGTCGCCTATCCGTGGATGGCGGGTGTCCCCGCCCTGAACACCCCCCACCTGCCGGACCGCTTCGTCCAGTCGCTCGGCGGCGTCGAGGTCGAAGGCCTGATCTTCGTCGAAGTGGACGCCGGCCCCGGCGCCCACATGGACGAGGCCCGCTTCATCTCCGGCCTGCGCGCTGAAAACCCGCTCATCCGCGGCATGGTCGCCTCGATGCCCCTCGAAGACGGCCCCGAGGCCGTCGCCGCCGATCTCGCCGCCTGGGCCGCCAAGCCCGGCGCCCGCGGCGTCCGCAGGCTCATCCAGGCCCATGTCGACGAACCCGGCTGGTCGATCCGCGAACCCTTCGTCGAGGCCGTGAGAACCCTCGCCACCCATGACCTGAGCTTCGACCTCTGCCTGTTCCATCCCCAGATGAAGGACGCCATCGCCCTCGTCCGCGCCTGCCCCGACGTGCGCTTCGTGCTCGATCATATCGGCAAGCCCGGCATCCGCGACGGCCTGAGCGATCCCTGGCGTGACGATATCGCGGCGCTCGCCCGCGAGCCGAACGTCTGGTGCAAGATCTCCGGCGTCGTCACCGAGGCGGACCACGCCGCCTGGACCGCCGACCAGGTCACGCCCTACATCACCCACGCGCTCTCATGCTTCGGCTATCAACGCTCGATGTTCGGCGGCGACTGGCCGGTCTCGGCGCTCGCCACCACCTATCGCGGCTGGGTCGACGTGGTCGATGCCGTCGTGGCGGGCGCATCCGCCGAAGAACGCCAGCGCCTCTTCCGCGGCACCGCGCTCGAATTCTACAGCCTCGACCGGGACTGATCCGCCCTCGGCGACGCGGGGCGTCGATCCGGGTCAGTCCACCGTAAGGGCGTTGAATCCCGCATCGACCAGATCGCCGATGTAGGTCCGCGCGAGGTCCGGATCGATCGCTACGATCGTCCGACGGCACGCGAGCGAGACCAGCCCGTGAACCGACGCCCACAACAGCAGAAAGAACTGCCGTTGCCGCTCCGAATCCGGATCCCCGTCGCCCGCCCGGATCAGCATTTCAAGAAGCCCCGACTGGAAATCCCGCGCCGTCAGGTCGTTGGGAACATTCGATCTGTACTCGAAGAGCAACCACCACCGCTCCGGCTCCGCGACGGCGAAATCGAAATACGCCTCTCCCAGAGCGACCACCCGCGAGCGTCTGTCCCGCGCGGAGCCTTCGATCGCCGCGCGCAGGACTTCCGAGAGCATCACCGCGGAACTGGCGATCACGGTCCGGATCACCGCGTCCAGATCGCCGAAGGCGTTGTAGAGCGAGCCGACCGACACGTCGATTTCCCCGGCCAGCCGCCGCGCCGTCAGCGCGTCGATCCCTTCCTCAAGTACGATGCGCTCAGCCGCCGGTGCCGCCCGTTCACGGATATCCGCGAGGTTTTGGTCTCTTCTGGAACGCGGTTTCTCATCTTCCATGACGTGATGATTGAGACAGATTTCCGCCCGAGTCCAATCCTAGAAACGGATGAGCCTGTCTGGCGTGATCCTGTAGGTCTGCAGCGACAATCCGTTTTCGGTCATGAAACGCGCGATGGACCCGAACGTCGCGGTGGCCACCTTGGGCCCATGATCCGAAGTCGTCAGCGCCTGCGCCGCGACCGGGGCCAGGAACCGCTTCACGCCGCCAAGTTTGACGTCCTGCGGCTTGAAATGAGCCGCGATGTTGGCCTTGATCTGCCGCGCGTCTCCCGTGTTGTAGACGCTGGCCATCACTACATCGAGAGTGTGTTCGGTGCAGTTCTGGAACTGGCTCGTGTTCGGGTTGGCCAGCACGGAATAGTTGGCGTTGTGCAGAGCCGAATAGGTCGGACTGGCGATGACGCTCAACAGCTTCTTCTGCAGCCGCGCGTCGGGAATGATGATGCCCGCGTCGAGCCTGTGCGCGCCTGCGAAGAAGTCCGCGGGGCTGTCCTGAACGAGGTGGCTGCGCGTCTGGTCTCCATCGAGCTGGTACAGGTTGTAGACGCGGTAGCCGCGGCCGGTGCTGCCGTCGGCCTCCGTGATCTGCGAGAAGACCCAGAAGCTGACATGCGTGTATCGCACGCCCGGCGGCAGCACCTTGGGATCCCGCCCCATCCGCGACACGATGGCGACGTTCACGCCGCGCGAGGCGAGGTCTTTTTGGACCCGGTTGGCGAATGTCGCGACCTCTCCGTACGGAAGTATCGATCTTCCGGCTTCGCTGCTGCCGGCCGACCCGATCGAGGGAAGTACCGCAACAAACACGATGAGGATCAGCGTATACAGTCGTTTCATGTCAGGCTCCTGCCAGTGTTTCAGTCGAGGGTCGGCGGACCGTTCGGCCTCACGCCGTCGGTGATGAGCGGCTGACCCGTACCCGCGCGGAACAGGTCGTCGGCGAGGCCCACGGACCCTTCCCCGATCTCTGCCAGCGCGGCCCCGGAAATCGCGACCGCGCCTCCCAAAACGAAAATCGGCACGGCGACCACCGACGCGGCGCCTGTGCCGACCGCGGCGGACCCTTCGCTTGCGGCCTGTCCGCTGTGATTGGCAGCCTGCGCCGAGTGCTGACCGCTCGGCCCCGCGAAGGCCGGTGAGACCGTCAGCCCGGCGATCAGAACGAGAGAGAGGGAGCGCAATGTCATAAGTGTCTTCCTTTTGTGAACATCGTTCATAACCGATGGCAGCCAAGCAAACCCGCGTCAATCGAATTCGTGAACATTGTTCACATCAACATTCCCGAACTGGAAAGGCCGGAAACCGGATACCCGTCGATGACACCCGCGGACAGGCGCACCCGGACCTGCGGGCGCGGAACGCCCGGCACAATCGGTCGCCCGCCCCTTCGAGCCGCACCCGATCCGCCGACGCGCGGTCAAGCGCGGCGTGCCACCCGGGCAAACCGTCTGGAAACGCGCCGACGCCAAAATGCGGAAACGACCCCGATGGCGTCACCGCGATCGCGTTCGCAATGGGCGCACCACATGAAGAAAATGCAGGCTTGCGCCTTACGCTGATTTCATATGGAAAATCGTAGCGTTTCTCACCATGACTTTTCGCGACGGTTGCGCATGGTTTTTCGCAGTTTGCGCATAGCGCTTCGCTTCGGGCGAACTCGGGCGCGCAGAAGATCGAAAAGCAAAGTAAGAATGCGGCCCGGAGGATGCCAACGGGCTCCCTCGGAGTTTACTGAAAGACCACTTCCGCAACGATCACCTCTCGGAGAGGCCCCGGACGGCATGCCGCCGACCCTACGGCAACACGCGCACCTGCTCCGGGGCGATGGCCAGCGTCACCGCCTCATCCGGCGCGAACTCCCGCTCGTTGCCCGTGAGCACCCGCAGGTTCGCCTTGCCCAGCCGGATCACGTAGCGGCTGCGCGCCCCGAGGTAGACGCGGGTACGCACCGTTCCGCGCAGGCCCTCACCGCCGCCAAGCGTGATGTCCTCCTGTCGCAGCGCGACGGTCGCGCGGCCCCGGATCTGGGTCGTGGGATCCACCGGCAGCCTCTGGCCGTCCTCCAGCGTGGCGACCGGGCCATCGGGCGTGGTCTCCACCGTGGCGGGCATCAGGTTGGCCGCGCCGAGGAAGCTGGAGGCGAAGGCGGTGGCGGGTTCGGCATAGATCTGCGCGGGCGTCCCCTCCTGCTCGATGGCCCCGTCGTTCAGGAGCACGATCCGGTCGGAGAGCGAGAGCGCCTCCTCCTGGTCGTGGGTGACGAAGAGGGTGGTGAGACCGAGCCGGTTGTGCATCTCGATCAGTTCGACCTGCATGTCCTCGCGCAGCAGCGCGTCGAGATTGGACAGCGGCTCGTCCAGCAGAAGCACCTTGGGCCGCGAGACGATGGCGCGGGCGAGCGCCACGCGCTGCTGCTGCCCGCCCGAAAGCTGGCGGGGGCGACGGTCGGCCAAATGGCCAAGCTGAACGGTGGCGAGCGCATCCGACACCCGGTCGGCCTGCTCCGCCGCCGTGCCGATCCCGCGCATCCGAAGCGGAAAGCGCACGTTCTCCGCCACCGTCAGATGCGGCAGCAGGGCGTAGGACTGGAACATCATCGCGATGTCACGCCGCTCGGGCGGCAGACCCGTCACGTCGCGCCCGTCGATCTCGACCCGCCCGCGCGTCACCGTCTCGAGCCCGGCGACGATTCGCAGGAGGGTGGTCTTGCCGCAGCCCGACGCGCCCAGAAGGCTGATGAAGGCCCCGGCGGGGATCTCCAGGCTCAGCCCGTGCAGCACCTCGACCTTGCCGAAGCTCTTGCGGATATCGGTCAGGCGGACATGGGCCATCTCAGCTTCTCGCGAACTTCTGGACGCCGACGATGCGGTCGATCACCACGATCAGCACGACCGTCAGCAGGATCATGATGGTGGAGACCGCGGCAACCGAAGGGTCGGGGCTGAACTCCAGCGTGCCGTAGATCTCGACCGGCAAAGTGGTCAGGCCGGGGCGCCGCAGGAACAGCGACAGCACCGCCTCGTCGAAGGAGATGTTGAAGGCGAAGAACGCGCCCGCCGCCATGCCTGGCAGGCACTGCGGCAGCACAACCAGCCAGAGCCGCTGCAGCCGCCCCGCGCCCATTGTGCGCGCCGCCTCCTCCAGAAAGGGGTCGCTGTCGGATAGAACTGCGAGCGTGGTGCGAACGACGTAAGGCACCGCGACGACGGTATGGGTCAACCACAGGGTAATCGCCGAGACGGGCCCGAAGATCTGGCTCCACAGCATCAGCATCCCGATGGCGTAGATGATCGTGGGCAGCACCAGCGGCGAGAGGAACGCCGCGCCGATGGTCTGGCTGCCCGGCAGGGTCCGGCGGTGCAGCGCGATGGCCGCCGCGCCGCCGATCAGGCAGGCGGTGACCGTGACGGCGATTGCGATGCGCAGGCTCAGCCATCCCGCGCTGAGATAGGCGTCGGAGGACAGCACCTCCCGATACCATTTCAGCGTCAGCCCCTCGGGCGGGAAACTGATGAACTGGCTTTCGGACAGCGAGACGCCGACCACCACCATCAGCGGACCGATCAGGAATATCGTGGCGAGCGCCACGAAGATCCAGGCCATGACCCTCACTATGGGGGGGACCTGCCTAACCATCGGCCGGCCGGGTCAGTCGGATATACGGGATCAGGATCAACAGCACGCCGACGAAGAGGATCACCGCCTGCGCGGCCGCGAAGGGCCAGTCGAGCGTCTGCGTCACGGTTCGCCAGATCGAGGCGGCGAGCACCTGCACCCTGGGCCCGCCCAGAAGGTTAGGCGTGACGAACGAGCTGGCGGAGAGCGTAAAGACCAGCAGCGAGCCCGCGACGATGCCGGGAACCGAGAGCGGCAGGACCACGCGGCTCAGCGTCCGCCAGAACGTGCAGCCCATGGTCCGCGCGGCCTCCTCCAGCCTGGGATCGATCCGCAGGATCACGCCAAGGATCGAAAGGGTCATGAACGGCAGGAGCACCTGCACCATGCCGATGACGATGGCGAGTTCGGTGTGCATTATGGCAAAATTTCGACCCACGAGGTCCAGATCGCGCAGAAAGGACGGGATAAGGCCGTTGCGGCTGAGAACGACCATCCAGCCGAAGGTGCGCACAACGACGCTGGTCATCAGCGGCAGGATCACGATGACGATCAGCCAGAGCCGCGCGCGCGGGCCGACACGCGCCATGATGTACGCCAAGGGAAAGCCGATGAGCACGCAGAGCGCGGTGATGATCAGCGACAGACGCACCGTGCGCCAAAGCACTCCCAGGTAGAAGCCGTCCGTCAGGAAACGGGTGAATTGCGCCGTCGTCAGCCCTTCTTCTCCCTGGACCGAGAAGGCGAGCATCTGCAGGATGGGGATGAAGAAGGCCAGCGCCAGCAGCAGGAGCCCGGGTGCGAGAAGGAGCGCGGCTTCCTGACGGTCGGTCATCGGGGGCGGTCCTGGCGGTTTCCGGGTATGGGGCGGAGCTCCTTCCAATGTCGCCAAGCGCGACCCCGCAAAGAAGCCCGAGGGCACCGCCCCTGAGAGTGGCCTGATCAGGCGATCTGGGCGGCACCGCATTTTGGGCGCGGCGCCGCCTGATCAGAGTCCTATCGGGCGATGGTGCGGTTCCAGGCGTCGGTCCAGGCCGGGCGGTTGGCCTCGATCGTCGCGGGGTCGAAGCGCAGCAGACCGGACAACGCCGCTTCGCCGAAGGGCGTGTCGGCGGCCACGTCTCCGGTCAGCTCCACCTTGGTGTTGGTCGGCGCATAGCGCATCCGCTCGGCCCAGCAGGCCTGCGCCTCGGGCGAGATCGAGATGTCGATCAGCTTCGTCGCCAGTTCCTGATTTTCGCGCCCCGCCACGAGGTTGGCGGTAATGAACACGCCCGGCGTTCCCTCGGAACCTTGGGCCATGGCGACCGGCATTCCGGCTTCGCGCAGGGTGAAGGCGTAGTCGCTCGAATAGGGGGCGATCCACGCGTCGTTCTGGCTGAATTCCTGCATGATCTCCGGCGAGGTGGAGACGACGATCGCGCCGCCTTCGAGCATCGCCGAGACGGCATCCAGACCCGGCTGGATGTCGGTCAGGTCGCCGCCCATGACCTGATTGAGCATCAGGAAGCCCTGCAGTCCGTAGGTGTTGGAGATGTCGGTCAACACCATGTTTCCGGCATATTCGGGTTTCGTGAGATCGGTCCACGATGTCGGCGCGGTCTCCAGCGCCTCCTCGTTGTAGACTAGGCCGAGCGCCACGATGGAATATGCGGGACCCTCGCCGCCTTCGAGATTGGGCCTCGCCACCTCAACCAGATCGGCGGCGTTGGTGAGCATCGCGGGATCGATGGGGGACAAGAGGCCCTCCTGCGCGGCGACGATCTCCTGCCCGCCGGAGAAGTGAATCACGTCATACTGGGGCGCCGCGGCCTGGGCGCGCAGCTGCGCGAAGCCGTCGGCCGAATAGGCCGTCACGATCTCGACCTCCGCGCCCGTCTCCTCGGTAAAGCGATCCAGAACGCAGGCGCGATGCGCTTCCTCGTAAGCCCCGCCGAAGGAGTTGATGGTGATGGTCTGGGCGGAGGCGACGCCCGCGAGCAGCGCCGCAGTCGCCGATAGCGCCAAAAGACGTGTCATGGTCGATACTCCCTCGTGTTGCGATGGGGCTTTGCCCCTAACCGTGATGTCCGATTTCGATGGTCTTGATGCCTTCCTTGCGGATCAGGCCGCATTGTTCGGCGATGGCGTCGAGTCCTTCAGTCATGCGGGCGAAGAACGTCACCGGAATCCAACCCGTGGGTCCAAAGACGCGCCCCCCCTCGCTGTAGAACATCCCGATCTCCCAGAACTCGGAGGGATCGACGCGGAAGAAGTTCTTGGGCTGGTAGAACCACAGCATGTCCCCGGGCTGACCATAGACCGACTGGTTCTCGGGCGGAAGGCTGAGCGGATCGAAGGTGCGGTTGGCCTCGGGAAGACCGCACATGATCTCCGGGCCGGCGTACATCGCGTGGGACGCCGGCACGCGGATCGGAGTGGACAGCGCCTCCCAGATCGCGGCGCAGGTCTCGGGCGCCACATCCCAATGCACATCCAGGATGCCCGTCACTCCGGACTCCACGAACTTGAGGTAGAGCTTCTTTTCGGTCATGTCCGTCAACTCCCTCGATGAGATGTTTCTGGCCGAGGGACAATATCTCCACAAGGAAAAACGGCGCCGGAATTCCCGTGGAGTCACCGGATCCGTCGAGCCGCGAGTTGGGATGGCGTCTGCCGCCTCCGCCGCCCGAAATCGCGAAAATCCTGCCGGAACGCCGGACCTGTTCGAAGGCGGCGGGAGCGATGGCAATGCGCTCGCCGATAAGCTCCGCCGTTAGCATGTGGGCGCGGCCGAGAATCGCGTCGCCCGAGCGACCCTGTGCGCTCGCGCCACCGCGGCGGCCAATTGCGGAGCCATCGCGCGATCCCTCAACAACGACGTTCTATTTGGACCTGCCGCATCAGACTCGGCCTCATCGAACAGAGCATCGCGTTCGGACAGACGGCGGAGAGGTCGCGCAATTCTCTGCGCTTCGACGGCCAACTCAAGCCTGCGACGACGCTGATCGGGCGGGAAATCCTCCGCGCCATCATCGCGATCATGCAGCCGCGACCTGCGCGCCACATCCAGGCCCAATAAGTGCAACGCGTTCTTCACGGACGACGAGATAGGCGGAGGACTCGACCAGGGGACCGGATCGGGATCGACGGGGAAAGCCCACCTCACCCGAGGCGAGCCGGTGCGGGACCGCGAGCGGCTCGTCTGGACGTTGGATGTCAGGCCGGCGTGACTTTCAAGCCGACAGGAGCACTACGACCGCTCGGGTCGCGCCGCCTGGGGATAGGATCGGAGAGAGAGCGGGAACCGTACGTAGAGCATCACTGCGAGGCGGATGATCTCAGGACTCGTCTTGAACCACTGAGGGGTAGGATTGGTCATTCCAGCTGATCGCGCATCACTGCGAGGCGGATGATCTCAGGACTCGTCTTGAACCACTTGAAGGGGTAGGGATTGGTCATTCGCCGAGGCTAGCCAGCGCCCTGCCCGGTCTCAAGCCAAGTTTGTCTGACAAGACCCCCCAAGGCCATGGCCGAGAGGCTCGCCCGGACGATCCGAGAGAACGCCCGAAGGCCGAAGCGCGACCGGCGGACCCGCATCCGGGTCTGGAAGAAGGTGGAGCAAGCGGACGGCGGCGAGCCAAAAGGGAAATACTTCAAATCACCCGTCACGGTCGAAGGTATTGCGGAAATAAAATCGAAAATAGCTCAGTACATTTTTCATGGTCCGAAATTCAAAAAAAATACAGTAAAAAATAATGAAGAGAATTTAAAGACGGTGAAGAATTTTGCGAAAATCGCGAAAAACTATGGGTGCAGCGAAACACTATGCGCAAACCTACAGAAAATCAGGCGTCCAGGTTCTCGACGTTCAGCGCGTTCGCCTGGATGAACTCGCGGCGCGGCTCCACCACGTCGCCCATCAGCTTGGTGAATATCTCGTCGGCCTCGGCCGCCTGACCCACGCGCACCTGCAGCAGCGTCCGGGCCTCCGGATCCAACGTCGTCTCCCAAAGCTGCTCCGGGTTCATCTCGCCGAGAGCCCTTGTAGCGCTGCAGCGTAAGACCCTTCTCACCCTCGCGCATCACCGCGCCCAGAAGATCGCTCGGCGCGTAGATCGCCTGCTCCTTCTCCTTGCGGATCAGTTTCGCCGGCGCCGAATACACCTCCTGCAACGACCCGGTCAGCGCCGCGAGCCGCCGCGCCTCGGCCGAGCGCAGCGCCATGCCGTCGAGCACCCGCGCCTCCTCGACCCCGCGCAGCATCCGCCAGAGCCGCAAGCCCGCGTCCTGCGTCGGCCGCCCCTGCCAGCCGCGCTCGTATTCCTCCGCGATCATGTCGAGCCGCGCGGCGACCCGGTCGGCGGTCCCCTGCGGATCGTCGTCGAGCACGCCCTTGACCAGCGCCCCCGCGATCGTCGCCTGCTCCAGCACGTGCCGCGAGTAATGCGTCGGGAACGCCGCCAGGGTCTGCGCCACGATCTGCGCCTCGCCCACCACCCGCGCGAGGTCCGGCCCGGCGATCACCGTCCCGTCGTCCAGCCGCAGCGACGCGCCCTCCAACCCCTGCTCGATCAGATACGCGTCGAGCGCCGGCTGGTCCTTGAGATAGACCTCCGACCGCCCGCGCGCCACCTTGAAGAGCGGCGGCTCGGCGATATAAAGATGCCCCTCATCAATGAGTTGCGGCATGTATCTGTAGAAGAACGTGAGAAGCAGCGTCCGGATATGCGCTCCGTCCACGTCGGCGTCGGTCATGATGACGACCTTGTGGTAGCGCAGCTTCTCAAGATTGAACTCGTCCCGCCCGATCCCGGTTCCGAGCGCCGTGATCAGCGTGCCGACCGAGTCCGACGCCAGCATCCGGTCGAACCGCGCCCGCTCGACGTTCAGGATCTTGCCGCGCAGCGGCAGCACCGCCTGGTTCGCGCGGCTCCGCCCCTGCTTGGCCGAGCCGCCGGCGCTGTCACCCTCGACGATGAAGATCTCGGCCTTCGCCGGGTCCTTCTCCTGGCAATCGGCGAGCTTGCCGGGCAGGTTCGCCACGTCCATCGCGGTCTTGCGCCGGGTCAGCTCGCGCGCCTTGCGCGCCGCCTCGCGGGCCTGGGCCGCCTCGACGATCTTGCCGATCACCGCGCGCCCGTCCGCCGGGTTCTCCTCGAACCATTCGGCCAGCTTCTCGCCAAGCAATCCCTCGACCGCCGGCCGCACCTCGGAGCTGACCAGCTTGTCCTTGGTCTGGCTCGAGAATTTCGGGTCCGGCACCTTGACCGACAGCACGCAGGTCAGCCCCTCGCGCGCGTCGTCGCCGGTCAGCGACACCTTCTCGCGCTTCATCATCCCGGACGTCGCCGCATAGGCGTTTATCGTGCGCGTCAGCGCGCCCCGGAACGCCGCCAGATGCGTGCCGCCGTCGCGCTGCGGGATGTTGTTGGTGAAGGGCAGCACGTTCTCGTGGTAGCTGTCGTTCCACCAGAGCGCCGCCTCCACCACGATCCCGTCGCGCTCGCCCGTCACGAAGATCGGCTCGGCGATCAGACCGGTCTTGCTGCGATCGAGATAGCGCACGAATTCCCGCACGCCGCCGTCGTAGAGAAGCGTCGTCTCGACCACCTCGGCATGGCGCCGGTCGCGCAGCGTGATCCTCACGCCGGAATTCAGAAACGCCAGCTCCCGCAGCCGATGTTCCAGCGTCCCGTAATCGTAATCGAGGTTCGAGAACGTGTCGGTCGAGGCGAGGAACCGCACCTGCGTGCCCTTTTTGCCCTCCGCCGGCCCGACCACATGCAGGCTCTCGACCGTGTCGCCATGCTCGAACCGCGCCTTGTGCTCCTTGCCGTCGCGCCAGATCGTCAGTTCCAGCCAGTCGCTCAGCGCGTTGACCACGGACACGCCCACGCCGTGCAGACCGCCCGAGACCTTGTAGCTGTTCTGGTCGAATTTGCCGCCCGCATGCAGCTGGGTCATGATGACCTCGGCGGCGCTCACGCCCTCGCCCTCGTGGATTCCGACCGGGATGCCGCGCCCGTTGTCGGCCACCGACACCGAGTTGTCGGCGTGCAAAATCACCGTCACCTCGTCGGCGTGGCCGGCCAGCGCCTCGTCGATGCCGTTGTCCACGACCTCGTAGACCATGTGGTGCAGGCCCGACCCGTCATCGGTGTCGCCGATATACATTCCCGGCCGCTTGCGGACCGCCTCCAGGCCCTTGAGAACCTTGATGGAATCGGCACCGTATTCTTCGGGTACGCGGGCTGGCTCGGCCATGCGGAAATCGTCCTTGTGTGTGGTGCCGTACTCTATCCGCCAGCGTTCCGGATGTCACGCCCCGCGTGCCCTCCGGCGCGACGGAATTTCCCCTCGGATCAAAGTCTTAACGCCGCGATCGATGGGGCCCGCGATCGTCCGCCACGCCGCTCGCGCGCCCGGTGGAACCGATCGGTCCTCCGCGCGCTTTCCGCCATCGAAACAGGAGACAGACCATGCTCAGCACCCCATCCGTCATGGAGATCCCCAACGACATCGACGGCCTTTTCGCTTTCGCCATCCGCGGCGAGGTCAGCCGCGACGACATGGAGGCGATGTCAAAATTCATGCTCGACCGCTTCGAGGAATGGGACAAGGTCGACATGCTCCTCGTCTTCGCCAAGTACGACGGAGCCGAGACCGGGGCCTCGTTCGACGGCGACGTCATCAAGGCGCGGTTCAAGTCTTTGACCCAAGTCCGCAATTACGTCACCGCCGGCGCGCCCGACGCGGCCGGGACCATGATCGAGACGCTCTCGAAAATCATGCCGGTGACCGGCCGCGCCTTCGACACCGAGGCCGAGGCGATGGCCTTCCTTCGCGCCCAGCCGCCACTGCGCCGCGCCGCCGCCTGAAGTCTCAGCCGTCCGTGTCGGGGGGCGGCAGCGTCAGCGTCCCGTCCTCCGACAGCGGCCAGAACGGATTGACCGCCAGTTCCCAGACATGCCCGTCCGGATCGGCGAAATATCCGGAATAGCCGCCCCAGAAGACGCTCGAAGGCGCCTTCAACGCGGAAGCCCCCGCGCTCAGCGCCAGAGCGAAGGCCGCGTCCACCTCCGCCTCGCTCGCGAAGTTGCGCCCCAGCGTCGCGGCGCCCGTTCCGAGCGCGGCTCCCGGCCGCCCCTGATCCTTCGCCAGCGCCTCGCGGCCGAACAGCCCGAACACCTGCCCCGCCAGCTGATAGAACCGAACCCCTTCGGTCCGCTCGACCGGCTCCCAGCCGAGCGCCGCGTAGAACCGCTCCGACCGCTCCAGATCGTCCACACCAAGCGTGATCAGCGTTATGCTCCTGGGAAACATGCCTAGCCCTCCTCCACCCGCGAAACCCCGTCCGTCTCGCGCACGCCCAGCCACTGCGCCCGGTCGCCCAGCGCCTCGAACAGCTCCGGCCCCGTGCCGGTCATCCAGGCCTGCGCGCCAAGCCCGCAGACCGCGTCATAAAGCGCCGCGCGCCGCTCCGCGTCCAGATGCGCCGCCACCTCGTCGAGGATCAGCACCGGCGCCGCGCCGAAATCCTCCGCCACCGCCCGCGCGTTGGCCAGGATCACGCTGATCAGCAGCGCCTTCTGCTCGCCCGTGGAGCAGAGCCGCGCCTCCACCCCCTTGCCCGCGTAGACCGCCCCCAGATCGTCCCGGTGCGGTCCCGTCAGCGACCGCCCCGCCGCCATGTCCCGTCCGCGCCCGGCACGCAGCGCCTCGGCGAGGTCCGCTTCCCCCGCCGCCGCCTCCGTCTCCAGCGTCAGCGCCGCCACCGGAAACGGCCCCGTCGGCCCTGCCGCCGCCAACCGCGCCAACGCGCCCGACCGCGCCGCGCTCACCCGCGCGCCCGCCCGCGCCATCTCCGCCTCCAGCGCTCCGTACCACGCCGCGTCCCGCACCTGATCGCGCAGCAGCCGGTTGCGCTCGCGCATCGCCTTCTCATAGGCAAGCACCGCCTCGCCGTGATCGGGGTTCAGACTCAACGCGGTCCGGTCCAGAAACCGCCGCCGCTCGGACGCGCCCTCCATCCAGAGCCGGTCCATGCTCGGCGTCAGCCAGAGCACCCGCACGATCGCGCCCAGCGCGCTCTGCGCCGCCGGCTTGCCGTCGATCTCGACCTGGCGTCCGCCGCCCTCGCCCGTCGTCTCGACGTCGTGCCTCCCGCCCGGCCCGTCCAGCCGCGCCGTCACCTTCCACCCGATGCTCTCGGGCCGCCGCGCCAGATCCTCGCCCGCCGCCCGACGCAGCCCCCGCCCCGGGGACAGAAGCGACACCGCCTCCACCAGGTTGGTCTTGCCCGCCCCGTTCGGCCCGTGGATCGCGACAGGCCGCCCGTCCAGCGACACGTCCGCCCGCGCGTGCGACCGGAAATGCGACAGGACCAGCCGCGTGACAGCGAGCCGGCTCATGGCCGGACCGGGCTCCGCCCGAAAGGCAAGTCAAACGCGCGACCGCCCGAAAAAGGCCGTGTGACACACCTTTCCACGCGGTTAACGCGATCCGAAAAAAATATATTTATCAGACACTTGATCAAAGTGACACGCGTGACACTTTTCACGCGACACACCCCTCCGACGCGGGTCAGACCCGCATCGGCATCACGACGTACACGGCCAACTCGTCGCCGCCCTCGCGCATCAGCGTGGGATCCCCCGCGCTGTTGAACAGGAAAACCGCGTTCTCCCGGTCGACCTGGCTCGCGATTTCCAGAAGGTATTTCGCGTTGAACCCGATCTCCAGCGCGTCGTCCGAATAGGCGACCGCCAGCTCCTCCTCGGCGGCCCCGCTGTCCGGCGCGTTCACCGACAGGACCAGCCGGTCCTCGTCGAGCGTCATCTTGACCGCGCGCGACCGCTCCGAGCTGACCGTCGCGACCCGGTCCACGGCCCGGGCGAACTCCGCCGCGTCGACCTCCAGCCGCTTGGTGTTGCCCGTCGGAATGACCCGGCTGTAATCGGGAAACGTCCCGTCGATCACCTTCGAGGTCAGCGTCACCTCCGGCGTCGCGAACCGCAGCTTGGTCTCGCTCACCGACACCGCGATGATCGTGTCGTCATCGTCGAGCAGCTTTCGAAGCTCCCCCACGGTCTTGCGCGGCACGATCACGCCCGGCAGGTCGGCGGCCCCCTCCGGCAGTTCCGCGTCGATCCGCGCCAGCCGGTGCCCGTCCGTGGCGACGCAGCGCAGAACCGGCCCGTCCGCCCCGGTCGCGGCATGCATGTAGACGCCATTGAGATAATACCGCGTCTCCTCCGTCGAGATCGCGAACTTCGCCTTGTCGAACAGCCGCCGCAGCACCGGCGCCTTGCAGCCGAAATTGCAGCTGTATTCCGACGAGGCCATCACCGGGAAATCCTCGCGCGGAAGGGTCGCGAGGCTGAAATGCGACCGCCCCGCCCGGACCTCGAGCCGTCCGGCGATGCCGTCATCCTCAAGCTCGACCATCGCCCCGTCCGGCAGCTTGCGCACGATCTCGTGGAGCGTGTGCGCCCCGACCGTCGTCGCCCCGGCGCGCGTGACCATCGCGGGCACCTTGTCCGTCACCTCGATGTCGAGATCGGTGGCGCGGAAACTGACCGCGTCGCCCTCCGCCTCGATGAGCACGTTGGCCAGGATCGGGATCGTGTTGCGCCGCTCGACCACCGATTGCGCCCGGCTCATGGCCCTCAGAAGGGCGCCCCGCTCCATGCTCAGTTTCATGACTTCACCCGTCCCGTTGCATACCCCGCAACGCCTGTAAACGCGCGGACGCAGACGTTAGCGAATTGTCCGGAAAGGGCAAGCGGGTGCGCGCGGAACGAGCGGCCCGATCAGGCCTCGAGCATCCGGCGCAGCAGTTCGACATCCTCGGCGATCTGGCTGTCGGTCTGCTTGAGCTCCTCGATCTTGCGCACGGCGTGGATCACCGTCGTGTGGTCCCGCCCGCCGAAGCGCCGTCCGATGTTGGGCAGCGATTGCGAGGTCAACGTCTTGGACAGATACATCGCCACCTGCCGCGGCCGCGCCACCGAACGCGCCCGCCGTGCCGACAGGAGATCCGAGATCCGCAGATTGTAATGGTCCGCCACCTTGCGGATGATCTCGTCGATCGTGACCTTGCGCTCTGATGCGCGCAGGATGTCGGCGAGACATTCCTGGGTCATGTCGAGATTGATCTCGCGCCCGACCAGGCTCGCGAAAGCGAAGAGCCGCGTCAGCGCGCCTTCCAGAACCCGCACGTTCGAGCTGATCCGGTGCGCGAGGAACTCCATCACCCCCGCGCCGATCGCGACGCCCGGATGCTGGATCTGCTGCGCCTCGGCCTTGGCCTGGAGGATGCCGAGCCGAAGCTCGTAGTCGGTCGGATGCAGGTCCACGACCAGGCCCCATTGCAGCCGCGACTTGATCCGCTCCTCCATCCCGTCGATCTCGCCCGGAGCGCGGTCACCCGAGATGACGATCTGCTTGTTCTGGTCGATCAGCGCGTTGAAGGTGTGGAAGAACTCCTCCTGCGTGGAATCCTTGCCCGCGATGAACTGCACGTCGTCGATCATCAGGATGTCGACCGAGCGGAACGTCTCCTTGAACCCGTGCATCTCCTTGAACCGCAGCGCCGAGACGAAGCGGTACATGAACTGCTCGGCCGAGATGTAGAGCACCCGCGCGTCGGGCCGCGCGTTGCGGACCTCCCAGGCGATGGCGTGCATCAGATGGGTTTTGCCCAATCCGACCCCGCCATAGAGAAACAGCGGATTGAACGCCACGTCCTGCGCCTCGGCCACCCGCCGCGCGGCGGCATGCGCGAGGATGTTGGGCTTACCCACCACGAAATTGTCGAAAGTGAACCGCCCGTCGAGCGGCGATTGCGGAAGCTCGACATCGTCACCGGCCGCCGCCTCTGCCGGCGCCGCGGACGGCTTGGCCGGGCGCGCCGGCTCGGGGGCCTTCGCCTGCGCCCCGGCGCCCGCGACCGAGAATTCAAGACGGCTGACGGCCAAGCCACCCTTCGCCAGAAGCTGACGGATCGACTCGCCATAGTTGCGCGACACCCAAGCCCCGATGAAGCTCGTCGGCGCGGCGATCCGCACCACGCCCTTCTCCGCGCCGATCAGCGACAGGGGATCGATCCAGTTCTGGAACGCGTCCTTGCCGATCTGGCTGCGAAGCTCGCCGCGCGCGCTGCTCCAGGCGGCGCCGCAATCCTGCATCCGATCCGTCACCGCGTCAGACCCCATGGCCGGTTTCACATTCATGAACCGCGCGCGCCTTCTTTTCGGGCGAGCCGACAGCACGGACTCCGGCACGGCCAAAACAGTGCAGCGGCATGGCGTCTCTCCCCATATTCCGTCAAATTCGGCATGCGGCTCTTCTTGGCCGCCCGCCTCGTGATCAATCGGTTTTCGATCCGCCTGACACTCCGGAGAGCGGGCGATCGGTCACTTCGATTCCAAAACTCCGGACGCACCGCGCAATCGACATCTGGGCCACTCCAAAACGGACCCGATTCGCCATCGGACCCCGGTCTTCGCCGGATTCGATGCCTGCGTCGACCCTACCTGAACGGCCCCTCAGCGACAACGGGACCGAAGGTGGAACATGCCGCGGCGGCGTCACGCCCATAAAAAAACGCGCCCTGTAAGGCGCGTTTCAAAACCCGGTCGATGCGGGGAAGCGTCAGGCGTTGAGCGCCTTAACCCGGCTCGACAGGCGCGAGATCTTGCGGCTGGCGGTGTTCTTGTGAACGACACCGCGCGACACGCTGCGCATGATTTCCGGCTGCGCGAGTTTGAGCGCATCATGAGCGGCCGAATACTCGCCTGATGCGATCGCCTCCTCGACCCTGCGGATGAATGTCCGCATGCGGGTGCGCCGCGCCTTGTTCACTTCTGTGCGGCGCTCGATCTGGCGCGCGCGTTTCTTGGAGGACGGCGAATTTGCCATGTGATGAGGTCCGTCTCTAGATCTGCGGAAAGTTCAAGGCGCGTCTCTAGTCCCGTGTTCCGCGCCTGTCAACCGTCGAAGGCCGGCCTCGCGACCCGTTCCAAGGTCTTTTCTCCGACCGCGCCCCGGAGCGTCCCGAGACGCCTATTTGCCCCGGAACTGCGGCGAGCGTTTCTCCATGAACGCCGCCATGCCCTCGGCCTGGTCCTCGGTCGAGAACAGCGCGTCGAACAGACGCCGCTCGAACAGAAGCCCCTCTCGCAGCGTCGTCTCGTAGCTGCGCGAAACCGCCTCTTTCGCGGCGCGGATTGCCAGCGGCGACTTCTCCGCGATCTTCTCCGCCGCCTCGCGCGCCTCGCGCAGCAGGTCCTTGGCTGGCACGACGCGGCTGACGAGGCCGGAGCGCTCGGCCTCCTCCGCGTCCATGAAACGTCCGGTCAAACACATCTCCATTGCTTTGGATTTGCCCACGAACCGCGTCAGGCGCTGCGTGCCGCCCAGGCCCGGAATGACGCCGAGATTGATCTCGGGCTGACCGAATTTCGCGCTGTCTGCCGCGATGATGAAATCGCACATCATCGCGAGCTCGCAGCCGCCGCCAAGGCAATAGCCGGACACCGCCGCGATGATCGGCTTGCGGAAGCGGACCACCGCCTCGCTCTCCGCGCTGAAAAGATCCTCGACGAAGACGTCGGCGAAAGACTTCTCCGCCATCTCCTTGATGTCGGCCCCCGCCGCGAACGCCTTCTCCGATCCGGTGAGCACGACCGCCCGGACCTTGGGCGAGGCGTCCATTTCGACCAACGCCTCGGCCAGTTCACCCAGCAGTTTGGAATTGAGAGCGTTCAGAGCGTCGGGCCGGTCCAGCCGGATCAGACCGACGTGATTCTCCACTTCGACGATCAGCGTCTCGTATGCCATGGGCTTTCTCCGGGGGGTGACGTTCCGGCCGCCAGCTTTATCAGCCGGCTCCGCGCTTTCAACCCCGCCCCTGACAGACCGGGCAGTGGAAGCTCGAGCGCCCGGACTGGACGTCGCGCGCGACGATCCCGTCGCAGCCCGGCGTCCGACACGGCTCTCCCTCGCGCCCGTAGACGGCGAAGGAATGCTGGAAATAGCCGAGTTCCCCGTCCGCCTGCCGATGATCCCGGAGCGACGATCCACCCGCCTCGATCGCCTCGGCCAGCACCGCGCGGATCGTCGCCACCAGATCCTCGGCCTCTCGCGGCGAAACGTCGCGCGCCAGACGCAGCGGCGAGATCCCGGCCCGCCAGAGCGCCTCGCAGACATAGATGTTGCCCAAGCCGGCAACGACTTTCTGATCGAGCAGGACCGCCTTGACCGGCGTGCCCCGCCCCTCCAGCCGTCGCATCAGCACGTCGGCGTCGAACGCGTTGCCCAGCGGCTCCGGCCCCAGCCCCGCCAGCAACCGGTGCGCCTCCAGATCGCCCGTCGGCCAGAGATCCATCGCCCCGAACCGCCGCGCGTCGTTGAGCGTGACCCGCGCCCCGCCTTCGAAGTCCAGAACCACGTGATCGTGTTTTTCCGGCGCGGCCAGCTCGTGATGAAACGCGCCCAGCATGACACCCGAGACCAGCATCCGCCCCGACATCCCCAGATGCGCGATCAGCGTCTCGCCGCCGTCGAGATCGGCGAGGATGTACTTGGACCGCCGCCGCAGCGCCTCGACCCGCCGCCCCGTCAGCCGCTCCGCCATGCGCTCGGGAAACGGCCAGCGCAGATCCGCCCTGCGCACCTCGGCGCGCACGATCGCCTTTCCGGCAATCACCGGCTCCAGACCGCGCCGGACCGTCTCGACTTCCGGAAGTTCCGGCACTTTCCCTCCGCCCGCCCGAGTGGCGCAGTTGTCACGCCGTCCCCGCGCCTTATAAGCAGGGGCGCAGGCGTCCGCAAAGACCGAAGGCGATCCGATGACAGACGACGACAGGACCACGCATTTCGGCTTCCAGACCGTCCCCGAAGCGGAAAAAGCCGGCCGCGTCCACGGCGTCTTCTCCTCGGTCGCGTCGAAATACGACGTGATGAACGACGCGATGAGCCTCGGCATCCACCGCCTTTGGAAGGACGCCATGCTCGACTGGCTCGCGCCCCGTCCCGGCATGGATCTGCTCGACGTGGCCGGCGGCACGGGCGACATCTCGTTCCGCTTTCTCAAGCGCACGTCGGGACGGGGCCGCGCCACCGTGCTCGACATGACCGAAAGCATGCTCGTGGAGGGCCGCACCCGTGCCGAGGCCACACAGTACGCCGACCATCTCGCCTGGGTCACCGGCGACGCCATGGCGCTCCCCTTCCCGGACGCCAGCTTCGACGCCTACACGATCTCCTTCGGCATCCGGAACGTCACCCGCGTCGAAGACGCCATCGCCGAGGCGTTCCGCGTCCTGCGTCCCGGCGGGCGCTTCATGGTCCTGGAATTCAGCCACATCCCCAACGACATGCTTCAGAAGCTCTACGATCTTTATTCCTTCAACGTCATTCCGCCGATGGGAAAGACGATCGCCGGCGACCGTGACAGCTATCAATACCTCGTCGAATCGATCCGCCGCTTCCCCGATCAGGACAGCTTCGCCGACATGATCCGCGCGGGCGGCTTCGAGCAGGTGAAATACCGCAACCTCTCGATGGGCATCGCCGCGCTGCATTCGGGCTGGAAGATCTGAGATGCGCGGCCCGCACAACATCTGGCGGCTGATCCGCACCGGGGCCACGTTCGAACGCACGGGCGCCATGCGCGAGGCGCTCGAGGCGCTCGACGCCCCGCCCTCGCTGCGCGTGGCCGCGCGCGTTCTGGGCTGGCCGTTTCAATGGCTCGGGCTCGAAGGCGATCCGTCACAGCAGCCGATCCCGCGCGCCCTGACCGCGCTCGGCCCGGCCTACATCAAGTTCGGCCAGATCATGTCGACGCGCCCGGACGTGGTCGGAGACGACCTCGCCCGACAGCTCACCGTGCTCCAGGACAAGCTCCCGCCCTTCTCCGAGACCGAGGCCCGCGCTTCGATCGAGCACGAACTCGGCCTGCCCGTCGACGCGCTCTTCAGCGACTTCAGCCCGCCCATCGCCGCCGCCTCTCTCGCGCAGGTCCACAAGGCGAAGTTCCGCGAGACCGGACAGACCGTCGCGGTCAAGGTCCTGCGTCCCGGCATCGAACGGGCCTTCCTGCGCGACGTCGACGCGTTCTACCTCGCCGCGCGCATGGTCGAAATCCTGGCGCCGTTCACCCGGCGACTGAAACCGACCGCCGTCATCGAACATTTCGAGGGTGTCGTCGTGGGCGAGCTCGACCTGCGCATGGAGGCGTCCGCGGCGGCGGAATTCCAGGCCAACACCGCGCGCGACATCGGCTTCCGCGTCCCCTCCGTGATCTGGCAGGCCTCGGGCAGGCGGGTGCTCACGCTCGAATGGGTGAGCGGCGCCAACATGGGCGATCTGGACGCTTTGCGCGAGACCGGCGTCGATCTCACGCGGCTGTCGGAACGCATCATCCAGGATTTCCTGACCCACGCGCTGCGCGACGGTTTTTTCCACGCCGACATGCACCAGGGCAATCTCAAGCTCGGTCCCGACAAAGCGATCGTGGCGCTCGATTTCGGCATCATGGGCCGGATCGACGCCTATACCCGGCGGGTCTACGCGGAGATCCTGATGGGCTTTCTGCGCAAGGATTACCGCCGCGTGGCCGAGGTCCATTTCGAGGCGGGCTACGTGCCGCCCGACCGTGACGTCGAGGCCTTCGCCCAGTCGCTGCGCTCCGTCGGCGAGCCGATCTTCGACCAGGACTCGACCCGGATCTCGATGGCCAAGCTGCTGGCGCATCTTTTTGAGGTGACCGAGCGCTTCGGCATGGAGACCCGCACCGAACTGATCCTGCTCCAGCGAACGATGGTCGTCGTCGAAGGCGTCGCGCGAAGCCTGAACCCCGCCATGAACATGTGGGAAACCGCGCGCCCCGTCGTGGCCGACTACATCGCCGACAATCTCGGCCCCAAAGCCGTCGCGCGCGATCTCGCCGAGACGGTACGCATCCTCTCCCGCTTCGGCCCGCGTCTTCCACAAATGGCGCAGGCCGCGCTGATCAACGCCAGCGCGCCGCCGCCGCCCGCCGTGCGGGTGAAATTTCCCGGCTGGGCCTATGGCCTCGGGGGCGCCGCCATCGGCGCCGGTCTGGTCGCGCTCGGCGCGCTGATCTGAGATGCCGCGTCGGATCCTCGCCGCGCTCACCGCCATGCTCCTCTGGGTCGCGCACCCGATCGTCGCCCAGACCGAGCCTCCCGCCCCGCCGGCCGCCGGCGCGCCTCCCGCCGATACGGGCGCACTCATCGAAGCGCTCAAGGACGACACGATCCGGGCGCGGCTTATCGAGGCGCTCGAACAAAGCGCCATCGTCGTGCCGTCGCCGGCTGAGGACGCGGCTCCGCCCGACGAGCCGGGGCAGGACACCGGCTCCGCGATCGGCGGCGTCATCGGCGCGGCGACCGGCGCGCTGACAGGCGTCGAGAGCCTCGGTCGCGCCAACCAGCCCGTGACTCTCGACCCCTCCGCGCAGTCGATCGGCGACCGGGTGCTCCATTCGGCGCCTGAGCTGATCGCCGAAACCATCGCCGACATCCGTCGAGACTTGCGCGACCTGCGCATCACGTTGCTGCGCCTCGGCGGCCTGACCGACATCGATCCGGCGGAAGGCTGGTCGACGCTCATCGGCACGCTCATCCTCATCGGGTCCTCGCTCGGCACGCTGGTGCTGGGCCGGGCCGCGTTGATACCTGTGTATCGGCAAATTTCGCGCCATGCGGAGGAGGGGAGCGGACGGCGCAAACTCTGGCTCGGACTCTTCTCGGTCCTGATCGACGTCACGCTGCTGGCGCTCGCCTCTCTCGTCACGTTGCTCGCCGCCGTTTTCGTCGCCGCGATTCATGACGGGCAGATCCCTCCGCGCCAGTACCATTTCAGCTACGCCTTCGCGTTCTTCTACGCCGGCGCTCTTGCGGTCGCGCTCCGCGCCGCCCTCAATCCCCGCACGCATCATCTGCGTCCGATCCCGGTCGGCAACGAGACCGCGCGCTACTGGGCGCGACATCTGACCGTGATCATCTTCATCGCGGTCTTTGGCGAGCTGTTCGCCAGACAGGTCGTACGCGAACTTTCCAACGCGGTGACGGCCAACGCGGTCACGGTCGCCTTTCACGTCGCCGGAACGATCTACCTCTCGATCCTGATCCTGAGAAACCGGAACGCGCCGGTCGCATGGGTGGATTCCCTCGCCGAGGCCGAACCGCAAAAGGCGAGCCTGGCCGTGGCGGCCACGTTCATCAGATACTGGCACATTCCGGCGCTTCTCGCCGTGGGCTGGCTTCTCAACGCGACGGTCAATTCCGGGGCGGATACCCTGCCGATGCTGTGGCGCATCATCCTCGTTTTCGTCTCGCTCGCGGGAGCGACTTTGACCATCACCATGCTCAACCACTTCGCGCATCGCGGCGTCAGCCTGCCAGTCGCGTTCGAGCGCGCCATTCCCACTCTGGGCCCGAGGCTCAACGCGTTCGTTCCGGCGTTCCTGCGCTTCCTGCGCTATGTCGTCCTGATGATCTGGTTGGGCTACGCCGCGCAGGTTCTTGGTCTTGCGGACCCTTGGAGCTGGTTCGAAGAGCGCTACGGTTTCGATTTCGCGGGCGCGATCACCAGTCTGATCATCATCGTTCTGCTCTGCTATGCGGCATGGCTCGCCGTCACCAGCTGGATCGAATACCAGCTCACCCCTGACGCGCGTTACGAGCCGACACCCCGGCAACAGACCCTTTTCTCACTTCTGCGCAACGCCGCCCTCGTGGGCATCCTGCTGATCGGGTCGAGCTACGCGCTCGCGTCGTTCGGCATCAGCATCGCGCCGCTGCTCGCCTCCGCCGGCGTCGTCGGCCTCGCCATCGGCTTCGGGTCGCAGAAACTCGTCCAGGACATCATCAACGGCCTCTTCATCCAGTTCGAAAGCGCGATCAGCGTCGGCGACGTGGTAGAACTCGGGGGTCAGATCGGAACGGCCGAGAAACTCACCATCCGCTCGGTCAGCCTGCGCGACGTCCAGGGCGTCCTGCACATCATCCCGTTCTCCTCGGTGGACTCGGTCTCCAATCACACCATGGGATACAGCTATCACGTCGCCGACATGTCCGTCGCCTACGGCGCGGATCTCGATCTGGCCAAGGACGAGATGATCGCGGCCTATGACGACCTCAAGAACGACTTCGCATGGGGATCGAAGCTGCTCGGCGGCATCGAATGGTTCGGCGTCCAGGCTCTGGGGGACAACGCCGTGGTCCTGCGAAGCCGCATCAAGACACGTCCGGGCGAGCAATGGGGCGTCGGTCGCGCCTATGCCGAACGCGTGAAACGCCGGTTCGACGCGGCCGGCATCGAGATACCGTTCCCCCAGATGAAACTCTGGTACGACCGAGAGCGGCCGCCGCCGAACCCGCTCGGCCCCCCTTCTCCACCCCGCCCCTCGGCCGGCCCGACGGACGCGGACGCGGACGGCGACGGTCGTTGACGCCCTTCGTCGCGGCGCGAGACGCGCGTGTCGGGGTATCGCACCGTGTACGCGGCGCACCCAAGGTTGACCCGTTACCCAGCCGGAGCTATTGGATCATCAAGCGCCTGTAGCTCAGGGGATAGAGCAGCGGTTTCCTAAACCGGAGGTCGCAGGTTCGAATCCTGCCAGGCGCGCCATTTTGTTTTTGGTGCCAACGGGTCATATGAGTGCGCATCGAGGTGATTCGGGCCTCGGCGCCCCTCTTCTAACTTATTGATATATAACACATTTACCAGGGGCGCGCAAAGGCAGGCAGGTCATAACCTTGCGCACCGGGTCAATAGGCTTACGCACCTGAGATCTCCACCGGCCAAAAAAAGGCCCGCGTGAAGCGGGCCTCGATCCTTCGACGTTCAGGAAGCGTCACCTGGTGCGCTTGAGGACTTCCATGAGTTTCCCCTGGTGGAAGCCGTCGCGGTAGTTCGGCATGGTGAACGGCGAATACCCGACCGGCGTCGAGTGGATCTTCGCATAGGCGTGGGAGAAGTGTTCGACCGAGCAGACCTTGTCGCCGACGATCCGGCAATGCGTGAACGCTTCGATCAGCATCTCGATCACGAGCCCCCATCGGTCACAGCAGGCGAAGGCGAAGCGCTCCAGGAAATCCGTCGTCGAGAGGTGTTCGAAATCCAGCCCGGCCTTCTCCGCATAGCTGAAAGTCAGATGCAGCAGCTCATCCATGTCCGCCTTTCGGCTCAGGTCGATGTCCTCGAAGCGGACCGTCCGGAGAAGCCGGGCCAGCTGTTCCTCCTTCGCCACATGGGTGGCGAGGCTCGGAACGCCGGAGAGGATCAGCATGAGGGGCCAGCGCAATTCCTTCAGAAGGGTCTTGAAGCTGTCGAGGATCTGCTGGTTGGTCTGCCTGCCTTCCGCCGTGAAGACATGCTGGCACTCGTCGAAGTGGATCCCGACCACGCCCTGAAGCTCGGCGACCTTGATGACGAGGTCCCAGATCTCCGCCTGGCTGCGACGGCCGGTCAGGGGATAATCGAGGAGATTCAGGATCCTCACGCCCAGATCCTTCCAGGTGATCTTTCCGGACAGGATGCATTGCAGGAAAATGCCCGGGCGACCGTCCGGCATGACGACCGATCCGTCGTTGAAGCGCGCCAGAAGACGGTTGGTCTCGGTCGATTTTCCCTGGCGCGACTCGCCGATGAGCAGGACGCCGCGCGCTTCGAAGGGCCTAGGGGTAATTGTCGATGAGGTACCGGCTCACGATCCCGTGCAGCTGTTCGACCGTGAGAACCCCGTTCGCCATGGCGTCATTGCCGGGCAGCTCGCCCGGGCCGCGCCCGGTATAGCCGGGCAGAAGCTTGAAGACGTCCATCTCGAGCCTGCCGAAAAGCCGTTCGATGTGGGGCCGGTCGGCCGAGGCGTAGGTCCGCGTGATGGTGTTGATGCTGCCGGTGCCCATGAGCGCTTCGATCACCGTCGAATTCCGCAGGCCGGTTCCGTTGTCGTTCTTCACGTGCATCAGGCCGACCGCGGCGGCCGGCTCGCCCGTGCAGCCGTAGAGGAGCTTTTCCCGGGTCTTGTCGCGCGTCGCCATCCGGAGCAGCGCGAGCGTCGCCTCCGCGCCGGGAGACTCGGCGATCACCCAGGCGAGCGGCATGCGGCTCGCCACGTCGATCATGACGAGGAGCCGACCATGGAAAGATCGGAGTTGCGGGACGCGATGAGCCAGCTCAAGCTTTACGGAATGAAGGCGGCCTATGACGGGGTCATCGCCACCGCGGTGAAAGGCGGAATGCCGTAGCCGGAAGCCATCACCAGCGCTTGAGCCTGCGGCATACCCAGAATTTCCTCCGGCGTGCGAAGGGGCCGCGCCTGCTTTCTGGTATGCACCTGCTCGTAATCGAGCGCCTTGAGCGCCAGCCCTGTCCGCAGCGGCTTGGCATTGCCAAGCAAGGCGTCATGGATGGCTTCGCGGCGGGCACGGTTTGCGCGCTCTACCGTGACAGCTTCCAGCAGGGGAAACTCATGGAATTGCTCCAGCGCACCAAGTGACGCTTCCCGAACATCGAAGGATCAAGGCCCGCTTCACGCGGGCCTTTTCTTGCCCGTGCAAATCTCGGGTGCGCACGGTTATGGTCCCGGTGCGCAAGGTTATGCCGTGGCGACCTGTGCGACCTCCGGAAACATCTTTATATATCAGTTGTTTAGAGGCGGCGCGCCGAGGTCCGAATTACCTCGTCGCGCACTCATATGGCCCGTTGGCATCAACTCAAGGACGCCCGGAACCCTGTTTCCAACGGGCCTCGGGACTCTTGGACTCGAGATTTCATCGCGTTGCCGGCGACATACGTTTCGGCGACGGCCCGGTCGTCGCCCATCATCTGCAGGACGAAAAGCTCCTCATCAAGACTGGCGGCCCGCTCCATCCGGAGGGCCATCGCCGAAGTGGCGCGCGCGTCGAGCACGACGATGTCGGCCTCCGTGCCGGCCTCCAGCGTGCCGATGCGATCCGCGAGGCCGAGGATTTCGGCGTTGCCGCGCGTGATCCAGTGGAAGGCGCGCAGGGCGGTGAGTTTCTGGTCCCGCAGCTGCAGGATCTTGTAGCCCTCGTTCAGGGTCTGGAGCATGGAATAGCTGGTTCCGGCGCCGATGTCGGTGGCGATGCCGTTGCGGATCCCGCGCGACCGGAGGCCCGCGTCGTCGAAGAGTCCGCTGCCGAGAAAGAGGTTCGATGTCGGGCAGAACACCGGATGGGCGCCGGTCTGCGCCAGCGCGGCGATCTCGCGGTCCTTCAGGTGGATCGCGTGACCCAAAAGGGTTTTCGGGCCGACCAGCCCGTAGCGCTCATAGACGTCGAGGTAGTCGCGTGCCTGCGGATAGAGTTCGGCGGTATAGGCGATCTCGGCGTGGTTCTCGGAAAGGTGGGTCTGGATGAAACAGTCGGGATGCTCGGCCGCCAGAGCGCCGGCGATCTCCAGCTGTTCGGGGCTGGAGGTGATGGCGAAACGCGGCGTGATCGCGTAGTGGGCGCGGCCGACTTCGTGCCATTTTCCGATCAACTCCTTGCTGTCGTCATACGCCGATCGCGGCGTGTCGAGCACCGCGTCCGGCGCGTTGCGGTCCATCATCGTCTTGCCGCCGATCATGCGCATGTT
This sequence comes from uncultured Alphaproteobacteria bacterium, assembly GCA_963698685.1. GTDB lineage: Bacteria > Pseudomonadota > Alphaproteobacteria > Rhodobacterales > Rhodobacteraceae > Amaricoccus. The sequence continues at coordinate 28,481 of CAVORV010000013.1, forward strand.
CCGGCTGGCGGCCTCCTCGAAGAACGCCTCTGCGGAACACCTGTGGCTCGAACAGAAAGCGACGGCGGTGGTGGTGCCGTGCGCGACGAGCAGGTCGCAGAACCGGCGCGCCATGGAGCGCGCATGCTGCGCGTCGGCATATCCCGCCTCGGCGGGAAAGGTGTAGCCGTTGAGCCAATCGAGAAGCTGGCTCCCCCAACTGGCCACGATCTGGACCTGCGGGAAGTGTATGTGCGCGTCGATGAAACCCGCCATCAGAAGCATCGGACGGTGATCGATCACCCGCGCGTCGCCCGCGAGCGGAGCGATCTCGGCCCAGTCGCCCGACGCCTTGATCATCCCGTCCGACAACAGCAGCGCGCCATCTTCGACGTAGCCGTAGGCCTCATGGTCGTCCGGGCCGGACGGTTCACGATGAAAAGTCAGCGATCGTCCGCGCAACAGGGTCTCGGTCATGGGTGATCCACCTTCAGGTCGATTGTGTGCGCCGGGGCGGACCAAGAGCCGCCCCGGCGCGGATCGCGTCAGCGACGGTCGAACGCGGGGGTATCGTCGTCGAGCAGATCGGGCTCGTCGGGCACGATGATGCGGTGCTCGAGGTCTTCTTCGGGTGCGATCATCGGGTAGAGCAGCATGAACGCGCCGATGATCAGATAGCCGATCGTGATCCCGTCGAATTGCGGCATCTGGAGCGTGTAGCTGTGAATGATGCCGATCGATGACATCACGGCCGCCGCGATCGCGAACCCGCCCGCGTACTTGAAGCGCCCGTCGATCACGTCGGCGACGATCGCGCCCCAGATCAGGCCGGTGATGATGGCGCCCTGCGACAGGGCCAGATGGCCCTCGTAATGGGCCCCCTCCATGAGCAGGGCGGCCGTCAATTCGCCGTCACCCAGCGCCGGGAGACCTTCGACCCCGATGTTTCGCAGGCCGTTCATCAGCGAGCCCCACTTGGTGATCAGGAACGCCGAGATGTGCGGCAGGATGGCGAAGGCCACTGCCGCCATGTGCGCCGGCTTCACCGCGTAGCCGGTATTGGTGATCAGGCTGACAGCGACGAAGACCAGGACCGGAGCCGCCGCGGCGATCGGGATCAGTCCCGCGAGGAACGACAGGAAGCCGAGGAACGCGGCCGCCGCGATCACCAGGGCCACGCCGATGATGTAACCCGCACGCGCGTCCATCCGCTTGTAGGCGGGATGGCCGATATAGACCGTCGTCGGGAAGGGCGATCCGAACAGGGCGCCGATCATCGTGCCGGCGCCGTCCGTGATCTGACACACCGCCACGGGATAGCTGTCGCCGGCGGCCTCGGCGGATTCGACGTTGTTCATCGTTTCGATGAAATTGTAGATCTGCACGGGGATCAGGACGAGGAACAGCTCGGGATTGGCGAAGAGATACTGGATGCCGATCACCATGTCGCCGAAATAGGGAACGGGCGGATAGAACCCTATTCCGTCGGTGTTGAACGAGGATTGCCCGAGAAAAATCGCGATGACCGTGCCGACGCCGATGGCGACCAGGCCGGCGGGAACGTTGCCCGGAAGGCGGAACCGCCCGATCAAACCCCAAAGGATGAACAGGAGCGACGTGAAACCGATCAACGGATGCTCGAAAATGGTGGCGAGCGGGACGGACCCGATGAACACCAGCGCGATGCCGCAGAGCGTGCCCAACATGCCCGCGCGCGGCGTGATCCGCTTGAGGAACGGGCCGACGATGGCGCCCAAAGCCGCAACGATGCCGCCCATGAACCCCGCGCCGATGCCGACCTGCCATGCCAGCAGCGAATCGCCGGTCGCCCAGTAGATCGGGCCGATGACGCCGAACAGATAGACGAACATGACCGGCGTCGAAATGCCGTAGGGCAGCGCGGTCACGTCCTTGCCCTGTTTGTTGGCGACCCGTTTCGCCATGAGCGTATAGACCGCGACCCCGGCCAGGATCGCGATGGCGGCGCCCGGAACGATGCGCCCGAAGACGATCTCGGCGGGCATCTGGAAGACGAATTGGCAAACGGCGGACAGGATCAGAAGATTGACGAGGTTGTCCGTGAACAACGCCCAGAACGCGTTGAAATCATTCCTGCTCGTCAGTTTGTAGCGGTATGTCGCGTCTGACATTTTTGGTTTCTCCCTGGATTGAAATTCCCTGCGGCGCTGTTGTCCTGCGGCTTGAGCGTAAATTCGGCGTCACGAGACCGATTGGATTTCCTTTTCGATGACGGTCGTCAGCACCTCCATGATCTCGGCGGCCACGAAGGCCGCGATCACTTCGGGTCGTTTGTCCGCGCTTCCGGTCGACCCGATCGGGCAGGTCAGCTTCCTGATGTCCGCGCGCGGCGAGAGGTCTTTGCTGAAACGCGCGAATTTCGCGCGCTTGGTGGCCGATCCGATCATCCCGACATACGCGGCGTCGTGGCGGGCCAGCGCTTCGGACGTCAGAAGGAAATCCAGCGCGTGATCGTGGGTCAGCACGACGAAAGCGGATCCGGGCGGCGCAGCGCGGATTTCCGCCTCGGGCAGCGGGGTAAGGCGCTTCTCGACGGATGCGTGGCACGACATCATCTCGTCCCCGCGGCTGTCGATCAGGACGGCCCAAACCGGCAGCCTCTCGAAGCAATGGGCCAGTTCGCGTCCCACATGCCCCGCTCCGAAGATCAGAACCTGCGGCCGATCTTCCCGTTCGACGGCCTCGCCGGCGAGGGCCGCGCTCCGACCGACATCGTCCATCCGATCAAGCGCGATCCGAACGCGTCCGCCGCAGCATTGCCCGATCTCCGGGCCGAGCGGCACGTCCATCGCGCCGGCCCCTCTCCCCGACCGGAGCAGGGCCCGGGCCTCGTCGATGGCCATGTATTCGAGCTGTCCGCCGCCGATGGTCCCCCACGTCCCCGTCGCGGCGACGAACATCGTCGTCCCCGCGTCGCGCGGCGTCGATCCGCGCGCCGTGTCGATCGCGACCCGCACCACCGCGTCGTCGCGGTCGAGAAAGCCGGCCAGGGTTTCGCGCCCGGCCACGGCTCAGGCCCCGTCCCGCAACCGCTCGACCGCCATCAGGACGCGCTCGGGCGTTGCGGGGGCGTCGAGCCGCGGACAGGTCCGGTAGTCCGCGACGCTCGCCACCGCCATCGACAGAGCCTCGAAGACCGAGATGCCCAGCATGAACGGTGGCTCGCCCACCGCCTTCGAGCGCCGGATCGTGTTCTCGCGGTTCTCCGACCAGTCGGCCAGCGCCACGTTGAAGACGCGCGGCCGATCCGAGGCGAGCGGGATCTTGTAGGTGGACGGCGCGTGGGTGCGCAGCTGGCCCTCCGCGTCCCACCACAGTTCCTCGGTCGTCAGCCAGCCCATTCCTTGGACGAACGCGCCCTCGACCTGGCCTTTGTCGAGCGCCGGATTCAGCGACCGACCGACATCATGCAGGATGTCCGTCCGGTCCACCCGGTATTCGCCAGTCAGCGTGTCGATCGACACTTCCGAGACCGCCGCGCCGTAGGCGTAGTAATAGAAGGGCCGCCCCTTTCCGGTGGCGCGGTCCCAATGGATCTTGGGCGTCTTGTAGAAACCCGCCGCCGACAGATGCACCCGCGCCATGTAAGCCTCGCGGATGAGATCGGCGAAGGGGATGACCTCCCCGCCCACGAAAACCGAATTCGCCTCGAACCGGACCGACGCGGCATCCGTCTGCCAGCGTTCGGCGGCGAATTCCGTGAGCCGCGCCTTGATCTGGTCAGCCGCATCCTTGGCGGCCATGCCGTTCAGGTCCGTCCCCGACGACGCCGCCGTGGCGGAGGTGTTGGGCACCTTCTCGGTCGTGGTCCGGGTGATCTTGATGCGGTCGACATCCACCTGGAGCGTGTCGGCGACGACCTGGGCCACCTTGGTGTTGAGCCCCTGCCCCATCTCGGTGCCGCCGTGGTTCAGCTGGATCGACCCGTCGCTGTAGACGTGCAGCAGCGCGCCGGCCTGGTTGTACCAAGTCGCGGTGAACGAGATGCCGAACTTCACCGGCGTCAGCGCGATGCCCTTGCGGATCACCCCGCCCTTGGCGTTCCAGTCCAGAACGGCGCGGCGCCGGGCCTGATAGTCCGAGCTTTCCTCCAGTTCGGCCACGATGCGCGGCGCGATGTTGTCCTCGACGCTCTGGTGATACGGCGTGAGGTCGCGCCCCTCGCCGCCGTAGAAATTGACCTTGCGGACCTCCAGGGTGTCGCGCCCGAGATGATACCCGATCTCCTCAATGATCCGCTCGGCCGCGATCACGCCCTGCGGCCCGCCAAAGCCGCGAAAGGCGGTGTTCGACACGGTGTTCGTCTTCATCGGATGCGAGTTCAGCAGGACGTGCGGATAGAAATACGCGTTGTCCGCATGGAACAGCGCGCGATCCGTCACGGGACCGGACAGATCCGACGAGAACCCGCAGCGCGCCGCGAAGTCGCCGGTCACCGCCTCGATCCGGCCCTCATCGTCGAAGCCGACCTCGTAATCGATGACGAAGTCATGCCGCTTTCCGGTCGCCGACATGTCGTCGTCGCGGTCCGGGCGGATCTTGACCGGACGGTTCCACTTCTTCGCGGCGACGGCGGCGACCGCGCAGAAGAGGTTCATCTGCGTCTCCTTGCCGCCGAACCCGCCGCCCATCCGCCGCACGTTGATCGTGACCGCGTTCGAGGCCACGCCAAGAACATGCGCGACCATGTGCTGCGCCTCGGTCGGGTGCTGGGTCGAGGAATGGACCAGCACGTCCTCGTCCTCGCCGGGAATGGCGAAAGCGATATGGCCTTCGAGATACATGTGATCCTGGCCACCCACGCGCATCCGGCCCTTGATCCGGTGCGCGGCCTTCTTCATCGCGGCCTCCGCCTCGCCGCGCTTGAGGGTCAGCGGCGGCGTGACATAAGGCATCCCGCCCTCGCGCGCCGTGTCGGCTTCGAGAAAACGCGGCAGATCCTCGTAGTCCACCTTCGCCAGCTTGGCCGCGCGACGAGCCAGGTCGCGGGTCTCCGCCACCACGGCGAACATCGGCTGGCCCCAGAACTCGACCTTCTCCTCGGCAAAGATCGGCTCGTCGTCGCGCCCGGTCGGGCTCACGTCATTCACGCCGGGAATATCCTCGGCGGTCAGGACGCCGACCACGCCCTTGGCCGCGCGCACGGGGCCGAGGTCCATCTCGCGGATCATCGCATGCGCGCGGGTCGAGAGTCCCAGATAGGCGTGCAGCGTTCCCGCCGGTTCAGCGATGTCGTCGGTGTATTCCGCCCGACCCGTCACGTGCTTTGCGGCGGAATCGTGCTTGAGGTCAGTGTGGACCCCGCCCCTGATGGCGTCCCTCTCGCCGCCAGTCCGCATCAGCCGCTGCGCGACCGGCGGGTCGCTGCGCATGTCCGTCTCCAGCGGGGCCTTCACGCTCTGGTCCTTGCTCATTTCCCGTCCTCCGCTCATGCGCTCAACCGCGCGGGCGCATCCGCGCCGCTCCGTTCCATCCAGAACCGCCGGAAGAGGTTCTTCGCCACCTGCGTCCGGTATTCGGCCGAGGCGCGCCAATCGCTCAACGGCGAGAAATCGGCTTCGAGCGCATCGGCCGCCGCGAGCATCGCCGCCTCGCTCCAAGCGGCTCCGACAAGCGCCGCCTCCGCCGCTGTCGCGCGCTTCGGCGTCGCGGCCATGCCGCCGAACGCGATCCGCGCATCGGTGATGACCCCGTCCGCGACCGTGAGGCGCAGACCCGCCGCGACCGACGAGATGTCCTCGTCGCGCCGTTTGGAGATCTTGTAGGCGGCGTGGATCTGGCCTTTCCCGGCTCGGGGAACGATGATCCGCTCGACAAACTCGCCAGGCCTGAGGTCCTGTTTCCCGTACGCGATGAAGAACTTCTCGAGCGCCACGACCCGGCGCTCGTCGCCCCGCCGAAGCGTGACGGTCGCGTCGAGCGCGATCAGCACCGGTGGACAATCCCCGATCGGCGAGCCGTTGGCGATGTTGCCGCCGATGGTGCCCATGTTGCGGATCTGCCAGCCTGCGATCCGGTCCCAGTATTCGCGCAGATGCGGATACTCGTCGCAGAGCGCGTCCTCGGCGGCGGAATAGCTCGCCCCCGCCCCGACCAGGATCGCGTCATCGCCGGTCTCGATCCGGTTCATCTCGTCGAGATGACCGATGAAGACCGCCGGCGAGATCGACCGCAGGAACTTGGTGACCCAGAGGCCCACATCCGTCGCGCCCGCGACCATCGTGGCGTCCGGATTCTCGTTCAGGATCGCAGCCAGATCATCGACATCCGCCGGCAGGATCGCGTGGCTCTCGCCATTCGTGACCTCGACGCGACCGCCGTCCATCAACTCCGCCAACCGTGCGCCGATCCGCTCGCGCTCGATGTTCAGGACATCCTGCGCCGGATGCCCGTATCCGCTGATCGCCTTGGCCGCACGGATGATCGGCTCGTAGCCCGTGCAGCGGCAGAGGTTGCCCTGCAACGCGCTTTCGATCTCGGTCCCGCCCGGGTCCGGGTTCTCCATCCAGAGCGCGTAAAGCGACATGACGAAGCCCGGCGTGCAGAATCCGCACTGGCTGCCGTGATGCTCGATCATCGCCTGCTGTACCGGATGCATCAGCCCGTCGGGACCCGACAGATGCTCGACCGTCACCACATGACAGCCGTCGAGCGACGCCAGGAACCGGATGCAGGCGTTCACCGCCTGGTAGCGCACGGCGCCGTCCACAAGCCGGCCGACCAGAACCGTGCACGCGCCGCAATCGCCCTCGGCGCAGCCTTCTTTGGTGCCGGTCAGGCGCCTGTCGATCCGAAGAAAGTCGAGCAACGTGTCGTCGGACCCGACCTTGGAGGTGGAAACCTCCCGATCATTGAGCAGAAAACGGATCTCAGAACGGTATGGCATGTGTCCTCCCTCGCCCCTGACGTCCAACGGCCGACGCCTCTTCCCGGCATGAAAATCGTGCCACGTCTGATTTTCAAAAAATACGGTGCAGGATGGTAAGCTGTTTCAACGAATCATGCATAATGGGACTGGCCGAACCGTGCCGTATCTCGAAAGCCTGCGCGTCTTCGTCCGCACGGTCGAACTGGGCAGCATCACTGCGGGTGGCCGCGATCTGCGTCTGACACCTGCGGTCGCAAGCAACCGGATCAAGGAGCTCGAGCGCCGTCTCGCGGTACGGCTCTTCAACCGCACCACCCGCAAGCTGACCCCGACCGAGATGGGAAAGGTCTTCTACGATCATGCGAGAACGGTCGTCCGTTCGCTGGAGGACGCCGAGGCCGCCATATCGGATTTCAGCGACCACCCGCGCGGCACGGTCCGGGTGACGGCTCCGCTCGGGATCGGCAAGCGTATCATCGCGCCTCTGATCCCGCTTTTCGTCGACGATTACCCGGACATCTCCGTGCGCCTGCGTCTGTCGGACCGCAAGGTCGATATTCTCGAAGACGGTCTCGACGTCGCGTTCTTCATCGGACGCCCGCCGGATTCGGACCTGAAACTGCGCAAGATCATGGACACGCCGCGCGTCCTCTGCGCGGCTCCCCGCTATCTGGACCGTCACGGAACGCCCTCCGTGCCGGAGGACCTGAGGTCCCATAACTGCCTCCTCCTGCGCTATCCGCGGTCGCCGGAATACTTCTGGACGCTCGCGGGTCCGGAGGGAGACCTGAGGCTGGACCTCTCGGGCGCCTACGATTCCGATGACGGCGACGTCCTGACGGGTTGGGCGCTGGACGGCCGCGGCATCGTCAACAAACCGCGTTTCGACATCGCCCGGCATCTCTCCGACGGCACGCTCGTCGAAATCCTCGCCGGCACGCCGCCCCTGCCTTCGCTTTTCGGCTGCCTCTACCCCCATCGACGCCTGCAGGATGCGAAGGTGCGGCTGTTCATCGACTTCATCCTCGCCCGCTGCCGCGACCGGATGGGTCCGCAAGCCAACATCGGATGACCAAAACCGCGCGATCACGCCCGGACCTCGCCTTCGAAACGCAAGGCCTTGCGCCCGTTTGCGGCGTCGACGAGGCCGGACGCGGACCTTGGGCCGGCCCGGTCGTCGCGGCCGCCGTGATCCTCGACCCCGCCCGCATCCCCGACGGCATCGACGACAGCAAACGCCTCACCCCTGCCCGCCGCGAGGCTCTCCTCGCCGACCTCACCCGCCATGCCGTCATCGGCATCGGCCGGGCAGAAGTCGCCGAGATCGACGCCCTGAACATCCTTCAAGCCAGCCACCTCGCCATGCGCCGGGCCATTCTCGAGCTGCGCCTCCGCCCGGCAATGGCCCTCATCGATGGAAATCGCGCTCCCTCCGGGCTCGAGTGTCCCTGCCGCACCGTCATCGGCGGCGACGCGCGTTGCCTGTCGATCGCCGCCGCCTCGATCGTCGCCAAGGTCACGCGCGACCGGATCATGGTGGCGCTTTCGCAACAGTTTCCGGGCTACGGATGGGCCTCGAACATGGGATACGGCACCAAAGCCCATTCCGACGGTCTCGCGCGCCTCGGCGTTACCCCACACCATAGGCGATCGTTCAAACCGATCCACAAGATATTGTGTGAAGCGGATTATCTAAATCCTTGATTCAATTATAAATTGACGGCGAATCGGTTCTGACTCATCTTTGGCGCGTAGCCGCAGCCGCCGGAAAGAACCATCATGCCGAAAGCCATAAGTTCCCTTGAAATCAATGGTCTGCCCCTCGACACGATCCTTTCCGGCGACTGCGTCGAGGCGATGCGGTCATTGCCGGACGCCTCCGTCGACCTGATCTTCGCGGACCCGCCGTACAACCTCCAGCTGCGCGGCGACCTGCATCGGCCGGACAACAGCAAGGTGGACGCGGTCGACGATCACTGGGACCGCTTCGCGTCCTTCGCCGCTTACGACGGATTCTCGCGGGCCTGGCTGGCCGAGGCGCACCGGCTTCTGAAACCCGACGGAGCGATCTGGGTCATCGGATCCTATCACAACATCTTCCGCGTCGGCGCGCAGCTTCAGGACGCCGGCTACTGGATCCTCAACGACGTGGTCTGGCGGAAATCGAACCCGATGCCGAATTTCCGCGGCAAGCGGCTGACCAACGCGCATGAGACGATGATCTGGGCGGCGAAGTCGGACCAGTCGAAATACACCTTCAACTACGAGGCCATGAAGGCTTTGAACGACGACGTGCAGATGCGCTCGGACTGGGTGATCCCGCTCTGCACCGGATCGGAGCGGATCAAGAACGAGACTGGGGCCAAGGCGCATCCGACCCAGAAGCCGGAGGCGCTGCTGCACCGGGTGCTGGTGGCCTCAACGAAGCCCGGCGACGTGGTGCTCGATCCGTTCTTCGGGACCGGCACGACCGGTGCGGTGGCGAAACGGCTGCGCCGGCATTTCATCGGGATCGAGCGGGAGGCGGAGTACCGCGCGGTGGCGGAGAAGCGGATCGCGGCGGTGCGTCCGCTGGACCTGGAAGCGGCGACCGTGACGACGCCGAAACGGGCGGAGCCTCGGGTGGCGTTCGGGCAGGTGGTCGAGCGGGGCTTGCTCGCGCCCGGCGACAGCCTGGAATCCGTGAACGGGCGCTATACGGCGAAGATCCGGGCTGACGGCACCCTGATCGCCCATGACGCGCGCGGGTCGATCCATCAGGTCGGCGCGGCGCTTCAGGGGGCGCCGTCGTGCAACGGCTGGACCTTCTGGCACTTCAAACGCGACGGGGTGAGCGTTCCCATCGACTACTGGCGGCAACAGATCCGGTCGGAAATGGAAGGCTGATCTCGACTTTGTACGTTTTTGATCAGGCCCAGATCCAAAAGATGCCTTCGTCAGCGATGAACTCGAGGGCATCGCCGGGTGGCATGACGCAGCCTCCAAAATCATCGACGTCCTCCCATGCTCCGCGGTGTGACCAACAAGCGAGCCTGACGTCGTCTCTTTTGCCGGTCGGTCTCAGGCGGGCGATGGGAGCTTCGGTCTCCAGGAGGTAGAGATGGCAGGCGCCTTCGTGTTCGCAGAGGCCGCCGCCGCCGCCATTGGCGTCGTTGAAGGCCTCGATACGGGCTGCGATATCGTCGGTCCGCATGCCACGATCATGCTTTGGAATGTCTCAGAGCGGCCCGATTCGCTTTGCCGCAGCCCACCGACTTGCAGGACGAGCGGCAAGGGATTCGAAGGATGGGATGATACATCGTCTCGACATCCCGCAGCGTTCCGGCGATCCCGTCCCAAAGATCCTGCGCGACTGGCTGCAGTCGCTGCGTTCGTGCTTTACGGCGCCAACCCGGGAACACGTGCTCGTCCTGGTGACGGGCGCCGTGCCGGCCCCGGGTAAAAGGACCGCCAGCGTTTGCCTGCGGATGACCGGACGCGCCGAGGCGGGAAACTTCTCGAGCTTTCACCAGGTTCTCAACCGTGCCCGACGGGATGCCCGCGCGGTGGCGCGACGGGTGCCGGGGATGATCGTCGATCGCCTCGTCCCGACAGGGCCCGTGGTGATCGGGATGGATGACACCATCGAACGCCGGTGGGGTCCCGGGATCACCGCACGCGGCATCTATCGCGATCCCGTACGCTCCAGCCATGGCCATTTCGTAAAAGCCGGTGGCTTGCGCTGGTTGAGTTTCATGGTGCTGACGCCCCTTCCTTGGGCGGGGGCCGCCAAGGCGTTGCCCGTGCCGACCCTGCTTGCGCCCTCCGAGCGGTCCGACCGCCAGCGGGGGCGCAGGCACGAGCTGCTGACCGACCGGGCCCGGCAAGGCATCCTCCAGCTTTGCCGCTGGCTGCCAGGGCGTGATATCGTGTTCGTCGGCGACAGCAGCTTCGCCGTTCATGAACCGGCCCATGTCATCGCCTCACCCGCGACCCTCATCAGCCGATTGCGCCTCGACGCCAACCTCTTCGCACCCCCTCCACCGCGTACGGCCCATACCTTTGGCCGACCGGCGCGGAAGGGGCCGCCCCTCCCGAAACTGAAGACCCCGCTCACCAACCCGGCCACCTCATGGCGGAGCGTCATCGTATCTTCGCGGTACGGCCACAGGACACGGAAAGCCCTCGAGATCGCCTCGGATACCGCCTTGCGGTACCGCCCCGGCACGCCACCCCGACCGGTTCGCCGGGTGCTGGTCAGGGACCCCGAAGGCAAGCGGGACCCGCAGGCCTTCTTCAGCACCGACGTCGCGCCTGATCCCGCCGACATCATCGCGCTGTTCGTACGCTGGCAGCTCGAGGTCACCTTCGCTGAAGCCCGCGCCCATCTCGGCGTCGAAACCCGGCGACAATGGTCCGACACTGCAATCTCACGGACACCCCCCGCGTTGCTCGGCCTCTACAGCTTGACAGCCCTGTGGGCCTGCGATCTGCCGACCGGCTCGAGCGTGCCCTATGCCGCAGCCTGGTATCGCAAGACCAACCTGACCTTCACGGATGCGATCGGCGCAGTCCGCCTCGCCCTGTGGATCGGAGACATTTGCTCACACTCCCCGCCCCGCCGGGACCGACAAAAAACACCCCCGGACCGGCTCGTGCGTATGGCAGAAACTCTCTGCTTCGCCGCTTGATGTACAAAGTCGAGGTCAGAAAACCGGTCCAAACTTGGCAGGGTTGCAACCTTCTGAAATTAAATCATAAAAGTGTTAATTCTGATTTCTGGTGATCCGGAGATTGAACGAAGATCGGGGTGACCATGCCTGGATCGATGGCAGGGTCGTGATGCCACGGAACCGACCGGACTTCACTGGAGCGAACATGAGACCATTATTGTTTCTCGCGGCTGCCGCAGCCGCCTCGGGCGGCATGATCGGCGCCGCGACCGCGCAGGACGCGAATGCGGACAAGCCGAACATCCTGCTGATCGTCACCGACGACACCGGCTAGGGCGGCATCGGCGCTTATCTTGGCGGCAAGGCGCGCGGAATGCCGACGCCAAACTTCGACCGTCTGGCGGACGAGGACATGATGTTCACGTCCTTCTATGCCCAGCCGAGCTGCACGGCGGGCCGGGTCGCGATGCAGACCGGGCGCATCCCGAACCGCAGCGGCATGATCACCGTCGCGTTCCAGGGACAGGGCGGCGGGCTTCCGGCAGCCGAATGGACGCTCGCCTCGGTCCTCAAAACGGCGGGCTACGACACGTATTTCACCGGCAAGTGGCATCTGGGCGAGGACGATTACGCCCTGCCCAACGCGCAGGGCTACGACGAGATGCGCTATGTCGGGCTCTATCACCGCAACGCCTACACCTACGGCGATCCAACCTGGTTTCCCGACATGCCGGCCGATCTGCGGGCGATGTTCCAAGAGGTCACGATAGGGTCGCTCTCGGGCACGGCCGGCGGCCAGGTGACCGAGGACTTCAAGGTCAACGGCCAATACGTCGACACGCCCGAGGAGGGCGTCGTCGGCATCCCGTTCTTCGACGGCTATGTCGAGCAGGCCGCGCTGGACTTTCTTGACGAGGCGGCGGCATCCGACGCGCCGTTCTTCATCAATGTCAACTTCATGAAGGTCCACCAGCCGAGCATGCCGCATCCCGATTTCATCGGGTCGTCCATCTCCAAGACCAAATACGCCGACTCGCTCGTCGAGATCGACGCGCGCGTCGGCGAGATCCTCGACAAGCTCGATGAACCGGGCATGGCCGACGACACCATCGTGTTCTGGACCACCGACAACGGGGCCTGGCAGGACGTCTATCCCGACGCCGGCTGTACGCCGTTCCGCGGCACCGAGGGGACAGTCCGCGAAGGCGGCAACCGTGTTCCGGCCATCGTGCGCTGGCCCGGCAAGGTGGCGCCCGACACCAAGAGCGCGGCGATCGTCGGCGGGCTCGATCTGATGGCGACCTTCGCGGGCGTGGCGGGCGTCGATCTGCCGACCGGGGACCGGGAGGGCGAGCCCATCCTCTTCGACATCGTCGACATGATGCCGGTCTGGACCGGAACCGGTCCCGGCGCGCGGAACTCGTGGTTCTACTTCACGGAGAACGAACTGACGCCGGGTGCTGCGCGGGTCGGGAACTACAAGGCCGTGTTCAATCTGCGCGGCGACAACGGCGCGCAGACCGGCGGCTTGGCGGTGGACACCAATCTCGGCTGGAAAGGCCCGGAGAGTTACGCCGCGATGGTGCCGCAGGTGTTCGATCTGCTCCAGGACCCGCAGGAACGCTACGACGTGTTCATGAACAGCTATACCGAGCACACGTCGACGCTGATCACCTTCAACACCGCGATCGCCGATCCGATGCAGACCCATGTCGGCCATCCGCCGCGCCAGATGCAGGGCGCGGGATACAACGGACCGATCACCCTGTCGCAGTTCCAACGCTTCCAGCACGTCCGCGACGCGCTGGGATCGCAGGGCTTCAGCATCGGGATGCCCAGCGGCAACTGATCCACGTCCGACCTCACCGGAAGCCGGGCCCTGAAACGGGCCCGGCTTTTTTTCGTTTCAGGCATGGCGGATGGGGAGAAAAGCGTGCTTTTCTGCGCGGAACCGCCGCGACCGGAACGGAAAGGCCCAGGATGAAGATCGACCGCATCGAGACGATGATCCTGAAGGCGCCCACCGGGGCCAAATCGTTCTATTCCAGCCAAGCGCGGTTCCCCGAGCGCACCAGCACGCTCGTCAAAATCACCACCGATGACGGGATCACCGGCTGGGGCGAAGGCGGGCAGTACGGGCCGGGCGAACCGGTCGCGAGCGCCATCACCGACATCCTCGGCCCGCGCCTGATCGGCGAGGCGGCGGACGCGCCGGTGCGGATCTGGGAGCGGAACTACGCGTTCAGCCGAGATTTCGGACGCGCGGGGACGTATGTCGAGGCGATGAGCGCCATCGACATCGCGCTCTGGGACATCTGGGGCAAATCGCTGGACCGGCCGGTCCATCACCTGATGGGCGGGGCGTTCCGCGACCGGGCGATGGCCTACGGCACAGGGTGCTATTACCCGGAGAGTTTCCGCGACACCGGCGCGATGATGACGCAGCTGGCAGCCGAGGTCGAAGGGTATGCCGCCGCCGGCGTCACCGCGATCAAGATCAAGCTCGGACTTCTGCCGGTCGAGGCGGACGTGTCGCGCATCGCGCTGATCCGACGCACGGTGGGCGAGGGCGTGCGCCTGATGGCCGATGCCAACCACGCCTACAATTCCGCGACCGCGATCCGGATCGGGCGCGCGATGGAGGAGCACGGGCTGCTCTGGTTCGAGGAACCGGTGCCGCCGGAGGATCACGACGGCTACCGCCGGCTGCGCGCCGCGCTCGACATCCCCATCGCGGGCGGCGAGTGCGAGTTCACGCGGTATGGCTTCCGCGACCTGATCGGCGGCGGCTGCGTCGACATCGTGCAGCCGGACATCTGCGCCAGCGGCGGCCTGAGCGAATGGGTCAAGATCCTCGGCCTCGCCACCCAGCACAACGTGCTGACCGTGCCGCATGTCTGGGGCTCGGGCATCGCCGTCGCGGCGGCGCTCCACGCGATCGCGACCGTTCCGCCGACCCCGCATACGGCGGCGCCCGTGACGCTTCAGAACGAGCCGATGCTGGAATTCGACCGGACGTTCAATCCGCTGCGCGACGCGATCCTGACGGAGAATTTCACGCTGGAGGACGGTGCGGTGCGCATCCCGGACGGCCCGGGCCTGGGCGTGATCGTGGACGAGGCGGCGCTCGACGCGCACGTGACGCGGCGCGGGGAGGTCGCGCGATGAGCCTCGCGATGTTCGATCTGACCGGCAAGACGGCGCTTGTCACCGGGTCGTCGCGAGGCCTGGGACGCGCCTTCGCCGACGGGCTCGCCGGCGCAGGGGCTCGTGTGGTGCTGAACGGCGTCGATGCCGGGCGACTGGAAGCGGCGGCGGTCGAGATGCGCGCGGCCGGTTTCGACGTGCTGACCTCGCGGTTCGACGTGACCGACGAGGCGGCGATCGTGGCGGCGTTCGAGGCGATGGACGCCGATGGCGTCGAGATCGACATCCTGATCAACAACGCCGGCATCCAGTTCCGCAAGCCCATGCTGGAGCTCGATACGGCAGACTGGCGCCGCGTGATCGAGGCGAACCTGACGGCCTGTTTCGTGATCGGACGCGAGGCCGCCCGGCGCATGGTCGAGCGCGGTCACGGCAAGATCGTCAATATCGGCTCGCTCACCTCTGAACTGGCGCGCGCCACGGTGGCGCCATACGCCGTCTCCAAGGGCGGCATCAAAATGCTGACCAAGGCGATGGCGGCCGAATGGAGCGAAAAGGGCATCCAGGCCAACGCCATCGGCCCGGGTTTCATGGACACCGACATGAACGCGGCGCTCACCGGAAATCCGGACTTCGACGCCTGGGTCAAGGCGCGCACGCCGATGCGGCGTTGGGGGCGGCCGGAGGAGTTGGCGGGACTGGCGATCTTCCTGTCTTCGGCGGCGTCGGACTACGTCACCGGCCAGATCATCTACGCCGATGGCGGCATGCTGGCGGTGATGTGATGCGGATCGTTTTCCACGGGATCAACGCGGCGACGTTCGAGCCGGGTTTCGCCGCGCTGCTGGACGGGGAGCACGAGATCGCGGTGGTCTCGGACGGGCTCGACGGTTCGGGAGAGGCGGAGGCGCTGGCGGCGGCGGATGTCGTGCTGGGCTTCCGCTACGGGGCTGACGCGCCGGCGCTTTCCGCGCGGCTCTATCAGATCGTGGGCGCGGGACATGACGCGGTCGACACGCGGCGGCTGCCGGCTGACTGCGCGGTGTGCAACTGCTACGGGCATGAACAGGCGATCGCGGAATACGTGTTCGCGGCGCTGCTGGCGCGGCATGTGCCGCTGCTCGAGGCGGACGCGGAGCTGCGACGCGGCGGATGGTTTCACGCGGCCGGACGTCCGGAGGGTTTGCGCTCCGAACTGGGATCGCAGGCCATCGGCATCGTCGGTCACGGCCATATCGGCCGCGAACTGGCTGCCCGGGCGGCCGCGTTCGGGATGGAGGTCCATATGGCGAACCGCTCGCCGGTCCAGGGGCCGTATGCGGGGATCTGGGGGCTCGACGCGCTGGCGGAGATGGCAGGGCGGGTTGATGTCGTGGTCAACACCCTGCCCCTGACCGAGGAGACGCGCGGGCTGATCGGCGCGGCGGTGCTGGGCGCGATGCGGAGCGATTCCGTGATCCTGAACGTCGGGCGCGGTCCGGTGATCGACGAGGACGCGCTCTATGCCGCGCTGCGTGACGGGCGGATCGGCGGCGCGATAATCGACACCTGGTACGTCTATCCTTCGCCGGGCGATCCCGCGCCCCTGCCCGGTCGCCTTCCGTTCCACGAGCTGTCAAACGTGACGATGACGCCGCACATGTGCGCATGGACGCACGGCACCGTCGAGCGACGGCGCGCGGTGATGGCGGCGAACGTCAACGCTCTTGGCGCGGGCCGCGCGCTGACGCATGTGGTCCGGGCGGGCCGGCCGGGAGCGGTCTGAGCGCGGGCGACGACCGGAGCGTCGCCGCAGGCGGGAAGTCGCGCGAGACGGCGTTGGCGCGCGAGTCGTCGTTGACCGGCACTCCGAATGCGAGCACCCTCAATCATCCGAAGCGGAGGGTGGCCCGATGGTCCGATTGCGTGCAGGTCTTGTGGCTACGGCGTGCCTGTTGGCGAGCGGCACCTCGGCGTCCACCTTCAACATCATATTCGAACTCCCGGTCGCCCCGTCCGACAGCCAGGCCGCGATCCTGGCCGACGCGGAGTTTTTCTGGGAATATTACATCACGGGCTACCAGACCGGCATCTCCGTCGATGCGCTGACGATCGAAGTGGGCGCGTACGATCTCGACGGGCTGTACGGCACTCTGGCGGAAACCTCCATCGCCGCGGTGAGCGCGCAGGACAGCTTCACGCTTCCCGAAGCGGCCTTCATCGATTTCGATCTCGCCGATCTCGACTGGCTCGAGGTGACGGACGAACTCTTCGGGGTTCTGGTCCACGAGATCGCCCATGCGATGGGGTTCGGGTCGCTCTGGATCGAGAACGGGGTCTATGAGGCGGCAAGCGGCGCATATCTCGGCGCCGCCGGTCTCGCCGCGTACCGGGCGGAATTCGACCCCTCGGCGGATTTCGTTCCCGTGGAGCTGGATTTCGGGCCGGGAACGGCGGATGCGCACTGGGCCGAGACGTGGGCGGGTGGTCCGAACGCGTTGATGACCGGCTTCAACGATCCGCCGCTTTACATCAGCCGCACCACGATCGCGTCGTTTCGCGATCTTGGTTATACGATCGCGCCGATCGCGCTTCCCTCCGGAATGTGGTTGAGCCTCGGAGCCCTCGCGTTTCTGGGCGCGGTGGCGGGCCAGCGCCGGCTGGAACCTCAGGCCGCGATCAGGGTTTGAGCTGGAGACGGCGGTATTTGCGCCGTCGCGGGAAGTCTCTCCCGGATCGCGTCCGTCTCCTCCCCGTGGCGGGCGCGATCACCCGCGACCGTCACATCGATCAGACCGCCGGCAACCGTCGCGCATCCGCGAAAGACAGGAGCCTGCGGCTCGCCTCATCCCAGAGATGCAGACGCACGCAGGCGATGCTTTCGCGGATGGTCATGCGCTGGGCGTCGGCCAGCGTCTCGTGGTCGCGCAGCACTTCCGGCAGGCGATAGAACGGGATGCGGCTGTAGAGGTGATGCACATGGTGCACGCCGATATTGGCGCTGAACCAACGGAGCACGCCGGGCAGGACGTAATGCGAACTGCCGTGCAGCGCCGCGTCGTGGACCTGCCAGTCGGGAACGACGTCCCACCGGGTCTCTTCGAACTGGTGCTGGACGTAGAACAGCCAGACGCCGGCCGAGGCCGCGATGATCGTGGTCGGCAGGAAGATCAGCAGGATCGGCATGAGCCCGCCGAACCACCAGATCAGGCCGAGAACCGCGATCAGGACCGCGTTGGTGCCCATCGCGCTGACCCAGTAGCGCCAGCCCTGGTTCATCAGACCGAACGGCAGGCGGTTCTTGAGCATGAACTGATAGGCCGGCCCGATGCCGAAAAGAGTGATCGGGTTGCGATAAAGCCGATAGCCGAGACGGCCCCAGAACGATTTGCCGCGGTATTCCGCGACGGTCAGGGTGGTGACGTCGCCGATGCCGCGCTCGTCGAGATTGCCGGAATGCGCGTGATGGATCGAATGCTGGCGGCGCCAGACGTCATAGGGCGTCAGGGTAAGCACGCCGATCACGCGCCCGGTCCAGTCGCTGACGTCCCGGCTCGCGAAGAACGAGGCGTGGCCGCAATCGTGCTGGATCGCGAAGAGACGCAGCAGGAAGCCCGCGTTCACCATTGAGATCGCGAGCGTGAGCCAGCCGCTTACGGACAGCGCCCACCAAGCGAGCGCCCAGAGGGCGAGGAACGGCCCGATGGTGACGCCGAGTTCGAAAACGCTGCGCCAAGGGTCCGGTTCACGGTATTTCGCCAAAACGCGCACCCAGTCGCGCGCTTCGGACATCGTGTCTGACGACACGGGGACGGTGGATGCGGTCATGTCTCTCCCGGTTCACAAGTTCTGTCGCAAGCCGGATGGACCTCGTCGCTGATCGACGACCCGTATCGCTTTGGTACGGTCCTTAAACTGAACGGACGCCCGCGACAACGACGCTATGCGTCGCTTCGCTTCAGACCGTTCACGCCTGCGTGGGCGGAGAGCCCGAGGACGAGCGCCTTGCGCATCACGGTCGGCAGCGCCGAGGCGCGATCGGAGCGGGCCGGGTGAAACGTTCCCGGCGCGGTCGCGGGCGCGTCGGCGGTCTCGACACGCAGGCGCAGATGGAAATGGGTGAACGTGTGGCGCACCTCGCCCCCGCTGTCGCGCCAATCGGCCGCGAATGGCGGCGCGGGCGGCGGCGGGGTTTCGGCCCACGCGGTTCCGGGCAGGCCCAGCATCCCGCCAAGCAGGCCTTTGGCCGGGCGGGTTTCCAGCAGCACGGCCGCGTCGGCGCGAACCGCGAGATAGGCGATGCCGTGGCGGACGGGTTTCGCGGCCTTCGGCGTCTTTCGCGGCAGGTCGGCGGCGATGCCGCGCCTCCGCGCGAGACAGGCCGCCGAAACCGGGCAGATGCCGCATGCCGGGTTGCGCGGCGTGCAGACCGTCGCGCCGAGATCCATCACCGCCTGGGCGTGATCGCCCGACCGCGCGGCAGGCGTGATCGCGGCGGCCAGCGCGCGCAGCGTCTCCTTTGACCCCGGCAGCGGCGCCTCGACCGCGTGAAGCCGCGCCATCACCCGCTCGACGTTGCCGTCGAGCACGGTCGCCTGACGGTCGAACGCGATCGCCGCGATGGCGGCGGCGGTATAGGGGCCGATCCCCGGCAGCGTCAGCAGCCCGGCTTCGGTATCGGGAAAGACGCCGGCATGATCGGCCGCCACCGCGCGCGCGCATTTCAGAAGGTTGCGGGCGCGGGCGTAATAGCCGAGGCCCGCCCAGGCGGCCATCACCTCTGCGTCTTCGGCCGCCGCGAGATCTTCGACGCGCGGCCAGCGGCGGGTGAAGGCCTCGTAATGCCCCTTCACCGCCGCCACGGTCGTCTGCTGGAGCATCACCTCCGACAGCCAGACGCGGTAGGGATCGGGGCGCTCGCCCGCCTGCCGCGCGGCGGGCGGCACCCGCCACGGCATCGCGCGCGCCATCCGGTCGTACCAGGCCAGGAGCGCGTCCGAAAGCGAGGCCGGATCGTCGAGGCGCGGCGTCTCCAGCCCTTGCAATGAACCTCTCCCGACGTCATCCATCCCGGTGACGGACCGCTAGCCCGCCGCACGCCGAGGAGCAAGGCCGCATGGCCGCCAGGACCCGCGACAAAAATCCGAACGACCCCGCCAACCGGCGCGGGCGCGGCTTCGCGCGGGCGGGCGGGCTGATCTCGCCGCAGATGCGCACAGCGGCCGCGCGGCGCGGTTTCCTGGAGGCCAAGCTCCGCGCGCTCTGGGACGAGATCGCCGGCGCGGAATTCGCGGGCGTGTCGATGCCGCAGAAGCTGACGACGGCGCGCGGTCCGGCGGGAGGCCTCCTGCGCCTTTCGGTCGACGGCGCGCATGCGCCACAGCTTCAGATGATGCTGCCGCAACTGGTCGAGCGGATCAACGCGGCGCTCGGGCCGGGAACCGTCGGCCGGATCCAGCTCGTGCAGGGCGGCGGCGGCGTGACGCCCGCGACACCGGCGGCGCCCCCGCCCCCGCGCCGGAAACCGCCGACATCGCCGAGGTCGAACCGACGCTCTCAAGCATTGGTGATGACGGACTGCGCCGGGCGCTGGAGACATTGGCGCGAAACGTGGTATCGCGGGAGAGAAAACAGAATTGAAGAAAGCGGACAGATGAATAACGGACCGACCCGTCGACAGATCCTCGCGACCGCCACGGCCGCCTCCTTCGCCTCGCTGCCCGGCATGGGATTGGCGCAGTCCGGCCCCAACACCGCCGAGATGAGCGTGGGCGACGAGAACGCGCCGGTGACGATGGTGGAATACGCCATGTTCACCTGCCCGCATTGCGCGACGTTCCATCTGGAGACCTGGCCGCAGATCAAGGCGAACTTCGTCGATACCGGCAAGGTGCGCCTGGTCTACCGCGAGGTCTATTTCAACCGCGCCAGTCTCTGGGCCGGGATGATCGCGCGCTGCGCCAGCCCGGACCGGTATTTCGGCCTTGTGGACCTGCTCTACCGCGAACAATCGGAATGGCTCGCCAACAACGACCCCGAGGCGATGATGGCCGCGCTTTACGGCATCGGACGCCAGGCCGGTCTGACCGACGCCGAGATGGATACCTGCATGAGCGATCAGGGCTTCGCCGAGACGCTGGTGGCGGATTACCAGAAGAACGCCCAGGCCGACGGCATCAATTCCACGCCGTCCTTCCTGATCGACGGCGAGAAGGTCGGCAACATGAGCTATGCCGAGTTCGAAGCCG
The DNA here is from genome assembly GCA_963698685.1 of uncultured Alphaproteobacteria bacterium. GTDB lineage: Bacteria > Pseudomonadota > Alphaproteobacteria > Rhodobacterales > Rhodobacteraceae > Amaricoccus. Next base: position 49,393 of record CAVORV010000013.1, read on the forward strand.
CGCTCAACGCGGCGCTGGGCGAGTAGTCAGAGCCCCAGCCGGACGAGCGCCGCGTCGAGCGGCGCCCAATCGTCGAGCGAGAGCCGGACGGGCAGCACCAGCACCTCGCGCAGGAACGCGGGCGGAAGCCGCACCGCGTCCTTCTCGGTCGTGACGAGCTGCGCGCCCGCCGCTTTCGCCTCCGTCGCCAGCCGCGCCAGCACGCGCGGATCGAACGGCGCGTGATCCGCGAAGCCGTGCGCGGCCACGACATCCGCGCCCAGATCGCGCAGCGTCGCGAAAAACTTCTCCGGCCGTCCGATCCCGGCGAAGGCCACCGCGCGCAGGTCGCCCCAATCCATGCCGGTCCGGAGCGGCTCGAGCGCCCCTGCGAGCATCGGCAACGCCGACAGCGCCGGCCAGCCGACAGGCAGCCGCGCGCGGGCGTCCGCATCGCCCAGCGCGAGCGTCATGTCGGCCCGCGCCAAGCCCTCCGCCACCGGCTCGCGCAGCGGCCCGGCCGGCATCACCCGCCCGTTGCCGAACCCCTGGCGCGCGTCCACGACGATGATCGACAGGTCCTTGGCGAGCGCGGGGTTCTGGAAACCGTCGTCCATGACGAGCACGTCCGCCCCGTCCGCGACGGCGGCCCGCGCCGTCGCCGCACGATCCCGCCCGATCCAGACCGGCCCGAACGCCGCGAGCAAGAGCGGCTCGTCGCCAACCTCGTCCGCCGTATGCCGCGTCGGATCGACGCGCACCGGACCGTGAAGCGACCCGCCATGCCCGCGCGAGATCACGGACGGCGCCCGGCCACGCCCGCGAAGCCGCTCGCAGAGCGCGATGACGGCCGGCGTCTTGCCGGTCCCGCCCACGGTGAGGTTGCCGACGCAGATCACCGGCACGCCCGCGCGGGCGCCCTCGCCCCCCGCCAGCCGCCGCCGCGTCCGCGCGGCCCAGATCCACGACAGCGGCGCCAGCATCCGCGCAGCCACGCCCGGACGCGCGGGCGGGTTGTCCCAGAACCGCGGCGCCCGCATCACGTGGACCGGTCCAGATATCCGCCGATCACTTCCAGCACCTTGTCCGTGACGGCGGCGCCCGAACTGCACGTCTCCCAGCCGGCGGCCGCCATCCGCGCCGCGCGGTCCGGCTGGAGCGTGTCCGCGAGCGCCTCGCCGAGCCCTGCCGGGTCCGCGACCTCGATCGCCGCATCGGCGGCCGCGAGCCGCGCGTAGCCTTCAGCGAAATTGCGCACATGCGGGCCGTGCAGGATCGCGCTCCCCAGAAGCGCCGGTTCGAACGGGTTGTGCCCGCCCACCTCGACCAGCGAGCCGCCGATGAAGCTGACCGACGCGATCCGGTACCAGAGCCCCATCTCGCCGAGCGTGTCGGCGAGATAGACATCCGTGTCGCCGCCGAAGGGCTCGCCCTTCGACCGCTGCGCGACGTTCAGACCCAGGCCGCGCAGCGTCTCCGCCAGCGCGTCGCCCCGCGCCGGATGCCGCGGCGCCAGGATCATCGCGAGCATCGGAAAGACCTTGCGCGCCGCCAGGTGCGCATCGAGCGCGGCCGCCTCCTCGCCCTCATGGGTCGAAGCGGCGAGCCATACCGGCCGCGCCGCCAGGGCACGCGCCAGACGCGCGCGTTCCGCCTCGTCATGGGTCAGAGGCGCCGCGCCCTCCTTGAGCGTCCCGGCGACTTCGAGCCTGTCGGCCGGCGCGCCCAGCGCGGTCAGCTGCTCGCCCGCCAGATCGTCCTGCGCGAGGATCCGGTCGAATTGGCCCAGCATGGCGCGCGCCACCCGCCGCATCCGACGCCAGCGCCGATAGCTCCGGTTCGAGATACGCGCGTTGATCAGCAGCATCGGCGTTCCGCGCGCCGACACGCGACTGAGCATCGCCGGCCAGAACTCGCTCTCGGTCCAGACCGCGACGTCGGGCCGCCAATGGTCGAGGAACGCGTCGATCCACGGGACCACGTCGACCGGGGCGAACTGATGAAGGCTGCCGTCGGGCAACCGGTCGACGAGATATTCCTGCGAGGTCAGGGTCACGGTCGTCACCAGACACGTCAGCCCCGGATGCGCGCGTTCCAGGCGGCGGAGCAGCTCGAGCAGCGAGGCCGCTTCTCCGACGCTCGCCGCATGGAACCAGACCAGCGGCCCCTCGGGGCGCGCGAGGCCCGGCACGCCCATCCGCTCCGGCAGCCGCTCGGGATGCTCGCGGCCCTTGGCCTGGCGCCGCGCGAGATGCCGCCGCGCGAGCGGCCCGGCCCGGCGCGAGCCGAACAGGTAGAGCCGCAGAAGCGCCGGATCCCGTCTCTCGGGGTCCAAGACCGTCGGACCCTAGCCGAGCTCTTCGGTGGGGCTCGCCTCGGTCCCCTCGTCGCGCAGACGATGCAGATGCGCGATGAAATAGCGGACCTGCGCGTCGTCGACGGTCGACTGGGCCTTGGCTTTCCAGGCGGCATAGGCCGACGCGTAATCCGGGAACATGCCCACGATGTCGATCGCTTCAGGATCGCGGAGCTCGTTGCGCGCGGTATCGACGAGTTCGCCGCCGAACACGAGATGCAGACGTTGGGTCATGGGGCGGTCCTTTCGCGGGGTTCTGGATCGCGCGCACCTTATCCGCGGCTTCGCGGAAGGCAATGGCCGCTCAGCCCGCGCCGCCCCGCCGGGCGATGATCTCGGCGTGCAGCGCCGGACCCGCGACCACCATGCCCGCGATCTGAGCGCCGGGATTGTTGTAGATAGCGGGCGCGCCCTCGCGGGTGGTGACGACCGCGCCGGCCTCGCGGGCGATCAGATCGCCCGCCGCCACGTCCCATTCCCACGTGTCCCGAAAGGTCAGCATCGCATCGAACCGCCCTTCGGCGGCCAGACACACCCGGTAGGCGAGCGAGGGGCGAAAATGCCTTTCCACGCCGGGCGCCCCGCCGGGCCAGTGCGCGTCGGAGAACTGCCCGCCATTCGCGAGCACGCTCGCGCCATCCAGCCCTTCGCGTGCGGTCGGCCCGATCGGGGATCCGTTCAGCGTCGCTCCACGTCCCTCGGCGGCCGCATAGACGCGGTCATGCGCGGGCAGCAGCACCACGCCCGCGATGACGCGTCCCCGCTCGGCGACCGCCAGCGAATGCGCCCACGATTTCTTGCCGGCGATGAAGGCGCGGGTCCCGTCGATCGGATCGATGATGAACACCCGCTCGGCGCCCAGTCGGTCGGGCGTGTCGGGCGTCTCCTCCGAAAGCCAGCCGTAATCCGGGCGCGCGGCGGTCAGTTCCGCGCGCAGCATCCGGTCGACTTCGAGATCGGCCTCCGTGACCGGTCCGTGGCCGCCGGGCTTCTCACGGGTCTCGGGCGCGCGCCCGAAATGGCGCAATCCGATTTTCCCCGCCGCGCGCGCGGCGTCGAGCAGCAGCGCCAGATCAGCTTCCGGCAATGACCAGACCTTCCACCAGCAGGCTCGGAACCACGCGGCTCTGATGCGCGCGACCGTCATTGGCGGCCGTGAACCCGCGCAGCATGTCGCGCAGATTGCCCGCGACCGTGCATTCGTTCACCGGCCGCGTGATCTCGCCGTTTTCGACCCAGAAGCCGCTCGCGCCCCGCGAGTAATCGCCGGTGTTGGGATTGATCGAAGAGCCCATCATCGAAGTGATCAGCAGCCCCGTGCCCATCTCGCGCAGCAGATCCTCACGGGTGTGTTTCCCGGGCGTCAGCGTCAGGTTGCCGGCCGACGGTCCCGGAAGGCCGCCCGCGCCCCGGCTGGCGTTGCCGGTGCTCGCGAGCCCGAGCTGTCGGGCGGTCGCGAGATCGAGAATCCAGCTCCGGAGCACGCCGTTCTCGACGAGCGCGCGGATCGACACGGGCAGCCCCTCGCCGTCGAAAGGTCGCGAGCCGGAGACGCGCGGGCGGTTGGGATTCTCGATCAGATCGACGCCGTCCGGCAGGACCGCCTCGCCCATCGCGTCCTTGAGCCAGCTCGACCCGCGCGCGATCATCGCGCCGTTCACCGCCTGCACGAGATGCCCGATCAGCCCCGACGCCACGCGCTCGTCATACAGCACCGGCCAGGCGCCGGTGGGCGGCTTCGAGGCCCCGGCGCGCGACGCGGCCCGCTCCCCGGCCAGACGCCCGATGCTCTCCGGATCCGGAAGATCGCCTTGATGAACGCGCGATTCGAACGCGTAGTCGCGCTCCATCGCCAGCCCCTCTCCACAGATCGCGACCGCCTGCACCGAATGCCCGGTCCGCCCGTAGCCTCCGGAAAACCCGTTCGTCGCCGCCAGATGCACCCGGCTCGCGCTCCATCCCGCGCCGGCCGCGTCCATGCGGCTGATCCCCGGAACGCCCAGTGCCGCGGCCTCGGCCCGGAGCGCCGCGTCCTTGAGCGCCGCCGCGTCCGGCATCGGCGACGGATCCTCAAGCTCCAGTGCCGCGACATCCCAATCCCGCGCCAGCTGATCCGGATCGGCCAGCCCGCACCACGGATCCTCCGGCGCCTCGCGCGCCATCGCCACGGCGCGCGCCGCCATCTCCTCGATCGTCCGCGCCGACGTGTCGCTGGCCGAGACATGCGCCTGGCGGTGGCCGATCAGCACGCGCAGGCCGACATCCACGCCCTCTGCCCGCTCGGCCTGTTCCAGCGCGCCGTTCCGCACCTCGATGGACTGCGTGTCTCCGGCCACCGCGATGGCGTCGGCGGCTTCGGCCCCCGCGTCGCGCGCGGCTTTGAGCAGCGCCTTGGTCAACGCGTCCAGATCATGCGCCATGCTCAGAAAATCCCGAAAAGCCCGTGGCCGACGAGCCCGAGGCTCCCCGCCGCGAGAAGAAGAAACGTGATCCCGGCCCCGGCGCCGCGCTGCCATCCCGGCGCGTCGTCGCGGCTGAAATGCCAGCCATGCGCCAACCGCCCGAAGGTCAGCGCGATGCCGAACACATGGATCAGCCAGACCGGCGCGCCGATCAAGGCCATCAGCGCCATCTGAAGCAGGATCAGCGGCACGAACTCGATGAAATTCGCCATGCCCCGCATCGCCCGGATCATGGCGGGATTGCCGCCATCGCCGATGCTGATCTTCTCGCGCCCGCGCACCATCGTCACGTGGACCGCCAGCCACAGCAGGATCAGGCCGTTCAGACCGGCATAAAGCGCCACGCTCTGCATCGCGGGTGTCAGGATCATGTGCGGATCTCCGGGGAAACGTTCGGTCTTGCTACCTAGGCCTTCACCCCCCGGGGGGCAACACCGCGCCGGGGGTTGCGTTTTCGGGCGTCCCGGCCTTTGATCCGCGACGCGAACCAACCCGCGACCGGAGACGGAACACATGGCCCAGCTCGACGGCAGGACCGCCATCATCACCGGCGCGAGCCGAGGCATCGGCGCGGCCGCGGCCCGGGCGCTGGCGGCCGAGGGCGCCAACGTCATGCTTCTCGCGCGCTCGTCGCCCGAGATCACCGCGCTCGCGTCGAAGATCCGCGCGACAGGCGCCAAAGCCGAGGCGATGACCTGCGACGTCGCCTCCTGGTCGCAGGTCGAAGCCGCGGTCGCGCGCGCCCGCGACGCCTTCGGCGCGGTCGACATCCTCGTCAACAACGCGGGCGTTATCGACCCGATCGGGCCGCTGGCGGAGTCCGACCCCGAGGCCTGGGCCCGCGCCGCCGACATCAACTACAAGGGCGTCTATTTCGGCATGCGCGCCGTGCTGCCGCACATGCGCGCGCGCCGCTCGGGGATCATCGTGAACCTCGGCTCCGGCGCGGCCTACAATCCGCTCGAGGGTTGGAGCCATTACTGCGCCTCCAAGGCGGCCGCGGCCATGCTGACCCGCTGCGTCCATCTCGAGAACAAGGGCCGCGGCCTTCGGATATTCGGCCTGTCGCCCGGCACGGTCGCGACCGACATGCAGCGCGCGATCAAGGCGTCGGGCATCAACCCGGTCAGCCAGATGGATTTCGCGAGCCACGCGCCGGCCGACGCGCCCGCCAAGGCGATCGCCTGGCTCTGCTCGGACGACGCCGCGGAATTCGCGGGCCAGGAGATCAGCCTGCGCGATCCGGACATGCGGGCGCGGATCGGCCTCGGCTGAGACCTCAGCGCCGCTTTCGCCGCCCGCCGGCGCTGCGCGCGTGGAACCCCGGCGGGCGATGCCGGACCCAGTCGATGAACCTCGCGATGCGCGGATGCGCCCGCAGGCTTTCGGCATCGGCGAAGTCGCGCGCGAGTTCGGCCTCGGTCAGCGTCGCATGGATCTCGTTGTGGCAGATCTGATGCAGCCGCACGACCGGCCCGCCCTTGCCGCCCTTCAGCTTCGGGATCAGGTGATGGTCGCTCTGGCGCACGTCCCTCGGGATCGGCCGCCCGCAGAGCGGGCAGATCGGGGTCTCATCCATGCCTCCGAGGATAGGGCGGCCGTCGCCTCGGGAAAGCCCGGCTTGCGGCCCCGCGACCGGGGCGCCATGACCGGCTGATGAGCGGAACCGAGGAAATCGACGCGTTGGTGATCGGCGCGGGGCCGGCGGGCCTGATGGCCGCCGAACGGCTGGCGGCCGCGGGCCATCGCGTCCTGATCGCCGACGCCAAGCCGAGCGCGGGGCGCAAATTCCTGATGGCCGGCAAATCCGGTCTCAACCTCACGATGGACATGGATGCGGGCGGATTTGCCGCCCGCTACTGGCGCGGCGCGGACCGCATGGCGCCGCTGATCGCGGAATTCGGCCCGGCCGAGGTCCAGGACTGGGCCCGCGCGCTCGGACAGGAGGTCTTCACCGGCTCGTCGGGCCGCGTGTTCCCCCGCGCGATGAAAGCCTCGCCGCTGCTGCGCGCCTGGCTTGGACGGCTGTCGGCATCCCGCGTCACGCTCCGGACCCGCTGGCGCTGGACCGGCCACGACGGCGCGGCGGCGACGTTCGAGACGCCCGACGGGCCGCGCCGCATTCGCGCGCGCGCGACGGTGCTGGCGCTCGGCGGCGCGTCCTGGGCGCGGCTCGGCTCGGACGGGGCCTGGACGGACGCCCTCGCGAAGGCCGGCGCCCCGCTCACGCCTTTCGAGCCGTCGAATGTCGGCTTCCGCGTCGATTGGTCGCCGGAAATGGCGAAGCACTTCGGCGCGCCGGTGAAACCCGTGACGCTCTCGGCCGGCGAACGCAGCCTCGCGGGCGAGTTCGTCGTCTCGGCGCGCGGCGTCGAGGGCGGCGGGATTTACGCGTTGACGCCCGAACTGCGGCGCGGCGCGGCCCTGACGCTCGACCTCATCCCGGACCGGAGCGTGGCGGACGTCGAGGCCCGGCTGACGCGACCACGCGGCAAGGCGTCCCTCTCGAACCACCTTCGCAAGACCCTCGGGCTGTCGCCCGTAAAGATCGCCCTTCTGCGCGACTGCGCGCCGGACGCGCTCGGCGACCCCGCCGCCACCGCCCGCGCGCTCAAGGCGCTGCCCCTGCCGCACAAGGGGCCCCGCCCGATCGACGAGGCGATCTCGACCGCCGGCGGCGTCGCGTGGGACGCGCTCGACGACGGCCTGATGCTCAAGGCCCGGCCCGGATTGTTCTGCGCCGGCGAAATGATCGACTGGGACGCGCCCACGGGCGGCTGGCTCATCACCGGATGCCTCGCCACCGGGCGGCACGCGGGCGACGCCGCGGCGCGGTGGCTCAGTCCCGCCTGAGCATCGCGATCCGCACGAAGACCCGCTCGACCATGGCCATCGCCGGAACCGGCCGGCCTGACCGCAGCGCCAGATCCGTGTCCATGATCCAGCCGAGCGCCTTCTCCAGCTGGCCCGAGCCCAGCGCGCGGGCCTGGGCGGCCATCCGCGACCGGCGCGGCCCGAAGACCGGCGGACGCGCGCGGGCCAGCGCCGCGTCCGGACCGTCCGGCGCGCAGGCGGCCGCGTGCAGCGCCCGGAAATGCCGCGCGGCGGCGATCATCAGCGACGTGGCGTTGCCGCCGCGCCCCGACACCCGGCGCATCTCCTCGACGAGGGCCGTCTTGTCGCCCTCGGCGGCGAGATGGAGCACCGAATCCACGTCCGCCTCCGTTTCGGCGGGCGCGCAGGCGGCGATGTCGGCGGGCGACAGCGGCGCGGGGTCGCCGCGTTTGTAGAGCCCGAGCTTGGTGACGAACTGCGCGAAATCGCCGGGATCGAGCGCGCGGGCCAGCGCCTCGACATCGCCCGCCGCATCGGCCGGCACGTCCGCGAGACCCGCCTCGGCAAGCCGGGCCGCGATCTCGTCGCGTCCGGGAGGATCGTCGTAGATCCCGATGGAAACGGCGGCGCGCGCCTTCTCGAATGTCTTCCGCAGGGCGCTTCCGGCCCCGAGCGCGCCGGCCGTGGCCACGATCATCGCGTCGCCCGCGCGCCAGTCCTCGAGCGCGCCGGCGAAGACCTTGGCCACGCCGTCGACCGCCTCGTCGATCAGCACCGCGCGCGGGCCCGGAAAGAACCCGACCGCTTTCACCGCGTCGCCGAGCGCCGCCGGATCGCGCCGCAGATCGGCGCCGCTCATCCGCGTCAGCCGCATCTCGGCCGGACCGTCGGGACCGATCAGCGCCGCGACCAGCGCCTCGCGCTTGAGCGCCACGCGCATCGCGTCCGCGCCGAACAGAAGCGCGCCGGAGCCCTTGGCGTCCGGTTTCGCCAGATAGCGCGCCGCCTCGCGCCCGGTCAGCTTCACGGAACGAACTCCTCCGCCTGGAGCGCCAGCCGCAGCACGATCTGGTCCGCGAGCGTGCGCGCCACCCGGCTCTCGGCATCGCGCTCGGCGGACAGCGAGGCGAAGGCCGACGCGGTCGCCGAATCGGGTGCGCTGTAGCCGGTGATGTTGCGGACCTGGCCGGTCACCACCGCCGGGCCACCCGCGGCCGGACGCAGCGCGAAATCGGCCGTGCCGATGATGTTGAAGCGCGTGGTGACGTTCTGCTGGGTCAGCGCGACGCCGGCGCGCCGCAGGTCGAGATCGACGTCGAGGATGAAATCCGCGTCGGCGTCGCCGCCCAGCCGCTCGGTCAGGCGCTCGCGCATCTCGAACGCCGGCGCGCCCTCGACCGGCCCGACCGCGATCCGGCCCAGCATCGCCTGCGCGGGCGCGCCCTGATCGTACATCGGCTCGAAGCCGCACCCCGCCAGACCGAGCGCGAGCGCCCCGGCCAGGACCGCGCGTCCGGCCTCAGAGCACCACATTCACGATCCGGTCCGGCACGACGATCAGCTTGCGCGGCGCGGCGCCGTCCAGGATCCGCACGACCTCCGCGTCGGCCAGCACCGCCGCCTCGACGACGTCGCGGGCAGCGCCTTTGGGCACGGTGATCTCCGCGCGCCGCTTGCCGTTGAACTGGATCGGCAGCGTCACCTCGCTCTCGACCAGCATCGCGGGATCGGCCTCTGGCCAGGGCGCCCGCGCGGCCAGCCCCTCGCCGCCCAGAGCCGCCCACATCTCCTCGGCCAGATGCGGCGTCATCGGCTGCATCAGCAGCGCCAGCGTCCGCGCGGCGAAGACCCGCGCCGCGTCCATGCCCGGACCGTCGCCCGTGGCGCGGCCCAGGATCGCGGTGAACTCGTAGAGCTTCGCCACCGCCTTGTTGAACGCGAATCCCTCGATGCCGTCCGTCACGTCACGGATCGCCCGGTGCGTCGCGCGCCGGAGGCTGAGCGCCTCGTCACCCGCCAGATCGGCGGGATCGTCGGCGCTCGGCGGACCGTCGGCCCGCCCGGAGCCCGCGACGCCCGAAACGATCCGCCAGACCCGTTGCAGATGCTTCGACGCGGCATCCGCGCCGGCCGCCGTCCATTCGACGTCGCGCTCGGGCGGGCTGTCGGACATGACGAACCAGCGCGCGGTGTCGGCGCCGTAAAGTCCAATGATGTCGGCCGGATCGACGACGTTCTTCTTGGACTTCGACATCTTGATGACCGGGCCGATCTCGACCGGCGTGCCGTCGCCAAGCCGCGCCCCGGCCCCGTCGCGCGTGACCTCGCCCGGATCGCGCCAGACCTGCCGCCCGGCCGCGTCGCGCGTGGCGTAGGTCTCGTGCGTGACCATGCCTTGCGTGAACAGCGCGTCGAACGGCTCCACCGCCTTGGCAGGCAGATGGCCCGTGATCCGCATCGCCCGCGCGAAAAACCGGCTGTAGAGCAGGTGCAGGATCGCGTGCTCGACCCCGCCGATATACTGGTCGACGTTCATCCAGTAGTCGGCGTCCGCCATCACGGTCGGCGTCTGAGCATGCGGCGCGGTGAAGCGGGCGTAGTACCAGGACGAATCGACGAAGGTGTCCATGGTGTCGGTCTCGCGCCGCGCGTCGCCGCCGCATGCCGGACATTTCGCCGCGAGGAACCCCGCATGCCGCTCCAGCGGATTGCCGGGCGTCTCGAAGCTCACGTCCTCGGGCAGCCGCACCGGCAGGTTCGCGCGCGCCTCCGGCACGACGCCGCAGGTCGGGCAATGCACGACCGGGATCGGACAGCCCCAGTAACGCTGACGGCTGATCCCCCAGTCGCGCAGGCGGAACTTGGTCACGCCCTCGCCGGTCCCGGCCGCCTCGAACCGCGAGATCACTTCGGCCTTGGCCGCCTCGATCTCCATCCCGTCGAGGAACTCCGAATTGACCATCCGGCCCGGCCCGACATACGCCTCGTCCGCGACGGTGAAGTCCGGTCCCTCCGGGCTTACGACAGTTTTGACCGGCAGGCCGTATTTCCGCACGAAATCCAGATCCCGCTGGTCATGGGCCGGACAGCCGAAGATCGCGCCGGTGCCGTACTCCATCAGAACGAAGTTCGCGATCCAGACGGGCAGCTCGCGGTCGGGATCGAACGGATGGACGACCCGGATGCCCGTATCGAGACCCCGTTTCTCGGCGGTCTCCAGCGCCTCCTCGGACGTGCCCGTCCGCCGGCATTCGGCGTTGAACGCCGCCACCGCCGGATCGCCCTCCAACGCCTTCGCCAGCGGGTGATCCGGCGACACGGCCGCGAAACTCGCCCCGAAGATCGTGTCCGGCCGGGTGGTGTAGACCTCGAGCGCGTCGAATCCCTCCGGCGCTCCGCGCGTCTCGAAGCGGAACTGGAGGCCCGTCGACTTGCCGATCCAGTTGCTCTGCATCAGCCGGACCTTCTCGGGCCAGCCGTCGAGCCCGTCGAGCGCGGCCAGCAGGTCCTCGGCCATGTCAGAGATCCGGAAAAACCACTGCGTCAGCTCGCGCCGCTCCACCGGCGCGCCGGAGCGCCAGCCCTTGCCGTCGATCACCTGCTCGTTGGCGAGCACGGTCATGTCGACCGGGTCCCAGTTCACCACCGCGCTCTTGCGCGTCACGAGGCCCGCCTCGAGCATGTCGAGGAACAGCGCCTGCTGCTGGCCGTAATATTCCGGATCGCAGGTGGCGAATTCGCGGCTCCAGTCGATGCTGAACCCCAGGGGCCGCATCTGCTCGCGCATCGTGGCGATGTTCTGATAGGTCCAGGCGCCGGGATGCACGCCCTTCTCCATCGCGGCGTTCTCGGCCGGCATGCCGAACGCGTCCCAGCCCATCGGATGCAGCACGTTGAAGCCGCGCGCGGATTTGTACCGCGCGATCACGTCGCCCATCGTGTAGTTGCGCACGTGGCCCATGTGGATGCGACCCGACGGGTACGGGAACATCTCCAGCACGTAGTACTTCTCGCGCGACGGATCCGGCTCCGCGCGGAAAACGCCGGCCTCGTCCCAGGCCCGCTGCCATTTCGGCTCGACCGACCCGGCCTCGTAGCGATCCATCACTGTCTCTCCCGTGCCCGGCCGCGCGGGCCTCAGCGCTGCGACGCGGCGATCCTGAGCTGACGCGCGCGCGTCAGGATCGCGTTCTCCAGCTGCGCGTTCTCGGCCGCGCCGACCGGAACGGATCCGCGGAACGCCGCGACCTTGAGCGAGACGGCGTCGAGCGCGGGCGACGATATATATACGGTCACGCGGTAGGGCGCGCCGTTCACCGATCCCATGCCGGTCTCGATGATCCCCGAGAACGGATCGACGACGGCCAGCGGCAGGAACGACAGCGTGTCGAGCGACGCCTGCCAGAGATACCGGTTCACCTGGATGCCGATCTCGGGATTTCCCCGGTTCCGGAACAGGTCGAAAAACAATTCGTCGCTCTGGATGTCATTGTCGCGCATCCGGCGTTCCTCGTTGCGCTCCCGCGCGACGTCGGTGTCGACCGTGCAGGCGGTCAGCGCGACCAGGGCCAGCGCCGGCATCATGATCATGCGCATTTTGGTCACGTGGGGTTCCGGTCCAGATGAGTGCCGGCCGATGTCTAATGTCTCGGGCCTGGTCCGACAAGGGATAACCTCGGACGCGCCCCGGGCGCCACTGTGGCATAGCTGCATCAGACCGCCACGCAAACGTTCCTGCGGTCCGGCCTTCGCTTGACCGGTGAGGGGCTCTCGGGCGATTAAGATTTCACTTGGTCCGGATGTCCCGGATTTGAGATGGGTTTCAAAGAAACAACGAGGAAAAGCGATGAAAAACGTACTCTTCGCATCGACTGCTCTCGCCGCTCTGGCGATCGGCGGCGCGGCGTCGGCTCAAGGGCTCACCATGTTCGGTAGCGCGCGCTTGGGTCTCGGCTACAACATCAACAACAACGGCTCCGCGAACGGCGACGAAGATGTGCGCGCGGTCTCCCGCGTCCGTTGGGGCGTCAACATGGCCGGCGAGACCGACAGCGGCATCTCGTTCGGCGCGACGATCCGCGCGGACAACGCCGGCGGCGGCGGCACCGGGCCCACGTCCTCGACGGGCCAGATCGACGGCAACGTCTTCGTCTCCGGCAGCTGGGGCACGCTGACGTTCGGCGACACCGCCGGCGCTGACGAGAACTGGGTCGGCGACATCCCGGGCAACCTCTCGCTGACCGGTCTGGGCGACCTGAACGAGACGTTCTTCATCTCGAACGGCGGCTCCTTCGGCAGCGACGTGGGCAACAGCTTCGCGGCCAACCCGGCCGCTCGTCCGACGGTCCGCTACGATTTCGACATCATGGGCTTCGGCATCTCGGTCTCGTCCAACCGCGACCTCAGCGACGTCGGCGTCGGCGCCGGTTACGCCGGTGAATTCGCCAACGGCACGTGGAACATCGCGGTCGGTTACTACGACTACTCGTCGTTCGACACCGTTCAGGATGTCGACTCCGTCGGCGCGTGCTTCTTTGATGACCCGAATGATCCAACCCTCGACACGATCAGACCCCAAGGCAACGGCTGTAATGCGGACGAAAGCGCGCTCCTGATTCCGGCCGTGGGCATCTCCACGACGATCCCGTCGGGTACCCAGTGGTCGGGCTCGGTCGGCGGCTCGTATGGCGACTTCGGTATGGGCCTCGTCTACACGAATGCCGACAGCGACGGCAACCGGTTCGTTGATGGCTCCAGCTTCGATACCATCGGCGTCGGCGGCACCTACGGCTGGGAAGCGCTCACGGTCGGCGCCTACTACGTCAAAATCCTCAACGCCGATGGTGAGATTGAAGCGTTCGACGGCGAGCAGACCTACGGCTTCACTGCAGCCTACGATCTCGGTGGCGGCGCTGAGGTTGCCGGCGGCATCGCCTCGACCTTCGGGCGCGGCTCGGCCTTCGGAAACCGCGATCTCGGCGATGCCGAGACCGTCGGCGACTTCGGCATCAGGATGAACTTCTGATCCATCCGGATCGAAGGCGGGAAAAGGCGGGCTTCGGCCCGCCTTTTTCTTTGCCCGGACGCCGCATCGGCGGGTTCCCCCCGCATCCGCCCGTCGCCCGCGGCATCCCCTCGGCCGGCGACATGACATCCCGCCACGCGACGTGACGTCCCGTTAACGATGTCGACTTCTGTTACCCTCGTGAATTCAATCACTTGACTATGGTCCACGCGTGGACCCTCCCGCGCCGCCCGGTTCAGGGCCCTTTCGGCTCCCCTCGCCCTGCGATAAAATCCGCGATCCCGACCAAGGAGGCCGTCCATGACCCTCGCCGCGATCCGCACCCGACTTGACGCGGCCGTCGCCGCCGCCGGCCGCCCGGCGGATGCCGTCACCCTGATCGCCGTCTCCAAGGTGCAGCCCCTCGACCGCGTCCGCGCGGTTCTGGACGCCGGCCAACGCGTGTTCGGCGAGAACCGCGTCCAGGAGGCCGCCGGCAAGTGGCCCGACCTGCGCGCCGAGTTCGGCCCGGTCGACCTGCACCTGCTCGGGCCTCTCCAGACCAACAAGGTGAACGCCGCCCTCGATCTCTTCGACGCGATCCACAGTCTCGACCGCCCGAAACTCGCCCGCAAACTCGCCGACGCCGTCCAGCAGCGCGGCGCCTCCCCCGCCCTCTTCGTGCAGGTCAACACCGGCCGCGAGCCGCAGAAGGCCGGCATCGACCCCGACGGTCTCGACGCGTTCCTCGCGGAATGCCGGGGCCCGCTCGGCCTCGAGATCGCCGGCCTCATGGTCATCCCTCCGGTCGACGAGGACCCCGCCCCGCATTTCCGGACGCTGCGCGACATGGCGGAACGCAACGGTCTCAAAGGCCTCTCGATGGGCATGTCCGACGATTTCGAGACCGCCATCGCCTGCGGCGCCACCCATATCCGCGTCGGCTCGGCCATCTTCGGCGCGCGCGAGGCGCATTGACCGGCGCCGCCCTTGAGCGCAAGCATTCGACACGGCCCGCAGAATGGCCGCGTTTCGAAAAATCGAGGGACCTGATGAAAACCTGGAACTTCCTGGCGCCCGTGACCGCCCTGCTGCTGGCAGGCTGCGCCGCGACCACTGCGAACGACACCGTCACGCGACCCGAGCCGCAGCCGCTTCCGGCGCAACTCCGTCTGGTCGGGGAACCCGGACCCGGCGCCACCATCTCGAACGCCCTCGCCGCCGACGGCATCCCGGTCGCGGCCGCCTATGCCGGTCGCGCCCAAGGCCTCCAGGCCTTCTGTTCCGGCGCGGCCGACGGCGTCGCCCTGTCCAGCGACCTCGCCGATGCCGAAATTGACGCGTGCAAGGCCTCGGGCGGAAGCTGGAGCGCGCTCTCGGGTCCGGGCGGCGCGATCCTCTATGTGAACTACGCCTATGCCGACGCCCTCATCGCGGGCTCATCAGCCTTCTAGGACCGCGTGACGGTCTCCACGAACGCCCGCAGGATCGTCTCGGGGGCCGTCACGTCCTCGGCGCGGCACATCTCGACCAGCCGCGCCGCGTCCTCGGGCGGAAAGTACCCCTTGTCGCGGTACACCCGGATCCGCGTCTCGAACCCGGCCGCGTCCGCTTCCGGATGGAACTGCGTCGCCCAGACCCGGCTCTTGTAGCGGATCATCTGGAACGGGCACGGATCGGACGCGAGCAGATGGACGCAGCCCGGCGGAAGCTCCTGCACCGCCTCCTTGTGCCCGACGAACGCCCGGAAACGGTCCGGCGCCGCCGCCAGAAGCGGATCGCGCCGCCCCTCTTCCGTCACGGCGCAGGTCACCGCCCCGACCGCCTCGCCGTACCGCGCCTTGCTCACCGTCGCGCCCAGATGATGCGCGAGGATCCCGATCCCGTAGCAGCAGCCGAGAAACGGCACGTCGTTCGCCGTGATCTCCGGCATCAGGCCGAGCACCGAATCCTCGATGCGTTTCTCGACCGGGCTCTTGTCCCGGGGCGCGTCGCTGACGCAGCCCGGTCCGCCGCCGACGATCACGCCGGAAAACCGGTCGAGATCCAACCCCTCCGGCAGCGCCTCCTGGTCGAGCCGTATCCGCACCGTCTCCGACGCCGCGAGACCGCCCTTGGCGAGAAACGCGCCGAACTCGTCATCCGACGCCTCGGTCTCTGGCCGAAGCTGAAGGATAAGGAACGGCCTCATTTCCCGGTGAACCTGGGCTTACGTTTTTCGCGGCGCGCGGCCATCCCCTCCGCATGATCGGCCGACGCGATGCAGGTCGCGATGCGCAGCTCCGCCGCCGCGTCGTCATGCGCGCCCTTCGACAGCTCCACGATCGACCGCTTCATGCCCTGGATCGCCAGCGGCGCCGCCGCCGCGAGCGTCCCGGCGATCCAGTCGGTCACGGAATCCAGTTCATCAGGCGCGACCAGCCGGTCGAGAAACCCGTGTCGCAGAAGCGCCGCGTCGTCGAAAGTCTCGCCCAGAAGGAACACCCGGCGCGCGACCTGCGGCCCGAGTCGGTCGATGACACGCGCCAATCCCGCCGGCGCGTAATGGATGCCGAACCGCGCCGGCGGCGCGAAGGCCCGCATTCCCGTCACGCCCACCCGAAAGTCGCAGGAGAGCGCCAGCTCCATTCCACCGCCATAGACGCCGCCATTGAGGCGCGCGACGGTCGGCGCCGGGAACCCCTCCAGCGCGTCACAGAGCGCCGTCAGGCGGTCTTCCGTCCAATCCGCCTTGGTCACCTCACCGAGCGACGCGCCGGAACAGAAACTCCGGCCCGCTCCGGTCAAGACCAGCACCAGCAGATCCGGCCGCCCCGACCAGTCCTCGAGCACGCGCATCAGCGCGTCCATCGCCGCCCGATCGAGGGCGTTGTGGGTCGCCGGGCTGTTGAGCGTGACGCGGCCGACCGCGCCCGAGACCACGGCCTCGATCATCGTCTCAGACCTCGAATTCGGCGAAGACGGGCGCGTGGTCGCTGGGGCGATCCCAGCCGCGCACGTGCCGCGCGACGCGGCTGCCGCCCGACCGCTCGGCGATGTCCGGCGTCGCCCAGACGTGGTCGAGCCGGCGGCCCTTGTCGGCCGCGTCCCAGTCAGGGCTGCGATAGGACCACCACGAGAACAGCGGCCCCTCCGGAATATCCTTGCGCGTAAGGTCGATCCAGCCGCCGGCGCCCTGAACGGCGTTCAGGGCGTCGACCTCGACCGGCGTGTGCGAGACGACCTTGAGCAGCTGCTTGTGGCTCCAGACGTCGTCCTCGCGCGGGGCGATGTTGAGATCCCCCACCATGATGGCGCTCTCCGGCGTCTCGTCCGCGAACCAGGCGCGCATCTCGTCGAGAAAATCGAGCTTGTGACCGAATTTCGGATTGGCCTCGCGATCGGGCACGTCGCCGCCGGCCGGCACGTAGAAATTGTGGATCACCGTCCCGTTGGCGAGACGTCCCGCCACGTGCCGGGCGTCGCCCTTCTCGCAGAAATCGCGCTGCCCCGCATCCTCGATCGGCACGCGCGACAGGATCGCGACCCCGTTATAGCCCTTCTGACCGCGCGCGATCATATGCCCGAACCCCAGCTCCCGGAACCCGTCGAGCGGCAGCTTGTCCACCGGCGATTTGGTCTCCTGAAGGCACAGGACGTCCGGCGCCTCCTCGCGCAGAAGACGCAGGACCGTCTCCTCGCGCAGGCGCACGGAATTGATGTTCCAGGTGCAGATCGTGAGCGTCATGGTTACTCCGGCCGGATTTCGGCCGGAGTCTTAGCTGCGTCCGCCCGGGGCGCAACCCGAAACCGGCTCAAGGAACGAGGCGGTAGCCTCCGGGCTCCGTCACCAGGATCTTCGCGTTCGACGGATCCGGTTCGATCTTCTGACGAAGCCGATAGATGTGGGTCTCGAGCGTGTGCGTGGTCACGCCCGCGTTGTACCCCCAGACCTCGTGCAGCAGCGTGTCGCGTCCCACCACCTTGTCATCGGCACGGTACAGGAACTTGAGGATGTTGGTCTCTTTCTCCGTCAGCCGCACCTTCCGCTCGCTCTCGTCGAGGAGCACCTTGGCGGCCGGCTTGAACGTATAGGGCCCGATCGCGAAGACCGCGTCCTCCGACTGCTCGTGCTGGCGCAGCTGCGCGCGGATGCGGGCGAGCAGGACCGGCAGCTTGAAGGGCTTCGCGACATAATCATTGGCGCCGGATTCCAGTCCCAGGATCTGGTCGCTGTCGCCGGTATGCCCCGTCAGCATCAGGATCGGGCATTTCACGCCCTGCTTGCGCATCAGGCGGCAGAGCTCGCGCCCGTCCATGTCCGGCAGGCCGACGTCGAGGATGACGAGGTCGTAATGCTGCTCCTTGGATTTCGCGAGCCCGTCGGCGCCGTTGCCGGCCTCGAACACGTCGAACTCCTCGGTCAGCAGAAGCTGGTCGGCGAGCGCCTCGCGCAGATCGGCGTCGTCGTCGACCATCAGGATTTTCTTCAGCTGGCTCATGATGCATCTCCTTTTCGTGAACCGCAGATGTCCATCCGTTCGGCGCCCGACAACGAGACGCGACCGCCGCTCACACAGAGGTGTCCCCCGCAAGGCTTTTGTTTCAATTTCCGGTGGATGGCGCTACTCCTTGGCACCCGCCGCCACAGGAACGCCACCCGGATGCTTGGCCTCTCCCCGTCCGAACGCCTCGCGCGCGCCCGCGCCGATCTGCGCATGGGCGCGCCGGTCGTGATCGGTGACGCCGGCGGCACGCTCGTCGCGATCGCGGCCGAGACCGCGACGGCGGAGCGGCTCGCGGACCTGCGGGCCCTCGGGCCGGTGGACCTCGCCATCACCGCGCGACGGGCCGAGACGCTCAAGGCCCGCGCCTATGACGGCGATCTGGCCCGCGTGGCGCTGCCGGCGGACGCCGATCTTTCCTGGGTCCGCGCCACGGCGGACCCGTCGGCCGATCTCGACTGGCCGATGAAAGGCCCCTACGCGACGCGGCGGGAAGGCGGCGCCGACCTGCACCGCTCGGCCTTGAGCCTTTGCAAACAGGCCCGTCTGATGCCCGCCGCGCTGGCCGTCACGGTTGACATTGCGACGGCGGATCGTCTGGCCGCCGAAGGCGTGAGCCGGATCGACGCCGCTCTCGTGCCACGTGGTCCGGGCGCCGCGGCTTTGGTCGAGGTCGCGGCGGCGCGGGTGCCGTTGGAGGTGTCCGAGGCCGGCCGGGTCCGGGTGTTTCGTCCGCGCGACGGCTCGGAAGAGCATTACGCGGTCGAGATCGGCGCGCCGGACCGGGCCCGGCCGGTGCTCTGCCGGCTCCATTCCGCCTGTTTCACCGGCGACCTGATCGGCTCGCTCAAATGCGATTGCGGGGCGCAGCTGCGCGCGGCGCTCGACGCGATCGGCGCGGAAGGCAGCGGCGTGCTGCTCTATCTCAACCAGGAGGGGCGCGGGATCGGGCTGGCGAACAAGCTGCGCGCCTACGGCCTCCAGGATCAGGGCTTCGATACGGTCGAGGCCAATCACCGGCTCGGCTTCGAAGATGACGAGCGGGACTTCAGGCTGGGCGCGAACATGCTGAAATCCATGGGATTCTCACAAGTCCGGCTGATGACGAACAACCCCGCGAAGGTCGAGCGCATGAACGCCTGCGGGCTCGAGGTGGTCGAGCGCGTGCCGATCCGGGCCGGGCGGACGGAGCACAACGACGCCTATCTGCGGACCAAGGCCGCGAAGAGCGGGCATCTGCTGTGAGGCCCGAGGACCTCGTGGTCGGGCCGTGGGGCGCCCGCTTCCGCGGCAGGCTCCTGCCCTGCGCGGTCGGACGCGGCGGGATCGGAGCCAAGCGCGCCGAGGGCGACGGGGTCACGCCGGTCGGAGTCCATCGGATCGAGCGGATTCTGGTCCGGAAAGACCGCGAATCCGGCGCAGGTCATCCGTGGTTTTCGCGTAGTTTATCCGTAGCTGCGTTTTCGGCCATCGGACCGGCCGATGGCTGGTCTGACGATCCCGCCGATCCGGACTACAACCGCCTCGTGAAACGCCCCCACCGCTTCAGCCACGAGGCGCTCCGGCGGGCCGATCCGATGTACGACATCGTCGCGGTGCTCGACTGGAACCGCCACCCGCCGGTGGCGGGGCTGGGCAGCGCCATCTTCCTCCACGTCTGGCGCAAGGCGCGCCATCCGACGGCCGGCTGCGTCGCATTCGCGCGGGCCGATCTGGAATGGGTGCTGGCGCGCTGGACGCCGCGGAGCCGGGTGGTGGTGCGGGGCTGAGGCCCTGCCCTCACTTCAGCTGGCTGTCTTTCGATCCGCGCCGGTTGATGCCGCCGCGCGCCACCGGGCGGGCGTCGCGGCCACGCTGACACTCGATGCAGAGCTTCACGCCGGGGACCGCGGCCCGGCGCGCCTCGGGGATCGGTTCGTCGCATTCCACGCACAACATGGCGCTCTCGCCCACCGGGGCGCGGCGGGCCTTCATGCGTTCGAGCTCCTCGGCGATCGAGGCGTCGATCTGATCCTGCACCGCGCCGTCGCGCGTCCAGCCACCGGCCATGATGGTCCCTCCAGCTCCGTCGGGCCATGATACCACCCGTTTACACCTCGGCAACGGGTTGCTGGCACTACGGTCGGCGGCGCCAGCTTCGGGTGCCGGTCATCCGGGAGCGCGCGGCCATGTCGATCATCCAGAACTTCTCGGGAGGGTTCGGCCAGAACTCGGCGGATGAAGCCCTCGGCCACGTGGTCGGGGTCGAAGGCTCGGAGGCGCGGATCGCGCTCGCGCCGCCCCGGCCCGGACGGCAGGAACGGCCGACGGTGGGCAAATTCGTCGCGATCAAGGGCCAGGCCACGACGCTGGTCGGCATGATCTCGGACGTTCGCCTTCAGGCGGAGGCCATCGACGGGTCGCGCACCGTCGCGCGGGTCGATCTGCTCGGCGAGATCGAGGGCGCGGGGAGCGACGCGCGCCGGTTCCGCCGCGGTGTGCGGGATTACGCGGCCATCGGCGACGCGGTCGAATTGATGGGCCATGAGGAGCTGAACCTGATCTACGCGTCGACGGGCACGCGGACCATCGATGTCGGGCATCTGAGCCAGGACCGGTCGATCCCGGCCATCGTCGACACGGATCATCTGCTGGCCAAGCATTTCGCGGTGGTGGGCTCGACGGGCGTGGGCAAATCGACGGCGGTGGCCTCGATCCTGTCCAAGACCATCGCGGTGCGGCCGGAGCTGCGCGCGCTGCTTCTCGACGTTCACAACGAGTACGGCGCGGTTTTCGGGGAGCGCGCGAACATCGTGGGGTCGGAGAACCTGCGGCTGCCGTTCTGGCTGTTCAACTTCGAGGAGACGCTCAACGTCCTTTACGGCGGCAAACCCGTGCCCACCGAGGAGGTCGAGATCCTGTCCGAGCTGATCCCGCTGGCCAAAGCGGGCTATCAGACGGGCCCGGAGCGCACGACCTTGGAACGACGCGGGTCGGCGAGTTCCGGGTTCACGGCCGACACGCCGACGCCCTATCACGTCCCGGCCCTGGTCGCTCTGATCCGCGAGCGGATGGGCAGGCTCGAGAACCGGTCGCTCGGCATGGTCCATCACCGCCTCGCGAACCGGATCGAGGGCATCCGCAACGATCCGCGCTACGAGTTCATGTTCCGCGACGCGACCCGGAGCGGCGATGTCATGGCATCGGTGCTCGGCCAGATGTTCAGCCTCGACAGCGAAGATCGGGCGCTCACGATCCTCAAGCTCGCGAGCCTGCCGGACGAGGTCGTGGACGCCGTGGTCTGCGTGCTCTCGCGGCTCGCCTTCGATTTCGCGCTGTGGAGCAACGGGGCGATCCCCATCCTGCTGGTCTGCGAGGAGGCCCACCGTTACGCCTCCGCCGACAAGCATGCCGGCTTCGCGCCGGCGCGGCGCGCGCTCAAGCGCATCGCGCGCGAGGGACGGAAATACGGCGTGCACCTGGGGCTGGTGACGCAGCGGCCGTCCGAGCTCGACCCCACGATCATCTCGCAATGCAGCACGTTTTTCGTGATGCGCATGACCAACGACGCGGATCAGGCGCTGCTGCGCGCGGCGGTGTCGGAGGCGGCGGCGAACCTGCTCGGCTTCGTGCCCTCGCTCGGCGCGCAGGAGGCGATCGGGATCGGCGAGGGTCTGCCGCTGGTGGCGCGGCTCACCTTCGCCACCCTGCCCCGCGAGGAC
Source organism: uncultured Alphaproteobacteria bacterium (assembly GCA_963698685.1). Classification (GTDB taxonomy): domain Bacteria; phylum Pseudomonadota; class Alphaproteobacteria; order Rhodobacterales; family Rhodobacteraceae; genus Amaricoccus. The sequence goes on from CAVORV010000013.1 coordinate 71,214, forward strand.
GTGCCGCGCAGCAATTCGGGCGCGCGTTCAGAGGCCGTCGACGCGGGTCCGACCGACCGCGCCGAGGTCGTGCGCGCGACCATCGAGCGGTGGCGCCGCGCCACGACGAGCCAGGCGTCCGGTTCCGACACCCGCGACACGATGCCGGCCGAGGTCGGGCTCTCGCTGCGGGCGCCGGCCGATCCGGGCCGGCCGAGCATCCTGCGGCGCTGAGACTTCGCGATCAGGCCCGCGCGGCGACCGCCCGTGGCCGCGCGGCGCGCGGCGCCGGCAGCGCGATGCGGAACGTGGTGCCTTCCGGGCCGGTGGCGGCCAGGTCGAGCGTGCCGCCATGACCCTTGACCAGCTCCGACGCGATCACGAGACCAAGGCCCGCGCCGCCCTGGCGGACGCCCCCCCGGAACGGCTGGAACAGGTTCTCGCGCGCCTTTGCGGGCAGTCCCGGGCCGGTGTCGGAGATGGTGATCTCCGGCGCGCCGTCGCATGAGGCCGCGATGCGGACCTCGCCCGGCCGACCGGTCGCCTCGATCGCCTGGACGGCGTTGCGCACCAGGTTGGTCAGCACGCGGAAGATCTGGTCGGCATCCCCCTCCAACGTGAAGCCTTCGGGGATGTCCGCGATCAGCGTGACGCCCTCGGGCACGCTCAGAAGGCTCTCGTTGCCGAACACCTCCTCGACCAGCGGCGCCAGCGCGAAGGCGCCCATCGTCGGCGCGGGCTCCTCGGCCTTGCCGTAGGTGAGCGTCCGTTCGCAGAGCGCGATCGCGCGCGCGAGCGAGTTCACCAGCTTGGGCGCGGTCCGCTTGACGCCCGGATCCGAGCTCATGTCGATGCGGTCGACCAGAAGCTGCGCGGTGGTCAGCAGGTTGCGCAGATCATGGCTGATCTTGGCGACCGCCCCGCCCAGCGCCGCCAGCCGATCCTTCTGGCGAAGCGCGCCGGTCAGCCGCACCTGGAGCTCCTGGAGCGCCGTCTCCGCCTCGCGCAACTCGTGGACGCCGCTTTCGGGAGTGATCACGCGCGTGGCGTCCTCGGGATCGTCGCGGTAGGCGGTCATGCTCTCCACCACGCGCCCGATGGGCCGCACGATGAAGCGCTGCACCGCGAAGAACAGCATCGCCGCCGTCGTCATCGAGATGGCGAGCGACAGATAGAGGATGCGCAGCGCGTACTCGACCAGCGCCTCGTGCAGCGGCCGCTCGAACATGGCGATCTCGATCTCGGACCCTGACGCCTTTTCGCTGCGACCCTCGACCACGATGATCCGATCACCGGTCGAGAAAAGCGTCCGGAGCCCGTCGCGCATCAGGACGTGGAGCGGCGCGTCGATCAGGTCGAACCTCTCCTCGGACATGCCGGGCATCGGGCGCGTCTCGAGCGCGAGCTCGCGGATGGTGTCGCGCTTGAGCACGACATTGAGCACGTCCGCCGTGGCCAGAAGCTCGCTTTCGAGATCGGCCGGCACCGCCTCCTCGGGCGTCGCCAGAAGCGCCAGCGCCGCGAGCTGCGACAGCTCGAGACGGTTCTGCAGATAGTCGCGCCGGAAATTCGCCACGGACGGCACGAAAATCAGGACCTCGGCGATCATCACGAAGATGATCGTCAGGCCAAGAAACCGCCCTGAAAGGCTGTTGAAAAACATGGACGATCCCGATCACAACCGTGTCAGGTATCTAGGGGAGAGGCGCGTCTGCGGCAAGAAGTCTCGGACGATCAAGCGTATTTCTGGATGAACCGCACGACGCGCTTGACCGTGTCGTTCTCGAAAAGACGCGGCGTGTAGTACTGCCCCGCCGCGCGTTTCGAGATCTCGGTGAGCGTCGGATAGGGCGCGACCATTCCCGCCACGTCCGAGATCTTGAGTTTCGCCGAGATCGCCAGCGCCCAGAGCCCGATCAGCTCGCCCGCCTGCGCGCCGACGATGGACGCGCCGACGGGCCGCCCGCCCGCGACCATCACCTTGATCAGGCCGGTCGTGAGCCCCTCGGTCCGCGCGCGGTCGTTCTCGGCGTATTCGAAGCGCAGGACCTCCAGCTTGGCCCCGTGTTTCTTGCGCGCATCCGCCTCGGTCATCCCGACCTGCGACAGCTCGGGGCTGGTATAGGTGGCCCACGGGATATGGGCATTCGTGGCCTTGGACGGCAGCTTGAACAGCGCGGAGCGGATGATCACGCCGGCATGATAGCTCGCGACATGGGTGAACTGGAGCCCGCCCGCCGCGTCGCCGATGGCATAGACGCGGCGGTTGGCGGTGCGAAGACCTGCATCGACCTCGACGCCGGTCCGCGTCGTTTTCACGCCGGCCTTGTCGAGATCGAGTTTCTCCGTATTGGCCTTGCGACCCACCGCCATCAGCAGGTGCGAGCCGGTGAAGGTCCGGCCGTCCTCGACGCGCACGGTGATCGCGTCGCCCTCCGCCGAGACGGATTCCGCCTGCGCGCCTTCGACGATCTCGACGCCCTCGGCGCGGATCCGCTCGAGCGCGATTGCGGCGAGCTCCGGATCGTCCTTGCCCAGCGCCTTGGCGCCCTCGATCACCGTCACCGCCGAGCCGAGGCGGCGATGCGCCTGAGCCATCTCCATGCCGATCGGCCCGCCGCCGATGACGATCAGATGGTCCGGGCGCTCGCGCAGATCAAAAATGTCCTCGTTCGTGTAGTACTTCACGCCATCCAAACCGGGGATCGGCGGAACGAAGGGTCGCGAGCCGGTGGCGATGACGAAACGGCGCGCGGTGATGATCGTGTCGCCGGCCTGGACCTCGGTGGGCGAGATGAACCGGGCGAAATCCTGGAGCACCTTGACGCCGAGTCTCTCGAAGCGCTCGACCGAATCGTGCGGCTCGATGCCTTCGATGACCGAGCGGACGTGGTCCTTGGCGGCGGCGTAGTCGACATCCGGCGGACGGGCGTCACGCCGAACGGCGCGCCGGTGGTCATCGCATGGGCGTGCTTGCCCGAGGCGATCAGCGCCTTGGACGGCACGCAGCCGTAATTGAGACAGTCGCCGCCCATCCTGTGGCCCTCGATCAGCACCACCGAGGCGCCCATCTGGACCGCGCCGGCGGCGACCGAGAGACCGCCCGAGCCGGCGCCGATGATGCAGAGGTCGGTCTTGATGCGGGTGGTCATGACGGGGTTCCTTTGCCGCGCACGGCTTTGATCACGATGGGAAGCGCCGCGAGCGCCGCGAGGCCGAGAATGGGTCCGATGATCTGCGGCTCGAAGAACAGGCCCGAGATCCGGCGTCTCGCCACGGTCGAACACCTCGCCGAGACCGACGCCGATCCAGGTGAACACCACCGTGCCGGGAATGATCCCGAACAGCGTCGTCAGGACGAAATTGCGCAGCTTCACCCCGAGAAACGCCGGCGCGAGATTCGCCACGAAAAACGGGATGGCCGGCACGAGACGCATCAGCAGCAGATAGCTCACCTCATTCTCTCGCAGCCCGCGCTCCATCCGGGCGAGCGCGCCGTCCCCGCCCCGGGCGGTGAGTTTGGCGTGGAGCGCGTCGCCGAGCCCCATCCGGGCGGCGAGGAAGATCGCGGTGGCGCCGATGGTCGCGGCGAATACGGTCAAACCGGCTCCCGCGACGATGCCGAAGAGAAACCCGCCGGTCAGCGTCATCACGGTCGCGCCCGGGAGCGAGAAGGCGACGACGGCGATGTAGGCGGCGAGGTAGACCAGCGCCGCGGAAAGGTAATTGGCGTCCCGCCAGGCCAGCAGCGCCTCGCGGTTCTCGCGCAGCGTCTCGAAGCTGATCACGTCGCGGAGCAGGAACGCGCCGAGCGCGGCGCCTGCCGCGATGATCAGGAGCGGCGCGGCGCGGCCTGCGGAGGCGCGTTTCTTCGGGGCGGTCATGACGGTCATGCTTTCTTCCTTGCGTATGCGTTCCATGCCAGAGGTTCGGGCCCGGCGACAGGACCGTTACCCCGCTCACGCCCGCTTGATCGGAGGGGCGGAAATGTTTCACTCGCGCGTCCCGGGTGAATTGACTCGGCGCGCCGGCGCCCCTAGAGACAGGTCTTCGAATTTCAGGGGTCGGGTCCGCGCGCGGATCGCCGGCTCCGGCAGACCGGCCCGGCCGGACGATCAGGAGAAGACCGTGACCACGAAACGCACATTCCAGCCCAGCAACCTGGTCCGCAAGCGGCGCCACGGTTTCCGCGCGCGCATGGCCACCAAGGCCGGCCGGACGATCATCAATCGCCGCCGCGCCCAGGGCCGCAAGCGCCTGTCAGCCTGAGACCGATGACGGACTTTCCGGGCCCGGCCGCGTGTGACGCCGCCGGGCCCGTTGTCGTGTCCACCCTGCGCAAGCGGCCGGATTTTCTGCGCGCGGCGCGGGCGGCGCGGCAGTCGAAGCCCGGCTTCACGCTCCAGGCGCGCGAGCGGCGGACGGACGAGCCGGCAACGGGCGTGCGGGTCGGCTACACCTGCTCGAAAAAGGTCGGCAACGCGGTCGCGCGCAACCGCGCCAAACGGCGGCTTCGCGCGTTGGCGCGGGACGTGTTCCCGGCACGCGGCCGCCCCGGCTGGGACTATGTCCTGATCGGGCGGCCCGACGTGACCGCGACGCGGGACTTCGCCGAGATGCGCGCGGAACTCGCCAGCGCGGTCGACGCCGTCCATTCGAGACGCCCGCGATGAGCCCGATGGCGAAGGTCGCGGCCGTACCGGTGCGCGCCTACAAGCTGGTGATCTCGCCGTTCATCGGGGCGAACTGCCGCTATCAGCCGACATGCTCGGTCTACGCGCTCGAGGCGCTGGAGCGCCACGGCGCGCTCAAGGGCGGGTGGCTGGCCGTCCGCCGCATGGCGCGGTGCCATCCGTGGGGCGGATCGGGGATCGACAACGTGCCGGAGTGAGGGCGCGACACGCACGAAAGTGCCACGCGTGGCGCTTTCACCAAGGCCCTGTTTTGAAACAGTAATTCGAATCGCGTTAACCCTTCCGAAACCTGTGCCACGCACGCGCGTGTCAGAACGTGACGCGCGCCCGCAGGCTTCCGACCCAGAGCGAGTCGACTTCCGGGTTGAGCGACGGATTGCTGATGTACTGCAGATCCGGCGTGATCGCGAAGTTCGGCGTGACGTGGAAGCGGTAGAACGTCTCGACATTCCACTGCTCGCGCTGGAAGGCCTCGACCGTCACGATCTCGGTGTTGGGCCGGACCCAGCCGATGCCGAAGCCGAAGAGATCGGAGTATTCCACGTCCGGCCGCCAGCCGAAACCGGCGGAGACGGAGCGGTCGTTGACCCAGCCCTCAGACGCGCCGGCGCGCAGGAACCACATCAGGTTGTCGCCCACCATCCAGTTGGCGTTGAAGGCGAGGCCGCGCGCCTGCGGCTGAAGCGTCACGTTCGACTGGTCCGGCTGGCTGTCCTTGTACCAGCCGGTCAGATGCACGTTGTTGCTGTCCATCGGCCCGCGCGCCTGGACCGGAACGCCGGACCGCGCCAGCGCGCTCCAGCCGACCTCGAGCTGGTAGAACAGCTCGCCCGTGTCGAAGACCTCGTCGAGCGTGAAGCCGGTATCGCTCGAATTGGCGGAATAGATCCCGCCCAGAATGTAGAGGTTGTTCTCGGTCGGAAAGACCGTGGCCGCCGCGCCGAAGCCCCGAAGCGGTGACGCGATGGTCGGGCTGGTGGAGAAGCTCTGGTTCAGGAACTGACGGTTGTCGTCGAAGAACGGATAGGCGTCGATGAAGTTCGGCGCGAAGATCTTGCCGATCGTGTACTGCACCTTGTTGCCCATCAGGTTCTGGCGGATGTAGGCCTGCGTGATCCCCAGATTGAAATCGCCCCAGGTCGCCGCGGTCGGCACGATGGAACCGGCGGCGAGGCCGGCCTGGAGTGGCGGATTGTCGGTTCCGATCGGTCCGCGGTCCTCGATGACGAGATCGAAGGTGAGCGCTTCGGGCGTCCCCGTCTTCCACATGTCGCGCGAGAAGTTGAGGGTGAACTTCTGGCCGACGGAATCGCGCTCGGCCTCCGGATTGAAGGACGGGATTTCCGAATAGTTCTGATAAAGCACGCCCAGGGAGCCGCCGAAGGTGATGCCGGTCTTTTCCCGGACGTTCGCCTTGAACGCCTCCCACGGGTCGAGGAGCGTCGGAAACCGGAAGAGGCCGGAATGCGGCGAGTTGTCCTCCTTGAGGTCGCCCCCGCCTGAGAGCGTGCCGTCGAGAAGCAGCGGGTACTGGCCCTCGTCGGGATCGCTGAGGGTCTCGACGTCCTGGGCCTGGGCGTTGGCGAGTCCTGTCGCGAAGAGCAGCGCGCCGGTCGTCAGGAGCGCGCGGCGCATGCGCCGGCTCCCCGCGCTCACGACCCGCTCCAGACCGGCAGATCGCTGCCGCGCACGGTCAGGAGGGGGTCCTGCCATTTGCCGGGCGTTTTGGAGAGCCGCGCCATCGGGGCCAGCCGCGTGACCTCGCCATAAGGCGAGTCGAAGGTGACGGTCTCCGGATCGATCATCAAATTCTCCTCGCCGGGGTCGAAATCGGTCGACGGGAACGTGCCGAGGCTCGCGAACCACATCGCGGCGCGCGCGAGATTGACGTGCACGTGGTAGCTGCCGCCCTCGGTGGCGCGACGCCGCAGCGCCTCGATCATCCCGGCGGCGCCGATGTACCCGGCGATGTAGTCGTTCATCACCAGCGTCGGCGGGAAGGCGGGCGTCCCCGTCCGCGCGTTGTCGCCGTAGGCCGGCCCGAAATCGGGATAGCGGCCGCCGCCTTCGGTATAGGTGAAGCCGGTCGTCGCCACCGCCTCCATGTCGAAGGTCCGGACCATTTTCCACGGTCCGTCCCAGCTGTAGCCGCGCATGGTGAGGTAGACGACGCCCTCGGGGCGCTTGGATGCGACCTCATCGATACCGAAGCCGAGCCGCTCGATCCCGCGCCCGCTGAAGCCGTCGATGAAGACGTCGGCGTCTTCGGCCAAGGCGTGCAGCGCGTCGGAATCGGTCGGCTGGCGAAGATCCAGCGACGCCGAGCGCATGCCGATGTTGACGTCGGTCCAGAGCCCCTCGAATTCGAAAGTCTGCGGCCGCATGATGTGCAGGACTTCGGCCCCGTACTCGGAGAGCGTCCGTGCCGCGGTCGATCCCGCGATCACGTGGCTCAGGGCGAGGGCCTTGACGCCGGAGAGCGGCTGCGTCGGGTCGGGCGTCCAGGCGACCGGATCGCCGTCGGCGACCTTGCGGATCTCGATGAGGTCGGTCTCGGCCAGATACGCGCCCTCGGGATGCGCGAGCCATTCCTCGCTGGTCCGGTGCATGACGCCGACGACGCCCTCCTCGAACATCGCCGCTTCGAGTTCCTCGCCGTTCCAGGTGGCGACCGCGGCGGCGATCAACTCGCGATCGGGTTTCGCTCCGAGCAGCCTCAGCGCGCGGGTGTTCAGGTGCGGATAGATGCCGGTGATGTTCATGAAACGGCCGTCCTTGGTGCGGTACGGCACGAAGGAGAACTCGTTCTCGTTGGCGAGCGCGATGTTGTAGAGGCCGCCGTTGATCGTCGGCGTGAAAGTGAACCCGAGCGCCACGGGATCGTTCGGCTCGACCGCGCCGATCGACAGCCGATGCCGCATGATCGGGGCGATGATCGGATTGACGCCGTAGACCGCCTCGCGCAGGTCGACCGCGACATCCTGGGTTTCGCCGGTGCGGTCCTTCCAGATGGCGGCAGCGCCGACGGCCGCCGCCATGGCCGGCAGCGCCATCGAGGCGCCGATGCGGAAATGGCTGCGCAGGATCGGATCGGCGCCGGTGAAGGTGACCGTGCCGCCGGCATCGTCGGGCGAACGGCCGAGATCGGACATGAACGACGCGAAGGCCGCGTCGATGTCGAAACCGTCGCCGGCATCCTGCGCCATCGCAAAGCCGGCGAAGCCCGACGCGACCATTGTCGACGCGGCCGCCAGAGCGGTGGTTTCGAGAAGCTGTCTGCGCGTCAGATCCATTGATGGTCTCCTTGCTCGTCTGGCCGGTCACGATCCGTCTTCGCGCGGACCATAGCCCACCATGGGCGCTGGCCTCCAATCGGAATTGACGCTCCGGTTCGTTATCTCAAGGACATCGTGTCGAAATGGCCGGTTGCCGTCGACCGATGGCCCCGAAACGGGTCGATCCGGGGCGATTTCGTCGGTCGGGGCGGGGCGTGACAAAAGTTTCGCCGCGGTTAACGCGAATCGGAAAGTCAAATAAATTGATACACTTAATCGAAACGACACGCGTGTCGTTTTCGGGTTGTCACCGCCCTCCGGCACGCCCCGGCGCGGTCCGCGCCCGATCGCGCGGCGCGGGGCCAATGCAGCATCCGGGCCGCTTGTGGGGTCCGGGGAGGATGCCCTATACCGGCACCCATGCTGGACGCGGACAACGACATCCATCCCCTCTTCGCCGGCGCGCCCAAGACGACGGCGTTCCGCAAGCTGCGCAAGCGGATCATCCGCCAGACCCGCGAGGCGATCGAGACCTACGGCATGGCGCGGCGGGGCGAGCGGTGGCTGGTGTGCCTCTCGGGCGGCAAGGACAGCTATACGCTGCTCGCGGCGCTGACCGAGCTTCAGTGGCGCGGGGTCCTGCCGGTCGAGATCCTGGCGTGCAATCTCGACCAGGGGCAGCCGGGGTTTCCGGCCACCGTCCTGCCGGAGTTTCTGGAGCGGATGGGCGTGCCGCACCGGATCGAGTACCGCGACACCTATTCCATCGTCATGGACAAGGTGCCGGAGGCGAAGACCTATTGCGCGCTCTGTTCGCGGCTGCGACGGGGGCATCTCTACCGCATCGCGCGGGAGGAAGGGTGCTCGTCGATCGTGCTCGGCCATCACCGCGACGACATCATCGAGACGTTCCTGCTCAACCTGTTTCATGGCGGCAAATTGGCGGCGATGCCGCCGAAGCTCTTGAACGACGAGGGCGACGTCTACGTGCACCGGCCGCTCGCGCATGTATCTGAGGAGGATTGCGGCAAATTCGCCGCCGGCATGGGCTATCCGATCATCCCCTGCGATCTCTGCGGCAGTCAGGACGGGCTGCAGCGCCAGCAGATCAAGCGCATGGTCGACGAGTGGGAGACGCGCAGTCCCGGGCGGCGGCGGATCATCTTCCGCGCGCTGACGCAGGCCAATCCGAGCCATCTGCTCGACGCTTCCCTGTTCGATTTCAAGGCGCTCTGAATGGACGCGACCTCGGCGCATCAGGACACGTTGCCGGTCTCGTCGGACGCCCTCCTGGAACTGCTCCGGGCGGAGGGCATCGATTTCCGGCTGCACTCGCATCCGCCCCTTCACACCGTCGACGAATCGAAAGAGGTGCAGGCGGCATGGCTGTCACCCGAGGACGGCGGCGGGCACATCAAAAACCTTTACCTGCGCGACCACCGCAAGCGGAACTACCTCGTTGTGGCCGAGCAGGACCGCGCCATCGACCTCAAGGCGCTGGCCGCCCGGATCGGATCGGGGCGGCTGTCGTTCGGGTCGCCCGAGCGGCTGATGGAGCATCTGGGCGTCCGGCCGGGCGCCGTGACGCCGTTCGCGATGGTCACGGGACGCGCGACGGGCGTCGAGATCTGGATCGACGCCGACCTCCGCGACCGCACGCTGATCTACGCGCATCCGCTGGTCAACGACCGGACGATCGCGCTGACGCGTGACGCGCTCGAGCGGTTTCTCGAAGGCCTCGGCTGCGAAATCCGCTGGCTCGAGTTCCGACCGCCCGCGCGTGTCGAATAATTTTCCGCGAATGCGCCGGAGATACCCTGCGCGGGGCCGGCCGGCTTAACGATTATCGAAGGTGATCGGGCTAGGACTGCCGGATGCGCAGCCAGCCGCCCTCCGATCATGTCTTTTCGCCTGAACGGGTGTTCGCCCGCGCCTGCGCGCGGATGCTGGTCGCCGGCATGGTGGTTTTCGGAGCGAGCCATCTCGCGGTGGCCCACATCGCCATGCGCCAGGGCGACGCGCTGGAACGCGCTATGAATGCGACCGCGACGCTGGCCGCCGCGCGCACGTCCGTGGTCGAGATAGACCGGATGGCCGGAATGCCCGACGGCGCGGCACGCGAGACCGTCCGAAACCGCCTGCTTCGCGACATCGAGGCGATCGTCGCGGGCCCCGACGCCGCGGGCGCCCCGGGCGGGCTCGGAACCGCATCCTACTTGGCGCAGTCGATCGCGTCGCGCGACGGGTTCGCGTCGGGCGAGGCCGCGGCCCTGAAGGCGGTGTTCGGGGGGCGCATCCTGCCGAGGCTCGAACAGGCCGCGGCGGAGGCCCGAGACGAGGCGGCGCGCGCCGTGGAGACAAGCCAGATGGCCGTGATCGGATCGGTCGCGGTGAACCTGATCGGCGCGATCCTGATCCTCGCGGCGGTGGCGCTTCCGGCGCACCGGCGTATCGGCGACTGGGTGCGGCGCTCGCGCGAGGCCGAGGAAGACACCCGCTTCCAGCTCCTGCACGACCCGCTGACGGGATTGCCGAACCGCACGTATCTGGACGCCTATCTGCTGCGGATCGCGGCGGGGGCCAAGCGCAGCGGGCTTCAGACCGCTGTGCTGCGGCTCGATCTCGAGCGTTTCGCCACGCTGCGCGACAATCTCGGCCCGCGCGACACCGACGAGATCGTTCGGATCAGCGCCCGCCGCATTCAGCAGGCGCTGCGCTCGGTCGATCTGGCCGCCCATCTGGGACAGGACGATTTCGTGGTTGTGGCGGGAGAACTCGAAGAGGCCAACGACGCGGCGGCCATCGCCCAGCGGATCCTCAACGCGCTCTCCAAACCGTATTCGATCCGGGGCGGCGCGCGGCGGATCGAGTGCCGGATCGGCGTCACCCTTCTGTCGGACGACATTCCGGACCCGGCGCGGGTCCTGTCGAACGCGGCGATCGCGCTCACCGAGGCGCAGAACTGCGGTCCCGGATCCGTCCGCTATTTCCGCGAGAGCATGCGCGAGGAGGTCGAGCGCCGCGAGACGCTGTTCTCGGATCTGCTCGAAGGTCTGGACGCCGGCCAGCTGATGCCGTTCTTCCAGCCGCAGATCGACCTGAAGACCGGCGCCTTCGCGGGTTTTGAGGCCCTCGTCCGCTGGCAGCATCCCGAGCGTGGCCTGCTCAGCCCGGCGGCGTTCCTCGAATTCGCCGACGAGACCGGCCTGACCGAGCGCATCGGCGAGGTGGTGCTGAACGCGTCGCTCGGCGCGATCGCGGCCTGGGACGCGGCGGGCCTGCACGTCCCCAAGGTCGGCGTGAACTTCGCGCTGGGACAGCTGCGCGATCCGCGTCTGATCGAGAAGATCAAATGGGAGGTCGAGCGCTGCGACGTCGATCCGTCACGCATCGCCATCGAGGTGCTGGAGACGGTCCTGATCAAAAGCGATCAGGACATGGTAGTGCGCAACCTGCGCGGTCTGGCCTCCGCCGGCTTCCACATCGAACTTGACGATTTCGGTACAGGGCACGCCTCGATTTCCAATCTGCGCAGATTCATGGTGAACCGCATCAAGATCGACCGGGGCTTCATCAACGGGATCGAGAGCAGCGAGGAGCTGCGCACGCTGACGGCCTCGATGGTCGCCATGGCCGGCGCGCTCGGGATCGAGACCTTGGCGGAGGGTGTCGAGACCGAGGAGGCGCAGGCCGTCGTGCGGTCGCTCGGCTTCGGCCAGCTTCAGGGATTTCTGATCGCGAAGCCGATGTCCCTGGCGGACACGTTCACCTGGCTTCGCGCCTGGCAGGAAACTCATGGAGCAGCCGGAGACGCCCGCGCGCAGGCCGCCGGCGACCCGAATACACCTTGACCTTTGGACCCCGCGCCTGTTGAACCCAGTCAGATTTTTCAAGCCTTCTGACCGGAGCCTCCCGACATGGACGAGCAGAACAGGAACCTGATCCTGGCGACCGCGCTCAGTTTCGCGGTGATCCTCGTCTGGTTCCTGCTTTTCCCGCCCGAGACGCCGCCGCAGCAGGTCGCCCCCCAGCCCGGCGTCGAGACGACGCAGGACGGCGGCCTCGTCGTGCCGTCGGCCGACGGGACCATCGCTCAGGCGCCCGCTTTGGCGGCGACGCCCGAAGAAACGCGCGCCGAGGCGCTGTCGAAAACCCCGCGGATCGCGATCGAGACGGAGCGGCTCGAGGGGTCGCTGTCGCTCGTCGGCGGACGGATCGACGACATCAAGCTCAAAGACTACACCGTTACGATCGAAGAGGATTCTCCGGACGTCACGCTTCTGACCCCGGCCGGCGCCGCGAACGCCTATTATACGCTCTACGGCTGGGCCCCGGCCGGCGAACTCGGCTTCGAGCAGGTGCCAGGGCCCTCGACGGCCTGGACCGTCGAGAGCGGCGGGACGCTGACCGAGACGACGCCGGTGACGCTCGTCTGGGACAACGGCGCCGGACTGGTTTTCCGCCGGACGATGTCCGTCGACGAGAACTTCATGTTCACCGTCGAGCAATCCGTCCAGAACATCGGCGCGGGCACGGTGCGGCTGGCGCCCTACGGCATCATCGCCCGGCACGGCGTGCCGGACAATCTGCGCGGCTTCTACATCCTGCACGAGGGCGTGATCGGCAAGACCGACGGCGAGCTCGTGGAGATCGATTACGACGACGTGATGGACTTCGAGGTCGACCCGGCCGAGCGCGGCCCCGCGCGGACGATCGAGGTGGCCGAGAACGGCTGGATCGGCTTCACCGACCATTACTGGATGTCGACGCTGGTGCCGTCGGCGGGCCAGCCGTTCACCGCCGTCGCGAAATACACCCAGGCGACCGACACGTTCCAGACCGACGTCCGGTTGCCGGTGATGACGGTGGCTCAGGGCGAAACCGCCAGCGCCGAGACGATGCTCTTCGCCGGCGCCAAGGAATGGGAGACCATCCGCGACTACGAGCGCGATCTGGGCATCGAACGCTTCGTGGATGCGATCGACTGGGGCTGGTTCTTCTTTCTGACCAAACCGATCTTCCAGGTCCTTCACTGGATGAACGCGGTCATCGGCAACATGGGCATCGCGATCATCGGGCTCACGTTGCTGATCAAGGCGCTGCTGTTCCCGCTCGCGTACAAGTCCTACGTCTCGATGTCGAAGATGAAAAAGCTTCAGCCCGAGATGGAGAAGATCAAGGAGCGCTCCGGCGATGACCGCATGGCGATGCAGCAGGAGGTCATGGCGCTCTACAAGAAGGAGAAGGTCAACCCGGCGGCCGGCTGCCTTCCGATCCTTCTGCAGATCCCGATCTTCTTTTCGCTCTACAAGGTGATTTTCGTGACGCTGGAACTGCGTCATGCGCCGTTCTTCGGCTGGGTTCAGGATCTCTCGGCGCCCGATCCGTCGTCGTTCCTCAACCTGTTCGGACTTCTGCCTTGGGATACGCCAGGGCCGGCCAGCGTGTTCGCGATCCTGTCGATCGGCGTGCTGCCCATCCTGATGGGGATCACGATGTGGCTTCAGATGAAGCTCAACCCCGCCCCCACCGACAAGACCCAGGCGATGGTCTTCGCCTGGATGCCGTGGATCTTCATGTTCATGCTCGGCAGCTTCGCCTCCGGGCTGGTGCTCTACTGGGTCGCGAACAACACGATCACTTTCATCCAGCAATACCTGATCATGCGCAGCCAGGGGGTCGACGTGAACCTCATGGGCAACATCACGAGCGGACTGAAGAAAAAACGGAAGGCGGAATAGGTCCGTGGCCGCGCGGGTCACGCATCTCTGGCGCCATCCGATCAAGGCGCACGGGGCGGAGAGCGTGGACCGGACCGTGCTGACGGCCGGGCGGACGATGCCGTGGGACCGCGTCTGGGCGATCGCGCATGAGGCCGCGCGGATCGACCGCGGCGGCTACACCTGGCAGCCCTGCGTGAATTTCAGCCGGGGCGCGAAATCGCCGGAGCTGATGGCGATCGGGGCGCAGGTCGACGAGGCGGCGGGGCGCGTGACGCTCACCCATCCGCGTCTGGCGCCGATCACCGTCAATCCCGATCTCGCGGAGGATGCGGCGCGTCTGATCGACTGGGTCCAGCCGATCTCCGATCCGGACCGCGCGCGGCCCGCTTTCGTCGCGCGGGCGGATCGCGGCATGACCGACAGCGACTGGCCTTCGGTGTCGGTGCTGAACGCCGTCTCGCTCCGCGCCTTGGGCGAGCGTGCCGGTCGGGAACTGGCGCAGGAACGGTTCCGGGGCAACGTCTGGGTCGAGGGTTTCGACGCCTGGGAGGAGTTCGTGTGGGTCGGGCGGAGGCTGCGGATCGGGCGGGCGGTCCTGGCCGTGCGCGAGCCGATCACGCGCTGCAAGGCCACCGCCGCGAATCCCGAGACCGGGCGGATCGACGTCGACACGCTCGGCGCGCTTGACGCGGGGTGGGGTCACACGGATTTCGGGATCTACGCCGAGGTGATCGAGGGTGGAGAAATCGCCGTGGGTGACGGGGTGGTCGTCGAATGAAGCAGGTTTTCACACAGGCGGAGACGCCCGAGGCCGCGACGGCGGAGCGCGGGCGGCTTCTGTTCGCCGGGCCGTGCGATTTTCTCAAGGGTGTCGTGGCGATGGACGGGATGCCGCCGGCCGACCGGCTGGAGGTGTGTTTCGCCGGGCGTTCGAACGTCGGCAAATCGACGCTGATCAACGCGCTGACCGGGCGCAAGGCGCTGGCGCGCGCGTCGAACACGCCGGGGCGGACCCAGGAGATCAACTTCTTCACGCTGGGCGACGCGCATTATCTGGTCGATCTGCCGGGATATGGATTCGCCAAGGCGCCCAAGCCGGTGGTGGAGAAATGGCAGGCGCTGCTGAAAGCGTATCTCGCGGGTCGCCCGACGCTCCGACGCGTGTTCCTTCTGGTGGACGGGCGGCACGGGGTGAAACCCGTCGACGCGGAGATCATGGACCTGCTCAACCGGTCTGCGGTGACGTTCCAGGTGGTGCTGACCAAGACGGACAAGCTCAAGGCCGCCGAGTTGGGCCACATCGTCGAGGGCGTGAAGACGGCGCTCGCGCCGCATCCGGCGGCTTACCCAGAGATCATCGTCACTTCGGCGGAGACCGGGTCCGGGATCGACACGTTGCGGAGCGCGATCGCCGACATGGTCTGAGCCGAGGCTCCGGTCAGAAGCGGATCCGCCGGGTGCCATAGGCGCTCGCGAAGCCTGCCTCACGCGCGACGCCGAGCGCCTGGTCGAATGCTTCCTGCGTGGTGAAGGGCCCTACGAAGACGCGGCGGCCGAGCTGGGGCGCGCCGACGGTCCGCACCGGATAGCCCAGGCCTTCGAAAAAGGCGACGGCGGCGGCCTCCGCCGAGGTGCTGGTGACGATCCCGGCGTGGAGGGCGATCGGCGGCATCGCGGCTCCGCCCTGGACCCGCTCGAAGGGCTTCAGGCTTTCGCCCAGCGCCGCCATGCCGTCGAGTTCCGCGTTCATCGTCAGGCAGTCGCCGTCGCGCAGCCATGCGATGCTGCGTTGAATCGCGGGGTTGAGACTGTATCCGCCCCCGCGCGCGCTGCGAACCTCCGTCGGGAACGTCGTCGTGGCGATGTCGTATTGGTTGAAATAGAAGACGCATCGTTCGGCGTCGCGCGCGGCGTCCGGAGCGCCTCCGCTGGCGCATGCGGTCAGGAGTACGGCGGCTCCGGCGAGAATTGCGTTGCGCATGTCATAGGTCCGATCAGTTGACGACTCGCGCTCAGCTTACAACCTGCGCGCGCGACCCGCCATGCCGCTCGCGCGTCCCGTCTCCCAGGACGACGGGATCAGAGCCGGATGCGCCGGGTCGGGTACGCGCTTTCAAAGCCCGCCTCCCGCGCGACCGCGAGCGCCTGGTCGAGCGCGCCTTGCGTGGTGAAGGAACCGACGAGGATGCGGCGGCCGAGTTGCGGCGCGCCGACCGTTCGGGTCGGATAGCCGAGGCTCTGGAAGAAGGCGACGGCCCGGGTTTCGGCGGCGGGGCTGGTGACGATTCCGGCCATGATGGTGACGGGCGGGATGGCGCCGCCTCCGGTCTCAGGCGTGAACGGCCGCAGATTTTCGCCCAGCGCCTCCATTCCATCAAGCTCGGACTCGCGGGTCAGACAATCCGCAGATCTGATGAACGCGATCTGCTGCTGGATGGGGTTGAAGGCGATGCCGCCGATTCCGAAGCCGCCGAGGGCCTGGTTCGGGTAGAGATCCACCAGGGCGTCGTACTGGTCGAAGAGAAAGACGCAGCGCTCGGCGTCGCGGGCGGCGTCGGGCGCGTTCCCGGCGGCGCAGGCGGCGAGCAGAAGGGCAGATCCGGCGAGAAGGCTGACATGGCGCATGGCGCGGTCCGATCGGTTGGGAACGAGTCGTCACATTACATCGTCTGCATCCGTGCCGCCATCCCCCGCGCTTGTCCGGCGAGCCGCCCGCCTGTATCAAGCCGCATCACGCCCGACGGAGACCGGATACCCATGGAAAAGACGAGCCACGCGCGCCGCGACTGGATCGGGACCGCCCGGACCCTGTCGGAGGCCCTGCCCTATCTCCAGCGCTATGACGGCGCGACGGTGGTGATCAAGTTCGGCGGCAACGCCATGGGCGACGATGCGGAGATGGCGGCGTTCGCGCGGGACGTCGTGCTGATGCGGCAATGCCGGGTCAATCCGGTGATCGTGCATGGCGGGGGGCCGATGATCAACGAGATGCTGGCGCGGCTCGACATCAAATCGGAGTTCGTCGACGGCAAGCGGGTGACGGACGCGGCCGCGATGGAAGTGGTCGAGATGGTCCTGTCGGGCCGGATCAACAAACGGATCGTCCAGGCGATCAACGCGCAGGGCGGCAAGGCGGTGGGGCTTTCGGGCAAGGACGCGAACCTTCTGGTCTGCGAGAAGGACGTGAAAACGGTAATGCGCGACGGGGTCGCGACGGAGGTCGATCTGGGCTTCGTCGGGCGGCCCGTGGAGGTCAATCCGGGCGTGCTCAAGACGTTTCTGGGGTCGGATTTCATTCCGGTGGTCGCGCCCGTGGGCATGGGGCGGAACGGCGAGACGTTCAACGTCAACGGAGACACGGCGGCCGGCGCGATCGCGGCGGCGATGAAGGCGGACCGGCTGCTGCTCCTGACCAACGTCGCCGGGGTCAAGGACGGCTCGGGCGAGATCATCACGCAGATCACGCCGGACAAGGTGCGCGAGCTGACAGCGAGTGGCGTGATCGGCGCGGGGATGATCCCCAAGACCCAGACCGCGCTCGACGCGATCGAAGGCGGGGTGCGGGCGGTGGTGATCCTGGACGGGACCAAGCCGCATGCGGTGCTTCTGGAACTGTTCACGGCCCATGGCGCGGGCAGTCTGATCAAGGGTTAGCGAGCACGAGAGCGTGGTCCACGCGTGAACCCGTGACAAGTGGTTGATTTCAAAGGCGCTCAAATCTCTATAATGCGTTAATGACACGGAAGCGCGGTCTTGCGGGCGGACGCCGCTTGACCGCCGGGCCGAAACGGACACATTCACGCCATGGAAAACGAACTTCTGATCCGGCTCTCGGTGTTCCTCGGGATTTTCGCGGTTCTGGCGGCGGTCGAGGTCTGGGCGCCGAGGCGGCCACGCGCCCAAGGACGCGGGCGGCGCTGGGCGACCAACTGGGGCATCGTGGTGATCGACAGCCTGGCGCTCCGGCTGATCGCCATCGCGCTGCCGCTTCTGGCGGTGGGCGCCGCGATCGACGCCGGAAACAAGGGCTGGGGCCTGTTCAACGTTCTGGATTGGCCCGTGTGGATCGAGGTGGCGATCGCGGTGCTGATCCTCGATCTGGCGATCTGGGCGCAGCATCTGGTGACCCACAAGGTGCCCGTGCTGTGGCGCCTGCACCGGGTGCATCACGCGGACGTGGACATGGACGTCACGACGGCGATCCGGTTTCACCCGGTCGAGATAGCATTGTCGATGCTGCTCAAGATCGGTCTCGTCTATCTGCTCGGACCCGCGGCCCTTGCGGTGGTGATCTTCGAGGTGATGCTCAACGGGATGGCGATGTTCAACCACGCCAACATCAACCTGCCCGCCCGCGTGGACGCGGTGCTTCGGCGGGTCGTCGTGACGCCGGACATGCACCGGGTGCATCATTCGGTCGACCGGGCCGAGCATGACAGCAATTACGGCTTCAGCCTGTCGGTCTGGGACCGGATGTTCGGGACCTACATCGCGCAGCCGCGAGACCCGCACGAGACGATGGAGACGGGGCTGGCGTGGCGGGATGAGCGGCCGAGCCGTCTGGGGTGGAGCCTCGCGCTGCCGTTTCGCGCGAAATGACGCTCGAGGAGGTCGGTGGGGCGCTCCGGCCGCACGGTCTGGCCGTTCTCGGGGCGTTTCATCCAGAGAAAGCCTACGCTTTGCCAAGGGGGTGCGAGACGCTGGTGATGGCGGGGCCGGACGGGGCGACGTTCTGGCGGGTGTTTCAGGAGAGCGCGGAATTCGCGGACGGCGAGGCCGATCCTCTCAACCGCTGGTCGGTCCGGGTGCTGGGCGGCCTGGCCGAGGCGATGGGCGCGGAGGCGCATTTTCCGTTCGGCGGGCCGCCGTGGCAGCCGTTCATGGCGTGGGCGGAGCGGACGGGACACGCCTGGAGTTCGCCGGTGGGTCTGCTGGTCCATGACGTCGCGGGCCTTTTCGTGTCGTATCGCGGGGCGCTGGCGTTTCCCGAGAGGATGGATTTGCCGGAGGCGGGCGAGGCGCCCTGCCCTTCCTGCGCGAAGCCCTGCCTGTCGGCCTGTCCGGTCGGGGCGCTGACCGACGAAGGCTATGACGTGCCGGCCTGCAAGGCCTGGATCGCGACGGAGGCCGGGCGGGATTGCGTGGACCGGGGTTGCGCCGTGCGGCGGGCCTGTCCGGTGGGAGCGGGTCTGCGGCCGGAGGCGCAATCCGCCTTCCACATGGCGGCGTTCCGTGGCACGGTTTGACGATGCGACGCCTGATCCTGATGCGCCATGCGAAGTCGAGCTGGGCCGATCCCGGCCAGCGGGATTTCGACCGTCCGTTGAACGCGCGCGGGGTACGGAGCGCGCCGCTTCTGGGCGCCTGGCTGCGCGAGCGGGGGCACGTGCCGGACGCGGCGCTGGTCTCGACGGCGCGGCGGACGCGGGAGACCTGGGCGGGGCTCGGCCTCGATGATGTGCCGGCGGAGTTCGTGGACGAGATCTACGAGGCGGCGCCGGCGACGCTGCTCGGTCTGGTACGGCGGGCGCCTGATGTCGGGACGGTGATTTTGATCGGGCATCAGCCGGGGATCGGCGCCGCCGCCGACGGGCTGCTGGCGGAGCCGATGGACGATCCGATGTTCGCACGGCACCCGACCGGCACGACTACCGTGATCGACTTCGACGTGGATGTCTGGGACGACGCGTATTGGGGCGGCGGGGTTGTGGCCGATTTCACGGTTCCGAAGGCGCTCGGGTAGAAACACGCTCAGATCGTACCGGCCGTTTCACGGGGCGAGGATCGGTCCCCGGAAGAACCTTCCGCAGCGTTCAGTGCCCGAGGATCTGGCTCAGGAAGAGTTTGGTGCGGTCCGATTGCGGGTTGTTGAAAAACTCTTTCGGCTCGTTCTGTTCGACGATCTGGCCCTGGTCCATGAAGATCACGCGGTTGGCGACGGCCTGGGCGAAACCCATCTCGTGGGTGACGCAGATCATGGTCATGCCCTCCTCGGCGAGCTGGATCATGGTGTCGAGCACCTCCTTGATCATCTCGGGGTCGAGGGCGGAGGTGGGCTCGTCGAAGAGCATGATGCGGGGCTTCATGCAGAGCGAGCGCGCGATGGCGACGCGCTGCTGCTGGCCGCCGGAGAGCTGGCCGGGATACTTGTCGGCCTGCTCGGGGATCTTGACCTTGGTGAGGAAGTGCATCGCCACCTCCTCGGCCTCCTTCTTGGGCGTCTTGCGGACCCAGATCGGCGCGAGGGTGCAGTTTTCCAGAATGGTCAGATGCGGGAAGAGGTTGAAGTGCTGGAACACCATGCCGACCTCGGAGCGCACCTTGTCGATGTTCTTGAGATCGGAGGTGAGCTCGACGCCGTCGACGACGATCTTGCCCTTCTGATGCTCCTCCAACCGGTTGACGCAGCGGATGAGCGTGGATTTGCCGGAGCCCGAGGGTCCGCAGACCACGATGCGCTCGCCCCGGTTCACGACCAGGTCGATGTCGCGCAGGACGTGGAAATCGCCGTACCACTTGTTCATCCCGACGATCTCGATGGCGATCTCGTCGGAGACCGTGAGCGGGGTTTTCGGTGCGGCGAGTTCGATGGCGGTGTCTGACATGCGGAGCGCCTCCTAGCGGTGATCGGTCGCGAGCTTGCGCTCGAGATATTGGGAATACTGGGACATGCCGTAGCAGAAGAGGAAGAAGATCAGCGCGATGAAGCCGTAGATCTCCCAGATGATGCCGTTCCAGTTGCTGTCGGCGCGGACGGCCGTGGTGAGGCCGATCGGATCGAGAAGCCCGATGATCGCCACCAGCGTCGTATCCTTGAAGAGGCCGATGAAGGTGTTGACGATGCCCGGGATCGAGATCTTGAGAGCCTGCGGCATGATGATCAGCCGCATGGATTTCCAGTAGTCGAGACCGAGCGCGTTCGCCGCCTCGTACTGGCCGCTCGGCAGCGCCGCGAGCCCGCCGCGCACGACCTCGGCCATGTAGGCCGACGCGAAGAGCGTCACCATGATGATCACCCGAAGGATGATGTCGAAATCGGTGCCGGGGGGAAGGAAGATGTTGAGCAGGAACGAGGCGACCAGCAGCAGGGTGATGAGCGGCACGCCCCGGATGAACTCGATGAACCCGACGCAGATCGTCTTGACGAAGAACATGTCGGAATTCCGGCCCAGCGCCAGAAGGATCCCGATGGGCAGCGAGAACGAGATGCCGGTGACGCCGATCACCAGCGACAGCATGAAGCCGCCGAACCGCTGCGAGGGGACCGGACGGAGGGTTGCGAAGTCGAGCATCCCGGCGACGGGACCGGCGACATAGAGCCACCAGATGAGCGCGCCGAAGACCGCCGCGATCATCCCGAGCAGCGTCGAGAAGCGCGCCGCGACCGTCTGAAGGATCAGCCATCCGACGACGAAGCCGGCATAGACCACGACGGGCACGAAGATCGACCCGCCCCAGAGCAGCCAGTAGGCGAGGCCGGGAAACGCGACGGAAAGCCAGAGCATTCTGCGCGGGGCGGCGGAGAACAGGATCGGCACGAGCGCGGTCAGCATCAGGACGAAGGCAAGAACGGGCCGCCAGTAGAGCTCCGGGGGATAGAAGCCGAAGAGGAATTGCTTCCAGCGTTCATTGATGACGGCGAAACAGGCGCCGGTCGCGCCCTCGCCGTGGCGCTCGATGATGATGCGGCGGCAGTCCTGGAGCAATTCGGCCTCCCAGACGGAATGCGAGAACCACGGCCAGATGTGCTGGAGCAGGGTCCAGACGACATAGGCGGCGACCAGCGTCAGAAGCGTGTTGAACCAGCCGGAGAAGAGATTGTCGCGGGCCCAGCGGACGGGACCGATCGCCGCGTTCGGCGCGGGCTGCTCCGGGACCATGGCGGTCCGGATATAGGAGGCGTCACTCATATCGGCGCTCCTTTGGTGCGGCCATCTCAGCGTTCCTTCAACGAGACGGAGGCATTGTACCAGTTCATCACGGACGAGATCGTGAGCGAGACTATCAGGTAGAAGCCCATCAGAAGCAGCATGCATTCGAGCTCGCGGCCGGTCTGGTTCATGGTGATGCCGCCGAGTGTCGCGCGCACGTCCATGTAGCCGACGGCGATCGCGAGCGACGAGTTCTTGGTGAGGTTCAGATACTGCGAGATCAGCGGCGGGATGATGACCCGCAGCGCCTGGGGCAGAATGACGAGGTTCATGATCCGCTTGGGGCGCAGGCCGAGGGCGGCGGCGGCTTCCGACTGGCCGCGCGAGATCGCGAGTATGCCGGCGCGCACGATCTCGGCGATGAACGCGCCGGTATAGAGCGAGAGCGCGAGCCAGAGGGCGAGGAACGCCTTGTCGACGAACCCGCCGCCTTCGAAATTGAAGCGCTCGAGGACCGGGAAGGAGAAGGTGATCGGGCTGCCTGCCAGGAATTCGACCAGAAGCGTCGGCAGGATGAAAAGGCCGAGCTTGATCCAGAAGGTCGGGAGGATTTCTCCTGTCGCCTCCTGGCGCGCGCGGGCCCAGCGGCCGAAAGCCCATATCGCGGCGAGCGAGGCGATGAACGTGGCGACCACGATCTGCCAACCGTCGCCGAAAACCGGCCAGGGCATGTAGACGCCGCGGTTGGTGATGGCGACGGAATCGCCGAACAGCATCGACGCGGCGGGATCGTCCCCGCGGAAGGCGGAAGGCGCCGGCGTCAGTTCGGTCACGACGGCCATGATGCCGATGATCCAGAGCAGAAGCGGGACGTTGCGGAAAACCTCGACGTAGATCGACGCGAGCTTGGCCACGAGCCAGTTCGGCGACAGGCGCATGATGCCGGCGAAAACGCCGACGATTGTCGCGGCGATGCAGCCGGTGATCGCGATCAGGAGCGTGTTGAGTATGCCGATGAGCGCCGCGCGGGCGTGGGTGCTGTCGTTGGTGTAGGGTATGAGGGTCTGACCGATATCGTAGCCGGCGCGTTCACCGAGAAATCCGAAATCGAAATCCTTGCCCAGAGCGGCGAGGTTCTGGACGGTGTTGTTCACCAGCCAGGCCGCCGCGAGCATGAATGCGAGAACGGCGAACACCTGGATGGTGAGGGACCGGTACCGCGTGTCGTAAATGAGCATGCTGAACCGGAACGGCTCAGCCGGGATCTCCACGCCGTTCATTTGATCGCCCTGTCGGTTTTTTATCGTTGTGGTCAGCTAAGCAGCAGACGCGCGCGCGGGTCAAGCGCGCGCGCAATCCTCCGGCGGCACGAGGCCGCGCCGGAGGGACGGGCGCGCCGGGATGCGGCGCGCCGGTTTCCGAGTTCTGGATCAGCGGAACGGCGGCGCGTACTGCAGGCCGCCTTCGGTCCACAGAGCGTTGATGCCGCGCGGGATGTCGCTCGCGGTGCCTTCTCCGATGGTCCGGGCGAAGATCTCGCCGTAATTGCCGGTCGCGATGATCGCGCGCTTGGCCCAATCGGCGTCGAGGCCGAGCTGTTCCCCCAAATTGCCCTCGGAGCCGAGCAGGCGGCGGATTTCCGGGTTTTCGGATGTGGTCATCTCCTCGGCGTTCGCCGACGTGACGCCGAGTTCCTCGGCCGCGACGAGCGCGAAACCGACCGAGCGGACGATGTCGGCCCACTGATCGTCGCCGTGTCGCACGAGCGGACCGAGCGGCTCCTTGGAGATGATCTCGGGCAGGATCACATAGGCGCTCGGATCGACATAGGTCGCGCGCGAGGCGGCGAGACCGGAGGCGTCGGTGGTGTATGCGTCGCAGGCGCCGGCCTGGAACTGCTGGTCCGCCTCCGAATTCGACTGGATCGGGACCGGCTGGTAGGACATCCCGTGTCGTTTGAAGTAATCGGCCAGGTTCAGCTCGGTCGTCGTGCCGGTCTGGATGCAGATCGTCGCGCCGTCGAGATCGAGGGCGGATTCGACGCCCAGATCGACGGGGACCATGAAACCCTGACCGTCATAGTAGTTGATGCCGGTGAAGGTGAATTTGAGATCGACGTCACGGGTGAACGTCCAGGTCGTGTTGCGGGCCAGCATGTCGACCTCGCTCGAGGCCAGCGCGGTGAAGCGCGTCTCGCCGGTCGTCGGGACGAACTCGATCTTGTCCTGATCGCCGAGCACGGCGGCCGCGACCGCGCGGCATTGCGCGACATCGAAACCGTCCCAGCGGCCCGACGCGTCGGGCGCCGCGAAGCCGGCGAGGCCGGAGTTCACGCCGCATTTCAGCACGTCGGCGGCCTGGACTTGCGCGAGCGTCTGGGCGGAGGCGGCTCCGGCCAGCAGCGTGATCGCCGCGGCGGTACCGAGGAACAGGGATTTGGTCATTTTCACCTTCATCTGTTGAACCCGCTTCTTGCTGAAGCACCGGTCAGGCCGTCATGGCCACGCCGGTTCTGGTGTTTTCGCCGCAATTGCGGCCGAGTGGATAAAAGATAGGCGCGCCAGGCAAACGTCAAGAGCGTGATATGGTCACGCGATGAGCATTACGTGAGGTCACGAGGCGGATGAGGGTCGCCGGGATCCGGCTCCGCGTCGGGCCTGAGCAGCAGCAGCATCCGTTCGGCATTCAGGAAATCACGACGTTTCAGCGCGGCGGCGGCCTCCGCGTCATCATCGACGCCCCAGCGCTCGATCTGCCAGGCCTCGTCGATCCGGGAGAGGGGCCATGCGGTTTCGGCCCGGAGCGCGTGGCGGGCGACCGCGAGGCCGAGCACGAGCGAGCCCGAAAGCGCCACCAGTTCATGAAGCGCCGCAAGTGTGAAAGAATCGGTTTCGGCCACCGTGCGGCGCAACGCCGCGAGGCTGGCGTCGGGTTGTGGCACGGGTGTCAGACCGGTGGTGGTCCGGAGCGGAGCCGCGAGGGTCTCGGCTGCCCAGGTCAGCCAAGGATCCCATGCGTCCGCCTGGCGCGCGGCGAGGTCGGACACGGCCTCGGCGCGGTAGCAGAGCAGGTCCGTCGTGCCGTAGGCCGCGAGGTCGTCGATGACGTCGTCGCGACGGGGCGCGACCCGGTCGAGCGCGGAATTGGCCAGCCGGGTGAAGTGCAGCGTCTCGGGGCGGATCGTGCCTTCGATGGCGTCCCATTCGGCGGCGATGGCTTCCGCGAGCGGCGCGGACGGCACGACGAGCGGCGTCTTGGCGGGGGTGAGCAGAGGCTTCGCGTCGAGGCGGATGGTCCAGCCGTCATGGGCGGCGTCGGCGGTGGCGCGGGTCCAGAAGCGGTCCGGGGTCTTCCAGGCCATTCAGGCGTCCCAGAGCCGGGCGAGCGCCGCGTCGAGCGCGTCATAGCCGTCGATGAGAACGTCCGCGCCGGCGGCCTCCAAGCGCGCGCGGGGATGGTAGCCCCAGGTCACGCCGATCGTCGCATAGCCTGCGGCCTTGCCCATCGCCATGTCGAATTCGGTGTCGCCGATCATCACGGCGCGATCGGCCGCGCAGCCGGTCTCGGCCAGCGCGCGGAGCAGCATCGAGGGATGGGGCTTCGACGGATGCGCGTCGGCGGTCTGGGTCGTGATGAAGAAGTGCCCGATGGGATGGGTCTTGAAGAAATGGTCGAGACCGGGCCGCGCCTTGCCGGTGGCGATGCCCATCATCGCGTCGGGGCGGGTCGACAGCCGGTCGAGCGCGTCGCGGGCGCCCGGGTAGAGCGGGGCCAGCGCTTCGGTCGTGTTCGCGCGCTGCGAGACGAAGCCTTCGCGGTAATGGCGCGTGAGGTCGTCGCGGGTGGCCTCGGGCAGATGCGGCGCGAGGACGGCCATCGCCTCGGGCAGCGACAGGCCGACGATGGCGAGAACCTCGGCGCGGGGCGGACAGGGATGGCCGGTCTCGGCGAAGGCGCGCTCCATCGCGTCGTGGATCAGGTCCTGGCTGTCGATCAGCGTGCCGTCCACGTCGAAGACCGCGAGGTTGCGGGGGCTCATTCCAGATCCTCGAACGGGTCGGCAGCGGCGTCGGAGGGCCGCCAGCCGAACATTTCCCAGGTGCGCGCCATGTGTTCGGGGAGCGGGGCGGTCAGGTGAAGTCGCGCGCCCGTGACGGGATGGGCGATCGAGAGCGAGCGGGCGTGCAGGTGCAGCTTGCGGCTGACGGCGCCGCCGAGACCGGAGCCCCAGCCCTCGCCGAGATTCTCCTGGCCGGACGTGCCGTATTTGCCGTCGCCGACGACCGGGTGGCCAATCGCCTGCATGTGGGCGCGGAGCTGGTGCGTGCGGCCGGTGATCGGCGCGAGCGCGACCCAGGAACAGCGTTTGGCGGCGGCGTCGATCACGGTGTAATCGGTGGTGGCGCGCTTGGCGCCTTCGGTCGTGGCGACCTCGTCGGGGGCGACGGGCACCATTTTCTCGCCTTCGCCGCCGGAGCCGTGGCCGGACGCCTTGACGAGGCCGTAGCGGATCGTTCCGGAGCGTGGATGCGGCACGCCGGCGACGGCGGCCCAATAGATCTTGCGGGCGTCGCGCGACTGGAAAGCGCGGGCGAGCGCGGAAGCGGCGCGCACGGACCGGGCCATCACGAGCACGCCGGACGTGTCGCGGTCGAGCCGGTGGACGAGGCGCGGCCGGTCGGGGCGGTCGAAGCGCAGCGCGTCGGTCATGCCGTCGACATGCCGCGTCTGGCCGGAGCCGCCCTGGACCGCGAGGCCCGGCGGTTTGTTGAGCGCGAGCACGTCGTCGTCGCGGTAGATGACGCAGGCGCGGATCATCTCGGCATCGGCCTTGGAGAGCGTGGTCTCGCGCGGGGTGGCGGGCTTGCTGGACGCTTCGGGGATCGGCGGGATGCGGACGGTCTGGCCCGGTTCCAGGCGCGTCGAGGCCTGGACGCGGCCGCCGTCGACGCGGATCTCGCCCTTGCGGCACATGCGCTCGACGCGGCCCTGCGGCAGTTGGGGATGGCGGCGGCGGAGCCAGCGGTCGAGGCGCTGCTCGCCGTCCTCCTCGGACACGGTCACGTTTTCGACGCCGCTCATCCGCGGACCGTAACGTGCGGGGCCGTCGAACGCGGCGAGGGGCGGGATGCTGACACGGGGGCGCGGTTCCGGAAGTTCGGGAGCGCTTCCAAGAGCCCGCCGGGGCGCGATTGTCAAGGCGAGGCCGGCAGCGTCGCGCGCTGGCGTCAGGCGCGGACGCTCGCGACCCTTGCGGGAACGTCGCGGCGTACCGAGGCCGTCGGATCCGGTTCGTGTGGGCTTTCGACGAACGGGATGTCGCTGTTCATTTCGAATCCGATGGCGCTCCACGTCTCGAAACGGCGCGTCGAGATCGGACGGAAGCCGTGGATCGAGATCGCCTCGTGACGCGCATCGGTCAGGATCCGCGAGACGAGCGGAAGCAAAACGTCGGAAGGGCCTTCGATGATCTGGTGGAAGGTCCCGTCCTCGTAGGTGAGCGATCCGGTGACGCCGAGCCGCGTGTTGTGACTCCAGGCCTGCTGCGCCAGCCGGAGGAGGGCGGCGTCCGGAAGATCCTCCGACGCCCTTGAGACGTAGGTGAACTCGACCAGGGGAACCTTCGGGAGCGCGGAAACCATGATTCAATTATCCGTGAGTTGCAAACGTTTCGACTCAACCATAACGGACCTTCTTGTCAATGGACGACCAAAAAAGAAATCGCAAAACGAGCAATTTGGTTCTATTTCAAGCGTCTGGACAGGGTGTGGATGAACGTATCGGAGGCCACCCTGTCGACCATCATCGACACGCCGCGCGGAATCGCGCCGAGGCTCCAGTTTTCGAATCGCCTTCGGTCGACCGGACTCTCGCGCAGGATCTGGACATCGCGGTGACGCGGGTCGGTGATGATCCGCTCCATCAGTTGGAAGACGCGTCGGCGCTCGCCTTCGAGGACTCCGTAGAATGACGCGCCCTGGTGCAGGAGCAGCCCCGTGATGCCAAGGTTCCGGTTCCGGCTCTCCGAAACAAGACGGATCCGCTCGAGCGCGTCCGGGGTGAGGCCTTGCGTCGCGGCGCTGACATAGACGAGCTGGATGAGGCCGGATGCGGCTCGGGGCTTGAGTTTCGTGCTTGTTACATCCGTCGCCAAGGGGCGTGCCGCCGGGATCGTGGGAGCGTCGCTCGCAGGCGCTACTCGGTTTCCGATTGTACTTTTGTAGCGCGTCGAGCCTCGAATGACAAAACCCTTTCACGCAGGGTCGCCTCGTCACCTTCACCGTCGGGTCGGTAGAACGCGCGCCGCTCCATTCCTTCAGGGAAATAATCCTGTCCGGAGAATCCGCCGGGGACGTCGTGATCGTAGAGGTATCCGTCGCCGAAGCCTTCTTCGCGCATCCACTGGTTCGGAGCGTTAAGTATATGTTTCGGTGGCGGAAGCGAGCCCGTGGAGGTCGCGGAGGACAACGCCTCGGAGAAGGCGCTGTAGGCGGCGTTCGACTTCGGCGCGAGCGCAAGATGGATCACGGCCTGCGCGAGCGCCAGATCACCCTCCGGCGAACCGAGGCGCTCATAGGTCGCCCAAGCGTCGAGACAGAGCCGCTGCGCGCCAGGGTCGGCGAGGCCGATATCCTCGATCGCCATTCGAGTGATTCGACGGGCGAGGTAGCGGGGATCCTCGCCGCCCTTGAGCATTCTCGCGAGCCAGTAGAGCGCCGCGTCGGGGTCGGATCCGCGCACGGATTTGTGCAGCGCGGAGATCAGGTTGTAGTGGCTGTCGCCGGATTTGTCGAAGTTCGCGGCGCGGCGCGAGACGCGGTCCGCCAGCGTTTTCACGTCCATCGGCTGGCCTGTTTCAGCCGCGATCTGTTCGACGAGGTTGAGGAACGACCGGCCGTCCCCGTCGGCGAGGTCGAAAAGGCTCGTCCGGGCTTCCGGCGTGACGGGGAGCGGGCGGCCCAGCTCGGCCTCGGCGCGCTTCGCGAGGCGTTCGAGTGCCGGCTGATCGAGGCGGCGCAGAGTCAGCACGCGGGCGCGGGAAAGAAGTGCCGCGTTGAGCTCGAAGGACGGGTTCTCGGTGGTCGCGCCGACGAGGATGATCGTGCCGTCCTCCATCAAGGGGAGGAAGGCGTCCTGTTGCGCTTTGTTGAAGCGATGGATCTCGTCGACGAAAAGCAGCGTCCCGCGTCCGTTGGTCCGGCGCAGGCGCGCGGCCTCGAATATCTTCTTGAGGTCGGCGACCCCGGAGAAGATCGCGCTGATCTGGACGAACGTGAGGTCGGTCCGATCGGCGAGCAGGCGCGCGATGGTGGTCTTGCCGACGCCGGGCGGGCCCCAGAAGATGATCGAGCCGAAGGCGCCGTCATCGAGCATGCGGGCGAGCTGGCCCCCCTCCCCGACCAGATGGTCCTGGCCCACGACCTGATCGAGCGCGGTCGGGCGCATCCGGTCGGCGAGCGGACGCGGGCCGGCGGGCGCCGGATCGCGCCGCGTCGGCTGTGGCGGTTCGGTGTCGAAGAGATCGGCCATGGCCGTCAGCCTACGCCTCCGTCGAGGGCCGCGAAAGCCCGTGCGGCGCGGGGGCTTCGGGGCGTGAAAAAAACCCGCCGGAGGATGCTCCGGCGGGCGGGTCTTCGGTCCGGGCGCGCCGGGATCAGGCCTCGGCGGCCTCCTCGGCGGCGAGGCGGGCCTTGTCGCCTGCGCCCTTGGCGGCCGGGTCGCGATCGACGAGTTCGATGATGGCCATCGGCGCCATGTCACCATGCCGGAAGCCGGCCTTGAGAATGCGCGAATAGCCGCCCTGGCGGTCCTTGTAGCGTCCGCCCAGCGTGTCGAAGAGCTTGGCCACGGCGTGGTCCTGCTTGATCTGCGAGGCGGCCATGCGGCGGGCGTGCAGGTCGCCGCGCTTGCCGAGCGTGATCAGCTTGTCGATGATCCGACGCAGTTCCTTCGCCTTGGGCAAGGTCGTCTTGATCTGCTCGTGCTCGATGAGCGACGAGGCCATATTGGCGAACATCGCCTTGCGATGCTCGTGGGTGCGGTTCAGTTTGCGGTAGCCGTTGCCGTGACGCATGATGATCTCCTGAAAGTCTGTTTTGCTTTGTCCGGCGGTCCTGCGACGGGACCGCGCTCCTTGGGGCGGAATGCCCGGGTGGTGAAGGCGGGGCCCGAAGGCCCCGCGTCTTAGAACTGGTCCTCGAACTTCTTGGCGAGGTCTTCGATGTTCTCGGGCGGCCAGTCGACGATCTCCATTCCGAGATGCAGGCCCATCGTTGTCAGGACCTCCTTGATCTCGTTGAGCGACTTGCGGCCGAAGTTCGGCGTGCGGAGCATTTCCGCCTCGGTCTTCTGGATCAGGTCGCCGATGTAGACGATGTTGTCGTTCTTGAGGCAGTTCGCCGAACGGACGCTGAGCTCGAGCTCGTCGACCTTCTTGAGAAGGAGCGGGTTGAACTCGAGATCGTCGCCCTCGTCGGAGCGCGTGCCGGAGGACGGCTCCTCGAAGTTGACGAAGACCGAGAGCTGGTCCTGCAGGATGCGCGCGGCGTAGGCGAGCGCGTCGTCCGGCTTGATCGACCCGTCGGTTTCGACGTTCAGCGTCAGCTTGTCGTAATCGAGAACCTGGCCCTCGCGGGTGGGCTCGACCTTGTAGCTGACCTTGCGGATCGGCGAGAAGAGCGCGTCGACGGAGATGAGCCCGATGGGCGCGTCCTCGGGACGGTTCTTGTCGGCGGGGACGTAGGATTTGCCCTGCTCGACGGTCAGTTCCATGTAGAGCGAGGCGCCGTCATCGAGATGGCAGATGACGTGATCCCGGTTGAGGATCTCGATGCCGTTGGTGGTGGCGATGTCACCGGCGGTGACCACGCCCGGGCCGGTCGCGCGGATCTCGACGCGCTTGGGTCCCTCGACCTCCATCTTCACCGCGACGCCCTTGAGGTTGAGGACGATGTCGGTGACGTCCTCGCGCACGCCCGCGACGGACGAGAATTCATGCAGGACGTTGTCGATCTGGACGCTCGTGATCGCGGCGCCCTGGAGCGACGAGAGCAGCACGCGGCGCAGCGCGTTGCCGAGCGTGAGGCCGAAGCCCCGCTCGAGCGGCTCGGCGACCGCCGTTGCCATCCGGGCCGGGTCCGCGCCCGGCTTGATGGCCAGCGCGGTCGGCCGGATGAGTTCCTGCCAGTTCTTGTGGATCAGCATGTTCATTTTCCTCCATTCCTGCCGACGGACCGGATCCGTGATCCGTCGACTCCCGAGGGATGTTCAAAAAAGCGAACCGCCCGCCGAAATGGCGGGCGGTCCGGAAAGCAAGTGATCAAACGCGGCGGCGTTTCGGCGGCCGGCAGCCGTTATGCGCGATGGGTGTCACGTCGCGGATCGCGGTGATGTTGAACCCGACGGCCCCGAGGGCGCGCAGCGCGCTTTCACGACCCGAGCCGGGGCCCTGGACCTCGACCTCGAGCGTCCGCATCCCGTGCTCCTGCGCCTTCTTGCCGGCATCCTCCGCGGCCATCTGGGCGGCGTAGGGCGTCGATTTGCGCGAGCCCTTGAAGCCCATCGTGCCGGCGGACGACCAGGCGATCGCGTTGCCCTGCGCGTCGGCGATCAGGATCTTGGTGTTGTTGAAGCTCGCGTTGACGTGGCAGACGCCAGTCGAGATGTTCTTGCGTTCCTTGCGCTTCGCGCGCGCCTTTTCCCGTGCCATGTACCGGCCCCCTTATTTCTTCTTGCCGGCGATGGCCTTCGCGGGGCCCTTGCGCGTGCGTGCGTTGGTGTGGGTCCGCTGTCCCCGGACGGGAAGGCCGCGGCGATGGCGCAGGCCGCGATAGCAGCCCAGATCCATCAGCCGTTTGATGTTCATGCTGGTCTCGCGGCGCAGATCGCCTTCGACCATGACGTTCGCGTCGATATACTCGCGGATGCGAAGCACATCGGCGTCGCTCAACTCGTTGACGCGCCGGCCGGGATCGATCTCGAGCGCCTCGCAGAGCGTGCGGGCGGTCGTGTTGCCGATGCCGGTGATGTAGGTCAGCGCGACGACGGCGCGCTTGTTCGTGGGGATGTTAACGCCTGCTATGCGGGCCAAGATGGTGCTCCGTCTCTCCAGCGGGTCCCTGCCGGACCCAAGTCAAAAAGTCACAGCCCGCCGTTCCTGCCGGCAGGCTTCGATACCCATGTCCTTGGGCAAAGCATCCCGCGTTCCCGAGGTGAAATGTAGACGGGAACGACTCTCTTTCGAGAGAAGTGCGCACTATAGGAATCGGCTCGGCGGGGTCAAGGGCGGATCGGCACGGAAATCAGGCCGCGAGTGCGCTTTCGACATCCGCCGCGACGGCGTCGATCTCGCCGAGTCCGTCGACGGAGCGCAGCTTGCCCTTGGCGTGGTAATATCCGATCAGCGGCGCGGTGCTGCGGTAATAGGCCATGAGCCGGACCTGCACCAATTCCCGGTTGTCATCGGCGCGGCGCGTGAGCTCCGTGGAGCCGCAGCGGTCGCAGACGCCCTCCTTTGCGGTCGGGTGCGTCGCGTCGTGATAGACCTCGCCGCATTTGGCGCAGGTGAAGCGTCCGGTGATGCGGTCGATGAGCTGGGCGTCGTCGACGCGCATCTCGATGACGGCGTCGAGGGTCTTGCCCTTGCGCGCGAGCAGCGCTTCGAGAGCGTCGGCCTGCGCGAGCGTGCGAGGGAATCCGTCGAAGATCAGACCATGCGTGCCGGCCTCGCCGTCAAGCTGCTCTTCGATCAGACCGATCACGATGTCATCCGTCACGAGATCGCCGCGCGCCATGACGTCGGCGACTTTCTTGCCCATCTCGGTGCCGCTCGATTTGGCCGCGCGGAGCATGTCGCCGGTCGAAAGCTGGACCATCCCGTGTTTCTCGACCAGAAGCCGTGCCTGCGTTCCCTTGCCCGCACCCGGCGGTCCCAGAAGGATTATGTTCATCGGCGTGCTTTCCCCCGTCCTTTGCCGCGCAGTTTGGACTTCTCTATGAGCCCCTCGTACTGATGCGCGAGCATATGTGACTGCACTTGGGTGATGGTGTCCATAGTCACCGACACCACGATCAGAAGGGATGTTCCACCGAAGTAGAACGGGACGGACAAACGCGAGATCAGAACTTCGGGGAGAAGGCAGACCGCCGCGAGATAGGCCGATCCGACCACCAGGATGCGCGAAACCACGTAGTCCAGGTATTCGATGGTCTTCTGGCCGGGACGGATGCCGGGCACGAAGCCGCCCTGCTTTTTCAGATTGTCCGCGACGTCATCGGATTTGAACGCGACGTTGGCCGTGTAGAAATAGGTGAAGAACACGATCAGGCCGGCGAAAAACAGCAGATAGAGCGGCTGACCGTGGCCCATATAGGCCGCGATGTAACTCATGATGCCGGAGGTCGCGCCGCCGGCCTCCGCGCCCGAAAAAGTCGTGATCGTGGCGGGCAGAAGCAGGAGCGACGAGGCGAAGATCGCCGGGATGACGCCGGCCGGGTTGACCTTGATCGGCAGGTGCGAGCTTTCGCCACCATAGACCTTCATGCCGACCTGGCGCTTGGGGTACTGGATGTGGATCTTTCGCAGCGCCCGCTCCATGAAGACCACGAAGGCGACGACGGCGATCATCATCACCAGAATGCCGATGATGATGACGGGGCTGAGCGCGCCGGTGCGGCCCTGGGTGAAGAACTGCGCGAGCGCCGCCGGAAGCTCCGCCACGATGCCGGTGAAGATGATCAGCGAGATGCCGTTGCCGATGCCGCGCGCGGTGATCTGCTCGCCGAGCCACATCAGGAACATGGTGCCGCCGACGAGCGTGATCACGCAGGAGACGCGGAAGAACCAGCCCGGATCATGGGCGAGGCCCTGCGCCTCGAGCCCGAGCGCCAGACCGTAGGCCTGGAACGTCGCGAGGAAGACCGTGCCGTAGCGGGTGTATTGGTTGATCTTTTTGCGCCCGGCCTCGCCCTCTTTTTTGAGGGCGGCGAGCGAGGGGACCATCGAGGTCAGAAGCTGGACGATGATCGAGGCGGAGATGTAGGGCATGATGCCCAGCGAGAAGATCGCCATGCGCGACACCGCGCCGCCGGTGAACATGTTGAGCATGCCGCCGATGCCGTCGCTCGCCCTGTTGAAGAACTGCGCGAGCTGCGCGGCGTCGATGCCGGGAACCGGGATGTAGGTGCCGATCCGGTAGACGATCAGCAGGCCGAGCGCGAAGAGGATGCGGTTCTGCAGGTCCTTCGCCTTGCCGAACGTGCCCCAACTGAGGTTGGACGCCATCTGTTCCGCTGCCGATGCCATTGAGAGCCCCTTTCAGAACTGCGCCGCCGGACCCTTCACGGGCTCGCGGCGGCGCGTGTCAATCGGACTTAAGCGGCCCCCGGAAGAGCCGCAAGTCTCATTCGGCCGAAGAAACGGCCTTGGCCGGCGCCGTGAGCGTGATCGCCCCGCCCGCCTTCTCGACCGCCTCGACCGCCGCCTTGGAGGCGCCAGAGAGCGTGATCGTGACCTTGGCGGTCAGCTCGCCCTTGGCGAGCAGCCGCACGCCGTCGAGTTTCCGACGCACGAGGCCGCTCGCCACGAGCGCGTCCTCGGTGATCTCCGTTTTGGCGTCGATCTTGTCCGCGTCGATGAACTTCTGGAGAATGCCGAGATTGATCACGGCGTAGCGGTTGCGGTCGACCGGATTGAAGCCGCGTTTGGGCAGACGCATGTACAGCGGCATCTGGCCGCCCTCATAGGCGTTGAGCGCCACGCCCGAGCGCGACTTCTGACCCTTGATGCCGCGACCGGCGGTCTTGCCCTTGCCGGAGCCGGGGCCGCGGGCGACGCGCTTTTTGGGTTTCGAGGCGCCGGGATTGTCGCGCAGTTCGTTCAGTTTCATGACGCTGTCTCCTTGGCCGGATGCGGGAGCGGAGCGTCAAAGGCTCCCGACCACGGCATTGATGTCAGGAACGACGCGGCGAACATCGCCGCCGCGCCGGAGTGAAGGCGCTCAGCCGCGCTCTTCCACGATGGTGACGAGATGCGGGATAGAGTTGACCATGCCGCGGACCGAGGGCGTGTCCTCGAGCTCGCGGGTGCGGTGCATCTTGTTGAGGCCCAGACCGACCAGCGTCGCGCGCTGGCTGGCGGGGCGGCGGATCGGCGAGCCGATCTGCTTGACTACGATGGTTTTTGCCATTGCTCCGCTCCTCAGGCCTCGGCCGCTTCGGCATCAGCCGGCGCGTCCGATTTCGGGAGGATGTCGGCCACCTTCTTGCCGCGACGCTGCGCGACCATCCGGGGGCTGGTCTCTTTCTGGAGACCGTCGATCGTGGCGCGGATCATGTTGTAGGGGTTCTGGGTGCCGATCGATTTCGACACGACGTCCTGGACTCCCGAGCATCTCGAAGACCGCGCGCATCGGGCCGCCGGCGATGATGCCGGTCCCGGCGGGCGCCGTGCGCATCACGACCCGTCCGGCGCCGTGGCGGCCGTCGATGTCGTGGTGCAGCGTGCGACCCTCGCGCAGCGGCACGCGGATCATCTGGCGCTTGGCCTGCTCGGTCGCCTTGCGGATCGCCTCGGGCACTTCGCGGGCCTTGCCCTTGCCGTAGCCGACGCGGCCCTTCTGGTCGCCGACGACGACGAGCGCCGCGAAACCGAAGCGCTTGCCGCCCTTGACCGTCTTGGACACGCGGTTGATCGCGACCAGGCGGTCCTGGAATTCGGGATTCTCGTCGCGGTCGCGACGGCCCCCGCCTCTTTGTTCTCTTGCCATGGGTCTCTCCCTAGAACTTCAGGCCGCCCTCGCGGGCGGCGTCCGCAAGGGCCTTGACCTTGCCGTGGAAAAGGAAGCCGCCGCGGTCGAAGTAGACTTCTTCGATGCCGGCCTTTTTCGCCCGAGCGGCGATTTCGGCGCCGACCTTGGCAGCCGCTTCCTTGTTGTTCTTGCCCTTCAGGCCGAGATCCGCCTCGAGAGTCGAGGCGGAGGCCAGCGTGCGACCCAGAACGTCATCGATCACCTGGACCGAAATGTTCTTGGACGACCGATGGACACTCAGTCGGGCCCGGCCGTTGGCCGTTTTCCGCAGTTTGCTCCGGACGCGCTGGCGGCGCTTCTGGAACAGATCTCTCTTGCTGTTCGCCATGACCATGCGCTCCTTACTTCTTCTTGCCTTCCTTGCGGAAGATGAACTCGTCCTTGTACTTGATGCCCTTGCCCTTGTAGGGCTCGGGCTTGCGCCATTCGCGGATGTTGGCCGCGACCTGGCCCACGACCTGCTGGTCCATGCCCTCGACGATGATTTCCGTCGGCTTGGGCGTGGTGACGGTCACGCCGTCCGGGATCGGGAAATCGATGTCGTGGCTGTAGCCGAGCGAAAGCTTGAGCGTCTTGCCCTGCGCCGCGGCGCGGTAGCCGACGCCGTTGATCTCCATCTCCTTCTTGAAGCCGGTCGTCACGCCGGCCACCAGATTGGCGACCTGGGTGCGGGACATGCCCCATTGCTGGCGCGCGCGCTTGGAAAGGCCGCGCGGCTTGACGGAGATCTCGTTCCCGTCGAGCGTGATGGTCACGTCGTCGGTCGCGGTGAAGGAGCGAACGCCCTTCGGGCCTTTGATCTCGACCGTCTGACCCGAGACCGTGGCGCTCACGCCACCGGGCAGTTCTACCGGTTTCTTGCCAATTCGAGACATCGCGCCCTCCTCAGAACACGGTGCACAGGACCTCGCCACCGACATTGTCGGTGCGGGCCTGTGCATCGGACATGACGCCGCGCGGCGTCGAGACGATGGCGATACCGAGGCCCTGACGGACCTGCGGGATGTCCTGGACGCCGGAATAGACCCGGCGGCCGGGGGTGGAGACGCGCTTGAGCTCGCGGATCGCCGAGGCGCCATCGAAGTACTTCAGCGCGATCTCGAGCTCGGGATGGCCGCGCTCGGATTTCACTTCCTCGTAACCGCGGATGTAGCCCTCGGCCAGAAGCACGTCGAGGACCCACTTGCGGATCTTCGAGGACGGCGTCCGGACCGACGACTTGTGGCGCATCGAGGCGTTTCGGATGCGGGTGAGCATGTCACCAAGAGGATCGTTCAGGTTCATGTGCGTTCCCCCCTACCAGCTCGACTTGACCATGCCGGGGATCTGCCCGTTCGAGGCGTAATCCCGCAGCGCGATCCGCGACATGCGCAGCTTGCGATAATAGGCCTTCGGACGGCCCGTTATCTCGCAGCGATTGTGAAGGCGCGTCGCCGACGAGTTCCGCGGCAGCTTGGCCAGCTTCAGGCGCGCCTTGAAGCGCTCCTCCATCGGCAGGTCGGTGTTGCGCGCGGTCTCTTTGAGCGCGGCGCGGCGCGCGGCGTACTTTTTCACCAGCGCGGCGCGCTTCTTTTCGCGCTCGATCATGCTTGTCTTTGCCATTTGTCTCTCTCCCGCGCGTCAGGCCGTGAAGGGCATGTTGAAATGCTTCAACAGCGCCTTCGCTTCCGCGTCATTCGCGGCCGTGGTGCAGATGACGATGTCCATGCCCCAGACCTGGTCGATCTTGTCGAAGTTGATCTCGGGGAACACGATATGCTCCTTGAGGCCCATCGCGTAGTTGCCGCGCCCGTCGAAGCTCTTGGGGTTCACGCCCCGGAAGTCGCGGACACGCGGCATCGCCACGGTGATCAGACGGTCGAAGAACTCGTACATCCGGTCGCGCCGCAGCGTGACCTTCACGCCGAGCGGCATGTCCTCGCGGACCTTGAAGCCGGCGATCGAGGTGCGCGCCTTGGTGATGACCGGCTTCTGGCCGGCGATCAGCGCCATGTCGGCCTCGGCCGAGCGGATCTTCTTGGAGTCCGAGACCGCCTCGCCGACACCCATGTTCAGGACGATCTTGTCCAGACGCGGGATCTGCATGTCGTTCTTGTAGCCGAACTCTTTCTTCAGCTCCGCGCGGATCGTGTCGCGGTAATGCGCCCGCAGGCGCGGCGTGTACTCAGCCATTGATCGTTTCCCCCGATTTCTTGGCGAAGCGGACCTTCTTGCCGTCTTCCATCCGGAAGCCGACGCGGGTCGCGGCGCCGGACTTGGGATCGACGAGCGCGAGGTTGCTCAGCGCGATCGGCATGTCGGTCGGAACCCGGCCGCCCTGCGCGTTCTGGCTCTGCTTGACGTGGCGGATCGAGACGTTGACGCCCCCGACGAGGGCCTTCTCGTCCTTGGGCATCACGCGGGTGATCTCACCCTTCTTGCCCTTGTCCTTGCCGGTGAGCACGACGACCTTGTCGCCCTTGCGGAGTTTCGCGGCCATCACAGCACCTCCGGCGCGAGCGAGATGATCTTCATGAAGTTCTTGGCGCGCAGCTCGCGCACGACCGGTCCGAAGATGCGGGTGCCGAGCGGCTCGTTCTGGTTGTTGAGGATGACGGCGGCGTTCCGGTCGAACCGGATCGCGGTGCCGTCGTCACGGCGCACTTCCTTGGCGGTGCGCACGACGACGGCTTTGCGCACGTCGCCCTTCTTCACGCGGCCGCGCGGAATGGCCTCCTTCACGGAGACGACGATCACGTCGCCCACGGAGGCGTATTTCCGCTTCGAGCCGCCCAGAACCTTGATGCACTGAACCCGGCGAGCGCCGGAATTGTCAGCGACATCCAGATTGGTCTGCATCTGGATCATTTGGTTTTACTCCGACCTGCGGGGACACGTCCCCGCGGTTTCGACAATGTCAGGGGTTTTACGCTTCCGCGCTTTCCCTGATGACTTCCCAACGTTTGGTCTTCGAGATCGGCGCGCATTCCTGAATGCGGACGGTATCTCCGACCTTGAACGTGTTCTCGGCGTCATGCGCGCGATATTTCTTCGAGCGACGGACGACTTTCTTCATCACCGGGTGGGTGAAGCGGCGCTCGACGAGGACGGTGACCGTCTGCTCGTTCTGATCGCCGGTCACGGTGCCGGTCAGTATTCGTTTCGGCATGGTCTCAGGCCTCCGCAGCCGCGGCGGCGGCCTTCTGGTTCAACGCGGTCTTGACCCGCGCGGCGTCGCGACGGACCACCTTCATGCGGGCGGTGCTTTCCAGCTGGCCTGTGGCCTGCTGGAACCGCAGGTTGAACGATTCCTTTTTCAGCTGGGCGAGATCCTCGCGAAGCTGGTCGGGAGTCTTGTCCCGCAGTTCGGCCGCTTTCATGGCCCATTCCCTTCATCAGAAGCCATCGGAGCACGCCCCGACGCTGTTCCAACCAAAATAAAGGATGGCCCCCGGTCGCCGGAGGCCGTCCCCTACCAATCTTCGCGCGTGATGAACCGACACTTGATCGGCAGCTTCATCGCCGCCAAACGCAGCGCTTCCTTTGCCACGACTTCGTCCACGCCGTCAATCTCAAACATGATGCGGCCGGGTTTGACCTTGGCGGCCCAGAACTCGACGGAGCCCTTGCCCTTGCCCATGCGGACCTCGGTGGGCTTCTTCGACACCGGCACGTCCGGGAAGATCCGGATCCACACGCGGCCCTGACGCTTCATGTGACGTGTCAGGGCGCGGCGGGCGGCCTCGATCTGGCGCGCGGTGATGCGCTCCGGCTCGGTGGCCTTCAGGCCATACTGGCCGAACGTGATGTCGGTCCCGCCTTTGGCCTCGCCATGGATGCGGCCCTTGTGCTGCTTGCGGAACTTGGTGCGCTTCGGTGAAAGCATCTGTGATTCTCCTCAGGCGTCGGTGGCTCAGCGCGGACGCCGCATGCCGCCGCCACTCTCCTGCAATTCGGTGTGCCGACGCTCGTGGGCCTGCGGGTCATGCTCCAGGATCTCGCCTTTGAAGATCCAGACCTTGATCCCGATGATGCCATAGGCGGTCTTGGCCTCGGCGAGCGCGTAGTCGATGTCGGCCCGCAGCGTGTGCAGCGGAACGCGGCCCTCACGGTACCATTCGGTCCGCGCGATCTCGGCGCCGCCGAGACGGCCGGCCACGTTGATCCGGACGCCAAGCGCGCCCATGCGCATGGTGTTCTGCACCGAACGCTTCATCGCGCGGCGGAACGACACGCGCCGCTCGAGCTGCTGGGCGATGTTCTCGGCGACCAGGGCCGCGTCAAGCTCCGGCTTGCGGACCTCGACGATGTTGAGGTGCAGTTCGGAATCGGTGAACTGGGCCAGCGACTTGCGCATCGTCTCGATATCGGCGCCCTTCTTGCCGATGATCACGCCGGGACGGGCCGCATGGATCGTGACCCGGCACTTGCGGTGCGGGCGCTCGATCACGACGCGGCTGATGCCGGCCTGGACCGCGTTCTTGCGGATGTAGTCGCGGATCGCGATGTCCTCGTGCAGCAATTTGCCATACTCGGGGCCGTCGGCGAACCAGCGGCTGTCCCAGGTGCGGTTCACCTGCAGGCGAAGGCCGATCGGATTGATCTTCTGTCCCATTACGCCTGCTCCTCTGAAACCTGACGGACCTTGATCGTGACCTGGCTGAACGGCTTGAGAATCTTGCCGAAACGGCCGCGGGCGCGCGGACGGCCGCGCTTGAGGACCATGTTCTTGCCGACATAGGCCTCGGCGACGACCAGCTCGTCGACGTCCAGACCGTGATTGTTCTCGGCGTTGGCGATCGCCGACTGGAGTGTCTTCTTGACCTCGTCGGAGATGCGCTTTTTCGAGAACGTCAGATCCGAAAGCGCCTTGTCGACCGGCTTGTTGCGGATCATCGCGGCGACGAGATTCAACTTCTGCGGGCTCGTGCGGAGCATGCTGCTCACCGCCATGGCCTCGTTGTCCGCGACGCGGCGGGGGTTTCTTTCCTTGCCCATGATTACTTCCGCTTCGCTTTCTTGTCCGCCGCGTGGCCGTAATAGGTCCGGGTCGGGGAATATTCGCCGAACTTCTGACCGATCATGTCCTCGGACACGTTGACGGGGATGTGCTTTTTCCCGTTGTAGACGCCGAACGTCAGGCCGACGAACTGCGGCAGGATCGTCGAGCGGCGCGACCAGATCTTGATGACTTCATTGCGGCCGGATTCCCGCGCCTTCTCCGCCTTTTTCAGGACGAAGGAATCGACGAAGGGGCCTTTCCATACTGAACGTGACATGACGGCTCCTAGCGCTTCGATTTTTTCTGATGACGCGAACGCAGGATGTACTTGTCCGACGCTTTGTTCGAGCGCGTGCGCGCTCCCTTGGTGGGCTTGCCCCACGGCGTGACCGGGTGACGGCCTCCGCTCGTGCGGCCTTCGCCGCCGCCATGCGGGTGGTCGATCGGGTTCATCACGACGCCGCGGACCTTCGGGCGGTTGCCCTTGTGCCGCATGCGGCCGGCCTTGCCCATGTTCTGGTTCGAGTTGTCGGGGTTCGACACCGCACCCACGGTCGCCATGCATTCCTGGCGCACCAGCCGAAGCTCACCCGAGGAGAGCCGGACCTGCGCGTAACCGCCGTCACGACCCACGAACTGGGCATAGGTGCCGGCGGAGCGGGCGATCTGGCCGCCCTTGCCGGGCTTCATCTCGACGTTGTGCACGATCGTGCCGATCGGCATCGAGAGGAACGGCATCGCGTTGCCCGGCTTGATGTCGGCCTTGGCGGAGGCGACGACGTTGTCGCCGGCCGCGAGCCGCTGCGGCGCGAGGATGTAGGCCTGCTCGCCGTCGGCGTAGCCGATCAGCGCGATGAACGCGGTCCGGTTCGGATCGTACTCGATCCGGATGACCTTGGCCGGGACGTCGCGCTTGGTGCGCTTGAAGTCCACGATGCGGTAGAGCCGCTTGGCTCCGCCGCCGCGACGACGCATCGTGATCCGCCCGGTGTTGTTCCGTCCGCCCTTGCCCGTCAGTCCCTCGGTGAGGGATTTGACGGGGCGGCCTTTCCAAAGCTCCGAACGGTCGATCAGAACCAGCCCGCGCTGGCCCGGCGTCGTAGGTTTGTACGATTTTAACGCCATGTCTTGCTGTCTTCCGTTTTGTCGCCCCTGAGGGGCGCTGTCTCGAATTCACCCCTGAAGGGGCGCCATCCTTGCTCCGCGCCAGAAGACGCGAACTTCATTTTCTCTCAGAGGCCGGTGGTCACGTCGATGGTGCTGCCCTCGACGAGAGTCACATAGGCCTTCTTGACGTCCTTGCGGCGACCGGGGCGGCCGCGGAACTTCTTGGTCTTGCCCTTGGTCACGGTCGTGTTGACGGCTTTGACCTTGACGTTGAACAGGGTCTCGACCGCCTCTTTGATCTGGGGCTTGGTCGTGTCGATCCCGACTTCGAACACCACGGCGCCATGCTCGGACGCCATCGTGGCCTTCTCGGTGATGATCGGCTTGCGGATCACGTCGTAAAGCTCTGCTTTCACGCTCATTTCAGTCGCGCCTCCAACGCTTCGACGGCGGCCTTGGTCAGCACCAGCGTGTCGCGGCGCAGGATGTCGTAGACGTTCGCGCCGACGCACGGCAGCACGTCGAGACCCTCGATGTTGCGCGCGGCGCGGGCGAAATTCGCGTCGACCTCGGCGCCGTCGATGACCAGAGCGCGCTTCCAGCCGAGATTGGCCAGCGTCTTGGCCAGCGTTCCCGTCTTGGCGTCCGCCATCGTCGCGCTGTCGATCACGACCAGTTCGCCGGCGCTCGCCTTGGCCGAGAGCGCGTGGCGCAGGCCGAGGGCGCGGAACTTCTTGGTCAGGTCATGCGCGTGGCTGCGCGGCGTCGGACCCTTGTAGGTGCCGCCCGAGCGGAAGATCGGCGCCTTGCGCGAGCCGTGGCGCGCGCCGCCCGTGCCCTTCTGGCGATAGATCTTCTTGGTCGAATAGGACACGTCCGAGCGGCCGAGAACGCTGTGCGTCCCCGCCTGGCGCTTGGCGAGCTGCCAGCGGACCATCCGGTGAAGGATGTCCGCGCGCGGCTCGAGCCCGAACACGGCGTCGTCGAGGTCGATCGACCCGGCGGCGCTCGCGTCCAGCTTGATCATTTCGGTCTTCATTTCTCTTCGCTCCCTTCCCCGGCGGCTTCGTCGGGGGACTTGGCGTCGGCTTCGGCCTGCGCGTCGAGGGCGGCCTGCTCGGCCTCCTGCTGCGCGCGCAGCGCTTCGGCCTCGGCGGCGGCGGCTTCGGCGGCGGCCTTTTCGGCGGCTTCGGCGGCGGCGGCCCCGGCGGAGCGCAACGCGGCCGGAAGGATCACGTTCTCAGGCGTCGGCTTTTTCGCCGCGTCCTTGATCATGACCCAGCCGCCCTTGGAGCCCGGAACCGCGCCCTTGACCATGATCAGACCCTTCTCGGCGTCCGTGCGGACGACTTCGAGGTTCTGCGTGGTGACGCGGACCGAGCCCATGTGACCGGCCATCTTCTTGCCTTTAAAGACCTTGCCCGGATCCTGGCACTGGCCGGTGGAGCCGTGGCTCCGGTGGCTGACCGAGACGCCGTGCGAGGCGCGCAGGCCGCCGAAGTTGTGCCGCTTCATCGCGCCGGCGAAGCCTTTACCGATCGAGGTGCCGGCGACGTCGACATATTGCCCGGCGAAGTAGTGGTCCGCCGTGATCTCCTCGCCGACTTCGATGAGGTTCTCCGGCGAGACGCGGAATTCGGCGATCTTGCGCTTGGGCGCGACGTTGGCGGCGGCGAAGTGGCCGCGCATCGCCTGCGTCACGCGCTTGGCCTTGGCCTCGCCCGCGCCGAGCTGGACGGCCGAATAGCCGTCCCTCTCGCCGGTGCGCTGTGCCACGACCTGGACGTTTTCCATGTGAAGAACGGTGACGGGAATCTGCCGTCCGTCCTCCATGAACAGCCGGGTCATGCCCAGCTTCTTCGCGATTACTCCGGAACGCATCTGTTCGGTCCTCTCAGAGCTTGATTTCGACGTCGACGCCGGCGGCCAGGTCGAGCTTCATGAGCGCGTCCACGGTCTGCGGGGTCGGATCGACGATGTCGAGAAGGCGCTTGTGCGTCCGGATCTCGAACTGCTCGCGGCTCTTCTTGTCGATGTGCGGGCCGCGCAGAACGGTGAACTTCTCGATCTTGTTGGGCAGCGGAATCGGGCCGCGCACGCGGGCGCCGGTCCGTTTGGCGGTGCTTACGATCTCCGCGGTGCTCGCGTCGAGCACGCGGTAATCGAAGGCCTTCAGCCGGATGCGTATGTTCTGACCTTGCATTTCGTGTCGCCTCTCGGGCTGGCAGTTTGTTTTCTGGACGCGGCCGGGACGAAGCCCCGACCGCTGGAAAGCCGTGTTTTGGCCGTCTTTTACTCGATGATCTTGGAGACGACGCCGGCGCCGACGGTGCGTCCGCCTTCACGGATGGCGAAGCGGAGCTTCTCCTCCATGGCGATGGGCGCGATCAGCTCGACGTTGAACTTCAGGTTGTCGCCGGGCATGACCATCTCGGTGCCCTCGGGCAGGGCGACGGTGCCGGTGACGTCCGTGGTCCGGAAGTAGAACTGCGGGCGGTAGTTGGCGAAGAACGGCGTGTGGCGGCCGCCCTCCTCCTTGGTGAGGATGTAGGCCTCGGCCTCGAACTTGGTGTGCGGCTTGACCGAGCCGGGCTTGCACAGCACCTGGCCGCGCTCGACGCCGTCCCGCTCCACGCCGCGCAAGAGCACGCCGACGTTGTCGCCGGCCTCGCCGCGGTCGAGCAGCTTGCGGAACATCTCGACGCCGGTGCAGGTCGTCTTCTTGTTCGGGCGGATGCCGACGATCTCGATCTCGTCGCCGACGTTGAGCACGCCGCGCTCGATCCGGCCCGTGGCCACCGTGCCGCGGCCCGAGATCGAGAACACGTCCTCGACCGGCATCAGGAACGGCAGGTCGACCGGGCGGTCGGGGGTCGGGATCCACTCGTCGACGGCGGCCATCAGCGCGCGGATCGAGTCCTCGCCGATCTCCTTGTCGCGGTCCTCGAGGGCGGCCAGCGCCGAGCCCTTGACGATCGGGATGTCGTCGCCGGGGAAGTCGTATTTGGAGAGGAGCTCGCGCACCTCCATCTCGACCAGTTCCAGCAGCTCCTCGTCATCGACCTGGTCGACCTTGTTGAGATAGACCACCATCGAGGGCACGCCGACCTGCTTGGCCAGCAGGATGTGCTCGCGGGTCTGGGGCATCGGGCCGTCGGCGGCGTTCACCACCAGGATCGCGCCGTCCATCTGGGCGGCGCCGGTGATCATGTTCTTGACGTAGTCGGCGTGGCCCGGGCAGTCGACATGGGCGTAATGCCGCGCCGGCGTCTCGTATTCCACGTGCGCGGTCGAGATCGTGATCCCGCGCGCCTTCTCCTCGGGAGCCGCGTCGATCTGGTCGTAGGCCTTGAAATCGCCGAAATACTTCGTGATCGCCGCCGTCAGCGTCGTCTTGCCGTGATCCACGTGACCGATCGTCCCGATGTTCACATGCGGCTTGTTCCGCTCGAATTTCGCCTTCGCCATTGTGGCCTCCTTGGATGTCCGTTCGGCGGA
This sequence comes from uncultured Alphaproteobacteria bacterium, assembly GCA_963698685.1. Taxonomy (GTDB): domain Bacteria; phylum Pseudomonadota; class Alphaproteobacteria; order Rhodobacterales; family Rhodobacteraceae; genus Amaricoccus. Next base: position 116,150 of record CAVORV010000013.1, read on the forward strand.
TCAGACCGCCCGATGTCTCAGCTCTGCGCGATCAGGCGAATTTCGCCTGGATCTCGTCCGATATGTTCTGCGGAACAGCGTCGTAATGACTGAACTGCATGGTGAAGTTGGCGCGGCCCGACGACATCGAGCGCAGCGTGTTGATGTAGCCGAACATGTTGGCCAGCGGCACGGTCGCGTCGATCGCGATGGCGTTGCCGCGGGTGTCCTGACCGTTGATCTGGCCGCGACGGCTGGTCAGATCGCCGATGATGCCGCCCGTGTAATCCTCAGGCGTCACGACCTCGACCTTCATGATCGGCTCGAGCAGCTTTGCGCCCGCCTTCTTGAGGCCGTCTCGCATCGCGGCGCGGGCGGCGATCTCGAAGGCGAGAACGCTGGAGTCGACGTCGTGGTAGGCGCCGTCGATCAGCGCGACCTTGAAGTCGATGACCGGGAAGCCCGCGAGCGGACCGGAATCCATCACCGAGTTGATGCCCTTCTCGACGCCCGGGATGTATTCCTTGGGCACCGAGCCGCCGACGATCTTGGACTCGAACGAGTAGCCTTCGCCGGGCTGGGTCGGCGAGATCACGAGCTTGATGCGCGCGAACTGGCCCGAGCCGCCGGACTGCTTCTTGTGGGTGTAGTCGATCTCGGCCTCGCGGCTGATCGTCTCGCGGTACGCCACCTGCGGCGCGCCGATGTTGGCCTCGACCTTGAACTCGCGCTTCAGACGGTCGACCAGGATGTCGAGATGAAGCTCGCCCATGCCCTTCATGATCGTCTGGCCGCTCTCGATGTCGGTCTCGACGCGGAAGGACGGATCCTCGGCGGCCAGACGGGCGAGGCCCTGGGACATTTTCTCCTGGTCGTTCTTGGTCTTCGGTTCGACGGCGATCTCGATCACCGGCTCGGGGAAGGTCATCGTCTCGAGCACGACCGGCTTCTGGGGATCGCAGAGCGTGTCACCAGTGGTGGTGTCCTTGAGGCCGGCCAGCGCGATGATGTCGCCGGCGAACGCCTCGTCGATCTCCTCACGCGCGATGGCGTGCATCATCATCATGCGGCCGACGCGCTCTTTTTTGCCCTTGGTCGCGTTCAGCAGGCCGTCGCCCTTCTTGATCATGCCCGAATAGATCCGGGTGAAGGTGAGCGAGCCCACGAAAGGGTCGTTCATGATCTTGAAGGCGAGACCCGAGAACGGCTCGCTGTCATCGGCATGGCGCGCGATGTTGCGGGTTTCGGTCTCGTCGTCCGGCGCGAAGCCCATGTAGGCGGGCACGTCGAGCGGGCACGGCAGGAAATCGACCACGGCGTTCAGCATCGGCTGCACGCCCTTGTTCTTGAACGCCGAACCGCAAATGACGGGAACGAACTTCATCGCGAGCGTACCCTTGCGGATCAGGCTTCGCAGGGTCGCGACGTCCGGCTCGACGCCGTCGAGATAGGCCTCCATCGCCGCATCGTCCATGTCGACGGCGATCTCGATCATCTCGGCGCGCATCTCGGCGGCCTTGTCGGCGAGCTCGGGACGGATCGCCTGACGGGTCCAGGACGCGCCCAGATCTTCGCCTTTCCAGGTCCACTCTTCCATGGTGATCAGATCGACATGGCCTTCGAGCTCGGTCTCGGCCCCGATCGGCAGTTGGATCGGGCACGGGGTCGCGCCGGTGCGGTCCTTGATCATCTTCACGCAGTTGAAGAAATCGGCGCCGATCTTGTCCATCTTGTTGACGAAGACGATGCGCGGAACCTTGTAGCGGTCGGCTTGGCGCCAGACGGTCTCGGTCTGGGGCTCGACGCCGGCATTGGCGTCCAGAACGCAGACCGCGCCGTCGAGCACAGCGAGCGAACGCTCGACCTCGATGGTGAAGTCGACGTGGCCCGGCGTGTCGATGATGTTGAAACGGAACTTGGTCTCGCCTTCCGGGATCACGCCCGGCTCGTCCTGGCGCTGCCAGAACGTGGTGGTCGCGGCGGACGTGATGGTGATGCCCCGCTCCTGCTCCTGCTCCATCCAGTCCATCGTCGCGGCGCCGTCATGGACTTCGCCGATCTTATGGGACTTTCCGGTGTAGAACAGGATCCGCTCGGTCGTTGTCGTCTTGCCGGCGTCGATATGCGCCATGATGCCGAAGTTGCGGTAGTGATCGAGGGAATAATCGCGGGCCATCGTTTCGGTTCCTAAATCTCAGTCTTACCAGCGGTAATGGCTGAACGCCTTGTTGGCGTCTGCCATCTTGTGGGTGTCTTCGCGCTTCTTCACGGCGGTGCCGCGCAGGTTGGCCGCGTCGAGCAGTTCGCCCGCCAGACGTTCTTCCATCGTGTGCTCGTTGCGCGCGCGGCTGGCCTTGATCAGCCAGCGGATCGCCAGCGCCTCGCGGCGCTCCGGGCGCACTTCGACAGGCACCTGATAGGTGGCGCCGCCGACCCGGCGCGAGCGGACCTCGACCGACGGCTTGATGTTCTCGAGCGCCTCGTGGAACACCTCGATCGGCGGTCGACGGAGCTTCTCCTCGACGCGTCCGAGCGCGCCGTAGACGATGCCCTCGGCGACGGATTTCTTGCCGTCGAACATGAGGTTGTTCATGAACTTGGTGAGCACGGTGTCACCGAACTTGGCGTCCGGGAGCACTTGACGTTTTTCGGCGCTGTGACGACGCGACATGACCGTTTCTCCTTATTTCGGACGCTTCGCGCCGTATTTCGACCGGCGCTGGCGACGGTCCTTGACGCCTTGCGTATCGAGCACGCCGCGCAGGATGTGGTAGCGCACGCCCGGAAGGTCCTTCACGCGACCGCCACGGATAAGGACCACCGAGTGCTCCTGAAGGTTGTGGCTCTCGCCGGGAATATAGCTGATGACCTCGAAGCCGTTGGTCAGCCGCACTTTGGCGACCTTACGCATGGCCGAGTTCGGCTTTTTCGGCGTCGTGGTGTAGACGCGCGTGCAGACGCCGCGCTTCTGCGGGCAAGACTGCAGATGCATCGACTTCGAGCGCTTCACTTTCGGCTGCCGCGGCTTGCGGATCAGCTGCTGGATCGTTGGCATTCGGTTCTAACCCCGTCTAACCCGTTTAAGTCTGCGACCGTGCACGCCGATGCGCGCAAAGCCAAAAATGCCGCGTTCGGACCCGACTTCGGTTCCGACGCGGCGAAATTCCAGAGGACTGGGGTCTGAGAACCCGAGTCGTGACCGCCCGATGATGACTTGTTTCGAAGGGGCGTTAACCCCTCTAGAGCGCGCGGAACCTAAGCGGGGCGCGGAGGCTTGTCAACACGGATCGGCGCATCTTTCGCAGGGTGTCGGCGCCTTCGGGAAAACCCGGTATTCACATCGCGTTACGGTCGCGGATGCCGGGTCGACGGACGCCCGATGTTTGCCGGCAGCGGAGTTTTGTGGCGATTAACGGCGAAGATCCCGATCGCCAGGTGGATCGCGAACGACAGGACGGGATAGACGCCGTACTGCCAGCTGAGACCTTCGAGAATCATCGCCGCACCCATCACGGCATAGGCGGCGCACCAGACGAACCAGGCCGCCGGCCGCTCGTGGCCGGGCTCGAGGAACGTCGTGCGAAGGATCGGCCATGACGAGGTCAGGGTCGTGGCGCCGGTCAGGAAGACGAAGACCATGGACTTGTCAACGTCCGAGGCGGCGGTCTCGACGGACGCGGCGACGCCGTGGGCGAAAACGACGTAACCGGCGAGGATGAGGACGTCGAGGCCGAGAACCGCCCAGTCCTGCCGGTCCGGAGCGATGTACGCGCTGCGGGCGAACGCGTAGCCTGCGACGAAAAGCGAGCATACCGAACAGACGGCCGGCAGGATAAGGATCGAGATCGGAGCTCCGACGTCCCATTCGATGATCAGAAGCACCAACGTTCCGTAGCTCCACATGAGCCACGTCATCCCGTTGGGACGGCATTCCGCGCGGACGACCTGCACAACGTATATCATGTAGGCCACTGCCTGCAGCACGCCCGCCGCGATGCCGAGGGTCTCGGCGGTCATGAGGCGCCTCCCGCTCGACCTGAGGCTCCATGGTGCCGCGCCATCCGCATCCGTCGTCTCCCGAGGGCCCTCACCGGGCGCCATGATTTCCGGACAGTCTCGTCCCGCGCCAACGGGGAGCGCGTGATCCACGTCACGCGGCGGGAAGATACTGACGCCGGGCGGTCGCTGTCACGCACGCTTTCGCGTCTTGCCTTCGCGATCCTTTGGCCCTAATGGGGCGCGCATCGGAGGCGGGGCCATCTCGGGCCCCTTTCAGGATCGGGAATACTGACATGGCGAAGGCGAAATTCGAGCGGAACAAGCCGCATGTGAACATCGGGACGATCGGTCACGTGGATCACGGCAAGACGACGCTGACGGCGGCGATCACGAAGTATTTCGGCGATTTCAAGGCCTACGACCAGATCGACGCGGCTCCCGAGGAGAAGGCGCGCGGGATCACGATCTCGACCGCGCACGTGGAATACGAGACGCCGGCGCGGCATTACGCCCATGTCGACTGCCCGGGCCACGCCGACTACGTCAAGAACATGATCACCGGCGCCGCCCAGATGGACGGCGCGATCCTGGTGGTGAACGCCGCCGACGGCCCGATGCCCCAGACCCGCGAGCACATCCTGCTGGCCAAGCAGGTCGGCGTGCCCTCGATGGTGGTCTATCTCAACAAGGTCGACCAGGTCGATGACGAGGAGCTGCTGGAACTGGTCGAGATGGAGGTGCGCGAGCTCCTCTCCAAATACGACTTCCCCGGCGACGACATCCCGATCGTCAAGGGCTCGGCGCTGGCCGCCCTCGAGGACCGCGACAAGGAGATCGGCGAGGATTCGATCCGCGCGCTGATGGCCGCCGTCGACGAGTGGATCCCGACCCCCGACCGCCCGGTCGACCTGCCGTTCCTGATGCCGGTCGAGGACGTGTTCTCGATCTCGGGCCGCGGCACGGTGGCCACGGGCCGGATCGAGCGCGGCGTGCTCAACGTCGGCGACGAGATCGAGATCGTCGGCATCCGCCCGAACAAGAAGACGACCTGCACCGGCGTCGAGATGTTCCGCAAGCTGCTCGACCGCGGCGAGGCCGGCGACAACGTCGGCGTGCTCTTGCGCGGCGTGGAGCGGGACGGCGTCGAGCGCGGCCAGGTGCTGTGCAAGCCCGGCTCGGTCAAGCCGCACACCAAGTTCGAGGCCGAGGCCTACATCCTCACCAAGGAGGAGGGCGGCCGCCACACGCCGTTCTTCGCCAACTACCGCCCGCAGTTCTACTTCCGGACCACGGACGTCACCGGCACCGTCGCCCTGCCCGAGGGCACCGAGATGGTCATGCCCGGCGACAACCTGAAGTTCAACGTCGAGCTGATCGCGCCCATCGCCATGGAGGAGAAGCTCCGCTTCGCCATCCGTGAAGGCGGACGCACCGTCGGCGCCGGCGTCGTCTCCAAGATCATCGAGTAAACGACGGCTTCACTTCGGTCCGAATGGACGCGGGCGCTTCGGCGCCCGCGTTTTTTTGTGCCGGGCTCATTGCGTCCGTCGGGCCGACGCAGCATGATCGATGAATGTGTCGTCGAAGGGGAGGCTGACATGAGACATCTGATCTGGGGCCTGATCGCGTCGGGCGTGATCGCGGGAGGCGCGTCCGGCCAGGCCGCGCAGGACGCGCTGGGGCGGCAGGAATTCATGCTCAACTGCGCCCAGTGTCACGGGGTCGACGGCACGGGCGACGGGGTGATCGCGGGGTTCCTCAACGTGGCGCCGCCCGACCTGACGGTGATCGCGCGCGACAACGGCGGCGAGCTTCCCTTCGAGGCGCTCTACGGCATCGTTTCGGGCGGCACGGCGACCGGACCGCACGGCACGCAGGAAATGCCCGCCTGGGGCGACCGGTTCAGCGTCGAGGCTCTGCAGCTTCTGGGCTTCCGGCTGAGCCCGGAGGAGCGGTCGCAATTCGTCGAGAGCCGCATCCTCGCCGTGATCGCCTATATCGACAGCATACAGAAGCCCTGAAGCGGCTCTGGACGACCTTCGCCGGATCGGGCGAGGGTCGCGGCGATCGGCAGCTCAAATGGCACCGGCGATCCACCTTCCACAAGGCGGGATCGGACTTGCCAGATCCTGTATTGCCCTGCGGGCATTCCGGTCATACAATCAGTTATCGGAATAGCCGATGTTTATGTCATGGATTGGGGAGGCTCATGATGAGGACGATCATCTATGCGATCGCCGGACTTGCTCTGTCGATTCCGCTCGCGGCGACAGCTCAGGGTATCAGCATCGGCGAGCGCGAATACATGAGCAGCTGTGCGCAGTGTCACGGCGCGGACGGTCGCGGCGACGGCGTCATGGCTGGATTTCTCACGTCGACGGTTCCGGACTTGAGCGGCCTGCAGGCTGCGAATAACGGAGTGTTCCCGGTAACCGCCGTATACGGCATCATCGACGGGAGCGCGGCTTCCGGCGTTCACGGCACCGCCGAGATGCCGGCTTGGGGCGACCGCTACATGGCGCAGAGCCCCCGGATGCTCGGAGAGTACTACGGGCCGGAGGATCAGGAGGCGTTCGTGCGGGGCCGCATACTGGCGCTCATCGAGTACATCTCGACGCTTCAGCAATAGTTTCCTTAACCAAGGATCCGGACCCTTCTGGACAACCGGCCGCGCGACGCGCAGACAGTCGCGCGGCTAACGGGAGCGACGGATGACCGACCTGACCGAGGGTCGGCGGATCTACGCCATCGGCGATCTCCATGGTCGCCTGGATCTGCTCGACGAAATGCTGGCGCGGATCCGGGCGGATCTGGCGGCGCGGCCGCACGCGTCGCCACACATCGTGTTTCTCGGGGATTACTGCGACCGGGGGCCCGACAGCCGCGGCGTGATCTCGCGGCTGATCGAGATCGAGGCCGGGCCGCTGCCGGCGACGTTCCTGTTCGGCAACCATGACAGCTATATCGAGGCCTATCTCGAAGAGCCCGAATGGTACGACCGGACCTATCACTGGCTGCATTCGGCGATGGGGGGAGCTGAGACGCTCGCCTCCTACGGGGTGCCGGACGCGGAGGCGGCCGATCCGGCGGCGACGCGCGACGCGTTCGCGGCGGCGTTTCCGGCGGAGCACCTCGCGTTCCTGCATCGGTGCCGTCTGACGGCGCGGATCGGCGGCTATCTGTTCGTCCATGCCGGCATCCGGCCGGGCGTGGCGGTGGCCGACCAGGCCCGCGACGACCTGATCTGGATCCGCGAGCCGTTTCTGAGCTCGCGCGACGATTTCGGCTTCAAGGTGGTGCACGGCCACACGATCGTGCCGGAGCCCGAGCACCGGTCCAACCGCATCGCGATCGACACGGGCGGGTTCCGCACCGGAATTCTGACCTGTCTGGTGCTGGAGGGGGACGACGTTTCGGTGCTGGAGAGAACCGGTCCGACCCCCCTGCCCGAGACCGGGTCCGGTCTGGGAGGCAGCCTGATGCGCGGGTTCCGGGCGGCGATATCGCGGCGCAAACCGTGAGCTGACGCGTGGTCCACGCGTGAACCTATAGGAAGTCGTTGATTTATATGGCATTTCAAATGCTGATTCTTCGTTAACGCGTTCGTGCGAGCATTCGGCGAGCCCATGATCGGAGACGAATGCCCGTGAAATCTTCACCGCCTTGGATGTGCGGCGCGATTTTCAACACCAGCCTGCGCAAGCCGGTGACCAGCGTGGAGATCGAGGCCGACGTGAAACGCTACGTCGACGCCATGAGGCGCAACGCCGAAGGCGAGCCACTGCCGGCGGATCGGTTTCCGAAGGAATTCTACTGGAAGCAGACGGACCGTAAAGTTGAGAGGCTGCCGGATTTCTTCTCCGCCAACGCGTTCTGGGTGATTTCCGGCGCGGTCGCGGAGATCATGCGCGAGTTTGATATGGGCGAGAACGGCCTCTATCCGACGCGTTTCGTGCAACGCGATCGCGTGACGCCGATCCCGGACACGTATTTCTGCCTCAACTTCGGGGTGCGCAAATCGCGCTTCGTGCCGGAACGGTCGCTGAACATCCGCGGCCCGATAAACCACCATCAGGGCTACAAGGTGTGGCAACCACCTTTGCCGACGAAGACCGACGACCTCGCGCTCGACGCGACGGCGCTGGAGGGGCCGGATCTCTGGATGGAGACGCCGACGCTCATCGACACGTTTTTCCTCAGCGGTCCGCTCGTCAAGGCGCTGAAGGCGGCGAAGCTCACGCGCCAGATGCGCCTGCGCCGCTGTCGGATCGTCGAGTGCCGGCGCGTCAGTGAGCGGCGGCAGCGCGGCCTGGGCCTTTTTCGTCAGCCCGGAGCGGATGAGCCGGTACGAGTCCGTCATGCGGTCGCGGATCTCGTCGTCGGGGACCAGCCCCCAAGGCACCCGGACCCAGCTGCGGTGGAAATAGGGCGCGCGGACGGCGCGGCCGACCTCGATCAGGAGCGCGGCGGTCTCGACGTCGGGGCATTTGACCGAGACGCCGTCATCGGCCACGCCCACGACCGCGAACATCTTGCCGCCGACCTTCCACGCGTCGTGGCCGCCGCCCCAAGGATCCGAGACCTCGGCTCCGGGCAGGGTGGCGCAATGGGCGTTGACGAGCGCACGGGACATGGCGACCAGTCTGACCCCGGAAGGCCGGTCACGCAATGCGCCGCGCCCTCTTGCATACGCCCGGCTTCCGACGTAATCGAAGCGTACGCATGCCGGCCCGCAGGGGTGTAGCTCAGTTGGTAGAGCATCGGTCTCCAAAACCGAGGGTCGAAGGTTCGAGTCCTTTCGCCCCTGCCAGCATGCGGACCTTCCGGGCATGAACCGGACCACGCCACGCACATTCCCATCCGGAACGCCCGCGCTTCCCGCGCGCGGCTCGGTCCGTCGCATAAACGCAAGTCGGACTTGCAGGCCCGCGCATCGACGCGACTCCCCTGCGAGGATAGTTTTTCCTCATCGCCATCCCATGACGGCGACCCGACCCGAGGCGCTGCCGAAGGCGGGACACGCGAAGCGGATCAAGGAGACCGACAATGGCATACGGCGTCACGCATTTCTTTCCCGGCGGCACCAAAGAGCAGTACGAGGCCACGATGATGGCGACGCACGGCAGGCTTGGGGTCATCCCGAAGGGTCAGATCTTCCACGCGGCCGGCCCGGCGCCCGGCGGCTGGCGGATCACCGGCGTACACGACAGCAAGGAGAACTGGGACATCTTTACCGAAGCGTTCTATCCGATGCTCAAGGAGGGCATCGAGGGCGGGTTCACCACCCCGCCCGAGGAATTGACCTGGGACGTCACACATTTCTACAGCTGAGGCGCCCCCTGCCCCGCCGCCGGTCAGTCGGCGGCGGCGATGCCGGTTACGAGCGCGCGGCGCTCGATGTGCCAGCCGACGAGCAGATCGAGCACAGCCCGCATCCGGGCCGATCCGCGCGCGGATTCGTGATAGACGATCCAGCTGTCGATCTGATCGAAGGGATCGGGAAAGACCCGCACAAGGCCGGGACAGGTGTCGCCCACCGCGCAGAACAGCGGGCCGATGCCAGCACCCGCCTCGATCATCACCCGCGCGCTGTCGGAATTCTCCACCCGCTGCGCGGGCGCGGCCGGATCCGCGAACGCCTCGATCCAGCCGAAGGCGCACAGATGCGTGAGGCCGGTGCCGTAGCGCACCAGCCTATGGGCGCGCAGGTCGGCGGGCGTGGCCGGATGTCCATTCCGTTCGAGATAGCCCGGCGCCGCGTAAAGCGCGCTGCCCCAGGTGAAAGTGTGGGCCACGACGAGATCGAGATCGGTCGGGCGCGCCGTCCGGATCGCGATGTCGGCGTCGCCCCTGGCCAGATCCATGACGCCGCGCGCCGAGAGCAGCTCGACCTCGAGCCCCGGATGACGCTCGGCGACCAGATCGCCGAAGCCGCGCAGGAAGTGCATCGCCGTGGGGACGCAGGCGATCCGCACCACGCCCTCCAGCCCGGCGCGGGCCGCGCGGACGCTGGCCCTCGCCTCGGTCACGGCGGCCTCCATGGCGCGTGCGGCCTTGAGCGCGGCTTTGCCCTCCGCGGTGAAGGCGAAATCGCCGCCGCCCCGGACGATCAGCACCGCGCCGAACGCGGCCTCGGCCGCCGCGAGCCTCCGGCTGACCGTCGATCCGTCGACGTCCAGAAGCCGCGCGGCGCCCGCGACGGATCCGGCCTCGCCGAGCGCCAGAAGGACGCGGAAATCACTCCAGTTCGGCTCGGCCATGACGTCCCCCGCCCAGATGCGCGCGGGCCGAGCCTAGGTCCGCGCCCGTCCGCGGGCAAGCGCGCGCCGCCCGCCCGGGCTTGCAAAGGCGGGAGGCGTCGATTAAGTGCGCCCCTGTCCCGGAATGGAAGCGATCATGGCCCGAACCAACCCCCTCCAGTTCATCCAGCAGGTGCGCGCCGAAACCGCCAAGGTGGTCTGGCCGACGCGCCGCGAGGTGGGGCTGACGACCGTGATGGTGCTGATCATGGCGGCGCTCTTCGCGACGTTCTTCTTCCTGATCGACATGCTGATTCGGTTCTCGCTCGAGACAATCCTTAATTTCTCCACTTGATCCCCCGCCAGGTCGGCGTTAATGGGGCGCGTCTCAGACGATCAGACGCGCGCATCGATTCGGATGCGCGCTGTTTTTATTTCCGCGTGCCCGCGCGGGCTCAGGCAATGCCGGCGCCTTCAAGGCGTCTGATATCAAGGTGGCGGACAACATGGCGATGCGCTGGTATTCGGTGAGCGTTCTTTCGAATTTCGAGAAGAAGGTCGCGGAATCGATCCGCGAGGCCGTCGGTCAGCAGCATCTCGAGGACGAGATCGAGCAGGTCCTCGTGCCGACCGAGGAGGTCATCGAGATCCGTCGCGGCAAGAAGGTCCAGACCGAGAAGCGGTTCATGCCCGGCTACGTGCTCGTGCGCATGGACATGAGCGACAAGGCCTATCACGCGATCACCTCGATCAACCGGGTGACGGGGTTCCTCGGGCCGCAGGGCAAGCCGGTGCCCATGCGCGACGAGGAGGTCAACCGCATCCTCAACCAGGTCGAGGAGGGCGCCGAGCGTCCGCGCTCGATCATCAGTTTCGAGACCGGCGAGACGGTGAACGTCACCGACGGTCCGTTCGAGGGCTTCAGCGGCATGGTCGAGGATGTCGACCAGGGCAACGCCCGCCTGAAGGTCTCGGTGTCGATCTTCGGCCGGGCCACCCCGGTCGAGCTGGAATTCACGCAGGTGTCGAAAGCCTCGTGATCCGACGCGTGGGAGGCCGGGGCGGCGCGCCGCCGAAGCCGGACCACGTCCATTGCAGGCCCGAGGGGACGCGTCCCGCCGGGCATGGAGAGAAAAGGAAGCCTTCATGGCCAAGAAAGTAGCGGGAACCCTGAAGCTTCAGGTCGCCGCGGGCAAAGCGAACCCCTCCCCGCCCGTCGGGCCGGCGCTGGGTCAGCGCGGCATCAACATCATGGAATTCTGCAAGGCGTTCAACGCCAAGACGCAGGAGATGGAGGTCGGTCAGCCGACTCCCGTGATCATCACCTATTTCACCGACAAGTCGTTCACGATGGAGATCAAGACGCCGCCCGCGTCGCATCTCCTGAAAAAGGCCGCCGGTCTGAAATCCGCGTCCAAGACGCCCGGCAAGGAGACCGCCGGCTCGGTCACGCTCAAGCAGGTCCGCGAGATCGCAGAGATCAAGATGAAGGATCTCAACGCGAACGACATCGACGCGGCCATGCTGATCGTCGCGGGCTCCGCCCGGTCGATGGGCATCGAGGTGAAGGCGTAATCATGACCAAGATCGCAAAACGCACCGCAAAGGCCCGCGAGGCCGTTTCCGGCAAGCACAACGTCCCGGTCGCCGAGGCGGTGGCCCTCGTCAAGGCGAACGCCACGGCCAAGTTCGACGAGACCTTCGAGATCGCCATGACGCTCGGCGTCGACCCGCGTCACGCCGACCAGATGGTCCGCGGCGTGGTGGCTCTGCCCAACGGCACCGGCAAGACCGTCCGCGTGGCGGTTTTCGCGCGCGGCGACAAGGCCGACGAGGCGACGGCCGCGGGCGCCGACATCGTCGGCGCAGAGGACCTGATGGAGACGATCCAGTCGGGCAAGATCGAGTTCGACCGCTGCATCGCGACGCCGGACATGATGCCGATCGTCGGCCGTCTGGGCAAGATCCTCGGACCGCGCAACCTGATGCCGAACCCGCGCGTCGGAACCGTGACGATGGACATCAAGGCGGCCGTGGAAGCGGCGAAGGGCGGCGAGGTCCAGTTCAAGGCCGAGAAGGCCGGCGTCGTGCATTGCGGCATCGGCAAGGCCTCGTTCGACGAGGCGCAGCTGGTCGAGAACGTGAAGGCTTTCGTGCAGGCGGTGAACCGCGCCAAGCCCACGGGCGCCAAGGGCACGTATCTGCGCAAGATCGCGCTGACGTCCACGATGGGCCCGGGCGTGACGGTCGACATCGCGAGCGCGGTGGCCGAGTGAGAGATTCCCTCCGGGCGACCGGAGGGATGTTCCAGGCGGAAAGGTCCGCCTGAACTGTCCGAGACGGCGGGTGGGCGAAAGCCGGAAATCCTGCCTGAGACGGGGAACGATCAGGATGGTGCGGGGGAGACCCCGGGCGGTTTTGGCGGGATCCCGTAAAAGGACCCGAGACGCCGGGAAACCGGTGAAACTGAGCGGCGGCGAGGGTCTTCCGGACCGCCAAGGACTTGGAGCAACACGTGGATAGAGCCCAAAAAGAAGCTGTGGTCGGGGAACTCGGCCAGATCTTCGCGGACTTTGGCGTCGTCGTGGTCGCGCACTACGAAGGCCTGTCGGTTGCCGAGATGACGGATTTCCGCCTGCGGATGAAGACCGCCGGCGGATCGGTCCGTGTCGCCAAGAACAAGCTCGCCAAGATCGCCCTGAAGGGAACCCCGAGCGAAAGCATCGGCAAGTTCCTCACGGGCATGACGGTGCTCGCCTATTCAGAGGACCCGGTCGCGGCCGCGAAAGCGGTCGAGGCCTTCACCAAGGACAACAAGAAGCTTGTTGTCCTCGGGGGTGCGATGGGCGAGACGCCGCTCGACGAGGCCGGCGTGAAAGCCGTTGCCGCAATGCCGTCGCGGGAGGAGCTCATCGCTTCGATCGTCGGCTGCATCGGGGCTCCGGCTGGCAACCTGGTTTCGGCGATTGGCGCGCCTGCCGCGAACATCGCGGGCATCCTCACGACTCTCGAAGAGCGTGAGGCGGCGTAATCTCGACACACCCATGGCCGGAGGGCGCGGACGCGTCACGACCCGGACAACACCTGACAACCTGATTGGAAACGGAACAAATGGCTGACCTTAAGAAACTTGCCGAAGAGATCGTGGGCCTGACCCTTCTCGAGGCGTCCGAGCTGAAGAACATCCTCAAGGACGAGTACGGCATCGAGCCGGCCGCCGGCGGCGCCGTCATGATGGCCGGCCCGGCCGCGGGTCCGGCCGAGGCCGCCGAGGAGCAGACCGAGTTCGACGTGATCCTCAAGGCGGCAGGCGCCCAGAAGATCAACGTCATCAAAGAGGTCCGCGCGATCACCGGTCTCGGCCTGAAAGAAGCCAAGGACCTCGTCGAGGCCGGCGGCAAGGCCGTGAAGGAAGGCGTCTCCAAGGCGGAAGCCGAAGAGATCCAGAAGAAGCTCACCGAAGCCGGCGCCGAAGTCGAGCTGAAGTGATCCGTCGCGGCCTTCGGGCCGCGCGCTGAGAAAATAAGCTGGATCCGCGGCATCGCGGGTCCAGCTTGATGTGTCTCTCGGGGCGCCCCGCCATGGGGCTTCGCGACAGGCGCATCCGGTCCGGGCGTGTGACGTGGGAAGTCGCACGAGTATTGGACCGGAACGCCGGGCAAAGCCGAGCCGTCCGTTCCCCGCCGGATGGCCCGCGTGCAAACTAAGGTAGGTAGAGCATGGCTCAGACGCATTCCGGTCACAAGCGCATCCGCAGGTTTTACGGCAAGATCCGCGAAGTCGCGGAAATGCCGAACCTGATCGAGGTCCAGAAGTCGAGCTACGACCTGTTCCTCAATTCGGGGGACCAGGACGTGCCGATGGACGGCGAAGGCATCAAGGGCGTCTTCCAGTCGGTGTTCCCGATCAAGGACTTCAACGAGACCGCGACGCTCGAATTCGTGAAATACGAGCTCGAAGCCCCGAAATACGACGTCGAGGAGTGCATGCAGCGCGACATGACGTACGCGGCGCCGCTGAAGGTGACGCTGCGCCTGATCGTGTTCGAGGTCGACGAGGAGACCGGCGCGCGGTCGGTCAAGGACATCAAGGAGCAGGACGTTTTCATGGGCGACATGCCCCTGATGACGCCCAACGGCACGTTCGTCGTGAACGGCACCGAGCGGGTCATCGTCTCGCAGATGCACCGCTCGCCTGGCGTTTTCTTCGACCATGACAAGGGCAAGACCCATTCGTCGGGCAAGCTGCTCTTCACCAGCCGCATCATCCCCTATCGCGGCTCGTGGCTCGATTTCGAATTCGACGCCAAGGACATCGTGTTCGCCCGCATCGACCGCCGCCGCAAGCTGCCGGTGACGACGCTGCTCTATGCGCTTGGTCTCGACCAGGAAGGCATCACGAGCGCCTACTACGACACCGTGGAGTATCGCCGCACCGACAAGCAATGGGCGACGAAATTCTTCCCCGAGCGCATCCGCGGCACCAAGCCGACGCATGACATCATCGACGCCAAGACCGGCGAGGTCATCGCCGAGGCGGGCGTCAAGGTCACGCCACGCATGGTCAAGGACTGGGTCGAGGCCGGGTCCGTCACCGAGGTCCTGATGCCCTTCGAGGCGATCATCGGACGCTTCTCGGCCAAGGACATCATAAACGAGCAGACCGGCGAGATATGGGTCGAGGCCGGCGACGAGCTGACCTGGGAGATCGACGCCAAGACCGGCGACATCACCGGCGGCACGCTGAAGACCCTGCTCGACAACGGCGTGACGGACATCCCGACGCTCGACATCGACAACATCAACGTCGGCGCCTACATCCGCAACACGATGGCGGTCGACAAGAACATGAACCGCGATCAGGCGCTCATGGACATCTACCGCGTCATGCGCCCCGGCGAGCCGCCGACGGTCGACGCCGCCAGCGCGCTCTTCGACACGCTGTTCTTCGATTCCGAGCGCTATGACCTGAGCGCCGTCGGCCGCGTGAAGATGAACATGCGTCTCGACCTCGACGCCGAGGACACCCAGCGCACCCTGCGAAACGAGGACATCATCGCCGTCATCAAGGCGCTGGTGGACCTGCGCGACGGCCGCGGCGAGATCGACGACATCGACCATCTCGGCAACCGGCGCGTGCGCTCGGTCGGCGAGCTGATGGAGAACCAGTACCGCGTCGGCCTGCTCCGCATGGAGCGCGCGATCCGCGAGCGCATGTCTTCCGTCGAGATCGACACGGTCATGCCGCAGGATCTGATCAACGCCAAACCGGCGGCGGCGGCGGTGCGCGAGTTCTTCGGCTCGTCGCAGCTCAGCCAATTCATGGACCAGACCAACCCGCTCTCGGAAGTCACCCACAAGCGCCGCCTGTCGGCGCTCGGACCGGGTGGTCTCACGCGCGAGCGCGCCGGTTTCGAGGTGCGCGACGTGCACCCGACCCATTACGGCCGCATGTGCCCGATCGAGACGCCGGAAGGCCCGAACATCGGCCTGATCAACTCGCTCGCCTCCTTCGCGCGGGTCAACAAGTACGGCTTCATCGAGACCCCGTATCGCCGCGTGGTGGACAGCCAGGTGACCGACGAGGTCCAGTACATGTCCGCGACCGAGGAGATGCGCCACACGATCGCGCAGGCGAACGCCAATCTCGACGCGGACGGCCGGTTCATCAACGATCTGGTTTCGACGCGGCGCGCCGGCGATTTCATGCTCAACCCGCCGGCGAACGTCGACATGATCGACGTGTCGCCGAAACAGCTCGTCTCGGTCGCGGCCTCGCTGATCCCGTTCCTCGAGAACGATGACGCGAACCGCGCGTTGATGGGCTCGAACATGCAGCGTCAGGCCGTGCCGCTCCTGCGCGCCGAGTCGCCCTTCGTGGGCACCGGCATCGAGGAGATCGTGGCCCGCGATTCCGGCGCGGCGATCACCGCCAAGCGCACCGGGATCGTCGACCAGGTCGACGCGATGCGCATCGTGGTCCGCGCGACCGGCGATCTCGATCCGGGCGATCCCGGCGTCGACATCTACCGCCTGCGCAAGTTCCAGCGCTCGAACCAGAACACCTGCATCAACCAGCGTCCGCTGGTGAAGGTGGGCGACACGGTGTCCAAGGGCGAGTTCATCGCCGACGGTCCCTCGACCGATCTGGGAGAGCTGGCGCTCGGCAAGAACGTGCTCGTCGCGTTCATGCCGTGGAACGGCTACAACTACGAGGATTCCATCCTCATCTCCGAGCGGATCGTGAAGGACGACGTCTTCACCTCGATCCACATCGAGGAGTTCGAGGTCGCGGCCCGCGACACAAAGCTCGGTCCCGAGGAGATCACCCGCGACATCCCCAACGTCGGCGAGGAGGCTCTGCGCAACCTCGACGAGGCGGGCATCGTCTATATCGGCGCCGAGGTCGGACCGGCCGACATCCTGGTGGGCAAGATCACCCCCAAGGGTGAAAGCCCGATGACGCCGGAGGAGAAGCTGCTGCGCGCCATCTTCGGCGAGAAGGCGTCGGACGTGCGCGACACGTCCCTGCGCCTGCCGCCGGGCGATTACGGCACGGTCGTCGAGGTGCGGGTGTTCAACCGGCACGGCGTCGACAAGGACGAACGCGCGCTCCAGATCGAGCGCGAGGAGGTCGAGCGCCTCAGCCGCGACCGCGACGACGAGATGGCGATCCTCGATCGCAACATCTACGCGCGTCTCAAGGACGTCCTGATCGGCAAGAAGGCCGTGAAGGGTCCGAAGGGCGTCAAGGCGGGTTCCGAGATCACCGAAGATCTGCTGGGCACGCTCAGCCGCGGCCAGTGGTGGCAACTCGCCCTCGGCGACGACGCGGAGGCCGCCGGAATGGAGGCGCTCCACGGCCAGTACGACCTCCAGAAGAAGGTGCTCGAGCGCCGCTTCGAGGACAAGGTCGAGAAGGTGCGCCGGGGCGACGACCTGCCGCCAGGCGTGATGAAGATGGTCAAGGTCTTCATCGCGGTGAAGCGCAAGCTTCAACCGGGCGACAAGATGGCCGGCCGTCATGGCAACAAGGGCGTCATCTCCAAGGTCGTTCCCGAGGCTGACATGCCGTTCCTCGCGGACGGAACGCCGGTCGATTTCGTGCTCAACCCGCTGGGCGTGCCCAGCCGCATGAACGTCGGCCAGATCCTTGAGACCCACATGGGCTGGGCCGCGCGCGGTCTGGGCCGGGCGATCGACCAAGGCCTTCAGGAGTATCGCCGCACCGGCGACATGACGCCCACGCGCGAGGCGATGAAGGTGGCCTACGGCGAGAACCTCTACAACGAGGTGCTCTCCGAGATGGACGAGGACGCGTTCCTCGAAGCCGCCGGCAACGTCACGCACGGCGTTCCGATCGCGACGCCGGTCTTCGACGGCGCCAAGGAGGCGGACGTCAACGACGCGCTGGAACGGGCCGGGTTCGACACCTCGGGCCAGTCCGTCGTCTATGACGGGCGCACGGGCGAGCAGTTCACCCGTCCGGTCACGGTCGGCGTGAAGTACCTGCTCAAGCTGCACCATCTCGTGGACGACAAGATCCACGCGCGCTCGACCGGTCCGTACAGCCTCGTCACCCAGCAGCCGCTGGGCGGAAAGGCGCAGTTCGGCGGTCAACGCTTCGGTGAGATGGAAGTCTGGGCCCTTGAAGCCTACGGCGCGGCCTATACCTTGCAGGAGATGCTGACGGTCAAATCCGACGATGTCGCGGGCCGCACGAAGGTCTACGAGAGCATCGTGAAGGGCGAGGACAATTTCGAGGCGGGAGTCCCGGAATCGTTCAACGTGCTCGTCAAGGAGATCCGCTCGCTCGGTCTCAACATCGAGCTTCTGGACTCGGAAGCGGAGTGAGGGCGCGCATCCGCGCCCTCGCCTCCCCCTTCTCGCTTTTGAGGATTGAGATATGAACCAGGAAATCACCAACCCGTTCGCCCCGGTCGCTCCGCTGCGCACGTTCGACGAGATCAAGATCTCGCTGGCGTCGCCCGAGCGCATCCTGAGCTGGTCCTTCGGCGAGATCAAAAAGCCGGAAACGATCAACTACCGCACGTTCAAGCCCGAGCGTGACGGCCTGTTCTGCGCGCGCATCTTCGGTCCGATCAAGGACTACGAATGCCTGTGCGGCAAGTACAAGCGGATGAAGTACCGCGGCGTCGTCTGCGAGAAGTGCGGCGTGGAAGTCACGCTCCAGAAGGTCCGGCGCGAGCGCATGGGCCACATCGAGCTCGCCTCGCCCGTCGCGCATATCTGGTTCCTCAAGTCGCTGCCCAGCCGCATCGGCCTGATGCTCGACATGACGCTGCGCGATCTCGAGCGCATCCTCTATTTCGAGCAGTACGTGGTGATCGAGCCCGGCCTGACCGACCTCACGGCCGGTCAACTTCTGGGCGAGGAGGAGTTCCTCGACGCCCAGGATCTGCACGGCGAGGACGCCTTCCGCGCCGGCATCGGCGCCGAGGCCATCCGCGAGATGCTCGCCGCCATCGACCTCGACGCCGAGGCCGAACAGCTGCGCGCCGAACTGGCCGAGGCGACCGGCGAACTGAAGCCCAAGAAGATCATCAAACGGCTCAAGCTCGTCGAGAGCTTCCGCGAATTCGGGCAACCGTCCGGAATGGATGATCCTGACCGTCGTTCCGGTCATCCCGCCCGAGCTGCGCCCGCTGGTGCCGCTCGACGGCGGCCGCTTCGCCACGTCCGATCTCAACGACCTCTACCGCCGCGTCATCAACCGCAACAACCGCCTCAAGCGGCTGATCGAGCTGCGCGCGCCCGACATCATCATCCGCAACGAGAAGCGGATGCTGCAGGAATCCGTCGACGCGCTGTTTGACAACGGCCGTCGCGGCCGGGTCATCACCGGCACCAACAAGCGTCCGCTGAAGTCGCTGTCGGACATGCTCAAGGGCAAGCAGGGCCGGTTCCGCCAGAACCTGCTCGGCAAGCGCGTCGACTTCTCCGGCCGCTCGGTGATCGTGACCGGACCGGAGCTGAAGCTGCACCAGTGCGGCCTGCCCAAGAAGATGGCGCTCGAGCTCTTCAAGCCGTTCATCTACGCGCGGCTTGACGCCAAGGGCCTGTCCAGCACCGTCAAGCAGGCGAAGAAGCTGGTCGAGAAGGAGCGCCCGGAAGTCTGGGACATCCTCGACGAGGTGATCCGCGAGCACCCGGTGCTGCTGAACCGCGCGCCGACGCTCCACCGTCTCGGCATCCAGGCCTTCGAGCCGGTGCTGATCGAGGGCAAGGCGATCCAGCTGCACCCGCTGGTCTGCGCCGCGTTCAACGCCGATTTCGACGGCGACCAGATGGCCGTTCACGTCCCGCTGAGCCTCGAGGCCCAGCTGGAAGCGCGCGTCCTGATGATGTCGACGAACAACGTGCTTTCGCCCGCCAACGGCAAGCCGATCATCGTGCCCTCGCAGGACATGATCCTCGGCCTCTACTACCTGACCATCGCGCGCGACGGTCAGCCGGGCGAGGGCATGGTCTTCGCCTCGATCGAGGAGGTCGACCACGCGCTCCAGGAGGGGCTCGTGAACCTGCACTCGAAGATCACCGCCCGCATCGAGCAGATCGACGAGGACGGCCTGCCGGTTCTCAAGCGCTTCGAGACCACGCCGGGCCGCCTGCGCCTCGGCGCGCTGCTGCCCGCGAACTTCCGAACGCCCTATGACATCGTGAACCGTCTGCTGCGCAAGAAGGAGGTCGGCGAGGTCATCGACACCGTCTACCGCCATTGCGGCCAGAAGGAATCGGTCATCTTCTGCGACCAGATCATGACCTTGGGCTTCACCGAGGCGTTCAAGGCCGGCATCTCGTTCGGCAAGGACGACATGGTCATCCCCGACACCAAATGGGACCTCGTCAACGGGACGCGGAACCAGGTGAAGGAGTTCGAGCAGCAGTACATGGACGGCCTGATCACCCAGGGCGAGAAGTACAACAAGGTCGTCGACGCCTGGTCGAAGTGCTCGGACGTCGTTGCCGACGCCATGATGGCCGAGATCTCGTCCACGCGCCGTGACGAGGACGGCTCCGAGATGGAGCCGAACTCGGTCTACATGATGGCCCATTCCGGCGCCCGCGGCTCGCCCGCTCAGATGAAGCAGCTCGGCGGCATGCGCGGCCTGATGGCCAAGCCCTCGGGCGAGATCATCGAGACGCCGATCGTGTCGAACTTCAAGGAAGGCCTGACCGTGCTCGAGTACTTCAACTCGACCCACGGCGCCCGCAAGGGTCTGGCCGACACCGCGCTCAAGACGGCGAACTCGGGGTATCTGACGCGGCGTCTGGTCGACGTGGCGCAGGACTGCATCGTCAAGATCGACGATTGCGGCACCGACCGCTCGATCTCGGCGCGCGCGGCGATCAGCGACGGCGAGATCGTCTCGCCGCTGTCCGAGCGCATCCTGGGCCGCGTCGCGGCCGAGGACGTGCTCGATCCCAAGACCGACGAGGTGATCTTCAAGCGCGGCGACCTGATCGACGAGCGGGCCGCCGACATGATCGAGGCCGCGGGCGTTCTGGAGTTCCAGATCCGCTCGCCGCTGACCTGCGAGGCCGAGGACGGCATCTGCGCCCAGTGCTACGGGCGCGATCTGGCCCGCGGCACCCGCGTGAACCCCGGCGAGGCCGTGGGCATCATCGCGGCGCAGTCGATCGGCGAGCCCGGGACGCAGCTGACGATGCGGACGTTCCACATCGGCGGCATCGCGCAGGGCGGCAGCCAGTCGTTCCTCGAAGCGAGCCAGGAGGGCAAACTGCACTATCGCAACGCGAACCTTCTGAGCAACGCCGACGGCGATCAGATCGTCATGGCGCGCAACATGGAAATCGTCATCATCGACGAGAACGACGTCGAGCGGGCGGTCCACAAGCTGGCCTACGGCTCAAAACTGCTCGCCAAGGAAGGCTCCGCGATCACGCGCGGCGACAAGCTGGCGGAATGGGATCCCTACACCCTTCCGATCATCGCCGAGAAGGCGGGCGTCGCGAAATTCGTCGATCTCGTGGCGGGCTTCTCCGTCCGCGAGGACACCGACGACGCGACAGGCATCAGCCAGAAGATCGTCTCGGACTGGCGCGCGGCCCCCAGGGGCAACGAGCTCAAGCCCGAGATCATCGTCATGGACCCGGTCACGGGCGAACCGGTGCGGCTCGACAACGGCAACCCCGAGACCCACGCCATGTCGGTCGACGCCATCCTCTCGGTCGAGGACGGCCAGGAAGTCGCGCCGGGCGACGTGCTCGCGCGTATTCCGCGCGAAGGCGCCAAGACCAAGGACATCACCGGCGGTCTGCCGCGGGTGGCGGAACTGTTCGAGGCGCGGCGTCCCAAGGATCACGCGATCATCGCGGAGATCTCGGGCCACGTGCATTTCGGCAAGGACTTCAAGAACAAGCGCCGGATCTCGATCCAGCCGGTCGAGGAGGACGCCGAGCCGCACGAGTACATGGTGCCCAAGGGCAAGCACATCCCGGTGCAGGAAGGCGACTTCATCCAGAAGGGCGAGTACATCATGGACGGCAATCCCGCCCCCCATGACATCCTCGCCATCCTGGGCATCGAGGCGCTTGCCGATTATCTGATCGACGAGGTGCAGGAGGTCTACCGGCTCCAGGGCGTGAAGATCAACGACAAGCACATCGAGGTCATCGTCCGGCAGATGCTGCAGAAATGGGAGATCTCCCATTCCGGCGGCACGACGCTTCTCAAGGGCGAACAGGTCGACAAGATCGAGTTCGACGAGGAGAACGAGAAGGCCGTCGCGGCGGGCCGCGAGCCCGCCAAGGGCGCGCCGATCCTGCTCGGCATCACCAAGGCGTCGCTCCAGACCCGGAGCTTCATCTCGGCGGCGTCGTTCCAGGAGACCACGCGCGTGCTGACCGAGGCGGCGACGCAGGGCAAGCGCGACAAGCTCGTCGGCCTCAAGGAGAACGTGATCGTCGGCCGTCTGATCCCGGCGGGCACCGGCGGCGCCACGCACGAGATCAAGCGCGTGGCCACCGACCGCGACGCCAAGATCATCGCCGACCGGCGCGCCGAGGCCGAAGCCGCGGCCGCTCTGGCGATCGAGGACATGCCGGACGCCGACATCGAGATGCCCGAGACGGCGGCCTCCAACGCCGACTGATCCTCAGGGGCCTTCACCAACGATCGGGGCGCGGGAAACCGCGCCCCTTTTTTTGACCTGACCCTTCACGTATTCGAGAAACGGCAGGCGATCGCTCCTTTTCCCTTTGTCCCGGCGCGGCGCCAATTCTAAGGTTCCGCCAAGGCACGATGTTGCGGAAAAGGGGAAACCTATGACCACCAGACGACAGTTCATCGGCACGCTGCCCGCAGCAGGCGCCGCCTTCTCACTCGCAGGACAGGCGCTTCTGGAGAGCGGTGCCGCTCGCGCCCAGGAAGCGCCGCTCGCCGGCCATTTCCATCCCAAGGGCAAGGCGCCATCCGTCCACACCATGGCCGTTCTCGAGGCCGCGAAGGCCGACCTGCCGTTCGACGACACCCGCGACCTCGACGAGCAGGCCCGCGGACTGATCGCGCGCATGCCGGACCTTCAGATCATGGCCGACGCCGGCCATGTCGCCTTCGACATGGAGAGCTTCCTTTTCCTCGACCAGGAGGGCGATTTCGACTCGATCCATCCCTCGATGACCCGGATCGCGCGGCTCAACAACAATTACGGGCTCTACGAGGTGATCCCGGGCATCTACCAGGTGCGCGGCCTCGATCTCTCGGACATCACCTTCGTGCGCGGCGCGACAGGATGGATCGTCATCGACCCGCTCACCACCACGGAGACCGCCCGCGCGGCGTGGAACCTCTTCCAGGAACATGTCGGCGAAGGCCTGCCGGTCTCGGCCGTGATCTATTCGCACACCCACGGCGATCACTGGGGCGGGGCGCTCGGCATCATCACGCCCGAGGAGGTCGCCGAGCGCGGAGTCGAGGTCATCGCCCCGGTCGATTTCATGCGCTTCACCGTCTCCGAAAACGTCTTCGCCGGCAACGCGATGAACCGGCGGCTGTTCTACCAGTACGGACTGCTGCTGCCCGCCGGCCCGCACGGCTTCGTGACCCAGGGCCTCGGCCACCGGGTTCCGGCCGGCGCCACCGGGCTGGTCTCGCCCACGCGCCTCGTCTCCGAGCCGATCGAGGAGTTCGAGGTCGACGGCGTGAGCATGATCTTCCACTACACGCCCAACACCGAGGCGCCGCGGGAGATGAACACGTACATCCCCGACATGAAGGCGCTCTGGATGGCGGAGAACGTCACCGCGACGCTCCACAACATCTACACGCTCCGCGGCGCCCAGGTCCGCGACGCGCTCAACTGGTCAAAATACATCGCCGACGCGCTCTACCGCTTCGGCACCGAGGCCGAGGTGATGTTCCAGTCGCATCACTGGCCGCGCTGGGGCAACGACCGCATCCAGGAGGTGCTGCGCGCCCAGCGCGACCTCTACGCCAACATGAACAACCAGGTTCTGCACTACGCCAATCAGGGCGTGACCATCAACCAGATCCATAACGTCTACGAGATGCCCGCCTCGCTTCAGGAGAAGTGGTACTGCCGCGGTTATCACGGCTCGCCCGAACACAACGCCCGCGGCGTAATCCAGCGGTTCCTCGGCTTCTGGGACTGCAACCCGGCGACGCTGATCCCGCTCTCGCCGGAGGATTCCGCGCCGCTTTACGTCGAGATGATGGGCGGGTCGGAACGGATCCTCGCGCGCGGTCAGGAGCTTCACGACGCGGGCGACTACAAGCTCGCGGTCGAGATCGTCAACAAACTGGTCCAGGCCGAGCCTGACAACGCCGACGCCAAGGATCTTCTCGCCGACATCTTCGAACAGCTCGGTTACCAGCAGGAGAATCCGGGGCTCCGGAACAGCTTCCTCTCCGGCGCCTACGAGCTCCGGACCGGCATTCCGCAGGGCGAGATCGCCGACAGCTCCAGCCCTGACGTGATCCGGGCGATGTCGACGGCGCTCTTCCTCGATTTCCTCGGAATCCGAATGGACAGCCGCAAAGCCGAAGGGCTGCGGTTCACCATGAACCTCGTCACGCCCGATAACGGCGAAGAGTTCATCGTCGAGCTTGAGAACGCGACCCTGACCAACATTCAGGGTTTCCAGGCCGAGAACCCCGACCTGACCCTGACCATCAACCGCGCCGACCTCGAGCAGACCATGATCGGCGCCAGGACGCTGGAGGCGCAGCTCGCCGATGGCACGGCGACGGTGGAGGGCGACGTCACCCTGCTCGCGCAGCTCGCGGCCACCATGGTCGATTTCGACCCGCGCTTCGAGATCTTGCCGGGCACGCTCGCCCGGACCGAAATTCCGGCGCACGGCCCCTACGAGGCGGTGCCCGGCAGGGTCAGCGTCGAATGAGGCCGGCGGCGAGGATGCCGACGCTGCGGCGCCTCGCCGCCGCAGCCCGGTTTGAGCCGCCTCGCCGACCCCTTCCGGATCATCGCGCACCGGGCCGCGAGCGGCCACGCGCCTGAAAACACCATGGCCGCGTTCGAACGCGTCGTCGCCATGGGCTGCGTGGAGGTCGAGACGGACGTCTGTTTCGCCAAGGACGGACGCCTGCTTCTTCTGCACGACGACACGATCGACCGCACCACCGACGGCTCCGGCCGCCCGGAGGACTTCACGCTCGACGAACTCAAACGCCTCGACGCGGGGTCGTTGACCGACGAACGCCTGTCCCGGGACCGGGACTATTCGGGCGAGAATCCGATCACTCCGGAAGAACGGCTCGACGCCTTCGGAACCGCGCTGACGTATCACGTCGAGATCAAGAATCCGACGCCCGGCCTCGTTCCCGCGACCATCGCCGCGGTCGCGGAGCGCGGACTGCCCGACCGCGTCTTCATCGCCGCCGTCGACGACGACGCCCCGCTTCAGGAGGCCATGCGTCTCGCGCCGGTGATCCGCGTCGCCTGCCCCGCGCTGCCCGCCGACGGCCCGCGCGCGATCCGGCGTTGCGCCGCGGCGGAGATCGGATGCAATGGCATTAAGGTCAACTGGTCCGACTGGCTGATGGACCATGCACGGAGCCTCGGAGGAGACGGAGACGGAAGGTGAGCCGCCGCGGTCCCTGATCCGTCATCGCGCCAAGTCATGTTCTTGCCGGCGAGGTCGCGTCGCGCGCCGCCTGTCGCGCGACGCGGCGCGTTTCAGACCCCGACGACCTCCGGTCTGAGGGTGTAGAAGATGTAAAGGGCTTCCGCCTTCTCGCGTTCGCCGACGCCCGAGCCGTCCAGAGCCTTCATCAGGTCGTCCACCGCCGCCATGAACTCGGCGTCAGATATGTTCATGTGACGATGCGCGCTCAGCATGTCCTTGCCGGAATAGGTCGCGGGACCGCCCGAACCGGTCGTGAAGAAATCGCAGGCCGTCCGCTTCAGAACCGGCACGTCGCTGCCGGAGAACCGGGCTGAAATGAGCGGGTTCGCCAGGTGATTGTCGATGAGCGCCGCTGAAATCGCGGCGATCGCATCAGCCCCGCCCAGACGTTCGTAAAGTGTCTCCGACATCGTTTTTCCTTTCAATGGCGCGGAAAACGGCGCCTGATCGGCCACCGGTGCGCTTCATGAGGCTAGGGCCGGGGCGCGGGACGCGTCCAGTACACTTTCTGGACCAAAGCGCGGTTGGCGAAAGGAGACGCATGTCAGGCGGTTACGGTCAGTTCTGCCCGGTCGCGATGGCTTCGGAGATCCTCGCGAAGCGCTGGACGCTGGTGCTGCTGCGCGAATTCGTCGCCGGCTCGACCCGCTTCAACGAGCTTCGCCGCGGCGTTCCGCGCATGTCGCCGACGCTGCTGTCGCGCCGGTTGAAGGAGCTCGAGACCGCCGGCATCCTCGCCAGGGTCGCGGACGCGGCCGGACCCGGTCCCGACGAATACCGCCTGACCGAGGCCGGTCTCGCGCTCGCTCCGGTGATCGAGGCGATCGGAACCTGGGGACAGGGCTGGGTGGCGACCGACGTGTCGCTCGCGAACCCGGATCCCGCGCTCCTGATGTGGGACATGCGCCGCAATCTCGACCCCGATCCGATGCCCGACGGAAGGAAGGTGGTCCAATTCGGATATCCCGACCAGCCCGCCTCGTCGCGGGACTGGTGGCTGATCGTCGAGCCCGACGGCGGCGTCGATCTCTGCGCCTCCGAACCCGGCTTCGAGGTCGATCTCTACGTCACTTCCGATCTGCGCGTCATGGTTTCGATATGGATGGGACTCTCCACGGTGTCCCGCGAGATCGAGGCGGACCGGCTGCATCTCGACGGCCCCGCCCCGATGCGGGACCGGATGCAGGCTTGGCTCGGACTGAGCCGTTTCGCCGGCCTGCCGAAGCGGCGGGGCGCGTCGGTCCGGCCGTAAGACCGGCATCGGCGCTGGCATGGCCGATGGTTTTGGCGTAACCCGGTCGCGTTTCAAAGCAAGATGGCCCCCATGTCACGCATCCTGATCACCTCCGCCCTGCCCTACATCAACGGCATCAAGCATCTGGGCAATCTGGTGGGATCGCAGCTTCCGGCCGACGTCTACGCCCGCTACGCGCGCGCCCGCGGTCACGAGGTGCTGTTCATCTGCGCCACCGACGAGCATGGAACGCCGGCCGAACTCGCCGCCGCCAAGGCCGGCGAGCCCGTGGCGGAATACTGCGCGCGGATGTGGAAGGTCCAGAAGGACATCGCCGACGGGTTCCGGCTCAGCTTCGACCATTTCGGACGCTCGTCGTCGCGGCGCAACCATGCGCTCACGCAGCATCTGGCGGGACGGCTGGCCGAGGCGGGCCTGATCGAGGAGGTGTCGGAGAAGCAGGTCTATTCCAAGGCCGACGGCCGCTTTCTGCCCGACCGCTACATCGAAGGCACCTGCCCCAATTGCGGCTACGAGCGCGCGCGCGGCGACCAGTGCGAGAACTGCACCAAGCAGCTCGACCCGACCGATCTGGTGAACCCGCGCTCGGCGATCTCGGGCTCGACCGATCTGGAGGTCCGCGAGACCAAGCACCTCTACCTGCGCCAGAGCGCGATGCGCGACGAGATCCGCGCCTGGATCGACACCAAGACCGACTGGCCGATCCTGACCACCTCCATCGCCCGCAAATGGCTCGACGACGGCGAGGGCCTGCAGGACCGCGGCATCACCCGCGATCTCGACTGGGGCATCCCGGTGAAACGCGGCGACGCCGACTGGCCGGGCATGGAGGGCAAGGTCTTCTACGTCTGGTTCGACGCGCCGATCGAATACATCGCCGCCTCCGCCGAATGGGCCGACGCGCAGGGTCTCGATGAGGCGGCCTGGCGCCGCTGGTGGCGCACCGACGAGGGCGCGGACGACGTGCGCTACCTCCAGTTCATGGGCAAGGACAACGTGCCGTTCCACACGCTGAGCTTCCCCGCGACGCTGCTGGGCTCGGGCGAGCCGTGGAAGCTCGTCGATTACATCAAGTCGTTCAACTACCTCAATTATGACGGCGGCAAGTTCTCGACCTCCGAGGGCCGCGGCGTCTTCATGGATCAGGCGCTCGACATCCTGCCGCCCGATTACTGGCGCTGGTGGCTGATGGCCAACGTCCCCGAAGGCTCCGACAGCAATTTCACCTGGGAGAATTTCCAGGCCGGCGTGAACAAGGACCTCGCCGACGTGCTCGGCAATTTCGTCAGCCGCGTGACCAAATTCGCCCGCTCGAAATTCGGCGAGACCGTGCCGGAGGGCGGCGAATACGGCCCCGAGGAGGCCGCGCTGACCGAAGAACTCACGCGCCGCCTCGCCGCCTACGAGGCGCACATGGAGGCCATCGAACTGCGCAAGGCCGCGCAGGAACTGCGCGCGATCTGGGCCGCCGGCAACGAATACCTCCAGGCCGCCGCGCCCTGGACCGCGTTCAAAACCGATCCCGACCGCGCCGCCGCCGTCACGCGCCTCGCCCTCAACCTCATCCGCCTCTACGCGGTCCTGAGCCGCCCGTTCCTGCCCGACGCCTCCGACGCGATGCTCGCGGCGCTCCGTCTCGACGGCGCCGACTGGCCCTCGGATGTCGGCGCGGCACTTTCCGCGCTGCCCGCAGGTCACGCCTTCGACGTGCCGGAGGTCCTCTTCGCCAAGATCGACGACGCGCGCCGCGTCGAACTCGAAGCGCGCTTCGCGGGTCAGAACGCGGCCTGACACCATGACAATCGGCTGAAGACGGGATACCTTTCCTCCGCAACCCGGAGGCGTCCATGTTCCCCATCCGCGACCACAATCCGTCCCGGCGCACGCCCTACGTCACCTGGGCGCTGATCGCGATCAACATCGTCGTCTTCATCAGCTACGCGGCGCTTCTCGGCGACGAGGTGCGGCTGGCGGGGTTCTTCGGCACATGGGCCGTGACGCCTGCGGATCTCAGCCAGGGCCGGGAATACTATACGCTGATCACCTCGATGTTCCTGCATGGCGGCCTCATGCACATCGCCGGCAACATGCTGTTCCTCTACATTTTCGGGGACAACATGGAGGACACGTTCGGCCATGTCGGGTTCCTGCTGTTCTATCTCGCCTGCGGGATCGTCGCGGCCCTCGCGCAGGTTCTGCCCGATCCGGGCTCGCCCGTGCCGATGGTGGGCGCTTCGGGCGCCATCGCGGGCGTCATGGGCGGCTACCTGCTCCTGTTCCCCAAGGCGCGCGTCGACGTGATCGTGATCCTCGTGATCATCATCCGCATGTTCACCCTGCCCGCCTGGGTCATGCTCGGCTTCTGGTTCGGGCTCCAGGCCTTCAACAGCTACGCCACCTACGGCATCGACGGCGGCGGCGTGGCCCATCTCGCCCATGTCGGCGGCTTCGTCGCGGGTGTGGCGCTGACCCTGCCGCTCTGGCTCAAGGCCGGCGGCCCCGCCTTCTGGAGCCGCACTCACGGACATCCGCCGCATCCGGCCGCCCCGCCCGTCACCGAACGGCGCAGCACGGTTCCCACCGTCAGACGCCGGCGGCGCTGATCCCGCAGCCGGAAATGCTGCGGTGCGACAAAGCATCCCTTGCCGTCAGCCGACGATGCGTCATATAGATAATTTCTAATGTGACTGAAGACGAAACCGCTCCGGGAGATCGACGATGTTCGGATTCGAGGCTTTGGACCTCGCGAGGTTCCAGTTCGCGTTTACGGTGTCCTTCCACATCATCTTCCCGGCCTTCTCCATCGGCTTGGCGAGTTATCTGGCCGTGCTCAACGGCCTGCATCTCTGGACCCGCGACGATCTCTATCTGCGGCTTTTCAACTACTGGAAGGTGATCTTCGCCGTCGCGTTCGGCATGGGCGTCGTCTCGGGCATCGTGATGTCCTACCAGTTCGGCACCAACTGGTCGGTCTTCTCCGACCGCGCCGGTCCCGTCGTCGGCCCGCTCATGGGCTACGAGGTTCTCAGCGCCTTCTTCCTCGAGGCGGGCTTTCTCGGCGTCATGCTCTTCGGTCGGCCCAAGGTCGGCCCCAAACTGCACTTCGTCGCCACCCTCATGGTCGCCATCGGCACGCTCGGCTCGGCCTTCTGGATCCTCTCGGTCAATTCCTGGATGCAGACCCCCGCCGGTTTCGGCGTCAACGAGGCGGGCCAGTTCGTCCCGACCGACTGGTGGGCCGCGATCTTCAACCCGTCCTTCCCCTACCGCCTCGTGCACATGGTGCTGGCCGCGTATCTCACCACCGCGCTCGTCGTCGGCGCCGTCGGCGCGCTGCACCTCCTGCGCGACCGCACCGAGGCCGGCGCGCGGCGCATGTTCTCGATGGCCATGGGCATGATCCTCGTCGTGGCCCCGCTCCAGATCGTCGCCGGCGATTTCCACGGCATCAACACGCTCGAGCATCAGCCCGCCAAGATCGCCGCGATGGAGGGCCATTACGAGACCCACGCCCCCGCGCCGCTCATCCTCTTCGGCCTCCCCGACGACGCGGCGGAGATCACCCGCTACAAGGTCGAGATCCCGTATCTCGGCTCGCTCATCCTCACCCATTCGCTCGACGGCGAGGTGCAGGGCCTCAAGACCTTCCCCGAGGATGAGCGCCCCCCGGCCGCGCTGATCTTCTGGACCTTCCGGATCATGGTCGCGCTCGGCTTCGCGATGCTGGGCCTCTCGCTCTGGGCGCTCTGGCGGCGCTGGCGCGGCGACCTCTACGACAGCCCGTGGCTTCTGCGCGCCTCCATCGCCATGGGCCCCGCCGGCTTCGTCGCGGTGCTCTGCGGCTGGATCACCACCGAGGTCGGCCGCCAGCCCTGGACCGTCTACGGCCATCTGACCACCGCCGACAGCGCGTCGGCCATCGGGCTCAGCGCGGTCTCGTCGTCGCTCGTCGCCTTCATACTCGTCTATTTCGCGGTCTTCGGCGCCGGGACGTTCTATCTCCTGCGCCTGATGAACCGCCCGCCCTCGGACCGGCCGGACATCGAAGCGATCGGCCCCACGCGGACCGCCGGCATCACCCCCGCCCCGGCGGTCGATCCAGATTTCATCCCGTCGAACTGAGGAGGAAGACCATGGAACTCGACCTCGCGTTCATCTGGGCCGGCCTGATCGCCTTCGCCGTGCTGGCCTACGTCATCCTCGACGGCTTCGACCTCGGGATCGGCATCCTCTTCCCGCTCTTCCGCGAGGAGGACGACAAGTCCTTGGCGATGAACACAATCGCGCCCGTCTGGGATGGCAACGAGACCTGGCTCGTGCTCGGCGGCGGCGGCCTCTTCGCCGTCTTCCCGCTCGCCTACGCCGTCGTCATGCCCGCGCTCTACGCCCCGATCATCGCCATGTTGCTGGCGCTGATCTTCCGCGGCGTCGCCTTCGAGTTCCGCTGGCGGACCAGGCGCGCGAAGTGGCTCTGGGACGTCTCGTTCTTCGGCGGCAGCATCGTCGCGACCTTCGCCCAAGGCGTGGCGCTCGGCGCGCTCGTCCAGGGCATCGCCGTGGAGAACCGCGCCTATGCCGGCGGCAATTGGGACTGGCTGACGCCGTTCTCGCTCCTGACGGGCGCGGCGCTCGTCGTGGGCTACGCCATGCTCGGCGCCGCCTGGCTCATCCTGAAGACCGACGGCCCCGTCCGCGACCGCGCCCGCGCCGTCTCGTGGATTCTCGGCCCCGCGACGCTCGCGCTGATCGGACTGGTCAGCCTGATCACGCCGTTCCTCGAGCCGCTCTATCTCTCCCGCTGGTTCTCCACGCCCAACATCTTCGCCACGATGTGGGTCCCGATCCTGGTGGCCGGCGCCGCCTGGCTCTATCTGCGCGGCCTGCGCGAGGAGCGTGACGCCTGGCCGTTCGCCGCAGGTCTCGCGGTCTTCGTCCTGTCGTTCGTCGGCCTCGGGATCAGCTTCTACCCCTACATGGTCCCGCCGAGCCTCACGATCCACGACGTCGCCGCCCCCGACGAGAGCCTGTGGTTCCTGCTCGTCGGCGCGGCGGTTCTCGTGCCGCTCATCCTCGCCTACACCGCCTACGCCTACTGGGTTTTCCGCGGCAAGATCGACCCGGCGCACGGCTACCATTGATGGGCCGGAAACTCCTGTGGTTCGCGGCATGGTGGGTCGCGGGCGTGGCCACCCTCGCCGTCATCGCCTTCGCCATCCGCGCCGTGATCGGCTGAGCGCTCAGACCCCGAGACACCAGCGCATGATCGCCTTCTGCGCGTGCAGGCGGTTCTCGGCCTCGTCGAACACGACCGAGGCCGGACCATCCATCACCGCGTTGGTGACCTCCTCCTCCCGGTGCGCCGGGAGGCAATGCATGAACAGCGCGTCCGGTTTCGCCGCCGCCATCAGGCCCGCGTTGACCTGATACGGCCGCAACAGCCGGTGCCGCCGCTCGCGCGCGCTCTGCCCGTCATGCATCGAGAGCCAGGTGTCGGTGACGACCAGATCGGCCCCCTCCACCGCCCGCTTCGGATCGCGCTCGATCGTGACGGTCGAACCCTCCGCGCGGGCGAACTCAACCGCCTCGCGCGCGGGATCCAGCGCCGCCGGCCCGGTGAAGGTGAAATCATACCCGAACCGCCCCGCCGCGTGCAGGAACGAGGCGCAGGTGTTGTTGCCGTCGCCGGTCCACACGACCTTGCGCCCCTTGATCGGTCCGCGATGCTCCTCGTAGGTCATCATGTCGGCCATGATCTGGCACGGATGGCTCGCGTCGGTCAGCCCGTTGATCACCGGCACGCTCGCGTGCTCGGCCATCTCGGTCAGCGTGCCGGGATCGAAGGTCCGGATCATGATCAGATCGACATAGCGCGACAGCACCCGCGCCGTGTCCGCGATGGTCTCGCCGTGGCCGAGCTGCATCTCCGCACCCGACAGCACCAGCGTCTCGCCCCCCATCTGCCGCGCGCCGACGTCGAAGCTGACGCGCGTGCGGGTCGAAGGTTTCTCGAAGACCAGCGCCACCATGCGCCCGGCGAGCGGCGTCTCGTCGTCCGGCGCGCCCTTGGGCCGGCCGTTGCGTGCGGCCTTCATCGCGCCCGCGCTGTCGAGGATCGCCCGCAGATCGTCGGCCGGGGTCGTGTGCAGATCGAGGAAATGTCTCATGCCGCGGCCTCGACCGCCCGCGCCGCCGCGTCGAGCCGCCGCAGCCCCTCGTCCGCCTCGTCGTCCGTCAGGTTCAGCGGCGGCAGAAGCCGCACGATGTTGTCGGCCGCCGGCACGGTCAGGACATGCGCGCCGTAGCCCGCCTTGACCACGTCGGTGTTGAGCGCTCGGCACTTCACGCCGAGCATCAGCCCCTCGCCGCGCACGCTCTCGAACACGTCCGGATGCGCCGCGACCAGCCCCTCCAGGCCCTGGCGCAGACGCCCCGACAGCCTGCTCACGTTGTCCAGGAACCCCGGCGCCGTCACGGCGTCCATCACCGCGCAGCCCACCGCGCAGGCCAGCGGGTTGCCGCCATAGGTCGAGCCGTGCGTGCCCGCCACCATGCCGGCCGCCGCGTCCCCGGTCGCGAGCACCGCGCCGAGCGGAAAGCCCCCGCCGATCCCCTTGGCGATCATCATGATGTCCGGCGTCACGCCCGACCATTCATGCGCGAACAGCTTTCCGGTCCGGCCCATGCCGCACTGCACCTCGTCCAGCATCAGCAGGATGCCGCGCTCGTCGCAGAGCGCGCGCAGACCCTGAAGGCACTGGCGCGGCAGGCTGCGGATGCCGCCCTCGCCCTGCACCGGCTCGATCAGGATCGCGGCCGTCTCGTCCGTGACCGCGGCCTTCAGCGCCTCGTGGTCGCCGTAGGGCAGGATGTCGAACCCGGGCAGAAGCGGCCCGAACCCGTCGATCATCTTGGGCGCGTTGGTGGCCGAGATCGCCGCGATGGAGCGCCCGTGAAACGCCCCCTCGAAGGTGATGATCCGATTGCGCTCCGGCTGGCCCTTCGCCGCGAAATGCTTGCGCGCCATCTTGACCGCCAGCTCCATCGCCTCGGTGCCGGAATTGGTGAAAAACATCGTATCCGCGAAAGTGTGCTCGACCAGCCGCGCCGCCAGCGCCTCCTGCTCGGGGATGCGGTAGAGGTTGGAGACGTGCCAGAGCTTCCGCGCCTGGTCCTCCAGCGCCTTGACCAGCGCCGGATTGGCGTGCCCCAGAAGGTTGACCGCGATGCCCGCCCCGAGATCGAGATAGCGCTGGCCGCCCGCCTCGGTCAGCCAGGGCCCCTGGCCCTCGGTGAAGGCCAGCGGGGCCCGCGCGTAAGTCGGAAGGACGGGAGGGATCACGGGGGCGCACTCCTGATCGACCGCCCGAAAACGAAAACGCCCCGCAGGCGGCCGGAGGCGCGGGGCGCGAAGGCGGGGTAATGCCGCAAGGCCGGCCCCAAGTCAATTCGGCGACCGGCCCGGACCCCGCACCCGCGCCCGGCGGATTTCCGTCGCTTTTCGGGTCCGACTGGCCCAACATCCGAAGGGAGAAACGGGAGAAATGGGGGACACGATGACCGAAACCGAGCGGATCGTCCGGATGTTCCACGAATCCTGGGATCTGCGGGATCCCGAGCGCGGCGCCTCCGTGATCGCCGAGGATTGCCGTCTCAAAGATGTCGCCCGGGGCGAGCCCCAGACCGGACCGGACGGATACCGCGCCGACTACCACCGCTGGCGCGCCGCGTTCCCCGACGGCGAGGTCAAGATCACCCGCGTCATCGTCGACGGCGACTGGGCCGTCGTCGAGTTCGTCAATCGCGGCACCCAGACCGGCCCTCTGAAATCCAGCTTGGGAGAATTCCCGCCCTCGGGCCGGCGCATGGAGGCGCGGTATTGCAGCGTCATGCGCGTCGCCGGCGGCAAGGTGGTCGAGGGTCGGGACTACTACGATTCCGCCAGCATCGCGCGGCAGCTCGGCCTTGTTGTCTGACCGTCTCGGATCGCCGCCCGTGATGCGGGCGGCATGCGGGCTCCATCCATGAGAAACCGCTGGTCGGTCCTCGCGGTCCTGTTCTTCGCCCGGATGGCGATGGCGTTCCAGTTCCAATCCGTCGCGACGCTCGCGCCCCTGATCGGCGACGGCTACGGCGTCGGCCTCGCCGATATCGGGCTGCTGATCGGACTCTACTTCGCGCCGGGCGTCGTCGTCGCCATTCCGGGCAGCACGCTGGCCGCGCGCATCGGCGACCGTCGCGTCGTCATCGCCGCGATGGTCCTGATGCTGCTGGGCGGCGCGCTGATGTGGTCGGGCGCCGGTTGGAGCGCCCTGGTCGCGGGGCGCCTGCTCGCCGGGATCGGTGGCGTCACGATCAACGTTCTGCTGACCAAAATGCTCGTCGACTGGTTCGTCGGCCGCGAGATCTCGACGGCGATGGCGCTCTACATCAACTCGTTCCCGGTCGGCATCGCGCTGGCGCTTCTGGTCCTGCCGCATGCCGCGACCGGCGGGCTCGCCGCCGCCTGGGCCGCGACCCTGCTCGTGATCGCCACGGGACTTGTTCTTTTCATCCTCGGACACCGCGCGCCGGGAAACGGGCCCGACGCCGCGCCGGCGCTCGAGACCGGACGATTGCCGCTCGCGCCGCTTCTGTCGGCGGGCTGGATCTGGGCGGCCTACAACGCCGCGATCGCGATGGTGTTCAGCTTCGGGCCCGTTCTCCTGATCTCCCGGGGCTGGACGCTCGCCGCCGCGTCCTCGTCGGTCAGTCTCTGCATCGTGCTGATCGCGGTCTCCGTGCCCCTCGGCGGCATCATCGCCGACCGCAGCGGTCGCCGGGACGCGGTGATCGCCGCGAGCCTCGCGGGTTCCGCGATCCTGTTGGCGGCGCTGATCGAGGTTCCGGCCGGATGGGTCACCGCGACCCTCGTGGCGACAGGGCTGATCTCGGGTCTCGGCTTCGGACCGGTCATGGGCCTGCCGTCGCAGGTTCTCGCCCCCGAGGCGCGCGCGTTCGGCATGGGCGTCTTCTTCACGATCTACTACGTCGTTTTCATGATGTCGCCGATGATCGCCGGCGGCCTCGCCGATCTCTCCGGGAGCACCGGCGCGCCGTTCCTCTACGGGTCCGCCCTTCTGATCTCCTGCCTCGCCGCGCTCTGGAATTTCCGGCGCACGGCCGGCGCGTGACACACCTTTCCCCACGGTTAACGCGATTCCAGAAGCTGTTTTATTTCAGCTGGTTAGCAAAAACGACACGCGTGTCACTTTTCAGCTTTTGAGGCGATATCCGGACTTCAGCCACGAATAGGCGAGCAGGCCGAGCGCGATGTCGGTCGCCACGACGATCGCCAGTCCGAGCGCGGGCGGAGCGTCCTCGATGCCGATGAACCCGTAACGCGCGCCCGCGATCAGATAGAAAACCGGGTTGATGTGGAGCAGCACACTGAACGCGCCGGGCACCGCCGCCGAGGAATAGAACGTGCCCGACAGGAAGCTGAGCGGCGTGATGACGAAATTCGTGAAGGCGGCCAGATGGTCGAATTTCTGCGCGATGATCCCGCCGATCAGCCCCGCCAGCGCCAGCATCGCGCTCCCGGCGATCACATAGGCCAGCGCCCAGAACGGATGCGCGGGCCAGATCCCCAGAAACGGAAAGATCACGACCGCCACGCCCAGCGCCACGAACAGCCCCCGCGCGACCCCGCCGGTCACGAACCCGGCCAGAAGCTCGCCGGGGCTCAGCGGCGGCATCAGCGTGTCGACGATGTTGCCTTGGACCTTCGAGACCATGATCGAGCTCGACGTGTTGGCGAAGGCGTTCTGGATCACCGTCATCATCAGGATGCCGGGCGCGAGAAACACCGCGAAGGGCACGCCCTCGATCTCGCCGCGCTGCGTCCCGATCGCGAGCGTGAAGACCAGCATGAACAGCACCGCCGTCGCCACCGGGGCGGCGAGCGTCTGCGTCCAGACGTTGGTGAAGCGCCGGATCTCGCGCTCGGTCAGCGTCGCGAGGCCGAGCCAGTTGACGCGCCCGAAGCGGCGCACCCCCATTTCTGGCTTCAAGGCGTCGGCGGGGGTCGGAAAAAGCTGATTTGTCATGGCGCTTCTTGTAACCGAAGCGCGGGTGGTTACAATAAGGGCAGCCTTCCTGCGGACCGTTTGCCGTCCGCCGCATCCATTTCCTCTGACGGAGAGCCTCCATGTCCTGGACCGATGAACGCGTCGAGACGCTCAAGACCATGTGGGGCGATGGCAAGAGCGCCAGTCAGATCGCCAAGGAGCTTGGCGGCGTGACCCGCAACGCCGTGATCGGCAAGGTGCATCGCCTCGGCCTGTCGAACCGGACCGCCGGCGAGACGCCCGAGCCCGCGGCGTCCGAGCCCGAGCCCAAACCCGTGGTCGAGATCGTGCCCGATCCGGAGCCCCGGCCCGCGCCGGCCCCGAAACCGGTGCAGCACATGTCCCCCTCGCAGCGCCCCGCGTCGATGGCGACGAACATCCCCGCCCAGCGCCCCAAGCTGATCCCGGGCCAGCCGCTGCCGCCGCAGCCCTCGGCCAACGAGATCAGCGCCGAGGCGCTCGCCAACCTCGAGGAGGTCGCCAAGAAGGCGCGCCGCCTGACGCTGATGCAGCTGACCGAGCGGACCTGCAAATGGCCGGTGGGCGATCCCGCCACGGACGATTTCTGGTTCTGCGGCCTGCCGACCGCCGCCGGCAAACCCTATTGCGAGACGCATGTGGCCGTCGCGTTCCAGCCGATGTCCGCGCGGCGCGACAGGCGCTCGGGAAGCCGCTGATCCGGGCATGGGTCCCGCGGTTCCGATCCTGCGGAGCTTCGACGAGGCCCACGCCCGCGCCTTCTGGTGCGACTGGCTGGGGTTCACGATGGACTGGGAGCACCGGTTCGAACCCGGCCTGCCGCTCTACATGCAGATCAGCCGCGACGGATGCGTCCTCCATCTCAGCGGACATCACGGCGATGCGACGCCGGGATCGGCCGTTCGGGTGAGGACACCTGACATCATCGCCCTGCTGGCCGAATTGCGGTCGAGGCCGTATTCCGGCGCGTGCCCGGACATCGTCGATCAGAGCTGGGGCGATCGCGAGATCAGGCTCACCGATCCTTCGGGCAACCGCGTCGTGTTCTGGCAGGCTCAGGCCGAATAGGTCTCGTCGAGCGCGTAGCCGCTGGACCGGACCGTCCGGATCGGATCCTTGTCGCCACGCCGGTTGAGCGCCTTGCGCAGGCGGCCGACATGGACGTCGACCGTCCGGGTCTCGACATGGATGTCCTGGCCCCAGACGCGGTCGAGAAGCTGTTCGCGGCTGTAGACCCGGCCGGGGCGCTGCATCAGGACGTCGAGCAGGCGGAATTCAGTCGGACCCAGCGACACGTCGCGCTTGCCGCGCCGGACGCGACACAGTTCGCGGTCGAGAACGATATCGGCGAAGGTCGCGACGTCGCCGGCCACGCCCGGCGCGCTGCGGCGCAGGACCGCGCGGATCCGCGCCGCAAGCTCGGTCATCGAGAACGGCTTGGTCACGTAATCGTCGGCGCCGAGCTCAAGGCCCCGGACGCGGTCCTCCTCTTCGCCTCGGGCGGTCAACATGATCACCGGAATGTCGCGCGTGTCGATCCGACCGCGCATCCGGCGGCAGATCTCGATACCCGAGACGTTGGGAAGCATCCAGTCGAGCAGCACCAGGTCCGGCTTCTCCTCGTCGATGACCACCATCGCCTCGTCACCGTCCATGCAGGTCGCGACGGTGAAACCTTCCTTTTCGAGGTTGTAGGCCACGAGTTGGCTGATCGCCTCCTCGTCCTCGATCACCACGATTTTCGCGCCCATCGCTCCCGTCTCTCCAGATTTCAGCCGTTGAGGAAGTCCGCGCCCATCGGCTCACCCTTGGGCCGGTCGTCACCGAGGGCCTCGCCCGTGACGATGTAATGCACCATCTCGGCGATGTGGGTCGTGTGGTCCCCGATCCGTTCGAGATTCTTGGCGACGAACAGCATCTGCGCGCCGACGCCGATGAGGCGGCTGTCCTCGACCATGTAGGTGACCACCTCGCGGAAGATCGCATTGTACATCTCGTCGATCTCGCAATCCGCGTTCCAGATGCGGACCGCGAAATCGTCGTCGCGCGATGCGAGCGCGTTCAGGACGTCGCTGAGCTGGCTCAGGGTGGCCCGGCCCATGCGGACGATCGAGTTGGTCAGCTTGGCCGGTTTCGCGGAACTGAGCGGAATGGCGCGCTTGGCGATGTTTTTGGCGAGGTCACCGATCCGCTCGAGCGTCGAGGCCATCTTGAGGGCGGCGATCAGTACCCGCAGATCGCGCGCGACCGGCTGGCGGAGCGCGATGGTGCGCACGACGACCTCTTCGAGCGCCACTTCGAGGGCGTCGAGCGCCTTGTCGCGCTCGATGACCTCACGCGCCAGCGCCGCGTCGCGGGTCTGGACGGATTCGAGGGCTTTCGAGAGGAGCTCCTCCGCGAGACCGCCCATCTCGGAGATCTTGGCCTGGACCTGGACGAGATCCTCGTCGAAGGCCGATACGATGTGCGGCATGGAACCTCCTGTCCGGACGGGCCGGAAATTGCGGAACGTATACGCCGTGCGCGGCGACACGATCATTTCAGATTTACGACGTTTCCGTGACGCATCAAACGGCCGGTGTCGAGGCGCTATTCGGAACAGGCGGCTTGCTGTCCGCCGGAAGATCGGGCGGCGACGGGGCGGCAACGCCGGCGCGTGCGACCGGCACCCAGACGGTGAAGACGCTGCCCTCGCCCGGTTTCGAGGAGATTTCAAGCCGACCCTCATGCCGGTTGAGGATGTGCTTGACGATGGCGAGGCCCAGACCCGTGCCGCCCTTGTTCCGGCTGCTGGTCGCGTTCACGCGGTAGAAGCGTTCGGTCAGGCGGTGGAGGTGCTCGCGCGGAATTCCGGGGCCGTTGTCGATCACGCTGACGCCGAGGCGTCCGAGATCCGCCGGCCCCGGACTGACGGCCCGGAGCGTCACGACCGTGTTTTCCCCGCCATATTTCAGAGCGTTGTCGATCAGATTGGTGAAGACCTGTGATAGCTGATCCCGGTCGCCCCGGACGCGGGCACCGAGCGGTTCGAGATCGATCTCGATCTCGATGCGGGCGCCCTGGCCCTTGGCGACGGGGATCAGCGCCGCCGCGCTTTCGGCGGCCACCGCATGGAGCGAGACCTCATCGGAGGGCCGGAGATGCTCGCTCATCTCGATGCGGCCGAGCGACATCAGGTCGTCGACCAGCCGGCTCATCCGCCCCGCCTCGCGCGCCATGATGGCCAGGAACCGGTCGCGCGCCGCCGGATCATCGCGGGCGTGATGTTGAAGGGTCTCGATGTAGCCGATGACCGACGCGAGCGGCGTGCGAAGCTCATGGCTGGCGTTCGCGATGAAATCCGAGCGCATCCGCTCGGCGCTGCGAGCGCGCGTCCGGTCCTCGAGCTGGACGATCGCACGCGCCTCGTCGCGCGTCCCGCGTTCGGGCGGCAGGAGACCGGTGCGGGCCTCGAAGGTGCGGTCCCGTCCCTCGTGGGTGGAGAATTCGAACGTGTGCTCCAAGCCGTCGGACAGCGTGGCGTTCACCGCTTCGACGAAAGCCGCCGCCCGGATCGTCTGGGCGAAATGCGCTCCGGTCTCGAGCCGCGGCAGAGCCTCGTGCGCGGCGCGGTTGGCGAAGGTGACGAGGCCCGTGCGGGAGATGATCAGGACCGGAGAGGGCAGTTTCTCGATCAGCGCGCGGCCTGCGGGGTCGTCGCCGTCCGGCGGGGGCGGGGTCGCCGTCATCGGAGAGGCGACCTCGTCGTCCCTCGGCACGAACATGATGGCCACCACGAGAATCGCCGCGCAGCCGAGCGCGAACAGGAACACGGGCGGCAATGCGACGGACGCGAGCGCCAAGACGCTTCCGCCAGCGAGCGCGAGCGCGATCTGGACCGGCGTTGGAATGGTCTCGCTCCTTAAAAGGTCTGGCGAAAGCGGTCGCCGCGCGGGAAAGTTAAGCTTCGGGAATGGTGTGTTCAACGGGACATCCTATATCTGTCCCGTGAAGCCCGCATGACAGAGCATTCCGAATGATCCGCTTTTCCCTCCGCTGCGACCGGGATCACCGCTTCGACGCCTGGTTCGGGTCCGGCGCCGATTTCGACCGGTTGCTCGCGTCCGGCCATGTCGCCTGCGCGGTCTGCGGCGGGACCGGGATCGAGAAGGATCTGATGGCTCCGGGCATCGCCGGGTCGGCGCGTCCGGCGCCGGACCTCTCGGCGCCGGCCTCGGCGGCGGAACGGGCGTTGAAGGACCTGCGCAAGAAGATAGAGGCGAATTCCGAGAACGTCGGCAAGGACTTCGCGGCCGAGGCCCGGCGCATCCACGAGGGCGAGGCGCCGAAACGCGCGATCATCGGCGAGGCGCGCGTCGCGGACGCCAAGGCGTTGGTCGAGGACGGAGTTCCGATAGCGCCCCTGCCCTGGTCGTCGCGAAAGACGAACTGAGCGCGGAGGGGGCCCGCGTCATGGCCGCTTGAAGGGCCTGATGCGTCCGCGTAAGAGGGCGCGTCCTCACGGCAGCCAAGGCAGAACGGAATGCCCCGTCTGGTGATGAAATTCGGCGGCACCTCGGTGGCCGACCCGCAGCGCATCCGCAACGCGGCCGAACGCGTTCGCCGCGAGGTCGAGCGCGGCTACGAGGTGGCGGTGGTCGTCTCGGCGATGGCGGGCAAGACCAACGAGCTGGTCGGCTGGGTTCGTGACACGGGCAAGCTCTATGACGCGCGCGAATACGATGCGGTGGTGTCGTCCGGCGAGAACGTGACCGCCGGGCTGATGGCGTTGACGCTTCAGGAGATGGGCGTGCCGGCGCGGAGCTGGCAGGGATGGCAGGTTCCGCTCCGGACGAACGCGGCGCATGGCGCGGCGCGGATCGAGTCCATCGACACGACCAACCTGGAGCGCAAATTCGGCGAAGGCCTGCACGCGGTGATCGC
The DNA here is from genome assembly GCA_963698685.1 of uncultured Alphaproteobacteria bacterium. GTDB lineage: Bacteria > Pseudomonadota > Alphaproteobacteria > Rhodobacterales > Rhodobacteraceae > Amaricoccus. Next base: position 157,779 of record CAVORV010000013.1, read on the forward strand.
GGGCTTTCAAGGGATCAGCCCGGAGGGCAGGATCACGACGCTCGGACGCGGCGGTTCGGACACGAGCGCGGTCGCGTTCGCCGCGGCGCTCGGCGCGGAGCGCTGCGACATCTACACGGATGTCGACGGCGTCTACACCACCGATCCGCGCATCACGCGCAAGGCGCGCAAGCTCGGGCGCATCTCCTACGAGGAGATGCTGGAGCTGGCGTCGCTCGGCGCGAAGGTGCTTCAGACGCGCAGCGTGGAACTCGCCATGCGCTACCGCGTAAGGCTTCAGGTGCTCAGCAGTTTCTCGGACGCGCCCGGAACGCTCGTCTGCGACGAGGAGGAAATCGTGGAAAGCAGAGTAGTCAGCGGCATCGCCCATTCCCGCGACGAGGCCCAGGTCACGCTGATCAGCGTCGCGGACCGTCCCGGCATCGCCGCGGCGATCTTCGGGCCGCTCGCCGAGGCGGGCGTGAACGTGGACATGATCGTGCAGAACATCTCCGAGGAGGGCCGCACCGACATGACGTTCTCCTGCCCGGTGGACGACGTGGAGAAGGCCCGCCGCGCGCTTGAGGGGGCCAAGGCGGTCGGGGCCATGAATTTTCATTCGCTCGACGTCAACGAGGAGGTGGCCAAGGTCTCGATCGTCGGCATCGGCATGCGCAGCCATGCGGGCGTGGCGCACAAGATGTTCGCCGCGCTTGCCGAGGAGAGCGTGAACATCCGCGTCATCACGACCTCGGAGATCAAGGTCTCGGTGCTCATCGACCGCAAATACCTGGAACTCGCCGTCCAGGCGCTGCATGATGCGTTCGAGCTGGAGGCTGCCGGCTGACCGCCGGGGAAGTGGACACGCGCGATGCCCTTTTCTGAGGCCGTTGATTCCCGCGTGATCCTGACGCGGCTGCGCGACACCCTCGCCGAGCCCGGTGGCGGACAGGAGCGGCTCGACCGCATAACGCGTCTGATCGCCGAGGGGCTCATCGCGGAGGTGTGTTCGATCTATCTTCGCCGCCCCGACAATTCGCTCGAACTCTGCGCGACGGAAGGTCTAAATCCGGAATCGGTCCATCGGACCCGACTGCGCGTCGGACAGGGTCTGGTAGGTCGGATCGCCGAGAGCGCCGAGCCCGTCAGCACGCGCGACGCGCCGAATACGCGCGGGTTCCGTTACATGCCCGAGACCGGCGAGGAGATCTATTCGAGTTTTCTCGGGGTGCCCGTCCAGCGGCTGGGCGAGGTGCTGGGCGTGCTCGTGGTGCAGAACCGGGCGCCGCGGGAATACACCGACGACGAGATCTACGCGCTCGAGGTCGTGGCGATGGTCATCGCGGAGATGACCGAACTCGGCGCCTTCGTCGGACCGGGCGCGATGGAACTCGCCCGGCCGCACAAGCTGCCGTTCTTCGCGCGCGGATTGAGCGGTCAGGAGGGCGTGGCCGAGGGCGTCGTCCTGCTCCATCAGCCGCAGGCGCTCGTGTCGAATCCGATCAGCGACGATCCGGAGAAGGAGGCCGCGCGCTTGGGCATCGCGATCGGGGAGCTTCGCGCCGAGGTCGATCAGATGCTCGCCGCGGACTACCTGACCGCGACGGGCGAGCACCGCGACGTGCTCAACGCCTACCGCATGTTCGCGCATGACAAGGGCTGGGTCCGCCGGATGGAGGCCTCGATCCGGAGCGGCCTCGCCGCCGAGGTGGCCGTCGAAAAGGAACAATCGGCGACCCGCGCGCGCATGAGCCGGGTCTCCGACCCCTATCTGCGCGAACGGCTGCACGATCTCGACGATCTGGCCAACCGGCTGCTGCGACTGCTCGTCGGAGGCGACCAGACGAGCGGCCGCGAAATGCCGGAAAACGCGATCCTCGTCGCGCGCAACATCGGCCCGGCGGAGCTGCTGGACTATGGACGCGGCCTCTGCGGTGTCGTTCTCGAGGAGGGGTCGGTCGGCAGCCACGCGGCGATCGTGGCACGCGCGCTCGCCATACCTCTGGTGGTCCATGCCGGACGGATCACGCGCGAGGCGCTGAACGGTGACGCGATCCTGGTGGACGGCGATCAGGGCGTCGTGCATCTGCGTCCGGAGGAGAGCGTCGCCAAGGCGTTCCGCGAGAAGATCGAGATGCGCGCCGAGGCGCAGCAGGCCTATGCCGCGCTGCGCGACAAGCCCGCCACGACCCGCGACGGCGTGACGCTCGACCTGCACATGAACGCGGGCCTGATGGCCGACCTTCCCAGTCTGCCCAAATGCGGCGCGCTCGGCGTGGGGCTGTTCCGGACGGAGCTTCAGTTCCTGATCCGCTCGACGGTTCCAAAACGGACCGATCTCGCGGCGCTCTACGCGCGCATTCTGGATTCGGCCGGCGAGAAGCCGGTGACGTTCCGGACGCTCGACATCGGCTCGGACAAGGTTCTTCCTTACATGAAGCGCTCGGAGGAGCCCAACCCGGCGCTTGGCTGGCGGGCGATCCGGGTCGGACTGGACCGGCCCGGCATCCTGCGGATGCAGATCCAGGCGCTTCTGCGCGGTGCCGGAGGGCGACCGCTGCGGATCATGTTCCCGTTCATCGCGGCGCCCGCCGAGTTCGACGCGGCGCGCGATCTGCTGCTGCGCGAGGTAGCGCGCGAGGGGGCGATGGGCAACGCGCCACCCGAAGACATCAGCATCGGCGCGATGCTCGAGACGCCGAGCCTCGCCTGGGCGCCGGACCGGTTCTTCGCGCTCGCGGATTTCATCTCGATCGGCGGCAACGATCTAAAGCAGTTCTTCTTCGCCGCCGACCGCGAGAACGAGCTCGTGCGCAGGCGCTACGATACGCTGAGCCTGAGTTTCCTCGACTTCATCGAACACATCGTCCGGCGGTGCGTCCAGGCGAACACGCCGGTCTCGTTCTGCGGCGAGGATGCCGGCCGTCCGTTGGAGGCCTTGGCGCTGGCCGCGATGGGGCTTCGGAACCTGTCGATGCGGCCCGCCTCGATCGGGCCGGTGAAATCGCTGCTCAGGCAGATCGATCTGGGCGACGCGCGTGACGTCATCGCCGCGGCGCGGGCGGAGGGATCGGAGACGGCCCGTCCCGCCCTGGAGGCGTGGCTGGCCGGCAAAGGCATCGCAGTCTGATCAGGTGGTCCAGCTTCGGACAAGGCCGGACACCCCGTTGAAGGCGTCCGGTTCGAGGGCCCGCGCCAGCAGGCGGTCGGGGTTGGTCGGCGGCGGGTAGTCGAGAGACCGGGCCGCCTCGCGGCTGAAGCCGAACCGTCCGTAATACGGCTCGTCACCCACGAGAATCACGCGGGTCCAGCCGAGTTCGGCGGCCCGGTGCAGGCTTTCGGACATCAGAAGCGCGCCAAGCCCTTCACCCTGTCGGGTCGGGTGCACCGCAACCGGACCGAGCAGCAGCGCCGGCGTTCCGGTCTCGCCCACCCGGACCGGCCAGTAGCGGATCGCCCCGCCGATCGCATCGTATTCGTCGCGCGCCACGAGCGACAGGCCGGGGACGGGATCGATCCCGTCCCGCAGACGGTAGGACGAAAGCGCGGTGCGGCCCGGCGCGAAGGCCAGATCATAGAGATACTCGACCTCGGGGCCGTCCTGGGGGGTCTCTCGGAGAATGCGGAACATGGCCGGTGGCGCGCTCGGGGCTTGCTGCGAGGACGGGCCCGGCCCGCTCGACTTCGGCGTAGCATGACCCTACGGTTCCGGCAAATTCCAATCGGAGCGCGGACAATGTTCTATCGTCCCGGCATCGACCCGCACGGTCTGCCGCACAACCCTTTCAAGGCGCTGGTCACTCCCAGGCCGATCGGCTGGATCTCGACCCTCGACGCGGAGGGACGCGCCAATCTCGCGCCGTACAGTTTCTTCAATGCCGTGGCCGACGCGCCGCCGATGGTGATCTACGCGAACAACGGGCGAAAGACCGGGTTGGACGAAAGCAAGGATACGCTCGCGAACGTTCGCGCGACCGGGGAATTCGTCGCCAACATCGTCGGCTCCGGAATGCGTGACGCGATGAACGTCTCTTCGGCGAGTTGGGCGGCGGGCGAGGACGAGTTCCGGAAGGCCGGAGTGGTTCCCGCGCCCTGCGAGATCGTGGCGGCCCCGCGCGTCGCCGGCGCGCCGGCCGCGCTTGAATGCCGTTTGTGGCGGATCGTCGAGCTTCCCGGCGCGGACAACCATCTCGTCATCGGGGAGGTCGTCGGCATTCACGTCGACGACGCCGTGATCGTGGACGGCAAGGTCGACGTGACGACGTACCGCCCGCTCGCGCGCTTGGGCTATCGCGATTATTGCGCGGTCACGGAGGTTTTCACGCTGACGCGGCCCGATGACGGCTGAGGTCGGCACACGCTTTACTTAAACCTATGTTTTCACGATTGAAAACACGCCGGCTCGCAAGCTTTCAGCTTGACGCGGCTCAAACGCGGCGGTCCGAAAATAGCAGAAAATTCTACTTAAAGAAGAATTTTTCTCTGTTCGTTAATCTTCTGGTAACCATTTCGGGCGAAAACGTACTTGTCCAAGCGATTGGACGCTGCTTGCAAAAGCTCAGACCCTCCAGTCTGGTAACAGCGCCTCCTTCTCTTCCCCCCCCAGAGAAGGAGGCGCGACTTCCCCCAAGAATTCCCTCATCGCGACAGCGCTCAGACCAGCGGCAATACCGCGCCGGGATTGAGAATTCCGTGCGGATCGAGCGCCGCTTTGATCGCCCGCATCGTCGCGAGTTTTGCCGGGTCGCCATAGCGGACGAGGTCGCCGGATTTGAGCCGTCCGACACCGTGCTCCGCCCCGACCGATCCGCCGGCGGCGTGGGTCATGTCGTGAACGAGCAACTTCACGGCCTCCCTCAGCCCGTCATATTCGGCGCGGGAGCGGCCCTTGGCCGGGAACACGTTGTAGTGCAGGTTTCCGTCGCCCAGATGGCCGAAGCAGTTGATCCGCATTTCGGGATCAAGGTCGCCAAGAGCGCGGCGGGCCTCGTCGATGAACGCGGCCAGACGCGCGGGCGGCAGCGAAATGTCGTGGCTTGAGATCGAGCCGATCAGGCGGTTGGCCTCCGGGATCGTCTCGCGAACCGTCCAGAAGGCGTCGCGCTGCGCCGCGTTCTGCGCGATGAGCGCGTCGGACGCCATGCCGGCCTCGAGGGTCTCGGCCAAGGCGGTCTCCAGCCGGTCCGCCACGTCCGCCCCCAGCCCGTCAGCGGCTTCGGTCAGGACGAACCACTCGCCACCCAGGCCCGGCACGGCGACCTGCGGCAGCTTTTCGCGAAGAAACGCCAGACCTTCGGAAGCGAGCAGTTCGAATGCCGATATCGTGCCGCCAAGCCGCGCCCGCAGATGCTGAAGCAGCGCGAGCGCGTCGGAGGGAGAGGCGACGGCGATCCAGGCGGTCGCGCGTTCCGGCGTCGGGGGATGCAGACGCAGGCTCGCGGCGGTGATGATGCCGAGCGTGCCTTCCGATCCGATCAGAAGGTGGCGCAGATCGTAGCCCATGTTGTCCTTTACCACTCGACTCAGACCGTGAAGCACGGATGCCGTCGGCCATGACCGCCTCGACTCCGAGACAGAGGTCGCGCGCGTTGCCGTATCTTATGACGTTGACCCCGCCCGCGTTCGTGGCGAGCAGGCCGCCGATCCGGGCGGTCCCTTCGGAGGCAAGCCACAGCGGAAAGAGACGTTCCGACGCCTCGGCGGCGGCATGCGCGTCCGCGAGAATCACGCCCGCCTCGGCTGTCATCACGTTGTCGGTGGGGTCGATGTCACGCACCCGGGTCAGCAGTTCGAGCGAGAGGATCACAGGGACCGGCCCGGTTTCGAGAATCTGCCCTCCGACGAGCCCTGTCCCCCCGGCATAGGGGATGATCCCGACACGCGCCTCGGCGCAAAGACGGACCGCCGCCGCGACGGCGGCGGTGTCGGCGGGACGCAGAACGGCGGCGGCGTGACCGCGAAATCGCCCCCGCGGCTCCTCGAGATAGCGGTCCTCCGGCACGCGGACCGCGTCCGAGCCGAGCGTGTCGGCAATACGCGCCAGCAGCGCGTCGTCAGCGTCGTTCAATGTCGGCGCGGTCATGTCACCTCCGGCGTCTCGGCGCCGCGACGGTCGCGGCGAAGATTGGAGTAGATCAGATGGTCCCGCCACCGACCCCGGATCTGGAGATAGCTTTCGGCGACCCCCTCATGGATGAAACCCGACCGTTCCAGCAGACCGCGCGAGGCCATGTTCTCCGCGAGACAGGCGGCTTCGATCCTGCTGAGATCGAGCGCGCCGAAGGCATGATCGACAACGGCCGCAAGCGCTTCGGACATGTAGCCCCGCCGAGCGAAATCGGGCCCGATCCAGTACCCCACGGTCGCCGATTGCGACGGCCCCCGGCGAATGTTGTCCAGCGTGATGGCGCCCATCAGACGCGTGTCTTCGCGCCGTATCAGGAACAACGCCAGCGCGCGTTTCTCCTCGGAAGACCGGTACGCCCAATAGACGCGATTGCGAAACGCCTTCCGCGAAAAATGATCGACGGACCAGTCCGGCTCCCAGTCGCGCAGGAAACTTTCGCCTTCGCGACGCAGATTGGCCCAGTCGGCATGGTCGCCCATCTCGGGCAGGCGCAGGATCAGTCGGGTCGTTTCGATCGCGGGTGAGGTCGCGCGCCGAAACGTGAGCACGGGTTCAGGCCGCCAGCCGCCGCGCCAGGTCCGCGCGGTCAGGAGCGGAGGCGACCGGTCCGAGCAGCGCCAGCGCGGGATCGGCACGAACCGCCAGCGTCTCGGCGAAAATGCGAACGACCTCCGGCGTGACGGCGTCGATCCTCGCGATCGTCTCGGAAATGTCAGGCACCCGGTCCCAGACCATCATGAGGCGCGCCAGACGCTCGGCGCGCGCCGACGGGCTTTCCAGCCCCATGAGCAGCCCCGCCTTCATCTGCGCGCGGGCGCGGTCGATCTCGGCGGCGCTGAAGCCTTGGGCCGCCCGCCGCAACTCGTCCACGGTCAGCTCGGCGAGGCCGCGCAGTTCGTCCGGTCCGGTGCCGGCGTAGATCGTGATCATGCCGGTGTCATCATAGGAACCGGCCTGGGCGAAGATCGTATAGCAGAGCCCGCGTTTTTCGCGCAGTTCCTGGAACAGGCGCGAGGACATGCCGCCGCCGAGCGCGCTCGCGTAGACCTGCGCCGTGTAGGCCGCATCCTCGCGGATCGCCGGACCTTCGAAGGCGAGGGCAAGATGGGCCTGCTCGAGGTCGCGCTCCTCGCGGCGTTCCCGTCCGGAGAACCGCGCATCGGGCGCGGACGGAGCGGGCCGATGCTCCAGATGCCCGAAGAGCCGTTCCGCCTGCCGGACGATCTCATCGGGGTTCACGGCGCCCGCCGCCGAAAGGATCAGCCGTTCGGGTCCATAATGCTCGGCCACGAAACCCGACAGGTCGGGCTTGCCGAACGCGCCGACCCGTTCGGCCGGCCCGAGGATCGCGCGTCCGAACGGCTGGTCGGGGAAGGACGCCTCCTGAAGCCAGTCGAAGATGATGTCATCGGGAGTGTCGAGCGCCTGGCCGATCTCCTGCAGGATCACGCTCCGCTCGGTCTCGATGTCGGGCCCGTCGAACAGCGGGTTGAGGACGATGTCCGCGATCAGGTCGAGCGCCAGGCCCGTATCCGCTTTGAGCACGCGGGCGTAGTAGGCCGTCATCTCCTTGCCGGTATAGGCGTTGATGTAGCCGCCCACGTCCTCGATCTCTTCGGCGATGCGGAGCGCCGTGCGGCTCGGGGTGCCCTTGAAGGCCATGTGCTCAAGAAAATGCGCGACGCCGTTCTGTTCGACGCGCTCGTGGCGGCCGCCGGCGGCGACCCAGAGGCCGATCGTCGCGGAATGGAGGCCGGGCATCGGCTCGGCCACGACGCGCAGGCCGTTGGAGAGGCGGTGGACGAAGGCGCTCAAAGGCCGGTCTCCTGTCGTATCAGCGCCTCGATCGCGCCGAGATCGTTCGGTACATGGGTGACGCGCTCGGGGCGCTCGAACAGATCGGCCATGCGCGGAGGCAGGGCCGGCCGGACGCCGCAGGCGGCTTCGACGGCGTCGGGAAATTTGGCGGCATGCGCGGTGGCGAGTGTGACCATCGGGGTTGCGGGATCGCCTCGTCGCGCGCGTGCGGCGTGGAGGCCGACGGCCGTGTGCGGGCAGACCACGTGACCGGTGTCATGCAGCGTGGCGGCGATCTGCGCGCGGGTCTCGTCCTCGGTGACGCTGGCGCTGTCGAATTCGTCGCGGAGCCGGTCGAGCGCGCCTTGGGGCAGAGTGAAACCGCCTTGGCTTCGCAGCGCGTCCATGAATTGCGTGACCGCCGCGCCCTCGCAGTCGCAGATTTCGAAGAGCAGACGCTCGAAGTTCGAGCTGACCTGGATGTCCATCGACGGGCTGATCGAGGGCGTTACGCCCTCTTTGACATGCGCGCCCGTCTCCATCGTGCGGTGCAGGATGTCGTTGCGGTTGGTCGCGATCACCAGCCGGTCGATCGGCAGGCCCAAGCGTTTGGCGACGTACCCGGCGAATATGTCGCCGAAATTGCCGGTCGGGACGGTGAAGCTGATCTTCCTGTGCGGCGCGCCGAGCGCCACGGCGGAGGTGAAGTAGTAGACCGACTGGGCGAGAACCCGCGCCCAGTTGATCGAATTGACGCCCGCGAGGCCGACCGCGTCGCGGAAGGCGTGGTCGTTGAACATGTCCTTCACCGCCGCCTGGGCGTCGTCGAAATCGCCGTCGATGGCGAGCGCGTGGACGTTGGCCTCGGTCGGCGTGGTCATCTGGCGGCGCTGGACGTCGGAGACGCGGCCGTCGGGGAAGAGGATGAAGACGTCGACGCCCACCCTGCCCCGGAACGCCTCGATCGCGGCCGAGCCGGTATCGCCGCTGGTGGCGCCGACGATGGTAAGACGATTGCCGGAACGGGCGAGCGACGCCTCGAACATCTGCCCGATCAGTTGCATCGCGACGTCTTTGAAGGCCAGCGTGGGGCCGTGGAAGAGTTCCAGCATCCAATCGTTGTCGCCGATCTGGACGAGCGGGCAGCGCGCCACATGGCCAAACCCTGCGTAAGCGCGGGCGAGGATGTCGCGGAACTCGGCGTCCGTGAACGCATCCGAAACGAAGGGCCGCATCACGCGAAAGGCGACGTCCTCATAGGGCCGCCCGGCGAACGCGGCGATCTCGTCCGGGTCGAGGTGCGGCCAGCACTCGGGAACGTAGAGGCCCCCGTCGCGGGCGAGGCCGGCGAGCATGGCCTGTTCGAAGCCGAGTTTGGGGGCCATGCCGCGGGTGGAGACGTAGTTCATTCTTGCTTTCGCTCAGTCGAGACGGCGCTTGATACGCCATAGCAGCCAGAGTGTCATCCCCGCCCAAACGACCGCGAGACCGAACCAGGTCACGGCGTATTCGAGGTGGTTGTTGGGGATGTTGACGGTCACCGGCAGCGGGTCGGGCCCATCGGCGGGGTCGGTCTCGGCGGCGACGATCAGAACCGCTTCGGTGCCGAGTTCCGCGGCCATCGCGGGCAGGTCGCGCGCGATCCAGATGTTTTTCGCCAGATCGGGCGGGTTGGAGTCGAGCGCGCCGTCATCGGGCCAGAGAAGCGAACCACGGACGGAAATCGGGCCCGTGGGGCGTGACGCATCCTTTTGGCCGATCGGCACGAAGCCGCGATCGATCAGGATTTTGCGATCGTCAGCCAACGTGAATGGCGCGATGATGCGGTAGCCGACGCCGCCTGAAGGCGAGGCGGTGTAGACGTGGATCTCACCCGGCTCGATGACGCCCGAGGCTTCGACGCGGCGATATTGGTCCTCGGCTCGGGTCGGTACTGGCGGGACCTCGACGGGCTCTGCGGCGATGCGGGACTCGATGGTGTCGAGGATGCCGCGTTTCCAGTCGAGGCGCTGGACCTGCCACAGGCCGAGGAAGATCAGAACGGCGGTCCCGATCAGTCCGAAGAGCAGCGGGACGATCATGCGGCGAGTCATGCGCCCAAAGCCCGCGTCGATCCGAGGATTGTGGGTCCACGCGTGAACCGCTGCCAAGTTATTGATTTCAAAGGCGCTGGAATCCTAATGCTTGATTAACGCCAAAAAAGGGCCTCCGGCGGTACGCCGGAGACCCTTGGCGGCCGAACGGCGGGACAGGCTCAGTGGATCGTCGCTCCGACGCTGCCCCAGATGTAGATCGACGCGAAGAGGAAGAGCCAGACCACGTCGACGAAATGCCAGTACCAGGCGGCTGCCTCGAAGCCGACGTGTTTGTCCTCGGTGAAATGGCCCTGGTAGACACGGTAGAGGCAGACGGCGAGAAAGATCGTGCCGATCACGACGTGGAAGCCGTGGAAGCCCGTCGCCATGAAGAAATTGGCGCCGTAGATGTTGCCGGCGAAACCGAAGGCGGCGTGGCTGTACTCGTAGATCTGGAAGATCGTGAACAGGACCCCCAGCAGGATCGCGAGCCAGAGGCCCCATTTCATCTCGTCGCGCTTGTTGCCGTGAACCAGCGCGTGGTGCGCCCACGTCGCCGCGCAGCCTGAGCAGAGCAGGATCAGCGTGTTGATCAGCGGCAGATGCCACGGATCGAACACCTCGATCCCGAGGGGCGGCCAATGGCCTTCGAGTTGGACCGATCCCTCGATCTCGCCCATCGGGTACATGGCGTGCTTGAAGAACGACCAGAACCACGCGGCGAAGAACATGATCTCTGAGACGATGAACATGATCACGCCGTAGCGAAGGCCGATCTGCACGACCGGGGTGTGGTCGCCGACCTGGCTCTCGCTGATGACGTCGCTCCACCACGCGTACATGGTGTAGAGGACCAGAACGAGGCCGATCAGCGCGACCCACGGTCCCATGTCATGGAACAACATCGTCAGACCGATCAGCATGACCAGCGCGCCGACGGCCGCGGTGAATGGCCAGATGCTCGGCGGCAGGATGTGGTAATCGTGATTCTTCTGGCCGGCCATTTGCTGGTTCCTTTGGTCTGTTATCTGATCGTCGCGGCGGACGGCGTATCGGGGGCGAGGGCCGAGACCTCCGCTTCCGGCAGGTCGGCGCGGTGCATGGTGTAGGACAGCGTTATGCTCTTGAGGCCGCCGGCTTCTGCATCGTCGACCATTTCGGGATCGACGAAGAAAGTGACAGGCATCTCGACGCGCTCACCGGGCGCGAGCACCTGCATTTCGAAGCAGAAGCAGGCGATCTTGGCGAAATACCCGCCAGCCGCGTAAGGCGCGATATTGTAGCTGGCGCTGCCCGCGACCGTCTCGTCGGTGGGGTTGTAGGCCTCATAGAAGGCGAGGCCCGTCTCGCCGATGCGAACCTCCATCTCGGTCTGCATCGGGCGGAACTCCCAAGGCATGTCGGGAGCGGCGTTGGCGTCGAAGCGGATGCTGATGGTCCGGTCGAGGATCACGTCCGCGTCGGTTTCCGCCACCAGCGGCGTGCCGCCAAACCCCGTGACCGAGCAGAACCAGTCGTAAAACGGCACGGCGGCGTAGCTCAGGCCGAGCATGACCGGCACGACGAGGGCGAGCCGCAGACCGGTTTTCTGGATCGATGTGCGTGCCATCGTCTAGTCCTCGATCCTGGGCAGAAGGTCAGGGTCCACGATATGGTCGTAACCCTTGATGATCTGCCCCTCGTAGAGTTTCACCAAGGTCACCGAAAACACCAGCACGACGAACGCGCCAAGCACGAGGCCGAGCCCGATGTTGCGGCTCCGGCGACGATCGTAGAGTTCATGGCTGTCGGGTCTCATGCCGCGGCTCCGATGAGGATCGGCCATCCCGAAGCCGTCAGCCCCGCGGCGCGCAGGGCCGCCTCCGCGATGAAAAGACCGAAATGGATGAAGAGATAGACGATCGACAGGCCGAAGTACTTCTTTTCGACCAGCATCCGGTCGGCGGCGGCGTCCGCGTCGTTCCGGCGCCAGATGCGCCACGCGCCATGCACGAACATCGCGTTGAGGATGAGCGCGCCGGCGAGATAGACCGGACCGCCGACGATGGTGAAGGCGGGCGCGATCGCGACAGGCGCCAAGATCAGCGAATAGGCGAAGATCTGATTGCGGGTCACGCGCGTACCCGCGATCACAGGAAGCATCGGCACGGCGGCGCGCTGGTAATCGTCGGTCCGGAAGAGCGCCAGCGCCCAGAAATGCGGCGGGGTCCAGAGGAAGATGATGGCGAACATCAGAACGCTCTCGACCGAGACACCGCCCGTGACGACGGCCCAGCCGATCATCGGGGGGAACGCTCCGGCGGCGCCGCCGATGACGATGTTCTGTGGCGTCGCCCGCTTGAGCCACATCGAGTAGATCACCGCGTAGAAGAAGATCGTGAAAGCGAGCAGGCCGGCGGCGAAGAAATTGGCGAAGAGCGCCAGCATCACCACCGAGAAGCCCGAAAGGACCAGACCGATGGCCAGCGCCTCGTCCTTGCCGACGCGGCCCGAGGGGATGGGACGGGTCGCGGTGCGGCTCATCACCGCGTCGATGTCGTGATCCCACCACATGTTGAGCGCGCCCGAGGCGCCCGCGCCCACGGCGATGCAGACGATCGAGGCCAGCGCGATCACGGGATTGACGTAGCCGGGAGCCGCCAGCAGCCCAGCGAGCGCCGTGAAGATCACCAGACGCATCACGCGCGGCTTGAGCAGTTCGACGTAATCTCCGAACTGCGCCTCGTGTGTCGACGTCTGGCCGTTCCAGCTGGTGTCGGTCATCGGAGCCTCAGTTGGCGGGTTCTGCCGGCACTTCGTCTTCCGGGGTGACGGGGTCGGCCTCGGATTCGAGATTCTCGTCCTCGGCCGCCGCCTCGTCCGCGAGGAGCGGATCGGCCACCTCCGGCGTTTCGGCCCCGCCGGCATCCACGGCGGCCTCGACATCCGCTTCGGCTTCGGTCGCGGGCACGCCTTCGGCCGCGACCGCGGCGCCGGCCGGAGCCTCGGCGACGATCTCCTCGCCGCGCGAACCGCCATGCTCCTCGAGCGCCCAGTCGAGCCATGTCTCGTAGGCCTCGGCGCTCACCACCTTGACGGTGATCGGCATGTAGCTGTGATCCTTGCCGCAAAGCTCGGAGCATTGACCGAAATAGACGCCCTCGGTGTCGGCGCTGAACCAGGTCTCGTTGAGGCGGCCGGGGATCGCGTCCATCTTAACGCCGAAAGACGGCATCGCCCAGGAATGGATCACGTCGGCGCCGGTGGTCTGGAGGCGGACCACGGCGTTGACCGGGACCACGACGGAGGTGTCGGTCGCCAGAAGATAGAGATCCTCGGTGTAGCCATGCTCCTCAAGGTCTTCCTTGGCCAACATCAGGCTGTCGAAGGACATGCCGAAATCCGTGTAATCGTAGGTCCAGTACCATTGGTTGCCCGTCGCCTTCACCGTCAGGTCGGGCTCGGGGATCTCGAGCTGCTTGAACAGGATGGGAAGCGACAGCGATCCGATGACGATCAGGATCAGCACGGGGACGAGCGTCCAGGCGATCTCGACCTTGGTGTTGTGGGTGAAGCGCGCCGGGGTCGGGTTGGATTTGCTGTTGAAGCGGAAGATCACGAAGAGCAGCAGGGCGGTCACGAAGACGACGATCACCGCCATGATGCCGTGCACGAAGGTGTCGAGCCAATGCAGGTCATGCGCCACTTCGGTCACGGCGGGCTGGAAGCCCATGGCCGCGCCATGCTCGGGGGCGCCGATGATCGGCAGATCCCTCGGCTCGCCTTGGGCGAACGCGCCCGTCGCGCCGATGGCGAGGATGCCTGAGAGGCCTGCCGCGATCCGTTTCATCATTTCGGGTCCGTCCGTTTACCGACTGCGTCCGAACGCCGCGCGCGATGTCTCTGGGCGTCGTCGCCCGCGCGCGTTGCATCCGGGCGCAGATGAACCATATTGAGGGACCGAGGACAAGACGCGGCTTCGCGTCATATGGCCGCCATGTCGCACGAATTTCCCCCGGAGGACATCTTTTGCCCGAGACCCCGCGTTTCCGCCCGTTCGAGACCTCGCTTGACGAGGAGGCCGCCCTGCGGACGCTGCGCGCGGCGACGGACGGGGCCGATGACGGCGAGCTGTTTCTGGAGCGGCGGCGGTCGGAGGCGCTGGTTTTCGATGACGGGCGGCTGAAGAACGCGAGCTATGACGCCTCGGAGGGGTTCGGGCTGCGCGCGGTGCGGGGCGAGACGGCCGGATACGCGCATTCTACGGAGATCTCCGCCGCGGCTCTTGAGCGCGCGGCGGAAACGGCGCGGCTGGCGGTCGGTGAGGGCGGCGGGACGATGGCGACCCCTCCGAAGGGCACGAACCGGCGGCTCTACACCGATGCGGACCCGTTCGACGACGCCGATTTCGCGGTGAAGGTGGATACGCTGCGCGAGATCGACGCGTTCGCACGGGCGCTCGACCCGCGCGTGGTTCAGGTTTCGGCCAGCCTCGCGGCCTCGATGCAGGAGGTGGAGATCCTGCGGCCCGAGGGCGGGCGGCTGGCGGACTCGCGCCCCATGGTGCGGATAAGCGTGTCTGTGACGGTCGAAAAGGACGGCCGCCGCGAATCAGGGTCGGCGGGCGGCGGCGGGCGCTATGGCCTCTCGGCGCTGATGGACGGCGATCATTGGAAGGGCGTCGCGCGCGAGGCGCTGCGGATCGCCGCGGTGAACCTCGAGGCCGAAGCGGCGCCGGCAGGGGTGATGGACGTGGTGCTCGGGCCGGGCTGGCCGGGCATCCTGCTGCACGAGGCGATCGGGCACGGGCTGGAGGGCGACTTCAATCGAAAGGAGACGTCGGCTTTCGCCGGGCTGATGGGCAAACGCATCGCGGCTCCGGGGGTTACGGTGGTCGATGACGGGACGATCCCCGACCGACGCGGCTCGATCAGTTTCGACGACGAGGGCACGCCCTCGCGGCGCAACGTGCTGATCGAGGACGGGATTCTGGTCGGCTACATGCAGGACCGGCAGAACGCGCGGCTGATGGGCGTCGAAGCGACGGGCAACGGGCGGCGACAATCCTACGCGCACATTCCGATGCCACGCATGACCAACACGATCATGGAGAGCGGCAGGACGGATCCGAAGGACGTGCTGGCGGAGCTGAAGGACGGCATCTACGCGGTCGGATTCGGCGGCGGTCAGGTCGACATCACCAACGGCAAGTTCGTGTTCTCCTGCACAGAGGCCTACCGGGTGAAGGACGGGATAGTCGGCGCGCCGGTCAAGGGCGCCACGCTGATCGGAGATGGCGCTACCGCGCTGCAGAAGATCCGCGCTGTCGGCAACGACATGGCTCTCGACCCCGGTATGGGCAATTGCGGCAAGGCGGGGCAATGGGTGCCGGTGGGCGTCGGGCAGCCGACGCTGCTGATCGGCGGACTGACCGTGGGCGGCAGCGCCGCCTGAGCGGCGTCAGGCGCGGCGGCGCGCGAAGACGAGCGCCAGCGCGCCGAGCACCAGCAACGGCGCGCTGGCAGGCAATGGGATCGGCGCGATCCGCACGGGTGCGATGTCGATGAATCGGCCGGAAGCGTCCGAACCGACGAGCGCGCTCGCCAAAACGGTCATCGCCTCACCGCTCGTCAGCGTCATGTCGCCGTTTAGCATGGGATCCATGAGACCGCCGGTGCGGTGGCGCAGGCCGAGGTTGTGCGCGATCTCGTGGGCGATCATCTCCACGCCATACGGGCCGGCGGCGAAATCCGCCTCGACGAAGAGGCCCGGAGCGTCGCGCAGGGCGCAACCCACGATCTCCGTGTCGTAGCCGGTGCACCAGTCGATGCTTTCGACGAAGACGAGGCCGATCGCGGGGCTCATGGCTCGCGCGAGATCGAACAGCGCGGCTTCGTCCAACGCGTCGGCGACCCTGGCGATATGTGGCGCGCGCATACTCCGGACGGGCGCGACGCGGACGTCGACCGGATCGGCTCCGAACGCCTCCTGCGCGAAGACGGCATCAAGTGCCACCTCGTCGATCGTGACCGTGACGGCGGCGGCGGGCGACGCGAACGCCAAAGCGGCGAGCCCGGCGGATGCGGCTGCGCGGAGGGCCATGAGTTTCGCGGATTTCATGTCGCTGCTCCCAGGATTGCCGACGTCGGACACGGTCGGTCCGCCCGGCGTCGAAAAAGGTTACGCCAGCTCGCCCGACCCCGTCCGCTCCCAAAACGCCGCAGGCGGCGGCTTCGGCGGGAAACTGCCATCGGCGTTCAGCGCTCGTTAACCATTCGCCCGCAAGAATCACCGCGCAGGCAAGAGCACCCGAACGACCCGCGTGGCGCGCCTAGACACCGCGCCGCGCGGCCCCGGCACCGGCCCGCGCCGGCCAGGACCGGAGACGACGCCGTGCAGGACAGATCTCCCGTTTCCGCGAAGATCCCGCCGGCCGCCCTGCCCCGCTCGACCGACGCGATGCTCGACTGGCTCCAGCTCGTCCGCTCGCGGCGCGTCGGCCCGGCGACGTTCATCCGCCTGATTCGCGAGCATGGATCGGCCCACGGCGCCCTGGAGGCGCTGCCGGCCATCGCGTCGGCGGCGGGCGTGCGGAGCTACGCGCCCGCCCCGCGCCACGAGATCGAGGCCGAATGGCGCGCGGCGGAGGTCGCGGGGGCCGTGCCGCTCCTGCTCTGCGCGCCGGACTATCCCGCGCGGCTCGCGACCGTCCCGGACCCTCCGCCGATCCTCTGGGCACTCGGCGATGTCCGGCTGCTGGCGCGGCCGGCCGTGGCGCTCGTGGGCGCGCGCAACGCCTCGGCGCTCGGCTGCCGGATGGCCGCGCGGCTCGCGCGCGAGCTTGGCGCGGCGGGTCTCGTCGTAACCTCGGGTCTGGCTCGCGGGATCGACGCGGCGGCGCACCGCGCGGCGATGGAGACCGGGACGATGGCCGCGCAGGCCGGCGGCGTCGATGACGTCTATCCGCCGGAGAACGCGGCCCTCGCCGCGGAGATCGCCGAGCGCGGCCTGCGCCTGTCGGAGATGCCGATGGGGTATGCGCCGCGCGCGCAGGACTTCCCGCGCCGCAACCGCATCGTTTCGGGTCTGTCGCTCGGGATCGTGGTGGTCGAGGGCGCGCTGCGCTCGGGCAGCCTGATCACGGCGCGCGCGGCGCTCGACCAGGGGCGCGAGGTGATGGCGGTGCCGGGATCGCCGCTCGACGGCCGCGCGGGAGGCTGCAACGCGCTGATCCGCGACGGAGCGATTCTCGTGCGGTCCGCCGAGGACGTGCTCGAGGCGCTGGCCGAACATATCGGGGCCCGCGAGCCCGCACCCGTCGCACCGAAGGCGGACGCGCCGGTCGCTCAGATCGAGGGTATGGCGGCGCGGCTCCTCTCGCTGCTCGGAGCGGCGCCCGTCGCCGAGGACGCGCTCATCCGGGAAATGGCGCTTCCCGCCGCGTCCGTCTCGGCCATTCTGCTCGATCTCGAACTCGCCGGACAGGTGCGCCGGCATCCGGGCGCGATGATCAGCCTCATCTGAATAATTGACGGCGCGAATCGGCCGATTTAGAACCTCCCTGCGGGGAGACATCAAGTTGTTGTACTATTCACTGTATTCCAATTCAGTTCCATGTCGATCCGCCAAACAAGAAGAGCGGCCGCCGGGCGTTTCGGCGGATTTGAGGCGGCTCCGCCATGCGCGGGCCATCAGAAAAAGGAACACTGAAGATGCGAAAGCAGACATTCCTGCTCGGCGCGATCGTCGTGGCGTTCATGGGCGGCGGTGCGGCCCAGGCGCAGACGGCGGCGCAGCCTGAAAGCAAGGACCACGAACTCGCCTGCACCTTCGCGACGACCGGCGGCGCGGTCGCGGGCGTGGCCCTCGGCAGCCTGCTGGGTGGCGGTCTCGGGCGGACGCTGTTCATGACCGCGGGCGGAGTCGCCGGCGGCATGGTCGGCCACGCCATGCGCTGTCCGAAGTCCTGAGGAGGGGATGACCATGAACAGACAGATCATGCTGACCTCGATTCTGGCGCTCGGCATCGCCGCGCCGGCGTTTGCCGCGAGCGAAGTCGATCCGGCGGGCGCGATCACGGATCAGCATCTCGCGATCTTCGATCTCGACGCCGACGGCGCGGTAAGCCTGAGCGAATACCGCGTGACGACGTCGAACGTCTTCATCCTGATGGACGCGGACAGTGACAACATGCTGTCGCCGGCCGAGGCCGAAGGCATTCCCGAGGCGCTGTTCGACGGCATGGACACCGACGGCGACGGCATGGCCAGCCGGGCAGAATACGACACGCAGATCCTCGCCGATTTCGACGCGGCCGATCTGGACGGAAACGGCCTCCTGAACTGATCGACGGCGCGCGGGCGGCCGACGCGCCGCCCGCCGCGTAAAGCCACGCGCGGTTGACAAGCATTTTCGCGGGCCACATGTACCGCCCGTCGCGGTCCGGCACTTCCGGCCGCGCAGGAGGATAAGTCCCGCATGGCAGTCGTCGTCGTCGAATCGCCCGCCAAGGCGAAAACCATCAACAAGTATCTGGGCTCGGACTACACGGTGCTGGCGTCCTACGGGCACGTGCGCGACCTGCCGCCCAAGGACGGGTCGGTGGATCCGGACAACGCGTTCGAGATGAAATGGGAGGTCGCGTCGGACAGCGCCAAGCATGTCCGCGCCATCGCCGAGGCGCTCAAGACCGACGACAGGCTGATCCTCGCGACCGACCCGGACCGCGAGGGCGAGGCGATCTCGTGGCATCTGCTCGAGGCGCTGACCAAGCGCAAGGCGGTCAAGAAGACCACCGCCGTTGAACGGGTCGTGTTCAACGCGATCACCAAGAACGCCGTGACGGCGGCGATGGAGAACCCGCGCCAGATCGACATGGAACTGGTCGACGCCTATCTGGCGCGCCGGGCGCTGGATTATCTCGTGGGGTTCAAGCTGTCGCCGGTGCTGTGGCGCAAGCTGCCCGGCGCGAAATCGGCGGGGCGGGTCCAGTCGGTGACGCTGCGGCTGATCGTCGAGCGCGAGATGGAGATCGAGGCGTTCAAGAGCCGCGAATACTGGTCGGTGAAGGCGCTTCTGGCCACTCCGCGCGCAGACACGTTTGAAGCGCGGCTGGTGTCGCTGAACGGTCGCAGGCTCGACAAGTTCGACCTGCATGACGAGGCGGCGGCCAAGGACGCGGTGGCGGCGATCAAGGCGCATGATCTGTCAGTGCGGAGCGTCGAGGCCAAGCCGGCCACGCGCAATCCGGCGGCGCCGTTCATGACCTCGACGCTGCAGCAGGAGGCGAGCCGCAAGTTCGGCTTCGGAGCGCGCCAGACGATGTCGACGGCGCAGCGGCTGTATGAGGCCGGGCACATCACCTACATGCGGACCGATGGCATAGACATGGCGCCCGAGGCCGTCATGGCCGCGCGCGACGCGATCAAGAAGCGCTACGGGGCGGACTACGTGCCTTCGAGCCCGCGGATGTACAAGAACAAGGCCAAGAACGCGCAGGAGGCCCACGAGTGCATCCGGCCGACGGACATGGAGCGCGCGGCGGACGCGCTGGGGAACATCGAGCCGGACCAGCGCAAGCTGTATGATCTGATCTGGAAACGGTCGGTGGCGTCCCAGATGGAGGCGGCGCGGTTCGAGCGTACGACGATCGAGATCGCGGACAAGGAGGACACGGTCGGCCTGCGCGCGTCGGGCCAGGTCGTGACCTTCGACGGGTTCCTCAAGGTCTATTCCGAGGGCCGCGACGATGAGGACGTGAGCCTGATCGACGACGACGATGACGGGCGTCTGCCCAAGGTCGACCAGGGAGAGGCGGCCGAGCGGCGCTCGGTGACGCCGGAGCAGCATTTCACCCAGCCGCCGCCGCGCTACACCGAGGCGACGCTGGTCAAGCGGATGGAGGAGCTCGGGATCGGGCGGCCCTCGACCTACGCCTCGATCGTCTCGACGATCCAGGAGCGCGACTACGTCCGCAAGGAGGCCAACCGGCTGCACCCGCAGGACAAGGGGCGGCTGGTGACGGCGTTCCTCGAGACCTATTTCACGCGGTACCTCGACTACAACTTCACCGCCAATCTGGAGACCGAACTCGACCGGGTGACGACGGGCGAGGAGGACTGGAAGAAGCTGCTCGCGCGGTTCTGGGAGCATTTCTCGGCGGCGCTCGGCGAGACGACCGAGCTGCGGATCACCGACGTGCTGGAGAAGATCAACGAGTTTCTCGAGCCGCATCTGTTCCCGGTCACCGAGGACGATCCGAACCCGCGCGTCTGCAAGGCCTGCGGCAACGGCAAGCTGTCGCTGCGCACGGCGCGGTCGGGCGGGGCGTTCATCGGGTGCTCGAACTATCCCGAATGCCGGTACACGCGGCCGCTGGCCGGCGAGATCGAGGGCGGCGAGGCGGCTGGGCCGGACGGCAAGCTGCTGGGCTACAACGACGACGGGTTGCCGGTGACGCTGCGGGTCGGGCCCTACGGGCTTTACGTGCAGCTCGGCGACGCGACCGAGGACACGCCGAAACCAAAGCGGTCGTCGATCCCCAAGGGCATGGACCCGGCGGCGATCGAGCTGCCGCGCGCGCTGGAGCTTCTGTCGCTGCCGCGCGAGATCGGGCTGCATCCGGAGGACGGCGAGAAGATCGTGGCTGCGATCGGGCCGTACGGGCCGTACGTGAAACACAACAAGACCTACGCCAACCTCAAGGACCCCGAGGAGGTTCTGACCATCGGGATGAACCGGGCGGTCGAGGTGATCGCCGAGAAGGTCGCGCGCGGGCCGGGGCGCGGACGGGCGGCGGCGAAACCGCTGCGCGAGCTGGGCGAGCATCCAGACGGCGGGCCGGTGGGCGTGTTCGACGGGAAGTACGGCGCGTATGTCAAATGGGAGAAGGTCAACGCGACCCTGCCCAAGGAGATCGACAAGGACGCGGTGACGCTGGAGCAGGCGCTGGAGCTGATCGTGGCGAAGAAGCCGGCGAAAAAGAAAGCCGCGCCGAGGAAGAAGGCGGCCACGAAAAAGCCCGCCGCCAGGAAACCGGCGGCGAAGAGGAAGCCGGCGGCGAAACCCGCGAAAGAGGCGTGACGCGCGAAAAGTGTCACGCGTGTCGTTTTTGGCATGTCATTGAAGTCGCTGGGCTTTCCGTTTCGCGTTAACCGCGTGGAAAGGTGCGTCACGCACGCCGGGAAGGCCGCGTTTCACCATCGCGGCGAGCGTCCGATACGACCCTTGGCGGATCGGATCGCGCCCGCGCCGCGTGCGGAACGCGCGCGCTCCCGCCGTCGATCCTGGGCCGCCTGGGCAACAGGCCTTGAAAAAGGGATCTTGGGGCTGAGCCGATCCGGACGTGACCGGAGCCCGGCGTAAGCCCGTCCGCCGGATGGCGCTTCGACAGTGAGGCGAAGCGTCCTTGTGCCGCGGAATGACCGGTCCGATCTCGGCGGTCGCATCACCGAAGCGCCTTCTCGTGATCGCGGGAGGACGGCGCCGTCCACGAACGCCACCTTCCGTGGCAGGAGACCGTCAGAGCGTCGCGCCCATCATCATCCGGACGATCTCCTCGTCGTTCGTCTCGGCGGGGCGGCGCTCGCCCGCGACGACGCCGCGGGCGAGGACGATGATGCGGTCGGCGGCGGCGAAGATGTCGGGGAGGTTGTGGGAGATCAGGATGATGCCCACGCCCCTCGATTTCAGGCGCTCGATCAGGGACATGACCTCGCGCTGTTCGGGCACGCCGAGGGCGGCGGTGGGCTCGTCCATGATGACGAGTTTGGCCTCCCAATGGACGGCGCGGGCGATGGCGATGGCCTGGCGCTGGCCGCCGGAGAGGTCGCGGACCGGCGCGGAGGGATCGGGGATGACGATGCCGAGGCCGCCGAGGACCGCGACGGCGTCCTGGCGCATCGAGGCGCGGTCGAGAAACGGCAGGCCGAGGATCCGGCGGGTGCGTTCGCGGCCCAGATAAAGGTTCAGGCCGGGGTCGAGATTGTCGGCGAGCGCGAGGTCCTGGTAGATGGTCTCGATCCCGGCGCCCCGGACCGCCTCGGGGTCCTTGCCGGTCAGGGGCGCGCCCATGAAGCGGACCTGGCCCGCGGTCGGCGCGTGGACGCCGGAGATCATCTTGATCACGGTCGATTTTCCGGCGCCGTTGTCGCCGGCGAGCACGACGCATTCGCCGGCGTTGACGTCGAAGCTGACGTCGCTGACCGCCTCGTTGCCGCCGAAGCGTTTCTTGAGGCCGGCGACCTGGAGGAGCGGCTCCGGTCATCGGCCGCCCGTCAGCTTGCCTTTGGACTGGTCCACGAGGACCGCCACGATGATCACGAGGCCCACCGCGACGAACTGCCAGTAGGGCGGCAGGCCGCTGAAGACGAGGCCGAACTGGATGACCGCGATGATGATGGCGCCGATGACGGTGCCGCTCACGGTGCCCTGCCCGCCGGTGAGGGACGCGCCGCCGATGAAGACGGCGGCGACCGCGTAGAGCAGGATCGGCTCGCCGGCATTGGCGGCGCCCGCCGAAAAGCGACCGGTGTAGATCAGGCCGCCGATGCCGGCGGTGACGGCGGAGATGATGAAGAGCAGCATCAGGTGGCGTTTGACGTCGACGCCGGCGCGTTCGACCGAGGCGCGGTTGGCGCCGAGCGCGTAGGTGTGGACGCCGAATTTCGTGTGCGCGAGGATGTAGTGGCAGATGATCGACAGGACGAGGGCCACCACGACGGGAACGGGAAAGCCGAGAATGTCGCCGTTGCCGAAGGCCCGCGCCTCGTCGCTGCGGATCGAGACGGTCGCGCCGCCGGCGACGATGAGCGCCACGCCGCGCGCGATGCCGTAGGTTCCGAGCGTGCCGATGAAACTCGGGACGTCGAGGCTCGCCACGAGCCAGCCGTTGACGATCCCGACCGCGACGGCGGCGGAGATGCCGACGATCATCGCGAAGATCACGCCGAACCAGCCGGTTTCAGGACCCACGTATCGGATGACGAGCGCCATCACGACGGCGGCGAGACCGGTGGTGAAGCCGATGGAGAGGTCGATGTGACCGGCCACGACGACGAGGGTCAGCCCGAGCGCCAACAGCAGGATCTGCGAGGCCGCGACGGCGATGGATTGGAGGTTGTAGATCCGGAAGAGGAACGAATTGCCGGTCTCGATCTGGGCGTAGATCTCGAAGAAGGCGAGGATGATCAGGAGAAAGGCCCATGACCAGAAGTCGAGGAGGGGCTTCAGGAATGAAGCCCCTCCCCGTGTCGGTGCCGTCGCCTGGCTCACTCGGAGTAGATGAACTTGGCGATGTTCTCGTCGCCGACATTGTCGGCGTTGATCACGGTGAAGCCGGTGCCGATGCTGACGGGAACCGACTGGCCGGTCAGCGCGGCATAGGCGGCCATGACGCCGAAATAGCCGATCTCGGCCGGATGCTGCGCGATGGCGGCGTCGACGAGACCGGACGAGATGTTGTCGACGATGCTCTGGGGCGCGTCGAAGGCGATCACGGTGATGTCGTCGGCCTTGTCGGCGCCTTCGACGCCGTTGCCCGCGCCCAGAGCGGAGAAGAGGTTGGCGCCGAACACGCCGCCGATGTCGGGCGAGCGTGCGAGGACGGCCTGGAACTGCGAGGCGGCCAGCGAGGCGTCGTTCTCGTTGTACTGGGTGTCGAGAACCTCGATGCCGGGGAAGTTCTCGGCCATCTCGGCTTTGAAGCCCTCCTCGCGCTGGTCGGTGGTGGAGATGCCCGGCCGCACGTTCGAGACGTAGACCTTGCCTTCGCCGCCCATCGCCTCGGCCATGAAGCGCGCGGCCATCCGGCCGCCGCCGATGTTGTCGGAGGCGACGTAGGAGAGCGGGAAGTCGCCGTCGCCGGCGCCGTCCTGGTACATGCCGTCGTCGATGAAGGTGTCGACCGTGATGATCGGGATGCCGGCCTCGTTGGCGCGGCGGAGCGGCTCGATCATCTGGGTGCTGTCGGTCGGCGCGATCAGGATGGCGTCGGGGCCACGCGCGATCACGGCGTCGAGGACCGGCGTCTGGAGCACGGGGTCGAACTCCTCGGCGCCCTGGAAGTCGACGGTGATGCCGAGCGCCTCGGCGGCGGCCTGGGCCCCGCGGTTCATCGTGATGTAGAACGCGTCGGTGGTCAGACCCGGCACGAGGGTGATCGTGATGTCTTCCTGCGCCTGAGCCATTGAGGCCGCGCCGAGCGTCGCCGCCAGCGCGGCGGACCTGATGAGATTTCGCATGTGGTGTTCCCCTCCCAAGGATCGCGACCCCGTTTCAGGGCCGCCTCTTCATTGTCGCGGGACGTATCCCGCGAATCGTATTCCGGCCATTGAGATTGCCAAAGGGGTATTTCCGGCGCAAGAATTTGTTTCCGGAAAGTTATTTCACTGGAAAGCGTGACCGATGGCGGAACGGCAGACGGGGGCGAGATCGACGGATCGCACGCTGATGCGCACGGCGGCGATCCTGCACTACCGCGAGGGCGTTTCCCAGATCGAGATCTCGCGGCGGATGCGGGTCTCGACCGCGACGGTCTCGCGGTTGCTGGCGCGCGCCCGCCAAGAGGGGATCGTGCGCATCCAGATCGCCGATCCCGACGAGGCGCACGAGATCGGCGACGATCTGGCGCGGGCGCTGCGGCTCGCGACGGTGCGGGTGGTCGACACGAGCAAGAGCGCGGGGCTGTCGGCGCAGGTCGGCGCGCTTCTGAGCGGGGCGGACATGCCCGCGGGGGCGGTGCTCGCGATCGGCTGGGGGCGCGCGGTCCAGAGCGTGATCGCGACGGGGTTGCCGCGATTGCCGGGCGTGATCGTGGTGCCGACCACGGGCGGCATGCATGAGACGGCGTCGCATTTCCAGATCAACGAGTTCGTCCGGATGGCGGCGGAGCAGACCGGCGGCGAGGCGCGGTTTCTGCACGCTCCGTCGCGCCCGTCGCGGGAGTTGCGCGCGGTGCTGCTGCGCGACCCGGACACGACGCGGATCATGGATTTCTGGTCGCGGGTCGATGCGGCCATCCTCGGGATCGGAAGCGTCCAAGCGCCCGGCGCGGGGCCGGAAGCCGTGGTCGGCGACGTGGCCCGGCATTATTTCGACGGCGCGGGCCGCGAGGTCGAGCGGGCGGGTCATGTCGATGCGATGACGATCACGCGCGAGCAGCTTCGCCGGATCCCGCTGGCGATCGGCGTCGCGACGGGGCCGGCAAAGGCGGCGGCCATCATCGGGGCGGCGCGCTCGGGCATGATCGGGGCGCTGGTGACGAACGTTCAGACCGCGCGGGCGGTTCTGGCGGGGCTGGAGGATGCCGGTTAGACGGCCGGCGTCGGGCGTGTTCAGTCGCAATGTGAAATTTATTTCTGCAAAACGTTGTTGAAACGGCATTTGGTGAAAGTTATGCGGGACGCGACGGCACCGGAAGGACAGGACGCGATGAATGCTGGCATGACGAGCGCCGAGCGGCGGGGCTATCAGCAGATCTGCGGGTCGAACGGTCTGATGATGGTCGTGGCCTGCGACCAGCGCGGCGGAATGCGCAAGGTTCTGGCGGACACGCCGGACGCGCAGGCGGCGATCGACAATGACGCGCTCGGGGTCGTGAAAGCGGACATCGTGCGGCATCTGGCGAACAAGGCGTCCTGCGTGCTGCTCGACGCGGTCTGCGCGGTGCCGGACGTGGTGGATGATGGCGTTCTGGCGCGCGACACCGCGCTGCTGATCGGGCTCGACGCGTCGGGATGGGATACGGACGAAAACGGCTACCGCGTCTCGAAGCTGGTGCCGGGCGTCACCGCGCGGCGGGTGCGCGAACTGGGCGGAACCGGCGCCAAGCTGATGGTCTATCTGCGGCCGGACCGGCCGGAGGCGAACGGGACGAACATCGCGATCATCCGGGACTGCATCGCCGATTTCGCGGCGGAGGATCTTCTGCTGGTGGTGGAGATCCTGACGTACCGGTTGGACGACGAGAGCGCCGAGGACTACGCGCGGGTGTTCCCGGAGCTGATCGTCGAGAGCGCGCGGATCTCGGTCGATCTCGGCTCGAAAGTGCTCAAGCTGCCCTTCCCCGGAACGGCGGAGGCATGTCGGCGGATCAGCGACATGGGCGTGCCCTGGGCGGTCCTGTCGGCGGGCGTCGATCACGAGACCTTCGTCGGGCAGGTCGCGACGGCGATGGAGAACGGGGCGTCGGGCGTGATCGCGGGACGGGCGCTGTGGAAGGATTGCGTGTCGCTTGATCGCGAGGTCTGCCGGACGCGGCTGGAGGAGGTCGCGAGCGCGCGTCTGCGGGAGATCCAACGCATTCTGGACGGACATGGCGAAGCCGCCTGACACGGCCGTCGGCATCGATGTCGGCGGCACCCGCATCCGGGCGGGACGGATCGCGCGGGACGGGACGCTGTCCGGCCATGTGATCGAGCCGGTGCGGACGGATCGGCCGGGCTTCACCGAACAGGTGCTCCGGCTGATCGCGGAGACGCGGGACGCGACGAGCGCCGCGGTCGGGATCGGGATACCGGGGCGCGTCGATCCGGTTTCCGGCATGATCCGCTCGGCGGGGTATCTGGACCTCGCGGATTTCGATCTGGGGCGGCGCGTCGCCGACGAGACCGGCCTGCCGGTGCGGGTGGAGAACGACGCCACCATGGCGCTGCTGGCGGAGGCCCATGCGCGACCCGAGGGATCGGACGGCGTGATGCTGATCATGACCGTCGGGACCGGGATCGGCGGGGCCGTTCTGGTTGACGGCGCGCCGTGGCACGGCGGCGGGATTTCCGGGCAGTTCGGTCATGTCGTCGTGAGCGCGGAGGGGGAGAAGTGCAATTGCGGGCGCGTCGGCTGCGTCGAGACGTTCAGTTCGGGAACGGCACTGGGACGGCTGATCGCGGAGGCGGGCCTGGCGCCGGCGACCGAGGCCGACGACCTGTGGCGCGCGGCGGAGGCGGGTGATGCGGTGTCGCGCGCGGTGCTCGAGCGTTGGGCGGCGCCGTTCCGGCGGGCGCTGGAGACGCTCGTCGCGATCGTCGATCCGGGGACGATCATCGTCGGGGGCGGTCTGGGGCGTGACATGGTGCGGGCGCTCGGGCTTCTGCCGCCGCCTTCGGGGTGGTTCGGGCTGCCGGTGGAGGCGGCGCGCCTGGGCGACACTGCGGGCGTGATCGGCGCGGGGCTGGCCGCCCTGCCGCGCGTCGGTTTGACGGAATGAGGCGGGCGATTTTGGTGAACGGCGTGCCGGCGAGCGGCAAGACCACGTTCGCGGACCGTCTGACACGGTTCCTGATCGCGGAGGGGATCGCCTCGGCGCCGCTCGGCCTCGATACGGTGAAGGAGGCGCTGTTCGCGCATCTGGGCGCCGGGGATCGGGAGCATAACCGGATGCTGGGCCGCGCGAGCTATCGGGCGATCTTCGACACGGTCGCGCGGTTTCCGGACGGGCTGGTTCCAGTCATCGACGCGTGGCACGGGTTTCAGCCGGTGGAGGTCGTTTGCGAAAACGTGGCGCGGGCGGGGATCGACGAAGTGATCGAGGTCTGGTGCGCGGTCGCGCCGGAGACCGCCGCCGCGCGGTATCGCGCGCGCGGTCCGGAGCGGCATCCTGGGCATCCGCCGGCATCCTATGCCGAGGAGCTGCGCGCGCTGGCGGCGCTGGCGGGGCCCCTCTCGATCGGGACGGTCGTGCGGGTGGATTGTGAAATGGACGTTCCGCGTGCCACGCTCGTCGCGATCCGCGATCTGCTGCGGGACGCGCGGGCGGCATCGTCGGAACAGGAGACAACATGAAGGGGAGACGCGATGGCATCCTATGACAAGGGTCCGATTCTCGTGACGGGCGCGAGCGGCGGGATCGGGGCGGCGACGGTTCGGCATCTGGTGCGGGACGGCGCGAAGGTCGTGGCCGCCGGTCGGAACGAGGCCAAGCTGGAGGCGCTCGCCGCCGAGACGGGCTGCGACGCGGTGGCGTTCGATCTGACGTCGGAGCAGAGCGTGAGCGACGCGATCGGCGATCTGGACCTGTGGGGCGTGGTCAATTGCGGCGGATTCGGCGGGCAGATCGCGACGCCGATGGAGACCGATATCGACGTGTTCGACAAGGTCATCTCGGTCAACGCGCGCGGGGCGCTTCTGGTCACGAAGTACGCGTCACGCAGCATGATCCGGCTGGGCAAGGGCGGCGCGATCGTCAACGTGTCGAGCCAGGCCTCGCTGGTGGCGCTCAAGGGCCACGTCTCGTACGGCGCGTCCAAGGGCGCGCTCGACACGATCACGCGCGTGTCGGCGCTGGAACTGGGGCCGCACGGCATCCGGGTGAACGCGGTGAATCCCACGGTGGTGATGACGGAGATGTCCGCGTTCTACTGGGGACGGCCGGAGATCGGCGGACCGTTCCTCGCGCAGATGCCGCTCGGGCGCTGGGCGACGGAAGAGGACATCGCGGCGCCCATCGCGTTTCTGCTGAGCGACGGGGCGGCGATGATCTCGGGCGTGTCGCTGCCGATCGACGGCGGGTTCACGGCGTGCTGAGGTGGCCCGTCAGGCGCTGAGATAGGCGCGCAGGGCGGCTTCGGTCCCGTCGCTCCAGATCAGGCGGAGCTGGCGGGCGAAGGTTTCGGCGAAGCGCGGGTCTTCGCCAAGATCGCCGTAGAGGTCGCGCTGGTTCAGCCAGGCCTGGGGGTCGGTCTTCGCGGCCTGCGCGGCGGCGGTCAGGCGGTCCCAGGCGGGGTCGTTGGGTTCGATGACGGAGCCGTCCTCGCGGGTGCCCTGACACATCCGCGCCCAGAGCGCCTCGGTCAGCGCGAGGCCGCCGATCGGCGCTGCCGGCCCGGAGCGCCTCGCGGATCACGGGCAGGATGAAGCCGGTGTGACGGGACGCGCCGTCGAAGGCGACGCGTCGCACGGTGTCCACGATCTCGGGGTTGGAGAAGCGGCGCTCGATCAGCTCGACGTAGGCCTCGGGCGTCATTCCGGGGACCGGCGCGACATGCGGCGCGATCTCGGTCGACGCGACCTTGCGGAAGAACGGGCCGATCAGCGGGTGCGCCATGCAGCCGGCGATGGTCGCGACGGACAGGATCTCGCCCGGATCGGAGATGACCTGGTGGCCGCCGTTGAGGATCCGGATCTTCATCGCCTCGAAGGCATGCACGTCGTCCGAAAAGGTGGCTCCGGCCTTGTCCCAGTCGGGGCGGCCGGCGCAGAAATCGTCCTCGATCACCCATTGACGGAAGTTCTCGTGGGTGACGGGGGCGGCGTCGTCGATGCCGAAGGTCCGCACGAGGTCAAGTTCCTTCGGGCCGGTCGCCGGCACGATGCAGTCGACCATCGAGTTGGGGAAGGTGGCGTTCGCGTCGATCCAGTCCGCGAGGTCGGGATCGGACAGGCGGGCGAGCGAGACGGTCGTCTGGCGCAGGATCGCGCCGTTGCCCTGCAGGTTGTCGCAGCTCTGGCCGGTGAACGGGCCGGTTCCGGCCGCGCGCCGGCGCTTCAAAGCGGCGATCATCGCGCCGAAGGCCGTTCGCGGCGCGTCGGGGTTGGCGGCGTCGTGCAGGATGTCGGGATGGTCCGCGTCGAAGTGTTTGGTGGCGGGGTCGATGTAATAGCCGCCTTCGGTCACGGTCAGCGACACGATACGGATCGCGGGATCGGACATTCGGTCGATCAGCGGGCCGTTGCCCTCCGCGACCGGGACGAAACCGATCATGGAGCCGGTCACTTCCGCCGAACGTCCGGCGGGGTCGAGTTCGATGAGCGTGGTCAGGTAATCCTGGGCGGCCAGCCGTTCGCGCTGCGCCGCGTCGGTCGGACGGACGCCGGCGCCGATGATCGCCCAGTCGTGCGCCAGACCCTGCTGCATCAGGCGGTGGAGATACCAGGCTTGATGCGCGCGGTGGAAATTGCCGAGGCCGATATGGACGATGCCGGGCGTGAGCCCCGCGCGATTATAGGTCGGGCGGGCGACGGTTTCGGGCAGGTCTTTCAGAGTGGCGTCGGAGAGTCTCACGTCAGCTCATCCAGTTGCCGCCGTCGACGTTCAACGTCTGGGCGGTGATGTAGCGGGCCTCGTCCGAGGCGAGGAAGACGCACGGATCGGCGATCTCGGAAGGGACGCCCATGCGGCCGAGCGGGACGGCCTCGCCGACCTCGCGCTTCTTCTGGCCCTTGGGCTTGTTCTCGTACTCGGCGAACTGCGCGTCGACGACGTCCCACATCGGCGTGTCGACGACGCCCGGGGCGATGGCGTTGACGCGGATGTTGTCGCCCGCGAGTTCGAGCGCCATCGACTGTGTGATCGAGATCACGGCGGCCTTGGTCGAGCAGTAGAGCATGACATTCGCCTCGCCGCGACGTCCGGCCTGGGAGGAGAAGTTGATGATCGCTCCGCCGCCGCGTTTCTTCATCGACGGGACGACCGCCTGGATCGCGAAGATCGTGCCGCCGACATTCACGTCGTATTGCCGCCGGTAATCCTCGTGGGTGACCTTGTCGATCGAGGCCATGTTGAAGATGCCGGCGTTGTTCACGAGGATGTCGATCCCGCCCCAGGCCGCTTCGACGGCGGCGACGCCGCGCGCGATGGCGGCGGGGTCGGTCACGTCCATCGCCACGGCCATGGCCGCATCTCCCAAGTCCTTTGCCGTCGCAATCGCGTCGGCTTCGAGACGGTCGGCCACGGCGACCTTCGCGCCGGCCGCGATGAACGCCTCGCAGATCGCGCGTCCGATGCCGCGCGCGCCGCCGGTGACGAGCGCCACTTTGCCTTCAAGCCGTTTCATTGGATGCGGAGACCCTTGTCGTCGAATTTGTGGATGTGCTCGGGCTGCGGTGTCAGATAGACCGTATCGCCGTGCTTCACCGTGAACTCACCATCGGCCCGGACGGTCAGCGGGTCGCAGCCCGGGATGCCGTGGACGTGCATGAACGTGTCGGAGCCGAGGTGCTCGGCCACGCCGATCCTGCCCTGCCATGCGCCTTCCGTGGTGGAGATGTCGATGTGCTCGGGGCGGATGCCCATGGTGTGCACGCCGAGCTTGGCGGCCTCGGGGCCCTCCAGCAGGTTCATCCTCGGCGAGCCGATGAAGCCCGCGACGAACCTGTTGCGCGGCGCGCGGTAGAGTTCGAGCGGGCTGCCGACCTGTTCGATCACGCCGGCCTGCAGAACGACGATCTTGTCGGCCATGGTCATCGCCTCGACCTGGTCGTGGGTCACGTAGATCATCGTGGTGTCGAGTTTCTTGTGCAGCTCGGAGATCTCCATCCGCATTCCGACGCGCAGGGCGGCGTCGAGGTTCGACAGCGGCTCGTCGAACAGGAACGCCGCCGGCTCGCGGACGATGGCGCGGCCGATCGCGACGCGCTGGCGCTGGCCGCCGGAGAGCTGGCCGGGGCGGCGGTCGAGATAGTCGGTGAGGTTGAGCGCGGCGGCGGCCTGGGCGATCCGGCGCTCCTGTTCGCCCTGCTCCATCCCGGCCATCTTGAGCGGGAAGGCGATGTTCTTGCGGACCGACATGTGCGGATAGAGCGCGTAGCTCTGGAACACCATCGCCAGACCGCGCTTGGCGGGCGGGAGGCCGGTGGCGTCCTTGCCGTCGATCTCGATGTTGCCGCTGGTGGTGTCCTCCAGTCCGGCGATCAGGCGCAGCAGAGTGGATTTGCCGCAGCCCGACGGGCCGACGAACACCACGAACTCGCCGTCGTGGATCTCCAGATCCAGCGGCGGGATGACCACCACGTCGCCGAAGGCTTTCTTGACCTGCTTGAGCTGAATGCGTCCCATGTTTTCCGTCCCCTACTTCACGGCGCCGAAGGTCAGGCCCCGGACGAGTTGTTTCTGGCTGAACCAGCCCATGATCAGGATCGGCGCGATCGCCATGATCGAGGCGGCGCTCAGTTTGGCGTAGAACAGACCCTCGGGCGCCGAGAAGCTGGCGATGAACTTGGTCAGCGGCGCCGCGTCCACGGTCGTCAGAAGGATCGTCCAGAACGCCTCGTTCCACGCAAGGATGATGTTGAGCAGGATCGTCGAGGCGATGCCCGGCAGCGCCATCGGCATCAGCACGTAGATGATCTCGTTCTTAAGGTCCGCGCCGTCCATCCGGGACGCCTCCAGGATCTCGCCGGGGATCTCGCGGAAATAGGTGTAGAGCATCCAGACGATGATCGGCAGGTTGATCAGCATGAGAACCACGACCAGCAGGATCCGGCTGTCCAACACGTTGAAGTATTTCGCGATCAGCACCATCGGATAGAGCACGCCGACGGCCGGGAGCATCTTGGTCGAGAGCATCCACAGGAGCACGTCCTTGGTGCGCTTGCCCGGCACGAAGGCCATGGCCCAGGCCGCCGGAACCGCGATCAAGATGCCCAGAAGCGTGGAGCCCACCGCGATGATGATCGAGTTCGTCAGGGCCAGCGGATAGTTCGACCGCTCCAGAACCGCGCTGTAGTTTTCCGTGGTCCAGTCGAAGAAGAACCAGACCGGCGGGTCGGAGATCGCCGTCGCCTCCGACTTGAAGCTCGTCAGGAAGGTCCAGAGGATCGGGAAGAAGATCAGCAGGCCGAGGCTCCAGGCGAGAGCCGTCCACATGATCTTTTTGCGAGGTGTGATCGCGCGTGCCATGTTCCTGCTCTCCCCTAGTTGTCGAGGTTCTTGCCGACGATCCGCATCAGGAAGATCGCGATGAAGTTGGCGAGGATGACGGCGATGATGCCGCCGGCCGAGCCCAGACCGATATTCTGGCTCTCGAGCACGCGCTGGTAGACCAGATAGGTCAGCGTGCGGGTGCCGAAGGCGCCGTTGGTGGTCACGAAAATCTCGGCGAAGATCGACAGAAGGAAGATCGTCTGGATCAGGATGACGACGGTGATCGCGCGGCTCAGATGCGGCAGGATCATGTACCAGAACCGGCTGAGCGGCGACGCGCCGTCCATCTCCGCCGCCTCGAGCTGCTCGCTCGACAGCGACTGGACCGCCGTGAGCAGGATCAGCGTGGCGAAGGGCAGCCATTGCCACGCCACGATCACGATGATCGAGAACAGCGGCGCCTGAGAAAGGAAATCGTAAGGTTGCAGCCCCAGACCCTTGTAGAGATACGAGAACAGCCCGTTATCGACGTTGAAGAACATGTTCTTCCAGACGAGCGCCGACACGGTGGGCATGACGAAGAACGGCGCGATCACGAGGATGCGCACGATCCCCTGCCCGAACATCGGCTGGTCCAGCAGCAGAGCGAAGAGAATGCCGCCGACGATGGTGATCAGGAGAATGCCGCCGACCATCTGGAACGTCGTCAGGACGGCGTCCAGAAAAGAGGAGGACGTCACGAAGGAGACGTAATTGTCGAAGCCGATCCAAGGTTCGAACGTGCCGCGCATGGGGCGGTAGTCGGCGAACGAGAAATACAGCGTCATTATCAGCGGCACGAGCATCCAGACGAGCAGGACGAACACCGCCGGTGCGATCATGACGCGGGCCGCGGATCGTGAACTCTTCGTCGCCATGACCAATCTCCTGTCGCGCGCTGGGACTCGGACCGGACGGCTCGGCGGCTGCAGAGGGCCTCGGGCGGATCCGGGATAGGGGGGCGGATGGGTGAAGGGCGGACCTTTCGGCCCGCCCTTCGAAGTCGAGGCTCAGTAGCCCGCGGCTTCCATTTCTTCGACGGTGAACTCCTGAGCGCGCTCAAGAGCTTCCGCGGCGGATTGCTGGCCGGCGAGAGCCGATGCCATTTCCTGGCCGACCTGGGTCGCGATGCCGGCGAACTCGGGGATCGCGACGAACTGGATGCCGGTATAGGGAACCGGATCGACCGTCGGGTTGGTCGGATCGGCCGTGCCCATCGAGGCGACGGTCGCCTGCGCGAACGGCGCCGCGTCGAGGTAGGACTGGTTCTCATAGAGCGACGTGCGCGTGCCCGGAGGAACGGCCACCCAGCCTTTTTCCGCCGCGACGAGCGCGCCGTATTCGGGACCGGTCGCCCAGCTGATGAAGGTCTTGGCGGCGTCCTGCTTCTCCGAGGATGTCGGGATCGCCAGCGACCATGCCCAGAGCCAGTTGCCGCGCTTGCCCAGACCCGTGTCGGGAGCCAGAGCGAAGCCGACCTGGTCGGCGACGGTCGAGTCGGCGTTCACGACGAATTGGCCGGCGGACGTCGCGTCGATCCAGATGCCGCACTTGCCCTGCTGGAAAAGCGTCAGGTTCTCGTTGAAGCCGTTGTTGGCGGCGCCGGCCGGACCGGATTCCTCCATCATGCCGAGGTAGAATTCGACGGTGTTGGCCCATGCCTCGGAGTCGAACTGCGCGTTCCAGTCCTCGTCGAACCAGCGGGCGCCGAAGGAGTTCGACATGGCGGTCAGAAGCGCCATGTTCTCGCCCCAGCCGGCCTTGCCGCGCAGGCAGATGCCGTTGATCTCGTTGTCACGGTCGGTCATGGCCGCCGCCGCTTCGCGGATGAATTCCCAGGTGGGCTCTTCCGGCATTTCGAGGCCGGCCGCTTCCATCAGGTCGCGGCGGTACATCGTGAACGACAATTCGCCGTAGAACGGCGCCGCATAGAGTTCGCCATCGATCGACAGGCCGCTGCGGATCGCGGGGATGATGTCGTCGACCCCGTACTCGGCTGGCAGGTCGTTGAGCGAGACGAGCCAGTCGTTCGCGCCCCAGATCGGAACCTCGTAGGTGCCGATGGTCAGCACGTCGTACTGGCCGCCACCGGTGGAGATGTCGGTCGTGACGTTCTGGCGCAGGACGTTCTCCTCAAGCGTCACCCACTCGACGTTGATGTCGGGGTGCTTGGCGTTGAAATCGCCCATGAGGCTCTGCATGGTGATCATGTCGCCGTTGTTGACGGTCGCGATCGTGATGGTGGTCTGCGCGAACGCGCCGGTCGCGGTGACCGCGACGAGTGCGGACGCGCCGTAAAGTACGCTCTTCAGGTTCATTCCGGTTTCCCTCCCTACATGGATCGTTTCTTGGACGCACAATTAACCGAATCGGACCCCGCGAGTCAATCCGGTAACTTTACCCCCGTAAACTTTAATCATGCCGCACCGCAACATTCTTCAGGCCGACGAGCGCAGGACCAGTTTGCCGTCGAGGAGGATTTCGGGTCGGTCGCCGGTCACTT
The DNA here is from genome assembly GCA_963698685.1 of uncultured Alphaproteobacteria bacterium. GTDB lineage: Bacteria > Pseudomonadota > Alphaproteobacteria > Rhodobacterales > Rhodobacteraceae > Amaricoccus. The sequence continues at coordinate 192,854 of CAVORV010000013.1, forward strand.
CGCCGGCCTCGATCAGCGCGAAGAGCATCTCGATGCTGCGTCGTGGTGATGGCGTCGTAATCCTGCGAGACGGTGGTGAGCGGCGGACAGGTGAACTGCGACCACGGGTGATCGTCGTGCCCCGCGACGCGCAGCGCGCAGCCGGGGCCGTGCCCCACGCGCAGCCCTTTCTGATAGGCGGCCGCGATGAGTCCGACCGCGAGACGGTCGTTGCTGCACAGGATCGTCTCGGACGGCAGCCCGCGCTCCGAGATCAGACGCCTGCCCCCCTCGAGCCCGATGCGCTCGAACTCCCAGTCGTCCCCTGCGACACGGATGACCTTGGGCTCGTGGCCGAGGCGTTCCATCGACTGGCGATAGGCGTCCCGGCGCTTGTTGGCGTTCGGATTGACCGGCGGCATCTCGAAAAAGCACGGCGGCTCTCCAGTCCGGCAGAGATAGTCGACGATCAGGCCGATGCTCTGGAAGTTGTTCGACCCCACGAAAGCGGCCCCCACATCGACATTGCTGTCGAAAACGATGGTGGGGACTTCATCGGCGAACTTTCGGACGATCTCGAAATCCGACCGCCGCCCCAGCGGGGCGATCAGGGCGCCGGCCGGGCGCAGGGATTGCAACGTCGCGAGCGCGTTGTTCTCGAGGCTCCGCCGGCCATGCGCGCTGAACACGATCGGCCAGAAGCCGGCCTCGATGCAGAGACGTTCGATCTTGCGGACCATCTCCGCGAAGAACGGATCGGCCAGATACGGGACGAGAATTCCGATCGTCTTGGTGAGCTTCCGGTTCTGGTTGATGGCGAAGATGTTGGGCCGGTAGTCGAATTCGGCGAGGGCGGTTTCGATTTTCGCCCGCGTCGTCTTGCGCACGCTGTCGGGATCGTTGAAGAACTTCGAAAGGGTCGGGCGCGAGATGCCGCTGACCTGGGCGAATTCCTCCATCGTCCTGATTTTTCGCACGTTCATGCCCTCGATCTCCGGCTTGCGTCCGTGACCCGCCGCCCGACTCCAAGGGGCCCCTACCCGACAGGGGCTCGCCCGAAACTTTACGCGTGATCAATCCAATATTGACATCAGGTTTACCGCGTGGCAACCGTCAACAGGACCGACGCCCGATTCAACCGCCCGGAGCAACGATGAAAAAGATCGCGGTCATCGGTGAGATTCTGGTCGAGATCATGGCGGATACGGTCGGGGTCGGCTTCGCCGAGCCGCAGCCGCTCACCGGGCCCTTCCCGTCCGGCGCCCCGGCGATCTTCGCCGATCAGGCCGCGCGGCTCGGTCATCCCGTCGGCATCCTGTCGGCGGTGGGAGACGATGATTTCGGCCGGATCAATCTGGAACGCCTCGCCCGGGACGGCGTCGACGTCTCGGCCGTGCATGTCGATCCGGACCGTCCGACCGGCAGCGCCTTCGTGCGATATCGCGCCGACGGCTCGCGTGATTTCGTGTTCAACATCCGGCACAGCGCCTGCGGACAGGTCGCAATGAACCCGGCCGCCGAACGCCTGCTGGAAACGGCGGATCATCTGCATGTCATGGGGTCGTCGCTGTCGGGCGCGGAGTTCATCCGGATCAATGTCGAAGCGGCGGGCCTGATCAAGGCGCGCGGCGGCTCGGTCTCGTTCGATCCGAACCTGAGAAAAGAGATGCTGTCCGCGCCCGGCATGGCCGACGCGATGCGCCGGATCCTCGCGATGACGGATCTGTTCCTTCCGAGCGGCGAGGAGCTCACCCTGCTGACGGAGGCGCGGGATCCGGCGGGCGCGGTGGCGGAGCTATTCCGGGGCGGCTTGACCGCTCTGGTCCACAAGAACGGGGCCGACGGCGCGCGGTATCACGACGCGTCGGGCGCCTGTTTCGTGCCGGCGTTCGAGGTCGACGAGATCGATCCGACCGGCGCCGGCGACTGTTTCGGCGGCGCGTTCACGGCGCTCTGGCTGCGGGGAACGCCGCCGCGCGAGGCGCTCGCTCTGGCTTGCGCCGCCGGCGCGCTGGCCGTCACCAGACGCGGGCCGATGGAGGGCGTGTCCGATCTCGCGACGCTCGAGCGGTTCATGCGCGCCAACGGCGGGGCCCCGGAATGACGCACCCCCTGCTCGACATTCCAGCCGCCCGGCATCGCGGCGAGCACCGCGGCATCACCTCGGTCTGCTCCGCGCATCCGGTCGTGATCGAGGCCGCGCTGCGTCTCGCCAAGGCCAACGGCAAAACCGTCCTGATCGAGGCCACCTGCAACCAGGTCAACCAGGACGGCGGCTATACCGGCATGAATCCCGCCGATTTCAGGCGGTTCGTCGAAGACATCGCGGCGGAAGTCGGGCTGGAGCCCGCGAAGATCGTCCTGGGCGGCGACCATCTGGGCCCGAACCCGTGGAAGCACCTGCCCGCCGACGAGGCGATGGACAAGGCCGAGGCGATGATCGCGGCCTACGCGCGGGCGGGCTTCACCAAGCTGCATCTCGACACGTCGATGGGCTGCGCGGGCGAGCCGGTCGCGCTGTCGGACGCGCTCACGGCCGGGCGCGCCGCGCGGCTGGCGCGGTCGGCCGAGGCGAACGCGGGCGATGTGGGGCCGGTCTATGTCATCGGCACCGAAGTGCCGGTCCCCGGCGGGGCGACGCACGCGCTGGACGGGCTTGAGCTGACGAGGCCCGAGGCGGTGGCGAGGACCCATGATGTCCACGCGGAGGCGTTCAGGGCGCTCGGCCTCGGGGACGCGTTTTCGCGCGTCATCGGCCTGGTGGTCCAGCCCGGCGTCGAGTTCGGCCATTCGGACGTCATCCATTTCGACGCGGAGAAGGCGCGGGCCCTGTCGGCCAGCCTGTCGTCGCTGCCGGGGATCGTGTTCGAGGCGCATTCGACCGATTACCAGACGGAGGAGGGTCTTCGCGCCCTCGTCGCCAACGGCTTCGCGATCCTGAAAGTCGGGCCGTGGCTGACCTTCGCCCTTCGCGAGGCGCTCTACGGCCTCGACGGGATCGCGGACGTGATGGACGGCCATGCGCCGCGCGGCGGACTGATGGCGACGATGGAGCGGATCATGCGCTCGTCGCCGGATCATTGGCGGAAGTACTATTCGGGAGACGAGACCGCGCTTTGGCTGCAGCGGCATTTCAGCCTGTCGGACCGGATCCGGTACTATTGGCCCGACCCGGCGGCGCGCGGGGCCGTCGAACGGCTTCTCGGTCGTCTGGAGGGCAGACGCATCGCCGCTCCCGTCGTCAGCCAGTTCCTGCCCGCTTCCGGTCTCGGGTCGGGAGACGCCGAGTGCCGCGCGCTTCTTGTCGGGTCCGTCATGCGCGTCCTCGAAGTCTACGAGCGCGCGACGGTCGACAGGACGCGGTAAGCCACCGGCCTTGCGGATCCGGCCCGGGTGTGGATAGCTCGGGCGATGCGAACGCCGCCGCGACGGCGCGCGGCGCGGACACATGACGTCGACCCGGTCATCGGAAGGTATACCTTGTCCATCACGCGAAACCCCGCGCGCCACGACACGGCCGCTGCGCGATCCGACGTTCCGCAAGCTTTTCGCGGCGCAGATCCTGTCGCTGAGCGGGATCGGCCTCCTGACCATCGGCCTCGCGCTGGTCGCCTACGAGATCGGCGGACCGGCCGCCGGGGGCCGGGTGCTGGGGCTGCTGCTGGCGCTCAAGATGGTCGCCTATGTCGGCTTCGCGCCGTTCGTCGAGACGCTGCTCGCGCGGTTTCCGCGCAAAGGCGCGATGGTGGGTCTCGATATCGGGCGCATGCTTCTGCTCGTGCCGATGGCCTTCGCCGGGGCGCCCTGGCAGATCGCGGCGCTCGCCTTCGCGTTTTTCGTCCTGTCGGCGGGGTTCACGCCGCTTTTCCAGTCGGTGATCCCGGACGTGCTGCCCGAAGAGGACGGCTATACCCGCGCGCTCGCGCTCTCGCGTCTGGCCTACACGCTGGAATCGGTGCTGAGCCCGGTCGCCGCGGCGGCCCTGCTCAAGGTGCTGCCGGGCGAGGCGCTGTTCGTCGTGGCCTCGGTCGCGTTCGCGGGCTCGGTGCTCGCGCTGCTCGCGACGCGGCTGCCGGCGCGGGGGGCGGATCAGCGTAAAGGGCCGTTCCTGCGCCGCGCGGCCCGGGGCATCTGGATATACGGCCGGACGCCGCGTCTGCGCGGGCTGTTTCTCCTCAACGTGGCGCTGTCGCTCGCGATGGCTTGGATCCTGGTGAACTCGGTGGTTTTCGCCGGCGCGCGGCTGGGCGACGCGGAATACTATTATCCCGTCCTGATGGCGGCCCACGGCGTCGGCGCGGGTCTCGGCGCCGTCATGGTGCCGCGCCTCGTGCGCCGGGCCGGCGAGCGCCGGACGATGCTGGCGGGGGCGGTCGGCTTCGCGGGGATCGGGCTCGGGTTCTCGCTGCTGCCCGTCCCGTCTCCGGCGGGCGCGGCGCTGGTCTGGTGCGCGTTCGGGATCGCGGCGTCGCTGGTTCTGACGCCCGGCGGTCTGGTCATCGCGCGGTCCGCCGCGCCCCCGGACCGCGCGGCGGTCTTCGCGGCCCAGTTCTCGCTCTCCCACGCCGGATGGCTGGTGGCCTATCCGCTCGCCGGATGGCTGGGCGGCGCGCTGTCGCTGGAGGCGGCGCTTCTGGTGCTGTCGCTGCTCTGCGCCGCGATGGCGGGCCTGGCGGCGAGGGTCTGGCCCGCCGAGGATCCGCTGGAGCGCGCCCACGCGCATCCCGAACTGCCCGCGGCGCATCCACATCTGCGCGATGTGCCCGCCGAGGGGGCAGACGGCCGCCATATCCATGCCTACCGGATCGACGATCTGCATCCGGATTGGACGACCCGGCCCGCTTGATGGTAGATGCGGACAAGCTGACCCGCGAAAGGACCGCATGACTCCGAGCGACGATCACCGACTGGACGGCCGTGGATTGCCGGCGCTGGAGGCGCGCCTTCGGGAGGATCTCATTTTCCTCTGCCATCCCGGCAAGGACTGGGTTCCGCCGCGCGAGGGCGCGAGCGACGTCGTCATCATCGGCGGCGGCATGTGCGGGATGGTGGCATGGCTCGGGCTGCGGACCGGGGGCCTGCGCCGGGTGCGCGTGCTCGACCGGAGCGCGCCCGGCCGGGAGGGACCGTGGGTCACCTATGCGCGGATGGAGACGTTGCGCTCGCCCAAGACGCTGACCGGGCCGGCTTTCGGCCACGGCGCGCTGACCTTCCAGGCGTGGTACCGGGCGCAGTTCGGCGTGGCGTCCTGGAACGCGCTCGACAAGATACCGCGGCCGATGTGGATGGATTACCTGCGCTGGTATCGTGAGGTTCTGAAAATCCCGGTCGAGAACGGCGTCTCGGTCGACAGGGTGGAGCCCGAGGGCGATCTGCTGCGGCTGACCGTGTCGGGTGCCGAAAGCGGGACGATCCTGACCCGCAAGCTGATCTTCGCCACGGGCCGCGACGGCACCGGCGGGCCGAACATCCCCGGCTTCGTGCGCGACCTGCCGCGCCGGTTCTGGGCGCACAGCGCCGACGCCATCGACTTCGCGCGCCTCAAGGGCAAGCGCGTCGCCGTGATCGGTGTCGGCGCGTCCGCCGTGGACAACGCCGCCGAGGCGCTCGAGCACGGCGCGGCCGAGGTGCGCCACCTGATCCGCCGCGAGAAGATGCCGCGCATCAACAAGATGATGGGGATCGGCAGCTACGGCTTCACCGCCGGTTTCGCCGAATTGCCGGACGAATGGCGCTGGCGGTTCATGCAATATTCGCTCTCGACGCAGACACCGCCACCGCACGGCTCGACCCTGCGGGTCAGTCGGCATCCCAACGCGTATTTCCATTTCGGCAAGGCGACGACGCGGATCGACCGGGTCGGCGACGCGGTCGATATCGGCTTCGCGGACGGCACGTCCTGGGAGGCGGATTTCGTGATCCTCGGCACCGGCTTCAACATCGATCCGATGGCGCGGACGGAATTCGGCGAGACGGCCGGCGAGATCCTGCTCTGGAAGGACGTCTACACGCCGCCGCCGGGCGAGGAATCCAAGGATCTCGGCAACTTCCCCTATCTGTCGCCGGATTTCACCTTCCGCGAGAAGACGCCCGGCACGGCGCCGTGGCTGCGGCACGTCTACTGCTTCAATTACGGCGCGTCGGCGAGCCTCGGCAAGGTCAGCGGCGACATCCCCGGCGTCTCGGACGGCGCGGCGTGGCTCACGCGGTCGCTGGCGGCGTCGCTCTACCGCGAGGACGTGGAGATCCACTGGCGTGACATGCTCGACTATGACCATCCTGAGCTGACGGGCGAGGAATGGCGACCATCGGATCTCGAAGCTCCGGTGCGGTCGGGGAAAGTCGCATGAGCCCGTTCGACACCACGGCGCCGGATGTCGCGGGCGTGCGTTCCGGCACCGGGACCGGCGCGGCGGTGGAGCTGCGCGGCAACATCTTCGAGATGACCCAGGCCGCCGAGAACGCCGTTCTGCGACCGGTCGAACCGGGCGTGTTCCCCCACGATCTGCGCGCCGCCCTCGCGGCACGGATCGCGCGGCTGTCGGGCGACGAGGCGCTGGCGGAGCGTCACCTCGCGGGAGCCGGAGAGACGGCCGCGATCGCGGATCCCTCCACGAGCGACGGCGGCTCGGCCCCGCCGCTCGGCTTCGTGGACAAGGTCGCGAACGACACCCGCGACATCACGGCGGAGGACATCGCGGCGCTGCGGTCCGGCGGCATGTCGGACGCCGACATCGTGCGTCTGTGCGAGTTGATCGCCTTCATGGCCTACCAGATCCGGGTCGTCGCCGGGCTTCGCCTGATGGAGGCCGACGCATGAGCCGCGTGGTCCACAGGTTCACCCGCACCGTGCCGGAATGGCGGCCGCGCGTCGTGCCGGTGCGGCTGGAGGACGCGACGGAGGCGCAGCTCGACGCGCTCAAGGTGACGCCGTCGAACACCAGGGTCTCCGACTACGTGCTGACGCTCGCCCATGACGTCGAGAGCCTCAAGGTCCGCTCGCCGCTCTTCAACGCGATCCTCTACGATCCGGGCGGCATGTCGCGCGCCGAGCGCGAGCTGGGCGCGATCGCGGCCTCGATGGTCAACCGATGCGTCTATTGCGCGGCCGTCCATGCGGACCGCCATGCGAAGCTGGAAAAGGACGGGACCGTCACCGACGCGCTCTTCGCCAAGGGCGCCGACGCGGATCTCGGCCCGCGCGACCGGGCGATCTTCGACTTCGCCCGCAAGCTGTCGGAGGCGCCTCCGAGCGCGGGACCCGAGGACATGGCGGCCTTGCGGGACGCGGGGCTCACCGACGCGGAGATCCTCGATCTCATCCTGTCCAGCGCGCTTTTCGGTTGGGCCAACCGGCTGATGCACGTGCTGGGCGACCCCGTCCGCGCCGAGGTCGAGGCGTGAGCTCTCAGGTGAAAGTCGGCATCGCCGGGGCGGGCTCGATCGCGTTCGGCACGGCGGCGCTGCTTCACGCGAACGGCCATGATCCGATGCTCTGGTCGCCATCCGGCAAGGGTGTCGAGGCACTCAAAGATACGCCGCTGACGGCCACGGGCGCCGTCGAGGCGAGTTTTTCGCCCCGCCTCGCCACCGATGCCGAGATGCTGGCGCGGGACAACGACGTCCTGCTGCTCGCGCTTCCGGGCTACGGGCACAAGGCGGTGATGGACGCGCTCGCGCCGCATGTCCGCGAGGGGCAGCCGATCATCGTCTCGTCCCACGCCTCGCTCGGGGCGCTCTATCTGATGGGGTTGCTGCGCGAGCGCGGCGTCGCCGCGCCGATCACGGCCTGGGGCACCACGATCGTCACGGGGCGTCGGCAGGACGGCGCGCATGTGAAAGTCAACACGCTGCGAAAGCGGGTCGACATGTGCGCGGTGCCGGAAAGCGCGTCGGACGCGGCGCTGGCGCTCTGCGTCAAGCTGTTCGGCGACCGGTTCCAGATGCGTGACGGATTGCTGGCGATCACGCTCTCCAACCTCAACCCGCAGAACCATCTCGGGATCGCGCTCGGAAACATCACCCGGATGGAGCGCGGCGAGACATGGAGCCAGGGCCAGAACGTGACGCCGAAGGTAGGTCGGCTTCTGGAGGAACTGGACAGGGAGCGCCTCTCCATCGCCGAGGCCCTCGGCCTCGAGGTAAAGACCATCTTCGAGCACTTCCACCTGAGCTTCCACGTCCCCGTCGCGTCGATTTCCGAGATGAATCAGCGGATGCACGCCCTAGGCAACGGCGGCGTCGGCCCGGCCACGGCCGACACCCGCTACGTCACCGAGGACGCGCCCTACGGGCTGCAGCCCGTCGCGATGCTCGGACGTCTGACCGGGCGGCCCGCGATCCTTCACGAGGCCGGGATCGCGATCCTGTCAGCGATGTACGGTCGCGACTTCGCGGCGGAGAATGATATACTCGACGCGCTGGAGCTTGAGCGCTTCGACCTCGACGATCTGCGGGAGGCCGCGAAGACCGGCCTGCTGCGCAAGACGGCGGAACCGGCATCCTGAGAAAAACCGAACCGGCAGCCGAACCACCCAACCCGACATGGAGAAACCGATCATGACCCGATTCCCCCTGAACCGCCGCCGCTTCCTCGGCGCCGCCGCCATGACCGGCGCGGCCCTCGCCAGCCCCGCCTACCTGCGCCGCTCGATGGCCCAGGGAAGCGGCGAGGTGAACATCTGGACCTACAACGATTTCGTGCCCGAGAGCTTCAAGGAGCAGTTCGAGGCCGAGACCGGCATCAAGGTCAACGTCCGCCTCGTCGACGACCAGGGCAAGCAGTTCAACCTTCTGGCCGCCGAGGCGCCGAACCCGACCGTCGACATCATGACGGTCGCCGGCCACCGCTTCCTCCAGTTCATCGACAGCGACCTGCTCGCGCCGCTGGACACCGGCCGGCTCAGCAACTGGGGCAACATCAACCCGACCTTCTCGGAAAGCGACTGGTCGACGATCAACGGCGAGAAATGGGGCGCGCCGATCCTGTCGGGGATGGAGGTGCTGTCCTACAACACCGACGTCGTGAGCCCGGAGGAGGCGCTGACCTGGGACACGCTGTTCTCGGAGAAATACGCCCAGCAGAACGCCTACATCATCCAGGACATGATGAGCATCATCATGCTCAAGATGGGCTATGACGGCAACATGGTCGCCTACATGGACGACCCCGAAAAGGCCGCGGCCATCGTCGAGGAGGCCAAGCAGTTCCTGATCGCGAACAAGCCGCTCGTGCGCAAATACTACGACAGCGGCGCCGAGGTGCAGCAGATGTTCGTCAACCAGGACATCGTGCTGGCGCACAGCTGGAACGGTCCCGCCGCCGCGCTCATCACCGACGGGTTCCCGCTCGCCATGGCGATCCCGGACGAGGGATCCTACGGCTTCGTCTACACCTACAACGTCGCGAACAACGCGCCCAACGTCGACAACGCCTACACCTTCCTGAACGCGATCCTCGCCTCGCCCGAGATCGGCGCGGCGATGACCAAGGCGTCGGGCTTCATATCGACCTACAAGGACGCGTCGAACTATCTGACCGATCTGGAGAAGGCGTCGACCGCGTTCCCCGAGGAGCAGCTCGCCAATCTCCAGTTCTTCCGGGCCGAGGCCAACGAGATGAAATACGGCCTCGTCGATCCCGCCGTCGAGGCGATCAAGGCCGCCTGACGCGGGCGTCCGAACCGGCCCCGCCCCCTCGTGGGCGGGCGGGGCCGAACCCAAGGATACCGGAGGGACAATTCATGGTCGATCAGACCGCGAGAGGCGCGCCCCCCGCGGACGTCCGCGAGGACCGCACGTTCTGGGGGCGGCTCGCGGGCTGGGGTCCCTATCGCGGCTTCGTGCGGCTGGCGACCGCCTCGCCGCGCCGGCAGTTCCTGATCCTCGCGGCGTTCCCGGTGCTCTGGGTTCTGACGCAGCATCTCGGCCCGATGCTCCAGATGCTCCGGGTCAGCCTGACCGACGCCTACCCGGTCGCGCCCGGGGTGGAGCAGAGCTTCACGTTCGACAATTATCTGCGGTTTTTCGGTGACCCGATCTTCTGGCAGCCGTTCTTCCGCACGCTGGGTTTCGCCGCGACGTTCACGTTCTGCACGCTGATCCTGACCTATCCGGTGGCCTATTACCTCGCGCGCCATGTCAGCCGGAAAAACCGGATGCTGCTGCTCCTGCTCCTGCTGATCCCGTTCTGGGTCGGCGAGATCGTGCGGACCTACGCGATCATGATCCTGCTCGGGAATACCGGTGCGGTGAACCTCGTTCTGCAATGGTTCGGGCTGATCGAGCGGCCGATCCCGTTCATGTACACGAGCTTCTCCATGGGGGTCGGGATCGTCTACCTGACCGCGCTCTACATGCTGCTGCCGCTCTATTCCGCGCTGGAGAAACTCCCGCGCAGCCTGGGCGACGCCGCCGCCGATCTGGGCGCGGGCGCCTGGACGCGCTTCCGCCGGATCACCCTGCCCCTGACCATCGAGGGGATATCCTCGGGCTGCACGCTGGTCTTTCTCATCTCGACGGGATTCTACGCGACGCCGGTTCTGCTCGGCGGGCCGTCGACCACCGTGTTCTCGCAGACCATCGCGGGCTTCTTTCACGTGGCGGGCGACGAATGGCCGACCGGGGCCGCCTTCGCGACGATCATGTTCCTCGCCGCGCTGCTTCTGACCGGGGCGTTCCAGGCGCTGATGAAGTCCCTGCGCCGGGGGGACGTGCGATGAACCGGGGCAACCGCGTTCTTCTCGCCTGCGTCTACTGGGCCTTCGTGCTCTACGTCTTCGTGCCGCTCCTGCTGATGGTGCTGATGGGCTTCAAGGACGGCCGGTTCATCGGCTTCCCGATCCGGTCCTGGACGCTGGACTGGTACACGGGCGTCTTCGCCGACGCGGAGGTGCTCTCGACCTTCGGCTATTCCGTCGCCATCGCGATCCTTTCGACGCTCATCTCCGTGGTGGTGGGCGTCTGGATCGCGGTGCTGCTGGAAGGTCGGAAGTTCTGGGGACGGGCGGCGATGTTCGGCCTGACCCTCCTGCCGGCGCTGATCCCCGGCATCATATCCGCCATCGCGTTCCGCATCTACGCGCGGCTGCTCGGGATCGAGCCCGGGATGGGCGCCATCGTCTGGGCGCACGCGGTCCACAACGTGCCCTTCGTGGCCCTCGTGGTCATGGCGCGGCTCTCGACCTTGCCCCGCAGCCAGCTCGAGGCCGCGCGCGACCTCGGGGCGGACCCGATCATCGCCTTCCTCCGCATCACCCTGCCCTATCTCGCGCCCGCGATCCTCGGGGCCTCGATCTTCTGTCTTCTGCTCAGCTTCGACGATTTCGTCCGGTCGTTCTTCCTCGGCGGCTACGAGCCGACGCTGCCGGTGCTGATCTTCGCGATGCTGCGCTCGGGCATGTCGCCGGAGATCAACGCCATCGCCACCGTGGCGCTCGTCCTGACCGCCGCGATCGGCATCTGGGCCGAGCGGTATACCCGCCGAACCGACAGGACGCCCGACCCATGAGCACCGATCCACTCGTCCGCCTCGACGGGATTTCCAAACGTTTCGGCGACGCGACGGCGCTGCACGAATTGAACCTCGACATCGCGCGGGGCGAGTTCGTGACATTTCTGGGCCCGTCGGGGTGCGGCAAATCCACCACCCTGCGCATCCTCGGCGGTTTCGAGAAGCCGAGCGGCGGCAGGGTGATCCTCGACGGCGAGGACGTCACCGACCAGCCGCCCGAGCAACGCCACGTCAACATGGTGTTCCAGGATTACGCGCTGTTTCCGCACATGACGGTGCGCGAGAACGTCGCCTTCGGCCTTGAGCTCAAGGGGCTCAGCCGCACGGCCATCGCGGCGCGTCAGAAGGAGATCATGGCGTTTCTGGAGCTCGAGACCTATGGCGACCGCTATCCAGGCCAGCTCTCCGGCGGCCAGCGGCAACGGGTCGCGCTCGCCCGGGCGCTGGTGCTCGATCCGGCCCTGCTCCTGCTCGACGAGCCTCTGGGCGCGCTCGACGCCAAGCTGCGTGGCCAGGTTCAGCGCGAGCTCAAGACGATCCAGCGGCGCACGAACAAGACGTTCTTTTTCGTGACCCATGACCAGGACGAGGCGCTGACGATGTCCGACCGGATCGTCGTGCTCAACAAGGGCCGGATCGAACAGGACGGCACGCCGGAGGATCTCTACTTCCACCCCGCCAGCCGGTTCGTGGCCGAATTCATCGGCGAGACGAACCTTCTCTCGGGGCGGATGCGCGGCGTCGACGGACCGGACGTCGTGCTCGACTGGCACGGACGGACCCTGCGCGGACGCGCGCCCGGCGCGCCGCCGTCGCCGGGCGCGCCCGTGACCGCGTCCGTGCGGCTGGAGCAGATCCGTTTTCACGACACGCGGCCCGAGACGGGCAACGCCGTGGAGGGCCGCATCACGGGCAAGACCTTCCTCGGCAGCCGCGTCGCGCTGGACCTCGCCGTTCCGGACGCGCCGGATGTCAGTCTGCGGGCCTATCTCGACCCGGCCTCGGGACAGGCGCTGCGATCCGACGCGCTCTGGATCGGTTGGGACACTGAAAGCATGTCGATCCTCAGCGACTGAGGCCGTCATTCACCATTCGGACCGCGTGTTCCGATCGACAGGCGGACGGTCGGAGCGTGCTGTCCCGGTCGCGTCCGGAATCCACGGACGGAGGGCTCCGGCGGAGATCCCGCAAAGCGTCATCCGGGGTACCGGCACGGCGATGTGGCTCGCCGCATGAAACTCGCCCGTAGAGCGTTTCGCGTGTGGCGCCCTCCGGCGGAATGCCACCCGCCAACCTCTTCGACCCGATGTGACACAGGTTTCCACGCAGTTAACGCGATTCCGATATCGAAATGAAATCATATGGATACCGATTTCGACACGCGTGACGCTTTTCGGCGAGATCGCCTCCCGAAAGCCCGAAAGACCCGCCGGGCCGAACGCGAGCCGTCGCGGGCAGGAGATCCGCGTCGGCCTCGGCATCGTCAAAACGCCTGACCAGGCGATCGCCGTGCGAATCGTCCTGCGCTTGCCGCATGGACCCATGTACCGGGCGCCTTCTCGGCGTCGGGGTCGCCGCTTCATGTCGGCCCGCCGCTCTTTTCGAGATCGCGCGGTCGCGGGCCCGCGCAGGGCGGGCCTTGGCCGCATCCGGACGGCGACAATGACGCGCGCCGTCCGCGTTAACCGGGCTTTATGCATAAACCTTAGCGACTTGCGCTTTGACTTTTCGGCCCGTTCAGGCCTATAGAGGGTCCAACGATGGCTTGGGCAGAACCGCCCGCTTCTCTCCATCGCTCTCCGCAAATCGCACCAGTTCGCACCGTCAGGCGTATCGCTTGGAGGGGTCGTGCGGGTCGGCGGGTCACAGGCACAGCGGCTTCACGGGGCTGTTCGGATGTGGGGTCCGGACCGACCTTCGCCCTTGCCTCGGCCCGTCGGATCGGGGGGTCTATGCCCGCACGCGACGGATCGGGAGAGCCTCTTGAGGGGGAGGCTCTCCCGATTTCCGTTTGCGCTCTGGCCTTCCGCGCCCGCCCGCGTATAGCCTGCCCGCGCGGGGCCCCGAGGCTCCGGAACGGCAAACGGGGACAGGTCTTTGGCCACCGGATTGATCGCGCTTCTCGACGACGTGGCGGCCATCGCCAAGGTCGCGGCCGCATCGCTCGACGACATCGCAGGCAACGCGGCCAAGGCCGGCATGAAGTCCGCCGGCGTGGTGATCGACGACGCCGCCGTCACGCCCCGCTACGTCGTGGGCTTCGCCGCCGACCGGGAAATCCCCATCGTCGCCAAGATCGCGCGCGGTTCGATCCGCAACAAGCTGCTCTACCTGCTGCCGGCGGCTCTGGCGCTCAGCGTCTTCGCCCCTTGGGCCATCACGCCGCTTCTGATGTTCGGGGGCATGTTCCTTTGCTACGAGGGGGCCGAAAAGGTGTTCGAGGCCGTCTTCCCCCATGCCGCCCACGCGCATGAGGAGGAGGTCGTTGCGGACCCGAGCGACGCCAAGGCGCTCGAGGACCGGAAGGTCGCGAGCGCCATCAAGACCGATTTCATCCTGTCCGCCGAGATCATGGCGATCGCGCTCGCGACGATCCCCGACAGCGCGCTCTGGTCCCAGGCGGTGGTTCTTGCGCTCGTGGCCGTGTTGATCACCGCCGGCGTTTACGGAGCCGTCGCGCTGATCGTGAAGGCGGATGACGCGGGCGTGGCGCTCGCCGCGAACGGCATCGAGGGCTCGTTCGGCGGGCTCACGCGCGCGTTCGGGCGCGGGCTCGTCAAGTTCATGCCGTACTTTCTCAAGGCGCTGGCGACCATCGGCACGGCGGCGATGGTGTGGGTGGGGGGCGGGATCATCGTCCACGGGCTGGCGCAATACGGTTTCGCGGGCATCGAGCATTTCATCCACGGCATCGCGGTCGCCGCCGGTCACGCGGTTCCACAGGCGGCAGGCGCGGTGGAATGGATCGTGACGGCGGCGGGCTCCGGCGTGGTCGGGCTCGCCGTCGGCGCCGTGACGATCCCGATCGTGGGGAAGATCGTGGCGCCGCTCTGGACGGCGCTGCGCGGCTGATCCTGGTCCCGGAACGATCCGGACTTGCGCGATCAGTGAGCATGTCTACTTTTCAGCCGTCCCGCATTCACACGGGGATTTCAGGGGGAGACATCGAATGAGCCTCAAAGACCATTTCACGGCCGAGGAATGGAGCCGCGTCGTCGGCGCCCCGATGCTCGCCGGCATCGCCGTCACCGCGGCGGATCCGGGCGGCCTCTGGGGCGCGCTCAAGGAGAGCACCGCCGTCGCCAGTTCGGTCGCGAGATCCGACGTCACGGAAGGCCTGGTCGCCGAAGTGACCGAAGCCTACAGGACCTCCGAAGGCCGCGACATGGCGCGGGCCGCGCTCAAGGGCGACCTGAAGGGCAAGAAGCCCGCCGAGATCGTCGACGTGGCGCTCGCGGAGCTTTCGGCGATCACCTCGCTCGTCACCTCCAAAGACGCGGCCGCAGGCGCCGCCTACAAGGCGTGGCTCCAGGACGTCGCCCGCAAGGTTGCGGAAGCCGGGACCGAAGGCGGCTTCATGGGCTTCGGCGGTGTCAAGGTCAGCGACGCCGAGAAGGCCACCCTTGATCGTCTCGCCACGTCTCTGGCCTGAACGGGCCGCCGCCGCTCCGGCTGTGACGGAGCCGTGAACCCGCCATGAAACGGAGATCGGCCCCCGCCATACGGCTTGGGGCCGATCTTCTTTCGGGATCGCTGGACGCGAATCGGATCGTATCGCGACAATCCGAGCGGGAATTCGCCGACGCGTGACCCGAAGCGCCGCCAAGCCTTTCCCTGCCGGCGATCGATCCTTTATCCCCTTCATCGAAATCGGGGCGAAGCCTCGTCCGGACAAGGCGCGGAGCGTGCCCGGCCGGAATCATACCCGTCAGCGCGGCTTCCTTCGGGGACCGCAGGACCGCCATCTCGGCCCAACGCGCCGGACAAACCCGATACAGAGGAAATCCAATGCCCGACGGTTACTACCTTGAAGAAGACGGCCTCGTGAAAGTCCAGTTCGAGGACATCATGAACGGAAGCAGACCGCCGTCAGGATGGGTTTACCAGAACCGTTCGAATGGCGACAATCCGGGCTTCGAGGGTGACGGCTACTATTACTGGAAAAACGAGAACAGCACCGCGCTCGACAGTCGCGCGACCCAGGGGCTGATCACCACGACCGTCTTCATCCAGGATCCCGGCACCTACACCCTGTTCCTGCGTTCGACCCGCGACAGCAACGGGCCGAGCGACGCCCGCAATGACATCTGGGTGAACATCGACGGCGATACGACCGACGTGCTTCCTCCGCGAAGCCCGCGCATGGTTGAGACCGACGGTTTCGTGAAACTCTATGGCGCGTCCACCGGCTGGGGCTTTTCCAGAAACTTCGACGACCTGAGCACCGACAGGAATCCCGTTTCGAACGTGGTGCTGAGCGAGGGCTTTCACACGATCACCTTCGCCGGCCGCTCGCAGGGCTACCACATCGACAGCTTCCAGCTGAGCAAGAGCGGCACGCCGAACACGAGCCTCGAAAGCTCCCGCTTCATCACGGACGACGCGCCGACGCCCCCGCCGCCGCCGCCCGTCGTTCCGCCCTCCGCCAACGAGCGGCCCGACGCGCTCAACGACACCGCCACGACCGAGGAGGGCCGGGCGGTCTCCATAAACGTCCAGGCCAATGACAGCGATCCGAACGGCGACGCGCTGACGCTCTCGATCGCCTCGGGCGCCGACAACGGCTCCGTCCGGATCGCCGACGGCCGGATCGTCTACACGCCGGACGCGGGCTTCACCGGCACCGACGATTTCTTCTACCGCGCGACCGACAGCGGCGGCCTTTCCGACAAGGCGAGGGTGACCGTCACGGTAAGCGCGGACGACGGCGGGACGACTCCCCCGGCACCGCCGCCGCCCGTCGCTCCGCCCTCCGGCAACGAGCGGCCCGACGCGCTCAACGACACCGCCACGACCGAGGAGGGCCGGGCGGTCTCCATAAACGTCCAGGCCAATGACAGCGATCCGAACGGCGACGCGCTGACGCTCTCGATCGCCTCGGGCGCCGACAACGGCTCCGTCCGGATCGCCGACGGCCGGATCGTCTACACGCCGGACGCGGGCTTCACCGGCACCGACGATTTCTTCTACCGCGCGACCGACAGCGGCGGCCTTTCCGACAAGGCGAGGGTGACCGTCACGGTAAGCGCGGACGACGGCGGGCCGACTCCCCCGCCCCCGCCGGCGCCGCCGGGCGACTTCACCGCGCCCTTCGACACCTCGGCGGACGCTTTCGGTTTCGGCGATGTCGATCTCTACGGCTTCGGCACGGATGGCGAGGCCGCTCCGGTCGGAGCCTCGGGCGGAAGCATCGGCGTCCGGGATACGGGCTCCGCGTCCGAGATCGACTTCCGCCCAGGCTCGGGCGGCGAGATGCTCGGCTTCGATTTCGGCGCGCCGACCGAAGGCGCGACGATCCGGCTCGGCAGCCTAGCCAACATCGGCGGCGCCAAGGAGGCCGGCCTCCTGCGGACCTTCGACGCGGACGGGGATCTGATGGAGACCTATACTCTCAAGGACGCGACCCGCTTCGAGCTCGATTTCGACGCTCCGGTCCGCTACGCCACCCTTGAGGCGAGTGACTGGGTCGACGGCACGGATCCAGGCTTCGACCCCGACATCAGCCTCGTGGGCGTCGACGTCGACTACATTCTCTGACAACCGGACGCCGCGCCGGACGAGTTCCCGCGCGGCGTCGGCATTGATGAGGCGCGCCCGACGCCTTTGAAAACCTCCGCCGCATTCAAGGTAAGCGCGCCGCTAAGCATCGGCGAGACGATCGGCGCATCCGTACGGAATCCGACCCCCGAAGCGACTTTCCAGGCGGCGACCCGCCGACGGAATTAGCGAACCGCTTCAAGACATTGCCCCCACCGACATCGGACCTCCTTCCCAGCCATCCGCGCCTGGCGGAGGCGTAACTCCCGTGCGGAGACGAGTTCGGAAAGATCTCCAGGCGGGATCACGCTGACCCTCTGTTCGTTGTTGGGCAATCCTTTTACGATCGCTTAACGTCTGGAACACAACCCTGACGTGCAGCTCAGATAAGGAATTCCGATGCCCGCAACACTCTCCGGCCAGCTTCAGACATGGCACAAGGTCACGCTCGACTTCACTGCGAACAGGACCTTCCGGGAGGAGGCGGACACGTTCCGCGATTACAGGCTCGACGTCACGTTCACGAACGAAAGCACCGGCGAGACGATCCGCGTGTCCGGGTTTCTTCGCCGCCGACGGCGACGCGGCCGACACGCAACGCGACTCTCCGGCGACGTCTGGCGGGTGAACTTCAACCCGCCCTCCGAGGGCGAATGGACCTACGAGGCGTCGTTCCGCACCGGAAACGACATAGCCGCCAGCGTGAACCCGAACGCCGGCTCGGCGCTCGATTTCGACGGCGCGTCCGGATCCTTCGACGTCACGCCGACCGACAAGACCGGCGACGATTTCCGCGCCAAGGGCATGCTGCTCCAGGACGAGGGCACGCATTACCTTCAGCATCAGGGCGACGGCGACTATTTCGTGCGCGGCGGTCCCGGCGTGCCGGAGAACCTGCTCGCCACGGCGGATTTCGACGGCTGGCGCAAGGCGTTCAGCAGCGATGACGACGCGACCCCCGGCGCAGGCGATTTCGCGCGGCACGATTTCTCCAACCACCTGTCGGATTACGACGGCGACGGCCAGACCTGGGACGGCGGCAAGGGCAAGGCGATCCTCGGCGCGGTCAACTATCTCGCCGAGCAGGGCCAGAACACGATCTACGTCCTGACCAACACCATCAACGGCGACGGCAAGGATGTCGGCCCCTGGGCGGGATCGGGCATCTATTCCGGCGGCAGGCTCTCGAACGACCAGGTCTCGACCTACGACGTCTCGAAACTGGCGCAGTGGGAGATCCTCTTCGACCATATGGACGCCAAGGGCATCTACAAGAACCTGCTGCTTCAGGAGACCGAGAACGACCAGATGCTCGACGGCCGCACCGGCGTCTCGGGCACCACGCTCAGCGTCGAGCGCATGGTCTACATGCGCGAGATGGTCGCGCGCTTCGGCCACAACAACGGCATCCAGTGGAACCTCGGCGAGGAGAACACCAACACGAACGCCCAGCGCGCGGACATGTCGGAATGGATCAAGGCCTTGGACGGCTATGATCACCTCGTCGTCGTCCACAGCTATCCGGGGCAGATCAACCAGGTGTACGATCCGCTCTTGGGCGTCGAGGATTTCGACGGCACGTCGTTCCAGACCACGGCGAACAACATCCGCGCCAAGACCATCGAATTCCGCGACAAATCGGAAGCGGCAGGCGACCCCTGGGTCCTGGCCTGGGACGAGGATTCCAGCGGCAACGCAGTCATCGACAGCTATTCGAACAACCCCGATTCCACCAACGAGAAGACCCTGCGCGAGGCGTTCTGGGGCTCGCTGACCGCCGGCGGGTCGGGCGGCAACTGGTACATCAAGGGCAACGGCTTCGGCGGGCATTCCTTCGACCAGAATCTCGACGATTTTAAAGGCTTCTCGTCGATGTGGACGTGGACGGCCGCCGCGACGGAGTTCTTCAACACCTACATCCCGTTCCACGAGATGACGGATGCCGACAACCTGACGACCAACGGCGGTGACTTCGTCATGGCCGATCCGGGCCAGTACTACGTGATCTACCTGCCCTACGGGCGCGCCGACGAGGCGAAGCTGAATCTGAACGGCCATGGCGGCGAGAGCTTCGACGTCTTCTGGTACAATCCGCGCGAAGGCGGCGCGCTGATCTCCGACGGCCAGATCGATGGCGGCGGCGTGCGTTCCATCGGCGCGCCCCCCGAGGACGGCGGCAAGGATTGGGTCGTCTTCGTCCGCAACACCGAACTGCCCGACCGCCCGGCCTCGATCTCGCCGGACGATTTTGCGCCGGTCCGCGCCCGTGACGCCGCCCTCCGCTCCGGTCATCGTTCCGCCGGAGGCGACGGACGGGTATTACCTCGAAGAAAACGGCATCGTGAAAGTCCAGTTCGAGGACATCGCGAACGGAGCCAATCCGCCCGCCGGCTGGATCTTCCAGAACGGCTCGAACGGCGACAATCCCGGCTTCGAGGGCGACGGTTACTATTACTGGAAGGACGAGGACAGCACCGCGCTCGACAGCGGCGCCAATCAGGGCCTGATGACCGCGACCGTGTTCATCCAGGAGGCGGGGACCTATACACTTCTGCTGCGCAGCGCCCGGGACAGCAACGCGCCCGGCGACGCGCGCAACGACATCTGGGTGAAGATCGACGGCGACACCACCGACGTCCTGCCCGCAGGCAGCCCGCCGATGGTCGAGAAGAACGGGTTCGTGAAGCTCTACGGCGCCTCGACCTCCTGGGGGTTCTCGAAGAACTTTGACGACAAGAGCACCGACCGCAATCCGGTCTCCAAGGTCGTGCTCAGCGAGGGCTTCCACACCATCACCTTCGCCGGACGCTCGCAGGGCTATCACATCGACAGCTTCCAGCTGAGCAAAAGCGGGAACCCGGACAACGGCCTCGAAAGCTCGAAATTCGTCACGGGCGACGCGCCGACGCCGCCACCTCCCCCGCCGGAGCCCGAGCCCCCGACGCCGGCCCCCGACGGCGAGGCCGCCCTCTGGCTGGTCGACGCCGGCACCGACCGGCGCGTGGCGCTTATCGAGGACGGCGCGACGCTCGACGCGGCGCTGCTGTCCTCGGGCAGCTATTCGATCGAAGCCGTCGTCGATCCGTCGCTCGGCGTGCAGAGCGTCCGCATGACGCTCGGCGGAAAGACCCAGACCGAAAGCGTGGTTCCCTTCGCGCTGTTTGGAGACACGAACGGCGACTTCGCCGGCGCGGAGACGCCCGACGGCCCGCAGACGATCCGCGTGGAGCTCTTCTCCGGCAAATCCGGCGGCGGCGCCAAGCTTGGCGACACGTCCATCGGCTTCGAGATCGCCGACGCTCCACCCCCTCCTCCACCCCCCGTCAACCTCGGCCCCGTAGCGAAGAACGACGCGGCGGTCACCGACGAGGACGCGGCGGTCACGATCGACGTTCTGGCCAATGACGGCGACCCGGACGGCGACGCGCTCGCGCTCACCATCGCCTCGGGCGCCGCCAACGGCAACGTCGAGATCCGCGACGGCCGCATCGTCTACACCCCCGATGACGGCTTTTTCGGCGACGACGATTTCACCTATCGGATCACGGATGAGGGCGGGCTGTCGGACACGGCCGGCGTCGCCGTCACGGTGGCAGAGATCCCCGACGCGCCGGAGCCGCCGGCCCCGCCGCCGCCCTCCTCGCCCTTCGATCTGGTGTTCAGCACCGCGAAGGACCGGAGCGGCGCGGAGGATCTCCAGGACGCGGTCCTGAGCGGTGACACTTTCGTCTTCACCCGGGGCACGGACGGCGTCCGCCAGGTCCAGTTCTACCTCGACGATCCCGAGGCAAAGGGCGCGCCGGTCC
This sequence comes from uncultured Alphaproteobacteria bacterium, assembly GCA_963698685.1. Classification (GTDB taxonomy): domain Bacteria; phylum Pseudomonadota; class Alphaproteobacteria; order Rhodobacterales; family Rhodobacteraceae; genus Amaricoccus. The sequence continues at coordinate 213,908 of CAVORV010000013.1, forward strand.
AGACCGAACGCGTGGCGTTCTACGATTTCGCAGGCACGGCGGGCCGCATCGCCAACGCCTGGGACACGTCGAAGCTGGCGGATGGCGAGCACAGCATCACCGCGCGGGTCACGGCCGGCGACGGCACGGTCACGCTGATCACCGAGAGCTTTCTCATCGACAACGTGCCGGACGTGCCGGAGCCGCCCGCTCCGCCGGCGAGCTTCACCGCGCCGTTCGACACGTCCGGCCCGGCATTCGCGCTCGGGCAGGCCAAACTCTACGGCTTCGGCGTCGACGGCGGCGCGGCTTCGATCGGCGTTTCGGGCGGCAAGATCGGCGTCGGCGGCGCGGGCTCGGCCTCCGAGATCGACTTCCGCCCCGGCTCGGGCGGCGAGATCATCGGGGTCGATTTCGGCGCGGCGGTCGAGGCGATGAGCATCAAGCTCGCGGGCCTCGGTAGTGTGAACGGCGCCAAGGAGGCCGGCCTCGTCCGCGCCTATGACGCCGCCGGGGACCTGATGGAGACGTTCACGCTCAAGGACGGCACCGAGTTCGATCTGAGCTTCGACGCCCCGGTCCGCTACGCCACGATCGTGGCGAGCGACTGGGTCGACGGCGCGGACCCCGGCTGGGATCCCGACATCAGCCTCGTCGGCATCGAGGCGGAGTACATCCTCTGAAAACCGGGCGCCGCGCGGAACGCGACCCGCGCGGCGGCGCCGGACGATGCCGATCGCGACGGTCGGCGTCCCTTCGGCGGTCGGCCGCCACCGTTCGAAACGGTCTTCACGATCGCGGCCGATCTTTGCCGCCCGCGCGCGTCGGACTATCTCCTGTTCATCAGACCGGAGGAACCCCGCCGATGCGCCGCGCAATGCTGTCCCTCGCCATCCTCGCCTCGCTGTTCGCCGCGACCGCATCGGCGCAGGACGCGCCGTCCGAACGCACCCCGTCCCACTGCATCGCCTTCGTGGAGAACACGCCCGGCATCAAGCTGATCCGGGCCGCCTCGCCGCTGCCGGTCGGCTTCGGCGAGGCGCTCGCCCCCGAGACGGTCCGCATCAGCTATCTCGACCACGCGATGTTCCTGATCGAGACGCCGGGGGGCCTCACGGTCGTCACCGATTACAACGGCTTCGTCGGGCCGGTGGATTTCGCGCCCGACGTCGTCACCATGAACCACGCCCACGGAACGCATTGGACGGCTTCGCCCGATCCGCGCATCGAGCATGTGCTGCGGGGGTGGAACCCCGATGGCGACGGGCCCGTCGTGCACCACCTCGATCTCGGCGAGATGCTGGTGCGCAACGTGCCGACCGACATCCGAGGCCGGTTCGGCGGCGCAGCGGAGGCGGACGGCAACTCCATCTTCATCTTCGAGGTCGGCGGGCTCTGCATCGGCCATCTCGGCCACCTGCATCATGAGCCATCCCCGGAGCAGTACGCCGCGATCGGGCGGCTCGATGTGGTGATGGCTCCGGTCGATGGCGGTCTGACCCTGCCGATCCCGGACATGATCGCGATCCTCAAGCGCGTGCGGGCCGCGATCGTCATCCCGTCGCACTGGTTCTCGACGGCCTCGCTCCAAACCTTCATCGCCGGGATGGAGGATCAGTTCCGCGTCGAGGTCCGCTCCGAGCGGGACATCGAGGTCTCACTCCGCACGCTGCCCCGACAGCAGACGATCGTCGTGCTGCCGCCGCGCTTTCTCGGCCTGGAGGACGGGTGATCGGGAAGCGGCCCCCGTTAGCTCAGAGCGCGTAGCCGCCCATCGCACAGACGACCTTGAATTCCGCTTCCGTCACCGGCTGCACAGACAGGCGCGTGTTGTTGACGAGAATCATATCCGCCAGGCGCGGCTCGGCCTTGCACATCTCAAGCGTCACAGGCGTGCCGAACCCGCCCACCGCCTTGATGTCGACGCAGTCCCAGCGCGGATCGTCGGTCGTGGCGTCGGGATGCGAGGTCGCGATCACCTCGACCACGCCGACGACCGCCTTCTCCTTCTGCGAGAGATAGAAAAAACCAAGGTCGCCGATCTCCATCTCGCGCATGTTGTTTCGCGCCTGGTAGTTCCGCACGCCCTCCCAAGGCTCGCCCTCATCGCCCTTGGCGACCTGCTGCTCCCAGCTCCAGGTCGAGGCTTCGGATTTGAACAGCCAGTATCTCATCGCGCGCGATCCCTCGAAGTTTCGCCGCATATGGAGCGGGCGCGCCTCCGATGGCAAGAGACGTGGCGTCCTTCGGGTCAGCCGATGACGCGGTTCCAGGGCCGTATCGCCACCTGGGCGAACAGGCCGGACTTGGCGTACGGATCGCCCGCGGCCCAGGCGTCGGCGGCTTGTTGGTCGGCGACGTCAATGATGACCAGAGAGCCGCACATCTCGCCCGCCGAGTCGAGGAACGGCCCGGCTTGCGTCACCGCGCCGGACGACTTCAGATAGGCGACGTGGTCTGGACGGTTGGCTTTGCGCACGTCGAGCGCCCCGGGTTTGTCATCACAGATCACGGCGAAAAGCATGTTCTATTCCTCCTTGAGCGGGCGCGACAGAAGCGCGTCCATGGCCTGGTTCAAAGTCATCGTCCCGTCGAGCACGTCGGCCACCGCCGCCGCGATCGGCATCTCCACGTCCAGCGTCGCGGCGAGCCGGCAGGCCGCGCGCGCCGTCGCGACCCCCTCGACCGTCCCGCCCGGCGGCTCGCGGCCCGATCCGAGCGCGAGGCCGAGCGCGAAATTGCGCGACTGCGCCGAATTGCATGTCAGCGAAAGGTCACCGAGCCCGGAGAGTCCAGCCAACGTCTCGGCCCGCGCGCCCATGGCCACCGCCAGCCGCGTCATCTCGGCGAAGCCACGCGTCATCAGCGCCGCCCGCGCCGAATGTCCCAGACGCGCGCCGTCGGACATGCCGCAGGCGATGGCCGTGACGTTCTTGAGCGCTCCGCCGATCTGCGCGCCGGTCATGTCTTCGGTCGCGTAGAGCCGCATTCTGGGCGTCGCCAGAAGCGCCTGGAGATCGCGGGCGAGGTTCGCATCAGCGCTCGCCAGCGTCAGCGCCGTGGGCAAACCATGCGCGATCTCGCCCGCGAAGCCCGGCCCTGTCAGCACCGCCAGCGGCCGCTCCGGACAGGCCTCCGCCGCGATGGCGCTCTGAAGTCGGAACCGCTCGCGCCCCAGACCCTTGGCGCAGAGTACCAGCGGCGCCAAGGGCAGCGCAGCGCCATGCTCCGCCAGAAACGCACCCGTCATCTGCGCCGGCAACGCGATCAGCAGCGCCTCCGCCCCATCGAGCGACTTGAGATCGGCCGCGCACTTCATCGCCGGCGGCAGCGTCACGCCGGGCAGACGCTCCGCATTCATCCTGTCAGACCGCATCCGCGCCATGGCCGCACCGTCACGGCCCCAGAGCGTCACCGCGCGCCCGGCCTGCGCCTGCACGACGGCCAGCGCCGTCCCGAACGCACCCGCTCCGATCACCCCGATCACGCCTTCGCCCCCTTCTTTCCGCTTCCAAGCATCGGGGCCGCCGCCGAATCCAGAGGCCAGCGCGGTCGCGCGGCGAGGTCCAGCCTGTCCGGACCGCGAACCGCCATCCGCTCCGCCGCCGCCCAGGCGATCATCGCGCCGTTATCCGTGCAGAGCGCCAGCGGCGGCGCGACCCAAGCGAACCCCGCCTCCGCCGCCACCGCGCCCAGCGACATGCGGATCGGTCGGTTCGCCGCCACGCCCCCCGCCACCGCCAGAACCGGCACGGCCGCCGGATTCGCCGCCCTAAACGCGGCGCAGGCCCGGCGAGTCTTCTCCACCAGCACGTCGACCACCGCCGCCTCGAAACCCGCGCAGAGATCGGCGCGCTCCGCGCGCGTCATCCCGCCCCGCTCCGCCACAAGCCGGTCCCGCTCGCGCCGCACCGCCGTCTTCAGCCCGGAGAACGAGAAATCGCAACCCTCGCGGTCCAGGAGCGGCCGGGGAAACGCGAAGCGCGCCGGATCGCCCGCCCGCGCCTCGACCTCCACATGCGGCCCGCCGGGCTGACCGAGGCCCAGCAACTTGGCGATCTTGTCGAATGCCTCGCCCGGCGCGTCGTCGATGGTGCCGCCCATGCGCCGGAAGGTCTCCAGCCCCTCGACGCTGAGAAACTGGCAATGCCCGCCCGAGACCAGCAGCATCAGATACGGAAACGCCACCTCCCCGATCAGACGCGGCGTCAGAGCGTGCCCCGCCAGATGGTTCACCCCGTAAAGCGGCAGGCTCCGCGCCATCGCCAACCCCTTGGCGAACATCACTCCCGACAGAACCCCGCCGATCAGCCCCGGCCCTGCCGTCACCGCCACCGCGTCGACATCGTCAAGCGTCAGTCCCGCCGCCGCCAGCGCCGCCTCGGTCACGAGGTCCAGCCGTTCCGCATGCGCCCGCGCCGCGATCTCGGGCACCACGCCGCCAAATTCCGCATGGAGCGCGTCCTGGCCAACCACCTCGGACGCGAGGATCACGCCGCCCGCCACGCCCGGCTCCGCGCGCACCAAAGCGGCCGCCGTGTCGTCACAGCTGCTCTCGATTCCCAGAATGATCCGCCCGCGCGCCATCCGTCGCCCCGATGATTGCGCCTCGCGCACCCTCCGGGTAACACTCGCACCCTTGCCGCGCAACGGCGCGCGCCCTTGGCCGAGACCCGTCATGGCGGACCCGCTCACCCTGCTCCTGACCCGCCCGCCGGCGCAGTCGCACGAATTCGCCGCCGCGCTGGACGCGGCCTTGCCGGGCCGTTTCACTTGCCTTATCTCGCCGCTCCTGCGCATCGCGCCAGTTGCGGGCGACCTCGATCTGACGGGCGCGCAGGGCATCCTCTTCACCTCCGCCAACGGAGTTGCGCAATTCGCGGAAAGAACCGCCGACCGCGCCCTTACCGCCTGGTGCGTCGGCGCGATCACCGCCGAGGCCGCGGCCCGGGCCGGCTTTACCGCGCGGTCCGCCGACGGAGATGTCCACGCGCTCACCGATCTTGTCACCGCCGAATGCGACGTCGCCCGCGGGCCGCTCGTTCACGTCCGCGGGCGGCACGCCGCAGGCGATCTCGCCGGCGCGCTCGCCGCGCGCGGATTCGCCGTACGCCCGGCCGAGATATACGATCAGACGCCCTGTCCGGTCGCTCCGGACGCGCGCGCGCGGCTCGAAGCCGGCGCGATAGATGTGGTCACGCTTTTCTCGCCGCGCACCGCCGCCCACTTCGCCGCCGAGGCGCGGGCTCATGACTGGGATCTTTCGCCCGTGACCGTCGTCTCGATCAGCGCCGCCGCCGATGCAGCTTTGCGCGGCCCGGAGCCCGGCGCGCGCCTTGTGACGGGCCGGCCGGACCGCGACGGCATGATCGCGGCGCTCTCCGGTCTCTGAGCCGGAGCGGAGTCCAACGGCTTGTTCCTCCCTGCGCCGTCGCCTATCATCGATCGAAATCGCGCGTCCGGATGAGTCCCGGCCGTGCCAGAAGACGCGTAGCGGGGTGGCGAGATGGCACGCAGAAAATCCGAAACCACGGAGAACGGAGCCGCCTCCGAAGGGACCGGAACGACCTCGAAAGACGCGACGGGTGCCGAAGACATCCGTGACGAAACGACGGCCGAGCCTGTCGAAACGGCGGATCGGGCCGCGACGAGCGAAGCCACCGATCAGGTGCAAATCGCCGAATCCCCGGACCGGTCCGAATCGTACCAAGACCTGAGCGAAGGCCAACGGACGTCGGACCCCGAATTGATCGATCCTTCGGCCGTCGAACCGGGCACGTCCGCGACCGAGACATCCACGACCGAAACGCACGAGGATATCCACGAGGACGAGGCCGGGCCGTCATTCGCGTCGCGCGCCCTGACCTGGCTCGTGCTGCTTCTCGCCGGAGCCGGCGTCGGGATCTGGGCCGCGCCGAAAATAGCGCCGGCGCTGCCCTCCGGAATGGCCCCCGTCGCCGCATGGCTTTCGCCGGGACAGGCGCAGTCCGAGAGCCGCATCGCGGAGATCGAGGCCCGGCTCGAGACGGGCCTCGGCGAAGTCTCGGCGCGGGTCGCGGAACTCGCGCCCGCCGACGACCTTTCGGCGCGGATCGACGCGGCGGTCGCCGAAGTGCGGACATCGCTCGGCGCGGAGGTGGAGGATCTGCGTGGCCGGATCGGCCAGATCGACGACACGGAGACGCGCCAGCGCATCGCAAGCATCGAGTCGGCGGTTGAAGCCGGCGCGGCCGAGCTCGAATCCCTCAAGACCCAGTTGACAGGCGGCGCGGCAGCGACCGCCGGGCTCTCCGAGGACACCGTCGCCCGGATCGACACATATCAGGCCGAGGTTGAAGGCCTGCGCGCGTCGCTCGCCTCGCAGTCGGATCGGGTCGGCGCGCTCGCCGCCCGCATCGACGAGGTAGCGTCCGAAGCCGATCGCCAGATCGAGACGGCCCGGGCCCGCGTCGCCGAGATCGAGACCGAGGCCGCCAGCCAGCTGTCCGCCGCTGCGGCCGAGAGCGAGACGGCCTCGCTCCGCGCCGCGCTCGCGAGCGGCGCGCCCTTCGCGGACGCGCTCCGCGCGCTGTCGGCCGACCCGACGATCGAGGTGCCCGAAAGCCTCGCGACTGCGGCCGATCAGGGCGTCAGCACGCTGCTCCAGCTCAAGGAGAGCTTCCCGGACGCGGCCCATGCGGCCATCCGCGCCAGCATCATGGCGAGCGCGGGCGAAGGGCTGCTCGGACGCTCCAACGCCTTTCTTCGCGCTCAGGTCGCGAGCAGGTCATTGACCCCTCAGGAGGGGATGTCGCCTGACGCGGTGCTCTCGCGCATGGAGGACAGCCTGCGAAACGACGATCTGGCCGGGGCGCTCGACGAAGCAACCGGCCTTCCGAGCGAGGCAGCGGACGCCATGTCCGGCTGGCTCGAAGAGGCCCGAAGCAAACTCGCGGCCGAGGCGGGGCTCGAAGCCCTGAACTCGGCGCTTCCTGCCACCAACTGAATCCGCGAGGCGCGACATGCTCTGGTCCCTGATCAAGATCTTCATCTTTCTCGGCCTCGCGGCGGCTCTCGCGTTTGGCGCGAGTTACATCCTGGAGACGCCCGGCGAGGTGAAAATCGCGTTCGGCAGCCGCGAGATATTCCTGTCGCCGATCGGCTTTCTGATCGGCATTCTGGTCCTGCTGCTTGCGGCCTACCTTCTCATCAAGCTGATGGGACTGGTCGCGGCGGTCTTCCATTTTCTTATGGGCGACGAGACCGCGCTCACCCGCTATTTCAGCCGTGGCCGCGAACGGCGGGGCTTCAACGCCTTGACCGACGCGATGATCGGCGTCGAGGCCGGCGATGCGAAATTCGCCAAGAAGAACGCGGTCAAAGCCGAGAAACTGCTGAACCGCACCGAGGCGACCCAGCTCGTCGCGGCCCGGGTCGCCGAAATGGAGGGCGACCGGAACAAGGCGCAGTCCTATTACAAGGACATGCTGTCCAACGACCGGACGCGTTTTGTTGGCATCAAAGGCCTGATGGACCAGAAGCTCGCCGAGGGCGACAGGGGAACCGCGCTGGAACTCGCGAAAAAGGCGTTCGCGCTTCGGCCGGGAAACGAGACGGTGCTGCGGACCCTCTTCCAACTCCAGTCCGAGAAGTCCGATTGGGCCGGCGCGCGCCAGACGCTCAACGCCTCGGTTCACGCCAAACTGCTCCCCCGTGACGTCGGAACCCGCCGGGACGCTGTCCTGTCCCTCGCGGACGCACGGGCGGCATCAGCGGCGGGCGAAACCGGCCGCGCCAATACCGCGGCTCTCCAGGCGAACAAGCTGGCCCCGACCCTCATTCCCGCCGCGGCGATGGCCTCGGCGGCCCATGTGGCGCAGAACTCGAAGCGCCGCGCGGTCAAGACGCTGACGACCGCGTGGTCGACCAACCCGCACCCGGAACTGGCCGCCGCGTATGCCGCGATAGAGCCGGACGAGACGCCAGCGGCCCGCCGCGCGCGCTTCGCCAAACTGACCGCCGCCGCGCCGGACGATCCTGAAAGCCGCCTGCTGATGGCGGAGCTGGCGCTGGCCGACGAGGACTTTCCGGCCGCCCGCAAGGCGCTCGGCGATCTTGCCGAAAGCCATCCCACCACCCGCAGCCTCGCGGTGATGGCCGCCATCGAACGCGGCCAAGGCGCGCCCGACGCGGTCGTGCGCGGGTGGCTCGCCAAGGCGCTCAACGCCTCGCGCGGACCGCAATGGATCTGCGCCAAGTGCAATCATGTCCACGATGCGTGGGAGCCGGTATGCGACAATTGCGGAGCCTTCGATACGCTCGACTGGAAGACGGCGCCCCATTCGGGCGATACCGGGCTCGCCGAGTCGGCGATGCTGCCTCTGATCGTGGGCTCTCTTGAGGACGATCGTCATCCCGGCTCGGCCGAGGCTCCGACATCCGCGCGCGCGGACAGAGCAGCCGAGGATGCGGTAACCGACGAGTCGTCCGCCGGTCTGGACCCCGCAATGGATTATGAGCCTAACACCCGGAAATGGTTCGAGGAAGCTGACAGGCCGGAAGAAAAGGGCGCGGCGGGGCGCTCCTGAAGGCGGTCCGTTTTTTGTTCGCTCCCCTTTTCCGAACGCTCCGCGTCTCGGGTCAGTCCGAGGCGGTCTGACGCATCCGAAGCACCGTTGAGGCGTCCTCGCCTGTCATGTCGAGCGAGATCCCGTCCCGGAAGAAACCACGCGCCGCTACCAGAGCCTGCACGAGGCGTGCCTCCTCTTCCATGACCGCTGGAGGGCAGGCCATGCGCGTCATCGCGAGACCGGAACTGATCCGCAACGTCGCTCCGTCGATCAGATAGGAACCGGTGAACCGGTTGCATCCGGAGTTGCCGGAAAGCCGACCGTCACCGCCGAATTGCACGAAAGCACGGGTGACCTCCGACGCGGGGATACCTTCGATCTCGATTGGAACCCACTCGCTTCCACTCAGCGTCTCAGACACCGCGGATCCTCCCCAAGACACCAGTCCCGCGAGCATCAAGGGCGCCCATGATACCGCCCGATGCCGCAACCGGGTGCCGCCTGAGGCGGTCATCCCGCGCCGTCACCTCCGGAAGTTCCCACTCGCAACGCCTCAAGGAAGCGTACGATCTCGTCGATGATCGCGGGATCGTCGATCCCCGGATCAGGCATCGTCGTGCCTTGCGCGAATGCGTTCGGGGACTGCAGGTATTTCACGAGGTTCTCGTCCGACCAGCGTCCTTCGACCGCGCTCAGGCCCGCCGAATAATTCGCGTATCCGGTGCCGGCGATGACCGCCCCGTGAATATCCGCCAAAGACGGAGCACCGGCGTTCTCGCCGGGCTGCAGGGAATGGCACTGGATGCAGGTCACCATCGCCTGTCGCGCGGCCGGAACGGCGGAGCCCGGCCCTTCGAAGTATTCGACGAGGAAGTCAAATTCGTAGGGCAGCCGGATCGGGGACAGGAACGTCAACGACTTGTCATCGCTCCAGACGACGAGCCGGCCATCGGTATGCTCGATCACCGACCGGATCCGCTTGCCGTAGAAAATCTGCTCGACATAGGTCACTTGGTCGCCGGACAGCCTGATCCGATAAAGCGACTGCTCGCGCAGAGATCCGACCATCAGATCGCCTTCCCAGGCCGGATCGAAATCCTTCATGACCGCCAGCGTCGATGGCGCGACCGAGGGCAGCCACGCGAAAACCGGGCCCGTGAAAGTATCATGCCGGCCATAGGCGCTCCGGGCGAAAGGCCAAGGCGACAGGTCGTAGGACGTGCCGAGCGTGTCCTCCGGCCAACCGTAGTCGCCGCCATCGACGATCAGATTCAGCTCGTCTCCGCCGCGCGGCCCATGCTCCACGGCCCAGATGCGGCCTTCTTCCGAAACGGCGATCCCCTGCATGTTTCGGTGGCCCATGGACGCGATCCGGTTCTCTCCCGTGTCGAGATCGATAGCGATGACCTTGCCGTAGTCGTTGCTCGGATCCCGCGCGAGCGGCCTGTCGCTGCATTCGCCGTCCCAGCCGTAATCCCCGACCGAGAGATAAAGCGTCGACGGCTCCGCGAAAGCCATCCGTCCGCCCGCGAACTGCGCTTCGAGCGCCCGGCATTGAGGCTTGAGCGGCAGGCACGGCGTGGTGCGGTAGATGATCTCCCAGTCTTCGGCCGTCGCCTCTACCTCGCGGATGTCGGTCATGGCCGGATCGAGCGTCAGCCGCGCCACGGTTCCGGTATAGCACTCCGCCACCCCGTCATACTCGGTGTAGGACGCCAGCAGGGATTTCTCGACCACCGGCATCGATGAAGGCGATGTCGTTGTCCCGGTAGTCCTCGAGCTTGTGAAGAAACCCGCTGTACTTGGGGGAGAGAACGGCCGCCGCATAGGCGTCATACCCGTTGTCAGGCATGCCGATCGACAGAAGCTCGACATCCGACGAGGATTGCGCGGCGAAAAGCTTGCCCTCGTGGGTCATCAGCACGACGTCGTCATAGACCGACGTGAGGCCACCACCCGCGCCGGCCCGGTCGACCGGAATGATCACGCTGTCCGGGCGCAGCGAGAGAAGCGTCGTTTCGATGTCTTCGCGCTTTTCCGGCTCGACCGTCTCGACCACGACGGTCCGGAACATGTCGCGAAGCGGGATCTCCAATGCCCGGATATGCTGGTATGGAAACAGGCGGTACTGCGCCACCATGTATCCACCGAAAGACGCCGCCAGCAAAAGAAAGACGCCGACGATACCCAAAACCGCCTTATTCAACACATTTCTCCCATCAAGGACCCACGGAAGCGGCCGCCGCGACTCGCCAAGTCATACGCGTGACACCCCTACTTTTTCATTAGCCCCGTTACGACCGAACGCAAATCGTGTTTTGTTCGGTATGGCGGCGGGTCGCCAAGCGTCACCCGACTTCCGGCACCATCCCGCGTTCGGCCGCAAGCTCACGCATCCTCTTCTGAAGCTTCTCGAACGCACGCACCTCGATTTGACGGATGCGTTCACGGCTGACGTTGTACACCTCGCTCAATTCTTCCAACGTCACCGGCGAATCCTTCAGCTTTCGTTCCGTCAGGATATGACGTTCACGCTCGTTCAACTCGCGCATGGACTCGATCAGCAGTTCTCGACGGCCTTCAAGTTCGTCGCGTTCGGCCAGATCCGCCGCCTGGTCCGCACTTTCGTCCTCCAGCCAGTCCTGCCACTCCGCCTGGCCGTCGCCATCGGATTTGATCTGCGCGTTCAGGCTCGCGTCCCCGCCCGCCATCCGGCGGTTCATCGAGATCACCTCGGCCTCCGTGACGTTGAGCTGTTCGGCGATCTTAGCGACGTTCTCTGGGCGAAGCTCGCCCTCCTCGATCGCGCCGATTTTGTTCTTGGCCTTGCGCAGGTTGAAAAACAGCTTCTTCTGCGCCGCCGTCGTGCCCATCTTGACGAGGCTCCAGGAGCGGAGGATGTATTCTTGGATGCTCGCGCGGATCCACCACATCGCATACGTCGACAGGCGGAACCCCTTCTCGGGATCGAACCGCTTGACCGCCTGCATCAGGCCCACGTTGGCTTCTGAGATCACCTCCGCCGTCGGCAGGCCGTAGCCACGATATCCCATGGCGATCTTGGCCGCGAGCCGCAGATGGCTCGTGACGAGCTGGTGCGCGGCGTCGGTGTCGCCGTGATCGACCCAGGCTTTGGCCAGCATGTATTCCTGCTCGGGCTCGAGCATCGGAAACTTGCGTATCTCCTGCATGTAGCGCGTCAGCCCCTGTTCCGGCGACGGGGCCGGAAGATTCGCGTAGGTCGCCATTTCAGCCTCCTTCCGGAGCCCAAAGCTCCAGTCGCGGAGATTAACGTCCGCGCATTTCCAATCGTTCCGTTATACGCGTTCATTGCGCGGTACCGACGGGTGCCCGGATGAACTTTCGGTGACCCACGGCCCGGCATCGTCATACGTGATAAAGACGGTCGTCTTACATATTCAACTTCGACCATCATGTCCACCCCCGCCGCCGACCGCGATCTGGACATGTGGTCCATGCCCGCACAGTCTCGCGGCGAGACCTGTCCCGGTTCGCATCCTCGACGGAGCCAGCAACCGATGAAGCCGGCCAGACTGGGTTCCCTTCTTGCCGCCGCGGCCCTCTCCGCCTCTCGCGCCGCCGCGCACGCGGCCGAGGACGGCTGCGTCATCCTCCTGCATGGCCTGGGTCGAAGCGGCACGTTTCTGATCCTCATGCAGGAATTGGCGCGACCGTTTAGATCCGGCTGTCGCGCGGCCCGACCGGCAGGCGGCTCGTCGCGCAAAAGACCTCGATCCGGCTGCCGTCGCCGAGCGCGACCGCCTGCTGGACGATCTCCGGCCCGGTGTCTTGGAACAGCAGCGGCGGCGGCATCAGCCGCATCGGCGGATGGCTGAAGACGAAGAACGTCATCACGCCCGTGACCGCGATCAGGGTCAGCGCAAGAAGCCACCGCGGAAAGTCACCATCTCCGGAACCCCGTCACGTCACGCTTTTCCTTACAGCGCGCGCAACGCGTGCAGCAACGCCTCGAAATCCTCCGGCGGCGCGGCATCGAATCGCACCTTCTCCCCCGTCACCGGATGCACGAACCCCAGCGTCGCCGCGTGCAGCGCCTGCCGTCCGAAGCCAGCCACCGGATCGCCCTTTCTTCCGTAGACCGGATCGCCGATCAGCGGATGTCCGACATGCGACAAATGCGCCCGGATCTGATGCGTCCGCCCGGTCTCGAGCCTGCATTCCACAAGCGCCGCGACCGGCTTGGGCCCTCCGAACCGCTCGATCGCCCGCGCCCGCGTGACCGCCCGCCGACCGCCGGGCCGCCCGACCGCCATTCGCTTGCGGTCCACGGGATGGCGCGCGATGTCGCCCTCGATCCGGAGCACCGCGCCCGGCTCCCATTTCACGCCCGGCAGACCCGCGAGCCGCGGATCCGCCGGATCGGGCGCGCCGCGCGTCACCGCCAGATAGAGCCGCTCGAGATCATGCGCCGCGAACTGCGCCGCCAGCCCCTGATGCGCCGCGTCGGATTTTGCGACCACCAAGAGCCCCGACGTGTCCTTGTCGATCCGGTGCACGATGCCCGGCCGCTTCGCGCCGCCCACGCCGGAAAGGCTGTCGCCGCAATGGTGCAGCAACGCGTTGACCAGCGTGCCGTCCTCCGCCCCCGGCGCCGGATGCACGACCATGCCCGCCGGCTTGTCCACCACGATCAGATGCGGATCCTCGAAAACGATGTCGAGCGGGATCTCCTCCGCCGCCGTCGCCACCGCCACCGCCTCCGGCACGCGCAGCAGAACCTCCGCACCGGGCTCCAGCCGCGCCTTGGGATCGGCCAGCGCCACGCCGCGGTGGCTCGCAGACCCGCCCGCGATCAGAGCCTGAAGCCGCGACCTGCTCAGGCCGAACCCCTCTGGCGCGGCGGCGGCAAGGGCCTTATCTAAACGCTCGACGCGTGGCCCCAACGTGATCCTGATCTCCCGGAAAGGCGAAGACATCACAGACCGGACCTCCATCGCCCCCGCCGAGCCCGCCAACCTGCGCTGGCTGCGTCGGCTGGTCACGACCCTCACGGCCGTGCTCATCCTCGGCGTGATAGCCATCGTGGCGCTGCTTGTCATCCGCCTGAACGCCGCCGCGCCGGGTCCGTCGCTCGCGTTGCCCGCAGAAATCGCCTTGCCTGACGGCGAGACCGCGACGGCGCTCACCCGCGGGACAGGCTGGATCGCGGTCGTCACCCGCGACGAGGGGGGAGCCGAGCGAATCCGCGTCCTCGACGCCGCAACCTTCGCCGAGCGCTCGGTGACCGAGATGGCCCGCTGATGGAGATCCGTGCCGGCGACCTCGACGATCCTCGCGTGATCGCACTCCTCACCCACCATCTGGACAGCGCCCGCGCCGCCACCGCGCCGGGAAGCGCACACGCGCTCGACCTCACCGGGTTGCGCTCGCCCGACATCGATTTCCGCGCGCTCTGGGACGGCGACACCCTCGTCGCCGTCGGCGCGCTCATGCGCATCGCGCCGGATCAAGGCGAGATCAAATCCATGCACACCGCGAAATCCTTCCGCCGCACGGGCGCGGGCGGGGCCATGCTGCGTCACCTCATCGCACTGGCGACCGAAAAAGGCTTCAAGCGGGTCAGCCTGGAGACCGGTTCCTGGGATTTCTTCCGCCCCGCCATCGCGCTCTACGCCATGCACGGCTTCACCGAATGCCCGCCCTTCGGCGCCTACGGCCCGGACCCCAACAGCGTCTTCATGACCCTCGAGATCGACCCTGCCCGGAGCGGATGACCCATCTCACCCGTGAAGTCCCTCCAGTGCGGGCCCCAGATCGAACGCCGTGAACCGTGCCGAGAACCCCGCCCGCTCTGGCGAACAGGCCATCGGCCCGACCATCACGCGGGCGTCGTCCGGAAACGGACAGAGCCGCAGCAGCGTCCATCCCGCCTCGCCGTCGAGAAACTGAGCCAGCGCCGCGTCGCCACGCCGGGTGATCCGCACCGATTGCGGCCCGCGGGTCTGCGCGCGCCCCACCACCGACCAGTCCGAGCGCCCGTCGGTGACTACGATCGAGAAATTCGTAGCGCCTTCCGCGTATTCGATCCCGAGCTTGATCCAGCGCCTCGCATCGAGTCGCACCATCAGCCCCGCTTGGTCGTAGAGATGCTCGTAGTCGCAATCGAACGTCACGCAAGCCGTGAAGTCGCCCTCCGCCGGCACCAGAAGCGAATGGCCGTCATCCCGGTGGAATCCGTACCAGGTCCCCTGCCAGAAATCCGTCTTCAGGCCCGTCGTCATTTCCAGCCGCGCGTCCGCGAGAGTCCATGACGGCGGTTCGTTCAGCCACTCGGCCCGATCAAGATCGCTTATGGCCATACGTTCTCCTTTCCGAACCAGCGTCCATGCGGAGAGGGTCGCTCCTCACCTCCCGTACCGCGCCGCCGTCAAACCGTCGAAATCGATCTCGGGCTTGCGCCCCATCACCACGTCCGCCACGGCCCGTCCCGACCCGCAGGCCATCGTCCAGCCCAGCGTCCCGTGCCCGGTGTTCAGAAACAGGTTGTCGTACCTCGTCCCGCCCAGCACCGGCGTCCCGTCCGGCGTCATCGGTCGCAGCCCCGTCCACCCCTCCGCCTTCTCCAGATCGCCACCACCCGGAAACAGGTCACCGATCACGTGCTTGACCGTGTCCGTGGCATGCGGCCCGAGGCGCCCGGAATAGCCCGCGATCTCCGCCGTGCCCGCCACCCGGATCCGGTCGCCGAGCCGCGTGATCGCCACCTTGTGCGTCTCGTCCATGATGGTCGATTGCGGCGCGCCCGCGTCGTCCGTGACCGGCAGCGTCACCGAATAGCCCTTCACCGGATAGATCGGCAGATTGATCCCGACCGGCTTGAGCACCATCGGCGCGTAGCTCCCCATCGCGCAGACATAGGCGTCGCCGGTCTCCATGCCCGCCGGGTCCGTCTCGATCCCCTCGACCTTGCCGCCCGAAATGATGATCCGTTTGACCGTCTGACCATATCGGAACTCCACTCCCAGCTCCGCCGCCTTCTCGGCCAGCGAGATGGTGAACATCCGGCAATCGCCGGTCCGGTCGGCGGTCAGCCGCAGCCCGCCCACGAATTTCTCGCGCACCCGCCCGAGTGCAGGCTCCACCGCGACGCAGCCGTCCCGGTCCAGAACCTCGAAGGGCGAGCTGAATTCCGCCAGAATGTCCTGATCCGCCTTCGATCCCTTCATGGACTTCTCGTCGCGGAACAGCTGCAACGTGCCCTGCTCCCGCCCGTCATACTCGATCCCGGTCTCGGCGATCAGCTCCGGCATCACGTCCCGGCTGTAATTGGACACCCGCACCATGCGCGCCTTGTTGACGGCGTAGCTCTCGGGATTGCAGTTGCTCAGCATCTGCGCGCCCCATTTCCACATCGTCGGCGAGATCAGCGGCCAGATGAACAGCGGCCGGCGCTTCATGAACAGCCACTTGACCGCCTTCTGCGGCACGCCGGGCGCCGCCCATGGCGACGTCATACCATAACTCAGTTCGCCCGCGTTGGCGTAGCTCGTCTCGAGCCCCGGCCCGGTCTGCCGGTCCAGCACCACGACTTCGGCGCCCAGCTTCGCCAGATGCCACGCCGTCGTCACCCCGATCACGCCCGCACCGAGCACCACCACCTTCATGTCAGTCCCTTTCACCGTTGCCGGGACCATCCTGCGCCGAAACGGCGTCAATGGCGAGACGCCCCATCGGAGGGCCGTCAGCGACGCGGCGGCGGATACTCGCTTACCGGTAAGCGGACGTCCGCCTACTCATCCATTGATTGCACCATTCGGGGCATCTTTCCCCAGGCGATTGCACCATGGTCCCGCCGCGACCGACGAAAACCAACTTTGGAGGGACAAAAAAGATGCGCAGATCCAGCTACGACGCCGACCGCTTGGCGGTACTCGAACCCTATGCGGAGGATTTCCTCGCCGAGGCCGGCGTCAGCTTCGCCGATTCCCTGGGATCGGCCCGGTTCGGCGGCAATCGCTCCGACTGGATGTTCGGGTCCCGATCCGGCGAGAGCATGTTCGGCTTCGGCGGCAACGACAAGATGTTCGGCGGCAACGCCAACGATCGGATGTTCGGCGGTGACGGCCGCGACTGGATGTTCGGCGCTGGCGGCGACGACACCATGCTGGGCGGCGACGGCAACGACTACATGCGCGGCGGGAACGGCAACGACCACATGGAAGGCGGCGCGGGTAACGACCGGCTCAGCGGCGGCCGCGGCGACGACCATCTTCTCGCCTTCTCCTGGGGCGGCGAGCAGGCTCCCGCGCAGGGCGGCGAGCAGTACAACAAGAACGAGCCGATCTCCGACCGCGACGTCCTCACCGGCGGGAGCGGCGCCGACACGTTCGAATTCCGCTGGCTGCTCGACGCCAAGGCCGAGATCCTCGACAAGCATCGCGACGCGGACGGCGTCGTCGACTATTCGATGGGCGGGGTCGCCGGCGAGAATAACAACGTCCATGACCACTGGGTCGAGACGACAGGCACCAAGATCGTGCGCGATTTCGACGCCGCCGAAGGCGACACGCTCATCTTCGAGGGCCACACCCTGACGCTGAAATCGGTCGAGCACGTCAATTTCGACCACGGCCGCTCGGTCGACACAGTGCTGAACTTCATCTCGGACCAGGGTGCGGGCGGCGGCGCCCACAACCAGGACGACCTCGGCCGGGTCGTGCTGCTCGGCGTCAAGATGGACATCGACGATTTCACCGTAAACGCCGGTGTGAACTACGGCACCGAGGACCCCTACTTCGGCATTGCCTGAAGCCGTCACCGACACCTGAAAACCCCGCCGGTCCCACCCGGCCGGCGGGACCCCGGCGCGGCGCTCCGCCTGCCCGCGCACCCTTGCCTTCGCGCCCCCGAGGCCCGATATTCCGGTCATGGCGCTCCCCCCCGGATTCCTCGACGAACTGCGCTCGCGGGTGACGCTCGCGCAGGTCGTGGGACGCAAGGTCACATGGGACGCGCGCAAGACCAACGCCGCACGCCAGGACTACTGGGCGCCCTGCCCGTTCCACGCCGAGAAATCCGCGTCCTTCCACGTCGACGACGCCAAGGGCTTCTACCATTGTTTCGGCTGCCAGGCCGGCGGCGACGCCATCGCCTTCATCCGCGAGACCGAGAACGTCGGCTTCATGGAGGCGGTGGAAATCCTCGCCAGAGAGGCCGGGATGCCGATGCCCGACCGCGACCCGGCGGCGGCCGCCCGCGCCGAGGCCGCCAAAGGACTCGCCGAGGCGATGGAGGCGGCGGTCCAGTTCTATCGGATGCAACTCAACTCCGCCCGCGCTGCCGAAGCCCGCGCCTATCTCGACCGCCGCGACCTGAGCGCCGTGACCCGCGAGCGTTTCGAGATCGGCTTCGCCCCGGACGGCCGCACGGCGCTGCTCGAGCACCTGACGTCCAAAGGCTTCACCCGCGACAAACTCGCCGAAGCCGGCCTGATCGGCGTGCCTGACGACGGCGGCGCGGCCTATGACCGGTTTCGTGGCCGCATCATGTTCCCGATCCGCGACGCGCGCGGCCGAGCCATAGCCTTCGGGGCCCGCGCGCTCCGCGACGGCCAGATGCCGAAATACCTCAACTCGCCGGACACGCCGCTCTTCGACAAGGGCCGGACACTCTACAATGTCGGCCCTGCCCGCGCCGCCGCGGGCAAGGCGGGCTCCGTCGTGGTGGTCGAGGGCTACATGGATGTCATCGCTCTCGCCCAGGCAGGCATCGACAACGCGGTCGCCCCTCTCGGAACGGCCATCACCGAAGACCAGCTCCGCATGCTCTGGAAGTTGTCGCCCGAACCCGTCGCGGCCCTCGACGGCGACGCGGCGGGCGTCAAGGCGGCGCACCGGCTGATGGACCTCGCCCTGCCGCTGATCGGCGCGGACCGCTCGCTGCGGATCGTCACCCTGCCCGGCGGGCAGGACCCGGACGACGTGGTGCGCGCAGGCGGCGCGAAGGCGATGCTGACACTCCTCCAAGGCTCGCGCCCGCTCGTCGACGTTTTATGGGCGCGCGAGACCGAGGGAGCCTCCTTCGACAGCCCCGAACGCCGCGCCGCGTTCGACGCCAAGCTCCGGGCGCATCTCGCGCGCATCGCCGACGAGAATCTTCGCACCCACTACCAGACCGAGATCGGCACGCGCCGGCAGGCGCTCTTCGCCCCCGCACGGCGTCCGTGGTCCGGCCCGGGCGGCGGCTGGACCCCCGGCCGCAAAGGCCGCATCGCCCCGCCACGCTACGCGGAAGGCGGATCGGTCGCTGCCACGCGCGCCTCGCTTCTTGCGGGAACGCGTGACGCCGCCGCCGAGGCTCGCATCCGCGAAAGCGCCATTCTCGCGGGATGCCTCAACCACCCGACGCTCGCCGCCCGTTTCGAGGACCGGTTGGAACGCATGACCTTCGTCTGCCCCGATCTGGGCGAAATACGCGACGCCCTCTTGTCCTCGTTGCCGGACTGCCTATCTGACGGGATCGGATCCGGGTCGCTTCGCGACGCGGTGGGTTCGCGCACGGGGCGCGACCCGATGGAGGCGCTCGCGGCGGTCGGACAGGTCCGCGCGAACCCGCATCTCGGCCCCGACGCGCATCCGGACGGCGCGGCTACTGCGATCGAGGAGGAGCTTACGCGACATTCCGCGTCCACGGGGTGGCTCGCCGAAGTGCGCGAGGCGGAACAGGACCTCGCTGGCGAAGCCGACGAAGGCGTAACATGGCGGCTCAGACAGGCCGCCGAAGCCGCCCACCGCGCCAATCTAAAACCGCTCTCCGCCGGTGATTCGTCGGCGGGTTCAGAATCGGAGTTGTCGGCGCGCCTGCAAAGCATGCTCGACCAGCAGGTCTGGAAGAAGAAACGTTAAGACCCGTTAACCAAGACGCCATTGCGAATCACCGATTCGTACGAGACAAGCCTTTGACGCCATTGCCCTCCGCCCGGGCCAAGCTGGAGCTGCCGATGTCCCCGAAAGACAACGAGCCGAAAAAACCCGACGAGACGTCCGGCGGCGCGAGCGCAATGCTCGACATGAGCCAGGCCGCGGTAAAGAAGATGATCGCGACAGCCAAGGCGCGCGGCTACATCACCTACGAGGAACTCAACGAGGTCCTGCCGCCCGACCAAGTGAGCTCAGAGCAGATCGAGGACGTCATGGCGATGCTCTCGGAGATGGGCATCAACCTCGTCGAGAACGACGAGGCCGAGGAGGACGACAAGGCCGAGGCCGCCGACCTCACCGAAGGCGACGGCGGATCGCGCGAGCTGACCATGACCTCCGTCGGCGGCGAGGCGCTCGACCGCACCGACGACCCCGTGCGCATGTACCTGCGCGAGATGGGCTCGGTCGAGCTGCTTTCCCGCGAGGGCGAGATCGCGATCGCCAAGCGCATCGAGGCTGGCCGCAACACCATGATCCTCGGGCTTTGCGAGAGCCCGCTGACCTTCCAGGCGATCACCATCTGGCGCGACGAGCTTCTCGACGAGGAGATCATGCTTCGCGACGTGATCGATCTTGAGACCACCTTCTCCGGCCAGATGGAGACCGACGACGAGGAGAGCGTCCTCGCAGGCGTCAAATCCGCCGAAGCCGAAGGCGATCCAGCACCTGCCACGCCGAAACCGGCGGCCCCCGCGGCTCGCGCCGTCGCAGATGCGGAGGACGACGGCGACGGCGACAACGATGCGACCGACACCTCACGCGGCGACAATTCCTCCACCGGCACGGCCGAGGAGGACGACGAGGACGACGACGCCGGCAACCTGTCGCTCGCCGCGATGGAGGCGGCGCTCAAGCCGCAGGTTCTCGAGACTCTCGATCGAATCGCCTCGCATTATGGCAAGCTTGCCGAGATGCAGGACAGCCGCATCTCCGCCACGCTCAACGAGGACGAGAGCTTCTCGACCGGCCAGGAGCGCGAATACCAGCGCCTGCGCGGCGAGATCGTGGAACTCGTCAACTCGATGCACCTGCACAACAACCGCATCGAGGCGCTCGTCGACCAGCTCTACGGCATCAACCGCAAGATCATGTCGCTCGACGGCGCGATGGTGAAACTCGCCGACCAGGCCCGCGTCAACCGCCAGGAATTCATCGACGAATACCGCGGCGCCGAGCTGGAACCCGGCTGGCTCGACCGCGTGGCCAAGCTCAAATCGCGCGGCTGGGACGCGCTGACCACCAAGCACCGCGAGAAGGCCGAGGAGCTGCGCCATGAGATGACCGAGGTCGGCCAGTACATCGGCGTCGACATCTCCGAATTCCGCCGCATCGTGAACCAGGTCCAGAAGGGCGAGAAGGAGGCCCGCCAGGCCAAAAAAGAGATGGTCGAGGCCAATCTCCGCCTCGTGATCTCCATCGCCAAGAAATACACCAACCGCGGGTTGCAGTTCCTCGACCTGATCCAGGAAGGCAACATCGGCCTGATGAAGGCCGTCGACAAGTTCGAGTACCGCCGCGGATACAAGTTCTCGACCTACGCGACCTGGTGGATCCGCCAGGCGATCACCCGCTCCATCGCGGACCAGGCCCGCACGATCCGCATCCCGGTCCACATGATCGAGACGATCAACAAGCTGGTCCGTACGGGCCGCCAGATGCTTCACGAGATCGGCCGCGAGCCGACCCCCGAAGAACTCGCCGAAAAACTCCAGATGCCGCTGGAGAAGGTCCGCAAGGTGATGAAGATCGCCAAGGAGCCGATCTCCCTCGAAACCCCCATCGGCGACGAGGAGGACAGCCAGCTCGGCGACTTCATCGAGGACAAGAACGCGATCCTGCCGCTCGAATCCGCCATCCAGGGCAACCTCAAGGAGACCACCACCCGCGTCCTCGCCTCCCTCACCCCCCGCGAGGAACGCGTCCTGCGCATGCGCTTCGGCATCGGCATGAACACCGACCACACTCTTGAAGAGGTCGGCCAGCAGTTCTCCGTCACCCGCGAACGCATCCGCCAGATCGAGGCGAAGGCGTTGCGGAAGCTGAAGCACCCGAGCCGATCGCGGAAGTTGCGGAGTTTCCTGGATCAATGATCGCTTCGCGTCGGAAGGTAACGAAGCTTACCAGATAACGCGCTTTTTCGACAATCAAAGTCGTTGCACTCGCAATGCTGAATCAGGAAACGGCCTTGAGCTATTCGGATCTGGCCAAACGCCTTGGGATGCCGAACGAAACTGGTCAGGGCCTTGGTCCGATCCTCGATGAGGCTGCGGCAATGTGCGTCGAGCACAAACTACCCGATGTCTCGTCCGTCGTTGTGACGAAAGAGAGCGTCGACCTTGGTAAGCCGTTTCCCTCTCTTGCTTCATTCGAGGACGGCGTGTGGCCAAAGACCAGGCTCCGTATTGAGGACGTGCCTGATGAACAGGAACGGGTTCGTCAATTTGACTGGAAATCCGTGCGCAGTTTAAACTTGGGCGAAACGACCTAGAGCTTCGCTTCGCTCGCCTCCTGCCATCGCGGCCGTAACCGCTTGGGCAGCGTAGCCCGACTTGATCTCTCCGAGGGTCCGGTAAAAAGGTGTTGTCGAGCTTTGCAGATCGTCTCGCGAAACACTACGGATCGCGCCTGCCCGGGCGGGAGCGAGAATCGCGCCCGCCGTGGGGCGGGCAGGCGCGATCCGGGGCTGACGCCCCGGCAACAAGCCCACCCCCGACCGCCTCGACTCCCCTTCACCCGATGCTAGACTGACCGGCAACCGCACCGCCCCAACCCGAAGGAGCCGCGCCCCATGTCCATCCTCTCCCGCCTCTTCGGCGGCGGCACGGCGCCCGCCCCGAAAGAAGTCGAGCCCGTCACCCACGAAGGCTTCCGCATCTACGCCGAGCCCGCCGAAGAGTCCGGCCGCTGGCGCATCAACGCCCGCGTCGAGAAGGAGGTCGACGGCACGCTCAAAACCCACCGGCTCATCCGCGCCGACACCCTCGACAGCCGCGAGGCCGCCACCGACGCCACCCTCGCCAAGGCCCGCCAAGTCATCGACGAGCAGGGCGACCGCCTCTTCGAGTGACGCCACACGACCGCATGGGCGCCACCTTCAGACCCTGCCGCCGCCACTTGCACTCGCCGCGATCTCGCGGGACGTCTGGCTTGGATAGCTCGCGCGGCACTCGCCAATTGGCCTTCCAACTGGCCCGGGCCACGAACCGGCTCACCGGAAACGCGCAAAGACGATCGCGACCGCGGTCTTGGAGCCGGACGGCGTGCCCCCTCGGGGATGATCCGTGTCAGCGAGGTTGAAGATCGGGAGCGGCCGCGGTAACGCCGGATATCCGGAGCGGAACCGTCTGGCGCCACTCACGTTTGCCGCGTGACGTCGATGACGAAAGAAGAGCCGCAGTGCCTGTCAGACCAGCAGAGACCCGAGAAGTTCACAGCAAACCGGGCAAACGCGCCGCGGTGCGGAGAGACGCGCCGCTTGCAAATTCCGCACGTTCGCCATTTGGAGTTTCCTCATGAGCGGACCCGGCAAGAGCGGATCTGAGGCTGCGGCACGGTTCGGCATACCTTGCCACCCTCGTGCATTATTTTGCGCGCAGGCCCGTCACCGATCGATGCCCCGATGAACGCCTCCGACAGCGAATGGTCCCGACAGGCGGCGGCCGGGGGAAATGGTGTTCCGGAGGTCCGGAGTGAAACCGAGGAGCGTTTGCGACGCGTGCTCGACAGCGTGCTCGCCTTTGTGGGAACACTCTCTCCGGAGGGCGTCCTCACCGAAGCGAACGCGCCCGCAATTCAAGCGACCGGCCTGAGCCGTGAAGAACTGATTGGCCTGCCTTTCCCCGACTGCTACTGGTGGAGCCACTCACCCGCCCTACAGAGGCGCCTGTGGAATGCGATCGCTCACGCGCGCGCCGGCGAAACCGTTCGCTTTGACGCCGAGATCCGCGTCAAGGACGACAACCGGATCTGGATCGACTTCCAGTTGACCCCGAACCGCGACCGGACAGGCCGCGTGATCGAATTGATCCCCTCCGGCGTCGACATCACCGCGCGCAAACAGGGCGAGATCGAACTGCGCCTAAATGAGGAGCGCCTCCGCTTCGCGCTCGAAGCCGGCGGTCTTGGGGATTGGGACTATGACCTTTCCACCGGCATGACGCGTCGATCGGCGCGGCATGACGCGATCTTCGGCTACCGTGAACCATTGACGGACTGGACGCTCGAGAGCTTTCTCGCCCATGTCGCGCCCGAGGACCGGGCAAGGGTCGAGGAGGCGTTCGCCGCCACCCTCGCGACGGGCGGCGACTGGGACATCGTGTGCAGAATCATCCGCGCCGACGGAAGCGACGGCTGGATCCGGGCTCAGGGCAAGCCGAGGGTCGATGGGTTGGGGGCGGTCACTCATCTCGTGGGGATCATCGCGGACGTGACCGAGGCCAAGACTGCTGAAACGGCGCTGGCGGTCAAGGACGAGCGCCTCAGGCTTGCACTCGACGTGGGTCAGGTCGGCGTCTGGGACTGGGACATCCAAAAGGACCGCTCCGAATGGTCCGACACGCATTTCTCGCTTCTCGGCTACGAGATCGGGTCGATCCCGGCAGGCTTCGACGCGTGGCGCGTCCGGGTGCATCCCGACGACGTCGAAGAGATCGACCGGCGGATCGCGCGTGCGATCGAACGCGGCGAGGACGTCTCCACGACCTACCGCCTGCGCCATCCCGACGGCCGCATCGTGCATGTGAACGCCCGCATCCAAGTCCTGTCCGATCGCGGCGGAAAGCCGGCCCGCATGATCGGCGTGATGGCCGACGTCACCGATCTGACCGAGGCCAACCTGCGCGCCGACGTGAGCGAACGTCGCCTCGACAAGGTGTTCGCGAACGCGCCGGTCGGCCTCGCCTATCATGACGGGGATCTGCGTTTTCGGGCGGTTAACGCCCGTCTCGCCGCGTTCGTCGGCAAGCCACTGGACGACTTCATCGGCAAGACACCGGACGAAATCGATCCCGTGTTCGGCGAGATCGTCAGACCCGTGCTCGAAGGCGCGATGGACACCTCCGAGCCGACGCACGACGTCGAGGTGCGGATGCCCCGTCCGCGCGACGGGGGCGAGGCGATCTATCTCGTGAACTGCGATGTGGACCGCGATGCCGAGGGGGCCGTGACCGGCATCAATGTCGCGGCCCAGGACATCACCGAACTGACGGCGGCCGAACGGCAGCGGCGCGCTCTTCTGCGCGAGCTTGCGCACCGGGTCAGCAACTCGCTCAACGTGATCCAGTCCATCGCCCGCCAGACCCTGATCGGATCGCCAGACCCGTCCGATTTCGCGCGCGCGATCATCGGACGCATCAACAGCCTCGCGGCCACCCATGCCATCCTCACGCGGGCGGAGTGGAGCGGCGCAGACCTCCGGCGTGTTCTCGAGGCGCAGCTCGACCCGGTGGCGCCTTCCACGCTCGCCCGCATCTCGCTTGACGGGCCGGACGTCCCGGTCCCGCCCGAACTCGCTTCGAACATCGGCCTGATCATCCACGAACTCGGCGTCAACGCGCTCCGCTTCGGCGCTCTCTCGGTCCCGGACGGCCGCATCGCCATCAAGTGGCGCGTCGCCGGTGACATGCTGGAGCTGGAATGGATCGAACGCGGCGGTCCGCCCATCGAAGAGCAGCCCAAGTCGATCGGATTCGGGACGCGTCTCGCCGAGATGGCCGGCGGCCGGGTCGAGCGGACATACGATCCGGACGGCCTATTTTTCCGCCTTGCGGTACGCCTTGATGACCCCGGCGCGCCTTCAAGCCGCTGACGAACATTCTCCGGGCGTGGCCAGAACCTTCGACGCATCGCCGTCGAGCGTGAACACCACTCCTTCGGCCGGGTAGGACAACTTGGCTTCAGCGCCAAGCTCCACCGCCAGCACGCGCTCGATCATCCTGCTGCCAAACCCGTTCCTCTCCGGCGACGCCACGACCGGGCCGCCCCGCTCGGTCCAAGTGAGACGAAAGCGCCCGGCGTCGATCCGCCAGGCGATGTCCACGATACCGCCCGGGACTGAGAGAGCCCCGTACTTCGTCGCGTTGGTGCAGAGTTCATGGACCGCCATCGCGAGTGCGAGCGCGCCGCGCGACTCGATCCGAAGGTCCGGTCCGCCGAACCGCACGCGTCGAGAGGCATCGCCGTCGAAAGGCCGGATCGCCGTCTCCAGAAGTTCGCGCAGATCCGCGCTCTCCCAACGGTCCGACAGAAGGATCGCGTGGGCCTCCGCCATCGACCGCAGGCGCTCGCCGAAGACCCGCGCCGCCTCGGGATCCACCTTCCCGGCGAAGGTCTGCCGCGCGATCGCCTGGACCGTGCCGAGCGTGTTCTTGATCCGATGCTGCATCTCGGCCAGCAGGACCTCGCGGTGACGCTCCGCCCGGATGCGGGCCGCCCGGTCCTCCGACACCTCGTCCATGTAACCGTCGATCGCCGCGGCAAGCTGCGTGATCTCGCCATCGTCATGCGGCATGCCGGTGCGGGCATCGAGATCACCTGCGCGCCAGGCTCCCACGGTTTCGAGCAGCCTGCGGATCGGCTGACGGATGATCCGGTCACCGACGGCCCAGGTCATGAGGAAGGTGCCGGCCAGACCGGCTCCGGCGAGGCCGAGGCTCTGCCATGTCGATCGCCAGATCGGAGCGAAGGCTTCCTCGGTCGATACCCCGACGCTGACGTAAAGGCCTGTTCCCGTGACCTGTGGCGGGTGGTATCCGATGATGCGCCGCGTGCCGTCCTGGCTTTGCACCTCCATCGTGCCCGCTTCCGAGGCTTGGACGAGATACTGGAAATCGTCAGGGATCCGGGTTCCGACGAGGCGTTCGGGATAGGGCTCACGCGCGAGGATCACGCCGTCCCGGTCCGCTACGGTCAGTGCGCCGCCTCGGGTCAGGTTACGCTCCCTGACCCGGTCCTGGAGCCAGTCGAGATCGAGCCACGTCGTGAGCGTCGCCCCCAGATCCAGCCCGAGCGTGAGCGGGAGAAGTGGCGCACCTTCAGGCCGAGGCCGGACAAACAAGCCGGTCCACAACGTGCCCGGCGCGACCGGCATGGGCTCATCGGCCGATCCCGGGTCTGTGCCTCCGCTCGCGCACCGTACCGCGCCATCGGAATCGCGCAGCACAAATCCACGCAACTGGGGAAGACCGATCGACACCCTCGACATGAACAGGGCACAGCCAGTGCCCTCTGGCCGCTCCAGTTCCGGCGCGGCGGCCATCGCGAGCAACACGGATCTTGTCCCGTCGATGATCCGGTCCATCTCGAGGCTGGCGATCTCGCCCAGTCGCAACGCCTCCGCCCGGGTCGCGTCCTCCCGTTGGGAATGCGCGGAGCCGATGAGGAACAGAAGCGCGAAGGTGGCGGGCAGAGCGGCGGCCGCGGCGAGCGCCAAAAGACGCCGAAGCAGGCTCGACTTTCCGCCAAGCGATGTCATGAGGCGCCACGCAACAGGTTCTTGAGCATATCTGACAGTTCGGACGCTCCTTCAAAGGCCTCGGCCGGCACGAGCCTGCGGGAACGCGATGAGAGATAAACGATGGTCCGGGCAAGTCCAAGAGGTCCGACTGTCCGGCGGCGCGTGGTGGTGACGACTGCCCGACCCCGACATATCGGCGGACATGCGCGGCACGGTCAATCGAACTCGCTGACCATCACGCTTCGTCGCTCCGCGATCGACCTGTAAGCCGCCTCGGCGAGGACCAGTGCGCGGCGGCCATCCTCGAAGCCGACTTCGGGTGGCGCGCCATCGCCGACCGCGCGCGCGAACGCGCCGATCTCGGCCATGAAGGCTTCATGGTAGCGTTCGATGAAGAAGTCGAGATACGGCGTCGCCGCCTCGACGGCGGAACCGGTATACCGGCGCGCCTCGTGAGGTTTGCGGTTCAAGCTGGTCACCATGCCTTTGGAGCCGAGAAGCTCCACCCGCTGATCATAGCCGTAGGTGGACGTCCGCGAGTTGTTGATGTGGCATTGCTTGCCGTCGGCGGTCCGCAGGATGATCATCGCGGTGTCGTGGTCGTCGAGTTCGTCCATCAGCGCGGGGTCGATCAGGCGTCCGGCCACCGCCATCACCTCCGTCGGCTCGTCACCAAGCACGAAGCGGGCGAGGTCGAAATCGTGGATCGTCATGTCGCGCAGGAGGCCGCCGGCACTCTCGTAGTAGGATCGCGGCGGCATTCCCGGGTCGCGCGACGTGATGATAACCTGATGCAGCATCCCGATCTCGCCGTTCGCGACGGCGTCCCGCGCGGCGCGGTGGCCGGGGTCGAAGCGGCGGTTGAAGCCGATCTGGACCGGCACGCTGCTCCCGGCGATGCGCTTGGCGCAGGAATTGACCCGGTCGAGGTCGAGATCGATCGGCTTCTCGCAGAGCACGGGCTTGCCGGCCGCGACCGCGCGTTCGATGTAATCCGCATGGGTCGCGGTGATCGAGGCCACCAGCACGGCGTCGATGTCGGGCGAGGCGAAGACGTCATCGGCGCTCGCAGCTATGGCGCAGCCGTTCTCGGCGGCGGTCGCCTCGGCGCTGGGGGCGTGCTCGTCGAAGACCATCGCGAGATCCGTCTCAGGATGGAGTCGGATGTTGGCCGCGTGCATCCGCCCTATCCGGCCGCAGCCTATCACCGCCATGCGCATCGTCGTCTCCCCCTGTTGCCTTTGTGCGGATAACACTCCGCCGCGGGATCGCGGTCAACCTGCCGGGAGGCATGACATGACCGCGCCGTCGCCCTAACATCGCCTTCGGGGACTTCAGGAGGGCACAATGAATCGACTGGACGGGAAGACGGGCATCGTCACGGGCGGAACCCAGGGGCTTGGCGCGGCGATCGCCCTACGTTTCGCCGAGGCAGGGGCGGCCGGGATCGTGATCTGCGGGCGCGCGACGGCTAAGGGCGAGGCGGTCGCGAAACAGATCTCGGTGACGACCAGCGCGAATGTCCGCTTCGTTAGGGCGGATCTCGGCGAGGTGGACGAGTGCCGCGCGGTGGTCGCGGCGGCGGACGCGGCGTTCGGCAGGATCGACTTTCTGGTGAACGCGGCGGGCATGACCGACCGCGGCGACATCCTGACCACGCAGCCCGAGCTTTTCGACCGCATGTTCGCGGTCAACGCGCGGGCCCCGTTCTATCTGATGCAGGAGTTGGTCAAGGTGATGATCCGCGAGAGGACCGAAGGGTCCATCGTCAATATAGGATCGACGAGCGCGCTGGCGGGTCAGCCGTTCATCGCCGCCTATTGCGCCTCGAAGGGGGCTTTGGCGACGATGACGCGAAACACGGCGTTCGCGCTCATGCGCAACCGGATCCGGGTCAATCAGCTCAACATCGGCTGGATGGCTTCTGATGGCGAGGACCGCATCCAGCGGGAGTATCACGGCGCGGCGGAAAACTGGCTGGAGGCCGCCGCAGCCGCGCAGCCGTTCGGGCGCCTTCTGGCGCCGGAGGAGGTCGCGAAGGCGGTCGCGTTCCTCGCCTCGGGCGATTCGGGCATGATGACGGGCTCGGTGGTGAATTTCGACCAGTCGGTCTGGGGCGGGTACGAGGCGTCCCCTCCGACGCCGACAGGGGCGATGAGCCTTTGACATCTTTCGGATAATCACGAGGCGGAGCGATGTCAGGCTGGCGAAGCGGCCTGGGATGTGCAAATCTCCGCTCAACGCGGGCGCGCCTATGCCGAGGTGACGACAACCGCGACAGACATGGGAGATGATTAGTGGGCCTTCTCAAGCTCAAGGACGTGGCCAAGAATTTCGGCGCGATCGAAGCGCTGAAGGGCGTCGATCTCGAGATCGGCCCGGGCGAGGTCGTCGGTCTTATGGGTGACAACGGCGCGGGAAAATCCACGCTGGTCAAGATCATCTCCGGCAATTTTCGACAATCGCGCGGCAGCATCGAGATGGATGGCGAGCTGGTGGATTTCCATCGCCCGATGGACGCCCGGGACGTCGGCATCGAGGTCGTCTATCAGGACCTCGCGATCGCGGACAACCTGACAGCCGCCGAGAACGTCTTTCTCGGGCGCGAGATCCGCAAGGGTTGGGGTCCGTTCAAGACCCTCGACCGGAAGGCGATGATCGACCGGTCTGCGGAACTGTTCGAGGAACTGAAGTCCGAGACGCGACCGAGGGACCTCGTGCGCAAGATGTCGGGAGGTCAGCGCCAGGCCGTCGCGATCGCCCGCACGCGGCTGTCGCAGGCCAAGATCGTGCTGATGGACGAGCCGACGGCCGCGATCTCGGTGCGGCAGGTCGCGGAGGTTCTCAGCCTGATCAAGCGGCTCAAGGCCCAAGGCGTCGCGATCGTGCTCATCAGCCACCGCATGCCGGACGTTTTCGGCGTCTGCGACCGGATCGTGGTCGTTCGTCGTGGGGAGAAGGTCGCGGACAAGGCGACCGTCGACACCAGCCCGGAAGAGATCACCGGTCTCATAACGGGAGCGATCCATGAAGCCTGACAATCCCGCGACAGTCACGCGAGCGTCTCCGAGGTCACGGGGATCGAAGAGCGCACGCTTCGGCAGAAGCTTCTCACGAGCCAGCCCTTCTGGGTGACGGTGGCGCTTCTGGTGCTTGCGGTCGGGATCGCGCTCTATCAGCCGTCCTTCGCGTCCTCCGCGAACCTCTCGAACGTGACCCGCAATTTCGCGCCGTTCGGCATCATGGCGCTCGGGATGACCTGCGTGATCATCACCGGCGGCATAGACCTGTCTGTAGGGTCGATCATGGGGCTCGTGGCGATCGTAGCGGGGCTCGCGCTGACGAACGAGTACAGCTGGCAGGTGGCGTTCAGCCTCGGCCTGCTCGCCGGGCTCGCCTGCGGGGCGGTGAACGGGTTTTTCATCGCCTATGTCGGCATGTCGCCCTTCGTCGTGACCTTGGGCATGATGTCCATCGCGCGGTCGCTGGCCGTCGTGATCTCTGGCAATCAGATGCTCTACCAGTTCGGCCCGGACGCGCCTGTCGTCAGGGCCATCGGGCAGTTCCGGTTCCCGAGCGGAGATCCGGACAGCATCTTTCCCGCGTGGATCCCGTCGTTCTCGATCCAGTTCTGGATCATGGTGATCCTGGCGCTCTTCGTCGGATACGTTTTCCGCTCCAGAGTCTGGGGGACGCATCTCTTCGCGATCGGCGGGAACGAACAGGCCGCGCGCATGACCGGAGTCAACGTCGACCGGATCAAGTTCCAGGCATACGTTTTCTCGGCTTTCTGCGCGGCGATCTCGTCGCTGCTGATCATGGCGTATTCGGGCTCGGCGATAAACGCGCTCGGCCAGACCTACGAGCTGCGCGTGATCGCGGCGACCGTGATCGGCGGCGCGAGCCTGATGGGCGGGTCGGGGACGGCCTATGGCGCCATCGTGGGTTCCGCGCTGCTCGAAGTCATCCGCAACGCGCTTCTGATGGCGGGGATCGATTCCAATTGGCAGGGCGCGTTCGTCGGCGCCTTCATCATTCTCGCGGTTCTGGTCGGAATGGAGACGCGCGGTTTCAGCCTCACCGAGGTGATCCGCGACATGTTCCGGTTCGGCAGGAAACGCTAGAAGACCGCCGCGGGCGAAACCGCGGCGTTGAGCAACCAGGGAGTGGAAACATGAGAAGACTGATTTCGGGATCGATGATGGCGGTCGCCGCGATGACCATCGGATCGGCGGCGATGGCGCAGAACACCTTCGCGCTTGTACCCAAGAACATGAACAACCCGTTCTTCGACCAGGCCCGCGATGGCTGCATGAAGGCCGCCGAAGAGTCTGGCGGAAAGTTCGTGTGCGAGTACATCGGACCTGGCGAGCACGGTGGCGGCGACGAGCAGATGCAGATCGTCCAGGATCTTGTCGCGCGTGGCGATCTGGCCGGCATCGCGGTGTCGCCTTCAAACGCGGCGGCGATGGCCGTGGCGCTTCAGGCGGCCAAGGACGCGGGCATTCCGGTGCTGACATGGGATTCCGACCTGCTGCCGGAGAACCAGGATCTGCGCGTCGCCTATATCGGCACGCACAACTACGAGATCGGCACGAACCTCGCCAAGCTCGCCATGGAGATCAAGCCCGAGGGCGGCACGGTCTGCATCCAGTCCGGCGGCGCGGCGGCGGCCAACCACAACGAGCGCATGCAGGGCATCCGCGACACGCTGGGCGCGATGTCGGGCACGACGAGCCCGGGCGAGCGTCTGACCGGCCAGAACGGCTGGACCGAGGCCGAGGGCTGCCCGCTCTACACCGACGACGACTTCCCGCGCTCGGTGCAGCAGTTCGAGGACTTCATGATCGCGAACCCGGACGTGGACGCGTTCATCCCGACCGGCGGCTTCCCGCAGTTCATCCCGGACGCCAACCGCGCGGCGGTCGAGCAGTACAAGGACAAGATCGCCTCGGGCGAGCTCGCCCTCGTGGTCGCCGACACGCTGCCGGTCCAGATCGACCAGATGAAGGAAGGCTATTCCGCCGGCCAGGTCGGCCAGCGTCCCTTCGAGATGGGCTATCGCAGCATGCAGGCCCTCCAGCAGATGGCCGAGGGCGGCGAGCCGCCGATGGACCCGACCTATACGGGCCTCGACGTCTGCACGCCGGAGACGGCCGACACCTGCATCGCGCAGTGACCTGACGACGGAGGGCGGGCTTCGGCCCGCCTTCCCTTGCGACCAAGGCGCCGGACCGGGTACCGGTCGCCGTTTACCATTCCCCTTCGCCATCGTTGCCGCGCCGCGCCGCACTCGGCCATGATCTTCGCGGGTCATGCGGGGGTATGGGATGGAACGGCTTTTCACGAACGTCGTGGGGGTGACGACCGTGATGCTCGCGGTCGTCTGGTGGTTCCTCGTGATTCGCGAGGCCGGGCGGCTGCTTGGCGCCGCATGAATGACGGTTCCTTCGCGGCGTCGACCGAGTTCCGCCGGCCGTGGCGGATACTTGATCGCGCGGAATCCGCTCGCCGGACACGTTTGCGACACGCGTGTCGTTTTCGTCAACCTGTTGAAATCCTATAACCTTCTGAATCCTGTTATGTTTTTGGAAAGGTCGGTTAACGCGCGGATTTGACCGACAGCCGGCGCCCCGCGACCGGGGGATCGAGGGCGGAGCGCGGTGGCCAGTGTCCGGTCAAACGTGCCTCCGGCGGCCAGGTCAGGAGGCGATCCGGTTGCGCCTGCTCCGCCACCTGGACAAGGTCAGCTGGACTGTTCACTTGGCCGGAGATGATGCGGAAATGCGCAGTTCCAAGACGATCCATGTCGTGTCGTGCCACGCCGAAGGCGAGGTCGGCGATGTCATCGTCGGTGGGGTGGCCCCTCCGCCCGGCGCGACGCTTTGGGAACAACGCAGCTGGATCGCGAAGGACCGGACACTGCGCAACTTCGTCCTGAACGAGCCGAGAGGCGGTGTCTTTCGCCACGTCAACCTGCTGGTCCCGCCGAAACATCCTGACGCCCGGATGGGGTGGATCATCATGGAGCCCGAAGACACGCCGCCGATGTCGGGGTCGAACGCCATCTGCGTCGCGACGGTGCTGTTGGATAGCGGCATCGTTCCGATGGTCCAGCCGATCACCGAAATGGTGCTGGAAGCGCCGGGAGGCCTCATCCGGGTCCGCGCGGAATGCCGGGACGGAAAAGCGCGGCGGATCACCGTCCGGAACCTGCCGTCGTTCGCGGGCGAGACCGGCGTCGCGCTGGATGTTCCGGGCTTGGGGGAGATCGTCGTCGATACGGCTTACGGCGGCGACAGCTTCGTCGTCGTGAATGCCGAGGAGCTCGGGTTCGCGCTTGATGCCCCTGAGGCCGCGAGGCTTGCCGAGCTGGGTGTACGGATCACCAATGCCGCCAATGCGCAGCTGCGTTTTCACCATCCCGGAAATCCCGAATGGGATCATTTCTCGTTCTGCCTCTTCGCCGGAAAGCTGGACCGACGTGACGGGCATCTGACCGCCAGGGCCGCCGTTTCGATCCAGCCGGGCAAGATCGACCGGTCGCCGACGGGAACGGCGGCTTCGGCCCGCATGGCGCTGATGCACGCTGCGGGGGAGATGGCGGTCGGCGAGACGTTCACCGCGCGCTCGATCATCGGCTCGGAGTTCACCTGCACGATCGCCGGCACGACGATCGTCGGCGACAGGCCGGCGATCATTCCCGAGATCAGCGGGCGCGGATGGATCACCGGCACGCATCAGCACATGCTCGATCCCGACGACCCTTGGCCGGAAGGCTACCGGCTGTCGGATACGTGGCCGTCCTACGGAGCGTAACCGGGTTTCCGCGACGGGGGACGGTGAGGTTCACGCCCGGCGTCGATCCTCCTGCGCCGCGAGCGCCTCGGCGAAGTCCTCGGGCGGCCAGCCGGCATCGAGGGCGCGGCGGAAGAGGGCCGCCTGGGTCTCGGGGGCAAGACCGCCGGCCGGAGGATCGCGGTCGAGATTGGTCGGGAAGGAATAGCCTTCGGCGCACGACGCGATTGCGGCGTCGCGGTCGGCCCGGTCCATGTCGAGCGACGCCAGAACCGGATAGAGCCGGCGGCACATCGCCGCGCGGTCGATGCTCTCCATGGCGCGGCCGAAGGCGGAGGAGACCTGGAGCAGGTTCGCCATGCGCTGGATGTCCGCGCTGGTGTTGGCGCCGGCGGCGTGGAAGAGCGCGGGGTTGAAGAACACCGCGTCGCCCTTGGCGAGCGGCATCTGGACGTGGTGCGCCTCGAAGAAGTCGCGGAAATCCTGGCGGCGCCAGGCGACGTAGCCGGGGCGGTAAAGCTGCGAGAACGGGAGGAGCTTGGTCGGGCCGCTTTCGATCGGCATGTCGGTATGGGCGACGGCGCCCTGGAGCGTCAGCGCGGGGGTAAGGTCGTGGACATGCGCGGGATAGAGCGCCGAGATCTCGGCGGTCTGGAAGCCGAGATGATAGTCGCGGTGCGCCTGCTGCGCCGCGCCGCCGGGGCGGACGAGATTGACCTGCGCGGTCATCTGCCAGTTCGGACCGAGCCAGGCGTCGCAGACGGACGCGATGGCGATGTTGCCGAAATAGCGGGCGAACACCTCCGGGTCGGCCTCGCAGAGTTTCTGGAGCGAGTTCCAGATCCGGTCATTGGCGCCGGCGGTGGCGAAGTGATCCGCGCCGCCGCCGCTCGCGGCCTTCTCCTCGGCGATGATCGCGTCATAGACGGCAGTCGCGGCGTCGATGGAGGCGGTGTCGGCATAGGCGCGGCGCAGCACGAGGACCCCTGCCCCGTCGCGCAGGACATGCGCCCATTCCGCGAGAACCGGCAGCCGCGCATCAGGGTCGCGCAGTGCGTCTTCGAGCGCGGCGGCGTCGTAGACGGGGATGTTCTTCGCGACGGTCTCGGCGTGTTCGAGACCGTCGTTGAGATCGGTGCGCGAGACCAGATCGGCGAAATCGCCCAAGTCGCAGTCGTCGGCGTCGAAGAAGCCGGCTTTCCGGTCGTTTTTCGTCAGCATGATGGCAGCCTCCCTATGATGCGGTTCGCGCGGCGGATCACCGGATCGCGCCGGTCGCCCTCAGAGCCTCGTAGCGGTCCCGATCGGCCCACCAGATCGATGTCGATCCTATGCCATAGTCGGGCAAGGGCTCCGGATGGCGGTAATAGTCGTAATAGGCGATCCAGGTGTCCGGCCGCACCCAGTAGGGAACGCGCAGATGCATGGCGCGCAGGACGCGGTCGAGGGCGCGGACGCGGTGGTCGAGCTCCTCGCGCGTTCGGGCGGTCTCGATGAGGGAGATGAGCCGGTCGATGGCCGGGTTGGCGACGCCGCCGACATTGAGCGATCCGCCCACATTGGCGAATTCGGTGCCGAACGCGTCGCGCAGCTCGGCGCC
Source organism: uncultured Alphaproteobacteria bacterium (assembly GCA_963698685.1). Lineage (GTDB taxonomy): Bacteria > Pseudomonadota > Alphaproteobacteria > Rhodobacterales > Rhodobacteraceae > Amaricoccus. The sequence continues at coordinate 249,248 of CAVORV010000013.1, forward strand.
GGGCGTCTCGCTCATTGGAATGAAGACGTGAACGGCGTCGAAATCATGGGTCTCGGCGCGCTCGCGCCACTGGGCGCTGTCGACGAGGCGCAGCGAGGCGTCGATGCCGATGCCGCGCAGGATCTGCGAGAACGGAGAGAGGTACTGCTCGGCGTCGGGGCTCGCGTACATCATCTCGAGCGCGAGCTGCGCGCCATCCGGGCCGATGAGCTGTCCGCCGGATTGCGAGTAGCCCGCCTCGGTCAGCAGCGCCATCGCGGCGCGCTGGCGGGCGCGGTCGCGCTGGGCGCTGGCGCCGGCGAAGGGCGTGGAGGCGGGGGCGGTGAGGATGTCTTCGAGACCGGCGGGCAGGTCGGGCAGGAGAGGCTCGAGGATCGCGATCTCCTCGGGCGAGGGCGGCCCTTCGGCGCGCATCGGGCTGCGCTCCCAGAGGCTGGCGGCGCGGGCCTCGACGCCGTGGAAGAGCGTGGCGTTGATCCATTCGAAATTGAACATGATCTCGATGGCCTGTCGGACGCGCGGGTCCTGGAACGCCTCGCGGCGGAGGTTGAACCAGAGGCCACCGGCGTTCGGCACGGTGCGGGCGGGGATCTCCGCGAGAATCACGTCGCCGCGCGTCCGGGCGGGGAAGTCGTAGCCGCGGATCCACCGGTCGGCGTTGGTCTCGCCCCGGAAGGTGTATTCGCCGGCCTTGAACGCCTCGAAGGCGCTGGCCTGGTCGGAATAATAGTCGATGCGGATGCGGTCGAAATTGTTGGCGCCGACGTTCACGGGGAGGTCGCGGGCCCAGTAATCCTCGTCGCGGGCGTAGATCACGACGCGGCCGGCCTCGGCGCGTTCGACCTGGTAGGGGCCGGAGCCCAGTGGCGGGTCCATCGAGCTTTCGGAGAAGTCGCGGTCGGCGTAATAGGCTTTGGAGAAGATCGAGGTGCCGGCGACGATCGGCAGCAGATCGCGGACGGCGGCGCCCTCGACGAACGTGAATTTGACCTCATGGGGCCCGAGCGCCTCGACGCTCTCGATGCCGCCGAAATAGGCGCGGTAGCGGAATTGGCCCTGGTTCTGCATCATGTCGAAGGTGAAGACGACATCCTCGGCGGTGAGCGGGCTGCCGTCGGAAAAGCGCGCCTCGGGGCGCATTTTGAAGCTGATCCAGCTTTTGTCGGCGGGCCAGGTCGCGGTCTCGGCGATCAGGCCGTACATCTGGTCGAGCGTGTCGAGCGTGCCGGTCATCAGGCTGTCGAAGACGACCCAGGTGTTCGCGGCGGCGTTGCCCTTTTCGGTGAAGGGGGTCATCGAGTCGAAGCTGCCGAGGGTCCAGGAATGGTAGATGCCGCCCTTCGGCGCGTCGGGATTGACGTAGTCGAAATGCGAGAAGCCTTCGGGGTATTTCAGCTCGCCGAAGGTCGAGAGGCCGTGGCTGGTCGTGACGTCCTCCTGCGCGCCGGCAAGCGGCGCGGCGAGGAGGAGCGCGGCGAGAAGCGCGGGAAAGCGGCTCATGGCCGTACCGGAAGACCGGTCTCGAGCGACATGGCCGCCGCGTCGGCCAGCATCTGGGCGCGCAAACCGTCCTCGATGCCGGGTTTTGGCGATTTGCCGGAGAGGACCGCTTCGACGAAGTGGCGCATCTCGGCGAGATAGGCGGCCTCGTAGCGTTCGAGGAAGAAGTTCTGCGCCGGCGCGCGGCGGAAGCCCGCTCCGGTGGCGACCTCGACGGAGTTCTCGAGATGGTTCTCGGCGCGCAGGAGCCCGCGCGCGCCGTGGACCTCGATGCGTTGGTCGTAGCCATATGTCGCGCGGCGGGAATTGGAGATCTGGCAGATGCGGCCCGAGGCTGTGGTGAGCGTCACGGCGGCGGTGTCGACGTCGCCGGCCTTGCCGATTTCGGGATCGACGAGGGCGGAGCCGACGGCGAAGACCTGCACCGGTTCCTCTGCGAGCAGGAAGCGCGCCATGTCGAAATCGTGGATCATCATGTCGCGGAAGAGGCCGCCGGAGCTTCGGATATACGAGAGCGGCGGCGGGGACGGGTCGCGCGAGAGGATCGTGACGATCTCGACATCGCCGATCTCGCCCTCGCGGATGCGGGCCTCGATGTCCGCGAAGCCGGGGTCGAAGCGGCGGTTGAAGCCTGTGAGGAACGGGACGCCCGCCGCCGCGACGGCCTTGGCGCAGTCGCGGATGCGGTCGGCGGACATGTCGACGGGTTTTTCGCAGAAGATCGCCTTGCCGGCGGCGGCGGCGCCCTGGATCAGGTCGTAATGGGTGTCGGTGGGCGTGCCGATGACGACGGCATCGATGTCGTCCGAGGCGATGATCTCGTCGGAGGTGCGGACCTGCGCCCCGGTCCTGGCGGCCAGCGCCTCGGCGGCGGGCGCCACCGCGTCGGCGACGGCGATGAGGCGGGCGTTATCGAGATTGCGGATCGAGCGGGCGTGGACCTGACCGATGCGGCCGCAGCCGATAATTCCGATCTTGAGCATGGACGTCACTCCCCGTCAGGTTTCCAGAGCGCGCGGATTACGCGCCGCGCCGCGCGGGTGACCGGCTCCTCGGTCTCGCTCAGGATGGCGACGCGGTCGAAGCGGGCGGGATCGCGCGCGACCGCCTCGCGCAGCGCCGCGCCCCATGCCATGCGCAGTTCGGTGCCGATGTTGAATTTGCAGATCGACGAGCCCGCGGCGAGCGCGCGGCGCTGCGCTTCGGGCACGCCCGACCCGCCGTGGATGACGAGCGGCACGTCGGTGACGGCCTCGATGGCGCGGATGCGGACCTCGTCGAGGCCGCCCTCGCGGTCCTGTTGCAGGTGAACGTTGCCGACGGAGATCGCCATCGCGTCGACGCCGGTCTCGCGGGCGAAGCGGGCGGCCTCGTCCGGATCGGTGCCGGCGGAGGCCTCGCCGCCGGAATAGCCGACGAAGCCGATCTCGCCCTCGCAGGAGATGCCGGCGGAATGGGCCATTTCGGCGATGGCGGCGGTCTCGTCGATGTTCTGGGCCAGCGGCAGGCGCGAGCCGTCGAACATCAGCGAGGTGAAGCCGCTGTCGAGCGCCTCGCGGCACTCGTCCATCGTGTAGCCGTGGTCGAGATGGGCGACGACGGGGACGGAGGCGGTCTCGGCCAGATGCCGGAACATTTTGCCGAGGACCGGCAGCGGCGTGTGTTTGCGGCAGCTCGGGCCGGCCTGAAGGATCACCGGCGCGCCCTCGGCCTCGGCGGCGGCGACATAGGCGCGCATGTCCTCCCAGCCGAGCGTGACAAGTCCCGCGACCGCATGGCCGCCTTTCAGCGCCGGCCGGAGCACGTCCGAGAGGGTGGCGAGCGTCATTTGAACTTCGCGATCATGTCCTTGATGCCCGGGATCGTCTCGATCTGATAGGCGTGGGAAGGCTGGAAATACTGGATCAGGCTGCGCTGGCTGAGACCGCCCAGGATGGTGAAATAGTACATCTCGTATCCGGGCAGGACCGCGCAGGGGTGGTAGCCCTTGTCGATGCAGATCGTCGAGCCGTCGACGATATGATAGGCGTCGCCGCTCTTGCCGTCCTCGCGCTGGAGCATCTGGACGCCGGAGCCGTGGTTGGGCCGGAAGCGGAAATTGTAGGTCTCGTCGTGGCGGGTCTCGTCCGGCAGGCGGTCGGTGTCGTGCTTGTGGCTCGGGAAGCCGGACCAGCCGCCCTGACCGACGGTGAACAGCTCGCTGACGAGAAGCCGCCCGACGCGGTCGCGCTGTTTCTGGCCGAGAATGTGCTGGATCCTGCGGTGGGTTTTCGTGTCGTCCGAGCCGTATTGGACCTTGTCTATCCCGTCGGCCCGCACGTCGAAGGGTTCCAGAACCTTGTCGTATTTCGCGCCGGCGACGAAGGTCTCGGTCTCTTCGGAGGTGCAGACGATCGTGGCCTTGGCGCCCGAGGGAACGTAGACGCCTTCGGGTTCGCCGTCCCAGACGTCGACGCGGCGGGTGCCGAGAGCGTCGAACGCGACGCCTTCGACCGTCACGTCGACGGTTCCGGTCGCCGGGACGATGCAGGTCTCGTATCCGGGCGCCTGGTACTCGAACGCCTCGCCTTTTTTCAGTTTCACGATGTTGAAGTAGTTGAGCGGAACGGTCTCGTCCTCGACGTCCACGATGGGTCTGTTGCGGTTGTCGAACGGGGGGATGTGCATGGGGCGGTCCTTTCAGGGCTCGGTCGGGCCGGGATGCCCGGCCAGGAAGGTCTCGAGCTCGGGCGTCGTCGGCATGGCGGGGGCGCAGCCGACGCGGCTGACGACGATCGAGGCGCAGGCCGAGCCGCGCAGCACGGCGTCGCGCAGGTCGCGGCCCTGGGCGAGCGCCGCGACGAAGCCGCCGAGAAAGCTGTCGCCGGCGCCGGTGGGTTTGAGCGCCTCGACCGGATAGATGCCGGTGCGGAACTCGGTCTCGGGCGTGATGGTGATCGCGCCAAGTTCACCCATCTTGTAGATGACGATGCTGCGCGCCGGAGCGCGCCAGATCGCGGGCCTTGTCGAGACCTTTTTCGATGCCGCCGGCCATGAAGCCGAATTCCAGATCATTGCCCACGATCACGTCGCAGAGCGCCGCCGCGCGGGAATAGACGTCCGAGGCGACTTCCGGCGACGGCCAGCTGTAGGGCCGGTAATCAACGTCGAAGATCAGCGGCAGACCGGCCGCGCGGGCCAGCTCGAAGCCGCGGAACGCGGCGGAGCGGGAGGGTTCGGCGGCGAAGACCGTGCCGGTGGTGATGAGCGCGCTGAACGGCGCGTAATCGACGGCCTCGACATCCGCGATTGTCATTTCGAAATCGGCGGCGCCGTTGCGGTAGATCACCGATTGGTGGTCCTCGACGCGGGTCTCGACCACGGCGAGCGAGTTGCGGGCCTCGCCGCCGACCGGTTTCACATGGGTCCGGTCGACGCCGTAGCGGTCAAGCTCGTTGCAGGCGAAGCGGCCGATGGCGTCGTCGGAGACGCGCGTCACCAGCGCGGCCTTGCCTCCGTGCCGGGTGATCGCCGCGCCGATATTGGCGGAGGAGCCGCCGAGGCAGGCGAAGAAACGGTTGGCCTCCTCGGTTTTCGTGCCGGGCGGGTCGGGATAGAAATCCATCCCCGCCCGCCCGATGATGACGAAGCTGTTGCCCCGGATGCGGTCGAGATCGGCCATCAGACGCCGAGCCGCTGATCGCGAGCGGGTGGCTTCCTGTTCCTTGTGGGCGGCCTCGACGCGCGCGTTCTCCGTCACGTGCGGCGTGCCGACCTCCCACCAGGTGTGGCCTTCGGTGGTCCAGCCGTCCTTGGCGTCGACCTTCATGCAGATGACATGGGTCTTGTCGGAGGCCTGGGCCCGCTTGAACGCCTCGCCGAGTTCCGAGGGGTTCGAGACCGTCTCGGCCGTCGCGCCCATCGAGGCGGCATGGGCCTCGAAATCGACGGCGAAGGGTTTCGGGATGGTCGGGCAATCGGCGATGAGGTTGTTGAAGCTCTCGTTGCCGGTGTTGTTCTGGAGCTTGTTGATCACCGCGAAGCCGCCGTTGTCGAGCACGAGGATGATCAGCTTCTTGCCGCTGAGCACCGAGGAATAGATGTCGGAGTTCATCAGCAGATACGAGCCGTCGCCGACGAAGACGATCGTGTCGCGGTCGGGTTCGCGCTCGGATTGGGCGATCTTCGCGCCCCAGCCGCCGGCGATCTCGTAGCCCATGCAGGAGAAGCCGAATTCGACGTCGACGGTGCCGAGATCGAGCGTGCGCCAGTTGGCGGTGACCTCCGCCGGGAGGCCGCCCGCCGCCGTCACGATCCGGTCGCGCGGATGGCAGAGGTCGTTCACGACGCCGATGGCCTGGGCGTAGGAGGCGGGCCGGTTGCCATGGCCGACGTTCTTTTTCACGTAGTCGTCCCAGGCGGTCGCGTTCGTCCTGGGCGGTCTTCGTCCAATCTCCGGGTGCCTTGTAGGAACCCATCGCAGAGCTGAGCGCGTCGAGCGAGAGTTTCGCGTCACCCACGACCGTCAGCGACATGTGCTTGGCCGCGTCGTGGCGAGCGGCGTTCATGCCGATGATCCGCGCGTCCTTGGCGAAGGCGGTCCAGGAACCGGTGGTGAAATCCTGAAGCCGCGTGCCGACGGCGAGGATCACGTCGGCGCGTTCGGCGATCGAATTGGCGCTGTTGGAGCCGGTGACCCCGATCGGCCCGATATTGAGCGGATGGGTGGAGAGCAGGTTCGCGCGGCCGGCGATGGTCTCGACCACGGGGATGCCGTGCGCCTCGGCGAAGGCGGTGAGTTCCTCGGTCGCGCGGGAATATTGGACGCCGCCGCCGGCGATGATCATCGGGCGCTTCGCGCGTGACAGCAGCGCGGCGGCGTCCGCGATCTCGGCGGCGTCGGGGCTCTGGCGGCGGATGCGGTGGATGCGTTTGTCGAAAAACGATGCCGGATAGTCCCATGCCCAGCCCTGGACGTCCTGCGGCAGGCCGATGAAGGCGGGGCCGCAATCGGCGGGGTCGAGCATCGTGGCGAGCGCGGCGGGCAGCGACTGGACGATCTGCGCGGGATGGGTGATCCGGTCCCAGAAGCGGGTGACCGCCTTGAAGGCGTCATTCAGGCCGAGCGCGGGGTTGCCGTAATGCTCGAGCTGCTGGAGCACCGGGTCGGGCAGGCGCGTCAGGAACGTGTCGCCGCAGAGCATCAGCATCGGCAGGCGGTTGGCATGGGCGAGCGCCGAGGCGGTCAGCAGGTTCGACGTGCCGGGCCCCGCGCTCGCGGTGCAGAACATGAAACGCTGGCGCAGCCATTGTTTGGAATAGGCCGCCGCCGCGAAGCCCATGCTCATCTCGTTCTGCCCGCGATAGAGCGGCAGGGCGTCGCGCGCGTCGTACAGCGCCTCGCCGAGGCAGGTGACGTTGCCGTGGCCGAAGATGCCGAAGCCGCCGCCGCAGACGCGCCGTTCCTCGCCGTCGATTTCGATGTATTGGGCGGCGAGATGGCGGATGATCGCCTGCGCCGTCGTCAGACGGATCGTGTCATCGGTCATGGCGGTTCCAGTCCTCCCGATGCGTTCCGCGATGGCGCGGGGAGATGTTGCGGCTTGCGGACGCGTTTGCCCGAGGATACAAAATTTGCAACCGGTTGCAAACCGAATCTGGCGGGGACGGACATTGGCTGACATCGGGATCGGCATCGTCGGCGGCGGTTACATGGGAAAGGCGCATGCGGTCGCCATGGCGTCGGTCGGCGCGGTTTTCGACACCGGTCTGCGCCCGCGTCTGGAAATGGTGAGCGCCGCGAGCCCGGCTTCGGCCGAGCGGTATCGCGCGGCCTACGGCTTCGCGCGCGCCGCGTCGGACTGGCGCGAACTGGTCGCCGATCCGGCGGTCGGCGCGGTGATCATCGCCTCGCCGCAATCGACGCACCGGGCCATCGCAGAGGCGGCGTTCGCGGCCGGCAAAGCGGTTCTGTGCGAAAAACCGCTCGGCGCCGGTATCGACGATGCCCGCGCAATGGTTGCTGCGGCCGAGGCCTCCGGACAGGCCAACATGGTCGGCTTCAACTACATCCGCACGCCGGCGAGCCGGTACGCACGCGCCCTGATCGCGGAGGGCGGGATCGGCGACGTGACGTGGTTCCGGGGCGAGCATACCGAGGATTTCTACGCCGATCCGTCCGCGCCCGCGTCCTGGCGGACCTCGGGCGACGCCAACGGCACGATGGGCGATCTGGCGCCGCACATGATCAACGCCGCCCTCGCGCTGATCGGCCCGATCGAAAAGCTGATCGCCGAGGTCGAGACGGTGCATTCCGACCGCCCGGGCGGAACGGTCACGAATGACGACCAGGCGCAGATGATGTGCCGATTCGAGAACGGCGTCATGGGCCAGATGCATTTCAGCCGCATCCAGACCGGCCGCAAGATGGGATACGCCTACGAGATCACCGGCACGAAGGGCGCGATCCGCTTCGATCAGGAGGATCAGAACGCGCTCTGGCTCTATCGGATGGACGATCCGGAGGCCGAACGCGGTTTCCGGAAGATCCTGACCGGTCCGGCGCATCCGGATTATGAGCCCTTCTGTCAGGGACCGGGCCACGGCACGGGATATCAGGACCAGATCATCATCGAGGCCCGCGATTTCCTGCGGGCCATCGAGACCGGCGAGCCGGTCTGGCCGACGTTCCGCGACGGTCTCGAGGTGACACGGATCGTCGCGGCGGCGATGGCGTCGTCGCGCTCCGGCGCGTGGACGCGGGTCGACTCGATCTGAATGACGGCGCATTTGAAAGGCGGGAACGGATGAGCATCAGCATCGGCAACGCCCCCTGTTCGTGGGGCGTGGAATTCGCGGGTGATCCGCGCAATCCGCCTTGGGAGAAGGTCCTGAGCGACTGCGCGGCGGCGGGTTACAACGGCATCGAACTCGGGCCGGTCGGCTACATGCCGGAGGACCCGGCGGTTCTGGCCGAGGCGCTGGCGCGGCATGATCTGGAACTGATCGGCGGGGTGGTGTTCCGCGCCTTCCACGATCCCGCGCAGTGGGACGACGTGATGGACGGCGCGGTGCGGACCTGCAAGGCGCTGACGGCGCATGGCGCGAAGCATCTGGTGCTGATCAATTCGATCTCGCCGCGCCGCGCGCCGACCGCCGGGCGCGCCGGCGAGGCCGAGCGGATGGACGCGGCCGAGTGGACCGCGTTCCGCGACCGCATCGCCACCGTCGCGCGCCTCGGGGCGGAGGATTACGGGCTGACGGTCGGCATCCACGCCCATGCGGCGGGGTTCATGGATTTCGAGCCGGAGCTCGAGCGGCTGCTCGACGAGGTGGATGAGAGCGTGCTCAAGATCTGCTTCGACACCGGCCACCATTCCTATGCCGGTTTCGATCCGGTCGCGTTCATGGAGCGGCATATCGGGCGCATATCCTACATGCATTTCAAGGACATCGATCCGAAGGTGAAAGCGGACGCCATCGCTGCGCGCACCGGGTTCTACGAGGCCTGCGGTCAGGGCATCTTCTGCAACCTCGGACAGGGCGACGTCGATTTCGCGCGGGTCCGCCAGGTGCTTCTGGACAACGGTTTCGACGGCTGGTGCACGGTGGAGCAGGATTGCGATCCGACGCTCGACATCGACCCGCTCTCGGATGCGCGGGCGAACCGCGACTATCTCCGCTCCATCGGTTTCGAGTGAGGACCCCGGCATGGCGCGTCTGAACTGGGGCATGGTCGGCGGCGGCGAGGGCAGCCAGATCGGCCCCGCGCATCGGCTCGGCGCGGGGCTCGACGGCGCGTTCTCGTTCGTCGCGGGCGCGCTGGATCATCGGCCGGAGGCGGGGCGCGATTATGGCGCGCGGCTCGGGCTGGATCCCGACCGCGCCTATGGCGACTGGCGCGAGATGCTCGACGGCGAGCGGGACCGGCCCGACCGGGTCGATCTGGTGACCGTGGCCACACCGAACGCGACGCATTTCGAGATCACCAAGGCGTTTCTCGAGGCCGGGTTTCACGTGCTCTGCGAGAAGCCGATGACGATGACCGTGCCGGAGGGCGAGGAGATCGTCCGGCTGGCGCGCGAGACCGGGCGGATCTGCGCGGTCAATTACGGCTATACCGGCTATTCTCTGGTTCGGCACATGCGGGCGATGGTGGCGCGCGGCGATCTCGGCGCGATCCGGCTGGTGAAGGCGGAGTTCGCCCACGGGCATCATGCGGACGCCGCAGACGCGGATAATCCGCGCGTGCGCTGGCGCTATGATCCGGCCCAGGCGGGCGTGTCGGCGCAGTTCGCCGATTGCGGCATCCACGCGATGCACATGGCGAGCTTCGTAACCGGCCAGGAGGTCACGCGCCTCTCGGCCGATACGGTGTCCTGCATCGCCAGCCGCCTGCTCGAAGACGACGCGATGGTGAGTTTTCGCATGGATGGCGGCGCGGTCGGGCGGCTCTGGACCTCGTCCATCGCCATCGGTCGGCAGCACGGGCTGACCCTCCAGGTCTTCGGCGAAAAGGGCGGTCTGCGATGGGCGCAGGAGCAGCCGAACCAGCTCTACTGGATGCCGCTCGGGGGGCGCCTGCAGACCATCGAGCGCGGCGAGGCCGGCCTGTCGCCCGAAGCGGACCGCACGAGCCGCGTGACGATCGGACACGCCGAAGGCATGCCGCTCGCATTCGCGAATATCTACAAGGATCTGGCGGAGTGCATTCATGCGATGAAGGAAGGTCGCCCCATCGATCCCTCCGCCGATCTCTACCCCCGGGCGGAGGACGGTCTGCGCTCGATGGCGGCGGTCTTCGCGGTCGCGGAGTCCGGCAAGGCCGAGGGCGCATGGGTCGACGCGCGGCCGCCGATGTTTCGCTGAGCGCCGCTCAGATCCGGGCGCGCAGGGTCGCGCGCTCGACGATGTCGCAGGGGAACAGCCGCGCCTCGGGCGGCCGCTCCGGGTCCTCCAGCATCGCGGCGATCAGTTCGATGGACGACCGGATGATCGCGTCGATCGGCTGACGGATCGTGGTGAGCGCGATATTCTCCCAGCCGGCGATCTCCATGTCATTCAGCCCGATGATGCCGACATCCTCGGGCACGCGCAGCCCCGCCTCGCGGACGGCGCTCATGGCGCCGATCGACAGCACGTCGTCGCCGCAGAAATACGCCTCCGCCGGCGGGTGGGACAGCAGCCGCAGCATCTCAGCGCGTCCTGCCGCGAAGGAATAGGTCTCGGCGAAAGATTGCGTGAGCGTGATATCAGGGCGCGAGGCGAGTTCCTCGCGGAAGCCCGCGAGCCGGTCCTCGGTGGAGGTGGCGGCTTCCGGACCGCCGAGAAAAGCGAGGCGGCGATACCCGCGCCCGACGAGTTCGCGCGCGGCCATCCGGCCGCATTCCACGTTGTCGATCCCGACGACATGCACCTGCGGGGACCGGGCCGCGCGCCCGAAGCTGTGCACGACCGGAACGCCGGCGTCGCGGAAGGCCAGCGCGAAGTCCGGAGGCAGCGTCGAGGAGGCGACGATGACGCCATCGACGGAATACTGACGCATCAACCCGACCGCGGACGCCACGTCGTATCCGCCGCTGAGATTCAGGAGAAGCGGGCGCAAACCGCGATCCTGGAGCCCACGCGTGAAAAGGTCGAAAACCTCGAGGAAGATCGGGTTGTGAAAGTTGTTCGAGACGAGCCCGATCAGCTTGGTCCGGCGGGTCGTCAGGCTGCGGGCGAGGAAATTCGGGCTGTAGCCGAGCTCCCGCGCGGCCTTCTCGACCTTGCGGCGCATCTTGGGCGAAACCGAGGCGCCATCGGTGAAAACGCGTGAGACGGCCGACCGGGAAACCTGCGCGTGAACGGCGACATCCTTGAGCGTGACGGCCATCGTGACCCTGTGCCTCCAAGCACGATCCCCAGACGCCAGAATGAAAGACGAGCCACCTTTTTGCAACCGGTTGCAAAAAGAGAACACCTGTGCTTTTCTGCCCTCTGCAAGTCTCGGAGATCCGGACTTCAAGCGAAGAACAAACTCAGCGTTCCAGGGAGGAACACATGAAGTACTGCATCAAGTCGACGCTCGCCGCAGCCGCGGTGGCGCTCGCGGCCCCGGCCTTCGCGACCGACATCATCGTGGTCAGCCACGGTCAGGCCAGCGACCCGTTCTGGTCGGTGGTCAAGAACGGCGTCGAGAAAGCCGCGGCCGACACCGGCGCGAACGTCGAATACCGTGCGCCCGAGACCTTCGACATGGTCGCGATGAGCCAGCTGATAGACGCGGCGGTGAATCAGGAGCCCGACGGACTGGTCGTCTCGATCCCCGATGCCGACGCCTTGGGGCCGTCGATCGAGAAGGCGGTCGCCGCCGGAATCCCGGTGATCTCCATGAATTCCGGTTCGGACGTGTCCAAGGGTCTCGGCGCACTGCTGCATGTCGGCCAGGAAGAATTCGACGCCGGCATGGCGGCTGGCGAGATGATGAAGTCCATGGGCAAATCAAAGGCCATCTGCGTCAACCACGAGGTCGGCAACGTCTCGCTCGACGACCGCTGCGCCGGTTTCGAAGAAGGCTTCGGCGGTGAAGTGATTGTTCTTCCGACGACCAACGATCCGGCCGAGATCGAGGCCAAGGTCAAGGCCGCTCTCGATTCCGATCCGGACGTCGACACCGTGATGGCTCTGGGCGCGTCACTCGCCGGCGAGCCTTCCGTCGCGGCGGTCAAGGCGGTCGGGCGCGAGGGCGACGTGGCCATCGGCTCGTTCGACCTCTCCGCCAACTTCCTCGAATCGGTCAGCAACGGCGAGGCGGCTTTCGCGATCGACCAGCAACAGTTCCTCCAGGGGTACCTCCCGGTCGTCTTTCTGGCGCTGAACGCCGAGTACGGCCTTATTCCAGGAGGAAACGTGCCGTCCGGTCCGAACCTGATCACGGCCGACAAGGCCGCACAGGTGGTCGAGCTTTCGGCTCAGGGTATCCGCTGAGGCTGCTCCGGAGCCCTGCGGGGCTCCGGATGGCGGGGCGGCCACGCCGCCTCGAATGAGCTTTTCGAGGAGGGAACGATGACGACGGAAACCCCGACGGCGACCGACGAACGCATAAAGACCGAGTCATTCATGGCCGGGCTGATGAAACGCCCCGAACTGGGCGCGATCGCCGGTGTGATCCTGGTGACGTTGTTCTTTCTCGCGACGGCCGATGCGAGCATGTTCACGCTTGCCGGGGTCATGAACTTCATGTCGCCCGCCGCACAGCTCGGCATCCTCGCCGTCGGGGCGGCGCTGCTGATGATCGGCGGGGAATTCGACCTGTCACTCGGTTCGATGATCGCGTTTGCCGGCCTCGTTTTCGGCGCCTGCGTCGTAACATTCGGACTTCCGCTGATCGTCGCCATACCCGCCACGCTGGGGTTCGCCGCGCTCTGCGGCTTCGCGAACGGCCAGATCGTCGTCAGGAGCGGCCTGCCCTCGTTCATCGTCACGCTCGCTTTCCTTTTCATCTACCGCGGTCTGTCTCTCGTCGGTCTGAAATGGGCGACCGGCGGCTCGACGCAGCTTCGCGGTGTGCGAGACGCGACCGAGAACGATTTCCTGGCGCGTTTCTTCAGCGGGGACGCCTTCCAAGGCACCTTCACGGCGCTTGCCGAAGCTGGAGTGATCGACACCTTCAACAACGGCGTCCCCAAGGTGCCCGGCGTCCCTGTCGAGATACTGTGGTTCATCCTGGTTGCCGTGATCGCAACCTATGTCCTTCTCCGCACGCCGGCCGGCAACTGGATCTTCGCCTCGGGCGGAGATTCCAATGCCGCGACGAATTCCGGCGTGCCGGTCCGCAGGGTGAAGCTGAGTCTCTTCATGCTGACCGCCTGCTGCGCCGCGCTCGTCGCCATCATCACCGTGCTTGACAGTGGATCGACCGATGCCCGCCGCGGCTTCCAGAAGGAATTCGAGGCCATCATCGCCGCGGTCATCGGCGGCTGTCTTCTGACGGGCGGCTACGGGTCCGCGATCGGCGCGTTCTTCGGAGCGATCATCTTCGGCATGGTGCTCATCGGTCTGAGCTACACCCAGATCGACCAGGACTGGTACCTTGTCTTCCTCGGCGGCATGCTTCTGATCGCCGTGCTCTTCAACAACATGATCCGCAAACGCGTGACCGGGGAGCGTTGAGATGAACACCAGATCCGAACACGCGCCGCTCGTCCACATGGAGAACATCGAGAAGCACTTCGGCAACGTCATCGCGCTCGCCGGGGTCTCCTTCGACGTCACGCCCGGCGAATGCCACTGCCTGCTCGGCGACAACGGGGCGGGCAAGTCGACCTTCATCAAGACGATGTCGGGTGTGCACAAACCCACGAAGGGGGAGATCTACTTCGAGGGCAAGCCGATGAGCTTCGACAGCCCGCGGGACGCCATGGAGGCGGGAATCGCCACGGTGTTCCAGGATCTCGCGATGATCCCCCTGATGTCCGTGGCCCGGAATTTCTTCATGGGCCGGGAACCGACCAAGGGGCGTGGACTCCTCAAACGCTTCGACACCGACACCGCCAACGAGATCACCATGGAGGAGATGCGCAAGATGGGCATCAATCTGCGCGGTCCGGACCAGGCGGTCGGCACCCTCTCCGGCGGCGAGCGCCAGACGGTCGCCATCGCCCGCGCGGTGCATTTCGGCGCCAAGGTTCTGATCCTCGACGAGCCCACCTCGGCGCTTGGCGTACGGCAGACCGCCAATGTGCTGGCCACCGTCGACAAGGTCCGCAAGCAGGGCATCGGCGTGGTGTTCATCACCCACAACGTGCGCCACGCGATGGCGGTGGGCGACCGGTTCACCGTGCTCAATCGCGGCACGACACTCGGGACGGCCCAGCGCGGCCAAGTCACGCCGGAAGAGCTCCAGGACCTGATGGCCGGCGGTCAGGAGATGGTCGAGCTGGAAGGATCGTTGGGCGGGACGGTCTGACAGATCTCGTATCGACTTCTCCGTGACCTTGACGCGCGAAGCGGAAATTGCGCTGCGTCGGGCGAGGGCTATATGGTGAAACAAGGTGGACACCGCCGGGGTCCCAACGAAGCGACTCCGACAAGAAACCGCGCGGTGAAGGCGGGTCGAAAACGTGAAAAAACTCTCAGGGAGAACGGATATGAAGCATTTCGCATTGGGTCTGGTGGCGGCGGCGAGCCTTCTGGCCGGAACCGCACAGGCGCAGCAGTCGATCGTGGTCGGCCATTCGCTGTCGCCGACGTCGCATTACGGTTTGGGCGCACAGGCCTTCATCGACACGCTGACCGAGGTGTCGGGCGGCGCGTTCACCGGCGAACAGGCCCCGGCGGGACAGCTGGGCGGCGAACGCGACATGATCGAGGGACTTCAGATCGGCTCGCTCGACGTCGTCATCACCTCGACCGGCCCGTTGGGCAACTTCGTGCCGGAGGTCTACGTGCTCGACCTGCCGTTCCTGTTCCGGGATTATGACCACGCGCGCACGACCCTTGATGGCGAAATCGGCCAGGAGCTGTTGGCGAAAATCGACGAGAACCAGCTCGTCGGCCTGGCCTGGACCGAAAACGGCTTTCGCCACGTGACCAACTCGCAGCGGCCGGTGCGGACGCCGGAGGATCTGGCGGGCCTCAAGCTGCGGACGATGGAGAACCGCGTCCACATGGAGGCGTTCAGCGACCTCGGCGCGGCGCCGACGCCGATGGCGTTTCCCGAGCTTTTCACCGCCCTGCAGCAAGGCGTCGTCGACGGGCAGGAGAACCCGATCACGGTCATCTCGGCCTCGAAATTCTGGGAGGTCCAGGATTTCGTCTCGCTGACCGGCCATGTCTATTCGCCCGCCGTGATCCTCGCCTCGCCGATCCTGTTCGACGGGCTGACCGACGAGCAGAAGGGCTGGTTCCGCGAGGCCGCGACGGCGAGCGCGGCCGCCACGCGCGCCGAGGTCAACCGTCTCGAGGAGGAGGGCGTCGCGCTTCTGCGCGAAAACGGGATGGAGGTCATCACCGACATCGACAAGGCGCCCTTCGCCGCGCTGGCCGAGCCGGCCTATGCCATCTATACCGACGAGTACGGCACCGAGATGGTCGACCGCATCAAGGCGGTCGAATGACCGACGTCTGAGAGCGGTCGCGGCTCCCTCGGGGGCCGCCTTTTTCCGGAAAGCGTGCCGCGCATGACTCGCATCCTCTTGCGGATCGAAGACTTCACGACCGGCCTCGCGCTGCGCGGGGCCATCGTGTTTCTTGTGATCGCTGCCTGTCTGGCGTTATTCCAGGTGATCACGCGGTTCGTGTTCGACGCGCCCTCGACCTGGTCCGAGGTCATCACCCGCTCGGCGATGATCTGGTCGGTCTTTCTCGGCGTGGCGGTCGCGTTCCGACAGGGCGCCATGATCTCCGTAGACGTGATCATGCATGCCCTGCCCCGCCGGCTCGGCCTGGCGCTGTTCATGGCGGCCAACGCCGCGTCGCTGCTGTTTTTCGCCATCCTGTTCTGGCAGGGCGCGCTGATGACGGGGCGGGTGATGAACCAGAAGCTCGCGGCTCTCGAGATCTCGATCGCCTGGGTCTATGTCGCGCTTCCGGTCGGGTCGATCTTCATCATGATCGCCATCCTAGCCGCGATGATCCGGGGAGCTTCGGGAGCCTGGGCCGTGAGGGCCGAGACGTGAACGTCGCCCTCGGCCTATCGCTGGCCATCCTTTTTCTCTTCGGAGTGCCCATCGCGGTTGCGATCGGCCTCGCGTCGGTCATCGGCATCGAGGCCCAAGGTCGCCTGCCGCTGCTGCTGGTCGCGCAACGCATGTTCACCGGCATCGACAGCTTCCCGCTCATGGCGATCCCGCTGTTCATCCTGGCCGGCAATCTGATGTCGGCGGGCGGCATCTCGCAACGCCTCGTCGCGCTGGCGAAATCCATCGTCGGGGGCATCCAGGGAGGGCTGGCCTGCACCTGCGTGCTGACCTGCATGCTTTTCGCCTCGGTTTCGGGGTCCAGCGTCGCGACGACTTTCGCCATCGGCGCGATCCTGATCCCGGCGATGGTTTCGCACGGGTACCCCAAGCCGCTCGCGGCCTCGATCCAGGCCTCGTCCGCGGAGCTCGGCGTGCTGATCCCTCCCTCGATCCCGCTGATCCTCTACGGCGTGTCGACCGACACCTCCGTAGGCAAGCTTTTCATCGCAGGCCTCGGGCCCGGCTTTCTCGTGGCGGCGTCATTGATGGCGCTCGTTCTGGTGATCTGCCGGGCGCGGGGCATCGGGCGCGAGGACGGCGACGGCCGCGAGAGCTTCGGCCGCGCGTTCGTCGCCGCGCTGCCCGCGCTGCTGGTGCCGTTCGTCATTCTCGGCGGGATCTACTCGGGCATCTTCACGCCCACGGAGGCGAGCGCCGTCGCCGTGGCCGCCGCGCTGATCGTCGGAATGGGACTCTACCGCGAACTGAAGATCGCCGACCTGCCCGGCATCCTGACGCGGACCGTCGTCTCGACCTCCGCGATCATGATCATCATCGCGGCCGCCGCGTTGTTCTCGTTTCTGATCACGCGATCCGGCCTGCCGAACGACATCGCGGCCTGGTTCCGCGACATGTTCGAAAGCCGGATCGCCTTTCTACTGGTGGTCAACCTGCTGCTGCTGATCGTGGGGATGTTCATCGAGACCTCGGCGGCGATTCTCGTGCTGGCGCCGATCCTGACGCCGATCGCCATCGCCTACGGCGTCGATCCGGTGCATTTCGGCCTGATCATCGTGGTGAACCTCGCGCTCGGAATGATCACGCCGCCGCTCGGCGTGAACCTGTTCGCCGCCTGCCAGGTCGCCAATCTGCCCGTCGAGAAGATCATCCCGCAGCTTCTGTGGTTCGTTCTGACCGTGTTTGCCGCGCTGATGGTGATCACCTACGTGCCCGCGATCTCGCTCTGGCCGGTCGAAATGGTGTTCGGCCGGTGACGCGATGACCGCCGCGGTCAGGCGACCTCGGCGAGCACGGTACGGGCGGGACGCACCAAGGCGCCGTGCAGCGCCCGGATCGCCGGGGCGAGCGCGTCGCGCTCAAGGATGAACTGCACGTCGACGTTGCGCGGCCCCTGCGAGGCGCCGAGCGCCTCCAGACCATCCGCCGCGATCGCCTGAAGCCCCCGCGTCAGGACCGACAGCCCGTTCATGTCCCGGCCGATCACCGAGGCCATCGAGAGCTTGCGCGATGAGATCGTGGCGTGCGGATAGAGCGCGGCGAGATCCTTCTCTACCCGGCGCATGCTCTTGAGAGACGCGTCGACGTAGTGCGTGATCGTGTTCGCGTTCGACACTTTCGAGATGATCCGCACGTCATGCCGTGTCAGGGACGTGAGGATCGCGGCGTCGTAGCCCTTCACCCCGACCATGTCCTGTTCGAAGACCTCCAGCGCGATTATGTCGAGGCCCGTCACGATCTCCACATCCGGCGATTCCGCCGGCTGGTCGTCGATCAAAGTCCCGGGGTCGCCTGGGTCGAAGGCATTGGTCACCCGCAGCGGCACCGCGGCCTGACGCAGTGTTTTCGCCGCCTTTGGGTGGATCGCCTCCATCCCGAGATTCGACAGCTGGTCGGCGACGTCGTAATTCGTGCGGCCGATCTTGCGGACGGCGTCCGCGCCGACGACCTTGGGGTCGGCGGAGGACAGGTGGAATTCCTTGTGGATGATCGCCTCGCGCGCACCGGTCAGCGCCGCGAGCCGCGAGAACGTCACCTCGGAATAGCCGCGATCGAACTCCCGCATCAGGCCCTCGACGCATTGCGCGTAGCCGGTGACGATCGGAAGCTCGACCGATGGATCGACCTCGGCCATCGCCGAAAGGATCCGCTCGTCGAGGCTCACGTCGCCCTCGTCACGCCAGCCGGAGAGGTCCACGAACCGCGCGTTCACCCCCGCCCGCCGCAACAGCAGCATGGTCGTGAACGCCGAGTGCGCCTCGCCCAGTCCGGAAAGCAGCTCGCGGATCTGAAGCATGTGCTCGGTCAGCCGGAAATGGCTGTAGGTGCAGAGCCGTTGCAGGTCGATCAGACAGTTTCGCGCGCCCTCGATCCGATCGCGTACGAAGTCGCCGGCGCGCCGAAGATCGGCCGGGTGCTCCAACACAGCCTCGTGCGCGGCGATCATGGCGGCGGAGACCCCGCTCAGCGCGTCGTGCCAGCCGTGATCGGTGTCGGCGCTGGCGAAGCGGGCATAGACGCCGGGCTGGCCCGATTTCTTGTGCTCGAGCAGCAGGTCGGTGATCCCGCCGAAGGCCGAGACCACGAAAACCCGTCCGTAGAGGTGATCGTCCTCGCGGCCGGCTATGAAAAGCGTCTCGCACAGCTCGTCGATGCGCGACATGGAGGTGCCGCCGATCTTCTCGACGGTGTGGCTTGCATGGGTCATGGTATCAGTCCGCCAGTTCTTCCGCCGCCGCATAGGAGCCGTCCGCCCGGTGGACCTCTTTTCCGGTCACCGGCGGATTGAAGCAGCAGGCCATCACCAGCTCCTCATCGGCGCGCAGGGTGTGCCTGTCGTGCAGGTTGAGCGCGTACATCACACCCGGCCGGATCGGGTGAGTCTCGCCGGTGGCGAGATCGGTGATCGAGCCTGAACCCGCCATGCAATAGACGCTCTCGAAGTGGTTTTTGTAGTGGAAGGTGTGCTCCGAACCCGCCGCAAGCGTGGTGACGTGGAAAGAGAATCCCATCGCGTCATCGGCCAGCAGCATCCGGACGGACGACCATTGAGCGTCCGACACGTCGCGGTCGGTACCCTTTAGGGCATTGAAATCACGTACGATCATGCGTCTTACTCCGCGGCGATTTGCGAGGGCGCGGTCACGTCGCGCACGGCGTCGAGCAGGATCGCGAAGCCTTCGCGGAACGTCTCGACCGGCGTGGTGAGCGGCGCCAGAACCTTGACCACCTGATCCTCATTGCCCGAGGTCTCGATGACGAGCCCGTTCTCGAAGGCGCGCGCGCAGATCGCGCCGGCGAGATCGCCGGAGCCGACGTCGACGCCCTGCATCAGGCCGCGACCCTTGAGGAACGCCCCGGGCACCATGTCGGCGACTTGGCCGAGCGAATCGGTGATCAGGTTCGCCTTCTCCGCAAGCTCGCGCGCGAAGGCGTCATCGGCCCAGAACTTCTCGATGGCCACGCGCGCCGTCACGAAGGCATGGGTGTTGCCCCGGAAGGTGCCGTTGTGCTCGGCCGGGCCGAACACGTCATGCTCGGGCCGCACAAGTGCTATCGCCATCGGCAGACCGAAGCCCGAAACCGATTTGGCCAACGTCACGATGTCGGGCATCACGCCCATCTCCTCGAACGAAAAGAAGGTTCCGGCCCGGCCACAGCCGGCCTGGATGTCGTCGACGATCAGGAGCGCGCCATGTTTTTTGGCGACGGCCGCGATGGCGCGGACCCATTCCGGCGAGGCGGCGTTCAGGCCGCCCTCGCCTTGGATCGGCTCGAACATGATCGCCGCCGGCGCGTCGATCCCGCCGGACGCGTCCGACAGCATCTGGTCGAGCAGCGCGGCGCTGTCCACGCCCTCGGCGTAGCCGTCGAACGGCATCCGCGTCACGCCGCTCGTGTCCATCGCAGCCCCGCCCCGGTGATAGCCGTTGCCGGTCGCGGCGAGCGCGCCCATCGTCACGCCGTGAAAGCCGTTGGTGAAGGCGATGATGTTGGTCCGCCCGGTGACCTTGCGCGCGATCTTCATCGCCGCCTCGACGGCGTTCGCGCCGGTCGGGCCGGTGAACATCACCCGGTGATCCATGCCGCGCGGCTCCAGAATGTGGCGCTCGAACGCTTCGAGGAAATCCGCCTTCGCGTCGGTGTGAAGGTCGAGGCCGTGCGCGAGCCCGTCCGAGGAGATGTGCGCGATCAGCGCCTCCTTCATGTCCGGGTCGTTGTGCCCGTAATTCAGCGACGAGCATCCGGCGAGGAAGTCGATGTAACGACGGCCATCCGCGTCAAACAGCTCGGATCCGCGCGCCTCGGTGAACAGCGTCCTGAAGCTGCGGCAATAGGAGCGCGCCGCGCTCTCGCGGCGGGTGAAGATGGCATAGTCGTCGTGCATGTCTTTCGGCATGGGACGTCCTTTCGGATCGATGTCTGAAAAAAGGGAAGGGTGAAGGCGGCTCAGGCGGCCTTTTTAAGCCGAGCGGCCTGCGGCAGCGAAATCGACACCAGATGCTCGGTGTCGTGACGGCCGTCGAAGTGATCGTCGCTCCGGAAGTGCGGGCGGTCCGAGAGCTTTCCGCCGATCGAGCGCGCGAAGCTCCGGAACAGGCCCCAGGACGCGGCATTGTCCTCGGTGATCGTCGTCTCAAGGGACAGCGCGTCGGCGCATTCATCGCGCGCGATCAGGTGGGCGAGCATCTTGCGCCCAAGCCCGCAGCCGCGCGCCTTCTCGCCGACGGCCACCTGCCAGACGAAGAACGTGTCCGCGCCGGGGATCATGTGGCCGGAAATCCAGCCGACGATCTCGCCGTCCAGTTCCGCCACCACGCAGGTGTCGCGGAAATGGTCGGCCTGCACGAGATTGCAGTACATCGAGTTCTCGTCGAGCGGCTTGCAATCCCGCACGAGTTCCCAGATCGCGGGTCCATCCGTGGACTCCGGCTTGCGCAGTCGGGGTTTGCGGATAAACGGCTGCGATCTTTCGTCTGACATGGGCATCGTCCCTCTTTCGTTAGAATGTCTAAATAGCAGGTCCGCAATACAATTTCAACTTACAAAGGACTTTTTTGCGCTCTGCAAGGCGTTTGCGACGTGCTGCGGCGCACAATCCTGCGGTTTTTTAAGTGATTTTTCCTGCTGGATGTCAGTCTATCGAACTAACCTCACCTTCCCACGCGTCGATTGAACAGGCTGAGGGTTCCGTGCGAAGCTTCACCAAATGACGCATGCTTCCCCCGAACGGGTCGACGAGGCCCTGATCGCGCTCCGCCGCATCCTGCGCGCGGCCGAGCTTTACGCGCGCACCCTCGCCACCGCCGCCGGCCTCACGCCGGCCCAGCTCCGGGTTCTTCAGATCATCGACGGGCGCGGCGGGACCTCGACCCCAACGGCGCTCGCGGGACAGATGGGCGTGAGCCAGGCCACCGTGACCGCCCTCGTCGACAAGCTCGTCTCGCGCGCCCTCGTGACCCGCAAGCGGTCCGAAACCGACCGCCGCCAGAGCAATGTCAGCATCACCGAGGCGGGCATGGCGGCCGTCGCCGAGGTCCCCGACGCGCTTCAGCAGCGCTTCGTGATCGCGTTCGAGGCGCTCCAGGACTGGGAACAGGCGCAACTCGTCTCGTCGCTGGAGCGGGTCGCGGCGATGATGAACGCGACGGGCCTCGACGCCTCTCCGGTCCTGACCACCGGCGAGATCGGATCCGGCGAAGCGCCCGGCTGACGGTTCGGCTCCGATCGACGCTCCGGACAGGGCTGAACCGCGATTGACCCGTCCGCGGGCGGGCCGTTCAGCGGCCTGTCAGACCTCGCCGTATCCGCCGCCGCCGGGGGTCTCGATCCAGTAGGTGTCGCCGGGACCGATCTCGCGGCGGTCTGCGGCGGCGAGGATCTCGATCGTGCCGTCGGCGCGTTCGATTCGGGTAATGCCGCAGGCGGCCGCGCCTCCGCCGTCGAGGCCGGGTGGCGGTACGGTGCGGTGGCCGGAGAGGATCGCGACGGTCATCGGCTCGAGGAA
The DNA here is from genome assembly GCA_963698685.1 of uncultured Alphaproteobacteria bacterium. Taxonomy (GTDB): domain Bacteria; phylum Pseudomonadota; class Alphaproteobacteria; order Rhodobacterales; family Rhodobacteraceae; genus Amaricoccus. The sequence continues at coordinate 271,415 of CAVORV010000013.1, forward strand.
GCGGATGCGGCGCACGACGCCGTCGCCGCCGTCGAAGCGCCCTTCCCCGCCGGAACCCTCGCGGATGCGGAACTCGTCGAGCACGACCGGGAAGCGCCATTCGAGCACTTCGGGATCGGTCAGGCGGGAGTTGGTCATGTGGCTGTGGACGCCGCTGGTGCCGTCGAAGCCCGTGCCGTCCGAGAGCCTGCCGGCGCCGGTACCGCCGCAGATGGTCTCGTAATACTGGTATCTGTCGTTGCCCCAGGTGGTGTTGTTCATCGTGGATTGCGCGGCGGCCTGGACGCCGAGCGCGAGGAAGAGCGCGGAGGTCACCGCTTGGCTGGTCTCGACGTTGCCGGCGATCACGGCCGCCGGGTATTCCGGCGAGAGCATGGTGCGGGGCGGCAGGATGACGTCGAGCGGCTTCATCACGCCCTCGTTCATCGGGATGTCGGAATCCACGAGGCAGCGGAAGACGTAGAGCACGGCGGCGCGGGTCACGGGCTCGGGAGCGTTGTAGTTGGTCGCGAGCTGCGCGGTGGTGCCGGTGAAGTCGATTTTCGCCGAGCGGGCGGCGCGGTCGACGGTGATCTTCACGCGGATCTCGCGCGGCAGACCGTCGAAATCCGGGTCCATCGGATAGACGTATTCGGCGTCGGTCAGCGCCTCGATCACGCGGCGGACGCTTTCCTCGGCGTTGTCCTGGACGTGGGCCATGTAGGCCTGGACCACGTCCAGGCCGAAATGGTCGACCATGCGGCGCAGTTCGCGCGCGCCCTTCTCGCAGGCGGCGATCTGGGCCTTGAGGTCGGCGATGTTGATGTCGGGGGCGCGGACCGGGTATTTCGCGCCGAGCAGAAGGTCGCGGGTGTCGGTCTCGCGGAAGCGGCCCCGATCCACGAGTTTCCAGTTGTCGATGTAGACGCCCTCGTCGTGGATGGTGCGGCTGTCGGGCGGCATCGATCCGGGGGTGAGGCCGCCGACATCGGTGTGGTGGCCGCGCGCGGCGGTGAAGAAGAGGACCGTTTCGCCCGCGTCGTCCCAGACCGGCGTGACCACGGTGATGTCGGGCAGATGCGTGCCACCGTTGTAGGGGGCGTTGAGGGCGTAGACGTCGCCCGGGGCCATGTCGGGGTTCTGGGCGATGATCGCCTTCACGCTGGCGCCCATCGAGCCGAGATGCACCGGCATGTGCGGCGCGTTGGCGATCAGGTCGCCCTCCGCGTCGAAGACGGCGCAGGAGAAATCGAGCCGCTCCTTGATGGTGACGGAAGCGGCGGTGTTCTCGAGCACGGCGCCCATCTGTTCCGCGATGGACATGTAGAGGTTGTTGAAGACCTCGAGCATCACCGGATCGGCGCGGGTGCCGATGGCGTCGGCGCTTTGGCGGGCCGTGACGCGGGTGAGTTCGACGTGGTCGTGGGCGGTGACGCAGGCGCGCCAGCCGGGCTCGATGAGGATCGAGGTGTGCGGCTCGACGAGGACAGCCGGGCCGGTGAGGGTGTCGCCGGGACGCAGGGCCTCGCGGCGCACGAACCTCGCGGTGACGTGTTCGCCGCCGAGGAAGACGGAGGCTTCGAGTGCGGTTTCGTATGCGGTTTCAGGGCGTTCCGATACGTCCCGGGCGTCTTCGGTGAGATCGGCGGCGTCGCCGATGGCTTCGACTTGGGCGGATTCGATGACGAGCGTGGCGTCGCCGGGATCGAAGCCGAAGCGGGCGCGGTGGGCTTCGGCGAAGCCGTCGCGCATCGCCTCGACGTCCCCGAAGGCCACGCCGATGGCGGTGTCGGTGCCTTTGACCTTGAGGTGGAGCGTGTGGTTGAGGTGGATGTCGCGCTCGGCCACGCCCTGGGCCTCCACCTCCCCGAGCGCCGCGACGCCGAGCCGGTCGAGAAGCGCCGCGGCCGTCAGCCGTCCGTCAGGCGTGAGATCGGCCTCGACGGCCTCGGTGCGGGTGGCGCGGATGTCGGCGAGGCCCATGCCGTAGGCCGAGAGGAGCGAGGCCATGGGGTGGATCAGGCAGGTCTTCATGCCGAGCGTGTCGGCGATGGCGCAGGCGTGCTGCGCCCCCGCCCCGCCAAAGACGGTGAGGCAGTATTCCTGGACGTCGTAGCCGCGCTGGACGGAGATGGTCTTGATGGCGTTGGCCATGTTCTCGACGGCGATGCGCAGGAAGCCTTCGGCGACCTCTTCGGGCGGTTTGCCGATCTCGTCGGCGAGGGTTTCGAACGCGGCCCGGGTCGCGTCGATGTCGAGCGGGCGGTCGGCGTCCGGACCGAATATGGCGGGAAAGAATTCGGGGCGCAGGCGACCCGTGAGGACGTTGGCGTCGGTGACGGCGAGCGGGCCGCCGCGGCCGTAGGCGGCAGGGCCGGGATCGGCGCCGGCGCTGGCGGGGCCGACCTGCATCCGGCCCGATTCGTAGGTGAGCAGGCTGCCGCCGCCGGCGGCGACGGTGTGGATGTTCATCATCGGCGCGGTGATGCGCACGCCGGCGATCAGGGTGTTGAGGACGCGCTCGTACTCGCCGGCGAAATGGCAGACGTCGGTGGAGGTGCCGCCCATGTCGAAGCCGATGATGCGGTCCTGGCCGGCGATCTGGCTGGTGCGGACGGCGCCGACGACGCCGCCGGCGGGACCGGAGAGGATCGCGTCCTTGCCCTGGAACATGTCCGCGCCGGTGAGGCCGCCGGAGGATTGCATGAACATCAGGCGGCCGGTCATGTCACCGTCGAAGGCCGCCGCGATGCGGTCGATGTAGCGGCGCAGGATCGGGGTCAGGTACGCGTCGACCACGGTGGTGTCGCCGCGGCCGACCATTTTCATCAGCGGGCTGACGCGGTGGCTGACGGAGATCTGGGTGAAGCCGGCCTCGGCGGCGAGATCGGCGGCGCGGGCCTCGTGGGAATGGTGACGGTAGCCGTGGACGAAAACGATGGCGCAGGCGGTGAGTCCGGCCTCGCGCGCGGCGGCGAGTTCGGCGCGGAGATGCGCCTCGTCGAGCGGATTCTCGACCGTGCCATCGGCGCGGACGCGTTCGCGGGCCTCGACGGTGCGGGAATGGAGCATCTCGGGCAGGACGATGTGGCGGTCGAAAAGGCGCGGGCGGTTCTGGTAGGCGAGGCGCAGCTGCTGTCCGAGGCCCTGCGTGGTGACGAGAAGGACGGGTTCGCCCTTGCGTTCGAGCAGGGCGTTCGTGGCGACCGTGGTGCCCATCTTGACGCTGGCGACGCGGGACGCCGGGATGCGGTCGTCAGGGCCAAGGCCGAGGAATTCGCGGATGCCGTGCAGCGCGGCGTCAGCGTAGCGTTCGGGGTTTTCCGACAGGTGCTTGGCGCGGTGGAGAGTCCCGTCCGGCTCGCGCGCGACGATGTCGGTGAACGTGCCGCCGCGGTCGATCCAGAAATCCCAGGCGGTCATGCGCACCCTCTTGCGGCCCTCGACAGCCGCGCGGGCCGGACCCTATGGTTTTTCGTGCCGGGTCGGAGGGAGAAAACGTTGTCCGCAATCAGGCATGCCCGTTCGGACGATGCAAGGGCGATCGCGGACCTGTGGAACGCGATGATCGGGGAGAGCCTCGCCACGTTCAATTCGGTTGCCAAGTCCGAGGCGGAGGTCTCGGCGCTGATCGTGGAGCGGCCGGGCGCTTTTTTCGTGGCGGAGGCGGAACGGGTCGCGGGGTTCGCGACCTTCTGGCAGTTCCGCGCCGGCGCGGGCTACGCGCGGACGATGGAGCATACACTGGTGCTGGGGGCGGACGCGCATGGACGCGGCTTGGGGCGAATGCTGATGCAGGCGGTGCTGGATGCCGCCCGCGAGCGCGGCGCGCATGTCATGGTCGCGGCGATCACCGGGGACAATCCGGAGGGTGCCGCGTTTCACGCGGCGATGGGGTTCGAGCGTGTCGGATTTCTGCCGGAGGTGGGGTGGAAGGCGGGGGCTTGGCGCGATCTGGTGCTGATGCAGCGGCGGCTGTGACGGGCGGCGCGGCGGCCTTTAGCGCGGATGCGGGGCGCGCGGGTCTTTCTTGATTTGCGCGGGCCTGTTGACCCGCCGCGCCTGCTCTCGAAGTTTCGTGTCAGTATGAAAGTCGGCGTGGAGCAGTTGAGATCCGCTGCTGTCATCCGGCGTCCAGGCTGATAAAGAGGAACCAATGTCAGTCTGGAGCCGCATCACCGAGGCGATCGCCGCGCTGCGCGCGCGGGGCGAGGGGCTTCTGGCCTATTTCGAGCGGGACGCGCCCGAAGCGGAACGGAGCGTCGCGTTCACGATGGCCGTAATCGGCCTCGGAGCCAAGATGGCCAAGGCGGACGGGCGGGTGGCGGCGTCCGAGGTCACGGCGTTTCGGCAGGTTTTCCGGATCGCGGCGGAGGACGAGGCGGCGGCGGGGCGGGTGTTCAATCTCGCGCGGCAGGACGTGGCGGGGTTTGACGCCTATGCCGCCCGGATCGCGCGGATGTTCCGGGGCCAGCCAGAGGTGCTCGAGGACATTCTGGAAGGTCTGTTCCACATCGCGATGGCGGACGGTCGGTATCACGAGGGCGAAGAGGCGTTTCTTGGCGCGGTGGCCGGGATTTTCGGGGTGTCGGAGCGCGCCTTCGGCTGCATCGAGGCGCGGCATGTGGAGGGCCGGACGCCGGACCCCTGGCAGGTGCTGGGCGTGCCGCGCGGATCGGATCTCAAGACGGTGCGGGCCAGGTGGCGCGATCTGGTGCGGGCGAACCATCCGGATCAGATGATCGCGCGGGGCCTGCCGGTGGAGACGGTAACCTTGGCGAACGCGCGCCTGAGCGCGATCAATCAGGCTTGGGAGGAGATTTCGGCGCGCGGGGCGCGGGTCGCCGCGCGTGGAGTGACACTGGCCTTCCGACCCGGGGCCGCTCGTGCGGCAGGGGCCGGAAGTTCGTCGCGATCGGCGTGTCAGTCGGCCTTGGGCGTGAGGCGCAGGATCGCGCCGTTCTCGGCATCGACCAGCGCGAGCACGGCGCCATCGGCGGCCTCGGCCAGGTCGCGGATGCGTCCCTGATCGGGGAGCAGGCGCTCCTCCGCGGCCACGCGGTCGCCGTCCATCTCGAGACGGACGAGCGCGCCCGGAACGAGAGACGCGATCAGAACGTCGCCCTTCCAGTCGGCGAAGGCGTCGCCTTGGTAGAAGAGCATGCCACCCGGAGCGATGACCGGATCCCAGTAGTATTGAGGACCGGTCATCCCCTCCATGCGCGCCTCGCCCGAGCCGACGGGGTTGCCGTCATAGGTCTCGCCGTAGCTGATCACGGGCCAGCCGTAATTCGCGCCGGGTTCGATCAGGTTCAACTCGTCGCCGCCCTTCGGTCCGTGCTCGATGATCCAGAACTGACCGGTGTCGGGGCGGATCGCGGCGCCTTGGATGTTGCGGTGGCCGTAGGACCAGATCGACGTGACGGCATCGTCCCGGCCGGTGAAGGGGTTGTCTTCGGGTATCTCGCCATCGAGACGGACGCGGATCGTCTTGCCGTAGGTCTTGTCGAGGTCTTGGGCGTAATCGCGTTCCTCCATGGTGAAATGCTCGCCTGTGGTGATGAGCGCGTGACCGTTCCCGTCGAAGAGCACACGGCTGCCGTAATGCATCGGCGTGGGCGAGGGCGGGTCCTGGACGAAGATGTCCTCGACCTGGGTCACCTCCGTCATGTCCTCCGACAGGACGCCGCGCGCGGCGGCGGTGGCGGAGGCCCCGTCAGCCAGCGGTTTGGCGTAGGTCCAGTAGATCATCCGGTCGTCGGCGAAATCGGGGCCGGTCGCGATGTCGAGCAGACCGCCCTGCTTGACCGCGTGGACCTCCGGCAGACCTGAGACGGGGTCGGAAACCGACCCGTCTGGCGAGAGGACGCGCAGACGGCCGGGACGCTCCGTCACGAGGACGTGGCCGGAGGGAAGCGGAGCGACGCCCCAAGGATGCGCGAGCCCGGCGGCGAGGATCTCGACCTTGAGTTCGACGCCCGAATCGGCGGCCGGCGCGCGGGTCTGGGTTTCGAAGGCGGGTTCGAATTCGGGGACGTTCTTGGGGCCCTGCTCGACCGGGGCGCCGCTTTGGGCGGCGAGCGCGGCGGGGAGCAGTGCGAGGGCGGCGGAGGTCGAGATCAGTTTGCTGACGTGCATGAATGGTCTCCGGGTTGTTTCGGATACCGGTCTGAACGGTGGCTCCGCGTGTTCGTTCCCGGCTTGCGGCGAAGTGTCCGGCTGCTAGTGTCCACCCATGTCGGATCCCCGGTTCATCCATCTTCGTCTCCATTCGGCGTATTCGCTGCTCGAGGGAGCGATTCAGATCAAAGGTCTGGTCAAGCTCTGCTCCGATGACCGGATGCCGGCGGTGGCGTTGACAGACAGCGGCAACATGTTCGCGGCGCTGGAGTTTTCGGAAACGATGGCCAAGGCGGGCATCCAGCCGATCCACGGGTGCCAGCTGGATATCTCATGGGAGAAGGCGCCCCCGGGAGAGACCGCGCCGGCGCCGCGCCCGCTGGTTCTTCTGGTCAAGTCGGAGGTAGGCTTCGCGAATCTCATCAAACTGAGTTCGATGAATTACCTCGAGTGCGGGCAGGCGCTGGCGCATGTCACGATCGAGGCTCTGGAGACGCATGCCGAGGGGCTTATCTGTCTGACCGGAGGCGCGGACGGGCCGCTCGGCACGCTGATCGCCGACGGGCACACGGACAAGGCCGCGACGCTCGCGAAACGGCTCAAGGCCGCTTTCGGCGACAGGCTCTATGTCGAGGTGCAGAGGCATCCGGAGAACGGCGCGAGCCGTACGCGAACGGAACTGGCGACCGAGCCGGGACTGGTGGGCCTCGCCCACGATCTCGACCTGCCGCTGGTGGCGACCAATGACGTGCATTTCCCGCACCGGGGCATGCATGACGCCCACGACGCGCTGATCTGCATCGCGGACGGCGCCTATGTCGACCAGCAGGAGCCGAGGCGGCGCCTGACGGCCGATCATTGCTTCAAGACCGCCGACGAGATGGTGAGACTGTTCGAGGATCTGCCCGAGGCGGTCGAGAACACCGTCGAGATCGCGCGGCGCTGCGCGTTCCGCACCCGGACCCGCGATCCGATCCTGCCGCGATTCGCCGATGACGAGATCGACGAGCTGCGCCGGCAGGCGCGCGAAGGACTGACGGAGCGGCTGGCGGTGATTCCGCATGCCGCCACGGTCGCGGAATACGAGGCGCGGCTGGATTTCGAGCTCGGCGTGATCGAAGGCATGGGTTTCCCCGGCTATTTCCTGATCGTCGCGGATTTCATCAAGTGGGCCAAGGAGCGCGGAATCCCGGTCGGTCCCGGGCGCGGGTCGGGCGCGGGCTCGCTCGTGGCCTATGCGCTGACGGTCACCGATCTGGACCCGCTGCGCTACGGGCTTCTGTTCGAGCGTTTCCTCAATCCCGAGCGCGTGTCGATGCCGGATTTCGACATCGATTTCTGCATGGAGCGCCGCGAGGAGGTCATCGCCTACGTCCAGGAGCGCTACGGCCGGGACCGGGTGGCGCAGATCATCACCTTCGGCGCGCTTCTGTCGAAGGCGGCGGTGCGGGACGTCGGCCGCGTGCTCCAGATGCCCTACGGACAAGTGGACCGGCTCTCCAAGCTGATCCCGGTCGAAGGGGTGAAACCGGTCTCGATCGAGAAGGCGCTGACCGACGAGCCGCGCCTGCGCGAGGAGGCGCGCAGCGACGGGCAGGTGAAGCGCCTTCTCCGGATCGCGCAGAGCGTCGAGGGGCTGCTTCGCAACGCGTCCACCCATGCGGCGGGCGTGGTGATCGGCGACCGGCCGCTCGACGAGCTGGTGCCGCTCTACCGCGATCCGCGCTCGGACATGCCGGCGACGCAGTACAACATGAAATGGGTCGAACAGGCCGGGCTGGTGAAGTTCGACTTTCTCGGGCTCAAGACGCTGACGGTGATCCGGAACGCGCTCGACCTGCTGAAGGCGCGCGGGGTCGAGCTCGACATCGGGACGATCCCGCTGGACGACGCGAAAACCTACGAGATCTACGCGAGCGCCGCGACGGTGGCGGTGTTCCAGGTGGAGAGCTCGGGTATGCGCGATGCGCTGCGCCAGCTCAAACCCGACTGCATCGAGGACATCATCGCGCTGGTGGCGCTCTATCGGCCCGGACCGATGGAGAACATCCCGAAATTCTGCAACGTCAAGAACGGACGGGAGAAGCGCGAGAACCTTCACGAGACGATCGACGCGATCCTGGACGAGACCCAGGGCATCATCGTCTACCAGGAACAGGTGATGGAGATCGCCCGGAAGATGGCCGGCTATTCGCTGGGCGGCGCGGATCTGCTGCGCCGCGCGATGGGCAAGAAGATCCAGGAGGCTATGGACGCCGAGAAGCCGAAGTTCCTCAAGGGCGCGGCGGAGAACGGGGTGGGCGCGCGCAAGGCCGAGGACGTCTGGAACCTGCTCGACAAGTTCGCGAACTACGGCTTCAACAAATCCCACGCGGCGGCTTACGCGGTGGTGAGCTATCAGACGGCGTGGCTGAAGGCCAACCATCCGGTCGAGTTCATGGCGGGCGTCATGAACTGCGACATCCATCTCACCGACAAGCTCGGCGGCTACAAGCAGGAGATCGACCGTCTGGGGATCGAGACGATCCCGCCTTGCGTGAACCGCTCGGAGGCGACGTTCACGGTGCGCGACGGCAAGGTGGTCTACGGCCTGGGCGCGCTCAAGAACGTCGGCGTCGAGGCGATGCGGCTGATCACTGCGGCGCGGGCGGAGGGTGGCGCGTTCGAGGGGCTGTTCGACTTCGCGGCGCGGGTCGATCTCAAGCGGGTCGGCAAGCGGCCGCTGGAGATGCTGGCGCGGGCCGGGGCGCTCGACTGTCTCGACTCCAACCGGCGCAAGGTTTTCGAGAGCCTGGAGGCGCTGGTGGCGCATTCGGCGATGGCGCATTCTGAGCGGGCTTCGGCGCAGGTGAGCCTGTTCGGGGACGTGACGGACGCCCTGCCAGCTCCGCGCCTGCCCCAGCCGGACGACTGGTCGCCGATGGAGCGGCTAACGCAGGAGCACCGTGCGATCGGGTTCTATCTGTCGGGCCATCCGCTCGACGATTACGGGCCGTCGCTGAAGCGGTCGGGGGTGCTGACCCATGCGGAACTGCTCCGCAAGGCGGCGGGGTCGAGTCAGGTGACGGCGCGGATCGCGGGGTCCGTGTCGGTCAAGGAAGAGCGGAAATCCGCCAAGGGGACGCGATTCGCCTTCGTGCGGCTGAGCGATCCGACGGGGCTTTACGAGACGCGGATGTTCTCGGACGTGCTCGACGTGGCGCGCGAGCATCTGGAACCGGGGATGAACGTGGTTCTGACGGTCGAGGCCACGCTGGAGGGGGACGAGTTGAGCCTTCTCGCGCGCGCCGTGCAGCCGGTCGATCTGGCGGTGGCGGGCGCCGCCGACGCGGGGATGCGGATCTACGTGCGCGACCGCGAGGGGCTGCCGTCGCTCGCCGCGCGGCTGGAGGAAATCCGGCGCGACCTGAAATCATCGCGGCGCGGGCCAGTGACGGTGATGGTGACGGAGCCGGGATGGGAGGCGGAGATCGAATTGCGGGAGACCTGCCCGGTCACGCCGCAGGTGATCGGCGCGGTCAAAGTGCTGCCCGGCGTGGCCCATATCGAGCAGTTCTGACGTCCGTCCAAGATTGGACAGACTACAACCTTTTGTTTAATATAATAAATATATTTGGCGGCGCGTTGGCCGCCGCTATGGATCCAAGGCGGACGGCGTCTCGGAAAGAACCATTGAACGCCGAAGGGCGGACCGGAGGGTCCGCCCGTTCGATGGTCAGCCGGTATGAGGCTGGATCAGGCCGCTTCGGCCCGCTGGGCCTGGCGTTCGCTCTCTTCGCGGCTGAGGGCCACGGAGGTCCGGACGCCGCGGCGCACGAATTCCATCATTCCTTTGACGCACCGCTCGTTGGGGTCGATCCCGGCGCACATCAGACACTTCACGACCGTCGCGGGACCGCGCCCAGCGCGCGATGACCTCGGGGCCGTTGCCGTACTTCTTGTCGTCGGCGATCGCGTCGTCGAGCGCCGCGAGCACCACCGCCGCGAACAGCTTCTGGGCGCGCGCCCCTTGGTCGTTGGTCAAAGCGACCGCGTCAACGTAATCGAACACTACGTTCATCCTTCCATCAGATTCGTAATCCGCCGGCACACTATGACGAAACGTCGTCAAACTGTGATGTTTTTTTCACAAGTCAGATATGCGCCGGCGCATCGGCTTTTCAAGAAGCCGGGTATAGGAGGTCGGGTTTCGAAAATCAACTGTTTGTGCAGCGCACACTGACGGCGGTCCGCGACCTCAGGTCGCCGGCGGCGGGGCGTCCGACCAGGTCAACCGCCGGTGATCGAAGCCCTGCGCGAGCGTCGGCTTGACCACCTCGAAGTACGGAGACAGGTCGAAATCGCGCGGGGTGAACAGCGAATGGTGCCGGATGTGCAGGATCTCGGCGCGCTGGTCGCGGGCGCGCCTGTCGGTGCGGAACTCGCGGGTGATGACGGGCAGAACCGGGTAGCGGATGCGCTGGAAAGCCTGGGCGATCAGAGACGAGCATATGGCGCGGGTCGGGTCGCCCGATCCGAAGGCGAGCAGCCGCCGGCGCCAGCGCACCGGGACCGGCGGGGTCGGCACGAGATATCGGGCGAGATCGAACACGTTCCTCATGTCGTAGCGCAAGCCGAGATTGGCGATCATGAACTCCACGAGGCTCGCGCGATCGGCGTCCGAGAGACCGGCGGCGCGACAGATCCGCGTGTTGAAAAATTCGTATTTCGACAGGGATGTGGCGACGCAGCCTTCGCCGAGATTGACCTCGACGAGGTTCAGCGCCTCGCCCTCCTCGCCGAGGCCGTCAAGCGCGTCACCGACATAGAGCGCCGCATGCGACCATGTGGACTGGGTCAGGTATTTGATCGCCGTGGCGATCCGCGTCGCGCCTTCGACCAGAAGCACGTCGCCGGGTCGGAGCGTCCGGCGCAGGGCGGCGACGTTTGCATGGGTATAGGGCGGCGCGCCCGAAACCGGTTTGCGCAGATTGTCGGCCAAACGGCGGCCGAGCGCGTCCATCAGGGTATCCCGCTGTTCGGTCATCGCGTCCATCCGTGCGGCGATCGGGTGCCGGGTGGACCGGTCAGGGGCCCAGCATCCAGACACCATCGTGCGAGAAGGCATGGAACGCAAAGGCGAAAACGACCTCATGGGCGACATCGCGCCCGGTCGCCGCATCGCGCACGCGGATCGCGCCGACGTCGCGTCCTTCGGCGATGCGGGCGGTGTCGAGCGCGGAGGCCATGCCGGGGATCCAAGTGATCCGCAGGCCGTCCTCCTCGATCTCGCCGGATCGCGCCAGGCGTTCGAGCGGCCACGCCCGGTCATCGACGCGGACGACGCGCGCGAGCGGCGCGATACCGTGCGGCGGCGGCGCTCCGTCATAGAGAAACGGCCGCGCGGCGCTGTCGTACGAGACATAGGGATTCGCACCGTAAGGGCGGCGATTGGCGGCGGGCTCCGCCATGACGAGGCCCACGGGATTGCGCGTCCGGAACGCCGACCAGGGCTCCATCCACGTCACGACCGGATCGAGGCGCGTGCCGGTGAGGTCGCCCACGATCGCCTCGCCGGTGAACTGCTGCCACCAGGAATGGGTGGCGCGGTCGTACATCACCATGTCGGAGAAGCGCAGCAGCCCGGAGACGCCGAACTCGAGGGTCTCGCCGCCAACGCGACGGTCGAAGACGAGGCCCGAATTGCAGAGCGGGCAGAAGGTGACGGCGACGGGCACGCCGCCGATCTCGTCGTTCACGATCTCATGCCAGGTGAGGTATCGGACGGGATAGGCGCGCGGGGTCTCGCCGTCGATCTCGACGGTCATGACCGGCTCGCGGTCCTCGAGCGCGGTCTCGTCCGCGACGCCGATCATCCGGGGCGCCGTGATGGCCGGGATGCCGTCGCGGGGCACGCCGCCCGAAAGGATCTCGGTGAAATCGACGGCCGAGCGGGAGAAGTCGGTCTCCGGCCAGGCGGCGGCCAGGTTCGCGGGGGCGTCGTCGGCGCGCGCCTGCGACGTGAGCGTGATGGCGAGCGCGAGGGCGAGGGCCGCGCGTTTCAAGCGGAGCGGCGCGGTTCGAGGCCCAGCAGGCGGTCGAGGGACAGCGGGCCGCCGCCACGCAGGACCAGCACGACGAGCAGGAAGATCCAGAGCCCGCGCTGGTCCATGATCAGCGATCCGGACGGCGCGTCGAACCACGCGCCGACGGTCTGCGCGTCGGCCATGTGGCCGTAGATGTCGGTGAGGCTCATGACGATGATGAAACCGATCATGCCGAACGCCGCGAGGCGGGTGAGAAGACCGAGGATGATCAGCGCGGGCAGGATGAACTCGGCCCAGGTTCCGGCGAGGACGATCAGGTCCTCGACGAACGAGAACTGTGTGACGTCGTAGCCCACGGCCTCGGCCTTTTTCGGAAAGATCTGCACGTAGGCGCCGGTGGAGGGCGAGAGGAATCCGAAGACGCCGTCACCGAGCTTGGTCAGCGCCGAGCGCCAGAAATAGATCAGGAGCACGCCGGCGAAAACGATCCGGGCGAGCGTGGGGATCAGCCATGTGGCGGTGGCCTCCTCAAGCGCCGCCGACGCGCGGGCGTGGAAGGCGACGGGGCCGCTCGCGTGGGCGGTATGGGCGGCGGTGGCGTGGGTCATGCGTGTCGCTCCTCGGAATGTCAGTCGGCGCCGATGATCAGGCCCGCGCCGATGAGGCGGGCGAGGTCCTCGGCGGGATCGAAGTCGGGGCCGGCGGCGAAGCCCGCCTCGGCGAGGCTGGCGCCTTCGACGAGAGCGGTCAGGAACGCGGCGGCGGGCGCGGTCAGGCGCGCGGTCAGAAGGGTCAGACCGGAACGGGCGACGAGCGCGCTTTCGGCGCCGAGCCCCGCGAGGGCGTACGGCGTGGCGCCGGGCTGGTTCATGGCCCAGATGCTGTGAAACGGATGTGGCGACGAGAGGACATGGACCGACGGGTGCAGGCGCAGGCGCAGATCCTCGGGCGCGCGGTTGGCGGCTTCGGCCAGCGCGGTCGGATCGAGCGGATCGGCGTCGGCGGCGTGGTAGGCGGCGCCCCGGGCGAGTTCGAGGCGGCCGACATCGGCGAGGTAGGGCAGCGAGGCGGCCGGCGGGAAGGTCTCGAGGAACGCGGGCATCCGGTCGCCGTATTCCATCATCAGCGGCGAGCGCGGCGGATGAGCGCGGACGAACGCGCCGAACATTGCGGTCGCGAAGTCGGTCCCCACGAGACGTTCGATGACCGGGAACCGCCGGCGCAGGGCCTCGATCAGGCTGTGGACGACGTTGTTGCGGTAGACGGCGAAGCGGCGGGCCGCTTCGGACGGGTCCGGCGCGGTGACGTCGACCGGCGGCGCGCCGTCGAAGATGGCGGCGCGGAACGCCGCCTGGGTGGCGGGTTCAGGCGGCAAAGAACGCGACCTCGGCGGCGCTTGCCTCGGCCTCCCGCGTCTCGATCCGGTCCACGAGGGCGGCGGCGCGGCGCGCCTCGGCGAGGAGTTCCGGAAAAGGCGGGACGTCGTTGTCCCATTCGATGAGCGTCGGAAGCGGCCCGGTGCAGGCGACGAGCGCGCCGTAAAGCGCCCAGACCGGATCCGCGACCGGCGCTCCGTGCGAATCGATCAGGAGCGGGCCCGAGGGCAGCTCCTCGGCATCGTGGCCGCCCAGATGCAGCTCGCCCACCGCGTCGAGCGGAAATTCGCGAAGATAGTCGAGCGGGCTGGTGCGCTGGTTGGTGCTGGAAACGAAGACGTTGTTGACGTCGAGAAGCAGCCCGCAGCCGGTGCGGCGGGTGATCTCGCGCAGGAAATCGGTCTCGGACCAGGTGCTGCTCTCAAAGGCGACGTAGGTCGAGGGGTTCTCGAGCAGCATGCGGCGGCCGAGGGCGTGCTGGACCTCGTCGATATGCGAGACGATCGCCGCAAGGGTCGCGTCGGTATAGGGCAGCGGCAGGAGGTCGTTGAGATATTCGCCGCCGTGGCTCGACCAGGCGAGATGCTCCGAGAAGCTCTCGGGCTGGTAGCGGTCGCAGAGGGTTTTGAGCCGCGCGAGGTGGTTGGCGTCAAGCGGATCGGCGCCGCCGATCGAGAGGCCGACGCCGTGGATCGACAGGGCGTAGTCGCGCCGGAGCGCTTCGAGCTGGGCGTGCGGCTCGCCGCCGGCACCCATGTAGTTCTCGGCATGGACCTCGAAAAAGCCGAGTTCGGGCTTCGAGGTCGCGATATCCGCGAAGTGCTCGCGTTTGAAACCCAGTCCGAAGCTCGGGGGCAGTCGGGTCGGCCGCATGTCGCTCTCCTCTCGGGTGGTGCGGCGGCGGGGAGCGGAGCGCTCCCCGCCGCGCCGGCCGGATCAGGCCGGGCGGTCGATCTCTTCGAGCGAGCCCTTGCCGAGCGGCGTCTCCATCTCGGTGCAGGTGCCGGCGGGTACGAGCTTCCAGGCGTTGCCCTGGTAGTCGACGGTCGAGGTTCCGGCGCAGGTGGTGCCGGGACCGGCGGCGCAATCGTTCTCGCCGGCCAGCGCCACGCCGAAACATTTCTCGTCGGCGGCATGGGCGGGCGCGCCGGCCAGCAAGAGCGCGGCGGCCATCGAGCCGGCGATGGAAAGCGATTTGGACATCGTGTTCATGGGTCTCTCCCGTTGGATGCGAACCGTCTGAGCGGGTTCATCATGCCGTTCGCGCCGGCGCCGATCGGTGTTACGAGCGATCACGCCAGTGTGAACGCGCGGCCGAATTCCATTGAAATCGCGCGGTGGCCTGTAACAAAGCCCCGCGCCATCCCGTAACGGAGGAAGAATGCGACCCGTCGGCGACACGTCTCTCGATGATCTGCTGCGGGCCGCCAATCGCGGAGACGAGCGCTCTTACGCGGACTTCCTGCGGGCGATAACGCCGCTCGTGCGGGGGATCGCGCGATCGAGGGGCGGCGGTCTCGGCCACGACATATGCGAGGACATCGTGCAGGAAACCCTGCTTGCGATCCATCAGAAACGGCACACGTGGCGCGAGGACGCGCCGGTGCGGCCGTGGCTCTACGCCATCGTGCGGTTCAAAGTCGTCGACGCCTTCCGCGCGCGGGGCAGGCGCGTCCATGTGCAGATCGACGATTTCGAGGAAACTCTGGCGGCCGACCCGGATGTCGATCCGACCGAGCGCAGCGATGCGGAGCGGGTGATCGGCCATCTCGACGAGCGCTCGGCGCGGATCGTGCGGGCGATCGGGCTCGAAGGCTCGACCGTTCCGGAAGTCTCGGAGGCCATGGACATGACCGAGACGGCGGTGCGGGTCGCGCTGCATCGCGGGCTGAAGAAGCTTGCGGCACTGCGCGGGAGGATGATCGAATGAAGACCGACGACCTGATCCGGGCGATGTCGGCGGACACGACCGCGCGTCAGCCCGTCGAGGCCGCGCTTCCCGGCGCGGTGCTTCTGATCGCGGCGCTGGCGGGTTTCGTGTTTCTCGGCGAGATGGGGGTGCGGGCCGATCTGGCCAGCGCGCTCGGCGACCCTCTGGTGATCGTCAAACAGCTTTTCCCGGTGGTTCTCGCGCTCGGCGCCTTCTGGGCGGTCGTCCGGATGTCGCGGCCCGGATCGCCGGTTCCGGCTGCGGCGCTGCTCGTGATGGCAACCGTGCCGGTGGCGTTGGGTTTCGCCGCGATCTACGAGGCGATGATCCTTCCGCAGGAGGCGTGGGGCATGGCGTTCGTCGGCAAGAGCCGCGTCGAGTGTCTGACGTACGTCGTCACGATGAGCCTGCCGATCCTCGCCGGAAGCCTCTGGGCGCTGCGGCGCGGCGCGAGCCTGCATCCGGCGTTGAGCGGCGCGCTCGCGGGCCTGCTGAGCGGCGGCACGGCGGCGTCCGTCTATGCGCTCTACTGCACCGAGGACAGCCCGTTCTTCTACGCGGTCTGGTACATGGCGGGCATTCTGGCCGTCACGGCGCTTGGCGCGCTTTTGGGATCGCGGCTGCTGCGCTGGTGACGGCGCGCGGCCGGAAGGGAGGGTCCCGCGACAGGGGTGGCGCGGGACCCTCCGCGTTTCAGGCCCTGCGGCGGAAGCCGACAAGACCCGCGATGCCGGCGAGGAGCAGGAGCGCGCTCGCGGGCAGCGGGACCGGGGCGACCTGGGCCGAGACGATCCCTGCGATCCGGTCGTGGATCACGAAGTTCGGATGGATCGAGTCGAAAAACGCCCTGTCCGTCTGGTCGTCGTCGATACAGGCTATCAGAGTGCCGGGAGGAAGGCAGGGTTGCGTCACGTCCGTGACCCCGAAGGCTGCGGGGTCATCGAACATTTCGTTGAGAAGCGCGTACATGTCGATTTCAACAACGTTCAGTCCGCCCGCCCGCAGACCATCGACCCGGCCGTCGAGCGTGGCATTGAACGCGACGGTCGCGGCCGACGCGAAGGGCGCGGCTCCCGGCTGGTAAAGCGAGAAAAGCGGGGTTCTGCCAAGATCCGGAAGGTTGAAGATGACGAAATCCCCGAAACCGAATCCGGACAGGGCGACCGCGGCGTCGGCCACGGCGTTGGCCGCGGCCATCGCAACGGCATCGAGTTCGGGCGTTGCGATGGCGCCGAAGATGTCGTTGGCTCCGAAGAGCAGCGACGCGATCGGCCGGGAGCCGAGGTCCGGCGATCCCATCAGGGCGAAGAGCCCCAACTGTTCGGGCAGATCGGGCAGCAGGTCGGCTTCCGGCAGGGCGCGCGCGCCGCCATAGGCGAAGTTCTGCGACTCGAGGCCCTTGGCATCGAAATCCTCCGCGAGGATGTCGGCCCAGACCGGTCCGTTCGAGAAGCGCCCGTCGAAATAGGGCGGACTCTCCGGCGTCGGAAATCCCGCCTCGCTCGTAACGGCGAAAAGGTTACCCGTGTCGCTCAGGCTGTCGCCGAAAACGGTGAGGCTGGTGAAGGTCTCCGCACGCGTCGCGGACGCCGTTGCCGCGATTGCGCAGGCCAGCGCCATGCACGTGAGGCCGTATCGTGTCATCTCGTGTCTCCCATGTCCCTGCCCGGCGGTGGGGCCTGTCGCCGACCCTACACGCGAAACGCGTTGCCGATATCCTTAAAATTGAAAAGACCGCCGGTCAGCCGGGATTTACCAATGCGCTGAAAAGCGCCGGCCAGGCGGACATTCCGGTTTTACTTTCAGGACCGGATGAGGCATGGCTCAAAAGCGATATTCTAACGCCTCCCAGGAGAGCCCGCCGATGACCGACACCGCGAATTCCGGCGACTTGCCGGACTCTTGGCAGGCCGAGCCGGCCCCGGTGCCGGGCGCACTTCAGAAACTGGTTCGCGCGATAGAGGCCACGCTGCCGCCCGCGGTCAAACGGATCCTGAAGCGTTCGGTGCAGCGGCCGCGCGTGGGCAGGTCGACATGGGCGATCTGCGCCGGACCAGGCCGATCAGCAAATGGTGGGGCTGGGCGCGGGGCACGCCGGTCGACCGGCATTACATCGAAGGGTTTCTGGCCGAGAATCGCCACGACGTCCGGGGTCGGGCGATGGAGGTCGGTGACGTCCGCTACATCACCGAATTCGGCGGCGAGCGGGTGACGTCGGTGGACGTGCTCAACTATGTCGACCTGCCGTCCACGACCATCGTGGCGGATCTGGTGGACGCGCCGGACATCGCCGACGACCGTTTCGACTGCATCATCTGCACGCAGGTGCTCCAGTTCACCAAGGACCCGGCGGCGGCGCTCGCGACCATGCGGCGGATCCTGGCGCCGGGCGGCACACTTCTGATGACGGTGCCCTGCGTGAGCAATCTCGACACCGAGGCCAACTGGCACGACCGCTGGCGGTTCACGTCGCGGGCCGTGACGGAGATGGCCGAGAGCGCGGCGAAGGCCGGGGACGACATCCGATCGAGAGCCACGGCAACGTGCTGGCCATCGTGTCGTTCCTGCATGGCCTGTCGGCCGAGGAGCTCGACCCAGAGGAGCTGGCGGAGCGGGACGGACGCTACGAGATGATCGTGACGCTGAGGCTTCGCAAGGCGCCCTGAAGGGCGAAATCCGCGAAAACGCCACACTGAGTCACGCGTGACGCTTTTGGCAAGTCTTTGATTTCATTTCAAGTCTGGAATTGCGTTAGTGTGACGTCAACCTTGGTTAATCTCGTTCTTTTGGCGATTTTCGCGAATATCCGGCGCGTTGATCGGGGCGGGTTCCGACCACTGGCGTAGCGCCATTCCGACCGGAAAACCTGCGGCAGCGGAAAGAGACGGCAATGAGCCTTCTTGAGATGCGGGGAATCGTCCCGAGCCTGAACACGCCCTTCGACGCGGACGGCGAAGTCGATCTGGCGGCGGTCGGCGCGTTGGTGGAGGAGACGGTCGCGAGCGGCGCGGCGGGCATTCTCGCCATCGCGGTGGCCGGCGAGCATGCGAGCCTGAGCGATGCCGAGAAGGCGCGGATCGCGCGGCGGGTCTGCGAGGTCGCGGCGGGGCGCGTGCCGGTCTTCATCAGCGTGACGGCGGCTGAGCCGGAGACCAGCGTCGCGCTGGCGGCGATGGCGCGGGCGGCGGGGGCGGACGGGATCTGCTGTCAGCGGCCGGCGGATCTGGGGGATCTGGCGCGGATCGCGGATGCCGGGCCGGACCTGCTGATGATCCAGGATCTGGACTGGACCGGGTCCGGCATGAGCGTCGAGACCATCGTGGAGCTGTTCGAGACGCTGCCGACGTTTCGAAGCCTGAAGATCGAGACGGTGGATCCGGGGCCGAAATACGGCGCGGTGATCGAGGCGACCGGCGGGGAGCTGCACGTCGCGGGGGGATGGGCGATCCGGACGATGCCGGACGCGCTGGAACGCGGGGTGCACGCCTTCATGCCGACGACGATGGACCGGATCTACGTGGCGATCTACGACGCGTTCCGGCGGGGCGACAGGGAACGCGCCTGGGGAATATTCGGGCGGCTGCTGCCGGTGCTGGAGTTTTCCAACCAGCACATCGACGTCAGCATCCGGTTCTTCAAGATGATGCGGCACGCGGAGGGGATGTTCGCGACCGATCTGTGCCGGGAGCCGGTGCGGGAGCTGACGCCGGCGGAGCGCGCCGAGGCCCGGAGGCATATCGCCTACGTCGCGCAGCTGACGCGCGAGATCACGCGCTGAGCGTCAGGGCTGGCGGGCGCCCCAGAGGTCGTATTCGGACGCCTCCTCGACGGTGACGCGCAGGATGTCGCCTGGAGCGAGGGTCTCGAAACCTTCGTCGATGAAGAGGTTGCCGTCGATCTCCGGCGCGTCGGCCTTGGTGCGGCAGGTGGCGCCTTCCGCGTCGACGGTGTCGACGATGACGTCGATTTCCGTGCCGACCTTGGCTTCGAGTTTCGCGGCGCTGATGCCTTGCGCCTTTTCCATGAAGCGGTTCCAGCGGTCCTGTTTGACCTCCGCCGGGACATGGTCGGGCAGCGCGTTGGCCCGCGCGCCGGCGACGTTCTCGTACTGGAAGCAGCCGACGCGGTCGAGGCGGGCCTCGTCGAGCCAGTCGAGCAGGTGCTCGAATTCGGCCTCGGTCTCGCCGGGATAGCCGACGATGAAAGTCGAGCGGAGGGTGATGTCGGGGCAGACGGCGCGCCAGGCGGCGATCTCGTCGAGGGTGCGCGCGCTTGCCGCCGGGCGGGCCATGCGGCGCAGGACATCCGGATGGCTGTGCTGGAACGGGATGTCGAGATAGGGCAGGATCGCGCCCTCGGCCATGAGCGGGATCAGGTCGCGGACGTGGGGGTACGGGTAGACGTAGTGGAGCCGCACCCAGGCGCCGAGCGTGCCGAGTTCGCGGGCGAGATCGGTGATGTGGCTGCGGACCGGGCGGCCGTGCCAGTCGTTCTCGTCGTGGCGGCGATCCAACCCGTAGGCGGAGGTGTCCTGGCTGATGACGAGGAGTTCCTTAACGCCGGCATCGACGAGTTTCTCAGCCTCGCGCAGGATGGCGTGGGCCGGACGCGAGACGAGTTTGCCGCGCATGTCAGGTATGATGCAGAACCTGCACTTGTGGTTGCAGCCCTCTGAAATCTTGAGGTAACTGTAGTGGCGAGGCGTGAGGTGGACGCCCGAGGCCGGCAGCAGGTCGACGAACGGATCGGGCGCGGGTGGCACGGCGGCGTGAACGGCATCGAGCACGGCCTCGTATTGGTGCGGGCCGGTGACGGCGAGGACGGACGGGTGCGCGCCGGTGATGTAGTCGGGCTCCGCGCCGAGACAGCCGGTGACGATGACGCGGCCGTTCTCGGCGAGCGCCTCGCCGATCGCTTCGAGGCTCTCGGCCTTGGCGCTGTCGAGGAAGCCGCAGGTGTTCACGATGACCGCCTCGGCTCCGGCATAGTCGGGCGAGATCGCGTAGCCCTCGGCGCGCAGGCGGGTGAGGATGCGCTCGCTGTCCACCAGCGCCTTGGGGCAGCCGAGCGAGACCATGCCGATGCGCGGCTGGCCGGGCCGGGTCGGCTCGGGGATCGTCGCGCGGGGCGCGCGGTCGGGGCGCAGATCGGGCGGGTTGAGGCTCATCGCGCGGCTATAGCGGCTCGGCGGGACGTTGCAAAGCGGGCGCGCGTCCCCGGCGACGGTCACTCATCCGGATTGACCGGCGGCAGGGGCGCGGTCAAGACTGACGGCGGGAAAATCGGAGGGGGCGGGGATGGATCGACCGAGTTTCACGCTGGGGATCGAGGAGGAGTACCTCGTCGTCGACCGGGAGACGCGCGACCTGGTCGCGGAGCCGGGCGAGGCGTTTTTCCAGGCCGCGTCCGACGCGCTCGGCGCTCAGGTGACGCCGGAGTTCCTCCAGTGTCAGATCGAAGTGGGAACGAGGCCCCACGCGAAAGTGGCGGACGCGGTGTCGGATCTCAGCGCGCTGCGGCGGGGCATCTCGTCGGCGGCGGAGGCCCATGGCTACGCGGTGATCGCGGCCTCGACGCATCCCTTCGCGACCTGGCGCAAACAGAGCCACACCCGGAAGGAGCGCTATGAAGGGCTCTGGTCGGACATGGGGGCCACGGCCTGGCGGATGCTGATCTGCGGGATGCACATTCATATCGGCGTCGAGGACGACGATCTGCGGATCGATCTGATGAACCAGGCGGCGTATTTCCTGCCGCACATGCTGGCGCTCAGCGGATCGTCGCCGTTCTGGGAGGGGCAGGACACCCGGCTGGCCTCGTACCGGCTGACGGTGTTCGACGCCCTGCCCCGCACCGGCCTGCCGGACAACATGGCGAGCTTCTCGGAATACCGTCGTCTGGTGGATCATCTGGTCGAGGCGGGCTGCATCGAGAACGCGACCAAGATCTGGTGGGACATCCGGCCGTCGGACAAGTTTCCGACGCTGGAGCAGCGGGTGACGGACGTGTGTTCGCGAGTCGAGGACGTGGCCGCGATCGCGGCGGTGTACCAGTCGGTGATCGCGTATCTGTACCGTCTGCGGATGCGCAACCAGCGCTGGCGGATCTATCCCGCGACGCTGATCCGCGAGAACCGCTGGCGGGCGCAGCGCTACGGGACCGAGGGCAAGATGGTCGATCACGGGGCGAACCGTCTGGTGCCGCTGGGGGATCTGGTCGAGGAGCTGATCGAGATGCTGGGCGAGGATGCGGAGATGCTCGGCTGCATGGAGGAGATCAAGGGGACGCGCCGGATCGTGGCGGAAGGCACGTCGGCCACGCGGCAGCGGCGGACCTATGCCGAGGCGCGCGAGGGCGGCGCGGACGACGAGGAGGCGCTGCGGGCGGTGGTGGATCATCTGATCGGGGAATTCGATGCCGCATGAAGCCAAGCGCCTGCTGATCTTCTCCGGATCGTCGTTCGAGAAGACCTTCGCCTACAGCCGGGCGGTCGTGCAGGGCGACTGGTGTTTCGTCGCGGGCACGACCGGCTTCGATAAGGTCACGATGGAGATGCCCGAAAGCGCGGAGGACCAGGCGCGCAACGCGCTCGGGACCATCTCCAGAACGCTGGACAAGGCCGGCTTCCGGATCGCGGACGTCGTGCGGGTGACGTACATCCTGACCGACGCGGAATTTCGCCACGAGATCGCTCCCGCGCTGTGCGAGGTGTTCGACGCCGTGCGGCCGGCGGCCACGATGTTCGTGGCCGGGCTCAACGAGCCGAACATGAAGGTCGAGATCGAGGTGACGGCATATCGGGGCGCCGCGTCATCCGCGTAAGACGAAGACATGGAGATTTCGGATGCATGACCTGGTTCTGAAGGGCGGACGCGTGGTCGATCCGGGCGAGGGGATCGACGGGCCGATGGATGTCGCGTTCACCGACGGCAAGGTGTCGGCGGTGGCGGCGGAGATCGCGCCGGGGGAGGCGCGCGAGATGCGCGACGTTCGCGGGCGGATCGTGACGCCGGGGCTGATCGACCTGCACACGCATGTCTATTGGGGCGGCACGTCGCTCGGGGTCGATGCGGAGACCATCGCGCGGCGGAGCGGCACGACGACGTTCGTCGATGCGGGCAGCGCCGGGGCGGGGAACTTTCCCGGCTTCCGCAAGCACGTGATCGAGCGGGTCGCGCCTCGGATTCTCGCTTACGTCAACATCTCGTTCGCGGGGATTTTCGGGTTCTCGAAGAACGTGATGGTCGGCGAATGCTCGAACATGGGGCTGATCCATGCGGGCGAATGCCTCGACGCGATCCGGGCCAACGAGGACCTTGTGGTGGGCGTCAAGGCGCGGATCGGGCTCAAGGCGGGCGGCATGTCCGGCATGGCGCCGCTGCATCTGGCGATCGAGGTCGCGGACACGGTCGGGTTGCCGGTGATGGCGCATATCGACCACGCGCCGCCGAGCCAGCAGGAGGTTCTGGCCGTGCTGCGGCCGGGAGACGTGCTGACGCATTGCTTCCGGCCCTGGCCCTACGCGCCGTTCGACGGACAGAGGCGGATCCGGGCGGAGGTTCTGGCGGCGAAGGAACGCGGCGTGATCTTCGACATCGGACACGGATATGGCGGGTTCTCGTTCGACTCCGCGCGCGGGATGCTGGCCGAGGGCATCACCCCGGACGTGATCAGCAGCGACGCGCATGTTCTGTGCGTCGACGGGCCGGCCTATGACGTGCTGGCGGTGATGTCGAAATTCATGGCGCTCGGCATGTCGCTGCCGGACGTGGTGCGCTGCGTCACCGTGAACGCGGCGGCGGCGCTGCGGCGGCCGGAACTGGGCTCGCTCAAGGTGGGGACGCCGGGCGACGCGACGGTGCTCGATCTGCGGGCCTCGGATGTCGAGCATGTCGACGTGGTGGGCGAGGTGATCCGGGCGGAGACGCGGCTCGCCAACGCCGGGATGGTGATCGGCGGCGCGTGGTGGTGCGACGGCGAGGCGGCCTGAGACGCGGGCTCAGCGCGGATCGGCCCTCTCAAAGCGGCGGAAGAGCATCGAGAGGCCGAAGCAGAGGATGAAATAGAGCGCGGCGGTGGTGAGCCACGCCTCGAAGATCATCCGCGTCGAGGCGACCAGCTCGACGGTCTTGTAGGTCAGCTCCTGCACCGAGATCAGCGAGATGATCGAGCTGTCCTTGACCAGCGAGATGAACTGGTTGGAGAGCGGCGGCACGACGCGGCGGAAGGCCTGTGGCAGGATGATGAAGCGCATCTCGTCGATGCGTCCCATGCCGATGGAGCGCGCGGCCTCGCGCTGGCCCCGGCCGACCGACTGGATGCCGGCGCGGACGATCTCGCCGACGAAGGCGCTCTCGAAGAGCGCCAGAACGATCACGCCGGAGACCAGCGAAGGGAAGCGGCGCATGTCGCCGAAGAAGAATTCCCAGACTTCGCTCTCGCCGCTGCGGGCGATGGCGCGGGCCCAGCCCTCGATGCCGAAGGCGGCGATGATCTGTTCGGACAGGAAAAAGTAGAAGATGAAGATCACCACGACGGGCGGGATGTTGCGCAGCACCTCGAGATAGGTGCGCGCCAGCATCCGGATCGCGAGGTTTTTCGAGCAGCGCGCGATGCCGAGAACGGTGCCGAGGATCAGCGCGAGGATCCCGGCGTAGATGCTGATGCGGATGGTGGTGATCAGACCCTGGAGCAGGAGGTTCGCGACCCAGCGGCCATCCTCCTCGTCCCAGCGCAGGACGTAGTTCGGGATGCGCTCCCACTGCCACTTGTAGTTCAGCGTTCCGGAGATGCGGAACCAGACGAAGAGCGCGAACGCCGCCAGCAGGCCCAGGATGAGCCAGTCGAGCCGGTGGAGTTTTTTCAGCGCCTTGGGCATCGGAACCTCAGGTTTCCGCCGGGCGCGCTTGGGCACGCCCGGCGGAGAGTTCGCTCAGCCGATCATTCGGGAGCGGCGCGGGACGCCCATTCGTCGCCCTTGAACCAGTAGGCGTTGCGCTCGTCGAGGAAGCCGTTGCGCCAGTTCACCTCGATCCAGTTGTTGAAGAAGTTCGTCGCGTCCGGATCGCCCTTGCGGTAGGCGAAGCCCTCGCCGGTCGCGAGGAAGGTCTGGTCGAACGGGATGCCGAGCACGTCCGGATAGGTCCGGGCGGCGGTCGAGGGTCCGGGCTCGGAATCCATCGTCGCGTGGGCGTTCCCGTTCAGGACCTCCTGGGTCGCGGCGCCGTCCTCGTCGAAGAGCAGAAGCTCGGCCTCGGGGAAGAGCTGCGCGATCACCGTGGCGGGCGTGGCGCCGCGCCGGGCCGCGAAGGTCACGTCGGGGCTGTTGTAATCCTCCAGCGTGAAGCCTTCGGTCAGGGCCGTGTTGGCGAGAATCGTGACGCCGGAATAGGCGTAGGGGTGCGAGAAGTTGACGGTCAGGTTGCGCGCCGGCGTGATCGACATGCCCGAGATGATGACGTCGAACTTGCCCGCCAGCAGCGCCGGGATGATGCCGTCCCAGGCCGTGGGGACGAATTCGACGTCGACGCCCATGTCCTCGGCGAGTTTGCGGCCGACGTCGAGCTCGAAGCCCATCAGCTCGCCGTCGACGTCGCGCATCGACCAAGGCACGAAGAGCGAGAGGCCGACCTGCAGGACGCCGTCCCGTTTGATCTTCTCGATGACGCTTTCGCTTGACAGGGCCTGGGTGGCCTCCTGTGCGGAAGCCGGGACGGCGAGCGCCGCCGCGAGGGCGGCGCCCGAGGCGAGGGTGAAGAGCCTTCTGGTGAATGTCATGGTGTCGTCTTCTCCTTGGATTGGATTTCGGTCGTCAGTCGGTCACGTCGTGGCGCTTTTCCAGCCACGTCGCGAATGCGGAGATGATGAGCGTGACGGCCATGTAGACCGCCGCGATGGTGAACCAGATCTCGAAGCTCAGATAGGTCTCCGAGATGATGTCGCGCCCCACGGTGGTGAGCTCGGCCACGGCGATGACGCTGACGATGGCGGAGCTTTTGATCATGTTCACCACCTCGCCCGTCATGGGCGGCAGCATGAAGCGGAACGCCTGCGGCAGGATGATGTCGCGGTAGGCCTGCGCCGTGGACATGCCGATGGATTTGGCGGCTTCGCGCTGGCCGCGCGGCACGGCGTTGATGCCGGCGCGGAAGATCTCCGAGATCAGCGCGCCGTGATAGACCGCCAGACAGGCGACGCTCGCGGCCCAGCGGTCGAGCCCGAATATCGGGCCGAACACGTAGTAGAAGACGTAGAGCAGCACGAGAAGCGGCAGGTTGCGGATGAGTTCGAGAAAGCCGATCGCCACGGCGCGGCCGACCACGAGGTCCGAGAGCCGCAGGAGCGCCACGACGAGACCGATGACGACCGCGAGCGCGAAGGCGGAGGTCGAAAGGCCGATGGTCCCCACCAGACCCCAGGGGATCTCGCCGAGGACGAAGCCGCCCTCTTCGGTGAAGTCGTAGAAATATTGTGGAATCCGGTACCATTGCCAGTTGTAGCCCATCGCGGCGGCGCCGTTCAGGGCGGCCAGGACAATGCCGGCGATCACGGCGACGTAGATCAGGATCGAGACGGGGCGCGAGCCCGCCAGCCGCCCCGCGCGCCGCAACGGCGTGCGCCAGGTCGTGCGTCGGGCGATGCGCGCCCCGCCGGTCTGCGCCCCCGCGACCATCAATGTTCGAGGATCTGGTCGAGGAACATCCGGCAGCGTTCGCTTTCGGGATTCGTGAAGAATTTCTCCGGCGGCGCGATCTCTACGATGCGGCCCGCCTCCATGAAGACCATCGTGTCGGCGACCTTGCGCGCGAAGCCCATCTCGTGGGTGACGACGACCATGGTCATGCCGGAGCGCGCGAGTTCCGCCATCACATCGAGCACCTCGTTGATCATCTCGGGATCGAGCGCGGAGGTCGGCTCGTCGAAGAGCATGATGCGCGGCTCCATGCAGAGCGAGCGGGCGATGGCGACGCGCTGCTGCTGGCCGCCCGAGAGCTGCGCGGGGTATTTGTCGACCTGCTCGGGGATGTGGACGCGGTCGAGATAGGTCCGCGCGAGCGTCTCCGCCTCGGACTTCGGCATTTTGCGCACGCGGATCGGGCCGATCGTGAGGTTTTCGAGCACGGTCAGATGCGGGAACAGGTTGAACTGCTGGAACACCATGCCGACGTCCTGGCGGACGGCGCGGATGTTCTCGGTGTGCTCGTCGAGTTCGATGCCATCGACGGTGATCGTGCCGCCATCGTGTTCCTCAAGACGGTTCACGCAGCGGATGAGCGTGGATTTGCCCGAGCCGGAAGGGCCGCATATCACCACCTTCTCGCCCGCATGGACGGTCAGGTCGACGTCGCTCAGGGCCTTGAACGGCCCGAAGGACTTGGAGACGTTCCGAAGGGTGATGACCGCGTCCGCGTCGGGCAAAGGTCCGCTCCATTCATGCGGCCATGCGGCCGGAGGCGGGGTTTTACGGGTGAAACGCCCCCCGCCGCAACACAACTAGGCCGCCGGAAGCGGGAGGCACGTCGTCGGGTGCGATTTTGTGGGAGCGTGCGCGCGGCGTTTGGCGTCCACCTTGGCCTGTGCTAGGCCCGACGGAGACACGGGCCGCGCGGAGAACATCGGACATGGCCTCAGACGGGCACGGGAGCGGGGTCGCGGAGACGCCGCCCAAGCATGAGGCCCGCACGGGCTGCGACGCGTGGCATCCGGGTCTCGAATCGGACATTCCGGCGCGGCTGATGCCGCTCGCGACGCTCTACCGGCCGGAGAATTCGACCGTAGGGTTCGCGCAGGCCCGCGAGGCGGCGGCGTTCTGCGGGCTGGAGCCGCGCGCGATGGTGGCGACGCGCCCGGAGCGGCTGGTGGCGCACGAGCTTCTGATCCGGGTGACGTCGGACCTGTCGGTGCCGGACGGGCCGAATTACGAGGATCTGGGGATCAGCCTGCGCGGAATGGCGGCGAAGATCCTCGACGATCACCTCGCTCCGCGCATGGACGAGGTGCGCGCGGAATTCCAGGCGGCGCGCGGTCGGGCGGCGGGGCGGCTGCGCGACTTGCTCGACGCGGAGATTTTCGCGCCCGTTCCGGCGCAGGCGAGCGCTCCGGCGAAACCGGTGGGAATGTTCGGGCGGCTGTTCGGAGGCGGCAAGGCGACTGTCGCGCCCGTCCGGCCGCCGGAGCCGCGCGAGCACGCGGCGATCGCGAAGTGGCGCGGGGCGCTGGAGGCGGGGGTGGACGATCCTTTCGAGGCCGCGTGTCTGGCGGCGCTCGTCGCGGTCGCGGGCGGGATCGTGGCACAACGGGGCCGGCTGATGGCGGATCGCGACACGGTCGCGGATCTCGCCTGCAACATGGTCTGCAACGGCTGGGGCGGCGATGAGGTCGGGCGGATGATCGCGCCGATCTTCGAGGAAGCCGCGCGCGCCGAGGGCTATCGGTTCCTGCCGGTGCAGGAGAAGCCGCTGTTCCTCAACGTCAAGGGCGCGTCGGCGGCGGGCAAGAGCACGATCCGCCCGGCCCAGCGCGCGCTGGCCGAGGAGCTCGGCGTGCCATGGGAGGATTTCGCGCTCATCAGCCCGGATTACTGGCGCAAGTTCCTGCTCGATTATGAAAGCCTCGGCGAGGATTACAAATACGCCGCGATGCTGACCGGGCAGGAGCTCGAGGTCATCGACCGCAAGCTCGACCGCTACATGGAGGCCAAGGCCGCGCGCCACGCGATGCCACATCTGCTGATCGACCGGTTCCGGTTCGACAGCTTCGACGCGTCGCAGGACGACATGCGGACGAGCCGTCTGCTGACCCGTTTCGGCGACACGGTGTTCCTGTTTTTCATGGTGACGCCGCCGGCGGAGACGGTGGAGCGGTCGTGGAAGCGGGGGCTCAGGACGGGGCGCTTCAAGGCGGTGGACGATCTGCTGTTCCACAACATCGAAGCCTATTCGGGGATGCCGAACCTGTTTTTCCCGGCCGTGCTGACCGCGACCAAAAAGACGCATTTCGAGTTTCTCGACAATGACGTGCCGCTCGGGGACCGGCCGCGCACGATCGCCTTCGGCTGGAACGGGCGGATGACGATCCTCGATCTGGCGCGGCTCAACGACATCGACCGGTTCCGCGCGGTGGATATCGCCGCGACCCGGCCCGAGGAGGTGCTGGAGGAGGTCGCCGACCGCTTCGCCTTTCTGGGCGATTGTCTGCGGCGCATCCCCGAGGTGACGCTGGCCGATCACGCGACGGGGCGGGTCTACGGGATGCTTCGGGACGGGGAGTGGGTTTTTCGCGCGACGGATGCCGAGCTGCCCTTCGCGCCGGGCGGGTTCGAGGCGACGTGTCTGGCGGCGCTTGGTTGGACGGGGCCGCTCGACGCGGAAGGGGCCGGCGCGCCGACGCTCGATCTCGCCGAGGAACGCCGGGTGACGCTCGGGGCCTGGGGCGCCGCGGGCTGATGGCCGATCTCAAGGATCTGCGGCTGATCGTGGCCTTGGCGCGGCACAGGCATTTCTCGCGCGCGGCCGATGCCGCAGGCATCTCGCAGCCGGCGTTTTCCGCGCGCATCCACCGGATCGAGCAGGAATTCGGCCTGCCGCTCGTCCGGCGCGGCAACAAGTTCCAGGGCTTCACCCGCGAGGGCGAGGTGATGCTGAAATGGGCGCGCAAGATCCTGACGGATGTCGACGGGATGCGCCAGGAGATGGACATGACCAAAGGCGCGCTGCGCGGCAAGCTGGTGATCGGCACGGTGCCGACCGCCCTGCCCTTCGCGGCGCTGGTCTCGGGGCGGCTGCACGAGGAGCATCCGGACCTCGCCATCGAGATCCACTCGCTGACCTCGTCGCGGATCGGGCTCGGGCTCGACGATTTCTCGCTCGACGCGGGGCTGACCTATGTCGACGCCGAGAACATCGGCGAAAAGGTTCTGGAGCCGATCTACGACGAGACCTACGTGCTCGTCGCGCCCGCGCGTCTGGCGCCGCGCGCCGAGGGCGTGGCCACCTGGCGCGAGGCGGCGACGCTGCCGCTCTGCATGCTCACCAGCGACATGCGCAACCGGCAGCTGATCGACGCGGCCTTCGCCTCGGTGGGCGAGCATCCGGTTCCGGTGATGGAGACCGACGATTTCACCGCCGCTCTGGCGCAGGTGGCGAGCGGGAGCGCGGCGATGGTGGCGCCCCGTTGGCTGGCGGACAACGTGTTCGCCGGGGTCGATTCGGTGCGCCTGCCGCTGACGGGGCCGGAGGTTTCGCATTCCATCGGGCTCGTCACCCAGAACCAGGAGCCGATCCTGCCGGCGATCACGGCGCTCAAGGCCGCGATCCGCAGCCTGTCATAACCTGAGCGGATCGCTCCTTCCGAAATCACGATTGGAAAAGATCGCCAAGTTCTGCGCAGGCTCCCTCATCGGCAAGCGGGGACGGCGATGAACATTCAGAACAACTCGGGCGGCGTCTGGAAATCCGGCAAGGGCAAAGGTCGGCGCACGCCCAAGGGACGTCAGTACGATGACGCCGCGCTGGCCGAGATCCGCGCGCTGCTCGGCGACCGGCCGCGACGGCGCGATCTGCTGATCGAATTCCTGCATCTGGTCCAGGACGCGCACGGGCATCTGTCGGCCGCGCATCTGCGGGCGCTCGCCGAAGAGATGCGGATGGCGCAGGCCGAGGTCTACGAGGTCGCGACGTTCTACGCGCATTTCGACGTGGTGAAGGAGGACGAGACCCCGCCTCCCGCGCTGACGATCCGGGTCTGCGACAGCCTTTCGTGCGAGCTCGCCGGGGCGCAGGCGCTTCTGGCCGCGCTGAAGGACGGGCATGATCCGGCGGAGGTCCGCGTTCTGCGCGCGCCCTGCATGGGGCGCTGCGACACCGCGCCGGTGTCTGGAGATCGGGCATCACCATATCGACTTCGCGACGCCGGAGCTGGTCGGAAAGGCCATCGCCGCCGAGCACTTCCACCCTGAAATGCCCGACTACGA
Source organism: uncultured Alphaproteobacteria bacterium (assembly GCA_963698685.1). Taxonomy (GTDB): domain Bacteria; phylum Pseudomonadota; class Alphaproteobacteria; order Rhodobacterales; family Rhodobacteraceae; genus Amaricoccus. The sequence continues at coordinate 301,817 of CAVORV010000013.1, forward strand.
AGCCCTCGACGCCTACCGCGCCGCGGGCGGATATGCCGAACTGGAAGCTCTGCGCGGCGGGTCCGCAACCCGCGACGAGGTCCAGGACAAAGTACTGGCCTCCGGCCTGCGCGGTCTGGGCGGTGCGGGGTTCCCATCCGGAAAGAAGTGGTCGTTCGTCCGCGCCGAGGCGGGTCCGCGCTATCTCGCCGTCAACGGCGACGAGGGCGAGCCGGGCACGTTCAAGGACCGGTTCCATCTGGAACGGACGCCGCATCTTTTCCTCGAGGGCATGCTGATCGCGGCTTGGGCGGTCGAGGCCGAGCGCTGCTACATCTACATGCGCGACGAGTATCCGGCGATCCTGCGCATCCTCGCCGACGAGATCGCGGCGCTCGAGGCCGCCGGGCTGGTCGAGCCGGGACATGTCGAACTGCGCCGTGGCGCAGGCGCCTACATCTGCGGCGAAGAGAGCGCGATGATCGAATCGCTCGAAGGCAAGCGCGGCCTGCCGCGCCACCGCCCGCCCTTCGTGGCCCAGATCGGGCTCTTCGACCGGCCGACGCTGGTGCACAACGTGGAGACGCTGCACTGGGTCGCGCGCGTCTGCCGCGAAGGACCGGAGATCCTCAGCTCGGTCGAGAAGAACGGCCGGAGCGGCCTGCGCTCCTATTCGGTCTCGGGCCGCGTCAAGGTGCCGGGCGTCCACCTGCTGCCGGCCGGGTCGACCATCCTCGACATCATCGAAGCGGCCGGGGGCATGCTCGACGGGCACGTGTTCAAAGCCTATCAGCCGGGCGGGCCGTCGGCGGGCATCCTGCCCGCGAGGATGGACGACATCCCGATGGATTTCGACACGCTCCAACCGCACGGGACGTTCATCGGATCGGCGGCCGTCGTGATCCTTTCGGATCGCGACCGCGCGCGCGACGCCGCCCTCAACATGCTGCGGTTCTTCGAGGACGAGAGCTGCGGGCAATGCACGCCCTGCCGCGTCGGCTGTTCCAAGGCGGTGACGCTGATGGAGGCGGAGAAATGGGACGCGGAGCTTCTGACCGATCTCTGCGACGTCATGGTCGACGCCTCGATCTGCGGTCTGGGTCAGGCGGCGCCAAATCCCATCCGAATGGTCATCAAGCATTTTCCGGAAGAGGTGTGAGACGATGAACAAGAACGTCACCTTCGACCTCGACACGAAGACCGTCACCTTCAGCCTCGACGGCAGGACCGTCACCGCGAGCCCCGACGAGACGATCTGGCAGGTCGCGAAACGGGAAGGCACGACGATCCCGCATCTCTGCCACAAGGACGCGACCGGCTATCGCCCCGACGGCAATTGCCGCGCCTGCATGGTCGAGATCGACGGCGACCGGGTGCTCGCGGCCTCCTGCGTCCGCAAGCCGACCGAAGGCATGGTGGTGAAGTCCGAGAGCGAGCGCGCCACCAAGGCCCGCGCGATGGTCATGGAGATGCTCGTCGCCGACCAGCCGAAGCGCGCCGAAGCCCATGATCGCTCCTCGCATTTCTGGGACATGGCCGACGCGCAGGGCGTCAGCGACAGCCGCTTCCCGCGCCGCGCGCCCGATCACGTCCCGCTACTTGACGACAGCCACGTCGCGATGCGGGTCAATCTCGACGCCTGCATCCACTGCAACCTCTGCGTGCGCGCCTGCCGCGAGGTCCAGGTCAACGACGTGATCGGCATGGCGGAGCGTGGCTTCGACGCCGAGATCGTCTTCGATTTCAACGATCCGATGGGCGCCTCGACCTGCGTCGCCTGCGGCGAATGCGTCCAGGCCTGCCCGACCGGCGCGCTGATGGAAGCCACCGTGCTCGATGACGCCCAACACGGCGACAGCGAGGACATCGACCGCGAGGTGGCCTCGGTCTGCCCGTTCTGCGGGGTGGGATGCCAGGTGTCGTTCAAGATCAAAGACGAGAAGATCAAGTTCGTCGACGGTCTCGACGGCCCGGCAAACGAGAACCGCCTCTGCGTCAAGGGCCGCTTCGGGTTCGACTACATCCACCATCCACACCGTCTGACCAAGCCGCTGATCCGCCGCGACGACGCGCCCTCCAAAGGGCTCAACGTCGACCCGGCCAATCCGTGGACGCATTTCCGCGAAGCCGAATGGGACGAGGCCATCAAGGTCGCCGCCGACGGTCTGCTCGACCTGCGCAGCTTCTGGGGAGGCCGCGCCGTGGCCGGCTTCGGCTCGGCCAAATGCTCGAACGAGGAGGCCTATCTCTTCCAGAAGCTGATCCGGCAGGCGTTCAAGCACAACAACGTCGACCATTGCACACGGCTCTGCCACGCCTCGTCCGTGGCGGCGCTGATGGAAAACGTGGGCTCGGCGGCGGTGACGGCGACGTTCAACGAGATCGAGAACGCCGAACTCGCCATCGTCATCGGCGCCAACCCGACCGAGAACCACCCTGTGGCGGCGACCTATTTCAAGCAGTTCGCCAAGCGCGGCGGCGAGCTGATCGTCATGGACCCCCGCGGCCAGGGCCTGAAGCGTCACGCCACGCACATGCTCCAGTTCCGGCCCGGCACCGACGTGGCGATGCTCAACGCCATCATGAACGTCATCGTCGAGGAGAAGCTCTACGACCGGCAGTACATCGAGGGATTCACCGAAGGGTTCTTCGAGTTCCGCGACCATATTCGCGCCTTCCCGCCCGAGCGCATGGCCGAGCTCTGCGGCATTGACGCCGTAACCCTGCGCACGGTCGCGCGCAAATTCGCGGGCGCGCGCACCGCGATGATCTTCTGGGGGATGGGCATCAGCCAGCACATCCACGGCACCGACAATTCGCGGTGCCTGATCAGCCTCGCGCTGCTCTGCGGCCATATCGGGCGACCCGGCACAGGTCTGCACCCGCTGCGCGGCCAGAACAACGTGCAGGGCGCGTCGGATGCGGGGCTGATCCCGATGTTCTTGCCCGATTACCAATCGGTCAAGGATCCGGAGGTGCGCGGCCTGTTCGGCCACATCTGGAAAGGCACGGAAATCGAGGCGGCGCCGGGTCTGACGGTCGTGGAGATCGTCGACGCCATGTATCGCGGCGAGATCCGTGGCATGTACGTCATGGGCGAAAACCCCGCGATGTCCGACCCCGACGTCGAGCACGCCCGCCGTGCGCTCGCCAAGCTCGAACACCTCGTGGTGCAGGACGTGTTCCTCACGGAGACCGCCAACTACGCCGACGTGATCCTGCCGGCGAGCGCCTGGCCGGAGAAGACCGGCACGGTGACCAACACCAACCGGCAGGTGCAGATGGGCCGCAAGGCGGTCGAGCCGCCGGGCGAGGCGCGCGAGGACTGGCGCATCACCGTCGACATCGCCAACGCGCTCGGGCTCGACTGGGACTACGATTCGCCGCGCGAGGTGTTCTCGGAGATGAAGATGTCGATGCGAAGCCTGCATCACATCACTTGGGAGCGGCTGGAGAAGGAGGGCGCCGTCACCTACCCGACGCTCGGTCCTGACGATCCCGGCCAGGCGGTGGTGTTCGGCGACGGCTTCCCGCGCCGTGCCGGTCGCGCCAAGTTCACGCCGGCGCGCGTGACCCCGCCGGCGGAGGTGCCGGACAAGGAGTTCCCGTTCATCCTGATGACCGGCCGACAGCTGGAGCACTGGCATACCGGCTCGATGACGCGGCGCTCCGTCGTTCTCGATTGGGCCGAGCCCGAGGCCAACGCGTCGCTCCATCCCGCGACGCTGCGCAAGCTCGGCGTGGAGCCGGGCGGGATGCTGCGCATCGAGACGCGGCGGGGCGCGATCGAGATCATGGCGCGGGCCGACCGCGCGGTTGCGGAAGAGATGGTCTTCGTGCCCTTCGCCTATGTGGAGGCTGCGGCGAACGTATTGACCAATCCGCAGCTCGACCCCTATGGCAAGATCCCGGAGTTCAAGTTCTCCGCCTGTCGGGTGAGCGCGGCGGAGCCTGCGGAGGTGACGGCGGCGGAATGATCCCGCTCGGGGCCTGAAATCCGCCCTGTCCGCATTGAGCCGGACCGGGATCGGACCATATGCGGTCGGAGCCGTGTTTCAACAAAACGGACGGGGGACGATATCGATGAAAATGCTGATCCTTGGCGCATCCTACGGATCGCTGCTGTCGACCAAGCTTCTGATGGCGGGCCATGACGCGACGCTGGTCTGCCGTGACAAGACGGCGGCGCTGATCAATTCGGAGGGCACGCTGGTCCGCCTCAAGCTTCGCGACGAGGCCGAGCCGCGCGAGCTTCGTTCGGGCGATCTGCCCGGCCATGTGGATGCCGTGACACCCGAGGACGCCCGGCCGGAGGAGTACGATTTCATCGGTCTCGCCATGCAGGAGCCGCAGTATTCCGCGCCCGCCGTCAAGGCGCTGATGGCGCGGGTCGCGGCGAGCGGCGTGCCGTGCCTGTCGATCATGAACATGCCGCCCCTGCCCTATCTGCGGCGCATTCCGGAGCTGGCGGATGCCGATCTCGACGGGTGTTATGACGATCCGTCGGTCTGGGCGGATTTCGAGCCGGGCCTGATGTCGCTCTGCAGCCCCGATCCGCAGGCGTTCCGGCCGCCGGAGGAAGGGGCCAACGTGCTTCAGGTCGGCCTGCCGACCAACTTCAAGGCGGCGGTGTTCGCGGACGAGGTTCACAACGCGAAGCTGCGGCAACTGGAGGCCGACATCGACGCGGTGCGGCTCGACGGCAAGGACGTGCCGGTGAAACTGCGCGTCTTCGAGAGCCTGTTCGTGCCGATGGCGAAGTGGAGCATGCTTTTGACCGGCAATTACCGCTGCATCCTCGGCGAGGGCGAACAGCCGATCCGCGAGGCGGTGCATGGCGACATCGCGGCGTCGGAGGCGATCTACGACTGGGTCGACGCGCTGTCGCGCGAGCTCGGGGCCGATCCGGCGGATCAGGTGCCGTTCGCGAAATACGCCAAGGCCGCCGAGGGTCTGCTCAAGCCGTCCTCGGCCGCCCGCGCGGTGGCGGCGGGGGCCACGACGATCGAACGCGTGGACCGGATGGTGCAGCTGATCGGGCGGCGTCTGGACATGCGCAACGAGAGCGTGGACCGGGTGGTGGAGATCGTGGATGCGCGCCTGGCGGCGAACCGCGACGGATAGGGCATGGCACGCGCGAAAGTGCCACACGTGGCACTTTCGACAAGTGTTTGATTTAATTATCGGATCCGATTCGCGTTAACCTTGCGGAAAGGTGTGCCACACCCCTGCCCGGCAGGCACGGTCCGATCAACCACCGGTCTGATTGGACGAAAGGCACGGCCGGCGGCGGCGGAAACGCCGTGCCGGCCTGCCCGTTGAACAGGCAGGCAGTCTGAGGCAGGAGTCTTGCCGACCTTACCGGATCGACGGAAGCAGCCGTTTGAAGGCGGGGGTGCCGGCTTTGCCGAGCCATTCGAAGACGACCATCTCGGTCGTCACCACGAAGGCGCCGGACGCGGTCATTCGGGTCAGGCAGGCCTGTTCGCTTTCGAGCGTGCGCGAGGCGGTGGCGTCGGAGACGACGAAGACGTCGTAGTCCTCCTCGAGCAGGCTCGCGGCGGTCTGGACGACGCAGACATGCGCCTCCATGCCGACGAGCACGGCCTGCCGGCGGCCGAGCGCCTTGAACGCGTCCCGGAAGGCGGGTTCCTCCATGCAGGAGAAATGCGTCTTCGGGATCACCCGCGCCGCGCCGGCGACGGCGGCGATTTCGGGGACGGTGTGGCCCAGCCCCTTGGGATATTGTTCGGACAGGAGCGCGGGAACGCCGCATTCGGCGGCGGCTTCCAGAAGCAGCCGCGTGTTGCGGACGGTGCGCGCGGGCGCCTGCATCGCGGGCACGAGACGCTCCTGGATGTCGATGACGATCAGCACGGATTGCGCGGCGCGAATCAGCATGGGTTTCTCCTTCGATTCGGCGCCGAAGCGTCGGTCACTCCGTCTATCCGAGTATACAATATGCCCCGCAAGTCAACGCGGACAGATGCTTGCGGGCGAAACGCGACTTGCTTGACCGACGCCATTCCCGGTGTATGGTATACCAAGAACAAGGTGCCTCAAGGTGCCGGCCGCGATCAAACGTCGCGAAACATGGGAGAGGACGCACGTGTCGCTGACCGACCATCTCGCACCTGTGCCATCGAACATCTCATTGAAAGACCATACCTATTCCGCGCTGCGGGAGGGCATCCTGCGGATGAACATCTATCAGCCGGACGTCGATCTGCGGCTGGACGAGCGCGGGCTGGCCGAGCATCTGGCGGTGTCGCGCACGCCGATCCGCGAGGCTCTGGCGCGGCTGGCCTCCGAGGGGCTGGTCGAGATCGTGCCGCGCAAGGGCGTGTTCGTGCAGCGCAAATCGCGCGACGAGATCCTGGAGATGGTCATCACCTGGGCCGCGCTTGAGAGCATGGCCGCGCGCATGGCGACCGAGGTGGCCACCGACGCGGATCTGCGCCGTCTGCGCCGCTTCGCGCTCAAGCACAGCGCCAGCGCGCAGGACGCCGAACTCGAGGAATATTCCGACGCGAACATCGTCTTTCATCAGACGATCCTGGAGCTTTCGGGGTGCGCCATGCTCAAGACCACGGCGGACGGGCTTTTCACCCACATGCACGCCATCCGGCGGCGCGCGATGGGCGAAGGCGATCGCGCCAGCCGGTCGGTCGCCGACCACATGGGCATCATCGAGGCGCTGGAGGCGCGGGACGCCGATCTGGCGGACCGGCTGGTGCGCGAGCACACGCTTCGGCTGCACGACCACATCAGGCGGACCTGGACCCGGCTTGAGGGCCTGCAGCAACAGACACGGGCGAGCGCGTGAGCGACATGCGGCCCGCCCCGCGACACCTGCCGACAGACCGGGTCCAATCCGGCGCGGCCAACGACACCAAGGGAGACCCGACATGGCGATGATCGACACCGAGGCGGCGCCGGAGGCGCAGGGCGAGTTGACCGACGGGTTCCACCTGCTGATCGACGCGCTCAAGCTCAACGACATCACGACGATCTACAACGTGCCGGGCATCCCGATCACCGATCTGGGCCGCTACGCGCAGGCGCAGGGGATGCGGGTGATCTCGTTCCGCCACGAGCAGCACGCGGGCTACGCCGCGTCGGTCGCGGGTTTCCTGACCAAGAAGCCGGGCGTGTGCATGACCGTCTCGGCGCCGGGGTTCCTGAACGGCATCACGGCGCTCGCCAACGCCACGACCAATTGCTGGCCGATGATCCTGATCTCGGGCTCTTCGGAGCGCGAGATCGTCGACCTCGCGCAGGGCGACTACGAGGAGATGGACCAGCTCGCCATCGCGCGGCCGTTCTGCAAGGCGGCCTACCGGCTCAACCACGCCGAGGACATCGGCATCGCGATCGCGCGGGCGATCCGCAGCGCGGTGAGCGGCCGGCCCGGCGGGGTCTATCTCGACATTCCGGGCTCGATGCTGGGCCAGGTGATGGACGCGGCCGAGGGCGCGCGGACTCTGGTCAAGGTCATCGACCCCGCGCCGCGCCAGACGCCGGCGCCGGACGCGATCGCGCGCGCCATCGAGGTGATGAAGGGCGCGGAACGGCCGCTGATCGTGCTCGGCAAGGGCGCCGCCTACGACCAGTCGGACGACATCGTGCGCGCCTTCGTCGAGAAGACCGGCTATCCGTTCCTGCCGATGTCGATGGCCAAGGGGCTTCTGCCCGACACCCATCCGCAATGCGCGGCGGCCGCGCGCTCGACGGTGCTCAAGGAATCCGACGTCGTCATCATGATGGGCGCGCGGATCAACTGGCTGCTGTCGCACGGCAAGGGCAAGCAATGGGGCGAGCCGGGCAGCAAGCGGTTCGTGCAGATCGACATCGCCGCCGAGGAGATGGATTCGAACGTCGAGATCGCGGCGCCCCTGGTGGGCGACGTGGGATCCTGCGCCAAGGCGCTGCTCGACGCGATCGAGGGCGAGGGCATCGCGCCGCCGGTCGAATGGCTCGAAAAGGTCCACTCCAAGGCCGAGGCCAACATGGAGAAGATGTCCGCCCGCCTGCGCAACAACAACGTGCCGATGGATTATCACGCGGCGCTCGGCGTGCTGAAGGACATCGTCACCGACCAGCCGGACACGATCGTGGTGAACGAGGGCGCCAACACGCTCGACCTCGCGCGGTCCATCGTCAACATCCACAAGCCGCGCCACCGCATCGACGTCGGCACCTGGGGCGTGATGGGCATCGGCATGGGCGCGGCCATCGCGGCCTCGATCGAGACCGGAAACCGCGTGCTCGCCATCGAGGGCGACAGCGCCTTCGGGTTCTGCGGCATGGAGGTCGAGACGATCTGCCGGTACGACCTGCCGATCTGCGTGGTGGTGTTCAACAACAACGGCATCTATCGTGGTGACGGGACGAACTGGGGCGGCGGCTCGGACCCGGCGACGACGGTCTTCGTCAAGGACGCGCGCTACGACAAGATGATGGAGGCCTTCGGCGGTGTCGGGGTCTGGGTGGAAAACCCCGACGACCTGCGCCGCGCCGTTCTCGAGGCGCTCGCGAGCGGGCGGCCGACGCTGGTCAACGCCGCGATCGACCCGGCCGCCGGCAAGGAGAGCGGCAATATCGGCAATCTCAATCCGCAATCCGTGGTGGCGCAGGCGCGTTACCCGCAGGCGAAAAAAACCTAAGTCAGATCAGGACACGGCACATGAAAGCTCTCGAAGGCATCAAGGTTCTCGATTTCACCCACGTCCAGTCGGGACCGACCTGCACGCAGCTGCTGGCCTGGTTCGGCGCGGACGTGATCAAGGTGGAGCGGCCGGGCGTCGGCGACGCGACCCGCAAGCAATTGATCGACGTGCCCGGGGCGGACAGCCTCTATTTCACCATGCTCAACCACAACAAGCGGTCGATCGAGCTCAATTCCAAGAACGAGACCGGCAAGGAGGTCCTGACCCGGCTGGTGCAGGAATGCGACGTGCTGGTGGAGAACTTCGCGCCGGGCGCGCTCGACCGGATGGGCTTCTCGTGGGAACGGATCCAGGAGATCAATCCGCGGATGATCCTGGCGTCGATCAAGGGCTTCGGCCCCGGCAAGTACGAGGATTGCAAGGTCTACGAGAACGTCGCGCAGTGCGCCGGCGGCTCGGCCTCGACGACCGGCGAGCGCGACGGGGTGCCGATGGTGACCGGCGCGCAGATCGGCGACAGCGGCACGGGGCTTCATCTGTGTCTCGGGATCGTCACGGCGCTGTTCCAGCGCGAGAAATCCGGGCGCGGCCAGAAGGTGTCGGCGGCGATGCAGGACGGGGTGCTCAACCTCTGCCGCGTCAAGCTGCGCGACCAGCAGCGGCTGGCGGCGGGGCCGCTCAAGGAATATTCGCAGTTCGGCGAGGGCGTGCCCTTCGGCGACGCGGTGCCGCGCGCGGCGAACGACAGCGGCGGCGGCCAGCCCGGGCGGATCCTCAAATGCAAGGGCTGGGAGACCGATCCCAACGCCTACACGTATTTCATCACCCAGGCGCCGGTCTGGGAGGCGATCTGCGACCTGATCGGCGAGCCGGAGTGGAAGACGGCGGAGGGCTACGCGACGCCGCCCGAGCGGCTCGACAAGCTCAACGAGATCTTCGAGCGGATCGAGCAATGGACGATGACCAAGACCAAGTACGAGGTCATGGACATCTGCAACAAGCTCGACATCCCGCAGGGGCCGATCCTGAGCATGAAGGAGCTGGCCGAGGACGAGGGTCTGCGCGCCACGGGCACGATCGTCGAGGTCGACCACCCGGAGCGCGGCAAGTACCTGAGCGTCGGATGCCCGGTGAAGCTTTCGGACAGTCCCGCGGACGTCAAGCGGTCGCCGCTTCTGGGTGAGCACACGACGGAGATCCTGGCGCAGGTGCTGGGCTATTCCGCCGAGGATGTGGACCGCGTGGTCAAGTCCGGAGCGGTCGGACAGCCGAAAACCATCGCCGCGGAGTAATCCGCGGCGCGACGGAGACGGACCAACGGGATGGAGCCTGCCAAAAGGCTCCACCCGATCTAGGGGGAAGACGCATGCGCCTGATAGTCATGGGACAGCAGGCTTTCGGCAAGGACGCCCTTGCCAAGCTGCTCGACGCCGGGACCGACGAGGTCGTCGCGGTCTATTGCGAGCCTGACCGCGACGGGAAACCGGCCGATCCGATCAAGGAATTCGCGCTGGAGAAGGGTTTGCCGGTCCTTCAGCCGGCGGATTTCAAGGATCAGGCGACGATCGACGAGCTGGCCGCGTTCAAGGCGGATCTGATGATCATGGCCTTCGTCAACGTGTTCGTGCCGGAGGCGGCGCGCGACACGCCCACGCACGGCTCGATCTGCTTCCACCCGTCGCTTCTGCCGCTCCATCGGGGGCCGTCGGCGGTGAACTGGCCGATCATCATGGGCAGCGAGAAATCCGGGTTCTGCTGGTTCTACCCGTCCGACGGGCTCGACGAGGGCGACATCCTGCTGGATTGGGAATGCCCGATCGGTCCCGACGACACGGTGATCGACCTCTATTTCAAGAAGATCTACCCGGCGGCCGTCGACTCGGTGCTCCAGGTCGTCGATCTCTACCGGGACGGAAATCCGCCGCACAAGGAACAGGACGAGAGCCTCGCCACCTACGAGCGGCGCTGCACGAAAAAGCACGCTCATATCGACTGGCACCGGCCGGTCGGGCAGGTCTACGACCTGATCCGGGGGACCAATCCCGCGCCCGGCGCATGGACCGAGTTCGGCGACGCGAAACTCGACATCTTCGATTGCGCACGGGTGCCGGGCGACGGCGTCTCGGGGCGGGTCATGGAGGTGTCCGAGGCCGGCGTGACGGTGCAGTGCATCGGCGGCCGCATCCGTATCGAACGCGTCCGCCCCGAGGGCGGCGCGAAAATGAGCGCGGCGGACTGGGCGGCTTCGGTCGGCCTTGAAGCCAAAGCAACTCTCGGCACCTGAACCAGAAGTTTCCAGGATAGGAAGACGCCCATGTCCGACATCGAAATCGCCCGCAAAGCCGACAAGAAGCCGATCCAGGAGATCGGCGCGAAGCTCGGCATCCCGACCGAGCACCTGCTGCCCTTCGGGCACGACAAGGCGAAGGTCTCCGAGGAGTTCATCAAGTCGCTGGAGGGCCGTCCGAACGGGCATCTGGTTCTGGTGACCGCGATCAACCCGACGCCCGCCGGCGAGGGCAAGACCACGACGACGGTGGGTCTGGGCGACGGCCTGAACGCCATCGGCAAGAAGGCCGCGATCTGCATCCGCGAGGCCTCGCTCGGGCCGAACTTCGGCATGAAGGGCGGAGCCGCCGGCGGCGGTTACGCCCAGGTCGTGCCGATGGAGGACATGAACCTCCATTTCACCGGCGATTTCCACGCGATCACGTCGGCGCACAACCTGCTGGCCGCGATGCTCGACAACCACATCTACTGGGGCAACGCGCTCGACATCGACATCCGCCGCATTCCCTACCGCCGCGTCATGGACATGAACGACCGGGCGCTGCGCCAGAACGTGATCAACCTGGGCGGCGTCGCCAACGGCTTTCCGCGCGAGTCCGGTTTCGACATCACCGTGGCCTCCGAGGTCATGGCGATCCTCTGCCTCGCCAAGGACCTGAAGGATCTGGAGAAACGGCTCGGCGACATCATCGTGGCCTATCGCCGCGACCGCACGGCGGTCTACGCCCGCGACATCAAGGCCGACGGCGCGATGACCGTTCTGCTCGCGCAGGCGATGCAGCCGAACCTGGTGCAGACGCTGGAGAACAATCCGGCCTTCGTGCATGGCGGCCCGTTCGCCAACATCGCGCATGGCTGCAACTCGGTGGTCGCGACGACCACGGCGCTCAAGCTCGCGGATTACGTGGTGACCGAGGCGGGCTTCGGCGCCGATCTCGGCGCGGAGAAGTTCTTCGACATCAAATGCCGCAAGGCGGGCCTCAAACCCGAGGCGGTGGTGATCGTCGCCACCGTGCGCGCGATGAAGATGAACGGCGGCGTCAAGAAGGACGCGCTCGGGACCGAGAACGTCGACGCGGTGAAAAAAGGCTGCGCCAATCTCGGCCAGCACATCGAGAACGTCAAAAGCTTCGGCGTGCCGGCGGTGGTGGCGATCAACCATTTCGTCACCGACACCGACGCGGAGGTCGAGGCGATCAAGGAATTCGTCGCGTCCCAGGGCTCGGAGGCGATCCTGTGCAAGCATTGGGCGAAGGGCTCTGCCGGCATAGCCGATCTCGCGCACAAGGTCGTGGAACTGGTCGAGGGCGGCACGGCGGATTTCAAGCCGATCTATCCCGACGACATGCCGCTCTTCGCGAAGATCGAGACGATCGCCAAGAACATCTACCGCGCCGACGAGGTGCTGGCGGACGGCAAGATCCGCGACCAGCTCAGGCAATGGGAAGCGGACGGCTACGGCCATCTGCCGATCTGCGTCGCCAAGACGCAGTATTCCTTCACCACCGACCCTGAGCGGCGCGGCGCCCCGCGCGGGCACTCCCTGCCCGTGCGCGAGGTGCGCCTGTCGGCGGGCGCGGGCTTCGTCGTGGTGATCTGCGGCGAGATCATGACGATGCCGGGCTTGCCCCGCGTGCCCAGCGCCGAGAATATACGCATGAACGAGGACGGCCTGATCGACGGTCTTTTCTGAGGAGTTGGCAGCGTGATCCGCAAAATTCTGGTTCCGGTCCGGGGCGACGGCAAGGGCGACAACGTGCTCGCGCACGCGGCGGCCCTCGCCCATCGTCACGGCGCGCATATCGAGATCGTGCATTGCCGGCCGCGGCCCGAGGATCTGATGCCCTACGGGGTCGCGATCCCCGAATTCCTGCGCAAGCAGCTGATCAAGCAATCCTACGAGGTCGCCGACCAGGAGGAGGCGGGGCTTCGCGCGGAGCTCGAGGCCTTGGCGCGGTCGCTCGATCTCGATTTCGGCGACAGCAATCCGGGCGCGCGGCCGACCGTGACCTTCGTCGAGGAGGCCGGCCGCCAGGTCGACGTCATCAAACGCCACGGCCGGCTTTCGGATATAATCGCGGTCGCGCGGCCGGACCGGGACCGCAACCTCGGCAAGAACACGTTGAAGGCGGCGCTCTTCCAGTCGGGGCGCCCGGTGCTGATGTGTCCGCCGACGCAGACCCCTCCGAAGGTGCTCGGCGCGCGCATCGCGCTGGCCTGGAACGGCAGCGCCGAGGCCGCCCGCGCGTTGGCGCAGGGTCGCAACGCCCTGATGAGCGCCGACGCGGTCTGGGTGCTCACGAACGGCGCGGATTCGGGGCCCGGCACCAGTGTCGAGGACCTCACGGCCTATCTCGCGATGCACGGGATCGCGCCGGAGATCGTCCCCTTCAAGGCCAAGAGCAAGATCGGCGTCGAGCTTCTCAAGACGAGCATGGGCCTCGGGGCCGACATGCTGGTGATGGGCGCCTACGGCGACAGCCACGAGCGCGAGACAGTGTTCGGCGGCAACACCCAGCAGATCGTCGACGGGGCCGAAATCCCCGTCCTGCTGAGCCATTGAGACGCCGGATTGACGAGTTGCGGATCAACGCCAGATGACGGGATCGTGACCACGACAGACTGAACCGGGCGACCGATAACGGCGCGGCAGAACGCCGATCCGGGAGCCTTCAAGACCAACCCAAGGAGGATACGGAATGAAATCTACCAAACGCGGAATGCTCGGACTGCTCGGAGGCGCCGCCTTCGCGCTCACTGCTTTCACCGGAACGGCGCAGGCCCAGGACTGGCAGCCGACCAAGCCCATCGACTTCGTGATCATGGCCGGCGCCGGCGGCGGCGCGGACCAGATCGCGCGCTTCCTGCAATCTGTCGCCGAGAAGGAGGATCTCACCAACCGCCCGCTCGTCCCGAACAACAAGGGCGGCGGCTCGGGCGCCGAGGCGCTGATCGCGCTCAACGGCACCAACGATCCGGACCACACCATCCTGGTGACGCTCAACTCGTTCTTCACGACGCCGCTGCGTCAGGAGAATCTCGGCATCGACGTCTCGACCTTCACGCCGGTCGCGATGATGGGCGTCGATCCGTTCGTGCTCTGGGTCCACAAGGACAGCGGCATCACCGACTTCGACCAGTGGCTCGAAACGGTGCGCGGCATGGGCGGCGAATACGTCATGGGCGGGACCGGAACCGGGCAGGAGGACAGCCTGGTGATCCAGTTCATGGAGAACGCCTACGACCTCGACATCAAGTACATCCCCTATGACGGCGGCGGCGCGGTGGCCAAGGACCTCGCCGGTCAGCAGATCATGGCGAGCGTCAACAACCCCGCCGAGGCCAAGGGCTTCTTCGAGGCCGGCGACGTGGTCCCGCTGATCGCGTTCTCGGACGAGCGGCTTCCGGCGTTTCCGGACGTGCCGACCGTCAAGGAGCACGGCGAGGACTTCAGCTACTACAACCAGCGGGCCGTCGTCGGCGCGCCGGGACAGTCGCCGGAGGCCGCCGCGTATTACCAGGGTCTGTTCGAGACGATCTACAACACGCCGGAATGGCAGGGTTACATGGAATCCGAGAGCCTTTCGCCGCTCTGGATGAACGGCCGAGGAGCAGACCGCCTACTGGCAGGTCCAGATCGAGCGGCACAGGGAACTGCTCGCCGAGATGGAGCAGTAAGAGCGACAACAGAACCGGTTCGGCACCGACAGGGGGAGGGCGAGATGCGTCTGGGAGAAATCGTGACCGCGGGCGTCCTCGCCCTCCTTTCCATCTACATGATGTGGAAGAGCACGGAGCTGAACATCGGATACGTGTCAGGCACAGGCCCCGGAGGCGGGGCCTGGCCGTTCTGGCTGTCGGGGATCATGCTGGTCTGCACGGTGCTGATCGCCATCAACTGGTATCGCGGCACATCGCCCGCGTCGCGATCCTCCGAGCCGGTGCTCGACGCGGAGGGGCGCAAGATGTTCCTCCAGGTCGGCGGCGGGCTTTTCGGCTTCATCGCGCTGACCGGGATCATCTCGATCTACGGCGCGATGGCGCTGTTCCTGTTCTATTACATCTGGTTTCTGGGACGCCACAAACTCTGGCTCGCGGCGCTGCTGTCGATCGCGACCCCGGTGATCTTCTTCTTTTTCTTCGAAGGCCTGATGCGCATCACCATGCCCAAGGGCCTGAGCTTCACTGAGCCGTTCTTCAACGTGCTCTACGAAATCATCTACTGACCGGTTCGGGGAAGACAAACAGCCATGGACATCCTCCATCTTCTCGCCGGCGGGTTCGTGGACGCCGTCCAGCCACTGAACCTCGCGCTGATCATCCTCGGCGTGACGCTCGGTCTCTTCATCGGCGCGATGCCGGGTCTCGGCTCGGTCAACGGCGTCGCGATCCTGCTGCCGATCACGTTCCTCGTGCCGCCGGCCTCGGCGATCATCTTCCTCGCGGCGATCTATTACGGCGCGATGTATGGCGGCGCGATCAGTTCTATCACGCTCGGCATCCCCGGCGCCTCGACGGCGGTGGCGACGACCTTCGACGGACGGCCGCTGGCGCTCCAGGGTCGGGCGAGCCTCGCGCTCGTGACGGCGGCCCTGGCCTCGTTCATCGGCGGCACGGTCTCGATCCTTCTGTTCACAGCCTTCGCGCCGGTTCTCGCCTCGGTCGCGCTCAGTTTCGGGCCGCCGGAGATCTTCGCGCTGATGCTGCTGGCTTTCGCGACCTTCGTGGGGCTCGGCGGCGACGACATTCCCAAGACCATCCTGTCGATCTGTCTTGGCCTCGTCTTCGCGGCGGTCGGTTTCGACCAGATCTCGGGCGCGCCGCGTCTGGTGTTCTTCGACATCTCCGGGTTCCTGCACGGCATCAACTTCCTCGTGCTCGCCATCGGCGTCTACGGCATCGGCGAGATGCTCTGGACGCTGGACTCGACTCGCGGGAAAATCAGTTCCTCGGAAGCCAAAATGTCCCTCAAGGGGATCATCTCGGATTCCAAAGAGGGCATGAAGCGCGGCTGGAAGGGCACGACGATCGGCTCGTTCCTCGGCTTTTTCGTGGGCATCCTGCCGGCGGCGGGCGCCACGCCCGGCTCGCTGATGGCCTACGGCGTCTCCAAGATGGTCTCGCGGAATCCTTCCGAATTCGGCAAGGGCCATCCGGGTGGCGTCGCGGCCCCCGAAGCCGCGAACAACTCCGCCTCCACCGGTTCGATGCTGCCGATGCTGACGCTCGGCATTCCGGGCTCGCCCACCACCGCGATCCTGCTCGGCGGCATGGTGATCTGGGGTCTGACCCCCGGCCCGCGTCTGTTCACCGACCAGCCGGAATTCGTCTGGGGCCTGATCGGATCGTTTTACGTCTCGAACTTCTTCGCGCTGGTGATCAACCTCAGCTTCATTCCGCTCTTCATCTGGATGCTGCGGATGCCGTTCACCATCCTCGCGCCGATGATCTTCGTCCTCTCGGTGGTGGGCGGATACGCCGCGACGCGCGACATGCACGACGTCTGGCTGATGCTGGGCTTCGGGCTGAGCGCGTTCTTCCTGCGCAAGTTCGACTATCCGCTGGCGCCGGCGGTGCTCGCCATCGTGCTGGGGCCCATCGCGGAGCCGACGCTGCGCCAGTCGCTGCTGCTGTCGTCCGGCGATCCGATGATCTTCCTCAACCGGCCCATCGCCGGACCGATCACGATCATCGCGATCATCCTGATCCTCCTGCCGCTGTTCAGCTACATCCGCAAGCGGATGCGCGCCGCGAAAGCCGCCTGAGACGGAGCTGGAGGCCTCCCGGAACGCGTCCGGGAGGCCTCCGCCGGTCGACGGTGGCTGCCAAAACGTGAAGTGATGCGAACGGCCGGCGTCGGGCGACCCCCGCGACCGGCTCAGCCCATGACGCGCGTGCCCAACCCGTTACCTTCCGAGACCGGCGCGCGCTTGACCTCGCGCAGTTGCGCCACCGAACGGACGTCGAGACGCGCGGCGCCGGACCAGTCCCGCGTGGCGACTTTGGGCGATTTCATCCGTTCGGCGGCGGCCGGGATGGCGTCGGCGTATTGCGGCAGCCATTGCGCCTGGGCGACCAGCATCTCGTCTACCATCTGCCAGACCTCGTCGGGCGTGCAGATCGCGCCTGTGAGCGGATCGTGCAGCACCGCCTGTTTGAGCAAGTCGATGTCGCCGGTCATCGCCGCGCGCACGCTCATGCGCTGCACGTCGACCGACGCCCGGCAGGTCGCCGCGATAGACCCGGCCGGTCTCCAGCGCCTCGAGGATCCAGCTCGCGTGCTCGTCGGTGCGTGGCCCGTCAAGCGGAGCGCCGGCGTCTTCGAGGAGTTTTGGGTAATCCTCCTCAAACCAGTTGCGGTTCTCGGTGCTGTGGCGCAGGTAGCCGCCGGTCTCGCCGTGGATCCATTCGTCCCTGCTGATCCGGTCGCCGATCGCTTCCGGGCGCTTGCGGTACCAGGGCAGGTATCCCGACAGATGGCCGTTGCTTTCGGTCGAATAGAACGCGAAGCGTTTGAGCACGTCGATCGGCACCTTCTCCTGGCGCGAGAAGACCGGATGCGCCTCGAACGCGGCGATCAATTCCTCGGTGGAGATCTTCCGACCCCGATGCCGGATGTCGAGATACCAGGTCTGATGGTTGATGCCGGAGCAGACGATATCGACCTCCTCCATCGGCACGCCCAGCGCGCGGGCGATCTGGTGGTGGCCGTTCTGGGCGCCGTGGCAGAGACCGACCGTGCGGACATGGCCGAAATCGAGCATCGCCCAGGTCATCATCGCCATCGGGTTGGCGTAGTTGAGCAGCAGCGCGTCGGTCTCGCAGACCTCGCGGATGTCGCGCGCGAAGTCCATCATCGCCGCGATGCAGCGCTGGCCGTAGAGGATGCCGCCAGCGCAGATCGTGTCCCCGACGCATAGGTCGACGCCGTATTTCAGAGGGATTCGAATGTCGTCGGCGAAGGCCTCCAGCCCGCCGATCCGGACACAGTTCATCACGTAGCGCGCGCCGGTCAGGGCCTCGCGGCGGTCGGTCGTGGCGGTGACGCGGGCGGGCAGGCCGTTGGCCTCGACCATGCGGCGGATGATCCTCTCGATCATTTCGAGGTTGTGCGGGTTGATGTCTGTCAGCGCGATTTCGATATCGGCGAATTCCGGTACCTTGAGCATGTCGGCGCAGAGCTTCTTGGTAAACCCGACGCTACCGGCGCCGATGGTGCAGATCTTGAAGGTTTTCACGCGGCCTGCTCCTGGATGAGGGATTCGAGGAAGGCCCGGTGCGGCAGGCATTTCACCGCGGCGCGGGTGTATTCGGAGACGAGATCGGCGTGCAGCTTGCGCAGCCGCGCCCGCGCCTTGGGGTCGGTCGCGAGCGCCGCCTTGGCTCAGGACCGGTCGAGAAGGCCGAGCCCGTCCAGAACCGGGATGTGGAGCTGTTCCTCGACATGCGGCAGGTTCAGCGGGAACGGCGTGAAATCCGCGCGGCGCGGCATACGTTGGCGCCAGCGTTCGACACGGTCGAGCACCGCCGGCGGTTGGCTCGCCGCCACGTCGGTCCAGAACGCCGTGTCGCGCCGCTGCGCACACGTAGTGGAGCCGGATGAACTCGCGGAAATCGTCGACCTGGCGCGCGTGGGTGGCGTTGTGGCGCGCCTTGCCCTTCGGATCGGCGATGAGCCGCGACAGCAGCATCAGCTGAACCACCTTGCCGTGGATCGACGTCGCTTCCAGCGGCTCGAGAAACGACGAGGCCAGCCCCACCGCGACGCAATTGCCGATCCAGGTTTCGCGCAGGCGGCCCGCTTCGATCCTGATGTCGTTACGCGGTTCGATGACGTGACCCAGCGCCGCTTCGATTTCGGCCTTGGCCTCGTCCGGCGTCGTGTGCGCGTCGGAATAGACATAGCCACAGCCATACCGCTCGCGCGTCGGTATGCGCCACATCCAGCCGGACTTCATCGCGCGGGCCAATGTGACCGGCGCGATCTCCTCTCCGGGTTCGAGATCGATCCAGAACGGCATCGCGCGGTTGACCGGCAGGACTTCGCCATAGCTGACCCATTCCGCGCCGAGCTCGCCGATCAGCGCGCGACGGAAGCCGGAGCAGTCGAGGAAGAAATCCCCCTCCACCTTCCGGCCGCTCTCCAGCACGATCCGCGCGATGCGGCCATCCGCCGTCTCGACGCCGGTCACCTGGTCGTCGATCACCGTGACGCCTTCGGCCTTGCCGCGCAGGAACGCGCCGGCCAAGCGCCTGGTCGAAATGATAGGCATGATGGAACGGCCCAGCCGGCACCAGCCGGCCGCCCTGCCGCGCGAAGGGGGCCTTCCTGCGGTCGATCAGATGCTGGAAGAGTTGCGCGGCCCCCACGGGTCGCCCGCTCGCGACCGCGTAGGTGTCGAGGCCCGGCCCCGCCACCTGCCCCGGATCGTCGATCGGGCCGTCATAGGAGTGGCCGAGCCTGCGCCAGTCCCGGTGCCGGATGCCGTATTTGATCGTGGCGCCGGTCCCGCGCAGGAACTCCATCTCGTCGATCCCGAGATGGCGGAGCATCTGGCGGAATACCGCCGTCGTGCCCTCGCCCACACCGATGGTGCCGATGCGGCCGCTCTCCACGAGCGTGATCGCGCAGGGGACCTTCCGCCGCTTCGCCTTCGCCACGTCGCCGAGAATCAGCGCGGCCAGCCAGCCGGCGGAGCCGCCGCCGACGATCACGATGCTGGCGGGCCATCCGCTCATGACGCGCGCCGAACCCCGGGACGCGCGAACTCCGGCAGCCATTCGTCATGCGCCTCCAGAAGAGCGTCCACCAACGACCAGATCTGGTCGAGATCGAGCTCGGCGGAGGTGTGCGGGTCGAGCATCGCAGCGTGATAGATGTGGCTCCGGTCGCCGGTCATCAGCGCGGCCACAGTCAGGTCCTGGACGTTGACGTTGGTGCGCATCAGCGCGATCAGCTGCGGGGGGATGTCCCGCACGATTGTCGGCTGAAGTCCGTTGGCGTCGACCAGAACCGGCACCTCGACGGCGCAGCCTTCGGGCAATTGCGGGATGTAGGCCGCGTTACGGATGTTGCCGTAGATCACCGCCGGCTCGCCGGTCCGGACCGCGTTCATGATCGTGGCGGCGTATTCCCGGCTCGGCGTCACGCTCAGTTCGTTGTCGCCCTGGAGGCGCGCCGCCTCCTTTTCCCAGTGCTCAACCTGCTCGACGCAGCGCTTGGGGTATTCGTCTAGCGGAATGCCGTAGCGCTCGATCAGGTCCGGACGGTCGCGCTTGATGAAATACGGCGTGTATTCGGCGAAATGCTCGCTGCTCTCGGTGACGAAATAGCCCAGCCGCGACAGCATCTCGTAGCGGACCTTGTTCGGACAGCGCGGATTGTGGTTCGGACCTTTCGGAAACCGGCCCTCCGCGTAACCGCGCTTGAGCTCGGGATAGAGATCGACATGCGTCCCGTCCGGCATCCGGCGCTCGAAATTCAGATAGAACGCCATGTGGTTGATCCCGGCCGCCCGGTAACGCAGCTCGTCCACAGGCACGTCGAGATCCTCCGCCAGTTCCGCCGCCGTTCCCTGAACCGAATGGCAGAGGCCGACCTGGGCTATCGCGGGGTACTTCGCGCCGATCGCCCAGGTGTTGATCGCCATCGGGTTGACGTATTGCAGCATGATCGCGTCCGGGCAGACCTCGAGCATGTCCTCGCAGATCGACCAGAGATGCGGGACGGTCCGCAGGCCTCGCATGATGCCGCCGACGCCGAGCGTGTCGGCGATGGTCTGGCGCAGACCGAAGCGTTTGGGCACTTCGAAATCGGTGATCGTGCAGGGATCGTAGCCGCCGATCTGAAAGCAGACGACGACGAAATCCGCGCCGTCGAGCGCCCTGCGCTGATTGTCATGCGTCTCGACGCTGGCCGGGACGTCGAGGACGCGCACCATCCTCCCCACCACCGCCTCGCTTTCGGCGAGGCGTTTGGGGTCGATGTCCATCAGCCGGATCGTGGCGCCGGAAAGCGCTTCGCGGCTCAGGATGTCGCCTGCGATGTTGCGGGTGAACACGGTGCTGCCCGCGCCGATGAAGGTGATCGTTGTCATGTCGCTATCTCGAATACTGCGCGGACGAGCCGCCTTGTGTAGTCCGTCTGTGGGTCGACGAGCACGTCCTTGACCGGCCCCTGCTCGACGACCTTGCCGTTCTGCATGACCATGACGCGGTGGCAGAGCGCGCGCGCCACCTTGAGGTCATGGCTGATGAAAAGATAGCTCAACCCCTTCTCGCGCTGAAGCTTGCGCAGAAGCTCGATGATCTGCGCCTGGACGCTTGGGTCGAGCGCGCTGGTCGGCTCGTCGGCGATCAGCACGTCGGGGCGGTTGGCGAGCGCCATCGCGATCATCACCCGCTGCCGCTGGCCGTCCGAAAGCAGGTGCGGATATCTGTTCACGCGGGATTTCGGAACGGGAAACCGCACCTCGTCCAGCAGTTGCACCGCACTTGCGGTCGCAGCCTTCCGGTTCATCTTCTGATGCAGCATCAGAACCTCGCAGATCTGCGCGCCGACCGAGTAGGCCGGATTGAGCGAGGACATCGGCTCCTGGTAGATCATCGAGATGCGGTTGCCGCGCAGCCGCCGCATCTCATTCAGCGACAGATACGCCATGTCCCTGTTGCCATAATTGATGCGCGTCTCGTCCTTCACCCGCGCGCGCTTCGACAGAAGCCGCATCACCGCCCGCGCCGTCACCGACTTGCCGGATCCGCTCTCGCCGACAAGCGCGCTGGTCTGGCCGGGATAGAGGCGGAACGACACGTCGCGCACGACCTCCACATGGCCGCCATCGACTTTGAATGTGACGCCGACATTGCGCGCATCGATCACCGGGGCGGGTCCGTCCATGGCAAGCTCCTTACCAGATGTGTTGATGCGCCGGGCAGGGCACCCGCTGCGACAGGCCTTTCAACAGGCGAACGCCCTCGCAGAAATCTGCGAGGGCGTTTAGTTCTGGGATGGCTGCTGTGCGGACTTTCCGGCCCTTCGCCCTGGTTGCCTCAGCCGTCGCGACCGGCCCAACTTGGACACTCGACCTCCGGATCCGGAATGTCCGGATTGGAACTGGGGCGCTTTCAACCGCGGATCGATCGCGAGTATAGCGACTGCTGGTGGGGATTGGTTTCCCGTTGAAATTTTTTTCAGGTCGATAGTCGCCAGAAACGGTGATGATGGATCGATCACGGCCGCGATCAGGCGGTGCCAAACCTTTGGAGGATTAGCGATTTTTCTCTGTATCGCTCCCTGGCTCGGCAGTAGATAGGATCACCGCCCGGCCATCCGTGAAAAACGGATCGCCGACGACATTCTGCCCAAGCAAAGGTGCGACCAGTTCCGCCCACCCGTCTTGCCGAACCCTTCCGGTGCGCAGGAGGTCGCCTGCGAGAAGATCACGCTCGGCATCGACGTCTGGCGCGATGCGATGCGTGAGTCCCCACTTTATCCCCGTGTCGAAGCTCGCCGTGCCGACATATGTCTGATGCCCGCCCCCATCATGGGACGGCACCCGCCAGAAACGGGCGTGATGACGCTGACGAAGGCCTTCGGCCGGAACGGATCGTTCAAACGCGAAATCCTGTGGCCAGCCATTCCAGAAGATCGGTGTGATCGGTGCCGTCGCGTAGGGCCGGTCCAGCCATGCCGCCATGGCCGCCCGCGATAGCGTCCGGATCGTGGGCGGGTCCGATAGCTGCCACCCGGCCGCGATCATGATGTCCGGCAGGGATGTGTCATCTGGCGCATGGAGGATGATGCTGACGGGTTCCTGGAGTGTTCCGATGATGCTTTCCGTGCGGGCTGGCAGCACACCGTCCTTCAGGGCCTGCTCAACCGGACCCTCGAGAGGTATCTCAGCTCTCGGCGGCACCAACCGAAGAGTTTGGGCATAGTCCGTCACGATCAGATACAGGGCCGCAGCGGAGATCGCCACGATACCGGCGCTGACCCAGCGCAGTCGATCGCTTCCGGGGGATGTTCCGGCTTCAGGGCGGCTGGTGCGCCCCCAATGCTCGGCCGCGAAGATGCCTGTAATCGCCCAGAGCACACCGACGACATAACCATTCAGAACGTCGCTCAGGAAGTGTTCGTCGAGATATAGGCGGCTCAGCCCCACCAGGAAGACGAGACTGGCGCAGAGCAGCACCCAGAGGATGTCGCGCCCGATACGTTCGCGGACAAGAACGTAAGTCACGAAGATGCAGAAAGCGGCGATGGCCGCACTGTGTCCGCTTGGGAACGAATAGCTGCTCTCCGCATAGACGGCGAAGTCCGATCTGGCGCGGGCAAATACGAGCTTGAGTATCGTGATGGAGATCGTGTTGCCTGCCAGCACAAGCCAGAGAGCCGGGATATAGGCGCGCCGATCCCAGACCCACATCAGGGCGGTCGCGGCGAGCGCCATGATCCCGATGGCGCGCCATTGGCCCATTCCGGTCAGGATGGTGAATAGTCCGACCAATGTGTCGTCACGGAATGCATAAAGTAGATTTGAAAGACGGGTATCCGCTTCGACGATCGGCCCGCGACCCACGACCTCCAGCGCCAGCTCGGCGTAGAGGCCGATAAAATAAAGGAATGTCAGCCCGAGCAGCGTCGCAGGCAGACCCCGAAACGTTTCCGTCGAAACCCTGGCGGCGAGAAATCGAGAAAGCTTCGGGTGGCGTGCAATCAGGGAACGGACTTCGGGATTGTCCCGGATCGCCGTTCCGGCCGAACGCAAGACGGATACGGCAAAGG
The DNA here is from genome assembly GCA_963698685.1 of uncultured Alphaproteobacteria bacterium. Lineage (GTDB taxonomy): Bacteria > Pseudomonadota > Alphaproteobacteria > Rhodobacterales > Rhodobacteraceae > Amaricoccus. The sequence continues at coordinate 325,538 of CAVORV010000013.1, forward strand.
GCCATCCCCGCCGGAGCCGCGAGATCAGGAACCACAGGAGTGCCAGGATCGCGAGGACCGCACCTGCGAACAGGCCCACGCGTGTGGTCGTCGGCGAGAAAACGTTGAAGGCCGCACCGAAGAAGTAGCCCATACTGACCAAGGCGATCGCGTAGGTCGCTCCCCCGGCGATGTTCCACAGCAGGAACCGGCGGCCACCCATCCCTGAAAGACCGGCGACAACCGGCGCGATCGGACGCAAGGGACCAAGAAAGTGGCCGATCACGATGCTGGCGCCTCCATATTTCGCAAAGAATCGCTGACCACGTTCAAGATGTGCCGAGGACAGGACGCGGTTGCTTTCGCCGAGCAGCGCTTCCCCCTTGGTCCCCATCCAAAAACTCGCCTGCGACCCGAGGATGGTGCCGATCGCGACGAACCACATCATGTCGAAGATATCGTAGAGCCCCTGCGCGGCCAGAGCTCCGCCCAGGACGACGACGACCGTGCCAGGGGAAAATATGCTGGTCAGGACAAACGCCTCGCCGAACACCAGCAGGCCGATGACCCAATAGCCCCAGAGACCCAGCGAAGCGATCGAGGGAAGCAGGCTGCTCATTCCCCGGGTCCAGCAGGGCGAGAGGATTCCCAGAAGAGCATTTGGCCGAGAATTCCTGTGCCGGTTGCGGTCAAGCCGCAACGCCGAAGATCATACCCACGGCGGCGGTCGCCGCCATGGCCATCGCGCCCCAGAAGGTCACGCGGATGGCGCCCTTGACGATGCCCGCGCCTCCAGCCGATGCCCCAAGGCCGCCGAGCACGGCAAGCGCGACCAGCGTCGTGATCGCGACGATCAGCGTGATCTGGGCGGCGGGCGCGAGCACTGCGATGATCAGCGGCACGACGGCTCCGACAGCGAAAGTTGCCGCTGACACCAAGGCGGCCTGAACCGGATGCGCGGTCACCGTCTCCGAGATGCCCAGTTCGTCGCGCGAATGGGCAGCAAGGGCGTCCCTCTCCGTGAGCTGGACCGCGACCTGACGGGCCAGACCTTCGTCGAGCCCGCGCCGGACATAAATGCGCGTCAGTTCGTCGAGCTCGGCTTCGGGCGTCTCCTTCAACTCCCTGGTCTCGCGCTCGATATCGGCGTGCTCCGCATCGGTCTGCGAACTGACGGAGACATACTCCCCCGCCGCCATCGACATCGCACCCGCGACAAGGCCGGCAAGACCGGCGATAAGGATCTCGGGGCGCCCGGAACCCGCAGCAGCAACACCGACCACGAGGCTCGCCGTCGAGACGAGGCCGTCGTTGGCCCCCAGCACCGCCGCACGCAGCCAGCCGATGCGATGAACCATGTGGACTTCGGAATGCGACAGTCTGCTCACGAAAGAGATCCTTTCCACTCGCCGCCGCACGCAGCGTTTTTGCCGCAGGACCTGGTGACGCGAAGTTATTTGCTTCGACATAAGATGATCGCAGTTTGCTCAGAATAACAACCACGGCAGTATTCTTTCAGATCAACAATCCGGACACTCACCTCTTTCGCAGCGAATGCCCCGGTCCCGCCTATCGCAACAGATGTCGCGCCATCAACGAACGTCGCAGAAGGGCTCGAAGCGGTCATTGCCCGAAGCATGGTCGAGCATGCACCGCCGTGCGTTCATCAACACATCCGGTAAGGGGCTTGCGTCCATGGAAGCCCCCCAAAATACGGATCGATCGCGTCGCGCAGGCCGTCGCCCAGCGCGTTGAACGCGAACACGGTCAGGAGCACGAAGCCGACGGGTGACAGGATCCAGGGGTAGGACCCGATCACCGAGAACGTGCCCGCGTCCTGGAGCATCAGGCCCCAGGAGATCAGCGGCGGCTTCACGGCGAAGCCGAGGAAGCCGAGAAAACTTTCCAGAAGCACGATGGTCGGGATCCCGAGCGTGTCCGCGACGATCAAGTGGCTCATCACGTTGGGCAGGATGTGCCGCGTGATGATCCGACCGTCGCTCGCGCTCACCGCCATGGCCGCCTTGACGTAGTCGACCTGGCGGAGCGCCATCGACTTGGAGCGGACCTCTCGGCTGAGCTGCGCCCAGCCGAGACCGACGATCACCGGCACCACGAAGGTCAGGAACAGCGCCGAGGGCGCCGTCACCGGAATGAGCGAGGCGAGCGCCAGATGGAACGGCAGTTGCGGAAACGCGAGGATCACCTCGACGAAACGCTGGAACCAGCTGTCGAAAGCGCCGCCGATATAGCCCGACGTGATGCCCAGAAGCGTTCCGACCATCGTGATGAGAGTGATCGAGGTCAGCGCGAGCGCCAACGAGATCCGGCTGCCGACGATCCCGCGCGAGAAGATGTCGCGCCCGAGCTTGTCGGCGCCGAGCACGTGCAGCGGCGAGCCGTCCGACGTCCCGATGAAATGCCGGTTCATGGGGATGCCCAGAAACGTATATTCCCACCCCTTCGCGAAAAACCGCAGCGCGCGGGGATTGTCGTAATCCGGCCCGGTCAGGGGCTGTTGGGTCGCGGGGTCGAGTTCGTCGCTCTCGACGATCGGAAACACAACCTGCAGCAGACGCCATCCCGCCTCCGGCCCGTCCCCGGGAACGTACCAGCTGATCATGTCGGGCGGCGCGAAGCCGACATTGGGCGATTTGGAGTCCACCGGCGCGAAGAAATTGGCAAAGAGAGACACGATCAGCAGCATCGCCGCCAGCGTCAGCCCGAGCATTCCCGGGATCGACCGCCGGAATCGCCGCCAGACCAGGCTCGGATAGCTCTGGCTCTCGTTCGCCACGGTGGAAATCCGCGTGTCGACGCCTTCGGCGAACGGATCGGTGTCGACGGTCACGCGCCCGTTCCCACCCGGATGCGCGGATCGAGCACCACCAGAAGCAGGTCCGACAGGATGTCGCCGACGATCAGCGTGGCACCCAGAACCAGAAGCAGCGTCGCCGTGATATAAACGTCACCGATGCCCATCGAGCTCACGATCGCGGGGCCGACCGTGGCGAGCGAGAACACGATCGCCACCTCGATCTCGCCGGTCAGCATGTAGGGCAGGATCACGCCCTGATAGGCGACCAGCGGATGCAGCGCGTTCGGCACCGCGTGGCGCATGATGACGGTGCGCTTAGGCAGGCCCTTGGCGCGCGCGGTCTCGACATACTGCGCGTTGAGCGTGTCGGGCAGGTTCGCGCGCATGACCCGCATGTTGTGGGCCAGCCCGCCCAGCGTCGCGATGAAGATCACCGGCCAGACATGCTGGATCAGGTTCCACAGCTTGGCCCAGTTGAAATCGAACCATCTTGGCCAATAGGGCTGTTCGCCGAAGCGCGACGAATAGAAACTCCCGAGTTCCTGCACGTTCAGCTTGAAGGCCAGCACGTAGAGGATGATCAGCGCCAGAAGAAATCGCGGGATGGTCATGCCCAGAAACGAAACTCAGCATCGTGTCGGTCAAGCTGTATTGCCGGGTCGCCGCGATGATCCCGAACGAGATCCCAAACAGCGACGCGAGGAAATGGCAGGTCAGCGCCAGCGCGATCGTGGCCGGCAGACGCTCGGCGACCACCTCCGAGACCGGCTTGTTGCAGAAATACGAATGCCCGAAATCGCCGCCGGTCAGGATGCCGCCGATCCAGCGGAAATACTGCACCACCATCGGATCGTTCAGGCCGTGCCGCTCGCGAAACGCGGCGGCCGCTGCATCCGCCGCCGTCACCGAGGCGTTGCCCTGGGTGATCATCGTCGAGCGGATGTAGTCGGCGCAGTCGCCCGGCGGCGCCTGGATGATCACGAGGGTGATCACGCTCATCGCGAGCAGGACGGGGATCGCCTGCAGCAGCCGGATGAAGAGAAATCGGAGCATGACGCGTCCTTCGAAAGCACGGCGGGAGGGGCGGAGCGCGCGGCTCCGCCCCTCCCTTGGCGATCAGTCGGCCGTCACGGGACCGTCGGATCCCGGCGCGCCGGGCAGCGTGCCCGGATGCGGCTCATGATCGGCCTGGGCGTCGGCGGCAACGAACACCCTCTCGCGGATGATGTTGTCCTCGGCCCAGTTGAACATGAAGATCGGCGCGCCCGGCGGGATGTTCGAGAAGCGCTTGTTGATGATCAGCGCGCCGGGATAGTTCGTCAGACCGATGCCGTAGAGGTTCTCGGTGTAGAGCTTCTGATAGGTCTTCATCAGCTCCTTGCGTTCGTCGGAATCGTTGGTCGCGATGAACGCGTTCACCGTGTCCACCATCTCCTGCTGGAACGGCATCAGGTCCATCTCGCCCCGCCGCGTTGGCCATGTGGCTGAAGGCGGTTCGCGGCCCGGTCGGCGCGGGCTCGGTCGTGCGCTGCACCACCGTGATCAGCTCCGACGTGTTGCGCCGCACGTACCAGTCGTAACGCCCGGAATCGCGCGTCGCGTCCATGGCGTTGCCCGACAGCGAGTTGAGCACCACTTGGATGCCGGCCTCTTCCATCATGGCGACGATGCCCTCGGCGAGGTTTTTGTCGGTCTGGTAGTCGATGTTGTGGAGCAGCGTCACCTGCACGTCGGCCCCGCCCATCACGTCCGCCGGATGGTTCAGGAACCCGTCGCCGTCGGTGTCCTCGAGCCCGGCCGCCGCGAAATGCGCCTTCGCGCTCTCGAGGCTGTAGGGATAGAAGACCGTGCTGTCCTTGTCGCAATAGGACGTGCCGAAATAGAGTTCGCCCGGATACCGCGCGGTGAACGGGCCTTTGACGAGGCTCTCGACCAGCCGCACGCGGTCGAGCGCCTGCGTCACGCCCATGCGGAAATCCGCGTTCCGGTTGAGCTCGCGGATCGGCCGCGCCCTCATATCAGGTTGATCGTCAGCTGCATGCCGTCCTCGCACAAATCCCAAGATTTCGCGAGGTTTGGCAGCGGCTCCCGATCGTCGGAATTGACCAAGAAAAGCGGCCCGGTCCGGGTCAGACACTCGTACATGCCGATGTCGATGCCGCCCCAGCCCTCGCTGTTGCCCGCGGTTTAGGCCCAGCCCTCGGGCCGGCCGCCGATGACATGGCGCATGGTGTCGCCGTAAGTGCCGATGCCGTCGGGCATGTTCGCCGCGGAATAGACCATCGGCTCGACCGGAAGGCGCTCGGCTACCGGCGGCAGCTTGCCGGTCGCCACGAAGGCGCTGACGAATTCCGGCTCCGAATAGCTGTCGAGCGCGCGGTAGGTTTAAATCTCGTCACGGTCGACAAAAACCGGCTCGCCCTGCGCGTCGAAGACCGGCGGCTCGGGCGGCGCGGTCGGCGGCACGATCTGCGCGGACAGCGCCGTGGCCGACACTCCGAGCAGTAGCGCGGCGGTCGCGGTGCGTTGAGGTTTCTCATTCGGGTCCTCCCAGGGATCATATTTGCGGCCGGTTGATCCGGTCCGTCGGTTCAGGTCGGCTTGAGGCGCGACGTTGGCCGGTCCCGTCAGACCCTGTTCATTTCCGCGCCAATCGCCGGCTTTACGGCAATGGTGAGACCCGACATATTCTTCCGGGTTTTCAAGATCCGCCCGCACACGCCCGCGGAGAGCGTCATGGAGGCCGAGGCCTCGGTCCACGAGCGGCACTTCTCTGCCCGCAGTCGCGCGTTCGGCCGTCTCGCCATGCGGATCTTCGAACCCGCCGTGATGGACGCGGCGCATTGGCACGGCCATGTCGAGATCAACCTGCTGCGCGGCGCGCGCATGACCTACGAGTTGGACGGAACCGCCGTCGAGATCCCCGAGGGCCGCCTGAGCCCGCCCCTGAACGAGCGCAGCGACGACCGCGGCCTCGGCGCCGCCCATGTCCGTCATGTGGTCGCGATGGTCCGCCACATCCTGGAGAACCTGACCGGCCCGATGACCAATTCCGAAGTCACCGCCGTCACCGGTCTGCACGAGAATTACGCGCTGTCGATCTTCTCGCGCACCAGCCGGATGATGAAGCGCTTCATCATCCGGATGCGGCTGATCCGGGCCCGCGCGCTGCTCGCCGAGAGTCCGCTCGCCAGCAGCGCGGTCGCCGAGATGTCTGGTTTCGCCTCGATCAGCCAATTCTACGCCCATTTTCGCGCAGGCTACGGCATCTCGCCGCATGCCCTGCGCACCCGGACGGCGGCGCGCTCCGCCTGACGCCGTCTGGACCGCGCGCGCGCCGCGCCCTATCTCCGCCTCAGGAGCCGCGCCATGTTCATCGTCAGCCCCGCGACCGTCTGGAACCCCGCCGCGCTCGAAACGCGCGGCATCCCCAAGCGCATGCTCGGGCGGATCGCTGTGCTTCCCCGTCACGGCGCAGACGCGGCGACCTGGGCGCGGATCCTCTTCGAGGCGCAGCTGCTTCGCTTCACCGCCGCGCTGGCGCCCTTCATCGCGGCCATGTTCATCTGGCCGCGCATGGCGCTGCCCATCGCCCAGGCGCCGGTCGTGATGGTGTTCGTCGTCGGCTTTTTCGAGATGAAGGTGCTCCGCGTGGCCAAGGACCGGCGCGAGACCCTGATGACCGAGGCCGATGCCGGCCGCACGCTCGACTTGCTGCGCTTTCGGGCGACCGCCGTGCTAACCCGGATCGCCGCTCGCCATCCGCACCGGGCGGGCCTCCTCCACCTCGTCGTCGAGCAGTCGGAACTCGCGCGCGTGACGCCCCTGACGCTCGTCTCGGTCCAGACCGACACGCCCGGCCCCGCCCTGCTCGACCTCGACCCCGCCGACCGCGCGATCATCGTCGAGGGGCTGTTCGCCGAGGGCCTGACCGAGCGCGACCTGCACCTCGCCAACATGCGCGAGAACGTGTTCGTGCGCGACGTGGCCTTCGACACGCGCGGCGTCTCGGCCCATGCCCGCCTCAGCGCGCTGATGGCCGAGGCGCAGGCGGCGGACGGCCCGCGCGAGGCGCGCGCGTGAGCCTCAACGTCGCGCCCATCCCGGCCGGCGAGGCGCTCGAGGTCCTCCATGCCGGCTGGAATGCCCAGAAGACCGGCGGGCTCACCGCGTCATGGATGCTCCACGGCCGTCCCGGCGTCGGCAAGACCCAGATCGTCCACCAGCTCGCCGAGCGCATCGGCGCCCGCCTCTTCGACCTGCGTCTGACGACCATCGAGCCGCAGGATCTGCGCGGGCTTCCTTATTACGACCACGACGCGAAGCGCACGGTCTGGTACCGGCCGGAGGATCTGCCCGACGATCCGGACCACCCGGCGATCCTGTTCCTCGACGAGCTGACCGCCGCCGTCGCCGCACATCCAGCCCACCGTCTACGGCCTGCTGCAGGAACGCCGCGTCGGCCGGCACCTGCCTGCCCGACAGCGTGATGATCGTGGCCGCCGGCAACATGGCCGAGGACGGCGCGGTCGCCTACGAGATGGGCACGGCGCTGTCGGACCGGCTCATCCACCTCTGGGTCAGGACCGGCGCCGAGGACTGGCTGCGCAATTTCGCGGTGCGCGAAGGCCTCCATCCCGCCGTCACCGCCTTCATCCGCGACCGGCCCGATCTGCTCGACACCACCGAGGCGTCGCTGAACGCCGGGCGCAGCCGTCGCCTGCACGCCCGCGGTCAGCTGGGAGCGCGTCAGCCGCATCATGCGCGCCGCCCCCGACCGCGCGCACCCGCGACGTCATGGTCGCGGGCACCATCGGCGAGGAGGCCGCCGCCGAATTCGCGCTTGTGGCCGACGACATCGCCGCGACGCTCCGCATCGACGACGATGCTGGAGGCCGCGCCGCGCGACCGCGCCGGCGATGTATCCCGCCACGATGCACGGCCTGAACGCGCTGATCTACGGCCTTGTCGGCACGGCCAATTCCGCGCGCATCGATCCCGCCATCGACATCATGGCCGGTATCCGCAGTCTCGACGAAGACCGCCCCGACGACGGATTCGACCGCCTGCCGCTGGGCGAACTCACCGCCTTCGGCTTCGAGATGCTGATCCGCAAGGGCCTCGATGCCGGCCTCCAGGACGCGTTCCTGCGCTCGAAGACCTACGCCGCCTATGCCGCCGAGCGGAAGGCGGCCGGGCTCGAATGAGCCGCCATTCCGACCGCGCGCGCCTGCGCGCTCGCCCGCCTCGCCGACGCCGATCCCGCGCTGGGGGCGCTGGCGCTCTGGTGCGATCACCGCGACGGCGACGGCCCGACCCGCACGCGCGGCGACACCATCTTCTACGGCCCCGAATTCCCCGCTCCTGCCGATGCCACGAGCAGATCGGCCTCGCGGGCCACCACGTCCTGCACGTCACGCTGCGCCATTCCGCCGCGCATGGCCGCGATGGCCGCGCGGCTCGGCGCCCGCCTTCGACGCCAAACGCTTCAACCGGGCGGCGGACGCCATCGCCAACGACGCGATCCTCGCCGCCGGCCACGCCGTGCCACGGCCCTGCGTCACGCTGGCCTCGCTTCTGCCGAAAGATGCCGCCGTCGCCCTCTCCGACTGGACCGTCGAAAGCCTCTATCTCGGCATGTCCGCCGGACCCGGCGGCCGGGACGGCGACGCGGCCGCCACCGCCCGCGCGCCGTCGGGCGACGGCGATCTCGACCCCGCCCCCGACGGCGGCTCCGGCGACCGCGCCGCGCCCGAATGGCGCGCCCACGCGACCCGCGCCTTCGAGACCGGCCGCCTCGCGGGTCGCGGCATCGGACGCCACGCCGCTCGAATCGCCGATCTCGGCACGCCCGGCACCGCCTGGGAGACGGTCCTGCGCGGCCTCGTCACGCGGGCCGTGAGCGAGGCGCCCCGCCGCACCCACCGCCGCCCGGCGGGCGCCTGGATCGCTATGGAGGCCGAGGCCCGCCGCTCCGGCGGCCCCGCGCCGGTGTTCCAGCCCGGCACGGCGCGCGGCTCCGACCGTCCGCGCGTCATCGTCGGCCTCGACACCTCCGGT
>CAVORV010000014.1:0-45012 GCA_963698685.1 uncultured Alphaproteobacteria bacterium
GCCTGTGACCGTGTCGGACAACTTGACCGCCGACATCTGATAAACGCCTGCGTGGGCCACCGGCGGAAGCGGCCCCGGATCGAGGTTAATTCAGGGCCGTGAGGGGTGTCGGCGGCGGCGGAATGTGCGCCTGAAGTCGCGCCGGTTGATCGGCTCCTTCGGCGGCCGGGGCGGCCAGTCCGCGCTCTCTTCGCGGTCGGAGAATGCTGCCCAAGGACGGGTGAGGATCGGAAGCGACTGGAAAAGCGCTTACCGCTACGGTAGCCTCGTTAGGCTACTCCGGGGAATGCCGGATGATCTACCGAACCGGGGTTCAGCCGAGGGCATGTCCTGTCCGGTTGTGTGACAGGTTTTTGAAGGTGTCCACTGGAGGGGCGATGGGAGAGGAATCCGACCTCGCCACGGTGCGGGCGGCCCGGATGACCGCCCGGAAGTCGATCCTTTCGATCCGGTCGCTCTGGAACGGCTGAAATATGTCCGCGTCCGTCGCGAGCGCGCCATCGCCATGCGGGCGTCGAATAAGCCAGCGTACCACAACCGGGGCCCCGCGCGCGGGGTTCGCGCGGGCGCTGCAACTGTATGTCGTGGCGATGTTCGTCGCCGGAGCCGGGCTGGGCGCGACCGCGGCCGCAATTCCAGCAGGCGCGGGCGTTTTCTTGCGGACGCTCAGGGAAGTCCGGCCATGGCGGCGCCTGCGGCGCCTTCCGCGAACGTCCAGTTAGCCGCCCTCACTGGGCATGGATCGGCATTTCCGAGCCCCGCCCGCCAGATGTGCGGCTCCTCGGAGGCGACAGGCCCCGATCTGCCAGAGATCCCGGAAGGTGGCGGGCATCAGCAAGCCAGAGCCGACGGGATTGGCCGGGCCCGCTCCCGAAGTGTGGATTCCCCGCGGGCTCCGCCGCGCGCCGCCGCGCTTCACGAGGTCGCCGCGCTTCCCGTGCCGCGTCCCGCGCCGGTCTCGCGGCCGGCCCGCCATCGCGGCCCGAAGCGTTCGTGGTGTCCGCGTGCCCGCGCGCTTTTCGATACGTCCGTTGCTTCGCCACCTTTGCCCGGATCCTCGCAGGTCTACCTGACGTGCGGTGACCGTGTCGGACAGATTGCTGCTGCCGCGCTCGAAACGTTGCGGGCCGCGGGACTTGGCGAGAAAAACCTCGCCAAGTCCCGCGGCCCGCAACGTTTCGAGCGCGGCGGCGGCGATCTCCTCCGACACGGTCACCGGCACGTTGAGGTAGACCTGCGAGGATCCGGGCAAAGGTGGCGAAGCAACGGACGTATCGAAAAGGACAGGCGGCAGCACGGACGCCCGCGACGCTTCGGGCCGCGATGGCGGGCCGGCCGCGAGACCGGCGCCGGGACGCGGCACGGGAAGCGCCGGCGACCTCGTGAAGCGCGGCGGCGCGGCGGCGCCGGCGGGAATCCACGCTTCGGGAGCGGGCCCGGCCGATCCCGTCGGCTCTGGCTTGCTGATGCCCGCCACCTTCCGGATCTCTGGCAGATCGGGGCCTGTCGCCTCCGAGGAGCCGGCATCTATCGCGGGCAGCTCGGAAATGCCGATCATGCCCAGTGAGGGCGGCTCCTGGACGTTCGCGGAAGGCGCCGGGCCGCCATCGCCGGACTTCCCTGACGTCTGCGCAAGAAACGCCCGCGCCTGCTGGAATTGCGGCGCCTGTGACAGGGAGGCCGCGGTCGCGCCCAGCCCGGCTCCGGCGACGAACATCGCCACGACATACAGGTTGCCGCGCCCGCGCGAAGCCCGCGCGCGGGCCGGTTCGATCGGAGCGGGCGGCTTGGCCTGAGGTTGTGGTACGCTTGGCTTATTCGACGCCCGCATGGCGATGGCGCGCTCGCGACGGACGCGGGCATCTTTCAGCCGTTCCTCCAGAGCGACCGGATCGAAAGGATCGACTTCCGGGCGGTCATCCGGGCCGCCCGCGCCCGTGGCGAGGTCGGATTCCTCTCCCATCGCCCCTCCAGTGGACACCTTCAAAAACCTGTCACGCGACCGGACAGGACATGCCCTCGGCTGAACCCCGGTTCGGGTCAATCATCCGGCATTCCCCAGATGGCCTGCGGCGAGGCTACCGTAGCGGTAAGCGCTTTTCCAGTCGCTTCCGATCCTCACCCGTCCTGGGCAGCCGTTCTCCGACCGCGAAGAGAGCGCGGACTGGCCGCCCCGGCCGCGAAAGACATCGACCGGCGCGACTTCAGGCGCACGGATTCCGCCGCCGCCGACACCCCTCACGGCCCTGAATTAAGCCTCGATCATCCGGGGGCGGCTTCCGCCGGTGGCCCACGCAGGCGTTTATCAGATCAGGCGGTAAAGTATGCGACACGGTCACAGGCGTCGAAAATGCTGCTGAGAGCACTGCGAGCGGCCGCCATTTCCGTTGCGGCGCGGAGGGCGTTTCCGGTCAGCGAAATTGTCGACCTTGTTGCGCCTGCACACGCGGCAAGCGCATCTCGTCGGCTTCGGGCTCGCAGCAGACTGACGCATTGCAGCATGCACGCCCGATTTCCTGGCGTTCTGAAGGTCCGCTGCCGGAGAAAGCGTCTGGCATGCTCGCGACCGCGGGCAATGTCGGGAGTCCGCCCTTCGCGATGATTGTCGCGGGGCGCCCGGACCGGCCCATCGCGGTGGGCAACGATCCTGCGAAGGCAAGGTGTTCCCAGGACTTCTCGGCCGCCGCCGTCAAGGTCGTGACCCGGCAGGGAGGGGCGTTGTCGAGAGGGATGTCGAAGGCGGCGTAATCGGCGCTGCGAACACTCCATCAAATTCGTTCCGGTCTCATAGGTGATCATCCGGAGACATCGCGTCGGATCCAATCTCGACCGGCTGAAATCCGGCGACGCCAAGAGCGGATCCTGACGGCGCGCACGGCACAGGCGGCACGCAATACACGGCACATTTGTGCCGGGCGGGCCGGGATCTGACGGCTTGCCTCCGGCATCGCAGTGCCCGGACGTGGACTTCAGGGCATTGAACTATAAGGGTTTTTGGCGGAGGGGAGGGGTCTGAAAGACAACCTTCTCCACCTTCGGTCATTGCTTTATTGCTGCCTGAGCATCATGCTAAGTGTCCTTGGCCCCCGGTTCGACCGCTTTGCATTATGTCAGTGTGCCCCTTGCATCCGGTGGGCGTCCCCGTTGGGGGGGGCGCCTATGCCGCTGCCGCGCTTGACCGAGGTTAGGCCTCTCCCCGCAAGGGGACCGCCCAGACGATCCGAGCGAGATTGTTGCCGAGTCCGACCGCGACAGACGCGCTGGCCGATGCTCGAAAACCGGTTGCTCGAGTACGGGTCTGACAGCGCGGGAAGGCGCCGGTTCGTCTGCCGCGAACCGGAAGAGTCCAGATCGGACCTTTACTCCGTCATTTGCTGGCCGCCTCTTTCAGTTTCGTAAGGAAGGCGTCGCACTGAGCGGCTGTCCCGACAATCTCGTCGCCCTCAGCCAGTTCAACCTCGCTGCCGAGGGTCTGCGCAGCCTGAATCATGATCTCGTCCACTTGCTCCGCTGTGACAAGGCCCTTGTCCTGCGCGGCTTTGACGGTCACGCAGATGCCCGAACTGAGCCCCGTCGCGATGCCGACGCCTGCGCCGACGCCGCTGCCGAGCGACATGCCAGCCACGCCCCCAATAAGAACGCCCACGATTAGGGTTGTGACGGCGATCAGAAACTTACTCATTGTGAGATCGGCGCCGCGGTCAGTTGCAGCGCAAGCGCTGCGCCGACGGCCAAGGTTATCAGGTGTTTCATTTCATGTTCTCCAATTTTCATGGGTGTCCACCCCGAAAAGTCACGGGTTGGGCACGGTCGGGGGTAAGTAATTCGTCAGGCCGCTGGTCTTCTTACAACGCTCCCCTACACGCGTCCGCCTCCTGTTCATGGTCCGTCCGCGTTGGCTTGGGCGGGTGTTTGCAAGATGCTTTTAGGCCATGTTGCGCCCGCGATATGGCTGCCGGAGCATATGCCGGGCGATACCAATGGATTGTGCAGGGTCTCCATCGAAGCCCCCGTAAGGACGTTAGAACTCCATGCTGAACCCGATCCGGAACTGACTGCCGAACAAGCCCTCTCGTGCTTCTGCCTGGTAGTCGACGTAGTAGTTTACCCGGTCGCCCTTGCCCTCGAGCCGCAGCCCGAGGATGCCGACATTTTCTCCCGGGCCGGCGGTGAAGACGTCGAACGAGGTTCCCGGGGCGCCGACAAGCGATGCCGTGCCGTTGATGTCGCTGCTGCCAAGTTCGCGGGCGTAGGCGGCGCGGATCTCCGGGCGCCAGGCGATGCTGCCGGAACCCTTGTAGGAGCCATAGGCGCGGAGCCCGAGAATGCCCTGTCCGGTGTGCAGGATCTCGCCGGACACCTTCCGGGCGAGTGTGTCGGGGCCGTCCTCGGTGTAACCGTCGCGGTCGACATACTGGTAGCGCAGGCCCACCGTCGGCTCGAGCACGCCCCACGAGGTCCGGATGCTCTTGCCCGCTTCGATGCCGGTGAAGAAGCTGGTGGCATGGGTCTCGCCGGTCACGGACTCCGCGGAACTGCCCGCGCGCACGCCGCGGTCCATGTCGAGCCAGTTGTAGCTGGCGCCGACATTGCCGTTCACGGACCAGTCGCCGGAGGTCCAGCTGCCGTAGAGTGCGGCCTCCAGCGTGCTGACATCGTCCTGGGAACCGGTATCTGTGACGATGCCCGCATCGGAATAGCTGAGTGCGACGCCTGCGACGAAATTGTCGGCCAAACTCTGATCGGCGCCGAGCACGAGCCCCCAGGTCCGGATTTCGGAGCCGTTCAGATAGTCGCCATCGGCATATCCACCAAGGAATTGCCCCCAGACCTGACGATCCGACGCTGGCGTGATGGCGTTTTGCGTCACCCCGTCAGCCATGCCTGCAGCACCGTCCCGGCGGTTGCGCAGGCGGGTGTCCATCGAATCCTGGAATTCCCGCGTGTTGAGGACAGTGACGAAGGTCGGATCCTCGTCCACGCCCGCGATCGAGTCCAGCGCGTCGTTGACGTCGCCGAGCGCAAGCGGGTAGAGGCCGCCGACGAGGTTGGCCTGGGTCGTGGTCGTGGGACGGGCATGGGGTTTCGGCAGCATGGAGGTCACGGCCTGACCAACCGCCTGCTGCGTGCCGGTCTGCTTGACGCCCAGCGGCGTGAGGTTCCCGTAGCTGGTCGGCGTCTTGTAGACATCCACCGTGTGCGGTCCGTAGCGCAGGCGGTAGGTGGTCCCGGTCTGGCCGTGTTTCTGGCTGACCTTGCCATAGCTGCCGCTGATCGAGATGAAATCGGTGGTACCAAGATCGGTCGGCGGCTCGACGACGACGACCGAGTTTACCGTTCCGACCGGGATCGTGTTCGGATCGACCTGCGTGCCCGTCGGCGTCTGCGGTTGCGGCGTCAACGTGCCTCCGCCCAGCTGAACGCCATGTTTCTGAACCTTGATCCCGGTAGCCGGCGTCTTGCCGCCCTTGGTCGGGCTGACGACCGGCGTCGTGAAATTCGACGTCGGGCCTTTTATCAGGGCTGGCGCAAGGACGGGCGTTGCGGTTGGCGTGGCCGTGGGGACCAGATATGGAACCTGGATCGGTGTCAGCACCGACTGGCCGCTTGGAACGAGGTAAGGCGCGTTGATCGCGGTGATCTGCGGCGGGGTCATGTAATTGGGGTCGGCGTTCATCACCTGGAGGATGACAAAGCCCTGCCCACCGGCGCCCACCGGGATCGCCTCTCCTGGTCTTGCGAAGGTGCCGCCGAGATTTGTCGCCTCGAGGCTCAGGTGGAAGTTCTGGCCGTTGGGCAGCGAGGCTGGGTCGAGGACCACGCCGGGCGCCACGCCTTCCATTCCACCGTCTGCAGCAAGCACGATTATCCCCTCCAGCGCCGGAATGGTGGCATTCGCGTCGAAGGTCACATCGATCAACGTCGGCTCGTAGGGCGCCCCCGTGCCGGCAGAAGTCTCGCCGAAGCTCGCCTTGCCGGTGACGTTCAGCCGGTCGGCGGACAGCCCGCCCTTCTTTGCCTCGGCGGTGTCGATCTCCAGCACGCTACCCGAAAGCATATTGAAATCACCAACCGTCAGCGTCTTGCCGGCGGTGCCGTCGCCGGGCGCGACGGTGGCGCCCGCCCGGACGATGACCTCGCCCGTGGTCGAACCTGACCCGGAGAGCCGCCCCGGTGTCCGGGGCGCCCCGGTTCTTGGGTTCGGTCCAGGGTCCACAACGTTAATCCGGCTCGAGGTCAAGCTACCGTCGAGGCGCAGTTCGCCCTCGTTGACGAAGGTGGTCCCGGTGTAGGTGCTCGCCCCGGTCAGACGCAAGGATCCCGGCGCGGACTTGACGACCGAACCTTTCCCCGAGATTGTCCCGCCAAAGGTCACATTGTCCGCGCGGGCGAAGTTCAGGCCACCATTGTTAACCACGTCACCCAAAATCCAGCCGCTTGTCCTGCCGTCGCCTATCTGGAGGCTGCCCGAAGCGATCGTCGTTCCGCCGGTATAGGTGTTCTCGCCGGTCAGGGTCACGTTGCCGTTGCCCTGTTTCTCTACGCTTCCGGAACCGCTGATGATCCCGCTGAAGTTGCTACGCGTGCCCGTTTGCTTGTTGAAGACGAGCCGACCTTCGTTCGCGACATCCCCGACGATGGAGCCGGACGGGTTGATTTGCAGCGTTCCGCCGGAGATCGTCGTCCCGCCTGTGTAGGTGTTCTGGGCCGCCAGGACGAGCGTGCCGCCCCCGATCTTGGCGAGGCGGCCACGTGTTCCATCGGTTGCATCCGAGATAACACCATTCGTAACAATCCGACTGTCGGCGCTCTTGGTATCGAAGGTCAGAACATCGCGATAGTCGCCCAGAATGGTTGCCGCGCCCGGCTGTTCCGCGGCGGCGAAGCCTTGGCCGAGTGTCAGCGTGGCGTCTCCATCGAGAACGATGGTGTTGATGCCGGAGAAACGCATGACCGTGGGATCGACCGTGACATCTTGGTTGGTGACCCACTCTGCCGTCGCCTGACGCGGCCGGGTCTGTATCAGCTTGGTGCATCTCAATGGCGGGTTCGGGATGTCGCACCGCGACCGGAACAGGGCCACGTCTGCCGGATCGCTGGGGTCGAGGATGCCGCTGCCGAAGTCCTCGATCGTCTGCAGCACCCGTTCCTGCGTCCTCGCCGTAACGTCGCCGGTGAGGCTGGAGCCCTCGTGTTGAACGAGGCGGAAGTCCTCTCCGGGGGCACTCACGATGGCCCCGTCACGACCACCGACGATGCGCCCGCGGTTTTCGACGGTGTTGCCGTCGCCGCTGAGGCTGATCGCGTTGCCGACACCGCTGCCGTCGATCAGCCCGCCGGCTTCGTTCACGATGGTCGTGCCGCCCGTCAGGCCCGACGACGCAACGGCGTTTCCGCCGTCGAGCGCCGTGGCGACGATCTCGCCGGCATTCTCGACCCAACTCCCGCCGAGGACACGGACGGCAACACCGGTGCTCGTGTTGGCTCGCGTCGCAGTCGACTCCACCTCGATCCGTCCGTCGTTGCGCAGAAGTGCCCCCTCGGCGAGGCTGACGCCAATCACGCTCACGTCGCCCTGTCCCGCCGGTTGCCCCGCCAGGAAGTCGAAGCCGCTCGTGTCTCGACGGATCAGCCCTGTATTGAGCACGTCGGCGTCATCTCCGAGCGAAATCGTCGCGGAACTGAGGGTCCCGAAGCTCAGGATTTCGCCCGAGTTGCGGACCGTCGCGTTGGTGGCGGATGACAGGCCGGGGCCGCTGAACGCGCTGCGGATCGCCTGCCGGTCCGCCTCGATCCTCCCCTTGTTTGTGATCGTGGAGCCGTTGCCCGACAACAGGATCGCCTCCTGTGTCTGCGCACTCCCCGGTGCAGCGCGGATGACCGCGTTCTTGCCGACCGTGATGGACGATCCCGGCCCCGCGGTAATCGCCGAAAAGTCAGGGAGTGTCGCGGCGGCCGGATCTCCGGCCTGGCTCGTCAGCTCCGCGCCCGGTTCCACCGTCACGTCGAAGCCCTCGACCGTCGCGCCATCGCTTGCGCGACCGGTGAAGCTCGCGGTCGTCCGCGAGCCCGTCGGGCAGGTGACGGTCCCGCCTCCGGGGATTGCGGTAACCGGCGGCGAGGCGCCGATCGTCGTGGCTCCCGCCGGCAGGTCGCATTTCGCGATCGCCGGCGATGGAGATAGCACGGCGGCCACGGCGCCACACGAGAGGCCCAGCATCAGCGAGATACGGCGTGCGCGGATACGATGCCGATTGCCTGTAGCTCCAGCCGGAAGCGGACCAGGAAGTGCATCTTCGGACTGTAGGTCACGAGCGTCGTTCGCCTGTATCATTCTCTCGATCTTTTCCGCTCATGGCCGCGATGTCGAAATGCGGCCCATTTCTTGTTGCCCGAGCCGATATCCGGCTCGTGTGCTGCTCACGCGGCAGTCGGCATCGGCAAAGGACAAAACTCCCTCACCGAGGCAGTTCGTTGCGGTGCCGGGCCCGCTTCGGCGGCCCCTTCGCTGCCCATTGAAATGAGTTCGGTGCCGCGGACGTCATTGGAGACGAGGCAGCGCGAGGCGCGCCCTTCGCACCGACGTACATGTAGACGGCCGAGTTGGCCTGCGAGAAATCGCTTCCGACCACCTCGACGGCGCCGTCGGTCTGGGCGTCGAGCGCGTCGCGGCAGGCGTCGACGGCAGCATTTCTGACATCCGGGGACATGCCGAGATCGAAGAACATGGAATCAGGGGCGCCGCTGCAACCCGAATTTTTCCCACAGGCGCTTAATTCCAGTGGGAGGAGCGGAGGGAAGACGAGTCTCATTGATGGTGCCCTTGCGGATTCCACGAAGCCTTGGTTTCAACCTGAAGCTGAAATCGCAGCAACCGCGCAAGCCGTATTGCGCAGGCTTTATCCAATATGCGAAGTCTGGAACGAGTTTGGCTCTATCGCTGCCGCAAGGTCTCAGAAGGCGATTCTCCGTACCTTTCCCGGTAGGCGATGGCGAAGCGCCCGGCATGACCGATCCCGCAGGCCATGCAGACTTCGGTCACACTCCGGATCTCCGGGTCGGACAGCAGCATCCGCCGGGAAACGGCGAGGCGCAGGCTGGCGACGTACTGATGCGGGGAGACTTCGTGGACGGTCCGGAATGCCAGTTCGAGCGTCCGGGTGGAGATTTCGAGTTCTCGAGCGACATCCGCCACCGTCAGGATCTCGGCCAGGTTTTCGAGCATGAACTCCTCGGCAGCCCGGACGCGGCGCGCCTGCACCGAGCCGGCAACGTCCTGGGTGCTGGGGGCGTCGCCCGTCTGGGCGAGGATATCTCCTATGACCTCCTTGAGCAGGTCTGACTGGTTTTCTGCCGCCTTCGCTCGTCTCAGCAGACCGGCACCATTTCGCAACTCGTCGTGCAGGAACGCGACAAGCCGAATTGCCTCGGCGTGGAGAGCCGAGCGCGACGCGTCGATGAGGACCGTGCGGTCGAGCCCGGAAGCGCGTAGCCGGTTTTCCATCGACCCGGCGGGGATCAGCACCGGGACGCCGAGGAATGGTACCGAGCCGTCCGGTTCGACCCTGGTGAAGCGCCTGCCGGCCGGTGCCAGCAAAGCTGTGCCGGGGCGTGCTGTCCTTCGACCGAAATCATCCTCGACGGTTATCGATCCGCTCAGCGGCACGATCAGCGTCAGGGCATGCGGCTCTCGCACCCGTACGTCATGACCCGTAGACCTGACGCGGCAGATGCTGATCTCTCCGAGATCCGCTCTTTGAACGGAGGCGAATGCGTTCTGCATCCGGTGCAGCTCGATGTCGCTGCCGCCGGAAAACATGTCACCCGCTTCGAATGTCTCAGTCTCCGAAAAAAGGCTGAGCTTCCGGAAGCCACGCCCGGCGCTCGGCGAATGGCGCGCCCCGGGAGTCAAGCTGGACCTTGCGCCACCCATGCCGTGCCGTCACGTCCCGGATTTGATCTTGGTCCAGAGCCGATTGGCCCGCCGTACCGTTTCGGGATCCCAACCCTCCGAAACCCGCATCGAACTCAGCGTCTGGGCATCCGGATAGATCGCGGGATCGCCGGCGACCGCCTCGTCCAGGAAACTCTGCGAAGACAGGTTTCCGTTGGCATAATGCACGTAGTTGGAAACCGCCGCGATGTTGTGAGGCTCGAGCATGAAATTCAGAAACACATGGGCCGCGTCCGGGTTCGGCGCATCCGCGGGAATCGCCATCTGGTCAAACCAGACGAGGGATCCTTCACGGAACGCATTGTAGGAAATCTCGATCCCGTTCCCGGCTTCGGCAGCCCTGTCGCGAGCGCGCAGAACGTCTCCCGACCAGCCCATCGCCACGCAGATCTCGCCGTTCGCCAGAGCAGTGACATAGCCGGAGGAGTCGAATTTCCGAACGTATTGGCGCACCGCATTCAGCGTGCTTTCGGCCCGCTCGAAGGCTTCGGGCGTGTCCGAGACCTCCCCGGTATATTTCATCGCCGCCGTTATCATCTCGCCCGGCGCATCGAGGAAATAGACGCCGCAGGCGGCGAGTTTCTCCATGTTGGCCGGATCGAACACCAGCGCGAGCAAATCTATCGGCGCGTCCTCTCCCAGAACATCGACGACCTTGTCGACGTTGACACCGACCCCCGTGGTTCCCCAGAGATAATTGATCGTATAGGCGTTACCCGGATCGAATGCTGCCGTGAACCGCTTGATCAGGTCCCACTGGTGCACGGCATTGGGAAGCTTCGTCTGGTCGAGCTTGCGGAACAAGCCCGCCTGAAATCTGGCGGCGGACGAAGCCGTCGGAAGGCACGACGACATCGTAACCCGAATGACCCGCGAGCAGCTTGGCCTCCAGCATCTCGTTCAACTCGAAGACGTCGTAGATCACGTCGATCCCCGTCTCGGCCTCGAACTTCTCAAGCAGGGCCTCGTCGATGTAGTCCGACCAGTTATAGACGTGGACTTCCTCCGCTCGTCCTGCCGAGACGGCGAAAGTGAAGATCGCGATCATGAAAGCGGTGGGTGATTTCATCGGCCTCGCATCCGTCCTGTCCGGTGCGGCGAGACTACACGAGGGCCCGGATTCCACAATTCCGAAAGACTGGCCGATCCGCGATCCGAGGGCGGGATTGCGGACATCCTCCGCCTTCGCCCGCGAGCCCGAGCGCCCGCGCCGCGGCGGCGTCAGAGGGCGCCTTCGCCGCCCCCGTCCATCACATCGTCGCCCCGCCCGTCATTGCCGGCGGGGCAAGGCCACGGGCTGCGCTGCGGACCGCCCGACGTGGGCGACGCCGCCGCGGGGCCGAGCGGGCGAGGGAGAGGTCAGGGTTTCGGGCGCGCGCCGTTCTAGCCGGGGCGCGCCATGGGGGCGAAGCCGGGTGGCGGACGGCGCCGCCCCGGCCGGGTCACACCCTGCGCCGTCAGGCGGAGCGCCTGGCCCGGCCGACCGCGCCCAGCGCGCCGAGGCCGCCGAGCAGCAGCCACGCGCCCGCGGGCAGCGGGACGGGCGTGACGTCCACGGAAAACTGCACCGGGAGCTCATCGTTGAAGAAGGTGTTCCAGATTGCTCCACGACCCGGCCGGATAGCTGCCCAGGGTCCCGTCCCCGATCGTCCAGCCCAGAAGCCCGGTCTCGCTGAGGCCTTCGGTGTAAGCCCAGTTGATGTTGTCGGTCGCTTTGGCCGATGCCACCAGCCAATAGGTCGTCGTCGGGAGCAGCGTCGTCGCCGCCGTCGGGGCGAAGGTGTAGGGAGCGACGGGGCTCGCCGAAATCGTGGCTGTGCCGAGGCTGACGATCTCGACGCCGGGCGCGCCGGATGCGTCATCGAACAGCGCCAACGACATGTCGGCGTCCGGTCCACCGCCAGAAACCTCGATCTTGAGCGCGACGCCGTTCAGCGCGAAGCCTAGGCGCCCCGGCGCCCGTCGCGAAGCTGCCGGCGGTCTTGGAGTCGGCGTTGGTTTCGCCAGATCCGACGCTCCAGGCCGAGCCGGACGCGTTTCCGAGGTTCGAGACGACGATCGCCGCGTGGCTGGCGGGCGCGGCGAGGGTCAGGGTGGCGGCCGCGAGCGCGGCGACGGTGGCGTGGCGAAGGGTATGCAAGCTCGATCTCCCGGCTGTGAACGCGATGCCGACGGGTCCGTCCGATCGACGCGCGACATATGGAATGGCGCGCGCGAGCAGGAAAGCCGCGATGCGAAGCCATTGTCCGTTTCGCGAATCCGCGCGCATCTTTTTCATGTTCCAGTTGATCGGACGAAGCCTGCCCGGAGAGGCACGACGGATGCGCGAAGCCGCGGCCGGGCGCGTCCTCCATCACGCTCCCGTCCGGCCAGGCCGGCACCGGCCACCGCTGCGCCGCGTCGAGGCGCATCTCCGTCATCACCGCGGGCGGGCGGCGACGCCAACCGCCGCAAGCACGATGATGGCCTCACCGATCGGTCCGGTTCTTCACTTCGAGTCCGGATACCGGCCGGGCGCCGCGACCGGAGCGGGTCTCCCTCGGGCCGCGGTGGCGGACGGCACGTCACAGGATGCCGAGGCGGATGCCGTGGCTGGCGGCGCCTGGGCCGCGGTCGATCACCTCGACCACGTGATCGCCGCTCCGTAGCCCGTCCGCCTCGACGCGGGATACGCAAGGCGGATTTCGCATTTCGGATAATCGCTTCGCTCAGTGGATAGCAGACGGTCTCCCGACGTGCATATGTCCACCGCGATGAAATCCCCTGGGAAGTCCAGCCTATGAAAACCAAAGCCTTTGCCGTCCTCGCCCTCGCCAGCGTTGCCCTCCCGGGCGCCACCTCTGCCCAGGCCGTCGCCGAACGCGACATGCCCGCGCACTGCCGCGGCGAGGCTTCCGCGCAATTCGGCGCGAACCCGCGCTACATCGAATCGGGCGACGTCGAGCGCGCGAAGCACGGCTTCCGCGTCGTGGGAAGCTACGAAGCTGCGGACGGCTCTCGTACGGGCTTCCGCTGCCGTTTCAACCGCGCCGGCGAATTCATTGACGTGGTGGCGCTCGACCACGGCGGCACCCGGCCGTCGCAGCGCCAGGTATCGGCGTGCAACGACATGATGCTCGGCACGGGAAAGATCGTCGAAACCACGCCGCTGAAGCCCGGTGCGTTCGAACTCATCATGGAGTTCCCCGACGGCAACTTCGTCTGTGACGTCGAATCCAATGGCTCGGTAACTTACTTTGAAAAGCTGAGATGACCGGCGGTTCCGCGCGCGCCAGCCGCCCGACGAAACGGGGCCAGGCGCCGGTAACCCCCGCCCACTCCAGACCAACGAAATCGGAACGAAACGAAACCAAAAAAGGGACACCGCAGAAATGAAAAACGTCATCCTCGCGCCTCTCGGAGTTGTCGCCCTTCTCGCTCTCGCCGCCTGCGACGAGACGACGAGCGGCACCCCGGCCATTTCCAACCCTTCGACCTCTGCCAACCCGATGTTTCCCGATGTCGGCTTTGCGCCCGAGGTCAGCAACGCTGCCGTAGACGCTTGCCGCAACGCGGTAGACGCCCAGACGGATGGCGGAGTCGATGTGGTCGGCTCCGAGTTCTCGCAGGCCGCGAGCGTCGTCTACCTGACGGTCGGCCCACAGCGGGCGCCGTGGCGTTGCCTAACAGACAATTCCGGCAACGTGTCGGAGGTGATGTTCGTGGGCAGCGAGGGGGCTGCCTGAAGCGTTCGCGTCAGGGATGCAAAGAAAAACAGGACGCGGCGAGTTCCGCGGGAGCGGAATCGCCCCGTCTATGGAGGACGACATGGGATTGTTCAGCTTTTTGAGGGGCAAGGGGAAGGCCCTCGGTACCGCGCAGGCGGCCGAGGCACCGCCCGACAAGGACGCGCTCGAGAAGGAACTCGACGATCTGGGTCTCGACCGGAGCGGGGTCGAACTGGAAGTCGAGCCCCAACGGCACAGGGTCCGCATCAAGGGCCACCCCAAGGATCAGGAGACTCGGGAAAAGGTGATCCTCGCCGTCGGCAACGTGGCGGGCGTGGCCGAGGTGGAGGACGAGGCGACGGGTCCCGAGCCGCGTTTCCACACCGTCGAGAAGGGCGAGTCCTTGTGGAAGATCGCCGAGGCTACGCTCGGGGAAGGCAGCCGGTACATGGAGATCTTCGAGGCAAACAAGCCGATGCTGACCGACCCCGACAAGATCTATCCGGGCCAGGTGCTTCGTATTCCCGCAGCTTAGCGTTCGGCGATTCTCGGGAGACGTATCGTAAGAGCGGAACATGAACAAAATCATATATATCGTCGGTCTTGTGGTCGTCGTCCTGGCGATTCTGAGCTTTCTCGGGCTGAGATGAAGGCGTCGCCGGACCCGGATCGACGACAGGGACAGCGCGGCGCGGCGCGCCACTAGGCACAATACATTTCCTCGGGTGCCCCGCGACGGCGCGAACCCTCGAAAACGCCGATGCAATGCGATGGACCTTGTCAGATTTGATGTCTTTCCAGCGAGCGACCCGATCGCTGATCCGCAGGCGCTGGATGCGGACACGGCGACCCTCATGCACTTCGCGATGATCTGTTCCGACGATCCGCCCCGGTCGCTCGACGAGCTGGAGACGGCGGGCTTCGGGCGCTATGAAGTTCTCTTCGCCCGAAACGCGGCGGCGCTCTACGTCGAGATGTGCGATCTGCTCGACCTTCCAGAGTTGCCCGCGCGCTTCGATCTCCCAGTGACGACGGATGTACCGGTGCTCGTGCTGAGCGGCGGACTGGACGTGCAGACGCCGACCTTCGTCAGCCAGAGCGTGGTGGATCAACTGCCGAACGCGACGCATTTCGTCTTTCCCGCAGGTTTCCATGTGCAGGTGACGAGCGTCAATGAATGCGCCATCCGGATCGCGCGCGAGTTCATCGCCGATCCCTCTGCGCCGCCGGGTCTTTCCTGCGTCACGCAGGCGCGTCCGCTGTCCTTCCTTGGGCCGGACCTCGCCAGGTCGGACTCGACCACGCTGGACCCGTAGAAATGGAAGGCGACCTGATCCCCGGCCTTTCAATTTGTTTGCCCATCTCCCAACTCACCGAAGGATGTCCCACATGAAACGTCGTCTCGCAGTTTTCGCGTCCGCCGCGCTGCTCGCATTTGGCTCCCTTGCCGCCACCGCGCAGGAAGACATGCGCACCGAGCAGGTCCGCTTCGCCGCGGGAACCACCGGCACCACCCTCTCCGACACGATCACCGGCCGCGAATTCGTGGTCTACGAGATCGGCGCCGAGGCCGGCCAGCGCATGCTGATCCGGTTGAATTCAGACAACGCGTCCACCTATTTCAACGTCTACGAGCCTGGCCGCGGCCCGGGCGACGAGGCGCTGGCGGTCTCCGAGCAGACCGGGCCGATGGTGCCCGACCTTAACGTGTTCGACGGCCAACTGCCGACCTCGGGCACCTATTCCGTCTCGGTCTACCTCTACCGCAACGCGGCGCGCGAGGGACAGACATCCAGCTACAGCCTCGACATCTCGATCACCGGCGAGACGGGCGCGATCGTTCAGGGTGATTTCGCGGACGGGCTGCAGGGCGGGCCGGATTTCTGGGAAGTGAGCCTCAGCGACCCCGCGGGCAGCCTCAACGTGCACGATGGCCCCTCCGCCGGCGCGCCCACCATTGGCCGCTTGCCCGACACCGCCATCCTGCGCAACCTCGGCTGCCGGATGGCCGAGGGCCGCCGCTGGTGCGAGGTCGAGGCGACCGCGCCTGGCGGGATCACGGGTTGGGTGGCGGGCGAGTTCCTCGTCGAGGCGAGCGGCCAGGGCGCCGTGCCGGCAACGGAGGGGAACCTCGACCGCCCCGTGGGCGGCGTGCGGCCTGAGGGAACGGCCTTCACCGCCACGGGGCTGACCGAATGCACCCTGTCGCGCGACGCCGCGACCGAGACCTGCGAGTTCGGCGTCATCCGAGAGGGCGGCGGCTCCGGCATGGTCGCGGTGTTCTGGCCCGGCTCCGGCATGCGCGCGATCCATTTCGAGAACGGCGCGCCGGTCCGCTACGACGAGTCCCAGGCCGACGCCGGCAAGGAACTGTCGTTCACGCGCGACGGCGACATGTCGACCGTCTTCGTCGGCGACGAGCGCTACGTGATCCCCGATGCGGTCCTGTATGGCGGCTGAGTGTGGAGCGCCCCAGCCGCCCGGGTCTCCAACGTCCTTGGAGATGCCCGAGGCCATGAGATGGCTGACAGCCGAGACAGCGGCCTTCGGTGCCGTATTCGCCGTCGCCACGGCGCTCAGCATCGCCGCGGGCCTTTTTGTGACGGCCTCCTTCTTCGTCGCGGATCGCGGCGTCGCGGAAGACTATCTCGGCTTCCATCTGGCGGTGAGCGGCGCCTTCGTGGCGCTCGGCCTGCTGCTCGCCTCGATCGCCGTGCAGGCGCTCGGGTTGGCGAAGTACGCCGCAGACTTCGGGTCCGGGGCAACCGCGCCGCTGCGCATGCGCGTGTCCCGCCTGCTGCTGCGTCTGGCGGTGGCGGGGCTCGGACTGTGCGTCGTCCTTGCCGTCATCCTGTGGGGCATCCTGTCGCGGATCGGCGAGGGGTTCGCCGTATTCGGCTGATGGCGAGCATGCAGGCTGCGCGGCTCTCCGCGAGGCCGGCGTTCGCCAGTACCCGCCCTTCCCGATTCCCACCGCGCCCGGGCCTTGGGCCGACGCCGTGCAGACGCGGCAGCAGGCCTGGTCGGCCCGGGCCCCACCCCGCCTTGGCCTGCCCGGAGGATCTTCCATGCTGTTCACACTGACGAAATGGCTTCTGTGGATATGGGTGGCACTCAACCTCGCCGCCCTGTTCCTCTTTGTCGTCGGCTCCTTCGGCCTCTTCGGATCGGACAGCGGCCCGCTGGCGGGGGTCTTTCTCGTGCCGCTCGGCCTGCCCTGGAATGGGTTCGTCGACCTCTTTCCGGAGCCGTTCTGGCCTTGGCTCGGTGCTGCGTCCCCCCTCGTGAACGTGCTCCTGCTCTACGCTCTCCACGGCTATGCTCGGCACCGCCGGTAGGGACCCGTGGTTCGCCATGGCGATGTCGAACGCTGCGCAGTCGAGGTGCTTGGAGCGAGTTGCGCCGCCCACGGCGCGGTTATGCTCGGGGCTGCGATAGGCGGAAGGCACGATCAGCGGATTTCCGAGCCGGTCGTGCAGCGCCTGCAGCTTGTCGAGCGCAGGTTCGTTGATGCGCAACTTGCCGCTGCCCCGGCAGGCGATTTCCGCCGGGATGAAATTCGGCCAGCGCCAGCCGCTCTCGGGCACGTCGCGCCAATGGCGGTGGAAGGTCGTGGTCATGGGTTCCTCCAAAACGAAAACCCGCCTTGGGGCGGGTGCGGGTGAACTGATGGTCTTGAGTGTCGAGCGGCTACGGGCCGCCGCCAAAGATCTTGAGCTTGATGGCGATGCCGGCGAGCAGCGCCAGCATGACGCCGGTGGTGATCATGCGGGCGGCGGTCTGCATGGCGGTCCGCCGCACCAGCCGGATGCAGTCCACCAGGGATCGCAGATCGCGGATGTCGAGCGCGGCCTCGTCGCCGTCGAGGCCGACATCGGCGAGCGCGCGCTTCGCGCCTTCCTCGGCCGCCCGCGTCAGGATCGCCTCGAACTCGGCGTCCGGCATGCGCACGAAGCCCTGGATCGGGGTGGGTTCATCGGGTCCTCCTTCCGCCGCTCAGCCGATCTTGCAGCCCCAGAAGGACGTTTGGTCGGCGGCGAAGTAGCCGTCCGCGACCCGGAAATACCCTTGCAGCTCGACGGTATCGCCCGCGTAGAGCGGCACCATGGTCTGCAGCCAGATCGCGGTGGCGAGCGAGAGATGGGTGGCGGAGATTTCGCCGAGGGAGCCGCGGATTTCGGTCGTGCCGTTCAGGACGAGCCGCCCGCGCATGCGGGCCGTGGCGCTGGCGTTGATCTTGTAGAGCAGCGTCGCGCCGAAGAGGTAGGTGCCGTCGACCGGGGCCACGAACCAGTTGTTCGCGGCGTCGAAGGCCCCCTGATCATTATAGTCGGCGTTGTTGAGGCCGATCTTCGTCCGGGTCCCGACGCCGACGTAGTTGTCGTAGTTGGTGTACGCCTTGAACCGCGGGAGCCGGGGCTGGTCGACGATGCCGGTGGTGTTGTCGACGCTGAGCCCGTCGAAGAAGGCGCTGCCGTCGGCCGAGACCGCGAGGCGGAAGCGGTCGGAGCCGAACAGTCCCACCAGCGCCTTTGTCACGAAGCCGGTCTGAAGGGTCAGGCCGAGATCGTCGCCCGCAGCCTCCTTGTTCATCGTGTAGAACAGATCGCCGGTGCCGCCCTCGGCGACGGTCTTCGCGGTCCAGAGTGCCGCGTTCAGCTTGGCCGAGAACGGGTTCGACGCATCGGCCGTCGTGCCCAACCCTATCAGCGCCATGTTCTGCAGCGCCGTGGGCGTGGTGCCGACCCAGTTCGCGCCGTCGTAGACCAGCAGCAGGCTCTCGTCCTCGACCCATGCCCGCCAGCCAGTCCGTGGCGGCAGGCGAAGCCAGGCGCCGTCGGTCCGGAGCGCGACATTCAGGTCCCAGCCCGCCCAGTCGCCCGTAGCGCCCGAGGCGACGATGTAGCGGTCACCGTCGGCGGGGCTGTCGGGTGGCGCGGTCAGGTCCCGGTCGAGCACTGAGAGTTGAACGAGTCCATCGAGCAGCCGCAGGGCCTCGTTGTGGGTGACGTGCTTCTGGGCCTGCGCCGCAAGGATGAAGGGCAGCAGGAGATGGGTGGTGGCGTCGGACATGGGATGGCCTTCAGAGTATCAGCGTGACGGTTTTCGGCGCGCCCCGCCCGACGAGGGCGGAGAGCTGGGATATGCGGATGTCGAGCGTGTCGCCGGGGACGAGCGGCGCGCCCCAGTCGGCGGTCTGCTGCGCGGCCGTGTAGAGCGCGCTGGTGGTGGCCGTGCTCAGGACGCGCTTGACAGCAGAGCCGTCGAGGATCTCCACCTCGTAGGCTTCGAGTTCCTCGGCCAGCGGCACCTCGAGCCCGCCCCAGCTGTCGGCCGCGAGCGCGCGGGATCGGCGCGTCCAGCGGATCGTCAGATCGCCGGGCGTACGTGGCCTGCGCCACGGCTGCTCGACATGGACGACCGAGAACGGCCGCAGCCCGACGCCCGCGGGCGTGAAGGCCTGCGCCACGTAGGTCTCGTCGCTGACCGGACGGCTCGCGGGGCCGATGCGCCAGTTCCACGGGATGCCGAGATCGGCCTCGGCGTTCGGCAGCGACGCAAGCGCAGCGTCGAGCACCACGACCCGCGCGCCCGCAGGTGCCGGGTCGCCCATCGCTCCCTCGGTGCCGCGCTGGCCACGCAGAAGCCGCGTGAGACGATACCGGCCTAGCGCCAGAAGCTCGGCCGCGCCCGCCTGCACAACCTCCCAGACACCCGGTGCGCTTTCGATCGCCAGCGCATTGCCGCCACCGAACAGCGTCAGGTCGGTGACGCTCTCCAGCGTACTGCTGAGCAGATCGACGATCAGCGTATTGCCGAGATCGAACCGCGATGTGGGACCCGAATAGAAATCGGACCCCAGCGCGCCAATCCGGGCGCGACTGCCGAACGTGGTCAGCAGCCCGAACCCATCCGTCGAGGGGCTGCGGAATACCGCGATCTCGCCCGGCCAAGGGACGGCATGCGCGGCGACCATCGGCCGATGCGCCGGCTGGTCCTCGGTCAGCTGCGGCAGGTCCATCAGCACCGCGTCCGGCGCCCCGAACACGACGGTACGCGTCAGCGACGCCGCGCGGGGATCGCCGGGCGGCAGGTCATAGGTCGCCCGGTCCTGGCGCACCGCCTCGATACCGCGCGCCTCCGCGTCGGCGATGGAGACGAGCCGGAGATCGACCAACCGTCCGTCATGCGCGAGCCGGATCGCGTCGGCCGGATCGAGCGCGAGGCGCGAGGGCGGCAGACGGAACGCCGCCGTCTCGCGCCCCACCCATGCCTCCATCAGCGCGCGGCGGCAGCGGCGCTCGGCCTCCTCGGGCGGCACCGCCATCGGGAAGGACTCGGAGGCGATGCGCGT
The DNA here is from genome assembly GCA_963698685.1 of uncultured Alphaproteobacteria bacterium. GTDB lineage: Bacteria > Pseudomonadota > Alphaproteobacteria > Rhodobacterales > Rhodobacteraceae > Amaricoccus. The sequence continues at coordinate 20,018 of CAVORV010000014.1, forward strand.
CGTGTCCACGGTGATGCGCCGCGCCTCGACGAGGGCGGCGTCGTAATCCTCGTCGGCGCGCGCGACCTGCCATTTCAGGGCCTGCGGCAGTTCCGTCTCCTGGCCGCGCGTCAGTTCCAGAACGTCGCCCTCGCGGGCGGCCACCAGATCGTCGGGCGCGAGGGTGGCGACGGAGGCCCGGCCGCGCATGATGAAGCGGATCACGCCCTCGGTCTCCACGGCGTCGAAGCCGAAATGCCGCGACAGCGTGGTGATCGAGGCGCGCGGGCTCTCGAGCGCCGTGATGGCGTAGCCCTCGACCGCACCCCAGAGGCCGGTGACGTCGATAAGGGACTCGGGGAGCCCGGCGCGGCAGACAGAGGTGCCGGACGAGTGCGGCCAACGACACCGCGCCGAGCCGACCCGTCAGCCAGTGCCCGAGCCGCCAGTTCGAACCGTCCGTCCAGACGTCGGTCAGCGCCGGAAAGAAGGGATAGGGCCGCGCGTCCCAGGTCCAGGCGGCGCATTCCGGCACATGCACCATGCGGCCGCCGTAGACCGAGGACACCGGGTTGTTCGCCGCAGCGCCCCACCAGAGATAGGTCGCCTCGAGATAGGCCCGCTGGATGGCGTCGTCGCGCCAGCCCCGCGAGAAATGCGGCGTGAAGCTCTCGGACGACTTCGGGTCGAAGAAGACGTTCGGCTGGTTCGTGCCCCGGTCGATGGCCGGACAGCCGAGTTCGGTGAACCAGATCGGCTTGGACTGCGGCGTCCATGCCGTCGCCGTCCCGCTCTCCACGCCACCGGGGCGGTTGTAGTGCGCGTTCGACCACCAGCTGCGCAGATCCTTGTAGCGGAAGACCCATGGCTTGCTGGCGGCGCCGTCGGTGATCGGGGTGCGCACCTGCGCCGACCGATCCGCCGCGCTGGCATAGAACCAGTCGAAGCCCTCGCCGCCCGCGATGTTACCCTGCAAATAGGCACGGTTGTAGATCGCGGGCCAGCCCTCGGCCGCGTCCGCATGCTCGAACCCGTCGCGCCAGTCCGACAGCGGCATGTAGTTGTCGATCCCGACGAAATCGATCTCCGGATCGGCCCAAAGCGGGTCGAGGTGAAAGAACACGTCGCCGCTGCCATCGCCCGGCCGGTGCCCGAAATACTCGCTCCAGTCGGCCGCATAGCCGATCTTCGTCCCGGAGCGGGGACTTTGGGGGGCCGACCTCTGTCTCCTGGCTTCGCTTGAACCCGCCCTCATCCTGTTCCTCGGCGGTCGCACGCGCGGACGGGCGGAGATCATCGGTGACCAGGCCGAAGCCGCGCGACTTCTGAACGCCGCCTTCACCGAAACGAAGCGTCGGGGCCTGCAGGATCATCGTCCGGGCGTCGCCGGAATGTCCGCCACGCTCGGCAGCCTCGCCGCGACCCTTTCGCACCTGACGCATTGGGATGTCCGCCCGGCGCGGACCGTGTCTCTCCTCGCATCCCTTTCGGGCTTCCTCACGGAGGGCTCCTCCCTCGATGAAGGACAGGGACTGTTCGGAGAGTTCACGCTGCCGGCCCTGGAAAAACTCGCCGAGGCATGGGCGAACGAGCTCGACGTCTTCTGGATCGAGGCGAAGGAAGCGGTCAGTCAGAGAAGCGCCAGCGGGGGGGAAATTCCCGATTACATCGGCATGGACTCGATCTTTGGCGCCTTTTCCAGGCAACCCGCAGAGGTTCGTACAGCCGTGAGGACCAGAATGGCGGGCTTGTCGGAGCGATGTCGCGCGCTGTCGGAAGGTCAGCCGATCGACATTCTGAGCCGTGTGGCCGTCATGTTCGAGGCGAATCCGTAGGTCCGTGCATCGGCACTCGACGCACTTGCGCGCCTTCTTTCGGATTTATATTCTCGGGAAAAACATGCTGATGCGCCTCAGGGGCGCTCTCAGTCGCTCCCAGGGGCACTCCTCGGCTTGGAGGAGCAAGGTGGCGGTTCCGGCGTGGCGGGCGCGCGCACAGCGTTCGAATTTGGCGGTCAGGCTAGGCCCAGCCAGCCCTATGGCGAGCGTCAGGCAACCCCGTTAAACACACTTCATGGACCTTCTCGACCGCCTCCGCTTTTTCGGCCCGGCCGACGGCATTGCCCTCGTCCTGCTCGTTCTGGCTTGGCTGGTCATCGACTGGCTCATTGAGCGCCCGAACGCCAAACGCCTCTCCGTCACCGTCCTGATGGCCGACTACCGGCGCGAATGGATGAAGCAGTTCCCGACCCGCGACCCTCGCATCTTCGACGCGACCATCCTCGGCAGCCTGCGCGAAGGCACCTCCTTCTTCGCCTCCGCCTGCCTGATCGCTTTGGGCGGCGGCCTCGCCCTGATCGGCAATACCGAGCGGTTGCTGGGCGTGGCGGAGGATTTCTCGCTCGACGCCCCGGTGGTGATCTGGGAGGCGAAAATCCTCCTGATCCTCGCCTTCCTAGCCAACGGTTTCCTCAAGTTCATGTGGGCCAACCGGCTTTTCGGCTACTGCGCCGTGGTGATGGCCTCGGCCCCCAACGACGAAAGCGCGCTTGCCTACGGCCGGGCCGCAAAAGCCGCCGAGATCAACATCCGCGCCGCCAGAAGCTTCAACCGAGGTCTGCGGGCAATGTATTTCGCGCTGGCCGCGATGGCGTGGCTGCTGGGCCCCGTCGCCCTGATCCTCGCCACCGCACTGACGCTGCTGGTCCTGTGGCGGCGTGAATTCGCCTCGCACTCGCGCTCGCTCCTTTTGGAAGGCAGAACGCCATGAATCCCTTCCTCGCTCCGGCGCGGCTCACGGCCCCGGCTCTCGCCGAGGGCGGTTCTGTCGCGAATATTGTCGCGCGATGAAATTGCTCGTGTCGTTGGACGCCAATTGACTATCGGCCGGGCGTCTGAGCTTCGAGAAATGTCGGCTCAGGGAAACTGGCTGTCTGCGATGATTCCGACACCACCCTGACGATTTCCCCCGCCTGCACGACGCTCCAAGGTCCTACCCGTGTTCGACGGCGAGGCCAGGCCAGAGCGTCGCGGCCAATTCCTTCGCCTTTTCGGCCGTCGCCACGACGATCACGGGATATGCCCTGCCGCCGCCACCCTTCCGGAGCAGCACGAAGGACCACGAACGATGGTCGGTCGCCGAAAACCGGCCGACCAGATCGCGGAGGTCTTCGGGCGGCATTCCCCTCCGCCATTCCCCGGAGACGTGCCGGTTCCGGAACGCGTGAGGCGCGTCCTCGACGGGGCCGGCCACGGACAAGCGGGGAGACCGTCGCCGGAACGGCCGCTCTGTCGCCGGATTCGGGACACCGGCTTGACTGACAGGACCGGCGCGACCGCCGGATGGACTTCAACGAAACCGATGTGGCGGGCGAGACGGCCCCGTCGGCTGAAGCCCGGCACGGGCGGCTGGAACCTTGATCCTCGGCCGGCGTTGAATTCGGCCCGTTCCAATTTGGCGGGCTTTGTGTCTCTGTCTCCGCCAGCAATCTCCCTCCGCGCTTCGCGGGTACGGTGAATAACGGGTGCCCGCATGACCGTTCAGACATCCTCGCCAGCAGCGCCTGTCCGGGAAGGCATGGGCGCGATCGTCCACGAGGGTGGAGTGGCCTTTCGCGTCTGGGCCCCGAACGCGACGGGGGTCGCGGTGACCGGAGACTGGAACGATTGGTCGGAGGAAGGGGATCCGATGGCGCCGGAGGAGGGCGGCTGCTGGTACGCGGATCTGCCCCGCGCCGCGGACGGGCACGAATACAGCTACCGGATCGACGGCCCCGACGGCAGCGTCAGTCGCATCGACCCCTATGCCCGCGTCGTGACCAACTCGGTCGGGAACGGGATCGTGACCGACGGCGCCTATGACTGGGGCGACGACGCGTTCGAGATGCCGTCTCGGAACGCTCTGGTGATCTACGAGCTTCATGTCGGCACGTTCAACCGGCCCGGGGAGAACGGCGACGCGCCGGGCGGTTTCGCCGACGCGGTCGGCCGGTTCGAGCATCTGCGGCGGCTGGGCGTCAACGCGGTCCAGATCATGCCGGCGATGGAGTTCGCGGGCGACGTCTCCTGGGGCTACAACCCGGCCCACATCTTCGCCGTAGAGGGCGCCTATGGCGGTCCGACCGGCTTGAAGGATTTCGTGAGAGCCGCACACGCCGCGGGTCTCGCCGTCATTCTCGACGTGGTCTACAATCATTTCGGCCCGTCCGATCTCGATCTGTGGCGGTTCGACGGATGGGGCGAGGGCGAGGCCGGCGGCGTCTACTTCTATCAGGACCATCGCGCGGCCACCCCTTGGGGCGAGACCAGACCGGATTACGGTCGTCCGGAGGTCCGTCAGTTCATCCGCGACAACGCGCTCTACTGGTTCGAGGAGTTCCGGGTCGACGGACTGCGGTTCGACATGACGCTATACATGCGCACGATCTCAGGGGATGAGGGCCACGAGGGTGACCGGCTTCCGGACGGATGGTCGCTGATGGCCTGGATCAACGACGAGATCGCGGAGCGCTTTCCGGGGCGGATCACCATCGCGGAGGATCTGCGCGGACTTCCCGCCATCATCGCCTCGACCGGCGACGGCGGTGCGGGGTTCGGCGCGCAATGGGATGCCGCCTTCGTCCATCCGGTCCGCGAGGCGCTGATCGCCGCCGAGGACGGGGACCGGAGCATGGAGGCGGTGGTCGACGCGCTGACGCACGCGTATGGCGGCGACCCGTTCACGCGCGTCGTCTACACCGAGAGCCATGACGAGGTCGCCAACGGCAAGGCGCGGGTGCCGGCGGAGATCGGCGGAGAACACGCGCAGGAGCATTGGGCGGCGCAGAAGCGATCGACCCTGGGCGCCGCGCTGGTGATGACCGCGCCCGGCATCCCGATGCTGTTCCAGGGACAGGAGTTTCTCCAGGGCGACTGGTTCGACGACACCGTTCCGCTCGACTGGGACCAGGCGGAGAGCTTCCGCGGCATCGTCCGGCTCTGGCGCGACCTGATCGGGCTGCGGCTGGATCGGGATGGCGGGTCGGCGGGTCTCTCGGGGCGCGGGATCGACATACTGTTGGCCGACGGGGACCGCAAGATCCTCGCCTATCATCGCCATGACGGGTCCGGCGCAGGGGACGTGGTGGTGGTCATGAACTTCCGGTCTGAACCTGCGCAGGACGTGACGCTGCGCATGCCCGGCGAGGGCAGCTGGCGTCTTCGGCTCAACACGGACTGGTCGGGCTACAGCCACGATTTCGGCGGCCACGAGGCCGGCAATCTGGAGGTGGCCGGCCGGGAGGATGATGGCGGCGATCACCGGGCCTGCCTGTCCATCGGCGCCTATTCCGCGCTCGTCTTCACGCGCTGAGATGGAATCCGGGAAGGGCTCCGCCGCCGTCCCGATCGTGTCGGACGCGCCTCCCGGCGACGCCTTCATTCTCGCCGCGGCGCGGAGGACGAACCGGCTCCTGACCGGCCTTCTTCTCATCCTCGCGGGCGGTGCATTGTACGCGGCCGCCGCGTTTTTCATGCCGGTCACGCTCGCGCTCCTGTTCGCCCTCACGCTGTCGCCGCTTGTGCGCTTTCTCCATCGCCGGGGCATGCGGGAGGGGATCGCGGCGGGGCTCGTGGTCCTCGTGCTGGGTCTCGCGATCGGCGGGACGTTCGCGGCGCTCGGCACGCCTTTTTTCCAACTGGTCGATGACGCGCCGCGGATGGCGCGCGAGGTCCGGGAGAAGTTCGAAGGGTTCCGCGAGCCGATCTCGACCGTCACGGAGATGGCCGAGCAGGTGGACGAGGCGACCGGCGGCGGCGATCGGGTCCAGCAGGTCGCGGTCGAGCAGCCGGGCGTGCTCTCGCAGGTCGCGGGTTCCGCGATGTCCATCGCGACGAGCGCGGTGATCGTGGTGATCCTCACGCTCTTCCTGCTGGCTTCGGGCAGGCATTTCGCGGCGCAGGTCGTAAGGTCTTTCGGCACGCTGACGGACCGGAAACGCGCGCTCCAGACGGTCCGCGACATCGAGGCGGAGATCTCGCGCTACCTTCTGACCATCGCCGTCATCAACGCCGTCCTCGGCTTGGCGGTCGGCCTCTCGATGTGGGCGCTCGGCATGCCCACGCCGGTCCTCTGGGGCGTGCTGGCGGCGATCCTGAACTTCCTGCCATATATCGGCTCGATGGGCGGGGTCCTGATCGTCGGGATCGTCTCGATGGCGACCTTTCCGACCGTCGGCGCGGCCCTGCTGCCGCCGCTCGCCTACCTCGCCTGCACCGCCGTGGAGGGGCAGTTCGTCACCCCGACGATCGTCGGGCGCCGGCTGCGGATCAACACGGTGGCGGTGTTTCTCGCGGTCGCTTTCTGGTCGTTCCTCTGGTCGATCCCGGGTGCGCTGATGGCGGTGCCGATCCTCGTGTTTCTCAAGGTGCTCTGCGACAACGTCGAAGGCCTGCGGGGTGTCGGCCGTTTCCTGTCGGCCGAGGCCGGCGAGGACGAGGAGAAGCCGGCGGCGGTTCCGGCGCGGGCGGTGACGGGGCAGGGCGCCCCGGCGGATCCGGAATGAGCCTCGCGGCGCGGCGGCCGGCGCGGCCGGGACCGATCGCGGAATGGAGGACGGCCCGTTCTTCGATCTCGATCCCTGGCACGGGCACTGTCACGTTAATCCGGTGGCGGTCATGACCATCGAAGGGTAGGGGGGGCGCCATGAGCACGCTGTCTTTCGCCCGCCACCGCTTCCCACCCGCGATCATCCGGCACGCGGTCTGGTTCTGTTTCCGCTTTGCCCTGAGCTGTCGCGACATCGAGGACCTGCTTGCCGAGCGCGGCATCGATGTCTCCTGCGAGACGGTGCGCCGGTGTCGGAAAAGAATTTCCACGTCTGGGTCAAGCGGGTCGGTTCGGCGATCAAGCGCGCGCGCCGCCGGGACCCCGGCCGCGCCGCGGCCCGTCGGCGTCGTCGGGGACTGGGACGCGCTGATCTCCTACGCGAAGTCCGTGCAGAACGTCCTGGACGGGAACGGCGACCGTCGGCTGCCGGGGATGTCCGACGTCTCGCCGGGGAACCTGCGCGCGCGTCTGGGCGACGTCTCGCCGAAGGACGTCACCCACAGGTCGGTCACCAAGACCGAGCGGTACTACTTCCGCTATCTGACCGAGGCGCAGCGGGCTCGCGCCCGCGCCAGCGGCGACAACGGCTTCTCGTGAGGGAACGCGGCGGTCGGGACGGCATCCAGGTGTCGGTCACGCCGCCGGCGGTTCCGACCCGAAAGGACAGGGCGAAACGCGGATGGCGGCCGATACATGCGGGGCGAGGATGACTTCAAGGTCCGATCGATCGGATCCTCGCGGCTATCCGATGAACCTCGCCTTTGAATCGCTCAGGAGGTGGATCTTCCTTGAGGATCGAAGTGCCGTGCGGGGACCGGAGATAGAGCAGGGCAGACCGCGATCATCATTGAGACCCTGAGGCGAGGTGGCGGCCCTTCGCTTGGGTCGAGCTGAAGGCGAGGCGCACGAAGTCCTTACGTGATCCGTTGTTCAGGAGATGCGGTGAACGCGACGATCATGGGCCTGATCCGCGCCAGGCACCTTGACGGATTTCTCGAGGCGCCGCGAACCGAACAAGGCTTGATCGTGCTCCCGACACGAGACCGCCTTGGTGGAAATCGGCGTGGGGGCCGACGTCTGAAATGTCAGCTGTGCGGGATCTCCAGGACCCGCATTCGGATCAGGCCAGCCCTCGCGAACGGTCCGGACCGGCCCTTCGCGGCGTGTCACGATGCTGCGCCGAGGTTCCCAGAATCTGCCGCTCATGCGCAGCGCAGCAATCCAACCCTCGAGAGGTCGGCTGTGCGGACTTTGCCGCCGTTCCGGGATGGTTGATCAAGGTCCGCTATTGATAACTGGCTGTTACAGCTTTCGCCATCGAAGGGATCAAAGTTTGAGATGCAGATGGTTGTCTAGTGCCGCGATGTCCTCATCGGCAATCCCGACTTTGTTCCACCTAAGCACGAGTAAATAATCGCCAAAAGTGTGTTGATATGATCACGCTGGCATATCAAGATTAGTCCAGCATGGTTTTGGACGAGTGTTGCGGTGCGTGCCGAGTTGCGGAGCGGCCATGTCGAGCGAAACGCAAAAGACATGTCCATCGGCGTCAGACTTCTTACTGTCGGCGGCCATCGAGAGGAACTCTGCCATGATCCCCCAAACCTTTAAGCTCGCCGGACTGATCCTGGTAGTGACATCCGCAGCCCCCGCTTGGGCGGTTACCTATTCCTACACCGGAAAGCCGATGGAAAATTTTACGGGAGACCGCTGGCCGACCGGAACGATCATCACGGGAACGATCGAGGCCACGGAGAAATTGACGGGTAGGACCACTCTCGCCCTGGACCCGAAAATAACCTCCTTTGCTTTCTCCGCCGGACTCGCGACGATCGATTCCGCCGGTGACTACGCCGGCACCCGGAACCCGTCGTACATCGAGACTGACGAGAGCGGTGAAAGGGTTCTTTTTTGGGACATTTCTGTCCGAATTTTTTCCGGAGGCGGCAATTTTAGAAGTACGTTTGATATTGACTCAATAAACGTATTAAATGGTGCCGTCGGCGATGAAGTTTTTTCGAGAACCACAGGTCCAACATTTTCTACAGCTAGTGGAGCGCGGAATTCCGAAGCCGGGACATGGGCGGTCTCGACGACGCCTGCGCCGATCCCGCTGCCCGCGTCCCTGCCTCTACTTGGCGCAGCCCTTGCGGGTCTGTTCGGAGCCGTTCGATCGCGGCGAAGAACATCCTGAGCGCGTCACCAGCAAATGCGACTCCGCCATCTTGCCCGACCGCCTCAATACATGGCTGGTGTGAGAGACGATGCGCTCCGGAACTCTGCACGCGCGGGTTCAGGAACTTGCTGGTCGCATCGCCAAATCTTGAAGGACCTTGGCCGGTCCAACGCGCCTGAGACCGGATCGGCCATGTAGAAAGGTTTAGGCGCTGCCAAAAATGCTGGACACGACAGGTGCCGTCTTCCCGTTCCTCCCGACGAATGTGGTCTTGAGAAAATCAGGACGCCAACATTCACAGCCGCTCCGAATGGCGGCTTACCGCCCATCTTGTTGGGATGCCGTGACTGGATCAGCGGCAGCAATGGGCTTATTTCGTTGAAAAACTCGGTGGCTGGTCGAAAGACGCCATTTCTGCGGAACATTTTTCCGTAGACGTACCATTCTTGAAACGTGGTTTGCAGGAAGCTCTCTCGTGAGAACAATGTTCCAAAACTCAAAGGGATTTTTCTCGCAGCGGAGTTTTTCAACGAAATAGGCTCTACCCGGTCACTCGAGGCAGTTCGGACGATGGCTGCTTGACAGCGCTGAGTCGCCGTTCACGACAGAAGATCCGAAGTCCCCGCGATGAACGACTGCTTTTCCCATGAGCGGAAGCTGGCAGAAGCTTCGGCAACGACCGGGTCGCGGACTTTGCTGCCAATCGAGACCACCATTCCGGCTGACCGCATCCTGCGCATTGCCGCCACTGAGGCGAGAGCGCTGCTTCGCTGGTGCAGCAATAGCGACAAGGAGCACCCAGTTTCAAACCGGACGACAGAAGAAAACACGGCGAACGGCGACGAGCCCATTTGGTAAGCGCCGTGGCAGCGCGCATGCTCGCTGGATCATGGCATGCTGATTTGAACGACTATCTCGGTGCTCTCCGTCGGCGGCGGGGGTACGGGATTGGAAATCACCCGGAACGCGAAACCGCTGGCGTTGCCATCAGACCATGTCAGGTTTTGCCACCCCGTGTTTCTGTCCCATAGGGCGAGCGCGTCATTGGCGAGGTTCGGGGGGTTTAGACCGCCGGCCCGGATCATTCGGATGGCCCGTCGCGGCCAGTCGAGTGGCTGGGCGTTCGTCCAGTCGGCAGGAGGTACACCGGGCGGCATCGGCAATGTCGTGTTCGTCCCGTTATCCTCGATGACATGCCACACCGCCACGCCGTGATCCCGCAGATTGCTGTCAAAATTTGGGCTGGGCCAGCGGTTCTCCAGCACGAAGTATTCATCATAGCCGTGTGAGGGATCGAACAGCACGAGCACCTGGCCACTGTCCACGATCGTGGGCAGCGGGTAATAGCCGGAGCCTGTCACGATACGTGGCACGGCCCAGCCTAGCTTCAACTTGGTCACGGGGTCGATATGGGCGTAGCTGCCTTCCGCGCCCATGATGGAATAGGATCGGGCCTCGTAGGGGTGATACCATTCCACATCGCCGACGCCGGGTGTCCATGTGCGGAAATACATGTCCGAGAGGTCGTAGGCGGCATGGGCCACCTCATGTGCGATCAGGCTGCGGTTGGGAACGGCGCCGGGATGGATCTCTGTAACCTCGGCAAGGTCGACGCCGTGGAGCCTGAGCGGGGTTTCTCTGACCTGATTGCCGAAAAGGCGGCGGCGCACGCCTGAAGGGTCATTGCCCGGTGTGAAGACAACGATGGCGAGCTCATGCCGCTCGATCTTTCCGTCGCGGTTGCGGTCGAAGCGCGAGAAGTCGAAATGCCGGCCAAGCTCGGTCACGGCGTCTGTCCAACGAAGCGTGTGCCCCGTCGTGAAGCCGTCTCCATCCGCGTCCGCGGGGTCGTTGTAGGTCCAGTAGAAATTCCCTTGTTTCGCCGCGGGCGCATCGATCCAGCCGAAGAAGCCGACAAGGTTGATGGTTGTCGCCTGGTTGCTCGTAGAGGCGAAGTAGCGGGCGACGCTGTCCCGGTTGTCGATCAGCGCGTTGTAGATCGCGCTCGACGATCCGCGCAGATGCCCCGGCCGGCGCGGGTCGAACAGGATCACGACGACGTCGCGCGCCCGACCGATGATCGGTCCGGGCTGGTAATTCGGCGAGGCGGTCATGTTCGAACTCGCCCATTTCTCGATATAACCGAGTTGCTGCAACGGGCTGACCACAAGGGACGAGATATGGTCGTTTCCAACCGTGTTGTCACCTAGCCCGGGGTCGCTGGCAGCAAAGCCCTCGCAGACCCCCTTCAGCTCGCTGTCGCGGCAGGTATAGGCGGAGGCGCCGGGGCCGAGTTTGATCGACGAGATACTGTCATTTGGCAGCCCGGTATGGAGGGGCGTGCGATACAGACCGGCATCAAGGACGCTGCACGGCCCGGAATAGCCACCATGGGCAAACAGCGCGACCTGGTCCGGCCCGGCATAGCAATCCTGGCTGCCTTTATAGACAACGGCGGCGGACATCGTGTCGTTTCCGATCGGATTGTCGCTCAGGTTCGGGTCCGAATGCAGCAGGTAAGAGCCGCTTCCATGTGAGAGTGTTCCGGCAAAGAGTTCAACGGTGGCGCCGGGACCGAGGCGGACCGAACTCAGTGTATCGTTGAGAAAGTTCATTTCAGCCGGATCGAAATAGTAGCCGGGGCCAAGGGTCGTGCAGAAGCCCTGGAAATTGGCATGCCGGAAGAATGAGACCTCTCCCTGGCCGGGCTGGCAGTTAGTCTCGCCCGCGAGCACCCATGCGGAGGAGGTGACATTGTCACCAACCCGCGTTCCGGCGAGCAATGCGGCGCTTTCGGTGAAGCGCTCGCATTCCAGCCTGAAATTCGTCGCCTGACAGAGGAAACCTGCTGCGTCGGGTCCGATCTGGATCGAGGACGCCGCGTCGTTCGGGAAGTTCATCGCGGCCGGGTCCGTGTAGTACCCGGCACCTAGCACGGAGCACGCGCCGCCGAAGCCGGGCTCATCAAAGACTACGACTTCTCCGCGTCCCGGTATGCAAGGTTGCCCGTACGCAGACTGCACCCATCCGGGAAGTAGCATCGCCAGCGTGACAAAAACGGTCAACAATCGACCCCTTGATCCTGCCGACCAGCGCGAAATGCACGCGATGAACATTGGACACCCCCCTCAGACAGCCAAGATGAAAAAAGATTAGCACGGGTGAAGATTCTGCGCCTTGTTGTAGGTCAAGAACGGCGATCGCACGGATCAGCACTTGTTTCAGGCTCGCCCGCAAGAGGCCGATGAGCCGACTGCCCGAATTGTCCATGGACTTAACCTCGGCAGGTCGCGCGACGAACGTCCGATCTTCTTCCGCATGAACAGTTGTCAGGTGAACACATCTGGGAATGCTGCGCTTGCAGCGAACGTCCGCTACGTCGGCCTTTTGTCCATTCGCCGCAGTCTATCGAAACGACAGGCTTGGGCTCGGATCAGACTGACGCATTGCAGCATGCACGCCCGATTTCTTGGCGTTCTGAATGTCCGCTGCCGGAGAAAGCGCCTGGCAAGCTCGCGACCGCGGGCAATGTCGGGCGTCCGCCCTTCGCGATGATTGTCGCGGGGCGCCCGGACCGGCCCATCGCGGTGGGCAACGATCCTGCGAAGGCACGGTGTTCCCAGGACTTCTCGGCCGACGCCGTCAAGGTCGTGACCCGGCAGGGAGGGGCGTTGTCGAGCGGGATGTCGAAGGCGGCGTGATCGGCGTTGCGAACACTCCATCAAATTCGTTCCGGTCTCATCGGCGATCATCCGGAGACATCGCGTCGGATCCAATCTCGACCGGCTGAATCCGGCGACGCCAAGAGCGGATCCTGACGGCGCGCACGGCACAGGCGGCACGCAGTACACGGCACATTTGTGCCGGGCGGGCCGGGGTTTGGCGGGGCGCGTAGTGTTTGGTGGCTGCCGGGTCGAACCGTCAAAATCTTGAATTATATGGGGTTTTTGGCGGAGAGACAGGGATTCGAACCCTGGGTGGAGTCACCCCCACAACGGTTTTCGAGACCGCCCCGTTCGACCACTCCGGCATCTCTCCAGTCCGGCGACGTGCATAAGGGCGCCCGTCGCAGGACGCAAGGCCCAAGGCGTCGCTCAACAGGCCGTGCGCGCCCTTTCGACCATCACCGACAGCACCTCGTCCGGATCGCGCGTCCACCAGTCGCCGGCGGAGAAGATCTCGACCTCCGCAAGACCGTCGAAGCCCTCGGCCTCGACCATCGCCCGGATCCCGGCGATGTCGATCACGCCGTCGCCCATCATTCCGCGATCGGTCACCAGGTCCTTCGTCGGGTTCAGCCAGTCGCAGATGTGGAACGCCATCAGGCGCGCGCGACCCGCACGACGGATCTGCGCGGCCAAATCGGGATCCCACCAAACGTGATAGACGTCGAGCGCAACGCCGATGCCGTCTCCGATGCGGTCGCAGAGATCCACCGCCTGGCCGAGCGTGTTCACGCAGGACCGGTCTGCGGCCGTCATCGGATGCAAGGGCTCGATCGCGACGGGCACCCCGACGTCCCTCGCGTATTCCGTGGTGCGGGCGAGGCCCTCGGCGACCATCTCTCGGGCGCCTGCCAGATCGCGCGATCCCGGCGGCAGCCCGCCCACGACCATCACGAGGCACGCCGCGCCGATGGCCGCCGCCTCGTCCACCGCGCGGCGGTTGTCGTCGAGAACCGCCGGCGTCAGGGCGCCTTCGCCGGTGAACCAGCCGCCTCGGCACAACCCCGAAACGGTCAGACCCGCATCCCGGATCATCCGCGCGCCGGCCTCAATTCCGGCCTCCTGCAGCCTGTCGCGCCACGGCGCGATCCCGCCGATCCCGTGGCGGACGCAGCCCTCGACGCACTCGGTCAACGTCCATTGCTTCGAGACGGTCGCGGTGTTGAGCGACAGACGTTCCGGCGCGATCATGCGCGCACGTCCCAGCCGCGCGCCGCGAAGACCGGCTTGGCCCGCGCCGCGACCGCGTCGGGATCGTCGAAGAGCCGCGCGTCGTTGGCCATCCGCACGATCCCCGCCAGATGCAGCGTCGAGCGCGCGCTCTCCTGGCCGCCGATCATGGTGAAATGATCCTGGTGGCCGTTGAGATACGCCATGAACACGACCCCGGTCTTGTAGAACCGCGTCGGCGCCTTGAAGATGTGCCGCGACAGCGGAACGGTCGGATCGAACGCGTCCCGATAGGCCTCCCGGTCGCCCGCGCCCAACGCGCCCAGCGCCCGCGCGGCGGCGCCGGCGATCGGATCGAAGATGCCCAGCAGCGCGTCCGAATACCCCTCGCCGTCGCCCTCGATCAGGTCCGGATAGTTGAAATCGTCGCCCGTATACATCCGCACGCCCGCCGGCAGGCGCCGCCGCATCGCGATCTCCTTCTCGGCCGAGAGCAGAGACACCTTCACGCCGTCGACTTTGGTCGCACTCGCCTCGATCGCCTTGAGCGCGGTCTCCATCGCCACCATGTGCTCGTCATTGCCCCAGTATCCGGCGAGGGCAGGGTCGAACATCTCGCCGAGCCAATGCAGGATCGCCGGCCGCTCCAAGCCGCCGAGAACGCGCTCATAGACGCGCAGGTAGTCATCCGGCCCGCGCGCAGCAGCCGCCAGCGCGCGGGACGCCATCAGGATGACTCGCCCGCCCGCCGCTTCGACCGCCTCGCACTGCGTCTCGTAGGCGCCGATCACGTCGTCTATGCTCACGTCCGGCCCGGGCGCCAGATGGTCCGTACCGGCCCCGCATGCGATAAGGTCGTCCGGACCCGCGCGGTCGAGGCTGCGCCGGATCAGCTCGAGCGATGTGGTCCAGTCCAGCCCCATGCCGCGCTGCGCCGTGTCCATCGACTCCGCCACGCCGAGACCTAGGCTCCAGAGATGGCTCCGGTACGCGAGCGTCCGGTCCCAGTCGATCGGCGCGTCGAGCCACGGATCGGCCTCGGCCAGCGGATCGGCCACCACATGCGCGGCGGCGTAGGCGACGCGGTTCCATTCGCCGGAGGCCTTTCCGCCGGAGCCGCCTCCAGCCTCAAGATGTCGCTTCCGCCGCAAGCGATTGGCAGTCTCAGGTCCCGCGTCATGTCACACCTCGATCCCGGGAACGTCGATCCAGCGCCGCTCCTTCCAGCTTCTCGTTCCAAGCTCGGCCAGCTGCACGCCCTTCGCGCCCTCCAGCAGCGTGTAGTCCCAAGGCCCGTCCTCGGCGACGTGGCGCAGGAACTGCTCCCACTGCACCTTGAAGCCGTTGTCGAACACCTGGTTGTCCGGCACCTCTTCCCAGTCGTCGAAGAAGTCCATCACCTGCGGCACGTCCGGGTTCCAGACGGGCTTCGGCGTGTTCACCCGGTGCTGGCTGAAGCAGCGGTGCAGTCCCGCGACGGCCGAGCCGTGCGTGCCGTCGATCTGGAACGTCACGAGATCGTCGCGCCGCACCCGCGTGCACCAGGACGAGTTGATCTGCGCGATGATCCCGCCCTCGAGCTCGAACGTCGCGTAGGCCGCGTCGTCCGCGTCGGCGTCGTAGCGTTCGCCGTTCTCGTCCCAGCGCTCGGGGATGTGGATGGCGCCCATGCAGCTCACCGCCTTGACCGGCGCCACGACATTGTCGAGCACGTAGCGCCAATGACACAGCATGTCCGAGATGATCCCGCCGCCATCCGCCGCGCGGTAATTCCACGACGGCCGCTGCGCCTCCATCCAGTCGCCCTCGAACACCCAGTAGCCGAAATCGCCCTTCACCGACAGGATGCGACCGAAAAACCCGGAGTCCCGAAGCCGCTTGAGCTTTTTCAGGCCCGGCAGGTCCAGCTTGTCATGGACGATCCCGTTCTTGACGCCCTTCTCCTTGGCGTACCGCGCGATCGCCACGGCCTCGTCCAGACCCTCGGAGATCGGCTTCTCGCAATAGACGTGCTTGCCCGCGTCGATCGCCTTGCGCAGCAGACCGGGCCGCAGCTTGGTCGAGGCCGCGTCGAAAAACACCGTATCGTCCGGATCGGCCAGCGCCGCGTCCAGATCGGCGCTCCACCGGGCGATCCCGAGCGACGTCGCCAGCGCCTCGATCCTGTCCGCGTTCCGCCCGACGATGATCGGATCGGGCATCAGCCGCGTCCCGTCGGCGAGCGCCACGCCGCCCTGTTCGCGGATCGCCAGTATCGACCGGATCAGATGCTGGTTCTTCCCCATCCGTCCCGTGACGCCGTGCATCACGATCCCCAATCTCCGTTCCTTCATGTCGTCTTTCCTTCCAGTCCGTCAGAATTCGACTCCGGCCGCAGATACCGGATGATCATCTCGCCCGACTCGGCGCTTCGCCGCGCCAGCCAGTCCGCGTCGATCGGCTTTCCGAAGACCGCCCGAAGGGTGTGCATGTTGGCCACCGGGAAATAGCAGAGCGACGCGATGGTGATGTAGAGGTCGACCGGATCGACGCCCGCGCGGAACGCGCCAGTCGCCACGCCCCGCCGCAGGACGCGGCCGAGCTCCTCGATCAGCGGCGACTGGATCTCGGCGACATCGGCGATGTCGCGCACGGTCGCGCCGCCGAGCAGGTTCTCGGTGTTGAGCATCGAGATGAACCACGGCTTCTCGACGAAATGATCCTGGGTGAACGCGACCAGCGCCCGGATCGCCGCCTCGGGCTCCTTGCCGCCGAGATCGAGCTCGCGTTCGCCCGCGCGGATCTGCACATAGGCCTCGCGAAGCGCCGCGGCCCAGAGCCCGTCCTTGTCGCCGAAATAGCTGTAGATCATCGGCTTCGAGACGCCCGCCCGGTCGGCGATGGCGTCGATGCGCGCGCCCGCGTGGCCCAGATCGGCGAACTCGACGAGCGCCGCGTCCAGGATGGCCCGCCGGGACAGGGCCGCGTCCCGCCTCGGCGGCTTGCGCTTGGCGGCCTTCATGCGCCCGCCTCCGACCGTCCGATCAGCCGCCCGAGGCCGCGTCGGACCGCCGGCACGCTGAACATGATGACCGCGACGACCATGACGCAGAACACCGCCGAGACCGGCCGCGTGAAGAACGGCGACAGATCCCCGTCGCTCAGCGTCAGGCCCCGCCGCAGGCTCTTGTCGAGCAGATCGCCCAGAATGATCCCGAGCACCAGCGGCGCCATCGGATAGTTCATCTGCCGCAGGACGAACCCGATCAGCCCGAACGCCACCATCACCCAGACGTCGAACAGACGCTGCGTCAGCGCGTAGGGCCCGATCACGCACAGCGTGAAAACCACCGGCATCAGGAACTCGCGCGGGATGCGCAGCACCTGCACGAAGACCCGCGTCAGCGACAGCCCGAACACCGCGATCGCGATGGTCGCCATCACCAGCATCGCCGCCACCGAATAGATGAAATCCGGCTGTTCGATCATGATCATCGGCCCGGGCCGGATGCCGTGCAGGAACAGCGCCGCGATCAGCACCGCGGCCGGCGCCGATCCGGGCACGGCGAGCGTCAGGGCAGGGATCAGAGCGCCCGGCACCACGGCGCTGTTGCCGGTCTCCGCCGCCGTCAGCCCCTCCTGCGAGCCCTTGCCGAACATCTCGCGCTCGCGGCTCAGCCGCCGCGCCATCGCGTAGGACGCCCATGCCCCGATATCCTCGCCGACACCGGGTATGATCCCGACGAGCGTGCCGATCACGCCCGAGCGGAGGACGGTGAACTTGTAGCGCCAGAGATCGACGAACTTCGGCAGGACGCGGTCGCCGCCCGCGCGCCCCTCGACCATCTCGGCCCGCCTGCGCCACATCACCGTCAGCACCTCGGCGAAGCCGAACGCGCCGACCATCGCGGGGATCAGTCCGATGCCCCCGTTCAACGGCTGCAAGTCGAACGTGAACCGCAGATGCGCGTGGATGCCGTCGCTGCCGATCATCGCGACGCCGAGCCCCAGAATGCCGGCGATGTAGCCCTTGAGCGGATGCGCCCCGCCGGTCAGCTGTCCCGAGATCACGATGCCGAAGACCGCAAGCCAGAAATACTCGAACGATCCGAAACTGAGCGCCACATCCGCCAGCGGCGGCGCCAGCAGCACCAGAAGAACGATCCCCACCAGCGTCCCGAGCGCGGACCCCGCCGTGGCCAGCGCCATCGCGTAGCCCGCCTTGCCCTGACGCGCGAGCGGATACCCGTCGAGCGCGGTGGCGGCACTTGCCGGCGTGCCCGGAATGTTCAGAAGGATCGCGCTGCGCGATCCGCCATAGATCGCGCCGACATACATGCAGATCAGCACGAGGATCGCCGTGTCGCGCTCCATCGTGTAGGTGAGCGTCGTCAGAAGCGCGACGCCCATCGTCGCCGTCAGGCCGGGCAGGGACCCCACGAAGATCCCCAGCAGCGTCGACCATGCGACGTGCATCAGCATGACCGGCGTCATGAACGCCATAAGCGCCGTCCCGAGACCGACCAGGCCCTCCATCAGGGCAACCTCACGAGAAACCCGTAGCGGAACAGCACGGATATCGCGACCGACACCACCGCTCCGAATCCGACCGCGATCACGACCCGACGGAGCCCTCCGCCTTCATCGGTCGCGGGCCGCGTGAACCACCAGACGAACGCCGCGATGTAGATCGCGGTCGCGACCACGAACGGGACGTTGCCGACCATCGCGACCGCGTAGACCACGCTCCCGGCCGCCGCGATTCCGAAATCGCGCCATGACTCGCCGGTCTCGGCGACCTCGCGGGACTTGTCCCGCGCGCCGGCGAAAAGCAGGATCGCGCATCCCATCAGCGTCACGCCGAGGATCATCGGCACCAGGCCCGGAATGCTGCCCGGATGGATGCCGCGCACCTCCAGCCGGTCCATCGTGAACCCGCCCCACGACATCCCCGCCCCGAGCAGGAACAGCACGGCGGCGGTCACTCTGTCGGCGACGGGCGAATTGAGCGACATGCGAAAAAGCTTCTCTTGTGGAGACCAGGGGTGCGCCAGCCATAAGCCCGCCGAGGCCCGCACGGCGGACGGGTCTTCTGCAGGTCGCCGGACCGGGACGTGGGCCCCGGCCCGAAACCTCAACGGATCACCGGCCTTCGCCGGATCCGGTCACTCGGCCGGGCAGGTGATGCCGATCGTTGACGGATCGACCACCGCCTCGCCGCGCGTCACCCGTGCGCAGGCTTCCGAGACGACGACCGGCATCACTCTCTCCATCGCCTCCGGACCGTAGGACGGCGCGAAGACCGCGCCCCGGTCGGTGGCATAGGCGCGCAGCTCGTCCGACGTCATCACATGATCGGCCCAGGCCTTGTCCACCGCGTCATAGACCTCCTGCGGCGCGCCCGCCGGGATCAGGATGCCGAAATAATCCGGCGCGATGTGCATGTCGGGCAAGCCACTCGGTCACCGGCGGGATCGGATCGATCCCCTCGATCTCCAGCGCCTGGTCCGACAGGACCGCGAGCGCCCGGATCTTGCCGCCCCGGATCATCTCCGCCTGTTCGACCGCGAGCTGGGTCGTCGCCACGACCTCGCCCGACGCCGCGGCGATCACCGCCGGGTTGCCGCCGTCATACGTCACCGCGCGGGCGTTGATCTCGCCGCCCGTGGCCTCGTTGAGCGCGGCCAGCGCCATGCCGCCCGACGAGTTGATGCCCGCCGTACCGACCGTGACGTCGCCGCCCTTCATCGCCTCCAGCAGTTCGCCGAAATCCGCATAGGGCGCGTCCGCGTTGACGCTGACCACCGGCACGTTCGCGACCGACAGATAGATCACGTAATCCTCGATCGAGGTGTTCTCGATCAGCCCCGTGACCGCGTAGGTCGCGTTGTTGGCGATCGCGTTCGCGGTCCAGGTGTAGCCGTCACGCGGCGCGTCGAGCGCCGCCTGGGTGCCGATCGAGCCCGGACGCGCCGGGCTGGTTGACGACGACCACGCTGGTCCCGAGCGCCTCCTCAAGGAGCGGCGCCACCACCCGCGTCACCTGGTCGGTGGAGCCTCCCGCCGACCACGGCACGATGATGTTGATCGGCCGGTCCGGTGCCCATTGCGCCAACGCGGCCGTCCCCGAAAGGCACAGAGCCAGCGCCGGCGCGGCGAACTTCAGCATTTTTCCAGAATTCATTTCCGGTTTCCTCCCCTTGCTACCAACCGGTAGGTAAGCAGGCGTCCGGACGCCTGTCAACGAACGGTTTGTGTTGCGGGCGCGAGCGACATCCGGCGACCCTGAGCGCCGTTAACGAACAATCAGGATTGTAAATACTATTGTTTTCAATAACTTATTCTAGGTTCACGCGTGGACCTCGACGATCGCGCGGCTCGGCGCATCGCCGGTGCGGGCTGGGCGTCGGTCGGGGCGGGAACACCCCTGCGACGTCGTCCAAGCGCCTGAAAACCTGCGTGGCGACGGGCCAAGATCCGCCCATCCTACCGGTTTTCCTTGCATTTCAGCGCTGATTCGACCATGTTTCCCGCGCTGCGTTACCACGATCGACCACTGTCACCCTCACGGCTGCAGGCTCTCGATTATGCTCTGACTGCGCCGGGCTGCCGCACAATGCGGGCAGCGACTGAGTAGGAGACATCACGATGGCCAAAGGCACCGTGAAATGGTTCAACCCGACCAAGGGTTTCGGCTTCATCCAGCCCGAAGGTGGTTCCAAGGACGTTTTCGTCCACATCTCCGCGCTTGAGCGCGCGGGTCTGACCCACCTCGACGACGGCCAGAAGGTCACGTACGACCTCGAAGCCGGCCGCGACGGTCGCGAATCCGCCGCCAATCTGGCGCTGGCTGACTGAACCGACGATCCGGGCGACGCGCGTCGCGTCGCCTGACGAGGCCTCGGCCTCCGCAGAAAACCGGCCCGCCGCCTCAGGCGGGCTGATCCCCCAGACGCCGGACGGCTCCGATCCGCGTCACATCCCCTCGATCATCGACATCGTCACCCAACGTTCGATCGCGTCCGCGCGCTGCGCGCCAGTCTGCCGGGCGAGTCTCCTTTCCCCCGCGAAACAGGATCAGCAACGGTATCCCCCGGATCCCGTGCGACCGCGACACGGCCGGATGCGCCTCGGTGTCGATCTTGGCGAACCGCGCCCGCCCCGCCAGCGCCGACGCCGCCTTGGCGAATTCCGGGGCCATCATCCGGCACGGCCCGCACCACGGCGCCCAGAAGTCCACGACCAGCGGAATCGTGTCCGAACGGGACGCCTTCGCGAGCGTCGCCGGATCCAGCTCGCGCACCTTGCCGTCCATCAGCTTCGCGCCACACACGCCGCATTTCGGACCGGCCGCGATCCGCTCCGCCGGCACCCTGTTGACCGCTCCGCATTCCAGGCAAGCCAGTTTCACATCATGCGCCATCTTCTCTTCCCCGCATCGTCGACATAAACGCCCGAAACCTCTCGCTTGCAGTGGGCGGCCGCGCCTGCAAAACGCGTTCGACGCTCATGGGTCCCCCCTCGTGTTACCGCTCATATGCGGCGTCCTGAACATAGGCGCGTCCCGGCAGCGGGGGAAGCGCGATCGCCAAGATCCGTCTGGAACTCGCGCCCCGACCCCGCTAGACACCGCCAACCACACCGAGGCGCCAATGACGCACCCCTTCATCCGCCCGCAGCCCGGCATTCTCGACATCGCGCCCTACAAGGGTGGCGAGGCACAATTGTCCGGACATGCAGCACCGCTCAAACTCAGCTCCAACGAGAACCCGCACGGACCGTCCGCCGACGCCGTCGCCGCGTTCCGGACATCTGCGGACAGGCTCGCGATCTATCCCGACGGCGCGCATGTCGCGCTCCGCGCCGCCATAGCCGAGATCCACGGGCTTGATCCCGCGCATATCATCTGCGGCAACGGATCGGGCGAGATCCTCTCACTTCTTGCGCTGGTCTACGCGGGTCCCGGAACCGAAGTCGTCCATCCCGAACACGGGTTCAGCATGTACCCGATCTACGCGCACGCCGCCGGAGCGACGCCGGTCGCGGCGCCGGAAGCCGACCGGACAATCGATGTGGACGCCATCCTCGCGGCCTGTGGCGAGCGCACGCGGCTGGTGCTCATCGGCAACCCCGGCAACCCGACCGGAACGATGATCCCCGCATCCGAGGTCGCGCGCCTCGCCGCCGGACTGCCGCCGCAGGCGCTTCTCGTCCTGGACGGAGCCTATGCCGAATACGTCGAAGGCTTCGACGGTGGCGCGTCGCTCGTCGAGGCGCGTGACAACGTCGTGATGACCCGCACCTTCTCCAAGATCCACGGCTTGGGCGGTCTGCGCGTCGGCTGGGGCTACGGACCGGACCACGTCATCGACGCGCTCAACCGCGTGCGCGGGCCGTTCAACCTGTCCGGCCCCGCGCTCGCCGCCGCAGAGGCCGCGATCCGCGACACCACTTGGACCGACATCTGCCGCGCCCGTAACGCGGCCGACCGCGCGAGCCTTGCCGCGGGACTTGCGGAGCTCGGGATCGCATCCGATCCGTCTCACGCCAATTTCATCCTCGCGCGTTTCCGCGACAGGACCGAGGCCGACGCCGCCGACGCGGCCCTGCGCGCGGCCGGCATCATCGTCCGCAAGGTCGGGGGCTACGGGTTTCCCGAGGCCCTGCGCATCACCGTCGGTGACGCCGCCGCCTGCGCCCGCGTCACTGACACCCTGGCGGCCTTCATCCGGGTCGGCGCCTGATGCCCTACGACCACGTCGCGCTTATCGGCCTCGGCCTGATCGCCTCGTCGATCACCCATGCCATGCGGCGGGCCGGGATGACCACGCGGATCACCGGATACGCCCGAACGGCCGAGACGCGCGACGAGGCCCGCCGGCTCGGGCTCTGCGAGGTATTCGACTCCGCGGCCGAAGCCGTGGCGGGAGCCGATCTCGTGATCCTCTGCGTTCCCGTCGGAGCCATGGAGGACGTGACGCGGGACATCGCCCCGAGCCTTCGGGACGGAGCGACGATCACCGATGTCGGGTCCGTCAAGCGCGCCGTCATCGACGCCGTGCTGCCGCACCTGCCGGATCATGCGCGCTTCATTCCCGGACACCCGCTCGCCGGCACCGAGCACAGCGGCCCGGCCTCGGGTTTCGCCGAGCTGTTCGACGACCGCTGGCTTCTGCTGACGCCACTTCCGGACACCGATACCGCCGCGATCGGCCGTCTCACCGCCTTCTGGCAGGAGCTCGGCGCGCGCACGGACCAGATGGATCCCGATCATCACGATCTGGTTCTGGCCGTCACCAGCCACGTGCCGCACCTGATCGCCTACACCATGGTCGGAGTCGCAGACGATCTGCGGCGGGTCACGGAATCAGAGGTCATCAACTACTCGGCCGCCGGCTTCAGGGATTTCACTCGCATCGCGGCTTCTGATCCGGTCATGTGGCGCGACGTGTTTCTCAACAACCGCGAGGCGACGCTCGACATCCTCGGGCGTTTCACCGAGGAGCTTTTCGCCCTGCAGCGCGCGGTGCGCACGGGCGACGGAGTCCACTTGCAGGACTACTTCAAACGCACGCGGAGCATCCGTCGCGGCATCATCGACGCCGGCCAGGACACGCCGGCTCCGGATTTCGGCCGCATCCGCAAGCGGGACGCCTGACTTGCGCGCGGCCGCTCTTTTCGCCGCCCCCGCCTTCCGGCTGGGTTCATGCGGCATCGTCGGATCCGGCGGCTCAGGGAGCGGCGGCTCGTTATTTTCTGGCCGGAAGTCCGGCCCGATCTGCGGGAGCGGCGAGATCATAGGCAAGCCGGTCCCGCGCGTCGACGGACCCGGAGACTGCGGCATCCGCCGTCCGGTCCAGATATCATCGGTCGGCGGTGTCGCACTGACGCCGGCGGTCACCGTCATCTGCGAAACCGCGCAGGCTCTGAACGGATGGGTCGCGACCGCCGCGAAACCGGAAGTCGCCCGCGCCGGAGAAACCCTCGCCTCGATGCGCGTCGCGGCGAGCTACGCCTGCCGGACCCGAAACAGCCGCGCCGGGGGGCGTCTGTCTGAACATGCCAAGGGCAACGCGATCGACATCTAGTGGTCGAGACCTGACGGAGGATTCCCAAGGCCGTCGCCTTGTGCGAGTCTCGGTGGATGCGCAAGGGTATCAGCATCGAGGTAATGCCAGCGGCCCTACGGACTGACCTGCGCCCATTGCCGGCAGGTGATGGACGAGACGATTTCGGGCTGCTCTGCGAAGCGGTTCCACGCGGTGCAGCAGGCATCGACGATGGCGTCGCAGTCGTCAAAGACGCTGATGGCGAGCCAGTTTGCGCGCAGGTACTGCCAGACATTCTCGACCCTTTGGCCGACAGGCTATTGCTTGCAATCGCCGACAGGCGGGTTCAGCTCTGGACTGTAGGGCGGAAGCACCAGGAGGGAGACGTTGCCCGGGACGATGAGCGCATGTCCGCCGTGCCACCCGGCGCCGTCGAGCACGAGCACGGCATGGGCTCCGGGCGCGACGGTGCGGGAGATCTCGGCGAGGTGGTCGTTCATCGCGCCGGTGTCGGCGAAGGGCATGACGAGGCCCGCGGCCACGCCACGCTCCGGGCAGACCGCGCCGAAAATGTAGGCCCACTGGTAGCGTGTGTCGCGCGGCGCGCGCGGGCGCGTATCGCGTTTGGCCCAGACCCGGGTGAGCGTCCCCTGTTGGCCGACGCGCGCTTCATCCTGGAACCAGACCTCGAGCGGTTTGTCCCTTGCCGTCTCGGGCACCGCCGCGGCTACCGCCTCGGCGAAGTTTTTTTAACGCCTCCTGGGCCTCGGGGTCGGTCTTCGGATGGCGCGGGCGCACCGAGAGCCGCCGGTAGCCGAGCGCCGCCAGATACTTGCCGACCGTCCGCTCGTGCAACTCCACCCCGAACGCCGAGGCGATCCGCGCGCGCAGGTCCTGCCGCCGCCAGCGCACCACCCCGTCCACCGCCGGGTCCGGGCCGGCCTCCAGCCAAGACACCAGTTCGCCCAGCTGCCCGGCATCGAGCCGCCGGGATCGCGGCGCGCCGCGCCGGTTCGAAAGCCCGGCGCGCCCTTCCGCGTTGTAGCGGTGGACCCAGTCGCGCAGCGTCTGCCGGTCCATGCCGCAGGTCTGCGCCGCGGCCTTCCGGTCCATCTCGAGCCGCCGGCGCACGCCATCGTGCTCTCGGTCGACGAGAAGAGCCGGATCCAGGCGCTCGACCGGACCCAGCCCGGCCTGCCGATGAAGAAGGGCCGCGCCGGCACGATGACCCACGACTGCAAGCGGCACGGCACGACGACGCTTTTCGCCGCGCTGAACGTGCTCGACGGCACCGTCATCGGCCGGAACATGCAGCGGCACCCGCTGCCCGGC
>CAVORV010000015.1:0-111251 GCA_963698685.1 uncultured Alphaproteobacteria bacterium
ATTCCACAGCCTTCAAAGCCGCGATCACGCCACGACCGGCTCCGGCTCCGAACGCCGCGATCCCGATCGTCATGCGGCGACCCAGTGCCCGGGGGAGGCCTCGGCGAGGTCAAGCCTCGGGAAATCGCCGGGCAGAGGCGCGCGCAGGCCGCGCCGCCGCGTGGGGTCCGGTACGGGCGCCGCGTCGATCAGCGCGCGCGTGTAGGGGTGACGTGGCGCGGTCCAGACCGCCTCTATCGGGCCGAGTTCGAGGATTCGGCCCTGTCGCATCACGGCGACCCGGTCCGCGATCTGCCGGACCACGGCCAGATCGTGCGAGATGAATAGCATCGTCAATCCTTCTTCCAGTTTCAGTTCGGCGAGCAGGTCGAGGATCTGCGCCTGGATCGAGACATCCAGCGCCGAGGTCGGCTCGTCGGCGATGATCAGTTCCGGTCCGCCCGCCAGGGCGCGCGCGATCGCGATGCGCTGCCTCTGCCCGCCGGAGAATTCATGGGGATAGCGCGTGGCCATCTCGGCGGTCAGGCCGACACGCTCCAGCAACGCGGCGACACGCGTCTCGCGGTCCGCCTTCGGGAGGTCCGTCTGGATCCGGATCGGCTCGGCGATGGTGGAGCCGATGCGGTGTCGTGGATCGAGCGACGCGTAGGGATCCTGAAAGATCATCTGTATCTTGCGTCGCGCGGCGCGAAGGGTCTTGCCCTCCATGGCCAGCAGGTCGAGTTCGCCCAGACGGATCTCGCCCTCATCGGCGTCGGTCAGGCGGGAAAGCACCCGCCCGAGCGTGGATTTGCCCGATCCGCTTTCACCGACCAGCGCAAGCGTCTCGCCCCGTCGAATATCCAATGACACCTCGTCAAGCGCGCGGGTCGCCGGGCCTTTGACGAACAGACCCGCGCGGGCGTGGAACGTCTTCGAGACCCGTCGCGCCGAAAGCACCGTGTCGCCGCCGACCTGGCGGGCCTCGATCCCCGGCGCGTCGAGACGCGGCACCGCCTCAAGAAGCGCGCGGGTATATGGCTCCGACGGTGCGGCGAAGAGCCGTGCGACCGGGCTCGCCTCGACGGCGCGCCCGGCCCGCATGACCAGCACGTCGTCCGCCGTCTCCGCCACCACACCCATATCGTGCGTGATCAGGATCAGGCCGATCCGCGTGTCGTTCACGATGTCGCGCAACAGATCGAGGATCTGCGCCTGGACCGTCACGTCGAGGGCCGTGGTCGGCTCGTCCGCGATCAGGACTTCCGGCTCCAGCAGCATCATCATCGCGATCATGACCCTCTGGCGCATGCCTCCCGACAGCTCGTGCGGGTATTGCGTCATCCGAAGGCCAGGAGCCGGGATGCCGACCCGATCGAGCATCGCGACCGCACGCTCGTAGGCCGCCTGCGGATCGATCCGCCCTCGAACGACCATCGCCTCGGTCAGCTGCGTCCCGATCGTGAGGACCGGGGTCAGGGCCGTCATCGGCTCCTGGAAGATCAGGCTGATCCCGGTGCCGCGCGGCGGCGTGGCGCCCTTGGCCAACAGGTTCGCTCCACGGAACCACGCCTCCCCGGACACGAGTGCCTTTGGCGGAAGAAGACCCATCAGGGCCTTGGCGGTCATGCTCTTGCCGGATCCGCTTTCCCCGACGATGGACAGGATCCTGCCATGCGCGAGATCGAAGTCGATACCGTCGACCAGCATCGGCCCGGCCTCGTCGGCACCGAGCCTCACCGACAGCTTCCTGACCGACAGAAGCGTCGCGCTCATCTGCGTTCCACCGGATCGATGCTGGTGCGCAACCCGTCACCCAGCAGATTGAAGCCGAGCACGGTGATGGCGATCGCGAGGCCCGGGATGGTCATGAGCCACGGCGCCCGGTTGATGTAGTCGCGCGAGCCGGCGAGCATGTAGCCCCATTCCGATGTCGGCGGCTGCGCGCCAAGACCGAGGAAGCTGAGTCCCGCGGCCGCGAGGATCGCCGTCGAGACGCCGAGCGTCGCCACGACGATCATCGTCGGCAGGACGTTCGGCAGGAGATGCACGAACACGAGCCGCGCGGGGCCCGCGCCGGCCGCGACGCTCGCCTCGAAATATGGCTTCGACGTCTCGACCAGTGCCGCCGAATAGCAGGTCCGCGCATAGAAGGGGATTCCGGCGACGCCGACCGCGATCACCGCGTTCTGCAGACTTGGCCCCAGAACGGCGACGAAGCTGAGCGCGATCAGCGTCTCGGTGAACGAGAACAGCACGTCGGTGCCGCGCATGAGGATCGCCTCGACCCAACCGCGCCGGAACGCGGCGACCATGCCGACGAGCATGCCGACGGTCAGCGATATCCCGACGGCGACGGCGCCGACCAGCAAGGTGATGCGGCTGCCATGGAGTATTCGGGAAAACATGTCCCTTCCGAACTCGTCGGTGCCGAGCAGGAACTCGCCGCCCGGTGGCAGGAACCTGCCGCCCGTGCCCATCTTCGTCGGGTCGTAAGGTGCGAGGATATTTGCGAAGGCGGCGCAGAAGATCAGCGTCAACACTATCGCGAGGCCGACGACGCCGTTCGGCGAGCGCAGCATCCGCCGCCAGAAACCCGGCGATGCCGACCAGCTGCGCATGTCGGTTGCCATCGTCACGTCACGACCGCCGGATCCGGGGATCGAGCACGGCGTAGAGCGCGTCGATCGAAATGGCGACCACCACGACGACGATGGAGAAGGTCAGGATGAAGCCCTGGATCACCGGATAGTCCCGCTGGAAAATGGCCTCGACAGCCATGCGCCCGACGCCGTTCCACGAGAAGATGTTCTCGACCACGATGGCGCCTCCCATCATGAAGGCGAACTGAAGCCCCATCATCGTGACGACGGGCAGAAGACCGGCACGCAGCACGTGCCTGCGCAGAACCAGCGACTTGGGCAGCCCCTTGGCATAGGCGGTCTGGACGAAGTCCTGCTGCATCACGTCGATCATCGAGGATCGCGTGAGCCGCGCGAAGATCGCCGCGTTCGACAGGCCGAGGGTCATGGCCGGGAGGATCAGGTTCAGGGGACCGTTGCCGCTCACCGGCAGCCAGCCGAGTTCCAGCGCGAAGAAGAACAGCAGCATCAGACCGAGCCAGAAATGCGGCATGGAGATCCCGCCGATGGCGAGGATCATAAGCCCCGTGTCGATCAGGCTGCCCTCCCGGTAGGCCGCCAGAAAGCCGATCGGCACTCCGATCAAGATGGCGATGAGCATCGCGGCGCAGGCCAGCACCAGCGTGTTGGGCAGGCGCTCCAGGATCACGTCGAGCACCGGCTGGCCGCCACGGATGGTGTTTCCGAGATCGCCCTGAAAGAGGCGCTCCATGAACATCAGGTACTGGACCGGTATCGACCGGTCGAGCCCGAGCGAGCGACGCACCTCTTCGATCTGTTCCGGCGTGGTGCCCTGACTCTGGGCGTACATGATCTGAACCGGATCGCCCGGAACCGCATGGATCAGCAGGGTCACGAGAACGGTGGTCACCCAGATGGTCAGGGCGCCCGTCGCGATCCGCGTTCCGAGAAAACGCCACATGTCATGACCTCGATAAGTCCGTGCACCGCCCGCGATCGCGCGGGCGGTGCGGGAGCGTCAGCCTTCGATCTTCACGTCGCTGAAGATCGGATAGACGAAGGGCGCGACCTTGAAGCCCTCGACTTCCGGCCGGACGGCGAACACCCATTCCCAGCCGGGCGTGTAAAGCGGCACGTGGATGGCGTTCTCAAGAAGGTACTTGAAGGCCTCCTGCACCTTCGCCTTTCGCGCCTCGGGGTCGGTCAGAACGCGGGTCTCGGCGAGGATGGCGTCCAGTTCGGGCGAGGTGTAGCCGCGATAGGCGCCCGGCGTGTGCCACAGGGCATGCAGGATGTCCGGGTCGTACCAGGACCAGGTCATCATATCCATGCTTCCGGTATCGCCTTCCGTAGTCTCGTTCTCCTGGCGGACGCGCGCGTTGAGGGAGCCGATGTCCATGATCTCGATCGAGGCGTCGATGCCCACTTCGGCCAATTGCGCCTGGAACACCTCCGCCAGTTTCTGGCGGTTGCCGCCCGTCCAGACAAGAAGCGCGGTCTCCAGCGGGTTGTCCACGCCGTAGCCGAGTTCGGCCAGAAGCGCCTTGGACTTCTCCGGGTCGTAGGCCGGTCGGTACTGGGCGCAGAAATCCTGATCGTTGCCGAAGACGCCGCGGGAGACGGGGCAGTACTCCGGAATGGAAAGGTCGCCGTAGATCAGATTGATCGCGGACGCGGCGTCGGTGGCGTGTGCGACGGCCAGACGCGCGCGCCTGTCGTTGAACGGCGGACGGTGGACGGCGAATTCCCAGAAGACGTTCTGCCCCGTGTTCTCCGCCACGACGATGTCCAGATCGCCGCTGTCCAGTATCGACGGCACGTCGTCGAAAGGCGGTTCGGCCACGTGCACCTCGCCGGTCATCAGCGCGGCGAACCGCGCCTGCGGCTCAGGCACGACACTGATGATCAGCCCGTCCTCGTAGGGCGCGCCTGGATTGTCGGCCAGCTTGCCGAAATTCGTGTAGTCCGGGTTCTTCTCCAGAACGATCCGGTCGCCCTTTGTCCACGAGACCAGCTTCCACGGACCCGATCCGATCGCGGTGGTGGTGCCGAAACCGTCGCCGTTGGTGTCGCAGATGATCGACGAGAAGCTGTCGGCCAGAAAGGGGATCAACGCCACGAAGGGCGTTTCCAACGTCAGCTTGATGGTCAGCGGATCGATGACCTCGGCGCCCGTGATCGGCCCCCAGCTGCCCTTGGTGACGCTGGGAGTGGCCTCGTCGAAGGCCGCGTCGATGGTGTATTTGACGTCGTTGGCGTCCAGCGGCGTGCCGTCATGGCACATCACGCCGTCCTCAAGCGTGAAGGTGTATTCGGTGCCCGCCTCGTTCGAAGTCCAGGACTTGGCCACATGCGGCACGGGATTGCCGTCGGCGTCCGTCGCGAGCAGCGTGTCGTAGATCAGGCTCCAGACCTGGAGCGACAGCGTGCTGGTCGCGCGGTGCGGATCCAGGGAATCGATGTCTCCGTAGCGCGCCCAGACGATGTCGGCCGAATGGGCGGGCGCGGCGAGTGCAGCTGAGATAGCGAGCGCCGCGGCTGCGGCGCGCGATGGGAATTGCCTTCCAGTCATGTGTTTCTCCTGAATTTCGGGTCGACAGGCGTTTCTTAAATCATGGCGCGAGCGGGATGGCGGACATGACCCCGCCGCCGGGTGAAAGCCCCGTCTTCGAACTCACCGAGGCGGTTTCGGTGACGGTCCGCCCTCTCGTCGAAACGTTAAGGAGCAGGTCAATCTGCGTCAAAAAGAAAGCAGTTTGTCGCTCAATAATTTCAGAATTGATGGCTTTCACAGTCAATCCGTCATCCTGCGAAGCGGATTGAACTCGTTCACATCAACCAAGGTCTCCCCATTCGGAGTGGATGTTGTCGATGTACCGAAGCCGTTCGACCGCATTCTGTCCGATCCGGTCGGCCACGGCCATGCAGAGATAGGTGATCACCGAGACCGGCGCCGCCAGAGAATCGAAGAACGAAAGCCCATTCGTTCGGCAACGCAGCGTGACGTCGGCGAGGTCCAGGCCGCCGGCATTGGCCTGGTCGGTCACCGAGACCGAATGGGCGCCCGCGAGCTTCGCCGACTGTAGGATGGACCGGAGCGTCTTGCCGCGCCGGCCCATGGAAAGAGCCAACAATGAATCGGTCGACCTGATCGAGGCGAACTCCTCGGGCACCGAAAACCCGCCGATCGGAATCATCCGGATGTCGGCCTTTACCTTTATCAGTTGGGCCCGGGCGAAGTGGGCCAACGGATAGTTGTCGCCGAATCCGACCACCCAGATCTTCTCGGCGCGGGCGAGGCTCAGCACGGCCGTGCTCAGGTCGTCGCTGCGGATGGCTTCGATGGTGCGGATCAGGTTCTGGACGTCAGAGGCGAGATGGTCGGCGAGATCGCCGCGCCCGGTCCGCTTCCGGATCGGTTCCGAAAAGACCCTCTTGCGATATCCGGCATCGGTGTCGCCGACACGGGCCATCCGTTGAGCGGTCTTGAAACTGGGGAAGCCCAGCCGCTTGAAGAAGCGGGCCGTTGTCGCCTTGGAGACTCCCGCCTGACCGGAGATCTGCTCGGCGGTGTGGAGAGCGAGGCTGTCCGGATTCTCGAGAAAGTGATCCGCAAGGAGCCGTTCAGCCCGCGTCAGTTCATCGAAACCCTCGAGGATCCGTTCAGAAAGTCTCGCCGCTTCCATGGCCTCGACCTCTCAAAACTGATGACAATCGCGGTTCCATGAAACAAAGTCTGCACATCGGTGTAAACATGGAAATCCCATGACCTTCTCCATCCTCGTGCGCGACCCGATCAGCGGGGCCCTCGGCGGCGCGTCGGCGACGGGGAACCTCGGCGTCGGCGGTTGGGTCCTGCGGGGCGATCCGCTCGCGGGCATCTCCGCCTCGCAGGGCAAGACGCCCAGCACCCTCTGGGGCGACGACGTCCTGACCGCCCTGCGCGAGGGTCTGGACGCCGAAACGGCCGTCGCACGCGTTGTCGGCGCTGATGCGGGACGGGCGGCGCGGCAGCTTCTCGTCCTCGATCACACGGGAGCGGGCGCGGCGTTTAGCGGCGACGGCAACGTTCCTGCCACGTCGCATCTCGTCACGGAGAACCGTGTCGTCGGCGGCAACATGCTCGCGAACGCGTCCGTCGTCGCCGCCTGTCTTTCGGGTTTCACGGAAGGAGAGGGCCCGATCGCCAGACGCCTTCTGCGGGCACTGCAATCCGGCGCATCGGCAGGAGGTGATGCACGCGGAATGATGTCGGCGGCCATCTTGGTCGTCTCCACAAGCGAGCCGCCGATCAGCTGGAGGATCGACCACAGCGCAAGCCCGCTGACGGATCTCGGCCGACTGATCGCTCTCGGCGAAGAGGATGGCTACGAGAGGTGGAGAAAGACATTGCCTACGAACGATTGGCCGGATCGCTAGAACGCTCCAACGCCTTGAAGCCAAAGCAGGCGCTTCAGGCCTCGGCGCGTAGGAGTAGTCGACCCTTTGCTCGGCGCGGTGGATCGTGCTGCATCTGCGTGGGTCCGGTTGGTCCGCAACTCGGTCGCTCGCGAGTGCTGCGGCGAACGACAGCTTCAGGAGAGAGGCGCAAGCCGCACGAAGAGGGTTCTTCGGCCGGCTTTACGGCTAAAGGCCCCAGAGAACGTTCGATTTATGTTCCATCTGAGCGATTGCCACTGGCATCGAAGTGTT
The DNA here is from genome assembly GCA_963698685.1 of uncultured Alphaproteobacteria bacterium. GTDB lineage: Bacteria > Pseudomonadota > Alphaproteobacteria > Rhodobacterales > Rhodobacteraceae > Amaricoccus. The sequence continues at coordinate 7,275 of CAVORV010000015.1, forward strand.
CAGGTTGCCGATCTGAAAAATGACGCAAATTCATGGTGATACAAGCTCTGCACTAAATCCGCGCAGTCATGAGGTTCAGAGAAAACGGCTCCGGAGAGACTGATTTCGGTCGTTCCTCTCTGGCGACGGTGAATAGCCCCACCCGCATAACCCTCGAAAACAACGGAAAAATCCAGCCGCAGCCGGATCGGGAGAACGCTTTCGCTGGGGCAAGTGGCGGAGGGGATGGGCCTGAAATCCAACATTCTCCACCATAAGTATATGATATAAAATTATATTATTTTTAAGCACCCTTCATCCGATAGCGCATCACCGGCGCGTATCTCTCACTCCCATACCGCCATCGCGAGATCCGGCCAGTAAGTGAGGACCGTAGAAAACGGGCTACCCTGCAAGCGGCCAGATTAGCGGGATAACAAGCACAGTCACTGCGCCGACGATTACGTTCATCGGCACACCGATCCTGACGAAATCGAGGAACCGGTAACCGCCCGCACTATAGACGAGCGTGTTCGTCTGGTAGCCGATTGGCGTCGCGAAGCTGGCGCTGGCACCGAACATCACCGCGACAACGAAGGGGCGTGGGTCGAGGCCGAGCTGCATTGCGACACCCGCAGCGATCGGCGCCATAAGGACAGCAACGGCGTTGTTGGTCACCAGTTCCGTCAGGATCGAGGTCAGGGCATACACAAGGATCAGCGCCATGATCGGACGTGCATTGGCAAGCAGGGGCGACATCCCGTCGACGATCAGCGTCAGCGCCCCGGACTGCTCCAGCGCGCTCCCCAAGGTCAGCATGGACACGATCAGGAGCAGCAGGCGGCCATCGATGGCTCCGATCCCCTCGTCGGCGTCGATGCACCTTGTCAGGAACACGACTGCCACCCCCACCAAGGCAAGCGTCAGGATCGGCGCGACGTTCAGGGCTGCCAGCACGACAACGGCCACCATTGTTCCGATGGCAATGGGGGCCTTCGACCGGCGGAATGCACGCGAGGTGACCGGCGACAGCGTGATCAGGCGCTCCTCCTCAACCAGGTGCGCGATGTCGTCCGGTGTCCCGTCCAGCAGGAGGGTATCGCCGACCGCTAGGCGCATCATTGAAAGCCGCATGTCGAGCGCCGTGCCATTCCGGTGCAACGCCATCGGATAGACGCCGAACCGCCGCCGCCAGTGCAGTCGGCCGATCACTCTGTGAAGGGCCCGCGTGTTCGGCCCCACCATAACCTCGACCACGGAAGTGCGTCGGGCCGTCGACGGCTCCGTGCCGGCGATCGCCTTTCCCGCCACGGTGCCATCGCGGAACCCCATGAGTTCGGCCTCGCGGGTGGCGAGAACGACGATATCGCCCACCTCAAGCGCGGTATCGTCTAGCGCCTGACGAAGGGAAACATCGCCGCGCACGATATCGATCACCCGGCTCCCCCCGTTTCTGAACGCCTCGATCTTGGTGGGCGCCGTGCCGATCAGCGGCGACCCCGAGGGGATGAACATCTCGACCAGCCAGCGGCGTTGATCCCGCACTGGAAGACTGGAGCCAACCGTCTGTCGGACCGGCAGAAGGTGCTGCGCTGCTACGGCAAGAAAGGCTGCACCGATCACTGCAACGACGATCCCGAGGGGAGCGATCTCGAAGATGCCGAAGGGCGTCAGTCCAAGATCCCGGGCGACCCCATCGACCAGCAGATTCGTGGATGTCCCGATCAGCGAACAGGTTCCGCCCAGAATGACCATGTAGGACAAGGGGATCAGCAGGTGAGATGCTGCGACCTTCATCTCGCGCGCCAGCGTCATCACGACCGGGATCAGCACCATGACGACCGGCGTGTTGTTCATGAAGGCAGACGCAACGGCAGCCGCACCGAAGAATAGGCCGATCGTCAGCTTCGGATGCGTTCCCGAATAGCGACCGAGGATGTCGCCTACGTTCTCGAGAACACCTGTTCTGACCAGGGCAGCGCTCAGCACGAACATCGCTCCGATGGTCGCGGGTGCCGGATTGGCCAGCGATGCAAGGACATCGTCCGGTCCGACAAGTCCGATCGCGAGCGCTGCAACAGCTCCACAGAACGCAACAATTTCCGGCGGCTGGATTTCCAGCGCAAAGGCGATGAAAACCCCGAGCAGCAGGAGAATCGCAGCATAGGGAGCCAGAACGATCAGATCCAGCGGCATGATACTCTCTCACCCTGTGCGCCCGATTCTATACGATACCGCAATCTGTTGGCCCATGCGCATCGGCTTGTTGCGGTCATGAATAAACAACCGACTGAACGAAAAAGATTGCACCCTTCATTAAGGCAAAAACGACACCTGACACGACCGCAATCCCCGCAAGGACAACCAGCGCTCCTGCAATCGCTGCAACCCCTGGGCTGGGGCACGGTTTCTTGAGACAGTTCGGAGCGCTATTTCTCTCAGGAAGGGAAGTAGAGCATGGACAAGAATATCAACGAGACTTCTGGCGCGACGGGGGCCACGGCCCCGTCGGCGCGCGCCCATCACGCTGGCGACGGCGGGGCCGTGGCTGGTCCGGTGAGGCGCTTTTCGGCACATCGCAGACTGAGCGCGGTGCAACGACTTTTCCGGGGCGAGAGCCTTGAGGTTGTATCACGGGATCTCGGCGTCCCGGTGCATCGGCTTGCGGAATGGCGTGACCGGGCCTTTGCCGGAGCGGAGAGTGCGCTGAAAGACCGCGCACGCGACGAGCGCGATGAAGATATCGCGCGACTGCAGGCCAAGGTGGGAGAAATCACCATGGCCAACGAGTTGCTGTATGCGAAGATCGACAAGCTGGAGGGCGGCCGCCCTTTGGCCAGGCGGAGGTCGAGGGCATGAGCCAGGCGCACTCGATCTCCACGCACCGGCGCTATGGGCTGGCCCGTGTCTGCGACATCTGGGGCGCTTCTCGGGCGACGGTGTACCGGCAGCGCGCTCCGGGCAATGCCGCCAACGCAGTGCGAGCGCCGCGTCGCCGTGGCCCGGAAGGGGTCTGCAGCGACAGCGCGCTTCTGGAGCATATCCAAGCCATCATCGAAGCCTCTCCCTTTTCCGGGGAGGGGTACCGGAAGATCTGGGCACGGTTGCGAGCGCACGGCATTGGTACCGCCCCCCGTCGGGCGAGGCGGATCATGAAGGAAAACGGCCTTCTGGCGCCGCAGCGGCCCGTCCAGCGGGACGCGCATCCCCATGACGGGACGATCGTCACCGACAAGGTGGATCAGGTCTGGGGCACGGACATGACCCAGACGGTCACCATCGGGGAGGGACGGGCCTACGTGTTCATCGCGGTGGATCATTGCTCGGGCGAATTAATCGGCAACCATGCCTCATCGAGTGCCAGCCGGTGGGAGGCGCTGGAACCGATCCGTCAGGGCGTCACGCGGCACTTCGGCTGTGTCGGGCCGAATACGGCCCTCGGCCTGATCCTGCGGCACGACCATGGGTCGAACTACATGTCGGATGACTTCCAAAGTGAGATCAAGTGCTTCGGCATCACCAGCTCCCCGGCTTTCGTGCGCCAGCCCGAAGGCAACGGGGTGGCCGAACGGGCCATCCGCACCCTCAAGGAGCAGCTCCTCTGGGTCCGCCATTTTGCGACCGTCGAAGAGCTCAGGCGGGCTTTGGACGCCTTCGCGGCGGAGCACAACGCCTCATGGCTGCGGGAACGACACGGCTACAAGACGCCCAATCAGATCAGGGCCGAACAGAAGGCCCTTGAAACCGACGCCGCCACGGAGGTTAAAATGGCGGCACAACCAGCGCAACGCGCTGTCTCAAAACCGTGCCCCGGTACAATCGCTGCAACCCCGTCCCGCTCCAGAACCGCCAACGCGAGGATCGCGATGGCGAGGGCTGGAACGGTGTTTCCAAACGGGATCGGCAGGAACAGAACCACGGCGAGCACGAAAGCAAACAGGCCGATAACCTGCTCACCGCGTCGGTTTGTCAGCCAGATCAGCCGCGGGCCGACCAGACGCTCGACGCGACGGATCGAGGGAAGGACGCGCAGAAGCATTCTGGCGAAGTCGGCGCGCCGAAAGGATCGGCTGCGCATGACTTCGGGAAGCCAAGGCTGCTCACGCCCGCGCATCAGTTGCCAGGACAGAAAAAGCAGGGGTGCGCCGAGCACGGCCGAAATGCCCCTGATCGCGATGGGCAAGGCGACGGGAACCGCAAAGATGAAGAGAAGAGCGCCAAAGGCACGGTTCCCGAAGCCTTCGATCAGGTTACCAAGTGAAATGCGATGGTCGGGTGCGATTGGGGCGTCGGCGATTTCCTGCAGAATGTCGGACAATCGCCGCGGTTTGCGAGCACCTTCCGGATCTGGCGCACTCTCGATTAAGATGAGATCGGGGGCCTTCGTTTGGGTGAGCATGATTTGTCTCATGAGAGGAAAATATCTGGGCGCAGTTCAGCGAATTGCGCCGGGAGCGCTGTGCTCCCGGCGCGTGTCTCGCCTAGCCTGCTTGCTGCAATGCGTGGACGTGCGATGCGGCCGGGGTGCGGGCGGCCAGCCACGCCAGTACTGGCCCCGACACGAACAGCGACGAGGCGGTGGCGATGATCACGCCCGCGATCATCGGCCAGGCAAACCCCGCGACCGCCGGACCGCCCCAGATCGCCATCGGCAGCAGCGCCGCCAGCGTCGTGCCGGAGGTGAAGATGCAGCGCGCCAGAACCTGATTGAGGCTTCGGTCGATCACATCCGCCAAGGGTTCATCGGCACTGCCGCCGCGCAGATGTTCGCGGATCCGGTCATAGACCACCACCTTGTCGTTCACCGAATAGCCGATCAGCGTCAGCAGGGCGACGATGGTGGTCAGGTTCACCTCCCACCCGATCAGCGCGATGACGCCGAAGGTCTTGGTGACGTCGAGGAACAGCACCGCGATGGCCCCGGCCGCGAAGTGCCATTCGAACCGGACCCAGATATAGGCCAGCATCGCCAGCACGGCGAGAGACAGGGCGATCAGCCCGGTGGTGGCCAGCTCGCCGCTGATCGTGGGGCCGACAAGGTCGATCTGGTCGAAGACCGCGCCGGGCACGGCCTGTGCCGCAGCCGTTCGCACAGCGGCGACCGTGGCCTGTCCTGCCTCGCCCTGCACCCGGATCAGCGCCTCGTTCGGGTCGCCGAAGGCCTGCAGGCTCGGCGTCGCCCGGCACGCCTGCCGCGATGGCCGCACGCAATTCGGCCAGCGGAACGGGCGCGTCCGAGCGCAGCACCATCTGCACCCCGCCGGTGAAGTCGATCCCGAGGTTCGGCCCCGGCACCACCAGCGGCCCGACCGCCCCAAGCGACAGCACCGCCGAGACCGCCAGCGCCAGCCGTCCGCGCCGCATGAAGGAAAACGCACCGGGCGCAGGCACGCCGCCGACCAGCGGCGCGATAGCCAGCCGCGGCAGGTTTGCGGCGGCGCACCAGCGCCTCCATCATCATCCGCATCAGCACGACGGCGGTGAACATCGAGATCAGGATGCCAAGGCTCATCGTGACGGCGAAACCGCGGATCGCGCCCGCACCGAACATGAACAGCAACACCATCGCCAGAAGCGTGGTGATGTTGGCGTCCAGGATCGTGGCCCAGGCCCGCGCGTAGCCTTGCGTCAGCGCCTTGATCGCGCTCGCGCCCTTGGCCGTTTCCTCGCGGATGCGGCTGAAGATCAGGATGTTGCTGTCCACCGCGATGCCGAGGCAGAGGATGATGCCCGCGATGCCCGGCAGCGTCAGCGTGGCCCCCAGCAGTCCAAGGGCGGTCAGCGTCAGCATGACGTTCAGCCCCAAAATGGCGCTGGCCAGCAGGCCCCAGCCGCCATAGAGACCCACCATCATCGCCACCACCAGCGCAAGACCCGCGGCGCCGGTGATCAGACCTGCCTTGATGGAATCCGCGCCAAGGGCGGCGCCCACGCTGCGCTCCTCGATCACCTCCAGCGAGGCGGGCAGCGCACCAGAGGTCAGCAGCACCGCCAGCGTTTGTGCCTCTTCCACGGTGAAGTCGCCAGTAATCTGGCCCTGACCGCCGGGAATGACAGACTGGATGACCGGCGCGGTCAGAACCGCGCCATCGAGGACGACGGCGAAGCGCTGGCCGATGCTGGCTGCCGTGATCTCGGCAAAGGCGACGGCGCCCTGCCGGTCGAAGGCAAAGGTAACCATCGGACGCCCGGTATCGGGATCGAACGCAGAGGCGGCGCGCTCCAGCCGGTCACCCGACAGCGCCACGCGATCTTCAACAGGGATTGCGCCGGTACCATCGCGCATCTCCAGCAGGGACACGCCGGGTCCGGGACCGGCTGCAACCATCTGGAAGCTCATCCTCGCGGTCGACCCCACAAGCTCGCGCAGCTGGGCGGGGTTTTCCACGCCGGGCATCTGCACGAGGATGCGGTCCTCGCCCACCCGGCTGATGATCGGCTCGGACACGCCCGACCTGATCGACGCGGTGGCGGATTACCTCGAGGCTGCTGTCGGCCGCAGTGCTGGCGGCGCGGTCCAGCCCGGCCTCGGTCAACGCCAGCCGCATGGTGCCGTCGGTCAAATCCACTGTGAAGTCGGGCGGGCTGCCCGGCTGTGCGGAGGCGGCCGCCGCGCTCTGCATTGTCGCAAACAAGGCATCGTCTGCCGGGGCCGACAGGGCCAGCCCCTCGGTGCGGATCGTACCGGGGTTCAGGTTCCGGGCGCGCATTTCGGCGACGAGTGTTTCACGCAGTTCCTGCAGACGCGACCCAGCGAGATCATCGCGGTCCACGGCGAGCAGCAGATGCGCGCCGCCCTGAAGGTCAAGCCCGAGCGAAACGGTCTGACTGGTCGCCCAATCTGGCAGCGTGCTTCGGACTGTCGAGGGAAGAAAATTCGGAAGAGCCGTCGCAACTGCCAGAAGCAGCAGGACGACATAGGTCATCACGACCCATGCTGGTCGGCGCATGTTGATATCCTTGGTTGCCTGAAATTTCGGTCTGACGGAAAAGCGTCAAGCCACAGGCGGACCCCGGACCGGGGGAAGGATACGGATCGCGACGGGCCCCAAAGAAGCTTGCGGCGCAAGGGGTATCTCTGCAGGAGAGAGATGCGCGGCTTCGAGGGCCGCGCCCGGCTCTATTGCGTTCGGCGAAGTGTCGTCGGGCAGTTGCGCGCGCAGCAGGTGACGCTGGACGGAGAGGATACCCTGGGCTTGCTCGACCTGGCTCTGGGCAGCAGGACCGGCATTCGTCGCCATCCCGTCCGAACGAAGCTGCGGCAGACCGAACAGCACAAGCGCCAGCACAACGAGAAGCCGCGACAGGATCGCGCCAGGTCTTCTCACACCGTGCGTCAGCGCGTGTGTCATCCCTGGGCAGCCCAGACGTAGGCGACATAACCCGCCAACATGGCCACGCCGATCCCTCGGCCGATGACCGGACGTGCGAGCAGAAGTGCGGTCAGGACCAGCGAGACGGCGATCATGATCGGCAGGTCGAAGGTCAGGAACCGCGAGGCGACCGGGATCGGCGCGATCAGCGCGGTCACGCCCAGAATACCCAACACGTTGAAGATGTTTGACCCGACGATGTTGCCGATGGCGATTTCGGACTGGCGGCGGAAAGCGGCGATCAGCGACGTCGCCAGTTCCGGCAGCGAAGTGCCGATGGCGACGATGGTCAGGCCGATGAAGGCCTCCGAGATGCCGTAGCCGCGGGCGATGTTGACAGCGCCATCCACCAGAAACCGGGCGCCGACCATCAGGGCGACCAGACCGCCGATGACCCATAGTGTCGAGACAAGCGCGGATGAGGGTGCGGGCACACCAACCTCATCGACCAAAGCCTCGCCGGGCTGCCGGTAAGCCCAGACAAGGTAAGCGACGAGACTAGCAACCAGGATAAGCCCGGCGGGTCGCCCCAACTGCCCCATGGCGAAGACCGGCACCAGAACCAGCGCCGCGGCCATCATTACGGCCGTGTCACGGCGCAGGGTGGCCCCCATCACCTTGATCGGCCAGACCAGCGCCGAAAGGCCGATGATCAGCAGGATGTTGGCGATGTTCGAGCCCACGATGTTGCCGAGCGCAATGTCGGGCACGCCACGCCATGCGGCATCGACCGACACAAGGAGCTCGGGCGTCGAGGTGCCGAAGCCAACCACTGTCAGTCCGATCAACAGCGGCGGGATCGCCATGCGCCGGGCAATGCCCACGCTGCCGCGCACCAGCGCCTCGCCGCCGAAGAAGAGGCCGATCAATCCGGCAACCAAATAGAGATAGTCCACGGCAACCGCCCCTCGCAGGCAGTTGATCCGCCCTCAGCGCGAACTTGCGTATTGAAGAGGTCGGCAACAAGATGCCGTTGAAAATAAAGGTGCTTGCGAAGTCGATCGACAGCAATAATCTTCGCCAGAGCGCTTGCAATCGTGCTATCTCCACACGAGATTTCCGGAATGGTATCGACGTGCGAATTCCCGCCGCCCAATTTGCGGAATGCAGCCCGATCCAATTGATTGCAAAAAGGAGATGGTGGGTCACCGCCATGGGCTCATCATCGAATCGCGCACTGAAAGCCGATGGATCCGGCAATACACTCGGCCTCGACTACTTCGACGGCCGCCGGGGCAAGATCGTTGGCTTCGTGGCTAGGCATTTTACTTGGCCCGGGACGCTTCGTCTGCATGGCGCGGCACTGGGATGGGACATCCTCCGGGCACCCCTAAACGTTATCCTGTCGCCGATCCTCGTGCTGACCCGGATCGCTGCATTTTTTTGCCGCAGCGCGGGCTGGCGCAGTTGTGCCGATTGGCTGGCCCGAAGGCGGATCCTCTTGCGCACCTCCGTCGCGCGCCGGGTCGAGGTTCTGATCGTGACCGATCTTCTGGACCTGCCCCTCGAAGTCGGCACTGCGGCTCGTGACCCATCCGCCCTGGCGCGCGCCGTCCTCGCCGCGCCGCAGTTTCGCGAGATGATCCGAATGCGCCCGAACCCCACCGAGGCCGACGCCCTTGGCGAGCGGATTGCCGGAGCCCTTGGCGAGTATGCCAGCACCCGATCCGCCGTCGCGGAGATGACCACGACGCTGTGTGTCCTTGTCATCGGGGCTTTGGCGTTTCAGGTAGTGACGCCGGGCATGATCTCGATGGCACCGGACGTCGCAGGTGCCATGGCCCGCACCAACGCGATCGCAGACTTCGCGCTTGGCCAGACGCTCGGCCGAATTTGGTACGGCGTGTTCGCTGCGGATGCCTCACCATGGCTGATGGGGGCGACAATCGCGGGGCTGGTTATGCTCGGCTCGGTGTTCGCCGCCTTCGCGGGCGTTCTTGCCGATCCCGTTCAAAGTCGTCTTGGGATCCATCGCCGCCGCCTCGAACGCCTTCTGGACTCGCTCGAGGTGGAATTCCTCGGGCGCGGAGACAAACCCTTTGTGGCGCACGAGCATTTTTATGCCCGTATTCTTGATCTGTGGGACGCCATCGCGAGTGCATTCCGCATCTTCAGGAACTGACCGACGGTGCTACGCGCGGCGCGTGGCCGTCTGACGCGCAACAGGATAAATGGCCGGAACGTTCGGCAAAAGTTGGAGAAAATGTACCTCGAGATTGCGATCGTCATTCTGCTGACGCTGATCAACGGCCTTCTGGCGATGTCCGAACTGGCCATCGTCTCAGCCCGGCCCGCGCGGCTGAAGCTGCTGGCCGACAAGGGCAGCAAGGGGGCCGCGACCGCCATACGGCTGGCCGAGGATCCCGGCCGTTTCCTGTCCAGCGTGCAGATCGGCATCACACTCGTCGGCATCCTTGCGGGCGCCTTCTCCGGCGCGACTCTGGGTGCGCGCTTGGCGGCAAGCCTGATCGACGCCGGCATGCCGTCAGCCTTCGCGCAGCCGGTTGGAGTGGGGTCTGTGGTGGTGGCGATCACCTATCTGTCGCTGATCGTCGGCGAACTGGTGCCCAAGCAGATCGCACTTCGCGCGCCGGAACAGGTCGCAGCACGGGTCGCCCCGATGATGCGGGTGATCGCGCGTGTCGCCGCCCCGCTGATCTGGGTGCTCGACCGGTCGGGCAAGTTGGTGCTGGCCCTGCTGGGGCAATCGGGCAGCCAATCCCGCGGGGTGAGCGACGAGGAGGTCCGCCTGATCATTGCCGAGGCCGAAAGCTCGGGCGCCATGAACCGCGCCGAGAGCCAGATGATCGCGGGCGTCATGCGGATCGCGGACCGGACGGCACGCGGCCTGATGACAGCTCGGCACGAGGTGGAAACGCTCGATGCCAGCAGCGACAAGGCGGAACTCCTGCAGCACCTTCATGATCTCAGCCGGTCCCGATTGCCGGTCTGGGAGGGTGACGTCGACAACATCATCGGGGTCCTGACCACCCGCGACATCCTGGCCCCCGCGCTCATGAACGAGCCGTTCGATCTGCGCGTGCTGATCCGGGAAGCGCCGACGGTCCGGGACGGTCAAAGCGCGCTGTGTGAATCCCGGAGGCAAACTGGGCCACGGAAACGGTGGGATTACCCGACCGTCGCGGCGTAAAATTCCGCCATTCTGACACCCGAGGCGGGAGCTGAGGGTGGGGAGATGTATTCTGTGGAACTGTATGGCCGGGTGCGCAGGGCGTGCCATGTTGATGGTGTGAGTGAGCGCGAGGCGGCGCGCCAGTTCGGGATCGACCGCAAGACGGTGTCGAAGATCCTGAAGCATTCGGTTCCGCCGGGGTATCGGCGCAATGCGCCCCCGCAGCGTCCGAAGCTCGATCCGTTTGTGCCGGTGATCGACCGGATCCTTGAAGACGATAAGAGCAAACTGAAGAAGCAGCGCCATACGGCCAAGCGGATCCACGCGCGGCTGCGCGACGAGCATGGCTTCACCGGCGGGATTACCATCGTCACCGATTACGTGCGCGAGAAGAAGCGCCGGACGCGGGAAGTGTTCGTGCCGCTGTCACATGCGCCGGGCCACGCTCAGGTCGACTTCGGCGAGACGCTGGGTGTGATTGCCGGTGTCGAGTGTGAACTGCACTACTTCGCGATGGCGATGCCGCATTCGGATGCGTTCTTCATCAAGACCTACCCGGCGGAGACGACCGAGGCGTTTTGCGACGGCCACAACGCGGCGTTCGCGTTCTTCGGCGGCGTGCCGCTGTCGATCCTCTACGACAACACCACGATCGCGGTGGCGAAGATTCTGGGCGACGGGGCCCGGCTGCGCACCCGTGTCTTTTCGGAATTGCAGTCGCATTACCTTTTCGGCGACAAATTCGGTCGGCCGGGCAAGGGAAACGACAAGGGCAACGTCGAGGGGGTGATCGGCTATGGGCGGCGGAACTTCCTCGTTCCCGCCCCCCGGTTCGACAGCTTCGATGCGTTGAACGCCTGGCTGGAAGAGCAGTGCCTGACGCGGCAGGGTGACAGTGTTCGGGGGCATGCCGAGACCGTAGGTGACCGCCTGATGCGGGATCTGGACGCGCTGATGGCGCTGCCGCCCACGCCTTACGATGCCTGCGACCGGGTCAGCACCCGGGCGACGTCGATCTCCATGGTCCGCTACCGCAAGAATGACTACTCGGTGCCGGTCGCCTATGCCCATCACGAGGTTCAGGTTCGCGGCTATGTCCATGAGGTCGTGATCGGCTGCGGGGCCGAGGTGATCGCCCGTCACCGCCGGTCTTACGACAAGGCGGACATGGTGTTCGACCCGATGCACTACCTGCCGCTGCTGGAGCAAAAGGTCGGAGCGCTCGATCAGGCCGCGCCAATGGAAGGCTGGGACCTGCCCGACGAATTCGCCACCCTGCGCCGGCTGCTGGAGGCGCGGATGGGGAAGAAGGGCAAGCGCGAATATGTTCAGGTCCTGCGTCTGCTGGAGACGTTCGACTTTCTCCATCTTCACGGTGCGATCAGGCAGGCGCTGGATCTCGGAGCCATCGGCTATGATGCCGTCAAGCATCTCGTCCTGTGCCGGATCGAGAGACGCCCGCCACGGCTTGATCTCGAGATCTACCCCTACCTGCCCAGGGCACAGGTCGGGACGACGAACCCGGCCAGCTACATGAGCCTGATGTCGGGAGCCTTGGCATGAGCGACACCCCGCAGGTCCTCCTGCAGCATCACCTCAAGGCGCTGCGATTGCCGACCTTCAAAAGCGAATACGACAAGCTGGCCCGTCAGTGCGCCGCGGAGGGCAAGGATCATGTGCAATATCTGCTGCGGCTTTGCGAGTTGGAGCTGATCGAGCGCGAGCGCCGGATGGTCGAACGGCGGATCAAGGCGGCGAAGTTTCCGGCCACCAAAAGCCTCGACAGTTTCGACTTCAAGGCTATCCCTTCGCTCAACAAGGTCCTGACCATGGAGCTTGCCCGTTGCCAATACGCCGATCGCCGCGAGAACATTATTGCTCTGGGTCCTTCAGGAACCGGCAAAACCCACATCGCTTTGGGCCTTGGTCTCGCGGCTTGCCAGAAGGGCCTGAAGGTCCGCTTCACGACGGCCGCCGCTCTGGTGCATGAGTTGATCGAAGCGGCCGATGACCGGCGTCTGCAGCGCCTGCAAAAGCTGCTGGTCGGTCAGGACCTGCTGATCATAGACGAACTCGGCTTCGTTCCCCTGAGCAAAACCGGCGCGGAGTTGCTGTTCGAAGTCATATCGCAGCGCTACGAGCGCGGGTCGATCGTCATCACATCCAACCTGCCGTTCGATGAATGGACCGAAGTCTTCGGCTCCGAGCGCCTCACCGGCGCCATCCTGGATCGCCTGACCCATCATGTGCATATCCTGGAAATGAATGGCGACAGCTATCGGCTGCGCCAGAGCCGCCAGCTCCAGGACTGAAGTCCCGCAAACAGCGTCAATGCCGGCCTGCGGCCGGCGCGCTCTGGCCCGCGTCAGCTATGTGATGAGCACACGCGCCAGAGCGCCCCCGACATCCCGAGCGTGGCCCCATTTTGCGCCGGTAAATGGCCCCTTTTGTCGCCGCGATTGACACTCATGCGAAGGAAGCCATCATGTCTCCGAACACAACCGACCTCGAGAACGTCATCATCATCGCGATCGAACTCAGCCGATCGACATGGCTCGTTGCCGCCCGCTTGCCGGGAGTAGAGAAGCCGCGGCTCCACAAGATCGACGCCGGCGACACGGCCGCGCTGCTGTCGCATCTCTCGTCGCTGCAGAATCGTGCCCTGGCCCGGACGGGTGTCGGGCCGACACTTCATTGCTGCTTCGAGGCCGGCCGTGACGGCTTCTGGCTCCATCGGTTCCTGACTTTGCACGGCATCGCCAACCATGTGCTCGAGCCGACCAGCATTCTCGTCAATCGGCGCGCCCGTCGGGCAAAAACCGACCGGCTCGACGCGGAAGGTATGCTGCGCGTGCTGGCGGCATACCTTCATGGTGATCGACAGGTCTGCAGCATGGTGCGCGTGCCGACACCCGACGAGGAGGACGCCAAGCGCATTCACCGCGAACGCGAGCATCTGGTGCAGGAAAAGCTGCGCATCGAGAACCGCATCCAAGCATTGCTGTTCACGCAAGGGATCCACAAGAGGCCCTCGCTACGCTCATGGGAGCGTGATCTTGCTGCCGTGCGGACCGGCGATGGCCGTGAGTTGCCTTGTCATCTCCGCGCCGAGCTGGACCGCCTACGTCGCCGACTCGCTATCACGCTGGACCTGATCCGAGAGGTCGAAACCGAGCGCGACCGGGCCGCCGATGCCAATCCGGCGGACGAAACCTGCCGCAAGATTGGAGATCTGTGCCGGATCCGGGGCATCGGTGCAAACTTTGCCGCCGTGCTCGCGCGGGAAGTGTTCTACCGCTCGTTCGATAATCGGCGGCAACTCGCCAGCTATGTGGGCATCACGCCGATGCCGTACCAGAGTGGCGGCATGGACCGGGATCGGCGCATCAGCCGAGCCGGGAATCCACGCGCAAGAACGACGATGATCCAGCTCGCCTGGCTCTGGCTTCGCTACCAACCCGACAGCGACCTGGCCAGGTGGTTTCGTGATCGGGTCGGGATGCAGACCGGACGTCCGCGTCGGATCGCGATCGTGGCAATGGCGCGCAAACTCCTGATCGCACTCTGGCGCTACGCCGAACACGGAGTGGTGCCCGCCGGCGCCGACATTCACACGGAGGCCGCTTCAGCATAGTCAAACAGGAATTGCCGCTGACCATCCGGCCGGCAGCGATGGGGAGTACGACCGTCTTCTTCTTTGGCAGCCTGGCGTTGCCGCGTTTCAGGTTGGTCGTATCTCGTCGGGGTTGCGCCTCGTGCAAGAGGCATTGTGGTACGTATCCCCCGCAAGGACGCGACCGTATGTAAGGTGACGCAGTTGCAACTGCGAGACACGAATGCCCCGGACCCGAAACATGCCGACCAGGACCCAATTCAAATGGAGAAGCAAATGCGATGAATCGCGTTGACAGTTGAACCCTCATGTAAGCCGAGGCGCGTGTCGGCCAGCAGGGCACGCTTATCCGGGTCTGGGCGAAGCGCGGCAGCCGTCCCCGGGCGCCGCGCGATACCAGATACGAATGGACCTACCTCTTCGGCGCCGTCTGCCCGGGACGCGGCACCGCCGCCGGTCTGGTGCTGCCATTCGTCAACACTGCCGCGATGAACCTCCACCTTGCCGAGATCTCGCGCACCGTGGCGCCGGGCGCTCACGCCGTGCTGGTGCTCGACGGCGCCGGTTGGCACAGCAGCAAGACCCTGATCGTGCCCGAAAACATCTCGCTCCTGTCTCTGCCGCCTTACAGCCCGGAACTGAACCCGGTCGAGAACGTCTGGCAGTTCCTCCGAGCCAACTGGCTCGCCATCAGCGTCTTCGACGACTATCCCGCCATCGTCGATGCGTGCTGCCTGGCCTGGAACCGCTTCGCCGACAATCCCGCGACCGTAACCTCGATCACCGACCGCCAATGGGCACAGATCAATGCTTAGGGCCGTTGGTATCACGGATCAAGATTCGGTTTCAGATGACGGCGAACGTCCAATTCTTGTTCCATACCATCGAGCACCACCGGCGTTGAACAGCCTACGTGGTGCATCGCGAAATTGTTCGCATCACGAGTGGTTGAAAGAAGCTTACCGATTGGCCGGTCACCACGTCCGGAGAATATCGGCTGTAGTTCGCACCTTCTGCCCTACCTGGCGGCCGGAGAATTCGAGCACGCGAGAACTGCGATGATCGGCTGGAAGTCCGTCGCGTCTAGTCCCTCAAGGCACGCGGTTGCTCTAGCCGGTTGAGTATTCAGTTCGGACCGGACGATGCCTGCGTCAGACGGTCGCTCTCGCGACGTCGTGAGGTGAAGTCGAGCCGGCGGACCATACATCGCCAGTCGAGAAAAAAGGAAAGGAAGTCTTCATGCGACGCACGCTTATGGCAGCAACTCTTATATTTACGACGGGAGCCCCGGCCTTTGCCGACGTCATCGAAGTGGAAATGCTGAACCGCAACGACGACGGTGAGCGCATGGTGTTCAGCCAGGAGCTGATCCGCGCCGAGGTCGGCGACACCATCCGCTTCGTGCCGACCGACAAATCACACAACGCCCAGTCCGTCAGCGACGCTCTGCCCGACGGCCAGGAGCCGTTCCGCGGCGGCGTCAACCAGGAGGTCGAGTATGTGGTGACCGAAACCGGACTGACGGCGGTGGTGTGCCTGCCGCATCAGGCGATGGGGATGGTCGCGCTTGTCGTCGTCGGAAATGACCTCAGCAACGCCGAGCAGGTGCTCGAAGCGCGCATTCCCGGCAAGGGCGGCGACAAGATCGCGGCGCTGGTCGAAGAAGCGCGCGCCACCGTTCCGGTCGAAGCGGACGTCGAAGCACCCAACAGCTGATCCTCCATTGCCGGAGCGGGCGGTTCCAGCCCGTTGCAAGCAGAGAACCGCGCTCCGCACCGCTCTCAGGTGCGGGGCGCAGACCGTCGAAGCGGCCCCCATCCATTCGTACCCGAGACGGCATCACCTCCCCATGGAGCCTCCCGCAATGCGTTTGACGCTTCCAGTCAGCACAGCCGTTCTTGTGACCCTGCTGAGCCCATCAGCCTCGGCGCACGTGAACTGGTTTGTCGAGCCCGGCGCCGCGACGCTCCCGAATTACGGCATGACCGATCCGGTCTTCCTGTTGTGGTGCGCAGTCGCTTTGTCCATGGTGATGATCTCGGTCTGGCTGGACGGAAAGCTGCCGACGCCGCGTATCGTTCAATCGAAGCTCCGGCACGATTTCATCGAGATCCTGCGCGTCTTCACGGGCATGAGCTTTCTGCTGACGGCCTATGAGGGCGCCCTCGTCGCTCCGCACAAGGTGGCGGACGACGCGTTCGGGCTTGTTCTCGTCGTCATGCAGGCGATCATCGGCATCATGCTGATCGCCAACCGATGGATCAGGACCGCCGCGATCCTGATGCTCGTTCTCCACTGCGGGGTCGCCGCGAAGTTCGGAATCCTGCCGGCTCTCGAATACGCCATCATCATCGGGATCGCGTTCTTTCTGCTTCTCAACTCCATCGAGGATGAAGCGCGTCGCGACCTGCTCAAGCCGTATTCGGTAGATGTGCTGCGGATCTGGACGGGGATCTCGCTTGTCGCGCTGGCGTTCGGTGAGAAGCTGGCGCCCTCGGCATTGGGACAGGTCTTCGTCACCCAGTATCAGTGGAACTTCATGCAGGCGCTCGGCTTCACCTTCTTCGACGATCAGCTGTTCGTCCTGTCGGCAGGGATGGTCGAAGCCGTGATCGGCGTCGTTCTGATCCTCGGCACGACGGTCAGAACTCGCCGTGCTGGCTTTGTCCATCATGATGGCGATTTCAAACATCATCTTCATCCTCCAAGGCGACAACGAGGCAGCGCTCGTCGAGTTCGTCGGGCACATGCCGATCATCGGCGTGGCGCTTCTTTTGCTCTTGCTGGGTTACGGGCAGAGACTCAGGATCACGGATGCCTTTTCGTCTCCGCGCTCTAGTTCGGGACTTGGTCGAGTGCCAGTCGCCGGGCGTGAATACCGAACCTGACAAGCCTTGGCGAATTTCCCTGAAACGAACGCCAAAGGACCACGTCGATGAGCAAATCCGATCGCCGCGAGAATGCACCGGCCCCCAGTGCACTGGATCGACGCAGCCCTTCCGTGCCAAGCGTGGATCGCCCCTGGGACGATATTGAAGAGCATTCGCGCCGATTGAGCGCCCGCCACGGCGACCGTGCGGTCCACAGGGCGTATCACAGCCTCTACGAAGACATGCTCAATTGAGCGCGCCTCTCCTGATAATGGGCGCGACCTCCGGGATCGGCGCGCTCGCCGTCGAAGAGGCCGTCGGTCGCGGATTGCCCGTGCGCGCGTTCGCGCGAGGGGCGGACAGCCTTGAGAAGTCCGATCTGATCGAACCCTTCGCCGGGGATGCGCGGTCGGCCGAGGACGTGTCGTCCGCTCTCGCCGGAGCCCGCGCGGTCATCTACGCTCTGGGCATCAAGGAGCGGCTGGCGATGCTGTGGGAAGAAGAGACGCTCTTCTCCGAAAGCACGCGCGTCCTGTTGGACGCGATGAAAGCCCAAAACATCATGCGCCTCGTGGCGGTCACGGGTTTCGGCGCGGGACGCTCCCGCAGCGCCATGAGTTCGATCGAGCGTCTGGGTCACCGCACCATCCTTGGAAAGCCCTATGCCGACAAGGACCGGCAGGAGGCGCTGATCACCGACAGCGATCTGGACTGGACCATCGTGCGCCCCGTCATCCTGACCAAGAGGCCCAAGACTGGGCGGGTGCGGATTCTGCGCGATCCTTCGACCTGGCGGAATGGTCTGGTTTCCCGCGCCGACGTGGCGAGCTATCTGGTCGACGCCGCGGAAAGCGACCTCGATGTCCAAGCGGACGTTGTGCTTGCTCTTTAGCGCGTCGCCCGATCAATCCGCATCAGATCCAGCTGCTGCGGAGTGGTTGGCGCATTCCTGCGGAGTGAATACGTCGACGAAGTGGCCGATTGCGGCCCGGAGTACGGCGAAGGTGCGCTCGGCGGCCTTTCGGAGGAGCGCCTTGAGCTTCGAGAAAGCCCCTTCGACGGATTTGAAGTTCGGGCTTTCGGGCGGGAAAACCCTCAGCTGCGCGCCTTTTTTGCCTAGATCATCACGCGGACCGAGCCGAGCCGAGGGGCCCAACCGCGGACACCACTTCACGACCCTGCGAGCGGCGTCCGATTCCCGTCGATTTCCGCGAGGCGCACCTGGTCTACCGAGGCTTTGAGCCTATTCTTCGTGTCAACCGAAAAACGCCAGTATGATTTCCCAAGCGGGTCTGAACAAGGCTCACTTGAGCAAGTCGTGTTGACCCATTTTGGAGGCAACTATGACTATGAACGCCAACGTCCATTCGTTGAAGTCGTCGGTGCGTACGACGATTTAGGAAATTTGCCATTCCGCTAGGGCTACGCGCAGAGTGCCTAGATTCGCATGGGCGGATCGCATTGGCCACTGGACGCTGCGCATCCCGCTGGCGGGCATCATGCTCTACTACGGGATGCAGAAGTTCCCCGACGCGTTCATCGTGCCGTGATCCTACGGCGTCCCGGCAATGCTCTTCATCCTTGCCGCGTTCGCGGAGATTCTCGGCCCGGTCATGCTCGTCGCCGGCGGCGTGGTTGAAACGTGGCGGCCCAAGCAAGGCCGGCTGCGCCTCGTGGGCGATGTGTTGACGCGCGCCGGCGGCTTCGCGGGCGTGGCGGCGGCCGCAGGCGTGTTCGCGTTCTTCTACTGGGGTTCGCTGACCATCGCCGACCCGCAGGCTCTGATGCTCGGCCTCGCATTGTTCCTGCTTGTTCGCGGGAACAAGTACCGTCGTGGCGACGTCTGACCCGACCGTGGTTTGCCGACGAGGTGGAGCGGCCGATACTGAAGTCGCCCCATCAATGAAGGCGGCCCTCCGGATTCGACCGAGGACCGAAGCGCATTCGCAATTCACCAGTTCCGGAAGGAAAATCCAGTGACCATCACGTTGAAGTCGACCGCGACTGACCGTCATGAAGAAATATGCGGTGCGTTGAATCAGGCCCTTGCCGAGACAGCGGTGACCACAATGCTCGCACAGAATTTCCACTGGAACGTGATGGGCGCGGACTTTTCCCAGCTGCACCAGCTGTTTCAGGAAGTCTACGAAGACCACTTCGAGGCCCAGGACGACCTCGCCGAGCGCGTCAAGGCGTTGGACGGTCGGGCCGATGGCCATTTCGGCCGGATGCTTGAGCGGTCGACGATCGCAGAGAGCGGCGGTGAGGCGACGGACACGGACATGCTGACGGCGCTTCTTCGCGCGGAAGAACGGCTTGCATCCACCCTGAAAGCCTCGGGCGAACTGGCGGCGCGTCAAGGCGACACGCTGACCGAGGACGTCTGCATCGCTCGTGGGCAAGCCCATGAGAAGTTCGCCTGGATTCTGCGGTCGCATCTGCGCTGATGCTGATCGCCGTCGTCTTGGGCCGCGGCGATCGGGCTTCCGCCCAGGCAACCTGCGCGGCGCCGCGTCAGGCCGTGACGATTCCGCTTACAGGCGAAACTGAACATCGACCGTTTGATCAACGAGCAACGGCTTCCGCGCCGACAAGGCGTGAATGCGAGAGGAAACGGACGAATGCCCGACACGGAAACCGACATGAGAACGCTTGACACCGATCACGCTGACCAAGGCAGCGAGGGGCGCGACGTGGACGCGACGGTCTATTTTGACGGGTCTTGCCCCCTCTGCACCGCCGAGATCAGGCACTACGCGTCGAGGCGGGGCGGCGAGCGGTTGCGTTTCATCGACGTCTCGCAAGGTGACGCGGATCTCGGCTCAGATCTGGACGCCGACACGGCCATGCGCCGGTTCCACGTGCGCGGGTCCGACGGAACGCTTCTCTCGGGAGCGCGCGCGTTCGTCGCGATCTGGCGGTCCTTGCCAGGCTGGAGCTGGGCCGTACGCGTCGCCACCTTTCCCGGTGTCACGCCGGTCTCGGAAGTGGGCTACCGACTTTTTCTGCCGCTCCGGCCGGCTCTTTCGAGACTGGCTGGCCGCTTCGCGGCCACGCCGGCACATCGTCGCGCCGGCCGCGGGTAACGATGTCGGCCAACTCCCATTTCGTCCGTCTTTCGACGCTGGCGCGCGGCGCATTGACGCCGCCGCCCGGTCGCGCGCGGATCGCACTGGCCCTGTCGTTCGGTGCCGCAGCGCACCTGATTTTCGCGGCGGCCGTCCTCGCGATGATCGTCGCCATGTTCTTCGGCATGAGCCGCAGCTTCGGGGCCGTGCCCTGGCCGCTGGCCGCCGCAGCCAACGCCTTGCTGCTCCTGCAGTTCTCGATTGCGCACTCGTTTCTGCTGACGGGTCGCGGCAGTCGCTGGCTGGCCCGCCTGGTTCCGGGGCCGCACGGCGGCACACTGGGCACGACGACCTACACCATCATTGCTTCCCTCCAATTGTTGGTCCTGTTCGCCCTCTGGACGCCGAGCGGCGTCGTCTGGTGGAGCGCCGAGGGCTGGACACTCTACGCCGTGACCTGCGCCTATGCGGCGGCGTGGATGCTCCTAGTCAAGGCGAGCTGGGATGCCGGGGCGGAGGTGCAGTCCGGCGCCCTCGGCTGGATTTCCTTGATGGCCAAAGCCCGCCCGAATTTCCCGGACATGCCAACACAGGGGCTTTTCCGCCTCATCCGGCAGCCGATCTATGTGGCGTTCGCGCTGACGCTCTGGATCGTGCCGGTCTGGACCCCGGACCAGCTGACGCTGGCCGTGTGCCTGACGGCGTATTGTCTCGCCGCCGCGAAGCTGAAGGAACGCCGCTTCGAGCAACGATACGGAGACCGGTTCCGTGCGTACAAAAGGGTTGTTCCCTACGCCGTCCCGTCGATCAACAGAGGCCGCAGCGATGACTAGGCCAATCCGCAACAACCTTGCGATCTACGACGAGGTGGCCGCAAGCTGGTGGTCCGACGACATCCGCTGGGTGCGCACGCTCAAGAACCTCGTCCCGGGCCGGTTGGCATGGTTCGACCGGCACTTCGACTGGACCGACAAGTCCGTTCTCGATCTCGGCTGCGCGGGCGGGTTCATGGCCGAGGCCCTGACGGGAAAGGGCGCGCGGGTCACCGGAATCGATCCGGCACCGCAGGCCATCGACGCCGCGCGCCGCCACGCGGAGCATTCGGGGCACACCATTCGCTATGATGTCGGGGTCGGTGAGAGCCTGCCCTACGCGGATGAGGCCTTCGACGCGGTGGTTTGCGTGGACGTCCTTGAACATGTCAGCGACCTTTTCCGAGTTCTGGCCGAAATCGAGCGGGTCCTGAAACCCGGTGGCGTCTTCCTTTTCGACACCATCAATCGAAACCTCTTCTCGAAGTCTCGCGACGATCACCATCGCCGAGAACGTTCTGCGTCTCCTGCCGAAGGGAACACACGACCCGGAGCTGTTCATCAAGCCGGTGGAACTGCGCGACTTGATGACGAAGGCCGGACTGGCGCCGGGGCCGGTGACCGGGATTGGTCCGCGGGGCATCAATCTGCGCGGCGACCTGTTGTTCGGCCCTTTGCCTTTCAAATCAGTAATCTACATGGGCATCGCCTTGAAACCGGGAACCGACGATGTTTGAGGTCTCTCTTATGACGACAGCGCTCCTGTTCGGAGGCATGGTGCTATACCCGCCAACGTCGCGACAATCTGATGCGGATGCACCACTACGTGTTCCGTCCGGATCCGGAGGCAGACGAGGCGCTTCTGGAGACCGCGCGGTCGCTGAAATCCTTTTACTACATGAAGGACCTCTTCCCGCACGTGCCGGTCACGCAGCCGCGAGCGTTCGCGGCCTGCCACCGGCTCATCGCGCGGGGAGCGTTGCGCGCCAAACTCGACAACTTGTTGTGGGAGAACTCCCATCTCGAGGTGGTCGCGTGACGATGATCCCTCGATGCGGATTTCTTTCCGGCAATCCGACAGGACGGCCCATGGGATGGGGAAGCCCGACCCGCGGGTCAAGAGACCTTGCAGGTCCTTCGGAAGATCGGCTGAGGGCGTCGGATGACGGTGGCGTTGTCAATGCGGTGCGCCGTTCAACAGTCCGCACGTCCTGGGGCGGTGCCACGGCCGGTTCCAGGCGCGACCGGACACCTTGAGATTCCCGCTGTCCGGCGATCAGCTTGTAAAATTGCCTGCAATAACGACCCCCTCGGCGGGGATTTTCGCGTCCAATCCTGGCTCTGAATCAATCTCGATGCACGTCTTCATGGAACGGGGAGCAATCGGGCCCTAAGCAGGTCAAGGTTCGCTCGGCCGTACATCTGTCGTTTCACGAGCTTGAGCTTCGTGATCTGGCCTTCGGTCTGACCGTTGGACCATGGCTCGACGATGGCGGCGCGGATTGCCGCGCTGTCCGCCGCCACACCCCTTGAGAAGCTGCTGATGAGGCTTTCTGCCGCCGCCTCCATCCATGGATCGAGGTCGTCGGCGTCACCGCCCCGGATCAGGCGATGAAACCGGTCAACAAGAGCGCGCGCCTCCCCCAGAGCCGGAACCGCCTTCTCGACGACAGCGGCGATCGTGCGATCGGCGCGCGACAGCAGGTCCGGGCTGGTCGAAAGCAATCGGGCGAGAGCGCGTGCGCTCGGACATCGGCGCGGGCCTCCGGTCATCTCGTCGCGGCGGCGTCGCGTCGCCCATTCGCCGATGACGCGCGGCGAGCCCGAAAACCCCCGACCGCGCAGCCGGCGCCAGAGTTCGGCCCCGTTGCGGCAGCCGGCCGTCCACTCGGCATCGAGCCGATCGAGCCAGGGCTCGAGCGAACTCGCGCGCGGTCGGAACGGTTCGGCGCGGCCGCCCCGAACGACATCGCGCACCACCTTGCGCGCGCGACCGGTCCGGCGGACGATCTCCTTTATCGCGGCGCCTTCCCCGTGCAGCGCCATCACCGCCGCATCAGCCTCGGCGCGGCGACGCCATCCCTCATGCTGCAGTCGCTCCGCCGCCGTCAGCACCGACGGATCGACCGGGCCCTGACCGAGGGCGGCGCGGACGGCGCCCATCTGACGACGCACCGCGGACAGGAAGGCGGCGCTCGCGTTTTCAAAGAGATGCCAGCGATCCGCGACTTGCAACGCCTCGGGCCGACCCTGCGCGGACGCCGCGCCGTAGCTGCCGCCGCGATCCCGGGCGATGATCTCGATCGACGGCCGCGCCGCCAGCCATGCCGCGACCGTGGCCG
The DNA here is from genome assembly GCA_963698685.1 of uncultured Alphaproteobacteria bacterium. Classification (GTDB taxonomy): domain Bacteria; phylum Pseudomonadota; class Alphaproteobacteria; order Rhodobacterales; family Rhodobacteraceae; genus Amaricoccus. Next base: position 30,465 of record CAVORV010000015.1, read on the forward strand.
GCTCCCGGTCCGGCAGCAGATCGATCACCCGCCGCCGCTCCAGGTCGCAGATCAGCGTGCCGTAGCGGTGCCCCTTGCGCCACGCCCAGTCGTCCACGCCGATGATCTTCGGGGCTTCATGCGGTACCGCCGCCCGCCGACGAACGGTGCGCAGAAGGGTATCCTTGCTCACCGGCAGCAACAGCCGGCGTGCCATCCTCTGTCCCGGGCGTCCGCCAAGCGCCCGGCCGAGATGCTGCACCAGCCCGTCCAGCCGCTCGGTCCGCCGGGCGAAGCGTCCGGCAACCGAAGGCTCCAACCGTTCCGCGAAAATCTGACGGGCGCATTCTCGCTCCGCGCACCGGAAGCGCCTCACTTCCACGCTGATCACGACGTGACGACCGTGCGCAGGCAGGTCGGCCAGTCGCCGTCCATACCGACTGCGAACCACCCTCGATACCACGCCGCAAGAGGGACAGGCCGCGCCGGCCATGCCCGAGCGGGCGAAAACCCTGACCGACTCGGCCGTCCTCTCAACCCGATCCACCACCAAACCGGGCGGAGCCACTTCCCGCCCGCATCCATCCGTTCCCATCGCAGCAGCCCCCTCCATGACCTTGGTCAGAAGACAAATCAGGCCAGAAAACGGAAGATGTGCATCGAGATTGATTCAGAGCCACGTTTGGATGCGAATTGACAATCAGCTGCTGCGGATGCAGTGGCTGTCCGACCTCGTCACGAAGGGCGTTTCGGCCGCGGGGCTCGACCCGGCCTCGCGCCTCGGCGGGTCGGTGCAGTTCTTCGTCTTCGACGTCATCAAGATCTTCATCCTGCTGTCGGTGCTGATCTTCGCCGTCTCCTGGGTCCAGAGCTTCTTCCCTCCCGAACGCACGCGCCGCATTCTGGGTGGACGCTCCGGGATCTGGGCGAACACGCTCGCGGCACTCCTCGGCACGATCACGCCGTTCTGTTCCTGCTCATCGATCCCGATCTTCATCGGCTTCACCGCGGCCGGCCTGCCGCTGGCGATCACCTTCTCCTTCCTGATCTCGTCGCCGCTGGTGGATCTCGCTTCGGTTATCCTGCTGGCGTCGATCTTCAGCTGGCCGATCGCTCTGGCCTATGTCGCAGTGGGGCTGCTGGTGGCGGTCGTCGGCGGCACACTGATCGGGCGCGCCGGAATGGAGGATCAGGTGGCCGATTTCGTGCGCAACGTTCCGGTACAGGACGGTGATACCGCCATGAACCGGGCGGACAGGCTTGCCTTCGCACGCGATCAGGTGGCCGAGATCGTTCATCGAGTCTGGCCGTATGTGCTGATCGGGGTCGGTATCGGCGCCGCGATCCACAACTGGATCCCCGCCAGCATCATCACGGCCCTGCTGGGACTGGACAACTGGTGGTCGGTGCCGCTGGCGACACTGGTCGGCATTCCCATGTACGCCGACATTTTCGGAACCTTGCCCATCGCCGAGGCCCTGCTTGGCAAAGGTGTGGGACTTGGAACCGTGCTGGCCTTCATGATGGCCGTCACCGCGCTGTCGCTGCCGTCGATCATCATGCTCAAGCGCGTGGTGATGATGCCACTGCTGGCGATGTTCCTCGCGGTCGTCACCGGGGGCATCCTGGGCATCGGCTTTCTGTTCAACGCCCTCTCTCACTGGTTCATCTGAAAGGAACGCTGCGATGATCATCAAGATCCTCGGTTCGGGCTGCAGGAAATGCGTCGCTCTTGGGGAGAACGCCAAGACCGCCGCCGAAGCGGCCGGAAAACACGCGGACATCGTCAAGGTGACGGACATCGCCCGGATCGCCGCCTACGGCCTCATGTCTACGCCGGGCCTGGTGATCGACGAAAAGCTGGTCTCGGCCGGCAAGGTGCTGAGCGCCCAGGAGATCGCAAAGCTGCTGTGACGCCATATCGCGTCAGGACACGCCGGATCGATTGCCAAGGCAGGCTTGCGAAAGCCAAGCAGCCTCTCGTCGCTTTGCGGATCAACCCGGCAGAGATCTGGTAGGCAATGTATGGTTCGCCTCCGGTTTGCAAGAAGAAACGCCGACCCCAGACAGACCTTGCTTCAGCGTATCCGGCTTGTTCGTGGGCAATGTTTGCCCCAGCCACAATGGGAGCCGCTGGGATGCGTTCCTTACAAGACGACCAGATTTTCGGATCTACTGCCACCACCAGGTTCAACGCACCCCGCGGCAAGGATCCTGTCTACCGGAACCATCAGGCTGCGCACCCGATCAGATCCACGGCGCCATCGGTTTCTCCTCGCAAGTCAGTCAGCCGTCCGCCTCAGACGGCGGTCGGCTGAAAGGGCACATTTTTTGACAGCACCGCCCAGACGATCCGTGCCGCCTTGTTGGCGCTTGCGACCACGATCTTGTTGGTGTGCATGCCGCGCCCGACCAAACGGTCCATGAAAGCGGTCATGCGGTTCGTGCGCTTGTGGCGGTTGTAGAACGCCGAGCGCATGCCGTGGATCATCAGCGTGCGCAGATAGGTGTTCCCGCGTTTCGAAATGCCGAGCAGCACCGTCTTCCCGCCGGTCGAGCGCTGTCTCGGGACAAGCCCGAGGAACGCCGCGAGATCGCGCCCGGTCTTGAAATCCGAGATGTTCGCGACCGCGCTGTAGAGCGCCGTCGCGACGATCACGCCAACGCCCGGGATGGGCGGCAAGGCCCTGCAGACGGGATTGCTCTTGGCAAAGACTTCCAGATCACGATCGATGTCGGCAAGACGGGTGCTGACCGAGTTGTATTCGGCGATGAGCGTGGCGAAGAGGGCGCGCGAGACCGGGCTGAGATCGACCCCGCCCTCGATCAGTTCCTGTCGAACATACCGCTCGAACCGGGCGCGTCCGCCCGGAATGACCAGGCCCCGCTCGCGCAACAGGCCGCGGAGTTGGTTGATGATGGCAGTGCGCGCCGTCATCAGCCGCTGGCGCACGCGGTGGAGCGCCTGCAGGTCCAGTTGCTCCTCCGACTTGATCCCGACCGCATGCCGGTCCGGCCGGCGCGCAGCTTCGGCGATCGCGAGTGCGTCGTTCCAGTCGTTCTTCTGCGCCTTTGCGAAAGGGCGCACGCTCTCGGGCGTCAGCAGCTTGACGGTGTGCCCCATCGCGGTCAGCCTGTGCGCCAGCCAATGCGCGCCCGAGCAGGCCTCAAAAGCGACATTCAAAGCCTCCCCGGACTTGCCTTCAAAAAATCTGAGCAGCTGCGACCTCGAGAACAGCTTGCGCATCTCGATCCCGCTCTCCGCGCCAAGGCCAATCACGTGGAAGGTGTTCTTGCCGATATCGATGCCGATTTGCCGGATGGTCATGGGTGTTCTCCTTCTGGTTCGAGACCGTCGAATTATCCGCCACGGGAGGAGGCGAACCATCCCATAAGAGGAAGAAATCTCCTGCAAGAAAAAAAGAAACGCTCGATTCATGAGAACCAACTGCACGGATTGCTCAGGCACCGTGGCCAAAGGGCCTTGTTCGATCTCTTGTCACGAATTTTCATCCCACGTCGCTATCAACCCCAAGGGGTGACGATGACCTGAAACATATTGGTGGCCGAATCTGTGAAGCGGACCTATTCGGCCGGCTTCCAGGTGCTGCTCCAGTTCGCCCACGGCTGCGGCTCGGGTTTGGGCAACGGCCCGCCCGTATCGCCCATCAGGCCGTCGGGCGTGCTGAGCCCGTAGGTGCTGACCTCGTCGTGGTAGGCGCTGCGGGTCGCCTCGACGCTGCCCAGCCAGCGTGGATCCTGCGGGCGTTCGTGACTGTCGATGTAAAGCGCGACGTCCCATGCCTCCTTTTCGGTCAGGTCGGGGTTGCCGAGCGGCATGTTCGCTTTCAGGAAGCCAGCCGCCTTGTCGATCTGCTGCATCCCGGCCCCCCAGTTGTAGGAGTTGGCCCCCCAGACCGGTGGAAACACGACGCGATCGCCTTCCTTGAGCCCGGCGCCGTCCGTGCCATGGCACGTCACGCAGCGTGCCGCGTAGACCGTCTCGCCACGAGCATAGTCGGGCGTTTCAGCCGGCATCGGCAGGCTGACGTAACCGCGCGCTTTCTGGACAGCTCCCGAAGGCGCACCGGTTGCGAGCCACCTCATATAACTCTCCAGCGCCACCATGACCTCGTGCTGCGCGGGCGGCGGCGTTCCGTTCATCGAGTACTTGAAACAGCCCGCCAGCCGTTCCGGCAGGGTGTTCACATGCTTGTTCTTGCCGCGAAAGATCGGGAAATCGACAGCGGTCGCCCAGATCGGCGCGGCCACCGGATTTGCGCCGGCATTCATGTGGCAGTTGGCGCACGACAGGTCGTTCCCGACGAAGGTTCCGCGCAGGACCTGGGTGTCTGTGAAAATCCGCCGCCCAAGACGGATCATGTCGCCGAGCGGCGTCTCGGGGATCGCCGAGGGGTCGGGCGGCACATGCTCATAGAGATCGGGATTGGAGAGGCGCTTCTCCTGCGCGGCATATGCCGCGTCCGCATCCGACCAGGTGATGCCGTCGGGCAACGGCTTCGTGCTGTACGTCAGCACCGGCCATTCAGTCTCATAGGGCGTGTAGCCCTTGCTCGGACCGGCGGCGGGATCGAGGCCGGCGAAATGGGCGATCGCGGCCGCCATGGCATCGGGCGGCGCCGCGGTGGCGATGCGCGCCATGATCGCCTCCTCAGGCGTTTCGGCCGGATCCTCGCCGGTGTTCCAAAGCCCGATCCGGGCGACCATGTAGTCGGGAAGCTGGCCCGCGAGGCGCGGGAACGTCGCGCCGATGCCCTCGCCGTTCTGCCCGTGGCATGAGACGCAGGCCGGGACGCCAGCGGCCATGATCCCGTTGAGCACGATCGCCTGGCCCAGTTCAGCCGCGGCCGTGTCCACCTCCCAATCCATGCCGCTGGCCGGGAGCGCCGCGAAATGCGCCGCGAGCGCGTCGATCTCTTCGGGCGTCAGTTCGGGCGCGATGCCGTTCATCGTGTAGCCGACCCTGGTGCCGTCGGCGTAGGCGGTGAGCGTCCTGCTGATGTAGCCCGCATCCATGCCCGCGATCATCGGGGCGCCGAAGTCGACGTCGCCGAGACCTTGCGCGCCGTGACAGGTGACGCAGGCCGGAACAGCGTCCGTTCCCTCGTTGATCAGGGTGGTGACGTCGACCTGCTGCGCGCGTGCCGGCATCACCAGAACGGCGGCCGGGATCAGGGCTGCGGTCAAAAGCGCCGGACCGCGCCAGGATCGCGCCGCGGCGGCCCGATCCCGCCCCGGTCTTCCGGAGCCAAGGCGAAGGGAAGGTGTCCAAGCGTCCGGCATGTTCAACATTCCTTTCCTGATGCGCTCGACCGCGGCGTGACCCCGGTCCGAAGATGTCATTCAGGCTTCAGCATGCGCATCAGAAGACCATCCTGACGCCAGAACTGGTGGTACAGCGACGCTGCGACATGGAGTGCGATGAGGACGATGAAGACAGGCTTGGCGAGCGTGTGGATCTCGCCGAACGGATCGCCGAGATAGTAGCCGAGCAGGCCCGTGATCGGCACCACGACCAGCAGCGCGTAGAACAGCCAATGGGAGATCCTGCCGGCCAGTTCGATGGCTCCGTTCGACTCTGGAGGCGGTGGCGCGCCGTTCCGGAGGCGCAGGGCCAGCCGGACCGCGACCAGCGCGAGAATGGCGATGCCGAAGTAGTAGTGCACGCCGGCGAGCGTGGCATCCAGCGCGGAGGCCGGCTCGCCCTCCTCGGCCGCCTCCACGAACTCGGTCATGCTTTCGCCGAAAACAAGCTGCGCGAAAACGAGCGCCGCAATCAGCCAGTGCAGGCCGATCTGCCAGATCGAGTAGCCGCGGACGGTGCCGATCCGGTCTTCTGTAATCGCCATGCCCAGCTCCTTTCGATCCGGGGATCAGTTTTCCTCAAGAGGTCGCATCGTGAAGAGGTCGCATCGTGGAAGTGGGCTCCGGACCTCCGGAACCCAGCAGCGCCCTCGTCATCGCAAATCACTGCTGCGGGCGCGGGGTATCTGCGGTGCTCGGCGGCAATGTCGGGTAGACGATCTGGGGCATCTCGCCGGTCAGGCTGTCGAGAAACGCCACGATGCTGGCTTCCTGATCCGCATCGAGCGCCGCGCCGAGTTGGGCCGTTCCCATGACCCCGACCGCGAGGTTCAGATCCCAGATCGCGCCCGAGTGGAAGTAGGGTGGCGTGATTGCGATGTTGCGCAGCGTCGGCACCTTGAACACGTAGGCGTCCTCTTCGGCGCGGGTGACCTCGAAGCGGCCCTTGTCGCCCGGCGGCATGATCGCCCAGTCCGGCTTCTCGACAAGGCCGAAGGGTTGATAGCTGTCGCCGCCGAGGTTGATGCCGTTGTGGCATGCAGCGCAGCCCTGATCGATGAAGGCGCGCAAGCCGTCCTGCTGTTCGGCCGTCATCGCCGCGTCGTCGCCGAGCAGGAAGCGATCGAAGGGCGCGTTCGGGGTGATCAGGGTCTGCTCGAACGCCGCGATCGCGGCCTCGGCGTTCGGAAAGTTCACCGGGTCCGGGTCGGCCGGGAAGGCCGCCGCGAAGAGCGGCAAATAGCCGGGAATGCCTTTCAGCTGTTCGACGACATGTTCGGCAGTCGATCCCATCTCGACGGGGTTGACCATCGGTCCGCCCGCCTGCTCGGTCAGGTCGGCCGCCCGACCGTCCCAGAACTGCGCGGTGTTGTAGGTCGCGTTCAGCACCGTGGGAGAGTTGCGCCCGCCCTTCTGCCAGCGGTGCCCCAGCGAAACCGGGGCGAGGTCGACGCCGCCGGTGCCCAGATTATGGCAGGTGTTGCAGCTTATGTTGTGCCCCTCGGACAGACGCGGCTCGAAGAACAGCGCCGTGCCGAGTTCCACCGCCGCCGGATCGGGCGCGGGGTCCGGGCTCAGCGGGATCGGCTCGAAAAGGGCGAGCGCGTCTTCACGGAGCGCCGGATCGGCTGCGAGGGAGCCGCTCGTCGCAAGAGACGCAAGCACGACGGTGGCGGATATTCGACAGAGCGCATTCCGTGACATTCCGATCCTCCTGCTGGATTGTTCGGGTCATGATCGCATGGCGTGTCGCGGACGGTATTGATGCAGATCAGTCGCGGTCGCGAATGGACCGTGTGGCCTGTCGCCGGCGCGAAAGCCGGCACATGGTTTCCTTCGGCAAGGTGACAGCGCAGTTCAAGGTTCAAAGAGCTCGCCGCATGAGACGTGGTGGAGTGCCCCCCGTTTCACCGGACAGTCCGGCTGGGGTTGAGCGCCTCGCGGAACTCGGCTGGCGAGCGCATGCGGAGCGCGGAGTGAGGATGGACCGTGTTGTAGTCGGTGATCCATCCGGGGACGAGCCCGAGCACCGTGGCGGCGTCGGGCAAGGGCGTGACGCGGACGTAGTCGCGCTTGAGGGTTTTCACGAAGGACTCGCTCATCCCGTTGCTCTCGGGTGACCGGATCGGCGTGAAGCAGGGGGTGAGACCCAAGGCGGCGGCGAAGTCGCGTGTCTGTTTGGCGGTATAGCAGCTGCCGCTGTCTGAAAGATGCTCGATCGCCTGCGGGGCGCGGTCGGTTCCGAAGCGGCGCTCGACGGCGGCGAGCATCATGTCGCGGATGTCCGAGCCGGAGATCCCGGCACCCGCAACTGCGGCGTGGGCGATGATCTCGCGGTCGAAGGCGTCGATGATGAAGGCGATGCGGACGCGCTCGCCATTCCAGCAGCCGATCTCCAACGCATCCGAGCACCAGCGGATGTTCGATGCCATGACCGCGACCTTGCCGTCATGGACGCGGCCTTCCCGCCGGCCGGTGGATCGCTCGAGCGTCAGGCCGTGCTGGCCGAGAATGCGCAGCACCCGTTTGCGATTGACCGGCTCCAGCCCAAGACCGCGGCGCTCTCGGTTCAGAAGGGCCGTGAGGCGACGATAGCCGTAGGTCGGGCGCTGATCGACGAGACGGCGGATCGCAGGCAGCAGGGCGGCATCTTCCGCTTTGATGTAGACCCCGCGGGCCCTGGCCGCGCCGGATGCCCGCGCATGGAGTTGGGACCGGCTCACCTCCAGAACCTCGGCCGCGCGGCTCACCGGGAACCGCCCCTGGGCGGCGACGGCAGATGCCACGTCTGTTTTTTTGCCCGTGCCTGGTCCAGCGCCTCGCGCAGGATCTCGTTCTCCATGGTCTTGCGACCAAGCATGCGTTCCAAGGCGCGTACCTTGTCCTCCAGCTTGCGAACCTCGGAGGCGGCGACCACCGGCTCGTTCGATCCCACGGCCATGGCACCCCCCTCGTCCATCAGCCGGCGCCACCGGAACAGGAGGTTCGGAGCCACGCCGTTCCGCCTCGCGACGGCGGAGACGGATTCCCCCGGCATGAGGCTTTCCTCGATGATGCGCAGCTTCTCGTGAGACGGCCAGTAGCGACGTCCGGCAAGGCCGGTGATCACCTCGACGCGGTGGTGGTTCTCGTTGGGCATAAGCATGTCCCCAAGCACAGGCTTGGGCCTTCCATGATCATGCCGGACTGTCCGGTCGAAATGGGGGGCAGTCCACGTGGCAAGTGTTGCGGACACGCGTTCTTCCAGGTCAGATTGCCCTCGTCAGCCGAAACGGACCCACCACCACACGCCCCCGCACCGGATCTCTTGAAGTTCGATCAAGCTGCGACGCCGAAAATCATCCCCACGGCGGCGGTCGCGGCCATGGCAAGGGCACCCCAGAATGTCACGCGAACGGCTCCTTTGACGATGGCGGCACCCCCGGCAGATGCACCAAGGCCGCCGAGCGTCATCAGTCCGATCAGGGTCGTCCCTGCGACAATCACCGATATCTGCGCTGCGGGTGCCACCGACGCGACGATCAGCGGGATGACGGCCCCAGCCGCGAAGGTCATCGCCGAGACCAGCGCCGCTTGGATCGGCTGGGCGGTGACCGTCTCCGAGATGCCAAGTTCGTCCCGCGCATGGGCCCCGAGCGCATCATTCTCCGTAAGCTGCACAGCGACCTGCCGTGCCAGTCCCTCGTCGAGCCCGCGCCCGACATAGATGCGGGTCAATTCATCCAGCTCCGCCTCGGGCGTCTCTTTCAGTTCTTTGGTTTCGCGCGCAAGATCGGCCTGCTCGGCGTCGGTCTGCGAGCTGACCGAGACATATTCGCCCGCCGCCATCGACATGGCGCCGGCAACCAGACCGGCCAGACCGGCGATGAGGATCTCGGGCCGCCCGGACCCTGCGGCGGCCACGCCCACGACCAGACTGGCGGTCGAGACAAGGCCATCATTCGCCCCCAGCACCGCCGCGCGCAGCCAGCCGATGCGATGGACCACGTGGATCTCGGAATGGGACAATCGGCTCATTTGAAGTGTCTTTCCGGGTCAGGCGCCGATTTGCGCAGGCCAGATCGCAACGTTGCCGGCGACAAAAACGTCGAGGAGCTGTTTGACCGTGAACGGCATATCAAACCGCCATGACACTTTCGACAGGACGCCGCGCCGACCAGGGCATGGCTGGGGCGCGTCCGAAGCGCATCAAGATGTCCGGTCGGCGCCCGGGCAGGCCAACGAGTGCTGCGAGATCATCGCGCAGCCCCGGGACTTCGGCCGGCTGGTTCAGGAAGGCGTGTTTCAGACCAAGCGCCGTGGCCTGCAGGGCGAACCGCTGGCAGGCGCGCCCGGCCTGCACCCAATGCTCCGGGTCGTTCCTTGCGGACACGAACACCGCGAGACCGGAGGAGGTGTCGATCTGGCGGACGTATTTCGCGTTCTCGGCATCCGCCGTGAAGACGAACTCGAACACGCGCTGCCCCATCCATTGGGGCAGGATCGGGCTTCCGGCGCAGGCGCTGAAGAGACCGTCACCGGTTGCCATCGCCGCACTCGGACTGAAACGCAACCAGTGCTTCAGCTCCGTCACGAATGCGGCGTCCGCCATCTGGGCCGTATTCCCCGCGATCACCAGATCTCGCAGTTGGTCGATTTGAGGCCTGTCCGTGATCAGCACCAGATCGACGCCGGTAACCGCCGCCGCTTCGGCCAGCAGGCGCAAGTCGGACGGGCCAACGGTCGAACCGTCGTAGTCCGAACGGGTTGACTGCCGCTGCGGGATCGCCTCGAACAGGATACGGTCCGCGCCATTGCCAGAGCCGAGCGTGACCGAGACGGCAGGGCTGCCTGAGGGATCGAACACGATCTCGCCCGCGCGCCCCGCCTGACCGGCGGCAATCGCCAGGTTCTCGGCAGCGCAGCCGAGGCTTGCGAACAGGTGGTGATCGTCGGGATCGACAACCGGTGTGCGCCGGGTGAAATCGGGCAACAACTCGATCCGGTTTGCGCTTTCACGGAACATCCAAGGCTGTGTGTTGTGACCATTCGGTGCAAGCGTCGCGTACCGGATCAGATCGCGGTTTTCGGGCGCGGCGGGCATCGCGGCCCGCAGGCGTCCGGCTGCGGTGGCCTGGTCGGATAGCGTTCCCATACCGCGCCAACCCGCCCAGCCCCCGAGGGCCAGAGTTGCAAGGCTGGCGGCGCCGCCGATCATCATATACCTGCGCGAAATCACGGGTTGCCCCTTTCCCATACGCGCGGCTCGTCCCATTCCGGCAGTCCGGCGCGATCAGTCATCATCGTCTCGGCCCTCGCGCCCCTCACCACCCTCGCCATGGGCGTCTCGGTGGCAGGACACGCAATTGGTGATGTTGCTGATCCCTTCCTCCCGGTGCTCGCGGATCAGATCGGCTTCCTGATGCTCGTGACAGCTGAAACAGGTGTACTGCGTGAAATCACCCGCCGTCGTGTGGCAGGACGTGCAGGCCACGTCATGCGGTCCGGTCAGCGCGAAAAACCGGGTGTGGTCTATCGCAGCCGCGGCCCAGCTCGTTTGCGTATGGCAGGAGCCGCACTGCGCGACCGGCGCAACGTGCATCACATCGGTGGGCGGTGTGTGGCAGCTGGAACAGGCGGCCCCAATCGCGGGTGTCAGCATCGCATGGGCGAAAGTGTGGCTGTGCGGCGGCGTCAGGCTGGCCAGCGGGTGATCGGTATGGCAACTCATGCAGTCGGTATCGGCGAGCCCTTGATGAAACGGCGCCATTGGCATGATTCGCGGCACGGGTGCGCCTGCTACGGTCAGGATGCCGATGCCGTCACCCAAATCACACCCGGCGGTTTCCGTTTGCACCCAACTCTGCCCCATGCCTGCACCTCAATCATTCGGTGCAACCTGACGAATCATGAATGCTTGTTTCCGGGCAAGGCCAAGTCTGGTCGGTGATTCAATTCGCCACACGACTTATGGGTAACTGCAAGCAGCCGCAACCATTACTCTGCGGCCTCTATGACCGCTTCGGCGGCGGGGGTGAGGGCTTGGTGGAGGCGGGCGTGGGTAGCGTCGGTGTTGGCGAACGCGACCTCGAGCCGATCGCGGAGGGGCATGACGCCACTATAGACTTCGATCACACTGGAGGCCTTCTGACTTCTGGCAAGCGGTCTCTGATGGAAACACCCGCAGCGAGACCGGTCAATCGAGCCAATGAAATCGGCCGCTGCCCGTTCTTCTGCATGTCGCCGGCCGCGCACCAGGCAAGCGCGCCCGGCCCGTTGAACACAACCCGGATCGGCCCGCCCTTCGGACGATGTAGGACAATCAGGTGCTCAGGCTCGTGCCGGATCGCTACGCCGCGCGCCTGCGTCAGCTTGATCTCGACGTTTCTGTCATCGGGGGATTTGGCGTCGTGGCCTTGGGTCGAGGCGGGGTTCAGGTCCAGATCGAAGATGTAGGCGGCGACCACTTCGCCGATGCTGCCGACGAGATGGCCGTCGAGCGTGAACTTCCGGCCGGGAAACATCTGTTGCAGTCCGTCGGACGCGGTGTAGAGATCGTCGAGGTAGCGGGCGACCTGCGCCCAGTCGACATCCTCCGTCACTTTGTTGCACCCCCGAGAACATCCCACGGCGTGATCAAGCGTTGAAGCTTTTCGGTATCTTTCCCGGACGCCGTCACGAATACCGCACCCAAGCGCGTAGTGGGGGATTCGAGCGCTTGGAACATGTCCACGAGGTCTTCAACTTGCACACGAGGTCCGACGAACCGGAACGTTTCCGTGTGATCGGCATCCAGTCGGCAGTGCGGAAGGATCTGGTGGATGAGCATGCCACGCCCGACGATTGTCTCGGTTTCAGACCAGACGTAGTCGAAGATCGCCGCCTCGTTGAATACCCCTATCACCACATCGTCTTCGTCCACGATTGGGACATGGGTGAAGAGACCCTGCTTCATCTCGGCCGCAAGATCACCGAGCTTTTCGTGAACGCTGGCGGTCCGGATCTCCTTGCGTGGCACGCCCACCGAATTGGCCGTCGGTGGTCTTTTTAGGTGGTTCAGGAGGCTCTCGACTTCCTTGAGAAAAGTGTCGGATATCAGCACCGCATGGCCACGAGATTTGTGCTTGGGGTGTGACAGCGCATTCCGGATATCTTTGATATATTCCAGCCGCCATTTCTCTCTGCTTACCACGACATCGCGGCGAGCGGCGTTCGCGACCTGGAATGAGTGAGATGACGGATCGCCCGCACGCTTGTTCACTTCTGCTTTCAGATCCTCATAGAGACGAAGGAACCTCTCGTTTGTTTCGCTCATTCCGCAGCCTCCGTGACCGCCTCGGTGGCGGGGTCCAGCGCCTCGTGGAGGAGGGCTTCGAGGAGGCGGGCGCGGGGTGGTGTCGGCGGTGGTGAGGGCGGCCTCCAGCCGGTCGCAGAGGGCCATGGGCATCTCGCGGAGTACGGAGTGATCGCGCCGACCGGCATCGCGCATGTGAGCAGGCTCGCCGCGGCGATCGAGAACGACAAGTCCACGCTGCCCGCCGCCATCGTGACGCTGGCGCGCATGCTGCTGGCGCAGGTCGCAGGGTTGAGCGCGCAGATAGATGCTTTGGAGAAAGAGGTGCGCCAGCGCGCCGAGCGGGACGAGACGGCACGGCGGCTGATGAAGATCCCCGGGGTCGGCGCCATCGTGGCCACGGCGCTGACCACTGCCGGGCGCTGCCGAGCTCGGCCACCTTGTCGAAGACGAGAGCGATGGCCTCTTGGACACGACGGTCGGGGTCCTTCTCGAGCCTGTCGCCGGCCTTCACGAAGCCCACCGGGGCGGCAACGATCAACTCGCCGCGACGGGCCTTCTCGTAGCGGGCGGACAGCGACCGTTGCCGCGGCAGATCGAGCTCGTACTCGTTGAGGCTTCCCTTCAAACCGAGAAGCAGACGATCGTTGCCCTGGCGCGGCGCATGTACCGCCTCCCGGTCGATCAGGACGGTGTCGACGACCCGGCACATCTCGATCAGCTGCTGCCAGTCACGGCTGTTGCGGGCGAAGCGCGACACTTCCCGCGCCGCGACCGCACCGACTTTGCCCAGGCAGACCCCGGCGACCATCCGGTCGAAGCCCGCCCGCGTGACGCCGCACGCCGCGGACCGGCCAAGGTCGTCGTCGATCGTTTCGATGCAGGACCAGCCGAGCGTCGCCAGCCGGTCGCGCATCGCATATTGCAGAGCGCCGCTCTCGCGGTTGTGCAGCACCTGGTGGGCGGAGGACTGTCGCACGTACAGGATCGCCTTGCGCTCCAAGTGGTGCGAGCTGATCTTCTCATGCTTCATGTCGTTCCTCCGTCCGGTAAGGCGCCTGAGCGCCGGCGGCGTGGTCGAGGATCAAGCGGATCATCAGCTCGGTCAGCGTTACCCGCGCCGCCTCGGGCAGCGTCTGCCAAAGCGGCGCCGGGACCGGATCGGCGTCGCTGGGATGGGGGAACAACTCGAGTTGCTGTGGTGTGGATCGGCGTCGCATCGGCATCTTGAACCGCCCCGGTTTCACCGGAGGCGATTTAGTTGGTCTCAGGCGGCCATGTTGAGGCCTTTTGCGGTTTCAAGGAAGTCCCTTTCGGCCTCGGCGGGCGGGATGTGGCCGATGGGGCCGAGGAGGCGTCGGTGATTGAACCAATCGACCCGACGGAGGGTCTCCCATTCGACGGCATCGATGGTCCTCCAGGACGGGCGGCGGTGAATGACCTCGGCCTTGAACAGACCGATGATCGTCTCCGCGAGGGCATTGTCGTACGAATCTCCCACCGATCCGACGGACGGCTCGATCCCTGCGTCGGCCAGCCGCCCGGTGTAGCGCAGCTCCAGGTATTGCGACCCGCGATCCGAATGGGCAACCAGTCCCGCATCACCGCGCGGCCTTCTCTCGTGCGGGGCCTGCTCGAGCGCGTCGAGGACGAATTGGGTCTGCCGGGACTTCGATACCCGCCAGCCGACGATGCGGTCGGCGAAGGTGTCGATGACGAACGCGACGTAGGCGAAGCCCTGCCAAGTGCTCACATAGGTGAAATCGCTGACCTGTTACCCGACAGGCGATGCCCGCATCGCCGAAAGGGCTGAGCCGGTTCGGCGCGGGTGCCCGGAACTGCCGGTTCACACGATCCGGCGGGCAAGGCAGCGCCGGGTCCGGGATCGCCGTTCGTCGGGCGCGACCGCGGATAACACCCTGAAGGCCCGGCATCCTCATGAGCCGCTCGACCGTACAGCGGGCGATATCGAAGCCCTCCCGACGGAGCTGGCGCCAGACCTTCCGGACCCCGTAGACCCGGAAGTTCTCCTCCCAGACCCGTCTGATCTCAGGGATCAGGTCCGCGTCCCGACGCGCCCGGGTACTGGCCCTCGATGGGTCGCGACGGGTGGCGGCATGGACATGATATGTCCCTCTCGGCGAATGCGGGCATTCGCCTGCCGGCAATGGACGGGGCGATCGGCAGAACCCTGCAGATCGGCTCGACCCCATGGACGGCGCGATGATCATCGATGAACGCGATCATCTCCTGAACGGGCGGTCGAGCTCCGCCTGAGCGAAATATGCCGATGCCTTCCTGAGGATCTCGTTGGCTTGCCGGAGCTCGCGGTTCTCCCGCTCCAACGCCTTGATCCGATCCCGCTCTTCGCGCGTCATGCCGTCTCGGGTCCCGTCATCGACTTCAGCCCCGATCACCCAGCGACGCAGGCTCTCCCGGCTGCACCCGATCTTCGGCGCAATCGCCCGGATCGCAGCCGCCCGGTCCGCATGGCCTCCTTCATTCGCCAGCACCATCCGAACGGCCCGCTCGCGGGTCTCAGGCAGGTACCGGTTCGCTCTCGTGTCTTTTTCCATAGGCTCCATCCATACTCACTCTGGAGCCTCCGATGAAACCGGGGCGGTTCATCTCCCGGAATCGCATCTTGGGACTCCGATTGCGCGCTCGAATCTCGCGTCTGTAGTGCCCCATAGTGAACGCCGGCCGCGCTGCGCAGCAATGCAGTCAGAGGTCCAAGAGCAGCGACCGAGGCGACCGGCTCAGCCCCTGCCTGCCAGCATTGGCTGGCGACCCGATCGAACATCCAGGCAGGGATCTCAAGCCGACGATCGGACGCGACACCGGTCAGGCTACAGCGAAACGCCGTCCAGCCGGCCTTCTCGATCACCTCGTGAACGTGAACTCGTCGGCCGGCCCAAGGATGCCAAGGGTGGAGCACCTCGCGCTCATCGATCCCGTGGGCGTTCTGTGATCCAGTTGTACAACACCGTCCGGCCGCACTCCTCGATAAGTCTCAAGACCCCGCTCGAGTTCATGGAATCCATCTGAGACCCCGGCCCGCCGACCGGATCATGGCCCGGGAAAGCTCGCAGACAGCGGTCCAGTGTACGGGGCGGGCTCACTGTGATCGGCGCGACGCTGCCGGAGGGCGCGATCGTCGTGGACGAATCCGTTACTACCGGGCGCGCGTTTTTCCGGTCACCTCCGGTGCCCCGCCGCCTACATGGCTCTACAACTGCGGCGGCTCCATCGGATTCTGCCTGCCCGTCGCGACGGGTGCCGCCATGGCCCGTCCCGACCGAAAGGTCGTCACGCTGACTGGCGACGGCAGTGCGATGTATACCCTGCAATCGCTCTGGACGATCGCGCGCGAGAAGCTCGACGTCACGGTTCTGGTCTTCGCCAATCGAAGCTACAAAATCCTGCCCTGAGAGCTGACAAATGTCGGCGTCCGGAATCCCGGCTCGCGCGCGGCGGACATGCTTTCGCTCCGACGACCGGATCTGGGCTGAGTGCAGATTTCCAAGGGGCTGGGCGTGGACGCGGTCCGGGTCGAAACCACCGCGGCACTGTCACGGGCCCTGCGCGCGGGCATCTACGAACCGGGTCCCTCTCTCATCGAAGTCGCGCTTTGACCGGTGCCTCCGAGATAAGCGCCGCCACAGACCACCATATTCTGACCCGTCAGGCTGGCCGCCCCGTCGGACAGCAGAAATCCCGTCAGCACCACAACCTTCTGGGGTGACACGTACCGCCCGAACGGCGGGATTTGCGGAGGCTCTCCCGCCCGCGACGGATCCGTGAGCATCGGAGTGTCGGTGGTGCCCTAGGAAATGAAGTTGACCGTGATCCGTCGTGGCGCCAACTCCGCCGCCACCGACCGCGCGAATCCGATCAGAGCCGCCTTGGACGCCGCTTAGAGCAATCGCCCCGAGGCACCGGCCGCGACGCGGCTGCCGATCAGAACGATGCGCCCGCCATCCGGCATCCTCGGCGCAAGGTGTTTCACCATCCGGGCCGCGCAATCGACATGGAGGCGCCACATCGTCTCGCCGTCGTGGAGCGACATCGCGTCGTGCCTGCCGACCTTCAGGACGCCCGCCGAATGCACCAGCGCGTGGACCACGCCGATATCTCGCAGAGCCGTCTCGAACGCCGCCGCGTCCAGCAGGTCAACCGGCGTGAACGTGATCGCTGGATGCGCGATGTCAGGTCTGGACCGGCAGAGGCAGTGGACCGACCATCCCATGCAGAGAAGCTCCTCGGTGATCGCCCGGCCGATGCCCGAACTCGCGCCCGTGACGACGGCCCGACGGGAGGTCTTCATACCTTTGCTATCCATCGGCAAACACGGCTCCATCCGTTCGTGAAACCTTCCGAAGGCACATGGTGAGGTTGGCGCGTATCCGGCGCGCTGGCAACGCCGGAACCTGCCGCGCGGACCTGCCGGCAACGGGCTCGCCTATTCTGGCACTCGGGTGACCGGTACCCGCGTTTGTCGCGGGAATTGCCGATTGCCTTGATCGACGGTCCGCTTATGCTCTGCGTCATGTCATGGGATCCCGAAAGCTCCGCGAAATGAAAGACGTTTCTCCGATCCGCCACGGCGGCGCGCTGTTGACCGACTGTCTGGTCGCCCAAGGCGTCGAGCGGGTGTTCTGCATCCCCGGCGAGAGCTTTCTCGCGGCGCTCGACGGGCTGCGCGACGCCTCGATAGACGTTGTCGTCGCGCGGCACGAGGGTGGCGCCGCGATGATGGCCGAGGCGACCGGCAAGCTGACCGGTCGGCCCGGCGTCGCCTTCGTCACGCGCGGGCCGGGTGCCACGAATGCGAGCTCCGGCGTGCATGTCGCGTTTCAGGACAGCACTCCGATGGTGCTCTTCGTGGGCCAGGTCGCGAGCGACCAGCGCGACCGCGAGGCTTTCCAGGAGGTCGATTACCGCGCGATGTTCGGCCCCCTGGCGAAGTGGGTCGCCGAGATCGACCGCGCGGACCGGATCCCGGAATACGTGAGCCACGCGTTCCATGTCACCCAGACCGGACGGCCGGGGCCCGTGGTGCTCGCATTGCCCGAGGACATGCTCTCGGGGCCGGCAGAGGGCGCGCCCGTGCCGGCGGCGGTGCTGCCGTCGGGCAAGGCGGCCGAAGACGACATCGCCGAGGTGATCGCGCGGCTCGCGGCGGCGGAGCGGCCGTTCGTGATCGCGGGCGGCGGCGGTTGGTCGGCGGAGGCGGCCGAGGCGCTCGGGCAGTTCGCGGCGACGATGGGGCTGCCGGTGGGGGCATCCTTCCGGTGCCAGGATCATCTCGACAACCGGCACCCGAACTATGTCGGCGACGTCGGCATCGGCATCAATCCGGCGCTTGCCGAACGGGTGCGCGAGGCCGACGTGATCCTCGCGCTCGGCGCGCGGCTCGGAGAAATGACGACCTCGGGCTACACGCTGCTGACGCCGCCGGTCGCCCGCCAGAGCCTGATCCATGTCCATGCCGATCCGTCCGAGCTCGGCCGGGTGTACCGGCCCGATTTCGCCGTCGCTGCGCGACCGGGCCCCGTCGCGCTCCAGCTCGCGGCGGCGGCGACCACGCGCGGGGGCGGCGATCGGCTGAGCGATGCGCGGGCCGATTTCGAGGCGTGGCGCGTGCCGCGTGAAACTCCGGGCGCGCTGAAACTCGAGCGGGTCGTGGCGCATCTCGACGCGGTTCTGGCGGACGACGCGATTCTGACGAATGGCGCTGGAAATTACTCCGCCTGGCTGCATCGGTACTACGCCTATCGCGGATGGCGCACGCAACTCGCGCCGACCTGCGGGTCGATGGGCTACGGCCTGCCCGCCGCGATCGCGGGCAAGCTCCAGCATCCGGACCGCGATGTGATCTGCTTCGCCGGCGACGGATGCTTTCAGATGGTCAGCCAAGAGTTCGGCACCGCCTGCGAACAGGGCGCGGCGGTGATCGTTCTGGTTTGCGACAACGGCATGTATGGCACGATCCGCATGCACCAGCAGCGCACCTATCCGGGCCGCCCGTCTGGCACGGCGCTGCGCAATCCCGATTTCGCCGCGCTGGCCAAGGCCTATGGCGGCTTTGGCGAGATCGTCACATCGGACGCCGAGTTTCCGGACGCCTTCGCGCGCGCGCGTGCAAGCCGCCTGCCCACGATCCTGCACCTCAAGCTGAATCCGGCGGCGCTGTCTCCACGGATGATACTCGAGGATGTTGACTGAACGGCCCGGAGCGGGGCGATCAGTCGTCCTTGCCGCTGATGGATCCCTCGACCCGGTGCTCGAGGTCGAGGCCCTCGATTCTCAGCAGCATCTCAGCCTTGAAATTTTGGCCTGCGGTCTTGTCCGCACCCGCCGCGCGCATCGCCTCTTCGATGGCCTGCTGTGAGGTCACGCCGACATTCTTGAGAAACTTGCGCATCGACATGTTGAAATCATCACTCATCATCCGTCTCCTTTTTTGGGTTCGCGATCGTCAGCGCGACACGGTCTGCAGGAATTCGATCAGCGCCTGGCGATCACTCTCCGCCGGTATGCGCTGTTCGGGCATGCGGCTGCCCGGAGTGTAGGCCTCAGGGCCGAATTCGAAAAGCTCCGCGACGGTCCGCGGCGTCCAGACGATGTCTAGACCGCGCAGCGCCCGCGAATAATCGTAGCCCTCGGCCGTCCCGATGCGGCGACCGAAAATTCCGTGGAGCGTCGGGCCGGCGCGGGCTCCGTCGTCCGGCGTCAGAGTGTGGCAGACCGCGCAGGCGCGGAAAACCTCGGCCCCGCGCGGGCTGGTCAGCGTGGGGTTTGGAGGGCCCGAGCCCTCGCCGAGTGGGGTGCCGTCAATCGCCCAGCGGCGGATCAGCCCGTCAGCGCCGCCGGTCAGGAGTTTGTCTTCGGAGAAGGCGAGTGCCCAGACCGGCCCTTGCCCGGTCTCCATCGTCCCAAGGATTTCCAAAGTGTAGGGATCCAGCATCCAGACATCGCCACTGGCGCCGCCGATCGCGACACGTCCCGCACCGGCGGCCACCGAAAGAAGCGGGCGATCCGAAAGCTCCACCTCTCGACCGGGCGAACCGGGATCGATCCGGCGCAGCGTGCCGTCGGGCGAAGCGGCGAAGAGCCCGACGCCGTCCGTCGCCAAGGCCGCGACCGGCGCCGCCAGACCCGATTGCGCAACCGGCGCGCCCGCATCGTCCCAGAGGCGCAGCCGAAGGTCCGATCCGACGCTGGCGAGCCCGTCACGATAGGCGACCAGCCCGGTGATCTGGCCGTCATGGGCGTCGATCATCTCCGGCGCGCCGGTCCCTGACCAGAGCGCGATCCGCCCGTCCCATCCCGCCGAGGCGAGCCCGTCGCGCCATGGCGCCAAGACCGCCACGGGGAGAGCATGCCACGCCTCGGACAACAGAGGTTCCGGGCCGGCTCCCCAGATCGCCACGCGCCCGTCCTGTCCTCCAGACGCGAACTGGCCATCGGGCAGGGGAAGCACGGCGGTCACGGCGCCTTCATGGTGGCGGGTGATCTGCGTCGCGATCACGCCGTCCCATGCGATGGCGCGCGTGTCGAACGAACCGGAGATGATCCGCCCGTCTTCGCCTGCGGCCAATGCCCTGACCGGTCCGCCATGGCCGCGCAGATCCTGGGCGGATGCCGACGTCGCCATCAGCGCCATCGCGATTGCGGCGGCTCGGATCATGGGCGGCGCCGTGAGGATCGCGATCAGTTGGTCATCGACGCCGCCTCGCCGGTGGTGAGCCGCGCGCCTTCCGTGGTGAACGCGGTTTTGCTGTCCACCTGGAAGCGGTTCATGAGGATCGAATATGCGGCGAACGCGATCGCGATGCCGACGATCGAAGAGAGAAGAAAGGTTTTCATGGCTCAGGCTCCTTGGTTCGATGTCACGATAACAGGTTCTGATGGCGCTGACACCGCCGACCAAATCGACCGCGCCATCTCGGTGTAGAGACGCCCGAGGGGACCGTCGGGGTCACGCGCGACGACCGGCCGTCCCAGATCCGAGGCGATGCGAAGTTCCATGGTCAGCGGCACGGCGCCGAGATAGGGCACGCCGAGGCGGGCGGCGTCTGCGGCGGCGCCACCGGAGCCGAAGATCGCATGCTCGGATCCGCAATCTGGGCAGATGAAATGCGCCATGTTCTCGATCAGTCCGAGAATCGGCACATCGACCTTGCGGAACATCGCGATGCCCCGCCGCGCATCGATGAGCGCCAGATCCTGCGGGGTGGAGACGATGACGGCGCCCGACAGGTTCGCGCCTTGGGCGATGGCCAATTGCGCGTCGCCGGTGCCGGGAGGCATGTCGACGATCAGCACGTCGAGCGTCCCCCAGTCGACATCGGCCAGCATCTGGGTGATCGCCGACATGATCATCGGTCCGCGCCAGACCATCGCGGTCTCCGCATCGACCATCAGCCCCATAGACATCGCGGACAGCCCGTGCGACCGCACCGGCAGCAGACGCCGGTCCTTGCCCATGCGAGGTCGACCGTGCAGCGCGAGCAGCGTGGGCAGGGACGGGCCATGGATGTCTGCGTCGAGGATCCCGACAGTCAGCCCGAGCGCCCGCAAGCCGAGCGCCAGATTGACGGCGGTCGTCGACTTCCCGACGCCACCTTTACCGGACGCCACCGCGATGACATGGCGCACATCGGCGAGGATTTCGGGCTTGGACGGGGGGACGTCTCTCAATGCCGGAGGGACCGACCGTTCTCCGGTAAGCGCCACGATCGCGGTCTCGCAACCAGGCACCGCGCGCAGCGCCAATTCGGCTCGTGCGCGGATCTCCGTATGGAGCGGCGCTTCTTCGGAAGTGGTGGAAATCGTCAGATATACGCGTCCGCCTGTCATCAGCGGGCCCGTCACATGAGCCGCGCCTACAAGCGGTGTTCCGTCGGGGAGGACAAACCCTGAAAGAGCCTGTCGCGCGGCGGTCAGGATCGGTTCATCGGACATGGCCGCGTTCTTCATCAAAGAGAGCCGGCTATGGGCCGGCGAAGTCTGCCGGGTCGTATGGACCGGCAAGCGGGGAACGGTCGGAACGTTCCGACCGTTCCGCGGGCGCTGACGTCACTCTGCCGGCTGCGTCCCTTTGGGATGCGGAGCATAGGCGGGATCCTTGCTCACTTCCTCGACCCAGAGCGAGTGATGCTCCTTGGCCCAGTTCAGATCCACCTCGCCCGAGCCCATCGCGTCAAATGCGCCTTCCATGCCGACCGAGCCGATATAGATGTGCGCGATGATCACGAAGGACAGCGCAGCCGCCACGAGACCGTGGACGAGCTGGTAGAACTGCCAATCGACCTGATTCCCGGCAATCGCGGGAAACAGCAGCATGAAGCCGGTGAAGGACAGCGCCGCGCCGCCCAGCGTGACCGACCAGAAGATCAGTTTCTGACCGGCGTTGAATTTGCGCGCCGGCGGGTGGACGCCCTTTTTCAGAAGCCCGCCGCCTTGCGCGATCCATTCGGCATCGACCTTGTTGGGGATGTTGTGCGCGACCCAGACGAGGAACGAAAGGATCAGACCCAGCATGAACGCCCAGCCGACGAAGTTGTGGGCGACCTTGCCCCATGTCGCAAGCGTCGAAAACGCGCCGTCTCCCAACCACGGAAGGATGATGGTCCGTCCCAGAACGAGATTGAGCCCGGTCAGCGCAAGAACGATGAACGATCCCGCCATCAGCCAATGGGCGAAGCGTTCGATGCCGCTGAACCGCAGGATGCGGATGCCGGACATGCCCGCATCGACGCGGATCCGTCCGCGGATGAGGTAGAACAGCGCAAGAACGGCGATCGCTCCAACCACGGCCGCGATGCTGAGGAACCGCACGGTCCCGGTATGCGTGTCCGCCCAGCCCTTGTTGCCCGGTTTGATCAGACGCGCCGAGTTGGCATCGGGAATCGACACCCTGCCCGCGACGTAGTCATCGCCCCGAAGCTGTTCGAAAAGCGCATCCTCCGTCACGGATTCAGTCGTTGGGTTGATCTGCTGCGCCTCGGACACCGACACGCCTGAGACGACCAATGCCGCCACCAGCCCCAGGATCGTCGCGAGCCGTCTTGCGGAAGTTCCAATACTCATCGTCTTTCCCCTCCGCTCACACCGTCACCGTTTCGCCATAGGCCGTACGCCAACCCCAGGCGCCCGAGCCGTAACCGCGGGTCACGACACGTTCCTTGTAGATGTCCGCGATGATGTCGCCGTCGCCGGCCAGAAGCGCCTTCGTCGAGCACATCTCGGCGCAGAGCGGGAGCTTGCCTTCGGCGAGGCGGTTCGAGCCGTACTTAATGAATTCCGCCTCGGTCATGTCTTCTTCCGGACCGCCGGCGCAGTAGGTGCACTTGTCCATCTTGCCGCGCGTGCCGAAATTGCCGACCTTGGGATACTGCGGCGCGCCAAACGGACACGCATAGAAGCAGTATCCGCAGCCGATGCAGGTATCCTTCGAGTGCAGGACCACCGCGTCGTCCGTCGTGTAGAAGCAGTTGACCGGACAGACCGCCGCGCAGGGCGCATCCGTGCAGTGCATGCAGGCCATCGAGACCGAGCGCTCGCCGGGCAGACCGTCATTGATCGTGACGACCCGCCGACGGTTGATGCCCCACGGCACCTCGTTCTCGTTCTTGCAGGCGGTGACACAGGCGTTGCATTCGATGCAGCGGTCCGCGTCACACAGGAATTTCATGCGTGCCATTCTTCTTGGTCCTCCCTTACGCCGCCGCGATCTGGCAAAGCGTGACCTTGCCTTCGTGCATGCCTGTCACGGGGTCATATCCGTAAGTCGTGACCGTGTTCACGCTCTCGCCAAGGACGATCGGATCCGTTCCTTCGGGATAGTTGCCCCGCTGATCGACGCCTTGGAACCATCCGGCGAAGTGGAACGGCATGAAGGCGACGCCAGGCGCGACACGCTCGGTTACGAGGGCCTTCACCCGAGCCTTGCTGTCGTTCTCGGGGCCCATGACCCAGACCCAGCCGCCATCGGTCACTCCCCGCGCCGTCGCGTCGGCCGGGTTGATCTCGACGAACATGTCCTGCTGCAGCTCTGCGAGCCACGGGTTGGACCGGGTCTCCTCGCCGCCGCCCTCGTATTCGACCAGACGGCCTGAGGTCAGCACAATCGGGAAGCTCTCGGACAGTCTGCGTTCAACCGCCGAAGCCTGCATCGAGAAGCCCACGTTGGGCATGCGGAACTGACGGCCGTTCTCGGGTGTCGGATAATCCGCGACCAGATCGGGGCGCGGCGAGTAGATCGGCTCGCGATGAACCGGGATCGGATCGGGCAGGTTCCACGCGACCGCTCGCGCCTTGCCGTTGCCGAAGGGCACGCAGCCATGCTCGATCGCCACGCGCTGGATGCCGCCCGAAAGGTCGGTGGACCAGCTGACCGCGGCCAGCGCTTCGGCATCGTCCCCGCCGATCCGCTCGATCGTCGCCAGCTCATCCGGCGTCAGATCGACGTCCCAGCCCAGCGTCTGAAGCACGCCGTAGGTGAACTGCGGATACCCGTCGGTGATCTCCGATCCCGGCGGATAGCTGCCTTCGGCCAGAAGCGTCTCGCCTTCGCGGTCGACGCCGAAGCGGGGCCGGAAGGCGCCGCCGCCGTCCTTCACCGCGATGTTGGGATTGTAGAGGATGTGCGTTCCCGGATGTTTGAACTCCGGCGTGCCCCAGCACGGCCACGGAAGGCCGTAATAATCGCCCGCCACCTCGCCCGCATCCGCCGGCGCCCGCAGCGTCACCAGGTCGAACTTGTCTTGGTTCGCCATATGCGCCTTCAGCCGCTCCGGACTCTGACCGGTGTAGCCGGTGGACCATCCGCCGCGGTTGATCTCCTCAAGGATGGATTCCGGCGTCGGCTCCATCGAGAACTTGCCCTGCACCATCTCGTAGGGTTTGAACATTTCCTCGCCGAAGCCCAGCTTCTCGGACAGGCGGTAGATCACCGCATAGTCGTTGTCGCTCTCGAAGATCGGCTCGACCACTTTCTCGCCCCACTGGACCGAACGGTTGGAGGCCGTACGGCTGCCGTCGCATTCGAACTGCGTCGAGATCGGCAGAAGATATGTGTTGTCCGTCCGGTCATGGAGTGCTGCGAACGTCGTCGGATGCGGGTCCGCCACCACCAGAAGATCGAGCGCGTTCATGCCCTTGAGAGAGTCGCCCATGCGCGGCACCGTGTTGCCGCCGTGGCCGAACACGATCATCGCCTTGATGTTGTCGCGCTGGTCGACCTCCTCGGCGTCGAGCGTGGTCGCGTCGAACCACCGGGTCGACGGGATGCCCGCCATCTCCATGTTGGCCTTGCGGTCGCGCGCGTCGCGGCCGCCCTTCGCGGGCACCTCGTCGAACCGCGACTGGAAGTACTCGTAAGGCACGTCCCAGACCCGGCTCCAATGCTTCCAGCCGCCCTCCGACAGGCCATAATAACAGGGCAGCGACGCGATATCCAAACCGAAATCCGTCGCGCCTTGCACGTTGCAATGCCCGCGGAAGATGTTGGCCCCGGTACCCGCCGCACCGACGTTGCCGGTCGCCAGCAGCAGGTTGCAATAGGTGCGCACGTTCGCCGTGCCGACCGTGTGCTGCGTGCCGCCCATGCACCAGATGAAGGTCGACGGCTTCTGCGTCGCGAAGGTCTCGGCGACCCGCTTGAGGTCCGCCTCCGGAATGCCGGTGATGCGCTCGACCTCGGCCGGATCGTATTTCTTCACCTCCTCGCGGATCTGGTCCATTCCCCAGACGCGCTGGCTGATGAATTGCTCATCCTCCCAGCCGTTCTCGAAGATGTGCCACATGATCCCCCAGATG
Organism: uncultured Alphaproteobacteria bacterium; assembly: GCA_963698685.1. Taxonomy (GTDB): domain Bacteria; phylum Pseudomonadota; class Alphaproteobacteria; order Rhodobacterales; family Rhodobacteraceae; genus Amaricoccus. Next base: position 55,870 of record CAVORV010000015.1, read on the forward strand.
ATGGCGATGTCGGTGCCCGAGCGCATGCGGATGTAATCCGTCGCGTGGGCCGCCGTCCGGGTGAAGCGCGGGTCGATGACGATGACGTTGGCGCGGTTGGTCTCCTTGCCCGTCAGGATGTGCTGGAGCGAGACCGGATGCGCCTCGGCCGCGTTCGACCCCATGAAGATGATGGTCTTGGAGTTGCGGATGTCGTTGTAGCTGTTGGTCATGGCGCCGTAGCCCCATGTGTTCGCCACTCCCGCGACCGTCGTCGAGTGGCAGATACGCGCCTGGTGGTCGACGTTGTTGGTGCCCCAGAACGCCGCGAACTTGCGGAACAGATACGCGCCCTCGTTCGAGAACTTGGCCGAGCCGAGCAGATAGACGCTGTCGGCCCCGCTGGTCTCGCGGATCGACAGCATCTTGTCGCCGATCTCGTCGATGGCCTGGTCCCACGAGATGCGGACCCACTCGCCGTTTTCCTTCTTCATCGGATATTTCAGGCGGCGGTCGCCGTGGACGATCTCACGGACCGACGCGCCCTTGGCGCAATGGGTGCCGCGGTTGATCGGGCTGTCCCAGGCGGGCTCCTGTCCGACCCAGACGCCGTTCTGGACCTCGGCCTTGACCGTGCAGCCGACCGAGCAATGCGTGCAGATGTTGGTCTTGATCTCGACCGGCTGGCTGAAATCGATCATTCCGGCCTCGGCCTTGCGGACCGTGCCGGCGCCGAGCGTCCCGAGTGCGGCCAGACCGCCGACGGCGAGGCCGGACGCCCCGAGGAACGACCGACGGTCGACCGGTTTCGCCGAGACGCCCTGCGCGAAGCCGGCGAGGCCGCTCCGGGCGGATTCGGATGATCTGCGTTTGACCAGCATGACCTATTCTCCCGTGTAATAGCGGTTGGTGCGGTAGAAGGCCTGCACGTGCTCGGTCTCCTGATACCGCGCCTTCGTCAGGTCGTCGCCCGTCTCCTCGGCGAGAACCGGTCGCGCGCCGCCTGCGAGCACGCCCGCCGACGTGGCCGCCACCACCGCGCCGAAGAAGCCACGCCGTCCGATGCCTCGGTCTTTTCCGGTCCTGTCAGCCATGTCGTCCTCCCTTGGTTCCATGTCGCGGCGTGTCTGGGCCGCCGTCCGAACGTTTTCTCAGTGTCTGCTCGCGGTCCGCACCTCGACCGTGGCGCGATCCGCCGCGGCCTGAAGCGCGAACGCGCGTATCTCGATATCCGTGAAGATCCGGCCGATCTCCGCCACGGCGCGGTAGAACCGAGCGCTCGGCGCGATCGCCAGATCGTCGAAAAACTGCGTGACCCAAGGCTGCATGTGTCGGGCGAAGAAGCCCGCCTCGCCGGCCGCGCCACAGCCCAGACACGCCCGCGTCGAACTCGCCGGCGGCAAGTCCCGCCATCACTTCGGCGATGCTCGCGACATGATCCTCTGGCTCGTGCCGCCCGTCCGCGCGGACCACGCCCATCGCGCCCAGATCCCGGCGCAGATCGGCCAGCGGGCGCTCGTTGAGAAATCCGGTCAGATAGAACGACGCGTAGGGCAGCAATTCGCCACGCCCGACCCCGATGAAAAGCTCGAAGAATTCCCGCTCGACCGTGGCCGCATCAGTCTCCGCCGCCATGCGCGCCAGAACGCCGTAAGCCTGACCGAGCGCGGTCTCGTCGCCTTCAAGTGCCGCCAGCGCCGCAAGCGTGTCCGCATCCGGCGCGGCGGCGAGCAGTCTCGCCAAGAGGGCCCATTGTCGGGACCTCAATGCATCCTGTTCCGGCAGTGCGGGCACGGCCTCGGCCGGGCTGGCATTGGTCAAGCGACACCTCGGATTTCGGGCTGCGTAAATAACTCACAATTCTTCACACAAAACTCGCGGGCGTTCAATCACGTAGCCGTGTTGGCGCGCGGCTAATTTGTCGCAATCAGTCCGGAACCGCGCCGCCATGCCGGCGCGGGGGGGCGATCGATGCGACTGCCGGACGCGCCTCGTCCGGTGCGCCCTGCCGGTCCGTTTTCCCGCCCTCCGCCCGCTCATCCCGCTTGTGCGTGCGGCGGATCGCGGCGGGCGGCGCCTCGGTTTCCGGAGCTGCCGTCACCGGCTCGACGTCCCGCCGCTCCGGAGCCGTCTCCGCGTCGCGCGCTTCCGCAACGTCTTCGACCGGCGCGGTCTCGTCCTTGCTCGGCCGCGATTCGCCGATGAGGTTCTTCACCATCTTCGCCACGCCGCTCTCCGACAGCGTGCCGCCACCGCCCGGCACCCCGCCCGGCGCGTTCCAATCCCACGCGTAGTCGACCGCCGGGTCCGAATACTCCCGCACGCCGGGCGTTGCCGACCAGAGCCGTCGAAGCGCCGCGTTTTTCAGGCTCGCGGGTACGCCGCGCGCGAGGAACGGTTTGATGTCGCTGCCGTCCCCGATCGTCTCGATCGGCGGCAACGCCGCGACGTACTCCGCATCGACGTCGTCCTGCTCGCCGCTCTCGTCCGCCACCGTCGCGGCCGGCGTCTCCTCGACGATATCCGGCGGATCGCCCTCGCCCCGCCGCGCCGCCAGCTTGCGCCGCGACCAGCCGCTCAGTCGTCCGCCGCCGTCTTCATCCTCCGGCGGCCGGCTCATCCGGAGCCCTTTGGACCAAGTCCCGCCTTGCCCCGCGACCGCACCCACTTCTCGTCTTCTGTCAGAACACGGGGCGCGCGCGGGTCGTGCGCGGACGTCGCGGGCGTGCGTTTGCGTTTGTGGAACTCCTCATGGACATGATGCGCCCCCACGAAAGCCCGAACCCGGTCCACGATCGCCTGTGGCATCGCGAGCGCCTCCACCACCCGACCGGTATCGCTCGCCAAGGCCTCGCCCTCGTAGGGATCCGCCGTGACGATCCGCACCGTCTCCCCGTCCGTCGCAACCCAGAGCGACGGTCGCGCCGCGGCCAGATTGTCGATGTAGTTCCGCGTCTCGCCCGAATGCAGCAGCACCGCATGATCGCCCATGTAGATCGTCCGCACCTCGCCCTGTTCCGACATCACCATCCCCGCTTCAAGCGACGGCGGATCAGCCAGCAGCGCCGCCGGAACCACGCCCCGCGTCGCCCACCGGTTCGCCGGAGGACGCGAGACGCCCACCACGCCGACGCGCAGGCTCTCCCTGGGCATCAGGCGCTCCCGCTCGCGACGCGGCCCGCGAGATCCGTCGGCTCATCCACCAGCGGCAGGCCCGTCACGAGGTTCTGCGGCTTGAACCGGATCACGTTGCTCTCGTCCAGACCGATCAGAAGATAGACCGGGCGGTCGCCGACGTCTGGCAGCACGCCTTCGGTCCCGTCGAAAGTCAGCGCGAACAGCCCCACCAACGTCGCCGCAGGAGCCTTGCCCTTCCAGACCGCGTTGCCGATCGCGCTCCCCGCCGTGTCGAGACCGACATACCAGCGCATCTCGACGTCGTCGGCCGCGATCATCGGCGCCACCGTGACCGCATGGCCCAGCAGATGCCGGACGAACCGACCCAACGCCTCGGCAAGACCCGCGCGCGCCTTCGGATCGGCCCCGAACGGCATCACCATCGTATGCGCGTCCGACCGGCTCCAATAGGTCCAGGCGTTGCCGTCGCCCAAGATGTCGAGTTCGTCGACCCCGCCGTTCATCATCGCGAACAGCGGATTGCCGTGCATTTCGGCCTCGAGCTCGCCGACCAGCTCGTCATCCGCCAGCATAAGCGCCCCGTCATGCAGATACCCGCGCTGCGGACGGAACAGCATCTCGGCCGCGCGCAGAACCCTGACATCCTCGCAACCGTCGAGCGCGTTGCGCAGGATCAGCTGAGCGAGCTGATCATAGAACAGGTGCGGCAGCCGCACCCGCCCGCGCACCAGATCGAGATACCCGTCCTCGACAGTGCCGGCCGCGAGCAGCGTGTCGCGCAGCGTCAGCAGAAAGCCCCAATTCTCCCGCGCGTCCGCGTCCGCCAGATTCGCCACCTCGACGGCCGCCACGCGCCCGCGCGGATCGGCCATCAGCCGCGCATGAAGCGCCCGCTCCGCCGCGCAGGCCTCGTCCGGCGGCAGGATCTCGGGCCGCGCGAGCCAGGCCTTGATCAGCTCGTCGGTGACGAGCATCCGACCCTTCGCGTCGAGCCGCGTCAGATGGTGCCCCGAGGCGACCCAGAACTCCCTCATCGCGGCCCGCTTCCCTCTGCCAAGGACCGCAGATCGACCCCGTCATCCTCCTCGTCGGTCTCGACGAAATGGAACGCCTTGTCGTGACCGCCCAGATGCCCGGCCCCGAACGCCGTTTCCGCGCGCGGCGTGAGCGTCCGGAACCGCTCGCGTATGCCGCCGCCGTCCGGCTCCCGGTGCAGCGCGATCAGCGTGCCCTCCGCGTGGCCCCGGCAGAGATCCTCCGCCAGCGCGACCTCCTCCTCCGCCGCCGGCATCGCGGTCGCGAGATCCGGCGCGCCAAGACGCGCCACGAGCTGGCCGGCGAGCCCCTCTACCATCTCCGCGCGATGCTCCGCGCGGGCGAAGGTCACCGTGACGAGGGTCGACCAGCCGAATCCCGCAATGCCCAAAAAGCCGGACCGGAACGCGATCCGCTCTTTGCGGTCCAGGCTTTCGGCGTCCCGCCCCGCGAACAGGAACGTGCCCGGCACCGCCCATTCGCCCGGCTCGGCGGCCGGCGCGAATATCACCGCGTCGGAGCGGTCCAATCGGATCGTGCGCGGCAGTCGGATCACAGCTTCGGCCCGCTCCCGTTGCGCCAGTCCTGAGCCCCTAGAGCCGCCGCCAAGGTTGCGACGCCGTCGTCCAGCTTCAGATCCCCGGCTTCCGTCAAGACCGCGCCCGATCCCAGACGCGCGGCGTAGCGGGCAGCCACAGACGCGAACCCGTCATGCTTCCAGCGGTCGAAGTTCAGCATCAGATACGCCGCGAAGCTCTCGATGATCGCCGGCGGGTCCGCGAATTCCTCCTCCTTGAGCGATACCGAATCGGGACTGGCGCCTGGCTCGGACAAATGGTCGCGATCTGCGATCAGCTCGACCCCGAGCACCATCCAGTCCGGCATCGCGTCCTCGCCCGTGTCGGGCGCCACGGCCAGACGCATCCCGCCGAGCCTCCCGCCGTCGAATTTCACCTCGCCCGGCCAGCCGAAGCCGATCGCCCGTTCCGGCGGACCTTCCGCCGCCAGCGCGTCGCCGAGCGCGACCATGCCGGCAATGAACGCGCGCCTCGCCTCGGTCAGCGGGGAATCTGGCTCCAGCACCACCGCGAAGTCGAGCCGTCCCGCGCGTTCGCCACCGTCGCTCGCATGCCAGACAAGAAAGCCGGCCCCCTCGGCCTTCGCGCGCCGGCAGGCCTCGACAAACGCGTCGCCATCCGGCAGCCAATGCGCATTGTAGGGCGGCGGCAGCACGAGACTGCGCGGGGCGGCGTTGTCGTCCAGCACGAAAGCGGTCCTTGCAACATGAAGGCTATCGCGAGAAGTCTACCGCACCGCCCGCCGGCCGCACAAGCGACCGCGCGTCCCGACCCATCCCGAACGGACAGACTCGCATGACCACGACCCGGACCGTCCTGACCTGTACCTGCGAGGGGACCATGAACCCCGACGAGGGCGCGCTCGCGAAGGCCGGCTGCGGCGGCGACCCGTCCGTGCGCCAACTCTGCCGCGCGAACCTGGACCGCTTCCGCGCGGCCCTCGCCGTGGGCAATCCCTTGACCGTGACCTGCACCCAGGAGGCGCCGCTCTTCACCGAGATCGCCGCCGCCGAGGGGCCCGACGTGCCGGTGTCCTTCGTCAACATCCGCGAAACCGCAGGCTGGACCGCCGAAGCCCGCGACAGCGGTCCCAAGATGGCCGCGATGGTCGCGGCGGCGGCCGTCGCCCCTGCGCCCTTTGGGATCACCTCGCTCGAGTCGACCGGCGTGACGCTGATCCTCGGCCGCGACGCCGCAGCGCTGGAGATCGCGGACGCCTTGGCCGATCAGCTCGATCTGACGGTTCTGATGCTCCCGGGTTCGGAAATCGCGCCGCCGCGCCAGACGCGTTTCCCGGTTCTCCAAGGTCGGATCCGCACCGCCACCGGCCATCTCGGCGCCTTCACCCTGACCGTCGACGCCTATGCCGCACCCGCACCGTCTTCTCGCGAGACCCTGCGTTTCGGCGACCCGCGCGACGGCGCGACGTCCCGCGCCGACCTGGTGATCGACGTCACCGGGGGCAGGCCGCTCTATCCGGCGTCCGACCTGCGGCCCGGCTATTTTCGCGCCGATCCCCGCGACTCGCGCGCGCTCGCGGACATGGTCGCCAGGGCCGGAACCATGGTCGGCACGTTCGACAAGCCGGTCTACATCGACTTCGGCGCGGATCTCTGCGCCCATTCGCGCAACGGTATCACCGGATGCACACGCTGCCTGTCGCTCTGCCCGACTGGCGCGATCACGCCGGATGGCGACAGCGTCACCATCGACACCGCGATCTGCGCGGGCTGCGGCCAATGCGCCGCAGCCTGCCCCACCGGAGCCGCCGCCTACGCGCTGCCCGACGCCTCGACGATCGTGGCCCGACTCCGCGCGGCGCTCCGGGCCTGGCGCGACGCCGGCGGTGCGACCGCCCCGGCGGTTCTGTTCCACGACGCCAACCACGGCGAGCCGCTGATCGACGCGTCCGGCCGCTACGGACGGGGTCTTCCCGCGCACGTGATCCCGCTGCGCGTCAACGAGATCACCCAGATCGGGCCGGAAGTTCTCGCGTCCGCCCTCGCCTACGGCGCCGGATCGGTCGCACTGCTCGGAGCGGCGCGGCGACGCCACGACCTGAGCGGTCTCGAAGCGACGATGGATCTCATCCGCGACCTCGCGACGGCGACGGGCCACGGCCCGATCGTGCTGATCGAAACCGACGACCCGGACGCGCTGGAGGCGGCGCTCGCCGACCTGCCGCGCGAACCCGCGCGCCCAGAGCCCGCCAGCTTTCTGCCGCCCGCCGACAAGCGCGGCCTGCTGGTGATGGCCTTCACCGAGATGAACCGCGCGGCGCCCGAACCGGCGCGCGCTCTGCCGCTCGAAGCCGGCGCGCCTTTCGGGGCGGTGATCCTCGACACCGAGGCCTGCACGCTCTGCATGGCCTGCAGTGGCGTCTGCCCGACCGGCGCGCTGCTGGACAATCCCGAGACGCCGATGCTGCGCTTCACCGAAAGCGCCTGCGTGCAATGCGGCCTCTGCGCCGCGACCTGCCCCGAGACCGCGATCACCCTATCCCCGCGCCTCGATTTCGCCGCTTGGGACAGCCCGCGCCGCATCCTAAAGGAGGAATCCCCCTTCTGCTGCACCGTTTGCGGCAAGGCCTTCGCGACGCGCTCCGGGATCGAACGCATCCAGGCCCGCCTTGCGGATCACTGGATGTTCACGGGCCCCGATGGCGAACGCCGGATGCACACCCTGACCATGTGCGAGGACTGCCGGGTCGAGGAGGTCGTCAACCAAGGGTTCGACCCGCACGACGACACCACGCGACGCGTTCGCACGACCCCGGCCCGCCCGCCTTCGGCCAAGGACCGTCCGACCAACTGAGCGCTGGCGGTCCCGTCAGGTCTCTGCGTGCCGCAGGCTCCGGCCGCTGTCGGCATCGAACAGGACCACTTTCGACGGATCCCAGTCGAACCGCACGGTCTCGTCGACCGAGGCCCGCGTGGAGGCGGGCGCCGTGACCCGGAGCCTCTCCTCGCCGGTCACGAGCGTGATGATCTTCTCGACCCCATGGTTCTCGACGTCGCGGACCAAGGCCGTCGCATCGCCGCCCGGCGCGAGGTGAATGTCCTCGGGCCGGATGCCGAAGATCAGCGCGCGATCGGTCGCGTCGGGCGACATCGCGTTGACGGCAAGGTCGAGACCCGAAGCCGCCATCTTTGCCCGTCCGTTCTCCAGCCGCCCTTCGATCAGGTTCATCGGCGGCGAGCCGACCGACCGGGCGACGAAGGTGTCGCGCGGATCGGCGTAGATCTCGTTCGGCGTGCCGACCTGAACGAGACGGCCCTCGTTGAGAACGCCGATCTTGTCGCCCATCGACATGGCCTCGATCTGGTCGTGCGTGACGAAAAGAAACGTGGCCCCAAGGTTCATCTGAAGGTTCTTGAGTTCCGTCCGGAGCGTCTCGCGCAGCTTGGCGTCGAGAGCGCTCAACGGCTCGTCCATCAGGAAGATCCGCGGCTGGCGGACGATGGCGCGGCCGATCGAGACGCGTTGCATCTCGCCGCCGCTAAGCTTGTCGGTCTTGCGATCGAGAAGGTGGTCGATGCGGAGGGTCGCCGCGGCCTTGGCGACGCGAGCGGCGATTTCGTCGGGCGTGTGGCGGCGCAGTTTGGACTTCAGAGGGAATTCGAGATTCTCGCGCACGGTGTAGCGCGGGTAGAGCGAATACTGCTGGAGCACGAGCGCGACGTCGCGATCGGCCGCGCCCCAATCCACCACGTCCACCCCGTCGATCAGGACCTCGCCGGACGTTGGCCGTTCCAGCCCCGCGACGATGCGCAACGTGGTCGTCTTTCCCGCGCCGGTCTGCCCGAGCAGCACGAAGAACTCGCCGTTGGAGATCGTGAGATCGAGATCGCGCAGCGCGGTCTGACCGCCGAAGCGCTTGGAGACGCCCCTGAGTTCCACATTCGCCATCAGAGCCTGATCCCGAGCGACGCGCCGCTCCTCTTGTCGAAGAAATGCGCCTGCGCCGGGTCGATCCGCACATGCACGATCTCGCCCGGTCGCGGCACGAAGCCGCTCCTGACCCGCGCGCGCAGGAACTGCTCGCCGATGCTCAGATCGACGATGTCGTGGCTCCCGAGCGGCTCGATGATACGCGCCTCCAGCGGCAACCAGCCGTCACGCGCCTCGCGCGACACCTCAACACCCTCGGGACGGATGCCGAGCGCGAGCCCGTCCTCCCGGCCGTCAATCCGATCAAGCAATCCGCCGGGAAAAAGAAAAGGCGCGGGAGCCCCGTCCATCCGGACCTCCGCGCCGTCCCCGGCACGCGTCACCAGCACGTCCGCGACGTTCATCACCGGACTTCCGACGAACTGCGCTACGAACAGGTTCGCGGGCGCGCCATAGACCTCGTCGGGCGTTCCGACCTGCTGGAGAACGCCCTCGTGCATGATAACGATGCGGTCGGCGAGGCTCATCGCCTCGACCTGGTCGTGGGTGACGTAGATAGAGGTCGAGCCCTGGCGGACATGGAGGCGTTTGAGCTCGGCGCGCATCTCCTCGCGCAGCTTGGCGTCGAGCGCGCCGATCGGCTCGTCCATCAGAAGCGCCTTGGGGCTGCGGACGAGCGCGCGGCCGATCGCGACGCGCTGCATGTCGCCGCCCGACAGCGCCGAGGGGCGGCGGGACAGCAGCGGTGAGATCTGGAGGATGTCGGCGACGCGGCGGACGTTGGAATCGATGTCGGATTTGCTCTCGCGGGTGGCGCGGAGCGGGAAGGCGATGTTCTCGTAGACCGTCATGTGCGGATAGAGCGAGAAGGACTGGAACACGAAGGCGATGTCGCGGTCGGCCGCCTTGCGGTCCTGGACCGCCTCGCCGTCGATGAGGATCTCGCCGGCGTCGATGCTCTCGAGGCCCGCGATGGCGCGCAGCGTCGTGGTCTTGCCGCAGCCGGACTGGCCCAGCATGACGATGAACTCGTTGTGCTCGATGGTGAGATTCAGGTTCTTGATGACCTGGACGTCGCCGAAATACTTCTCGACGCCGCGAAGCTCGATCTGCGTCATCGGCCAGCCCCGTCATCGACATCCTCGTCAGGCGCGATATGCGACACGATCAGAAACCCGACGAGCCCGATCAGTGTCATCGTCGGCCCATACCGATGCAGCAATGCGCTCCACGGCTGACAGAGCGCTACGATCCCGAAGATCATCAGCACCTGCGCGCCCGGCACGAGCCAGGTCTGGTTGAACGCCCGGAAACTCACTTGCGGATCGCCCCGAAGGACATGCCGCGGAGCAGATGGTTGCGCAGCAGGAACGTGAAGATCGCCACCGGCAACAGGAACAGCACAGTGCCCGCCGCGATCACGGTCCAGTCGGGCAGGCCGGATCCGATCTGGCTCGGGATGTAGGGTGGTGCTGTCTGGGCGCGGCGGTTGGTCATTATAAGCGCGAAGGCGTATTCGTTCCAGGCCGTGATGAAACAGAAGACCGCCGTGGCCGCGATGCCGGTCGCGGCCTCCGGCAGCACGACCTTGAAGAACGCCTCCATCCGCGTGTAGCCGTCGACCAGCGCCGCCTCCTCGTATTCTCGCGGGATCTCGTCGATGAACCCCTTCATCAGCCAGACCGAGAAACTGAGATTGAAGGCGGTATAGAGGATGATGAGCCCCAGATGCGTGTCGTTGAGACCGACGACGCGGTACATCAGATACATCGGGATCGCGACCACCACTGGTGGAAGCATGCGGGTCGAGAGGATGAAGAAGAGCCAGTCCTGCTCGCCCTTCACTTTGAAGCGTGAGAAGCCGTAAGCGGTGATCGTGCCCATCGAGACGGCCAGCACCGTGCTGGTGATCGCGATGATCAGGCTGTTCATGAAGCGGCTGGGATAGCCCGAGAGCTGGACCTCGCCGCGGCCGGAGCGGACGACCTTCTCGCCGCCGTCCATCACCCTCTGCTCCCACCAGGGGGCGGCGGCGCGCTCCTCCTCGGTGACCGGCTCGCGGAGCTGCGAGCGTTTGAGCATGAGTTTGACGTAGGGCGAGATCTCGGGCTCGAACAGCACCGTGGGCGGTACGGTCGTAGCGAGGTTCCTCGGTTTGAAGGACGTCGCGGTGATCCAGTAGATCGGCGCGAGAAAGACCAGCGTGATGAGCAGCACGGCGACGATCGCCATGCGGTTGCCGAGGATCTCACCGGTGGTGCGGACCGCAGCCATCTCAGCGTTCCTTCACCTTGTTGAGGTATTTCACGTAGATGTTGGTGATCGCCAGCACCATGATAAGCATGATGTAGGCGAGCGCGCAGCTGAGCCCGGTCTGCCATTCCTGGAACGCCATCTTGTAGAGGCGGATCGAGACGAGCTCGGTCGTCGGCTGGCTGGTCAGGACGTAGGCGAGGTCGAAGGTCTTGAACGCCTCCATCGTGCGGAAGATGATCGCGATCATCAGGATGGGCGCCACGAGCGGAAGCGTGATGCGGAAGAAGGTGTAGAACGGCCCGGCGCGGTCGATGGCGGCGGCCTCGTAGAGGTGCTTGGGCACCGCCGAGAGACCGGCGAGCGACAAGAGCATCACAAAGGGCGACCACATCCAGATGTCGACGATCGCGACGGCGTAGAGCGCCATGTCCGGGTTCGCCAGCCACTCGAAATTGCCCAGGCCGAAGGCGTGGTTGATGATGCCGAAATTCGGGTCGTAGAGCAGCTTCCAGAAAAGCCCGACCACCGCCATCGACAGCATCATCGGCAGGAGCAGGAGCGTCGTGATCAGGCCCTTGAACGGGATGGCGCGGTTCAGGAGCACCGCGACGCCGAAGCCGACGACCACCTGGCCGGTGACCGAGATGATCACGTATTTCGCCGTGATCGTGAAATTCTTCCAGATGAAGGGGTCGTTCAGCAGGTCGCGGTAGTTCTGGAGGCCGACGAAATTGGCGGGTTCGTTGGTCGAGGCGCGGAAATCCGTGAACGAGTAACCCAGCGAATAGAGCAGCGGGAAGATGTTGAACACGATCAGGAAAACAATCGTGGGGATGATGAAGAGGTTCCGGATCGCCAGATCGCTCATGCCGCGGGACGCGGCCCGCGACGCGGGATCGAGACGGGTCAGTTCAGCGGTGGCCAAGACGGCGTCCTCTCGGGGTCTTTCAGGCGGGACGGAAGGAGAGGAGGGCGGTTCGCGCCCTCCTCCCCGGGGCCCGGTCAGTCGAGGCGGCCGTATTTCTGGAACGTCGCGGTCCAGTCGGCGGCGAGCGCGTCGAGCGCCTCCTGCGCGGTCCCCTCGTCACCGACGATGTAAGGATAGACGCGCTGGTTCAGCTGCTGGAGCAGCTCGGCGTATTCCGGCACGGCCCAGAAATCCTTCACCTTGAACATGGTCTGGTAAAAGGCCTCGTTGTAGGGCGTGGCGGTGCGGAACTCCTCGGATTCGAGAACCGCCGCGCTGGCGGTGTAGCCGCCGAGCTCGGCCCAGCGCTTCTGGGTCTCGTCCTTGATGAACCATTCGAGGAATTTCATCGCCTCTTCCTGGTTCTCGGAATACGACACCACCGAGATGCCCTGTCCGCCCAAAGCCGCGAACTGGTCGCCGTCGGGGCCGGCCGGGTTGGCGAAGAAGCCGGTGTTCGCCGCGTGCGGATTCGTGGCCTCGTTCAGGAGTGCCGGAAAAAAGGCGAAGTAGTTCATGCTCATCGCCGCCAGGCCCTCGGTGATCGCCTGGTTGTTCTCGACGAAGAAGGTCTTGGCCCATCCCGGAGGCGTGAAGGAATAGAGTTCCTTGTAGGCTTCGAGCGCCGCGACGGCCTTGGGGCCGTTGATGATGCCCTCGACTTCATATGTGTCGGGATTTCCCAGTTCGCCGCCGAACGAGAAAAGCGCGTTCTCGAAGCCCATCGCCATCGCGTCGTAGGAGTTGTCGGTGTAGATCGCGACGCCGTACCGGCCCTCGTCGGGACGGGTGAAGAATTCGGAAATGTCGCGCAGCTGCTGCCAGTCGGCGGGCGGCGCGAGATCGTAGCCGTACTTCTCCTTGAATGCCGCCATCTCGGCGGGATCCTCGAACCAGTCCTTGCGGTACGACCAGCCGACGGCGTCGCCCTCGGCCGGGATCGCCCAGTATCTGGCGGAGTTGGCCGGGTACTCGGCATAGTATTTGACCGTCGCCGGGGCCATGACCTCGCCGAGATCGTTCGCGACGAAGAAGTCGGTCAGGTCGACGTAATGGCCGCCCTCGGACGCGGCGCCGAGCCATTGGCTGTCGCCGACGATGAGGTCATATGCGCTTCCGCGCGCGTTGAACTCGGTGAAGGCCTTGGTCTGGAAGTCCGACCACGGCGTGGTCTCGACGAGCACCTCGACGCCGGTCTCGGCCTCGTACTCGTTGACCAGTTCCTGGAGATAGTTGGCCGGGTCCCATTCGGCCCAGAAGATCACCAGGTCCTGCGCGCTCGCGCTCGCGCCGAAACACAGGCTCGCACCGGCCAAAAGGCCGGCCACTCTTGTACGCATCATATCGATCCTCCCGATCGAGCTGTTCTTGTCCGGTCTTCGGTTCCGGCGGGATGCCATCTGTCCGAAGACCGTCCGTATCCGGCCTCATTGGGCCGACCCGGAACATTCGTTCGCGGGCAATGACTTTACAAAATTTTTATTGCGACGTGTCCGGCACGGTCAAGGATTTTGTTTCGTGGGTGCCTCGCGCCGCATTGTTGACGCGGAGAGGGCCGCGCCATAGGGATGACGCGTCTCACCTAAGAACCGCGCCCGGAACGCGCGGACCGGAGGCCATCGATGCGGATCTATCTGGTCGGCACATTCGACACCAAAGCGGAGGAACTCGGATACCTCGCCGAGGCCATCATCGCGGCGGGCGGAGCGACGTGCCGCGTCGATGTCGGCACGGGCCCCTCGGACGCGGAGGTCGACGTGACCTCCCGCGAAGTAGCCGCCCACCATCCCGACGGCCCGGAGGCCGTCCAAGGCACCCGCGACCGCGGCAAGGCCGTCGCCGCGATGGGCGCCGCCTTCGCCCGGTTCATCGCCGCGCGCGACGACATCTCCGCCATCATCGCCATCGGCGGCGGCGGCGGCACCTCCATCGCCACCGCCGGAATGCGCGCCCTCCCGCTCGGCCTGCCCAAAATCATGGTCTCCACCTTGGCCTCGGGTGACGTCTCCCCCTATGTCGACGTCTCGGACATCGTGATGATGCCGTCGGTCACCGACATGGCCGGGCTCAACGGCCTGAGCCGGGTGATCCTCCACAACGCCGCGCAAGCCATCTCCGGCATGGCCGCCGCTCCCGCGCCCCGCGCCGCCGCCCGTCCGTCGCTCGGCCTCACGATGTTCGGCGTAACGACGCCCTGCGTGACCGAGATGGTGCGGCTGTTGCGGGACGATTACGACTGCATGGTGTTCCACGCCACAGGAACCGGCGGCCGCAGCATGGAGAAGCTCGCCGACAGCGGCCTGCTGACCGGCCTCCTGGACATCACGACCACCGAAATCTGCGACCTCCTCTGCGGCGGCGTCCTTCCGGCGACCGAGGATCGCTTCGGCGCGATCGCACGCACCCGCATCCCCTGCGCCCTTTCCGCTGGCGCTCTCGACATGGTCAATTTCGGCGCGCCCGAGACGATCCCCGAGCGATACCGCGACCGCGTCCTCTACCGCCACAACCCCCAGATCACCCTGATGCGCACCTCGCCAGACGAATGCCGCGAGATCGGCGCTTGGATCGCGGCGAGGCTCAACGCCTGCGACGGCCCGATCCGGTTCCTGATCCCCGAAAAAGGCGTCTCCGCGCTCGACGACGAGGGCGGCGCGTTCCACGATCCCGAAGCCGACGCCGCGCTCTTCAACGCCATCGAGCGCACTCTGGTCCAGACCGGCGATCGACAGCTCGTCCGCCTGCCGCTCCACATCAACGATCCCGCCTTCGCGGCGGCCTGCGTCGCCGCCTTCACCGAAATCGCCCGACCCGGGAGCGACTGAATGCCCGCCATTCCCCGCCAGGACATCCTCGCGAAGTTCCGCACCATGATCGCCGAAGGCCGCCCGATCATCGGCGGCGGCGCCGGCACGGGCCTTTCCGCCAAATCCGAGGAAGCCGGTGGCATCGACCTCATGGTGATCTATAATTCGGGCCGCTACCGCATGGCCGGACGCGGATCCTCGGCCGGCCTGCTCGCCTACGGCAACGCCAACGAGATCGTCGTCGAAATGGCCCGCGAGATCCTGCCGGTCGTCCGCCACACCCCGGTGCTCGCTGGCGTCAACGGCACCGACCCCTTCATCCTGATGCCGCAATTCCTGTCGCAGCTTAAAGACATGGGCTTCTCGGGCGTCCAGAACTTTCCCACCATCGGCCTCTTCGACGGCACCATGCGGCTCAGCTTCGAGGAGACCGGCATGGGTTACGGTCTCGAGGTGGACATGATCGCCACCGCGCACGGCCTCGACATGCTGACCACGCCCTACGTCTTCAACCCCGACGAGGCCGAGGCGATGACCCGCGCCGGCGCCGACATCGTCGTGGCGCATATGGGCGTCACAACCGGTGGCAGCATCGGCGCGACCTCAGCCAAATCGCTCGACCAATGCGTCGGCGAGATCGACGCCATCGCCGAGGCCGCGCGGCGTGTGCGAAACGACGTCATCGTCATCTGCCACGGCGGCCCGATCTCCATGCCCGAGGACGCCGCCTACATCCTCGCGCACGCGACCGGCATACACGGCTTCTATGGCGCGTCCTCGATGGAACGCCTGCCCGCAGAGACGGCGATCCGCGACCAGACCGCCAGCTTCAAACGCCTCAAACTCCGGGAGACGCGCCCATGACCGACGTGAAAGACCTTTTCCGCTACCCCGCCAACGTCGCGACCTTCGGCTTCGACTGGGGGCGGCTGGCGCTTACCGTGGCGCCCGAGGTGAACGGTGCCGAGCGCTTTTCCGGCGGCGTCGTCGATCTGCCCGCCGGCCAAGGCCACTCCCGTCACAACCATCCAGGCAGCGAGGAGATCATCTTCGTCATCTCCGGCAACGGCGAGCAGATGGTCGAGGACGAGGACGGCGATCCCGTCACCGTCGAGGTCGGTCCGGGCTGCACCATCTACATCCCCGAGGACCGGTACCATTCGACGCTCAACACCGGCGACGCGCCGATGAAGCTTTTCGTGGTCTATTCGCCCGCCGGACCCGAGCGGCTGCTGCGCGAACTTCCGGATTTCCGGCTGATCCCACCCGGGAATTGAAGCGCCAGGCGGCACGAGACTTTTCGCGCGACCTTGCCGCCGGGGACGCTTCGTGATTCAGTCGCACGCTGAAATTTCCCTGCGGGCGGATGGATATGAGCGCTGCGAGCGTCACGATCGGAGAGGCTGACGGCGACGCCACGATCCGCTTCGCCGGCGACGTCCTCATCGGCGCGGTCGAACGGCTCCGCACCGAGACCTCGGGCGCGCGGGGCGGACACGTCATCGACCTCGGTGCCGTCGAGGCGCTCGACACCGCTGGCGCGTGGCTCATCGTCGAACTCATGGCGCGGCTCGAGGCCGAAGGGGCCGCGCCGAGCCTCGCCAACGCGTCCGACGCCCAGACACAGCTGATCGAAACGGTGCGCGAGGCGATCCCGAAGGAACACGTGCCGCCGGCGAAGGAGATGGGCTTCGTCCCCTGGCTCGACATGCTCGGCCGCAAAACGGCGCGCGGCTACCGGACCGTCGTGGAGATGCTCGGGTTCTTCGGGCTGGTGCTGGCGAAAACGGCCGGCGTCCTCGTCCGGCCTTGGCGGCTGCGCTGGACCTCGCTCGTCCACCACATGCAGGAGGTCGGCTACAACGCCGTGCCGATCGTCTCGCTGATGGCGTTTCTGATCGGCGTGGTGCTGGCCTTCCAGGGCGCCGTGCAGCTCCGGCAATTCGGCGCGGAGGTCTTCGTCGTTGACCTGATCGCGATCGCGCTTCTGCGCGAGCTCGGCATCCTTCTGACGGCGATCATCGTGGCGGGGCGGTCGGGGTCGGCCTACACCGCCTCGATCGGCTCGATGAAGATGCGCGAGGAGATCGACGCGATGCGCACGCTCGGTCTCGACCCGATCGAAGTGCTGGTCGTCCCCCGGTTTCTCGCGCTGCTTCTCATGCTGCCGGTGCTGGGGATCATCGCGAACTTCGCGGGCCTCTTCGGCGGCGCCGCGATGGCCTGGATCGAACTCGGCGTCTCGCCGGGCATGTTCCAGGCGCGGATGCTCGAGTCGATCCACGTCAGCAATTTTCTGGTCGGCGTGATCAAGGCGCCGTTTTTCGCCGCGATCATCGCCATCATCGGCTGCTACCAGGGCATGAAAGTCGAGGGCAACGCCGAGTCGCTCGGACGCCTGACCTCCAAATCCGTCGTCATGGCGATCTTCCTCGTCATCGTCGCGGACGCGCTGTTCTCCGTATTCTTTTCGCTTGTCGACTTCTGATGGACGGCGGGACTTTGGATCGCGACGCGATCATCCGGGTGCGCGGGCTGCGCACCCAATTCGGCCGGAACGTCGTCCACGAGAACCTCGATCTCGACGTCTATCGCGGCGAGGTTCTCGGCATCGTCGGGGGTTCGGGCACCGGCAAGTCCGTTCTCCTCCGCGCGATCGTCGGCCTTCTCAGGCCGGCCGCCGGCAGTATCGAGGTGTTCGGAACCGATGTCGTGAACGTCAGCGATCACGACCGTACCGAGATCGAACAACGCTGGGGCGTCATGTTCCAGGGCGGCGCGCTCTTCTCGTCTCTCAGCGTCCAGAACAACGTCGAGGCGCCGATGCGCGAGCATCTGAACCTCAGCCGCGAGGTGCGCGAGGCCTTGGCCGAGCTCAAGGTTTCGATGGTCGGCCTGCCGCCGGACGCGTGCCCGAAATACCCTTCCGAATTGTCCGGCGGCATGCAAAAACGCGCGGGCCTCGCGCGGGCTCTCGCGCTCGACCCCGAGATCGTCTTTCTCGACGAGCCGACCGCCGGGCTCGATCCCATCGGCGCCGCGGCCTTCGACGACCTGATCCGGCAGCTCCAGAAGACCCTCGGGCTCACCGTTTTCATGGTCACGCACGATCTCGACAGTCTCCATGCGATCTGCGACCGTGTCGCGGTACTCGCGGAAAAGAAGGTCCTCGTGACGGGGACGATCGAGGACATGCTTGAGGTGGACCATCCGTGGGTTCACGAGTACTTTCATGGTCCTCGCGCGCGCGCCGCGCTCGGCTCGGACTGAAGGACCTGATCCCAGATGGAAATCCGCGCGAACTACGTCCTGATCGGGATGTTCACGCTTCTCGGAGTGCTGGCGGGGCTCGGTTTTTTCGTCTGGCTCGCGAAACTCCAGATCGACCGTCAATACGAGTACTACGACGTCCTGTTCAGCAGCGTCTCCGGTCTGTCTTCGGCGGCCGAAGTCCGCTTCAACGGCATCAATGTCGGCCAGGTCACGAACATCCAGCTCTACGACGAGGATCCCAGCAAGGTCCGGGTCCGGATCGAAGTCGCCGCCGCAACCCCGGTGAAACCTGACACCCGCGCCCAACTCCAGTCGCAGGGCGTGACGGGCGTGTCTTTTGTCGCGCTTTCGGGCGGTTCGGCCGCGCTCCCGAATCTGCGTGACACGTCGGAAGACAACGTCCCGATCATCCGGGGCGTCCGCTCGACCTTCGACCAGCTAACCGAGGACGCGCCCGACATCCTCGCCGAGACGCTCAGCCTCATCAAGGATCTCCAGACTTTCCTCGGCCCGCAGAACCAAGGCTACGTCTCGGCGATCCTGTCCAATCTCGACCAAGCCTCCGGAAAGCTCGAAACCGCGCTCGCGGATTTCTCGTCGATCTCGGAGACGGTCAAGACGGCGACGGTGGAGATCGGCAATTTCGCCACGAAGCTCACGCCCATAGCCACCTCGGTCCAGACCGCGCTTGCGCGCGCCGACGACACGATGAGTGCGGCCGAGAGCGCGCTCGCGCAGGTCGAGACCACGCTCGTCACTGCCGATGGCGCGATCGGGAGCGTCCAGAGCACCTTCGACAGCGCGGACACGGTCCTCAAGGATCAGGTGCCGCCCCTCGTCGCCGACGTGACCCGCGCGGTGAATTCGCTTGAAGCCGCCATCGCCGAGATCGGCGTCGCCGCCCGGACCACGCTGGCCAGCTTCGAGGGCACGTCCGACGCCGCCGAGGCGCGCCTCGCCCAGCTCGAAGCCACCATCGACGGCGTGAACGCCACGCTCGCCGACGCGCGCGGCACGCTCGTCTCGGTCGGCGCGGCCTCGACCAGCTTCGATACGCTGCTCAAAGGCGATGGCGCCGGGCTCGTGGCCGACGCGCGCACCACGCTCGGCACGGCGGACCAGTCGCTGGCCGCAATCAACCGCGTTGTCGTCGAGGACGTGCCCGGCATAGCCATCGACCTGCGCGCGGCCGCCGCCACCGCCAGCCGCGTGATCGACGAGGTCGGCGGAACCCAGATCCCCCGGATCGCCGACGATCTCGAAGCGGTCGTCACCGCGCTTCGCACGGAAATCGCCGGCATCGGCGGCAAGGTCGACGCGACGCTGGGCAGCATCACGAACACCTCCGATCTCGCCGGTGCCCGGCTGGTCCAGCTCGAGACGACGCTTGCCAACATCGACTCGACCCTGACCGAGGCCGACAGCGCGCTCGCCGCCTTCGAACAGGCCTCCGACGATTTCGACGTCCTGATGGAGGGCGAAGGCGCAGCCCTGATCTCGGACGCGCGCGCGACGATGGCCGAGATCGACAAGGCAGTGACGGCGATCAACCAGACCGCGATCAACGAGATCCCGCTGATCGTCGCCGAGGTCCGCACCGCCGTCGAAACCGCCAACCGCGTCATCGACCAAGCGGGGTCCGACGTGACGGAATTCACGGACGGACTGTCCCCTCTGACCGCCTCCGCCGAGACGGCGATAGGGGCCGCGACCGAAACGCTCCGGACGGCGAGCGCCACCCTGACCCGGTTCGACGCGTCGCTCGACGTCGCAGACCGGACGCTGATCGCCGCCGAGCGGACCTTCGACGAGACGAGCCGCATCATGGACCAGGAGGTCGCCCCCACGGCCGCAGACATCCGCGCGGCGGCGGCCGACATACGGACCGGCGTGGCGCAGGTGACCGACGATCTGCCCGCGATCACCGCCGACATCCGCGAAGCGATCGCCCGCGCGAACACCGCGATCGAAACCATCGACCGTACCGTCGCGGGGACGGCCGGACCGATCAATTCCTTCGCGCAGACGGGCCTGCCCGAATTCACCCGCTTCGCCCAGGAGGCGCGCACCCTCGTCGCGACCCTCGACAGGCTCGCGCGCCGCATCGAGAACGATCCGGCGCGGTTCCTCATCGGCGGCCAGCCAACGGAGTTCAGGAGATGACGATGATGCGGATCCTCGCCCGGACGGGTCGCGCCGCCGCCCTGTCCCTCGCCCTCGGCGCGCTGGCCGGATGCGCCGCGCTCTCCACGTTCGACAACGCCACGCGAGCCCTGCCGACCTACGAGCTGCGCGCGGCGAGCTTCGCATCCGCGTCGGCCGCGCCGTCCTCGCGGACCGTGCTTCTGGCGCCTCCGACCTCCAGCACCGCACTTTCCACGGACCGGGTGATGATCCGGCCCTCGACGCTCCTCGTCGAATACCTGCCCGACGCGCGCTGGGCCGACGCGGCGCCGGCGCATGCCCAGGAACTGCTGTCGCGGTCGATCGCGAACACCGGTGCGCTCGCCCATGTCGGAACCGACGTCGCGGGACCGCTGCCGGACTTCGTCGTTCTGACCGACGTCCAGGCGTTCCAGGCCGAAATCACCGGCCCGGGCCTGTCGCCGCCCGCACGCGTTCGCATCAGGCTCCGCCTCACCATCGTGCGCGACATCGACCGCCGCATGGTGGGCTCCCGCGTCTTCGAGCGGGTCGTCGACGCGCCCGATCTGAGCACGCCGACGCTCATGCTCGCCTTCGACGCGGCGATGAACGCGCTGCTCCAAGACGCGGCGGTCTGGGTCGTCAGCTCGACCGGCGGCCGGGTCTCCTGACGGCGACGGCCCCGGCCGTTCCGGGTCGGGCAGGGGCTTCTCAAGCCGGAAATTCGTGATACCAATTGATGCGCCAAGCCCGGGAAGCGTCCGCCAGACAGGCGGATCTGACACCGGGCGCGCCAGGGGAGGGATGGGAATGACCAACGGTTTTCCGAAACTGCACAACGCCATGTGGCCGGGCCTCGTCGGCAAAGGGCCCGACAGCGAGCCGCCGATCGACCTCGACACGATGCTCGATCTCACGGCCGCGGCCGAAGTCGATGGCGTCAAATTCGACGGCGTCGACCTGTTCCTCGCCGATCCGCACACGCCGATCGACGCGACCGATGACCAGATCAAGGAACTCGCCGACAAGCTCTCCTCGCGCGGCCTCGTCACCGGCTCCGCCGTCGCGCCGGTCTGGCCGCCGGTCGGCGGCGGCTCGGCGATGGGCTCCAAGGACGAGCGTGACCGCTTCGTCGAAATGGTCAGGAAATCCTGCCGCATCATGGGCCGCCTGCGCGATCTCGGCGTGCGCCCCTACGGTGTGATCCGGATCGACAGCGCGGCGAGCCCGTCCGACTGGGCCAAAGACCCCGCAGGCAACACCAAACTGATCGCCGAGACGTTCCGCCGGGCCTGTGACGTGGCGGCGGATCATGGCGAGCGGCTTGCCTGCGAAGGCGAGATCTGCTGGGGCGGGATGCACTCGTGGAAGGCGATGATCGACACGCTCGAGGCCACCGACCGCCCCGACGTGATCGGCTTCCAGGCCGACATGGCCCACACGCTGCTCTACACGATGGGCTACAACGCCCCCGAAGCGCGGCTTCTGCCCGAGAACTACGACTGGCAGGACCAGTCGGTGCTCGACGACGCGCTGCGCAAACTGACCGACGCGCTCCGACCTTGGACCATCGATTTCCATGTCGCGCAGAACGACGGCACTGTTTTCGGCTCGGGCAGCCACGACAAGACCGGGCGGCACTGCATGGTCGGCGCCGAGGGCGGCAGGCTCGACATCACGAAGCACGCCGGGTTCTGGCTGCGCGACGGGGACGGGAAACTGACCAAGGCGTTCAGGCACATCTGCTGGGACGGGTGCATGTTCCCCAACGAGGTCCTGATGAAACAGGAGACGTGGAACGGCATCCTCGGCGCGATGATCGCGGTCCGCGACGCGCATGGATGGAGCGAGTAACATGGCCAAGGAAAAACTCCGCGTCGGGCTCGTCGGTTACGGCTTCATGGGCCGGACCCATTCCAACGCGTTCCGGTCGGCGGGCAAATTCTTCGACCTCGACCGCGAGATCGAACTGGTCTCGGTCTGTGGCCGCGATGGCGACAAGGCGCAGGCCCATGCCGACAACTGGGGCTTCAAGCGGGCCGAGACCGACTGGCGCAGGATGATCCGGCGCAAGGACATCGATCTGGTCGACATCGCCGCCCCCAACGACATGCACAAGGATATCGCCATCGCCGCCGCCAAGGCCGGCAAGATGGTGATGTGCGAGAAGCCGTTGGGCCGCACGTCGAAGGAATCCGAGGCGATGGTCAAGGCGGTCGAGGCCGCCGGCGTGCCGTCGATGGTCTGGTACAATTACCGCCGCATCCCGGCAGTGACTTTCGCCAAGCAACTGATCGACGCGGGCAAGCTCGGGCGGGTCTATCATTACCGCGCCAAATTCCTCCAGGACTGGACCATCGCCGAGGACCTGCCGCAGGGCGGGGCGGGGCTGTGGCGGCTCGACGCGAGCGTGGCGGGCAGCGGGGTGACCGGCGACCTGCTGGCGCACTGCATCGACACCGCGATGTGGCTGAACGGGCCGATCACCAGCGTCACCGCGCTGACCGAGACCTTCGTCAAGGAGCGGACGCACAGCCTGACCGGCAAGGTCCAGCCCGTGACGATCGACGACGCGTCGCTGTTTCTGGCGCGGTTCGCGAACGGATCCCTCGCGAATTTCGAGGCGACCCGCTACGCGCGGGGCCACAAGGCGGCCTACACCTTCGAGATCAACGGCGAGCACGCCTCGATCGCCTGGGATCTGCACGATCTGACGCGGCTCGCGTATTTCGACCACCGCGACGAGGGGCCGGAGCGGGGCTGGCGCTCGATCCACGTCACGGACGGCGACCATCCCTATATGGGGCATTGGTGGGTGCCGGGTCTCTCGATCGGCTACGAGCACAGCTTCATCCACCAGGTCGCCGATTTCGTCCAAGGGCTGTCCTCGGGCGAGGCGGCGGCGCCGACCTTCGCGGACGCGCTGAAGACGGACCGCGTGACCGACGCCGTGCTCAAGTCCGGGAAGAACGGGCGCTGGGTCGAGTCGGGGCTCTAGACGGCGGTTTCCGGGTGTGAAACACGCTTCGCGACACGCGTGTCGTTTTGACTAAGTAATTGAGTCAAAAAGATATCTCGAATTGCGTTAACCGCGTGGAAACCCTGTTTTCACACTCGGAATCGCGGGCTTTCGGCGGTGCGCCCGGCGGCGGGTTCATCGCAGAACTTGCGGCAGGCCCGTCTCGAAATCATAGCCCCAGAGGGCGACGTCCGATCCGAACCTGAGATCGAACAGCTCAAGGGCCTCGGCGTCGAAATGCGTGCGGTAATCGTCGCCGGTCCGTCGCGCGTTGCGCCGTTCGATCGGCGGCATGGGCCGGCCGATCGCCGCGAAGACGTCCGCGAGACCGCCGTTCAGGTCCTCGAAATAGACCACCTTGTCGACGGCGAGCGTGCCGTCGGCGTCAAGCAGGATCGCGGTCTGCGGCCGGGTCAGGTGGCGCCAGTCGTGGGTCTGCGAATGGGAGCCGCGTGCGCGATCGGACCCGAGCGACCTGATCGCGTCCCGCGCGGTGACGAAGCCGTGCCGCCAGAGCGCGGCGGCGTGGGCGCGTCTCGACACGGCGCTTGCGCCCGGAGCCGTCACGCCGTCGAGAAGCCTGGCTTCGGGCGGGTTGCGCAGCACGTCCTTGATCGGGCGGTGACGGGTCGTCCGGCAGTATTTCCACCCCGACACGAAGCGGTCCCACGGGTTCCGGACGACGGTGAACTTGTAGCATCCGGTGACGAGCGCACTCTGCCTCGACCATTCGGGATCGAGAACGCCGTCCGCGAAAAGGTCCCGGTCCGGGCCGACCGCATCGGGAAAGAGCGCCTTCACGGAGGTTCCGGCGCTCTTGCGCTGATGCACGAAGATGCAGCCTGCGTCGCGAGAGATCATCAGCGCCTGCGCCAGGCCTGGGTGCGGGCGAGCAGGCCGTGCGAGATGCCGGCGTGGATCAGGCGCGCGGCGGCGTTGGTGTAGAAGATCATCATGCCCATGGCGGCGGCGGGCGCGATGTCGCCGGCCTCGTCCATGTTGAGCACTGCGACCGAGGCCAGCGTGGTCTGGGGGGCGTAGAGGAAGACGACGGCCGAGACCGTCGTCATGGCGTTGACGAAGAGGTAGATCGCGATGTCGAGGATCGCGGGCAGACAGACCGGCACCGTGACGCGGGTGAAAAGGCGGCGGAACGGCTGTTTCAGCGAGGAAGAGACGGATTCGAATTCCGGGTCCATCTGTTTCAGCGCGGTCAGCGCCGTGAGATGCGCGACGGTGTAGAAATGGGTCACCGTGCAGAGCACGAGGATCGCCATCGTGCCGTAGAGGAAATTGAACGGATTGGCGGGATCGTTGAAGAAGAAGATGTAGGCGAGGCCGAGCACCATGCCGGGGATCGCCATCGGCAGCATGGCGAGGAACTGGAACGCGGCGCGGCCCGTTTTGAAGCCGTTGGACTTCTCGACCATGTAGGCGCCGGTGAAGACGATCACGGTGCCGAAGAACGCGGTGAAGAGTGCGAGGCGGATCGAGTTGCCGTAGGAGGCCCAGCCGCCGCCGTCCATCAGGTCGAAATTGTAGTTCCTGAGGCTGAGGCTCAGGTCGTAGGGCCAGAAGCGCACCAGGGCGGCGTACTGGCACACCGCGAGAATGCCGACGATGAAGACGGCGACCAGCGCGCAGTAGATCAGCGCGAGACGGTCGAAGCCGCGTTTGACCGGCGGCTCGTAGGCGACGGAGCGGGCGGAGAGGAGCGCGACCTGGCGGCGCTGCACGAAGCGGTCGACGGCGAAGGCGAGGAGCGCGGGCACGAGCAGGACGACGGAGACGACGGCGCCCATCTCGAAATTCTGCTGGCCGATGACCTGTTTGTAGATGTCGACGGCGAGCATGTTGTACTGGCCGCCGATCACCTTGGGCAGACCGAAATCGGTGATGACGAGATTGAACACCACGAAGGCCGCCGAGATCAGGCCGTAGCGGGCGCCGGGGATCGTCACGGTCCAGAACGTGCGCCAGGGCGAGGCGCGCAGCGACACGGCCGCCTCGTAGAGCCGCGCGTCGGAGAGCGCGAGTGCTGTGGTGATGATGATCATCGCGTGCGGGAAGGTGAAGAACACCGACCCGATGACGAGGCCGATGGGGCCGTAGATCGAGGCGCCGAAGAGAAGCTCGCGCAGCATGCCCTGGGTGCCGAAGAGATAGATCAGCGCGATGCCGGGCAGGAGCGACGGCACGAGGATCGGCGCCATTGCGACCATCTTGAAGACGCCCTTGAAGCGCATCCGCGACCGGGTGAGCGCGTAGGCGAAGCCGAAGGCGAGGGTCACGGTGATGATCGTGCTGACCAGCGCGATGAAGAGCGAGTTCTCGATCGAGCGGAAGAGCGCGGGCGTCGAGAAATAGGTCGCGAAGTTGGTTAGGCCGCGTGACGCTTCGGGGCGGAGCGAGACGCGGCGGAAGGTGTTCGCGTCGAGGTCGACCCACTCGGTGCCGGCGACGCGTTCGTTGCCGATGAGGAAGCTCGCGTCGGCACTCGTGCCGCGCAGGCGGTAGATCTCGGGACCGCGGAAGCTGAAATCGGGGAAGAACTCGGTCGCGGCCAAGCGGCCGTCGGAGCCGGTCGCCAGGTCTTCGGGCGGGACAAGGGCGGCGGTTTCGTTGATCGCGGCGGCGGTGATCGGGGGGTGGTGAACCGGCCGTCGGCGTCGCTGACCTGGAATTCGAACTGGGTGAGGTCGAACGAATAGGTCAGAAACGCCTTGGACAGCATCGTGTAGAGCGGCAGGGCGAGGGCGATCACCAGATAGATCGCGATCACGGCCATGTAGCCGCGCATCACCCAATCGTCGCCGCTCAGCCGGGCCCGAAGGGGACGACCGCGTGGCGGCGTGATGTCGGACGCGGCGGTCATTTGCGCCCGAAAATCGTCGGTCCACGCGTGAACCACAGGCAAGCCATTGATTTTACGCCGGTAACAGAAGTTAACGAGGTGTTGCCGTGATGACTCATCGGGCGTCGCGTGGGAAAACGAGCAGGCGCTCGGGTGGCAGTTCGACGGACATGGTCTTGCCCTCGGCGAGCGACAGGCGACGCACGGCGTTCATCGAGAAATCGGCGATCAGCTCGACATCTCCGAGCGCCGCGCTGCGCAGGCGGGTGCGCCAGAAGGAGCCGAGGAACTCCATCTCGCCGACGGTGACGTCGAGGATGTTGGCGGCGTCCGGGCGGCCGGCGGTCTCGTACGGTATCACGTCCTCGGGGCGGATCGCGGTGACGGCGTCCGCGCCGGCGGCGAGGTCGTGGCCGGCGCAGGCGAGAACGGCGGTGCCGATCCCGATGCGGTCGCCATCGAGGACGCAGGCCGGAAGCTGGTTGGCCTCGCCGATGAAGTCCGCGACGAAGAGGCTCGCGGGTTCGCGGTAGATCTCGGTCGGGGTGCCGATCTGTTCGATCACGCCGTGGTTCATCACCACGATGCGGTCGGCCATCGCCAGCGCCTCCTCCTGGTCGTGGGTGACCATGATGGTGGTGACGCCGAGCTTGCGCTGGAGCGTCTTGATCTCGTGGCGGAGCGAGACGCGGACCTTGGCGTCGAGGGCGGAGAGCGGCTCGTCGAGGAGCAGGAGGCCCGGCGAGGTGGCGATGGCGCGTGCGAGCGCGATGCGCTGTTGTTGGCCGCCGGAGAGTTGGGCGGGGTATTTTTTCGCCTGTTCGGGCAGGCCGACGAGGGTCAGGAGTTCGGCGACGCGGCGGGCGGTCTCGGCGCGGTCGCGACCGACATTCTCGAGCCCGTAGGCGATGTTCTTCTCGATGGTGAGGTTGGGGAAGAGCGCGTAGGACTGGAAGACGATGCCGAAATCGCGCTGCGATGCCGGCAGGATCGAGATGTCGCGGCCGGCCTGTTCGATGCGTCCGGAGCTGTGCAGGTCGAGCCCGGCGATGGCGCGCAGGAGCGTGGTCTTGCCGCAGCCGGACGGGCCGAGGAAGCAGACGAGTTCACCCTCGGCGATGTCGAGCGAGACGTTCCGGAGCGCCACGAAATCGCCGAAGCTCTTCCAGAGGTCGGTGACGCGCAGGAAGGCTGTGCCGGGCGCGGGCCGTTCGGCCACGTCCGAGGTCTCCAGTGTCGCGTCTTCCATCATCCGGCCCCCGTCGCGTGCCGGCCGGCGCCCCGTGCGGGGGCCGGCCGGTCGCTTCTCATTGCGGTTCGGACTTGGTGTCGTAACGCTTGGTCCATTCCTCGAGGATGCGGGCGCGGTTGTTGCCGGCCCATTCGAAGTCGTTGGGGATCATCGCCTCGATGATGCCCTCGGGGAAGAACTCCACCGGCTCGGCGATGCCGGGCAGGGCCACGACGGCGTAGCCCTCGTTGTAGAGTCGCATGGCCTTTTCGGTGATCGCCCAGTCCATGAGGGTCTTGGCGGCGGCCTCGTTGTCGGTGCCGGCGACGAGCGCCATCAATTCGGAATCCCAGCCGACGCCTTCCGAGGGCACGACGATCTCGATCGGCGCGCCTTCGGCTTTGGACTGCGCGCCGCGGAACGCGAAGGAGACGCCGATCGGCACCTCGCCCGACGCGGCCTGGCGGCAGGGTTTGGAGCCGGAATGGGTGTACTGGTTTATGTTCTCGTGAAGCGCGTCCATGTAGGTCCAGGCCTCGTCCTCGCCGAACATCTGGATCCAGCTTGAGACGTCGAGAAAGCCGGTGCCCGACGAGGCCGGGTTCGGCATGTTGACGTAGCCCCGGTAGACCGGATCGGTGAGATCCTGCCAGCTTGTCGGCATCGGCAGGCCGAGCCGTTCGATCTCGATGGTGTTGACGCAGACCGCCGCGATCCAGGCGTCGAGACCGATCCAGCTCGGAACCTCGGCGTTGTCGACGAAGCGCGGGTCGAGGGCCTCGTAGCCCGCGGGACCGTAGGGCTCGAGCATGTCCTCGGCCTTGAGCATCAGCAGCGAGGCGGCCGAGACGCCCCAGATCACGTCGGCCTGGGGATTGTTTTTTTCCGCCAGAAGCTTGGCGGTGATGATGCCGGTCGAGTCGCGCACCCAGAGGATTTCGATCTCCGGATGGTCCTCGTTGAAGGCGTCGGCGTATTTCTGAAGGATGTCGGCCTCGAAGGCGGTGTAGACCGTAAGTTCCTCCGCATGGGCGGCGAAGGCGGTCAGGGCGCAGGTCGAAAGCGCGATCGCCAATGTGCTCAGTCTGGTCATGTGTGGATCCCCGTTGATGATCTGTTGCAGGCCCGGCTGTGGCCGCCAGGTCCCGAGTGAAGTGTGCGGGCGACGGGACGATAGGTAAAGACCATAAAACTTATGCGACGGTCAGTCCGGCTGATGTCGTGGGCGGTCATGCGAAACTGATTCCGGTGGTTTGCGCCCGGAGTCGAGGGTCGTTGGATTTGACGGTGACGGGGCGGCCTTCGATGATCTCGCGGCAGCGCTCCAGCGTTTCCGTCTCAAGCCGCTCCATCGCCTCGGCGGTATAAAAGGTCAGGTGCGGGGTCAGGAGCACGTTGTCCATGTCGAAGAGCGGGGCGAGCGGGTGGGCGGCGCGGTCCAGAGGCTCGCGCGCGAACACGTCGAGCCCGGCGCCGCCGAGATGGCCGGATCGGAGGGCGGCGAGCAGGGCGGCCTCGTCGATTATGGCGCCGCGCGAGACGTTGATGAGGATCGCGCCGGGACGCATCGTCGCCAGTTCCGCCGCGCCGATCAGGCCGCGCGTCGTGTCGTTGAGCGTGCAGTGGATCGAGACGAAATCGCACTCGCCGAGCATGGAATGAAGGTCGTCGCGCGGCTCGACGCCGGCGGCGCGCATCGCGACGGGGTCCATGCCGGGGTTG
Source organism: uncultured Alphaproteobacteria bacterium (assembly GCA_963698685.1). Lineage (GTDB taxonomy): Bacteria > Pseudomonadota > Alphaproteobacteria > Rhodobacterales > Rhodobacteraceae > Amaricoccus. The sequence continues at coordinate 84,765 of CAVORV010000015.1, forward strand.
CAGCCGAGCACGCGCGCGCCGAAGCCGGCGCCGGCCATGCGCGCCATCGCGCGACCTATGCGGCCCACGCCGATCAGGCCGAGAGTCTTGCCTGCGATGTCGGCGCCGAGCCAGCGCGGTTCGGGCCAGGCCCAGCCGTCGGCGCGCATGGCGAGATGCAGCGGGGCGAGTTTGCGGGTCAGGGCGATCAGGAGCGCGAAGGCGCCTTCGGCGACGGTGTTCTCGGCGTATTCGGGGATGTTCACGACGGGGATCCCGCGAGCGGTGGCGGAGGGGATGTCGATGGCGTCGATGCCGACGCCGTATTTGACGATGCCGCGCAGGTTCGGGGCGGCAGCGATCACGCGGGCGGTGACGGGCGTGTAGCACATCAGAACCAGGTCCGCGTCGGCGACGGCTTCGACCAACGCGTCCTCGGCGATGCCTTCGGGCAGGAGGGTGAGATCGTGGCCTTCGGCGCGCAGGGTCGCGTCGATGCGGGGGCATTCGAGTTCGCGGTCGGTGCGGATGATCTTCACCGGGCGGTCTCGACGTCGCGGATGGCGGTTTCGACGATGTCGAGCGCGCGGTCGAGGTCGTCGCGCGCGATTGTCAGCGGTGGGGAGAGGGTGAGGATGCAGCCTTGGCTGATCTTGAAGCTGAGGCCGGCGTCGAGGCAGCGGTAGTAGATCGCCTCGGCCAGCGCGTTTCCGGGTTCGCGGGTGTCGCGGTCGGCGACGATCTCGACGCCCTGCATGAGGCCACGTCCCCGCGTGTCGCCGACTATGGCGGAGCGGGCGTGGATCTCCGCGAGGCGGTCGGCCATGCGGGCGCCGAGGTCGGCGGCGCGGTCGACGAGGCCCTCGTCGGCGATGATGTCGAGCGTGGTGAGGGCGGCGCGGGCGGTCACGGGGTTCTTCTCGTGGGTGTAGTGCCCGATCGCGAAATCGCCGCAGACGTCGAGCTCACGTTTCGCGAGGACCGCCGCGACGGGAAGGATGCCGCCGCCGAGGGCTTTGCCGAGGACGGTGATGTCCGGCGTGACGCCGTCGTGCTCGGAGGCGAAGAAGCGGCCGGTCTTGCCGAGGCCGGTGGGGATCTCGTCGAAGATCAGGAGCGCGCCGTTGGCGTCGCAGGCGGCGCGGACGGCGGTCCAGAAGCCGGGTGGCGGGACGTAGGGCGCGGCGCGCATGGGTTCGGCGATGACGGCGGCGATGTCGCCTTCGCGGCCGAGGACGTATTCGACCATCTTGGCGCAGGCGAGGCCGCAGATTTCGGGGCCCGCGTGGTTGTAGGGGCAGCGGTAGCAGGCGAAGGGGGCGACGTGCTCGGCGCCGGGCATCAGAGGTCCGGCGATGTGGCTGCGGAAGGTCGCCTCGCCGCCGACGCTGGCGGCGCCGAAACCCGCGCCGTGGAACGCGTCCCAGAACGAGACGGTCTTGAAGCGGCCGGTGGCTGCGCGGGCGATCTTGAGCGCGACCTCGACCGCGTCGGAGCCGCCGGTGGTGAAGAGGACCTTGGCGTCGCTGCCGGGGGCCATTTGTCCGAGGCGTTCGGCGAGCTCGACGGCCGGCTCGCAGGTGAAGCGGCGGGGCGCGAAGGGGAGCGCGTCCATCTGGGCGGTGATGGCGGCCTTGAGGCGGGGGTGGCCGTAGCCGATGTGGTGGACGCTGTTGCCGTGGAAATCCATGTAGCGGCGGCCGGCGAGGTCCTCGATCCAGATGCCCTCGGCGCGGGCGATGGTCGAGACGCAGGGGCTCGAGAGGCTCTGGTGCAGGAAGGCGTCGGCATCGCGTTTCAGCAGGGCTTCGGTGGCGTCGTCGGTGGTGGTCGCGCGCCAATCGGCCCTGGCGGGGCTGGTGTTGGACTCGCCCTCGCCGTGGTGGAGCTTCATCCCCACGGCAGCGAGAACGTCTTGACGTTGGTGAAGCTTTTCATCGCCTCGACGACACCTTCCTTGTAGCCGTTGCCGCTGTCCTTGATGCCGCCGAACGGGGACATCTCGATGCGGTAGCCGGGGACTTCCCAGATGTTGACGGTGCCGACGACGAGACCGCTGATGTAGCGTTGCATCCGGAACCAGTCATTGGTGACGACGCCCGCCGAGAGGCCGAAGGCGGTGGAGTTGGAGATCTTCATCACCGCGTCGTCGTCGTTCGGCACGCGGATGATCGGGATGACCGGGCCGAATGTCTCCTCCATAACCAGCGCGCTCTCGTGCGGGACGTGGTCGACGACGATGGGCGGCAGGAGCGCGCCCTGGCGGCCGGGGTGGTAGAGGATTTTGGCGCCTTGGGCTTCGGCGTCCTGGACGCGGGCCTCGAAGGTCTCGGCGGCTTTCGCATGGATCACGGTGCCGAGATCGGTGGCGGGGTCCATCGGGTCGCCGAAGCGGAGGCGTTTGGCGCGTTCCAGCACCAGCGGCACGAAGCGGTCGGCGACGCCTTCCATGCAGAGGATGCGTTTGACGGCGGTGCAGCGCTGGCCCGAATTCTTGGTGGCGCCGGCGACGGCGAGATCGGCGGCCTTCGCGAGGTCGGCGTCGGAGAGGTCGTCGCAGATGATGAGCGGGTCGTTTCCGCCGAGCTCCAGAACCTGGCGTTTGTAGACCGCCTTGGCCGCGATCATCTTGCCGACCGGCACGCCGCCGGTGAAGGTGATGAGGTCGAAATCGGGGTTGGTGATCATCTCGTCGCCGATGTCGACGGGCCAGCCCGTGACCACCGAGAGCATCTCGGGGGGCAGGCCGGCCTCGTAGAGCGCGTCGGCGAGCCAGATCGCGGTGAGCGGGGTCAGCTCGGTCGGCTTGCACACGATGCAGTTGTTTGTGGCGATGGCCGGCGCGATCTTGTGGCTGATCATGTTCAGCGGGTGGTTGAACGGGGTGATCGCGGAGATGGCGCGGAGCGGCTCGCGGGTGGTGAAGATCTTGCGCGCCTTGCCATGGGGGGTGAGGTCGCAGGAGAAGATCTCGCCGTCGTCGTGGATGCAGAGCTGGCCCGCGAGGGTGTAGACGTCGAAGGCGCGGCCGCATTCGTAGAGCGCGTCGGAGATCGAGATGCCGAGTTCGGCGGTGATGATCGGGGCGAGTTCCGATTTCCGCTCGTCGATGATCCGTGCGGTGTTCAGCAGGATCTTCTGGCGCTCGTAGCGGGTCAGGGTCGGGGTGTAGGCGGCGGCGATGGCGAAGGCCTCGCGGGCGTGTTCGGCCTGGCCCGCCGGGACGGAGCCGATGACCTCGCCGGTGTAGGGGTAGCGGATCTCGACGCGGTCCTTCGTGTCGACCTTGCGGCCGGCGATTCGCATCGACTCGTGGCGCATGGCGATGGGCGGCGGGGTCATGTCCTTCATTTCAGCGCGGCGGCGGTGGTGGCGTAGTGGAAGGCGTCGAAGTTGCGCAGGTCGGGCGCCTCGGGCAGGTCGAGGACGCGGTTCACGATAAAGGGCACGACCTGTTCGTGCAGGCCGCCGTGGCTGCGCAGGGGCACGTCGAGGGCGGCGAGGTCGTGGCGGTCGGCGGAGGTCCCGATGGTGACGGTCTCGCCGGACGTCAGGACGATGTCGCCGATGCGGTCGGGCGGAAGCTCGAACCGGGCGCAGGCCTCTTCGCGGCCGAGCACGGTCTCGATGCCGTCGAGTTTCTTTAGGCGGGCGATGATGTCGGCCCGGTCGGCGCCTTCGGGCAGATAGGCGGTGGCGAAGGAGCCGAGCGCGCCGTGATGGACGACGTAGGGGTCGGTGATGGGGAGGATCAGGCGAGCGGCGGCCTCGCCTAGCCACTCGTCGAGCAGGTCCTGGACGTAGACGACGCTGGGCGATCCGTCGGCGTGATGTTTGGGCTTCATGCCGTGGTCGGCGGTGATGACGATGGCGGCGCCCAGCGCGTCGAGCTCGCCCAGATAGCGGTCGAACATGGCGTAGAAATCGTTGGCCACCGGGTCGCCGGGCGCGTGCTTGTGCTGGATGAAATCGGTCGTGGTGAGGTACATCACGTCGGGCTTCCAGTCGCGGAGAAGCTTGACGCCGGCCGCGAAGACGAATTCCGAAAGCTCGGCGGAATAGACGTCCGGTTTCGCCATTCCGACCCAGTCGCTGGCGTTGTCCTGGCCGTGCTCTGCGAGCGTTGTCGTGTCGGAGCGTTCGGCGGAGAAGCACTTCGCCCGGTCTTCGTCGAAGGCGAGGCCGGCCCCGAGAAGCGCGCGGAGTTTGTCCTTGGCGGTGACGATGGCGACCTTGAAACCGGCATCATAGAAGGCGCTGAACAACGTCGGCGCGCGGAGGAAGCGCACATCGTTCATCATCACCTCCTCGCCGGTCTCGGGGTCGAAGAGGTAGTTGCCGCAGATCCCGTGGACTGACGGCGGACGGCCGGTGGCGATGGAGAGGTTGTTGGGGTTGGTGAAGCTCGGGATCACCGAATGGGCGAGCCGGACGGTGCCGGCGGCCTTGATGCGGACGAGATTGGGCATGAGGCCGGCGGCGATCGCCGCGTCGAGATAGGCGGGCTCGCAGCCGTCGAGGCAGATCGCGACGGCGCAGACCTTCGGCCGGGGATAGTCGCGGCCGTTGGCGGTCACGCTGAGCGGGGTCATGTCGTTCATCTTCGTCCTCGTCGGGTCGGAATGTCAGGCGGTCAGCTTGGCGCGTTCTTCGAGCGCGCGGGCGGGCGGGGCGGCGTCCTCCACGCCCATCTCTCGGAGGCACTCGCCGGCGGCTTCGACCACGCGGCGCATCACGGCCGCGTCCATCCGGCCGATGCATCCGATGCGGAAGCTGTCCACGACGGTCAGCTTGCCGGGATAGATCACGAAGCCCCGCGCCTTCATCAGATCATAAAAGGTCGCGAAATCGAAGCGCGGATCGGCGGGATTGAAGAAGGTGACGATGATCGGCGAGAGCCAGGCCTCGCCGAGCAGCGTCTCGAAGCCGAGGCCGCGCATTCCGGAGACCAGCGCGTCGCGGTTGGCGGCGTAGCGCGCGCCGCGCGCGGGGACGCCGCCTTCGGCCTCGTGGGTCCGGAGCGCTTCCATGAAGGCCGCGACGACATGGGTTGGCGGGGTGAAGCGCCATTGGCCGGTGGCGTTCATGTGCGACCATTGGGCGTGGGCGTCGAGGCTGAGTGAATGGGCGCGGCCTTTGGCGGCCTCGAGTTCGGAGATGCGGCCGATGATGAAGCCGAAGCCGGGCACGCCTTCGATGCATTTGTTGGCCGAGGAGACCAGCGCCTCGCAGCGGGTGGCGTGGACGTCGAGCGGGACGGCGCCGAAGGCGCTCATGGAATCGATCAGGAGCTTGCGGCCCTTGGCGTAGGTGACTTCGCGAGATCTCGTCGACCGGATTGAGGATGCCGGAGCTGGTCTCGCAATGGACGACGACGACATGGGTGATCGCGGGATCGGCGTCGAGCGCGGCGGCGACTTCCGGGCCGCGCGGGGGCATGTAATCGCCTTTGTCGATGAGCGTGTGGGCGCGGCCGAGATAGTGGAGCGTCTGCGCGATGCGCTGGCCGTAGGCGCCGTTCGCGAGCACCAGCGCTTTGCCGTCGCGCGGGATGAACGCGGCGAGCATCGATTCGACCACGAAGGTGCCGCTGCCCTGCATCGGGACGCAGTCGAATTCGCGTCCGTCATCGCCGGCCATCTGGATGAGGCGTCGCCGCATCTCGGCGGTCATCGCGCGGAAGTCGCCGTCCCACGAGCCCCAGTCGCGCAACATCGCCTCCTTGACGGCGCGCGAGGTGGTCAGCGGGCCGGGGGTGAGCAGGAACGGCTCGCCCAGCGCGGGAGGGGGAAAGGCCGGGGCGGCGTCACGGTCAGTCTCGGCCAGCGCGGGTGACATGCTTCCATCGCTCCTCAGAGTTTCGCGGCTCATCATGCGTCGCGGGAAACCATAGGTGAAATCGCTATAAGCGTTGATTTCATAGGCTGGACTTATGTGTCATCCCGTCCGGCGAGCCGCGTGTCCAGAAGCTCGCCGCTCTCGGTAAGGATGCCGTAGGCCATCGTGGCCAGAAGCGAGTTGACCTGCTTGAGCGTCCGGACCGTCTCGATGTGGATGTCGCTGGTCTCGATGCTTAGCTCGGCGCCCTTTTCCAAGCGTTTGAGGTGCCGCTCGTAGCTGATGCGCTCGAGATCGCGCATGCGGTCCTTCTCCTCGACGAGCTGGCGCGCCGAGTCGCGGTCGCCCGACACCATGACATTCAGCGCGAGCTGCAGGTTGCTCAGGACGCGGTCGTGGACGTCCGTCATCTCGCGCCAGCCTTCGGGCGAGAAGGCGAGCGCCGCGTCGGCCCGCTCCTGCGCGAGCCCCATCAGGTTGCGCGCGATCAGGTCGCCCGCGTTCTGGAGGTTGATCGCGAACCCGGCGAGCTCCATGCTTCGGCGGGACTGCTCGGCGTCGAGAACGCCCCGGTTCATCTCGGCGAGATAGAGTTTGACGGCGGAATGCGTGGCGCTGACCTCCTGTTCAGGCGCCGGATGTGCCGGATGCGCTCGCGGTCGCCGGTCTCGTAGATCTCCATGACGGGCCGCAGCATCCGCTCGACGGTCTCGCCCATCTGCAACGTCTCGCGGGTGGCGCTGGCCAGCGCGCGGCCGGGCATGTCGAGCACGGTCCGGTCGAGCGCCGAGACGCGTCGGCTCATCATCTCGGGATCGGGCGTGGCGGCGGGATGCAGGCGCCCGGTCAGGGCCGCGACGGGTCCGGTCAGCGGCAGGCAGAGCGCCACGAGCGCGAGGTTGAACGCGACATGCAGGTTGATGATTTGCGCCGCGGGGTCCGAGCCCGCCAGCTCGACCGGCAGCCCGAACTGGTTGATCGCCAGAAGCGCCAGGATCGATCCGCCGGCGCGGAAAATCAGGTTGCCGGTCGGAATGCGCCGCGCCTCGGGCGCGGAGGCGCGGGTGAGACCGAACGCGATCAGCCCGCCGCCGAGATTGGCCCCGAGCATCAGCGACAGGCCGAGCTCCAGCGGCAGGACGCCCTGCGCCGCGAGCGAGGCGGTCAGCAGGATCGAGGCGACGCTCGAATGCACGAGCCAGGTGAAGAGCGCGCCCAGAACGAAGGCGGTGATGAAATCCCGCCGGAGGTACTCGACGATGGCGGGGGCCGCGCCGGCGTCGCGGAGCGGCGCGGTCGCCTCGCCGATAAGCTTGAGCGACAGCAGGATCAGCGAGATTCCGATCAGGATGCGCCCGGTCTGGCGGACGGCGCGCGAGCCGCTTTTGAGAAATAGCGCCGCGCCGGTGACCATCAGCGCCGGGGTGAGCCATCCCAGATCGAGCGAAAGGATCCGCACGACCAGCGCCGACCCGAGATCGGCTCCGAGGAGGAGCGCGAGGCCGGTCGCCGTGCCGAGCAGCCCGCTCACGGCGAACCCCGCCGACAGGATCGCCACCGCCGTCGAGCTCTGGAGCAGCACCGCGATGATTGTTCCGGTTCCCGCCGCGCGGATGCGGTCGTCGCCGATGCGGCGCACGAACCGACGCAATGCCGCGCCATGCGCCCGCTCGACGCCCGTGCGGACCATCCGCACCGCCCAGATGAGCAGCGCGGCGGCGCCGGCGATGTTGAGGACGACGAGCGGAAGGTTCATCGGAAGGGGGAACGTCCTTTCTTCGGGCCTCGACGGTCGGCGAGCGTCCTGGGCGCCGAGTTGAAGCGCATCCGACCCATAGATCAAGCCGCCAGATTGTATATACGCATCAGCGGGAGTTATGCTCCGGTTCCAATCTCGTCGGGAATCCCCATGCGCCACGTCCAGCTTCGCGCCTTCCACCATGTCGCGATCCGCGGCGGGTTCTCGCGCGCGGCCGAGGCGCTCAACGTCACGCAGCCGGCGATCTCGGACCAGATCCGCAAGCTCGAGGAGGAGTACGACGTCCTCCTCTTCAACCGTCGCAAGAAGCAGATCTCGCTGACTCCGGCGGGCCGCGACCTGCTGGAGATCACGCGCAGGTTGTTCGAGGTTGAAAGCGAGGCGCTGGAACTTCTGACGGAGTCGCGCGCGCTCCGGTCGGGCTCGCTCCGGATCATCGCGGATTCGGCGCATCACATCGTCCACGTGCTCAGCGCGTTTCGGGCACTGCATCCGCGCGTCGACATCATAATCCACGCGGGCAACACCGAGACCGTCACGGCCCGCCTGCATGCCTGGGAGGCGGATATCGGCGTGCTTGGCGGGATCCCGGCGGACCGCGCGTTCGAGGCGATCCGGCTCAGTTCCACGCCGCTGATCGCATTCGTCGCGCGCGGCCATCCGCTGGCGACGATCGGGGCGATCACGCTGGTGGACCTGGTGCGTCAGCCGCTGGTCCTGCGCGAGAAGGGCTCGATGACCCGTCGCAAGATCGCCGAGGCCATCGCGGCCAAGGGTCTGGCGCTCGGGTCGAACATCGAGGCGGAGGGCCGCGAGGCGGTACGCGAGATCGTGGCGGCCGGCGCCGGAGTGGGCATCGTCTCGACGGCCGAGTTCGACAATGACAGCCGTCTCGTGCCGATCCGGTTGGCCGATTGCGACATCCGCATGGAGGAGGCGATCATCTGCCGCCGCGAGCGCGCCAAGGGGCGGCTGATCGGCGCGTTCCTCGACGTGGCGCGGCGGCAGGTCGCGGAGGATCAGCCGGACGCGTCGGCGCGGACGCGGGTGGCGGAGGGGTCGTAGGCGGGTTTGAGGTGCGGGGTCGCGGTCCAGTTTTGGCCCGCGACGTCGATCTCCCATGTCCCGGTCCGGATGAAATCGGTCTCGATGCCTTCCGCGGATTCCAGCAACGCGAGGCCGACGCAGCGGCCGAGCGTGTGGCCGAAGGCGGCCGAGCGCATCTCGCCCGCAGGCGCACCGTCGCGCAGCACCAGTTCGCCGCCCCAGAGCGTCGGCTCGGGCGCGTCCAGCACGAACTGGACGATCCGTTGACGGGGCGGGCCCGCTTCCCTGGCGGCCAGAAGCGCCTCGCGGCCAATGAAGCCGCCCGGCTTGTCGAGCGCGACGGCGAAGCCGAGGCCGGCCTCCCAAGGTGTAACGTCGGGGGTCAGCTCGCGACCCCAGGCGCGGAAGCCCTTTTCGAGGCGGAGACCTTCGATCGCGTAGTAGCCGGCGTCAACAAGACCGAGATCGCCGCCCGTCTCTTGCAGGGCGTCATAGACGCCCGCCGCCATTTCCGTCGGCACGTACAGCTCCCAGCCGAGCTCGCCCACATAGCTCAAGCGGTTGGCCAGGACCGTGGCGTCCCCCAAGTCGATCCATCGGTGCGTACCGAACGGGAACCCGGCATTTGTGAGGTCCGCCGACGTGAGCCGGGCAAGCAGGTCGCGCGACGACGGTCCCATGACCGACAGGACGCACCATGAGGGCGTCACGTCGGTAAGGACCGCGCGGGCGCCGCCGGGCGTGTTTCGCCTGATCCAATCCGCGTCGCGGACGGGTTGGGCCGATCCGGTGACCAGCAGGTACGCGTCCTCGGCAAGACGCATCGCGGTCAGGTCGCTCTCGTAGCCGCCGCGCGCGTTCAGCATGCCGGTATAGATCGTGCGCCCCGGCGCCACGTCGACATCCGCGGCGCAGAGACGGCCGAGCGTGGCGGCCGCGTCCGGGCCTTGGATCAGCAGCTTGGCGAACGACGTCTCGTCGAACACCGCCACGCCGGTCCGGGTCGCGTGATGCTCGCGCCCGACCGCGTCGAACCAGTTCTGGCGTCCGAAGCCATAGCGCGTCTCGCGCGGCTCGCCCGGTGCCGCGAACCAGTTCGGCCGCTCCCAGCCCATCTTCGAGCCGAAGACCGCGCCCCGCGCCGCGAGCCGGTCGTAGAGCGGCGAGCGGCGGAACGGGCGCGCGGTCTCGAATTCGCGGTTCGGCCATGGCATGGCGTAATGCAGGCCGAGCGTCTCCTTGACGCGCTCGCGCAGGAAGCGCGGATTGTTGTTGAATGGCGCGAAGCGGCGGATGTCGACCGGCCAGAGGTCCATCGTCGGCGCGCAGTTCACGATCCATTCGGCCAGCGCCCGGCCCGCGCCGCCGGCGCTCGCGATGCCCGCCGAGTTGAAGCCGGCGCCGACGAAGAAGTTGCGCAGCTCCGGCGCCTCGCCGAGGATGAAGTTGCCGTCAGGGGTGAAACTCTCCGGGCCGTTGTAGAACTGCTTGATCTCGGCCGTCCCGAGCGCGGGGACGCGGATCAGCGCGTTCTCCATCAGGATCTCGAACTGGTCCCAGTCGTCGGGCAGAAGCTGGAACTCGAAATCATCGGGGATGCCGTCCATGCCCCAAGGTTTCGCCTCCGGCTCGAAGCCGCCCATGACGAGGCCGCCGACCTCCTCCTTGAAGTAGATGTGGCCGTCGGGGTCGCGCATCACCGGCAGGTCGGGCGTGACGCCGTCGATCCGGCCGGTGACCACGTACATGTGCTCGGCGGAATGCATCGGCACGCCGACGCCCGCCATCAGGCCGACCTTGCGCGCCCATTGGCCGGCGCAGTTCACGACGATCTCGGCCTCGATCGCGCCCTGATCGGTCTCGACGCCCGTGACCCTGCCTTCATGCTTCCGGATACCGGTCACGCGGACCTTCTCGAAGATCCGCGCGCCGCGGTCGCGGGCGCCCTTGGCCAGCGACTGGGTGAGGTCGGTGGGGTTCGCCTTGCCGTCGCCGGGAAGCCATGCCGCGCCCTTGAGATCGCGCGTCTCCATCATCGGCCAGAGGCGCCCCGCCTCGTCCGCGCCGATGATCTCGCACTCCACGCCCTGCGCCCGCGCCGAGGCGGCGGTCCGACGCAGGACGATCATCCGGTCCTCGGTGCGCGCGACCGAGATCGAGCCGCAGTTTTTCCAGCCGGTCTCCAGCCCCGTCTCGCCGGCGAGTTCGGCATAGAGCTTGGTCGAATAGCGGATCAGCGACGTCATGTTCGAATGGCTGCGAAGCTGGCCGACCAGGCCCGCCGCGTGCCAGGTCGTACCGCCCGAGAGCCGCCCCTGTTCGAGCAGGACGACGTCCGTCCAACCCTCCCGCGTCAGGTGATAGGCGACGCTCGCGCCGATCACGCCGCCGCCGATGATCACCACTCTGGCCCGTTCGGGCATGCGCGCGTCCGTCATGATCCGGTTCCTCGGGCGCCGGACCGGGTGCACGACCCGCCTCGAAACGGCGCCGTCTGACGGATACACCCGACCGGCCTCCGGTCCAAGGTCCGTCGCGGTCGGCCAAGCCGACCAGGATCGCCGGATGGATTTCGGGCGGCGTGAGGACGTTCATCAGGCTGTGGCCGGCCGCTGGTGATCGTCATTCCGATCCCGGTGGTGTCGGCGCGCCGGATGGGTCGGTCGTCTCGGCCGGTTCTGATATGCGCGGCCATCTTCGCAGCCGGCGCGTTCATGACCTCCGCCGCGACGGCGGCCAATCCGCTGGTGACGGGGCGGGGCGGCTGCGGGTTCGGCAATTTCTGGAAGTCCGGGTCGCCGATGAGGGGGCGGTTCTTCGCGCGCGCGGTGGGCGTCGCGCCGCAAAACTGGCCGTTCTGACCGCGCACGAGGATGTGGGCGGATCCCCGTACCCCGCGATCGCGCGTCGAATCTTATGGTGCCCCCACACGGCATTGAAGTACCGTATGTAGAGGTCCGGCGAGGCTTTCAGTTACCCACAAATGGACGCTTCTGAAAACCTCGCCAAATCGCGACGTCGGTGATTCGATCGGCTCCATTTTTCAGGGATGGAGGGGTTGATGGCTGGGCAGCCGGGACTGTTTGATCTGGATGAGCGGCATGCGGCGCCGTCTGAAACGGGCGATCCGCTGGAGCGGCTCGCGTCGGTGGTGGATTTCGAGATGTTCCGTGGCGATCCGGATGCGGCGGCGCGCCGTTCGGACAGGTCGAAGGGCGGTCGGCCGCCCATGGACCCGGTGCTGATGTTCAAGGTTCTGATCCTGCAGGCGCTCTGCGGGTTGGCGGACGGGCGGACCGAGTTCCAGATTCCGTTGGCCGGCAGGCGATTGCCTGCAATCGCCGAGAGGCGGGACCGTCTCAGCTTCATGCGGTTCCCTGGGCTTGATCCTCATGGCCGGATTCCGGATGCGCGGACGATCCGGCTGTTCCGCGGACATCCGACCAAAGCCAAGGCGGCGGATGTTCCGTTCGCCCGCTTCGACGCGCATCTGAAGGAGCGGGGCTGCCTCGCGATGGGAGGCCGGATGATCGACGCCTCGATCATTGAGGCGCCCCGGCAACGGAACACCGAGGCCGAGAAGGACGACCTGAAGGCCGGGCGCATTCCGGAGGAATGGGAGGCCAGGCCGGCGAAGCTTCGCCGGAAAGACCGAGACGGCCGCCGGACCCTTAAACGAGGTCGCCGCAAGAGGCGTCCCGATGGTTCTTTGATGATGGAGGTCGCCACGCCAGCCTGTGGCTGCAAGAGCCATATCGGCGCGGATCGCCGGTATCGGTTCATCCGCACCCGGTCGGTGACTGACGCCGCGCGATGCGATGGCCGCGAACTTGGCGGCCTGCCGGATCGCTCGGACACCGCCTCATCGGTCTGGGCCGACACCGCCTGTCGCTCGGCGAAGAACGAGAAGCGCATCGCCAGGGCCGGGCCGGTTTCCAAGGTTCATTTCCGCAGGCCGCCCGGCAAGCCCCCTCCCGGTGAATGTTCCATTCACCTGCCGGGCAACGGATGCCCGAGCCGAGGCGGCGCGCCAACGCGTTGGGCTCGTTGCGGTAGTCGTCGGTCGCTGTGGCGCCCGTGGCCGAAGCGTTAAACCGGACATACTCGTCCGCCCCCGACGCGGCGAGGCGCCAGCCGTAGCGTCCGCCCTTCGGATCGTCCGACACGCCGTAGCGCTTCTGCTCGCGCGGCTGCTCGCCGGTGTTCGAGAAGTAGCCCGCCCAGTTCTCCTCCGCGGCCATGTAGGTGTTCCACGGCGTCACGCCGTAGGCGCAGTTGTTGACGGTGCCGCGGGTCATGGCCCCATCGGGCGAATACTTGGTCTTCATGTGATCCGACCCGCGCACCGGCCCGGCGATCTCCATCGGCGTAAGCGCAGTGATCCGGCGGTTGTGCGGGTCCTGCACGATGGCCCAGGTTCCGTCCGCCTGCTGCGTGGTGCGGTAGACCGACACGCCATGCGCGTTCATCTCCTTCAGGACGTCATCGTCCTCTCGTTTGCCGTCCGACGTGTAGACGACCGAATCCGCGTCGATGGCCTGCCCCTTCCACTTCTCGGCGTGCAGGAACCGCGGCTCGATGTATTCGTGGTTCACGACGATCAGCCCGTCCTCCGACGACCCGTCGATCCCGAAGTAGTGCATCCCGTCATGATGCATACCGACCTGCATACCCTGGTCCGCGCCCGCGTTGGCGGATGAGAAGGCAGGCATGTCGCCCGTGATCGGCGTGCCCCAGGCCCCCAGCACCTGCACCTTGTAGCCCGCCGGAACGACCACGGTGTCCTCTACGCTCACCGGGACAGGCGCGAAGCCCAGAACCCCGCCTGTCGCGGTGCCCTGCGCCAGTGCGCCCCGCGCCGACAGCCCGGCGCCGAAAATCCCCGTCGAGATCGCGGCGAGCCCGCCCATCAGGAAGCTGCGGCGCTTCACATGTGCGTCCATCACCTCGTAGAAGTTGCGGTTTCCCGAAGTGTTGCACTGCGGCTCGTCGCCGTGCTCGAAATACGGGGCGAGTTTGTGGTCGGGATAGTCTCCCTCGAAATCCTTCATGCCTTGCTCCATCGATAGGATCGGCCGCGCCATCCTCCGAGACAGGGACCCGCGACTGGATCGTGATCCCCACGCGGAGTAACGCCGGCATGACAGACCTGTGGACTTTCGTTGACGCCCCGCCTCGGCTTGTCGGATCCAGCAGGCCCGCACAGTCGCCCCGCCTCGGCTTCGGCCCGGAGTGGGGCCAGGGGCTTCAGTTGCAGAATCTTTGCACCCTCGTCACTCGGGTGTGACCTGCTCCGGGCATGAGGCCTCACCCATAGCGGAGACCCCCTCATGACCTTCCGTCTACTGCCCCTCGCCCTCATCGCCGCGGCCGCGCCCGCGGCGGCCCAAGAAACCTTTCCCGCAACCCTCGCGGGGCACGCCTTCCTTCCGGCTCTCAGCCTCGTCGCGCCTGTGTCGCCAGGGACGGACATCGGCCCACCGGGATCAGCCTCCCCTTCATCGGACAGCCCCGCCTATGTCGATGTCGCCGTCGAGCGCTGGCAAGCCGAGACCGGCAAGGACGCCATCCTCGACGGGGATGGTCGGACCTTCACGCAAGTGAAGGCCGAGCGGCTGGGCGAGACCCCGCCCGCGGCCGAGGGGGCCCACGCGGCCTGACGACGTGGATGGCGTGGCTCTACCTCCCTCCGGTCTGCCTGCCGGAGCCGGCGACGCGTGCCTGTTCGGCCTCTCGCTCTGCTCGGGCGCCGGCGGGCTCGACCTCGGTCTGCACCTCGCATGCCCCGGATATCGCACTGCGAGTCACGTCGAGCGGGACGCCTACGCCGCGGCCATCCTCGTGGCGCGGATGGAAGACGCGGCCCTGGATCGCGCACCTGTCTGGGACGACGTTGCTACCTTCGAACGGCCGCCCTTGGCGCGACGCGGTGGACATCGTCACTGCGGGCTATCCGTGCCAGCCGTTCTCCGTCGCGGGCAAGCGCCGGGGCGCGGACGACCCGCGCCACCTCTGGCCGCATGAGGAAAGCGCCTGCCGATGCCCGTCGCGCTGCAGCGAGATCCGCCGCAATGTTAGTCCTCGCCGGCGCTCCGATCGTCGATCTCGCGTCTCTGATCCGAGAGGAGCTGCAGGCGATCTTGATCGATACCGTCCGGGCCGCTGTCCTCAACGCGCTCGGATACTGGCGTCTCGCGCGCCGAGACCCCGATCGCCGCTGCTTCGCGCTGCCGCCATCGATACCGTCTCTCGGCATCGAAGCTTCGTCGGCGCGACGGATAGCGTCGGATGTCGGCTGGAGTGCCCCCCGTTTCACCGGACAGTCCGGCTGGGGTTGAGCGCCTCGCGGAACTCGGCTGGCGAGCGCATGCGGAGCGCGGAGTGAGGATGGACCGTGTTGTAGTCGGTGATCCATCCGGGGACGAGCCCGAGCACCGTGGCGGCGTCGGGCAAGGGCGTGACGCGGACGTAGTCGCGCTTGAGGGTTTTCACGAAGGACTCGCTCATCCCGTTGCTCTCGGGTGACCGGATCGGCGTGAAGCAGGGGGTGAGACCCAAGGCGGCGGCGAAGTCGCGTGTCTGTTTGGCGGTATAGCAGCTGCCGCTGTCTGAAAGATGCTCGATCGCCTGCGGGGCGCGGTCGGTTCCGAAGCGGCGCTCGACGGCGGCGAGCATCATGTCGCGGATGTCCGAGCCGGAGATCCCGGCACCCGCAACTGCGGCGTGGGCGATGATCTCGCGGTCGAAGGCGTCGATGATGAAGGCGATGCGGACGCGCTCGCCATTCCAGCAGCCGATCTCCAACGCATCCGAGCACCAGCGGATGTTCGATGCCATGACCGCGACCTTGCCGTCATGGACGCGGCCTTCCCGCCGGCCGGTGGATCGCTCGAGCGTCAGGCCGTGCTGGCCGAGAATGCGCAGCACCCGTTTGCGATTGACCGGCTCCAGCCCAAGACCGCGGCGCTCTCGGTTCAGAAGGGCCGTGAGGCGACGATAGCCGTAGGTCGGGCGCTGATCGACGAGACGGCGGATCGCAGGCAGCAGGGCGGCATCTTCCGCTTTGATGTAGACCCCGCGGGCCCTGGCCGCGCCGGATGCCCGCGCATGGAGTTGGGACCGGCTCACCTCCAGAACCTCGGCCGCGCGGCTCACCGGGAACCGCCCCTGGGCGGCGACGGCAGATGCCACGTCTGTTTTTTTGCCCGTGCCTGGTCCAGCGCCTCGCGCAGGATCTCGTTCTCCATGGTCTTGCGACCAAGCATGCGTTCCAAGGCGCGTACCTTGTCCTCCAGCTTGCGAACCTCGGAGGCGGCGACCACCGGCTCGTTCGATCCCACGGCCATGGCACCCCCCTCGTCCATCAGCCGGCGCCACCGGAACAGGAGGTTCGGAGCCACGCCGTTCCGCCTCGCGACGGCGGAGACGGATTCCCCCGGCATGAGGCTTTCCTCGATGATGCGCAGCTTCTCGTGAGACGGCCAGTAGCGACGTCCGGCAAGGCCAGTGATCACCTCGACGCGGTGGTGGTTCTCGTTGGGCATAAGCATGTCCCCAAGCACAGGCTTGGGCCTTCCATGATCATGCCGGACTGTCCGGACGAAATGGGGGGCAGTCCACGTGGCTGACACGGATTTCAATCCGCTAGTGTCCCGCAGGCGGTTGCGATGATCTGGACCTTACCGCCGCGCGGGGCAGGTTTCGCGTGCAAAGCTGTCAACATCACAGAGCCATTGCGCAGTTTCTGCGCATTCATCTACATTCGTGGCTATCGGACCATTGCCGCGCTGTTCATTTCGGCAACCATGCGCAGGAATTGGTGGCTGGACGGAATTCGGAACAGGGGGAAACCATGCAAAGAAACACCTTTACAACCACAGGCATGCGCAGACGGCAGCTGCTTTTGGGAGCCGGTGGCGCAGCAGCGGCCGCGGGGCTGGGACTGGCGCCGAACCGTCTCTTCGCGCAGGATCCCATCAGCGTCGCCGGGATCTACACCGTGCCGGTCGAGCAGCAATGGGTCGGTCGCATTCACGCCGCCGCCGAAGCGGCGCAGGCCGCCGGGCGGATCAGCTACACCTTCTCCGAGAACACCGCCAATACCGACTATCCCCGTGTGATGCGGGAATATGCCGAGCAGGGTGTGCAACTGATCGTCGGCGAGATCTTCGGGGTCGAGCAGGAAGCGCGCGAAGTGGTGCTCGATTATCCCGACACGGCGTTCCTGCTCGGCTCGTCCTTTCTCGAGGACCCGGCCTATCCGAATCTCGGCGTCTTCGACAATTACATCCAGGACGCGTCCTACCTCTCGGGCATCATCGCGGGTGCGATGACGGAGACCGGCAATATCGGGATGGTCGGTGGCTTCCCGATTCCGGAAGTGAACCGGCTGATGCATGCGTTCATTGCGGGAGTTCGCGAGACCTCGCCGGATGCGAGTTTCCAAGTCAGCTTCATCGGCTCGTGGTTCGATCCGCCGAAGGCCAAGGAGACCGCCTTCGCGATGATCGAGGCCGGGGCCGACCTGCTCTACGCCGAACGCTTCGGCGTCTCGGACGCGGCGCAGGAGCGGGGCATCCTCGCGATCGGCAACGTGATCGACACCCAGCCCGACTATCCCGACACCGTGGTCGCCTCGGCGCTCTGGCATTTCGAGCCGACGCTCGATGCAGCCCTCGCTCGGGTCGCCGACGGCTCGTTCACGGCGGCGAATTACGGGATCTACAGCTTCATGAAGGAGGGCGGCTGTTCGCTGTCGCCGCTCGGGACCTTCGAGGGCAAGGTGCCGCAGGCGGCGATGGATCTGGTAGCCGAGCGTGAGGCGGCGATCCTGTCGGGCGCCTTCGTGACGGAGATCAATGACGAAGAGCCCACGTCGTCCTGATGGCGACGGATGCGTCCCGGAGGGTCGTGCTGCGGCTGGCCGGGATCACCAAGCGGTTCGGCCGGCTGGCGGCCAACGAGGATATCGGCTTCGCCCTCCATGAGGGCGAGGTCCTTGCCCTTCTTGGCGAGAACGGTGCGGGCAAGACGACGCTGATGAACATCCTCTTCGGCCATTACACGGCAGATTCGGGCTCGGTCGAGGCGTTCGGGCGACCGTTGCCGCCCGGCGCGCCGGGGGCCGCCCTCGCGGCGGGCCTCGGTATGGTGCACCAGCATTTCACGCTTGCCGAGAACATGACCGTGCTCGAGAACGTGATCCTCGGCACGCGACCGCTCTGGCGCGCCGGGCTGGGCGAGGCGGCGGCGCGGGCCCGGCTCGATGCGCTCGCCCGGGATTTCGGGCTCTCGGTGCGGCTTGACGCGCGGGTGAAGACGCTCTCGGTGGGCGAGCGGCAGCGGGTCGAGATCCTGAAGGCGCTCTACCGGGACGCGCGGATCCTGATCCTCGACGAGCCGACGGCGGTGCTGACGCCGCAGGAGAGCGAGGCGCTGTTCGACACGCTGAGGAAAGCCCTGGCGCGCGGGCTTTCGGTGATCTTCATCTCGCACAAGCTCCACGAGGTGATGGCGATTTCGGAGCGGGTCGTGGTGCTCCGGCACGGCCGTCTGGTCGGCGAGGTGGCGACCCGGGACACCGACCGGCACGGGCTCGCGGAGATGATGGTGGGCGCCGAGGTGGCGCTGCCGAAGGCCGAGGTGCTGGCACCCGGCGAGGTGCTCTTCGAGCTGCGCGACGTGTCGACTGAGGCCGAGGGGCGCCGGGTCGGCCTCGCCCGGGTGAGCCTTTGCTTGCGCGAACGGCAGATCATCGGGATCGCAGGCGTGTCGGGCAACGGACAGGGCGCGCTCGCCGACCTGATCGGCGGCCTCGCTGCGCCGGGGAGCGGCGCGATGCTGGTGGGCGGCGCGCCGGTCGGGGACTGGTCGCCACGTGCCTCGCTCGACGCAGGAGTGGGGCGGATCCCGGAGGACCGGCATTCGCTGGGCTCGGTGGCTGATTTCACCCTGACCGAGAACGCGGTGCTCGAGCGCTACAACGCAGCCCCCTTCAGCCAGGCGGGGATCATGGACTGGGCAGCAGCGCGGCAGCACGCCGAGGAGATCATCAAGGACTATGACGTGCGCTGCCCGGGGCCGGACACGCGCATCCGGCTGCTCTCGGGCGGCAACATACAGAAGCTCATTCTCGGGCGGGTGATGGAGGCCGGGCCCAGGGTGTTGCTCGCCAACCAGCCTGTACGCGGTCTCGACATTGGCGCGCTCACCTATGTCCAGAAGCGGCTGATCGCGGCGCGGGATGCGGGCGCGGCGGTGCTGCTGATCTCGGAGGATCTCGACGAGATCCTCGCCCTTGCGGATGTGGTCCATGTGATGTCCGAAGGCCGGCTCTCGCCGGGCTTCGCCCGCGGCTCGAAAACGCCGGCGGAGCTGGGTGTCTGGATGGCCGGTCAGGGGTTCGAGCATGCGGCTTGAGCCCGTCGCCGCGCGCAGCTTCGCCCGCACGCTGGGCCTGCCGGCGGCCGCGCTGGCGCTCACGACGCTGGTGGCATCGGTTCTGGTGATGCTGGCGGGGGCCGATCCCTTCGCGGCGCTGGGGCTGATCCTCAAGGGAGCGGTGGGGTCGAAATTCGCCGTGCTGGAGACCCTCAACCGCGCGACGCCGCTCATCTTCACCGGGCTCGCGATTACCGTCGCGTTCAAGGCGCGGCTGTGGAACATCGGGGCGGAGGCGCAGCTTTACGCCGGTGCCCTGGTGGCCGTTCTCGTGGGCACGCAGCTGGGGCTGCCCGGTTGGGTAGCCCTCCCGGCTATGGCGATCGCGGCGTTGCTCGCCGGGGCGCTGGTGCTGCTCGGGCCGGTGCTCCTGAAGGTGCGGCTCGGGGTCGACGAGGTCGTGACCACGCTTCTCTTCAACTTCATCATGCTGCTTTTCGTCTCGATGATGTTGGAGGGTCCGATGAAGGATCCTATGGGTATGGGCTGGCCCAAATCCGAATCCCTGCCGCCCGACGCGCGCCTGCCGCGCATCGTCGAGGGGCTGCGGCTGCACTGGGGCTTCGGGCTCGCGCTCCTCGCGGCTCTGGGGGTCTGGTTCGTCCAGGTCAGGACGACGCTCGGCTTCGAGATCCGCGCTGTGGGTCAGAACCCGGATGCCGCGCGCTTCGCCGGCATTCCGGTGAACCGGGTCTTCGTGAAGACGGCGCTGCTGTCGGGCGGGCTCGCGGCGCTGGCGGGGTTTTCCGAAGTTACGGGGCTGAAGGGGAACCTCACGCTCGATCTGTCGCCGGGGTTCGGCTACACCGGCATCATCGTCGCCATGCTGGCCCTTCTTCATCCGCTAGGCGTGATCGTCTCGGCGATCTTCGTGGCGGGCGTCTTCGTGGGGGCCGACAGCATGAGCCGCGCCGCCGAGGTGCCGACCTACATTGCCGACATCTCGCTCGCCACGGCGCTACTCTTCATGGTGCTGGCGCTGCTGCTGACGCGCTTCAACATCGTGCGAGGCTGAAGGGATGGAGGTCATCGACATCCTGCTGTCGGCCAGCTTCTGGGGGGCCGTGCTTCGGATCGCCTCGCCGCTGATCTTCGCGACGATGGGCGAGCTGATCTGCGAGCGCGCGGGCGTGCTGAACCTCGGCATCGAGGGGATCATGGTCATCGGGGCCTTCACCGGCTGGATCGCGGTCTATGCCGGGATGGGTCTCTGGCCGGGCGTGATGGTCGCGATGGCGTCAGGCATGCTGTTCGGGCTGCTGCATGCGACGCTGACGGTTCCCTTCGGGCTGTCGCAGCATGTGGTGGGGCTCGGCGTGACGCTGCTGGCCACGTCCACCGCCTATTACGCCTACCGGCTCGCGCTGCCGGAGGTGACCTCGCCGCCGCGGATCGAGCCGTTCCAGCCGCTCGACATTCCGGTGCTTTCGGACCTGCCGTTCTTCGGCGAGGCGCTCTTCTCGCAGACGGCACTGACCTATCTCGCCGTCGCCGTCGCCGGTCTCGTGGCGCTGGTGCTCTACCGCACGCCGCTGGGCCTCGCACTTCGGGCGGCGGGCGAGAACCCCTCGGCGGTCGAGGCGCAGGGGCTGTCGGTGACGGCGATCCGCATGGGGGCGGTGATCGTCGGCTCCGGGCTGATGGCGGTCGGCGGCGCGTTCCTGACGATCTCGGCGTTTTCGTCGTTCTTCTTCGAAATGGTGAACGGACGGGGCTGGATCTGCATCGCGCTGGTGGTCTTCGGGGCGTGGCGGCCGGGCAAGGCTCTGCTCGGCGCGCTGTTCTTCGCGGCCTTCGATGCCTTGCAGATCCGGATGCAGCAGACGCCGCTGGGTGCGGTGATCCCCTACCAGATCTTCCTGATGGTGCCCTATGTGCTGTCGATCGCGGCCCTCGTGCTGATGTCGCGCCGCGCCGAAGTGCCCGACGCGCTGATGGTGCCCTACAATCGCGGACAGCGCTGATGGCCGAGTTCGACATCCTCGTGAGCGGCGGCAGCCTGCCGGATGGGCGGGTCGCCGATATCGGCATCACCGGCGCCACCATCGCGGCCGTGGGTGATCTGTCGGGCTCGACGGCCGGCGAGGCGATCGACGCGCAGGGAGACCTCGTCAGCCCGCCCTTCGTCGATCCGCATTTCCACATGGACGCGACGCTGAGCTACGGCACGCCGCGGATCAACGCGTCGGGCACGCTGCTCGAAGGCATCGCGCTCTGGGGCGAATTGCGCGAGACCGCGACGGTGGACGAGATGGTGGACCGCGCTCTGACATATTGCGATTGGGCAGTCTCCATGGGGCTCCTTGCGATCCGGAGCCACGTGGACACCACGCCGGATCATCTGAACACGGTGACGGCGATGCTGGAGGTGCGCGAGCGCGTGAGACCCTATCTCGACCTACAGCTCGTGGCCTTTCCCCAGGACGGCCTCTACCGCGCGCCGAACGGCGAGCGGAACGTCGTCCGGGCGCTCGACATGGGTGTCGATGTGGTGGGCGGCATTCCGCATTTCGAGCGCACGATGGAGGATGGCCGCGCTTCGGTGCGGGCCCTATGCGAACTCGCGGCCGAACGCGGCCTGCCGGTTGATATTCATTGCGACGAGACCGACGATCCGATGAGCAGGCATATCGAGACGCTGGCCTTCGAGACCCGGCGGCTCGGTCTTCAAGGCCGCGTTGTGGGATCGCACCTCACGTCGATGCACTCTATGGACAGCTACTACGTCTCGAAGCTGCTGCCGCTGATCGCCGAAGCCCGGATCGCGGCTATCCCCAACCCGCTGATCAACATCGTCCTGCAGGGCCGTCACGACACGTATCCGAAGCGTCGCGGATTGACCCGGGTGAAGGAGATGCAGGCCAACGGAATCACCGTAGGCTGGGGGCAGGATTGCGTGCGCGATCCCTGGTACAGCCTCGGGACCGGCGACATGCTCGACGTCGCGTTCATGGGCCTTCACGTGGCGCAGATGACATCGCCGCAGGAGATGCGGCGATGCTTCGAGATGGTCACGAAGGAAAACGCGTCGATTGTGGGCCTTGAGGGCTACGGGTTGGCGGAGGGCGACACGGCGTCGCTCGTCGTTCTCGACGCCGGCGATCCGGTCGAGGCGCTGCGCCTGAGACCCGACCGCCTCGCTGTGATCTCAAAAGGCAAAGTCGTCTCGCGCAAGAAGCGCAACGACAGCCAACTGGACATCGAGGGCCGTCCGGCAAGCGTAAGGCGCCGGCACACGTTGCGGTAAGGCGCTAAGACCAAAGCGCCAAGCAGCGAGTGACCGCTCCGCAAAACTCTGCATTCCCTGCGCGCCGGAGGTAAACGCTCGGTGCCATCAGGTCCCCGCAACCAGAATACTACACAAGATCAACACCTTATCGTGACGCCCCGGAGTGCCCCTCCGGGGAGAAACGCGCGAAATTTGGTGATGCCCTGAGGGGCGGCATGTCATGGCGGTGTCGAAGCGCCGTCAATTCTCAGCCGAGAAAGGGATATGCCACATGTCGAACGATACCATCGCCACGCTGCCTGATCCATCCATTGCCGGCAGGCGATTGCGGAGCAATCTGCCGAGAGGGGGATTTTCTCCGGATCCGCTCACCGGTCTGATCCGGGACGGGGCGCGCAAACTGATCGAGCAGGCGGTCGAAGCGGAACTGGCCGCGTTGCTGGAGGCATTCGCCGACAACCGGCTTGCCGACGGTCGCGCGCGGCTGGTCCGGCACGGTCACCTGCCGGAACGCGACGTGTTGACGGGCGTGGGGCCGGTGCCGGTGAAGGTGCCGCGCGTGCGGGATCGCGCGCCCGGGACGGACAAGATCACCTTCACGCCCAGCATCCTGCCGCGCTACCTGCGCAAGACCAGGTCGGTCGAGGAAGTTCTGCCTTGGCTTTACCTCAAGGGCGTGTCCACGGGCGACTTCACGGAAGCCTTGGAGGCCCTGTTGGGTCCGAACGCCAGGGGCCTGTCGGCCAAGACCATCACGCGGCTGAAGGCCGACTGGTGGACGGACTATGAAGCCTGGCAAAAGCGCGACCTTGGCGCGCGGCGGTTTCTCTACATCTGGGCGGATGGCGTTTACTTCAAGCCGCGGATGGCTGAGGAAAAACAATGCGTTCTGGTGATCGTCGGGGCGGATGAATACGACCGCAAGGAACTGCTGGCCATGACCGACGGCTTCCGCGAAAGCACCCAGAGCTGGCGCGAGGTGCTGCTCGACCTCAAACGCCGCGGCCTGAGGCAGGATCCCAAGCTCGCCATCGGCGACGGCGCGCTCGGGTTCTGGACGGCGCTGCGCGAGGTCTTCGGCACGACGCAGGAGCAGAGGTGCTGGCTCCACAAGACCATGAACGTGCTGAACGCGATGCCGAAATCGGTGCAGGCCAAGGCAAAGGCGCATCTGCACGACATCTGGCAGGCCGAGACAAAAGCCACAGCAAACGTCGCCTTCGATTTCTTCGTCGAAACCTACGGCGTGAAATGGGACAAGGCGGTCGCCAAGCTGGTCAAGGATCGCGACGCGCTCCTGACCTTCTACGACTTCCCGGCCGAACACTGGAAGCACATCCGGACGTCGAACCCGATCGAGAGCACCTTCGCCACTGTCCGGCATCGCACGAAACGCACCAAGGGGTGCCTCAGCCGCAAGACCGGTCTGGCCATGACGTTCAAGCTGATGATGTCCGCGCAGAAGAAATGGCGCAAACTCGACGGTCAGAACCGCCTCCCCGAGGTCATCGCAGGGGTTGAGTTCCGCGACGGTCTCCGCCACCTTCAAACCGCCGCTTGATCAGGCGTCACCAACTTTTGCGCATATCTCCCCTCCGGGGCGTCACGAGTCGTGTCCGAACCGTGTCCGATACTGGGAGGTCGAAGACGCTGGTTTTGGGATCGACCTCCTCGCCCGGCGAAGTCGATCGGACGTTCCGTCATGACTTGCGCCAAGGAGGCAATTCACTGAGCGCGGGTAACGCAGGATCAGCGGCTCCTGTTGGCCGCAATCCGGCCTATGAGGTTCATCAGCAATTGCGCCGCGAGGATCGCAGTCGTTCCGGTGCGGTCGTACTCGGGGGCGACCTCGACGAGATCCACGCCGACGATGTCGCCATGCCGGCTGAACGCCAGCGTCAGAGCCGCAGATCAGCCTGCGCTCGGGGCCGTGTTGCGCTTACTGGAGCCGGGTGCCGCTCAAGCACGGTCGAAAAGCGTGATTTATCGAGGTGCCCTCTAGAGAGGAAATCCGTTTTTCCGGATCAGGTCCCAGATTTTAAGGTTGAGTCTCTGGATTCCGGTGATCGCGACTTCGAGATTCGCCATTTCGCGCTCATCCACGGGTTCGGTCTTGCCGTAACGGATGTCGCCCCGTCGATCCGAAATCCGCATCAGGATGGTATTCAGCGTGCCGAATTGCGGGTCGAAAGAGTAGATGCAGTGATTGTATTTGTTGCGCAGCGCGGATTTGCCAGCCAGCTCGCGGGTCGCGGCCAGAACTTCGTTCCGCACTTCTTCCAAAGTCCGGTCGAGTTTCGCGAGGCGTTCGACCAGATCCAAGCGCGCCCGGGTCGTATTGAGAGTCAGGAAGACCACCGTCGCGGTTTCCTTGTCGACGCCGGCGAGGCCGGCGATCAGGTGGATCAGCAGGCTTTCGGTGTTGGTCCATGAGTAGTTGAGCTGACCTACCCGGAGCAGCAGCTTCCGGAGCTGTCCGTCAAGTGGCGGCAGGGGCGCGACGTCCACGCTGGCGACCTCTCAGGCTCTCAACCGTTCGAAAAAATGCGCCGCCGCCTCGGTCCGGTTGCTGACGCCGAGTTTCGAGATGATGTGATGAATGTGAAGCTTCACCGTGTGTTCGGACAGAGCGAGCGTCGTGGCGATGTTCTTGTTCTGGATGCCTTGGGCGACGAGTTGGAGCACCTCGTTCTCGCGCGGGGTCAGCGTGTCGAGACTGGCTCCTTCCGAGGCAGTCGGCGCGGCGCCGTTGGCCGCCGCATGCTCGACAAGCTCGTCGGGCACATGGCTGCCTCCGCTCGCGAGAAGCCGAATGATCGAGAGCCAGATGTCGAGGCGGACCCGCATCGGCAGAAATCCCGTAATTCGAGCGTCCGTGCGCAGCCGCGCGAAGATGGGTGAAATCTCCGACGGGTCCTCGTATGCGACGGCGCGGGTCGCCGTGCCGAACCGCGCGAGCTGATCCGCCGTGAGACGCAAGAGGTTGGCGGCGCATTTCGGATCGATGAAGACGAGCCGGGCCGCGTCGCTGGGCTCGGACGACGTCGCGAGGAATTCACCGAGATCCTCGAAACGCGCGACATCGGCGTCTTCGATCTCGCGGGCCACCGTCCGCGCCATGCAGTTGGAAAAGGCATGGCGGGTGCCGATGAAAACGATCCTCATCGTGGTCCGCGCCGCCGCACCAGTTGAAAGGCGCAAAGCTGCGCCGTTGTCTGTACCAGACATCAATCATCCCCCCAAATATTTCCCTCCCCCACCAGGAGGTGCCGCTCTGTTGAGGTTTCGCCTTATGAAATGCCCCGGCCCGATAGACGGGCCTCCGTAAATTTCTTAAAATTTTTTTGACGTTACCACAGAGCGGGCTGTCGGAGAATAGATCGTTCCGACTAGTCGAGCTTGGAGATTTCCCCGACAGGATTGACGGATGGCGTCCGATCCGGCGCGGGCGGCGTTATCGGGGTCTAGACCGTTCCATCAGGCAGGTCGCCGAAGGGTCCGCACTGATGGCGCGACGATGGTGTGAATACCCGAAACGAGGAGCGCGGCCGGGCGGCACGCCCGTGCTTGGGTTTCGGAATCATGAGGTTATGGTTCCGCCTCCCGATCTACATCCATTGTCCGGCTTCCGGGACTCGGGCTGCGAGCGCATCCTTTTCGCAGTTGTCCACGTGGGGTGGCGGCGCACAGGTCCAGGCTCGAACGGTGCCGGGTGAAGTCGTTTCGTGAACGATTCCGGAAACCATCGATTCTCGGGCGAGGCGCGGAGGGTACGGGAACCGGATATCGCGAGACATGAAGGAACGCCGCGGCCGCGAGCGCGTCGGGCCGTTCCGATTTTCAAGCCAACGAATCAGAGTTCACGTCGAGCCGAGTGCCACCTTGCAGATGACGAGTGGCGAAGCCGGCGTCTTGAATGGAGACACGGAAAATGGCCAGAAGAAGAGATTCCCAGTACATCTGGGAGCAGAACCAGGAACAGAACCAGACGCAGGACCAGGATCAGAACCAGACCTCGACGAGTGACAACACCAACACGAACACCAACGAGGCGTTCAACACGTCGGACAACGACAGCACGAACACCAATGGCAATGACAATGCCAACGGGAATGAGAACGCCAACGGCAACGAGAACGGCAACTCCAACGAGAACGCCAATGGCAATGGCAATGAAAACGCCAACGGCAATACG